>NZ_CP178454.1:4800000-6115153 GCF_047275885.1 Anabaena azotica SJ-1
AAAATGACATTACCTTCATTGGGTGTTTCTAGTCCGGCAACCAAGCGCAACATCGTACTTTTGCCACAGCCACTTCGACCAACAATAGCGACAAATTCCCCTGGTTGAATTTCTAAATCAATGTTTTGTAAAACTGTCTTTTTGTCAAAAGACTTGCTTAACCCTTCTAACCTCAATTCCATTCCGTTGACTCCAGATACCATCTCAATAACCTCCAAATTGAAAATCTTCGTTAATCAAGTTAAAAACTTTATCTAGTCAAAATAGCCAAAACTTCTAGAACTATGTGCCAATCAAATTAGAAAAATTGACCCTTTATGTGATTACGTTTAGTCAATAAGCATAAAGCCGGGCTAGCAATATGCTTGATTTAGTCCAATTCTGACTTTTCAGGCATTAATTACAGTAACTTGATAGATTTACCGTATATTGTTTTTATTCTGCCATATAAAAAGTAAAAAGGCAAGTATTTTTGATCAGAAATGATAAAAATTTTACCTACTAAAATCCCCACTAACTAGTGGGGATTAGTACACTATAAATTTGAATAGAAATTGTATTGTTCAATACAAAAAATGATAATTATTATTGTATTTGTTATTTTAGGCTAGAACTATAAAATCAATTTTTCCATAAATAAATTCATTTATAAACACAATTTTACCGTAATTCAAAACCCAATTTTTTCAACAATTGCTGTAACTTATCTCGTCCTGATAACGATTCAGGAAATGCCACCCTTTTACTAGAATGTTCCGACCAATCACCAGGAATATTCATATGTTGTGAATTGTAAAATTTTTCCATTATTTGGTTATATTCTGATATTCCTTGCTCTTGTTCTGCAAGTTGATATGTTTCTCGGTGTAACACCACTGATTGTGGTAAACGTGGTTTAATTGCCACATTTACAACAGGGTCAGCATAGCCCACACACAAACCAAAAATAGCAACTACATGAGGAGGTAAATTCAAGATTTGGGCTACCTCTTCTGGTTTGTTCCGTAATGCACCGATATACACAGTTCCTAAACCAATAGATTCTGCTGCTATTACCGCATTTTGTGCTGCTAAGGCTGCATCTATAGCCGCCACCAAAAACATTTCTAAATAATCTAAACCTTGATATGGTAGTCCGCGATTTTCGGCGATGTGAGTTAGTCTAGCCAAATCTGCTAACCACACTAAAAAAAGAGGACATTGGCGAATATGTGCTTGATTATTAGCTAGCTTTGATAACTCTTCTTTGTGATTTGCATCTTCAACTGCTACTACACTCCAGGTTTGGAGATTTGACGAAGTAGAAGCAGATTGGGCAGCAGCAATTAAAACTTCTAAAGTTCCTGGGGGTAAAGCATCAGGTAAGTAAGCACGAATTGAACGATGGGATAAGAGAGTTGCTAATGTTTCACTCCAGGGAATATCTGGATTGAAGTTGCCATTACCATAACGATAATTGAGTAATTCAGTTGGGTTAGTCATTCGATTTTAGATTTTAGATTTTGGATTGACCACACTAATAAATTTGGGGGATTGTGACGCTCAAGGAATTGTTGGTAATAATTCGTAATTCGTAGTTCGTAGTTCGTAGTTCATAATTTTTGTCATTTATGGACAGGATTAAGGAATTTATTTGAATACAAAATCTTGTACATCCTTAAATCCTGTAAATTCTGATGCAGATGCTTTAGAATCTGAAGGTGGTACGCAGCCAACCAACTAAACTCGCTGGATTGCTGGCATCCGAGTCTGGTGCTGTTACCCAAATAAATCCAGGAGTAACTTCAATGTTGTCAGTGAGTTTATATTGATACCATCCCTCTATGTGCAGAGAGGTATCTTTGTCCGCTTGACCCTTACCTGCTCCCAAATCTACATTCTTACTCAGACTTGTTAGTGTTGGTGCCTGACCCACAAAAAGAGCGCCTAAGCTGCCTTTTTTTCCCAAGTCGGGAAATGTTATTCCTGCTCCCCAGTTCCAGACTTGACCATCTCCATGTCCCAAATAACGATGGGCTGAATAGCCTACAAAACCATTGATTGCTAACTTGGGATTAACTTTATATAATGCTCCAATGCCATAAAGATTTCCCACAGTTCCTGCTCCAGCTACGGTACTGTTTGCCAAGTTACTACCAGCGGCTGGTCCGAAATTAGTTCCACTTTGACCAGTTGCACCCGGTGGACTGTAGGTATTAGCGTAACTTAAACCAAGGCGAAAATTTTTCTTGGGGCTAAAGTATGTTACTTGCCCAAAAGCCACATATCTGCCTGTAAATAAGCCATTATTAGGTAGAGGATTATCACCATTCGGCGCACTGTATGATGCTCCTAATTGCCACTGGTCACTTAGGTTATGGAGTATGGCAATTCCCGGCCCTGTATCTCCATAGTTATAGACCATATTTCGCCGGGAAAATCGTGATATTCCATTAGAAGCAGAACCTTCAAATGGGTTAGTTGGACCACTTAAACCAATTTCATTGGCTCCATCTGACTGAGCAAAAATGTTAAATTGTGTCTTTTTACCAATTGGAAAACGATAACGGACACCACCAAGAATAATCTGATTGGGTTCAAAACGAGGGCTGCGATTATCGGCTGTTCTGCCATCAAAGGTTCCAAAAATTCCTCTTCTAGTAGTCCCTAAAGACTCAATATTTCCGCCTGAGAGTGTTAACCGTAGTTGATCTTTACCTGTAAAACTGGTGTTTAATACTAAGCGAGCTTGGTCTTGAAATGTGATGGTACGGGGTGCAGGTTGCTTGGTGATTACGTTATTACCTGCTAGAACACCTCCAAGTACGAACTGAACCTGACCGCTCAGTGTGGTTGTTGTCGAGAACTGATTGGCTTCTATTTCTGCTGTCCGTGCTTCTAAGCTATCTAATCTCCCACGTAATTGAGCAAGTTCGGTATTAAATTCTTCAGTTAGACGCTGTATGGTTTCCAAATCTGTTTTTACAGCCAGATCAGATGTGGATGATGCAATAAGTTTGTTGACTTGATCTAAGCAAGCATTTAATCCTGCTGCAAATTCATAGCGACTTAAGGAACGATTACCTTTAAATGTGCTATTTGGATAACCAACAATACAACCATAGCGTTCTACTAAAGATTGCAAAGCTTGAAAAGCCCAGTCAGTCGGTTGTACATCTGAAAGTTGGGATACGGATGTAAGTTGTGACTCATCAGATGAAGAGGAGGAAAATTCTTCTACAGATTCTTTTTGAGCAGTTATTTGAGTAACGTTTTCAGAGCCAGAAATATTTATGTTGACAGGTGATAAAGCCTCTTTATCTGTTGTCTGGTCTTCTCTTCCTTTTTCACTAGCAAGCGTTTTTGTACTAGCTGCTAAGACTAACAAAAATACAGATATTGGCAAAGTAAGCAATAAATTACCAGCAATTTTTTTCATTTTGATTGATAACTCCACACACACAGAATTCAAGCCGACACCAAATTACATAGAATTTCGCACTTACTACAGGAAAAAAATGGAATCTCTCAGATAGAACTTTCCTGTAATTGGTCTATCTAGGTTAGTTTTGTATTCTTAATGACATGAAAGCCTATAGTAGCGATAAAATTACGTCATGTATTAAAATAATATACGGTAATTTGATCAAGATACTGTAGTTAATGGTTGATAGGTAGCAGTATTTCATAAAAAAACTTAAATTTGAGTATTAGTGGATACAATTTTAATAATTTTGAATTAATTGCTATCCAGGGTTGTGTATATCATTTTGGTATGATAGTATACGTTCTAAACTATTAACTCCGATAAATCAGTAGATTTAGTGTAGTTGTATAAGATAGTCATATTCTTCGTTTTTGTAGCAAAATGTAATTCAGGAGATTCATTCAAACATTATGAAATACAACCAACTTGGTGCAAGCGACCTCAAGGTTTCAGAAATTTGCTTGGGAACTATGACCTATGGTCATCAAAATACGATTGAGGAAGCACATCAACAGCTTGACTATGCTGTTTCTCAGGGGATAAATTTTCTAGATGCTGCGGAAATGTATCCAGTTCCTCCTCGTGGTGAAACCCAAGGAAAAACAGAGGCTTATATTGGTGAATGGTTGAAGAAACAGCAAAGGGACAAATTGATTGTTGCTACAAAAATTGCTGGGCCGGGTCGTCCTTTTTCATGGTTGAGAGGCGGAAATAACAAGGTTGATCGTGAGAATATTAATCAGGCTGTTGATGATAGTTTGCAGCGATTACAAACTGATTATATAGATTTGTATCAAATCCATTGGCCTGATCGTTATGTTCCTACTTTTGGACAGACAATTTATAATCCAGAATTAGAAAGAGAAACTGTGTCTATTGCTGAACAGTTAAAGGCTTTTGCTGATGTGATTAAAGCTGGAAAGATTCGCTATCTTGGTTTAAGTAATGAAACGCCTTGGGGGGTGAGTGAGTTTGTTCGCATTGCTAATGATTTGGGATTACCTAAAGTTGTGACAACTCAAAATGCTTACAATTTACTCAATCGTAATTTTGATTCAGGTTTAGCTGAAGTTTCTCGTTATACAGATGTTGGTTTATTGGCTTACAGTCCTCTGGGTTTTGGTTTTCTGACTGGTAAGTATATCGAGAATCAGCAATTAGAAAATACAAGAATATCCTTGTTTCCTGGTTTTGGACAACGCTATTTAAAACCCAATGTACAAGAAGCTGTAGTAGCTTATGTGGAGATTGCTAAAAAGTATAATCTTACACCTGCCCAATTAGCGATCGCATTTGTCAAAAGTCGTTGGTTTGTGAAAAGCACGATTATTGGGGCAACAACTTTGGCACAATTGCAAGAAAATATCAATAGTGTGAATGTAGTTTTGGATAAAGAGATTTTTGCAGAAATAGATGCAATTCATACTCGTTATCCTAATCCAGCACCCTAACTGGGTTTAGTAAAAAATACAAAGCGAGATTCTCACCTCACTTCATATTAGTGGTGGTGAGAGTTGCTTTAAGTAGGTGGGTGCAAATAAACATAACTATGTGAAGAAAAATTACCGAGGCTAAAATCCTCTTCCCTTCTGTCTCCTACCTGATCCTAACTATAAATATTCCCACCCACCTGACCTGAAAATACTTGGCGCTACTTACTTGATTTTCTCCAAATTGATATGTTATTCTGTATTTATATTTAAACTACGGTTTTTTGATAGAGTTGTAGTAGTTTGATAATGAAGTGAGCAAATACTCTCTTGAGAATCTGAGTTTTTAGCAATCGGAAATCTTCTTTTATGCCAAAAGATTGGTTAGAATGGCACGATCTTTACAATACTGAAGCCAAATTACAGCAGCGTTTAGAAATCGTTAGGGAATATATTTCCTATAGTTTAGAACACTCCCCAACTGGAGCTATTCGGGTAGTTAGTGCTTGCGCTGGTGATGGACGAGATTTATTAGGAACTTTAGCAAATCATTCTCGCGCTAAAGATGTATATGCAAGATTGGTTGAAATCAATCCCCAGTTAGTTGAACGTGGACGTGCAACTATAGAATCATTGGGTTTAACAAAACAAATTGAGTTTATCAATGGTGATGCAACTGCTGCTGATAACTATGTAGGAGCAGTACCAGCAGATATTGTCATTGTCTGTGGTATTTTTGGCAATTTAGCTGATGAAAACGAACTCAACCGCTTATTAGGAAACTTGAGTTTTTTAAGTAAAAAAGGTGCTTTTGTTCTCTGGACTCGTGGACATTCTCACGGTATTGCTTACTCAGACACCGTGCGTAAATACTTCCGTGATTTTGGATTTGAAGAAGTTAACTTTAAACTCACAGCCACAGGAGATATGGGAGTAGGAATTCATCATTATTTAGGTGAAAATTTACCTACACCCAAAGAAGAAAAATTATTTGTATTTTCTGGCGTTCCAAATAAGGCAAGGTAAGAAATGGCCATTGCAAGCACTACCATATCCAGTTGGGAGCAATTATTAGAAAAAGCTCGACAAAATACCCCCGCCCGTCGAGTCAAAAGACCAGGACAAGCACCTTCTACTGCTCCTATTCCTAGTAGTCTACATAAACTTCCCCCTGATAGAAAACCGCCAGTATTGTTATATAGAGATAGTAACTCTTGGTGTCCTTTCTGCGAACGGGTTTGGTTTGCTCTGGAAGAAAAGGAAATTCCCTTTGAAACAGAATTTATTGATCTGAGTAACAAACCTAAATGGTATACAGATTTAGTTCCCACAACCCTTGTACCCGCAGCATATATTGAGGGTAAATTAGTTTATGAATCTAAGGACATTCTTTTAGAATTAGAAGAAAGATTTGGCGAAACTTTGTTGCCTGAAAATTTGCAAGAAAATGCTGTCGCTAGGCAATGGGTTGATGATGCAGAAACCAATGGTTTTCGAGATATTGCCTACAAATTCTTGAGACAACCTCCAGAAGATGCGAATGAGTTAGCAAACTTACAAGCAGAATTTGAAGCTAAATTAGACGAAATTGAGCAAGCCTTGAGTAGATATCCTGGCTCTTACTTTTTATCAACATTTAGCCTGGTAGATATTATGTATAGTCCCCATTTAGATAGATTGGCGGCTAATTTACCAGTTTATAGGGGATATCACATTAAAGAAAATCCTCGCTTTCCTCTAATAAATGCTTGGTTTGTAGCCCTTAATCAACGTCCTGCTTACAACAGAGTTAAGTCAGACAATATTACCAACAATTTGCTTTTGCGGCGTAGATTTGGCGTAGAACCTATTGGTAGTCCCTTACCTTTAGATTTAGCTGATGCTGAGTTGATTGAATATCGGGCAGAAGCGGCAGAAAGATTGAGTGATAATCGAGAAGTTGCTATTGGCGATATTCTCAAAAATTCAGGGGTGCAATCTTTAGGTGATATCTCAATAATCAAGGACTCTGTTGATTTTCATCTGCGATTATTAGCTGATTATCTGATTAATGGTAATGGTCAACTATTACCGGGAGGAAGAACTGGGGGTAAGGAAAGTATAGATCCTATTCTTGCTGCTACAGGAGCGATTACGCTGGCTTATGTGAGAAATAGGATTTGTGCGCCACGAGATATGAGTGCTGGTGCTGCAACTGCATTTCGAGCCGCAGTAGATAAAATTTTGACATCTATTTATTAATTTTTTTTCACACCAAGAGGAATAAAATGAGTGACGTAAAAAAGGTTAATGATGATTTAAGTATCGCTGGACAAATTTCTGCTGAAGAATTACGAAAATTAGCAATTGAGGGTTTTAAATCTGTTCTGAATTTACGGAATCCTGATGAAAATGGTTTTTTCCATGATGAAAAGCAACAAGCAGAAATTGTAGGATTGGAATATGTAAATGTGCCATTAAATTCTAAAGAGCCAAATCAACAGCTAACAGCAGAGGCAATTCTAGAAATTGATCATTTACCCAAGCCCATTTTAATTCACTGTGCTGGTGGTGCAAGAGCGGGGGGAATAGCCTTGATTGCTGATGCAATTCAAGCAGGTTTAACTTATGAGGAGATTGCACAGAAAGCAACTGAACTAGGTATCAATTTGGAGCAGCCACATCTGAAGCAATTCTTGTTAGAAAAGTTTGCAGCTAGGCAAATTTAGTTTTTTACATCTATTTGGTCGCTTTTCTCACAGTAAAACCTATTGGGGTGTAATTTTTTATGAGTTTAGAACTGAATCTATCGGGTAAAACTGCTATTGTTACAGGTGGTAGTGCCGGAATTGGTTTGGCTACAGCCAAAGCTTTGTATAGTGAAGGTGTAAATGTAGTTATTGCAGCCCGCAATCAAGAAAGATTAGAACAAGCAGTAATTGATATTCAATCTTTACCCACAACTGGAACTAAAATCATTGGCATTAGTGCCGATTTAACTAAGGTAGAAGATGTTGAGAAAGTTGTCTCTACAACAATTGTAAAATTCGGCAAAATTGATATCTTAATTAATAATGCTGGTTCAGCCCGTGCTGGATCGTTTTTAGAATTGAGTGATGAAGCATTCTTAGATGCTTGGAATTTAAAACTGTTAGGTTACATTCGATTAGTTAGAGCCGTTGTTCCCTATTTGAAAAATCAGCACGATGGACGCATTGTTAATATTATTGGCGGTGCTGGACGTACACCCCGTCCTAACTTCTTACCCGGAGGAACAACAAATGCGGCCTTGCTCAACTTTACACGGGGCATTTCTAAAGAATTAGCCCAAGAGAATATTAGAATTAATGCCATTTCTCCTGGTTTAACAGACACAGAAAGAGCTAAAACTTTAGCAGAACAAAATGCTCAAAGTTTGGGTATTAGTGTAGAGGAATACAAAGCGCAAGCTGTGAAAGGAATTCCTTTAGGAAGAATAGTTAAACCTGAAGAAATTGCTGCACTAGCTTTATTTTTAGTTTCTGATTTAGCTGCTTCTATTACTGGTGCAGAAATTCAAGTTGATGGTGGAAGTACACCTGGAGTTTGAACTACTGCGTAGTTTGGGTTGAGGTAAGGAAACCCAACATCTTCAGGATTAAGGAAACCCAAAATTTTTAGGATTTTGTTGGGTTGCGCTGTCGCTTAACCCAACCTACTATTTTTCAATAAATTAATGTTACAAAAAAGAGGAATTTCCATGACTCAAAAACAATTATTTTCGCAAGATAGCGATGTTGACCAAACCTTATTAGCTGACGTATTAGTAATTGGTGGTGGGCCTGCTGGAACTTGGTCAGCCTGGAGTGCTGCTAATGCTGGTGCAAAGGTGGTTTTGGTAGATAAAGGCTATTGTGGCACTAGTGGCTGTGCAGCCGCTTCGGGTAATGGTGTGTGGTATGTGCCACCTGAACAGGACAGTAGAGAAGCGGCGATGGCTTCTAGGGAAGCTTTAGGGGGTTTCTTATCTAGCCGTGAATGGATGCAACGGGTGCTGGATCAAACTTATGCAAACGTTAACCAATTAGCTGATTGGGGTTATCCTTTTCCTGTAGATGAGGAGGGTAGACCCTATCGGCGCAGTCTCCAAGGCCCAGAATATATGCGGTTGATGCGATCGCAAGTAAAACGGGTAGGGGTGAAAATTTTAGATCACAGTCCGGCTTTGCAGCTGTTGGTAGATGCGGAAGGGGCTGTAGCTGGGGCAACGGGGGTTAACCGTCAGACTGGGAAAAAGTGGATTGTGCGATCGCATTCAGTAATCATTGCTACTGGAGGCTGTGCTTTCTTGAGTAAAGCCTTGGGTTGCAATGTGCTAACAGGGGATGGATACCTGATGGCAGCCGAAGCGGGTGCTGATATGTCGGGAATGGAGTTTTCCAATGCTTACGGTATCGCACCTGCTTTTTCTTCTGTCACCAAAACCTTATTCTACAACTGGGCAACTTTCATCTACGAAGATGGAACACCTATCCCCGGTGCAGGTTCACAAAAAGGGCGTTCCGTCATTGCCGAAACCTTATTAACTCAACCTGTTTACGCCATTATCGACAAAGCTTCAGCAGAAATGCGGGTGACAATGCGTTTGTCTCAACCCAATTTCTTCCTACCTTTTGACCGTGCAGGTATTGATCCCTTTACTCAACGTTTCCCTGTCACCTTGCGTTTAGAGGGAACTGTACGTGGTACAGGTGGTATTAGAATTACCGATTATACTTGTGCTACTTCAGTCCGTGGACTCTATGCCGCAGGTGATGCAGCAACAAGAGAATTAATATGTGGTGGTTTTACAGGTGGTGGTAGTCATAATGCCGCTTGGGCATTATCTTCAGGCTACTGGGCAGGACAGTCTGCGGCTACATATTCCCGTGATTTAGGTGTACAAGCCAACCAACGGCGAGTTGAGGCTGTGGGTAGTGTAGGTTTTACATCTGTTAGCCAGAAGCAAATCCACAGTGAAGAAATTATCAAAGCTACCCAAGCAGAAGTATTCCCCTATAATCGCAACTATTTCCGTAATGAAAAAGGTTTGATCGAATCATTGCAAAGATTACATTTCCTTTGGCATAAAATTCGCAACAGCGAAGTTGCAGATAATAGCAATATTGTTCGCACCAGAGAAGCAGCCGCAATGGTAGCTACAGCTAGATGGATGTACAGCAGCGCCTTGGAACGCAAGGAAACACGAGGTATGCACAAACATTTAGATTATCCACAACAGGATGGTAATCAACAACATCATTTAATTAGTGGTGGCTTAGATCAAGTGTGGGTAAAGGCTGCACCTATACAGGAAGTAAAACCAAAAGAACTGGTAACTGTGTAAATCGTAGGTTGGGTTGACGCAAGGAAACCCAACATTATTACAACTTGAATTGAACGCAGATGAACACAGATAAAGATCGATTAATCAAGGGATTTCAGGATTATGTGCAGCCTCACATAAAATTGGTATAACCCAACCTACATCAATATTAATTTGGTTTTTTATTATGATTGAATTAGTTAGTGAATCGCGTTGCATTGAATGTAACATCTGCGTCAAAGTCTGCCCAACAAATGTGTTTGACAAAGTACCAGATGCACCGCCAACAATTGCCAGACAAAGCGACTGTCAAACCTGTTTTATGTGTGAATTATACTGTCCAGTAGATGCCCTGTATGTTGCTCCAGACGTAGAACCATTAACAGGAATCAACGAACAGTCATTACAAGAAGCTGAACTTTTAGGCAGCTATCGGAAAAATATTGGTTGGGGAAAGTCTCTCACAAATAAAGCTAAAGAAGATTCAACATATCAACTTTTGAAAAAGATGAAATAGAACATCAAAAACAATCGGAGTTATCAATGATGAAACTCATTTTACCAGTAGAAATTGCTCACGAAATTGAGCCGCATTTACCTGACAATACTGTTGTAGTCCGTGTAGATAGTGATGGCAATTTAGATGGTGATGCAACAGATGCTGAAGTTTATTTTAGTTGGTTTTATCTCAAACCAACTACTTTACATCGAGTATTAGACGCTGCACCCTTCCTACGTTGGCATCATGCCCCAAATGCAGGTGTAAATCATATTTTGACACCAAAATATTTAGAACGGGATTTGATTTTAACTAACGGCGCAGGGGTTCATGCTATTCCCATCGCCGAATTTGTGATTGCTTATTTACTTTCTTACAGTAAGCAATTACCAACATTATACAAGCTACAAGCTGAACACAACTGGCAAAGGGGGTGGCAATTTCAAGAATTACTAGATAAAACTTTATTAATTATCGGCGCAGGTGGAATTGGTCAAGAAATTGCTGTCCGTGCTAAAGCATTTGGAATGCGAATTTTTGGTAGTTCTCGTCATCCTAAACCATTACCAAATTTCGATAAAGTAGTCGGTGCTAACGAATGGAAAAAACTACTCCCAGAAGCAGATTTTGTGGTTATTGCCACACCGTTAACTTGGGAAACTAAGGGAATGATTGATGTAGAAACCCTGCGTTTATTCCGTACCAATGCTTATTTAATAAATATTGCACGGGGAGCAATTGTTGATGAATCAGCACTTACCCAGGCTTTACAACAAGGTTGGATTGCTGGAGCGGCTTTAGATACAGTATTTACTGAACCATTGCCAGCAGAGAGTCCTTTATGGACATTACCAAATGTGTTTATTACACCCCATTGTTCTGGTAATTCTCCTAGAGTTAAAGAAAGAACACTCGCCCTATTTCTTGAAAATTTCACACGCTATTGTCAAGGGCAACCATTACGCAATGTGGTAGATAAAATTGCTGGTTATTAAATAAGCATAAATATAAAACAAGTACAGGTCAACTTGCGTTGACCTTAGCACTTTTTACACGGTTTTTTACTAGATGTACAATAAACATAAATTCAACAAATATAGGGTCAACAGTAGTTAACCCTGATATATTGGGAATAAGTAAAAATGATTAACAATCTCTCAAATTTTTGGCAAAAAGATTTCAAAAGCTACTTTAGCCGTTTAGGTGTGATGGCTTCAGCTAATTGAGCAGGTAGAGTGGCATCTTTGACGTTGATCTTGCGGGGAATAACTTTTTCTTCAAAATAGAAATCTGCCACTCGTTGTTGTTCGGCAATGATAGCAGGTGTCAGTCTTCTTAACCGATATGTCCGTCGGCGTGCCACAGTTTCTAACACTGATTCATCTATTTTCAGTTCAGGCGCAAAAGCTTTAGCAACTTCTTTAGGATTTTTATCAGCCCATTCTCCAATCTTATCTGCTTCTTCTAAAAATACTCTTGCTAATTCAGGATTTTTAGTAATAAATTCACGTCTACCCAGATAAAATCCGCCGAGAGTATTAATCCCTGAAGCATTTCTCAGATTACGAATAGGGATGGTTTTTTCTACAAGAGCTAAAAAGGGATCACCACCTACCCAAACTTCAACTTTATTTTGAATAAAAGCATCACGAGCTTCAGATGGAGTTAGTCCCACAACTTGAACATCACTAATCTTTAAACCCACTTCTTTTAAAGCTTTAGCTAATAAATAGTGGGCATTTGATCCCCGTTGAAAGGCAACTTTCTTACCCTTAATATCCGCTAATTTCTTAATAGGAGAATTGGCTCTGACAATAATACCTTGCCCTAATCCTCTACTTGGTACACGACCGGCAATATAAATGACTTCCGTAATACCAGCAGCTTGAGAAAATATTGGCGGTGTTTCTCCCACAGTCCCAATGTCAACTTTACCTGCATTCCAGAAGTGTTGAATGTTAATAAAAGCCTGATAAAAATAGCCCAAAATATGTTAAATTTTGGGCGAAGGATTAAAATATTTTGATTAACCATGATCATAAACTCATTTCCCAAGATTGTCAAAAATATCCTGGGAGGGCTACCCAAAAATGATTATCCTGTTTTGAACAGCCGTCTTTTTGTTGAGTGTTGGTTGGCTTATGCTCTGGATAATAGCTTAACGAGTATGCGGGATTTATTTAAACGATTAAATAATACAGGATTTGATGTAGATATTTCCACATTTTCCAAAGCCAACACTCATCGAAGTCAAGAAGTATTCCAGAAAATTTATCATCAATTAAATCAATTAGTCCAGAATAAAGTCCACAAAAAGTTACATGATAAATATGCAATATGTCCAATTGATTCAACAATTATTACATTGACAAGTAAGTTGCTATGGGTGCTAGGTCATCATCAAGTAAAACTGTTTAGTTCCCTTAATCTGTCAACAGGCAGTCCAGAAGATAATTTGATAAATTTTGGTCATGACCATGATTATAAATTCGGTTCATCAATGATGTCTAATTTACCACCAGATGCAGTTGGGGTAATGGATAGAGGATTTGCGGGGCTAAATTTTATGCAAGAGTTAGTGCAAAAAGACAAATATTTTGTAGTGCGAATTAAGAATAATTGGAAACTAGAATTTGAATCAGAAACTGGATTAGTCAAAATCGGTTCATCGACCGATGCTCCCGCTTACAGGGTAATTAATTTTTGTGATTTAGAAACGAAAACTGAATTTCGGTTAGTCACGAATTTACCTGCCGATGGAGAGGCAGCAGTTACAGATGATGAAATCAGAGATATTTATCGTTTACGGTGGGGAGTTGAACTGTTATGGAAATTTTTAAAGATGCACTTAAAACTGGATAGATTAATTACCAAAAATGTTAATGGTATTGCCATTCAAATCTATGCTAGTCTCATCGCTTATCTGATTTTACAACTTGTCTCTGTTCCGAAAGAATGGGGTGAAAAGATGTTAGATAAATTCCGCTATCTTCAAGCTTGTATGTGTCAACAAATCAGTTATGTTCATTGGATGGAACATATTATGAAATGTTGACATTTTCACCCTTGATAGTACTACTATACTTAAATATGTAAAGTTTTGTAACGACATTCAACATTTCTGCCTGCATTCATAGCTTCTATTAGTTGTGGACCGGCTGGAAATGGTCCTACCCAATTCACCTTTACACCCAAGGCTTGGAAACGTGGCTCAACGACTTTTTTGACTTTGACAATATCCCCAGATGTTTGATAAGCCAAGTTGATAACTTTAGCACTAAATCCCGATTTTGTCTGTGCTTGGCTTGTTTGTAATAAACTACCTGTTAATGGTACAGATAGAGTAAACAATCCCAGTAGTGAATATTGAACAAACTGTTTTACAAATAGGCGACGTTGTGGAAAAAATGGTATTTTCATGGCTGAAATATTTGGAGTTTAATATTTGGAGTTTAAGGAAATTGATACTGTTAATTCTGTTGAAGCCAAAAAAAACTTTAGTATTCCTATCGGAATTACGTATTTATAAATCTTACTTTTACACAAAAAATCTAAAAATCAAGTATTTGCTAATACATTTATTATTTTTTTCAAGATTTAGTTTAAGTATTCAGGTAATAGCTGACGGCTAAATGCTTCAAGACCTATGCAAAAAATCACCAATGTAGGGACAATTCATGAATTACCCCTACTCATTGATCCGATATGTTATACGCTTACTAAGAAATCAATCCCATTTCTTCATATATGGGGTTTAGCACTGTATTAATTTTGGAGATTTGTCTAGTAAAAAAATAAGCTCCGAAAATACAAAAAACACCACCAAATGATAAGGCATTAGCAACACCAATTTGACTGGCTAATCCTCCAAAAAATAAATTTCCAAAAGGTAATATTCCCAAAAAAGTAGTCATAAATATACTGGTTACACGACCTCTTTTATCTTCTTCTACCAGAATTACTTGCATAAAATTACTAATTGAGGCTAGGGTCAATGTATTAGTTAATCCCACAATAAAAATTAATAACAAACAAATTTCTAATTGTGTAGAGAGAGAAAATAATATTAATGAGCCTCCAAGCACTAAAGTAGAAATTGCCATAACCTTTTCTAGTCCTATTACTTGCTTACGCCGCATTAGATAAATACCAGAAAATATAGAACCAAAAGCTGTAGAAGTCATCAAAAAACCCATGGTTTCTGCATTACCCTTCAGCACTTCTTTGACAAATACAGGGATAAGATTTACATAGGTCATTGCCATAAAGCAAACTGTAATTTGCAATATTAAAATGGATTTAATAGGTATAAAACTATATGCAAAAATAAATCCTTCTTTGAGATTATGCCAAATTTTTACAGATTTGGATATAGATAGATTATTAATATTTGCTTTTATTTGTATAGTCAAGATAGCGGAGATAAAAGGCAAATAGCTAATAGCATCTACTAAAAAACATGAAGCTGCTCCATTTTTAGCAATTAAAACACCACCAATCATAGGACTAACAAATTTAGCTGTATTAATTAAAAAAGAATGCACAGCCATTGCACTATAAGTATCACTTCTATTATCTATTAATCTGGGAATAGTAACTTGACGTGCTGGTAAATCAAAAGCTTTTACTATGCCCTGAATAATACCAATGATAATAATATGTGTAAAATTAATCTGATTACTAGCGGTTAAAAAAGTTAATAAAAAAGATAGAAAAACAGATACTATCTGAGTAGTTAATAAAACATATCTTAAATTCCATCTATCTAGCAATACTCCTACTAATGGTGTAATAACCAAACCCATAGCTTGATTTGTAAACCCAGCGATACCAACTAACATAGCTGAATTGGTTAATTGATAAGTCATCCATATTAAGGCAATTTGTGTCATCCAAGAACCGAAAAACGAAAGGCTTTCGCCAATCAAAAAACAAGATAAATTGGGTGATTTAATTGCAGGTAAAGTTTCTAGAAAAGCAAATATTTTATTACTTTTCTTTAATGATGTGCTATTTTCTTGTAACATTAATATTACCTATTTTTCGGTATAATTCTGACTATCACCTATCTTGCTGAGTTGGGCGAATCAAGATTTCATTGACATTTACGTGCTGTGGCTGGCTAACAGCATAAACTATCGCTGCGGCTATATCTTCACTTTGTAATGGTGTAATTGCTTTACGTCTGGCTTCAATTTCCTGTTTTGCTACTACATCGGTAATATGCTGATCAATTTCTGTTTCTACTAAGCCAGGCTCGATGATGGTAACACGAATATTATCTTGATATACTTCCTGCCGTAATGCTTCCGAAAAGGCATTTACACCCCATTTAGTTACATTGTAGACTGCCATTCCTGCACGAGCGATGCGGCCAGCCACGGATGAAATATTAACAATATGTCCTGATTTTTGCACTTTGAAGATAGGTAATACACTGTGAGTGGTGTACATTAGCCCCAAAACGTTGATATCAATCATTTTTCGCCAGTTTGCGGGATCTGCATTTTCAATCCTGCCTGGAAATGATATACCTGCATTGTTGACTAGAATATCTACGCGCCCAAATTCTGCATTGGCTTTTTGGATCAGGTTTTTAGCTTGAGCTTCATCGGTAATATCTGCAATAACGGGTAATGCCTGTCCACCATTATCAGTAATGTATTTTGCTACTGCTTCTAAACGCTCTACTCTTCTGGCTGCAATTACTACTTTTGCTCCTTCTGCTGCTAGAGCGATCGCTGTGGCTTTACCAATTCCCGAAGAAGCCCCGGTAATAATAGCCACTTTCCCGTCTAATTTACCTACCATAGTAAACATCCATTGATTAATTAATTCAAAATACTGTATCTTGATAAAGTTACTGTAGATTTAAAATTAAGCATCTCACAGATAACTAGAAAAAGCAAGAAAAGTAGCTTCTAATGCCGCAGCAATGTGTATAAATATTTGACTTGTAGTTGAACTGGAATCAGCAAGGGTAAGTGGCTGCCCAGTATCACCTCCATTACAGATACGGGGATCAAGGGGAATTTTGCCCAAAAGCGGTGCTTGGAGTTCATGTGACAATTTTTCACCGCCACCACTACCAAAAATCGGAGTTTCTTCACCATTTACACCGATAAAAAAGCTCATATTCTCGATAATACCGAGAACAGGAACACCCACTTGGCGAAACATATAGATACTGCGACGCACATCAGCAACAGCCACATCTTGAGGCGTTGTTACCAATATCACCCCACAAATCGGGCTTTCTTGCACAATCGTAATTTGAGCATCTCCAGTACCAGGAGGCAAATCTATTAACAAATAGTCCAGTTCTCCCCACTCAACATCATGTATAAATTGAGTAATAATTTTGTGTAATACAGGCCCACGCCATGCTAGAGGATGATCCGGTTCTGCCAACAATCCTACAGACATGACTTTGATACCATGAGCTTCTAAGGGTAAAAATTTCTGACCATTAGCAGTATCAATAACTGCAACTTCCGATTTTCCTAGTCCCAACATCTGGGGAACATTTGGTCCATAAACATCAGCATCTAATAACCCAACTTTTGCTCCTGTTAACCTCAAAGCTGCGGCTAAATTAACTGCGGTTGTGGATTTACCAACTCCCCCTTTACCGCTAGATATGGCTAACGTCGTTTTTACCCTGGGAATTGTACAAATTTGGATGTAAGTTTTTTTGCACCAAGTTAGTGATGATAAAATGTTTTTTATCTCTGCTTCTAAGTGCTGCTGAAGAGAACCTATATACAGACGCAGATAAACATATTGATCAACTATCCGTAGATTTCGCACCATTCCTAAACTAACGATGTCATTTTTTAGAGTGGGTTCGCTTACCTGTTTCAGGAGTTGGATAACTTCTTGTTGTCGGAGATTAAGAGGATCTGTTTGTACATCCTCTTGCAAAAGGCTATTGTTCAAATCTGATTTTTTCAGCATTTTATGGAAATCAAGTATATAAAATCACCAAAACAATAACTAACTAACAAGATAATTGCTTTTTTTAAAGAAAAGCTTGCATTTCAATTACCTCTATGTGATATTTTAAGCATAAAATACTGTAATTCGATTGACATAGTGTAGTTTAATTGTAAATTAACTTAAGTCTGAATATCTTATTGACCTTTAGAAGTAGAGTAATTATGTTGACTAAGTTCCCTCCACTTCGACTATTGAAAGCTGGAATCACCTTCCTCAAAAAATACCAAAAACAGAAAATTTGCACCTTTTCCTTACTGTTTGCAGTTGGACTAAGCTTGACGTTAGCTATTTCTGCTTGTTCTCCCAGTGCAACCGAAAATACTGGAACAACTCAGACATCACAAACAACCGAAACAGCTAGTCCCAGTGCAACTTCCCGTGCAACAAATAGCAATACAGTAATTCGCATTGGCTACCAAAAAGCAGCAACTATCCTCTATTCACTGAAAGCAAAAGGGGAATTAGAAACAGCCTTAAAAACTTCTGGTGCTTCTGTCACTTGGACTGAATTTCCCGCTGGACCGCCGATGCTAGAAGCTTTAAACGCTGGCAGTATTGACTTTGGTTACACCGGGGAAGCACCGCCAATTTTTGCTCAAGCCGCAGGTACTCCTTTTGTTTATGTTGCCTATGATCCTTGGACTCCCAAAGCAGAAGCAATTATTGTCCATAAAGATTCACCTATTAAAAGTGTGGCTGATCTTAAAGGCAAAAAAGTTGCTTTTGCCAAAGGATCAAATACTAACTATTTAGTAATCAAAGCCCTAGAAAAAGCTGGATTAAAATACAGCGATATCAAACCAACTTTTCTCCCTCCGGCTGATGCTCGTGTAGCATTTGAAGGTAAAAATGTTGATGCTTGGGCAATTTGGGACCCATTTTTAGCCGCAGCCGAAAAAGCAACTGGCGCACGCACTCTCACAGATGCAACTGGATTAGCTCCCAATCTAGGTTATTATCTGGCAGCTAAATCTTTTGTAGATAAGAATCCAGAAGGTTTAAAAACTGTTTTGGATGGAGTAAATAAAGTCAGCGATTGGGCAAAGAATAATCCAACTGAAGTTGCTAAGTTACTCTCACCTGTATTGGGTATAGATGCGGCCGTTTTAGAAGCAGCAGAAAAACGGCGTGAGTATGGTGTATTACCTCTGACAGATGAAGTAATTACCAAACAGCAAGAAATTGCAGATACTTTCTACAAAATCAAATTGATTCCTAAACAAATTCAGGTTAAAGAAGTGGTTTTGCAAGGCAATAAATAATTTAGTGATTGGTAATTATCAATTACAGCACTTCCCGATGTTATGAGGTACAAGAACCCCACCCCCAACCCCCTCCCCGCAAGCGATGAGGGGGCTAAGATGTAACTCATAAGAGCGCAAACCCCTGTATTTCTAAAAATCTGCCTTTACTCTCTTTGCGCCTCTGCGTGAGAAAAATAAATTTTGAATTCTTGAAAGAGTTGATATGGTAACAAACATCAATACACAGTGGCTAAAAACCGATGTTTTAGTAATCGGTGGTGGAACTGCGGGGACAATGGCAGGGATTAAAGCCAAACAGTCAAATCCTGATGCTGAAGTGTTAATTTTAGAGAAAGCGAATATTCGCCGTAGTGGTGCGATCGCCATGGGAATGGATGGAGTCAATACAGCTGTTATCCCTGGAAACTCTACCCCAGAACAATACGTCCGCGAAGTCACCATTGCTAACGATGGCATTCTGCACCAAAAAGCAGTTTACGAAACGGGTAAATTAGGTTACGAAACCATTCAAGAATTAGAGAGTTGGGGCGTTAAATTCCAAAAATATCCTCAAGGAAATTACGATGTTAAACAAGTGCATCGAGTAGGAAAATATGTCTTACCCATGCCAGAAGGTAAAGACTTAAAAACCATTCTTACTCGCCAAGTCAAACGCCATCAAGTAAAAGTTACAAACCGCGTTATGGCAACCAGAGTATTAGTAAAAGATGGTAGAGCCATTGGTGCAGTTGGATTTGATGTCCGGGGTGGTGATTTTGTAGTTATTCAAGCCAAAGCCGTCATACTTTCTACAGGTGCTTGTGGAAGGTTAGGTTTACCTGCATCTGGCTATCTTTATGGAACTTATGAAAATCCTACAAATGCGGGAGATGGTTATTCAATGGCTTATCATGCAGGTGCAGAATTAAGCAATATTGAATGTTTTCAAATTAATCCCCTAATTAAAGATTATAACGGCCCTGCTTGTGCCTATGTTGCTGGGCCTTATGGTGCGTATACAGCTAATTCTGAAGGAAACCGCTTCATTAATTGTGATTATTGGAGTGGTCAAATGATGCTAGAGATTTGGAAAGAATTAAACTCTGGTAAAGGACCCATTCAGATGAAAATGACTCATTTGGATGAGGATACAATTTCGGAAATTGAGGCGATTTTATGGGCAAATGAACGACCAAGTAGAGGACGATTTCATGAGGGTAGAGGAGAAAACTACCGCACTCATGGCGTAGAAATGAATATTTCAGAAATCGGTTTATGTAGTGGACATAGTGCTTCTGGTGTGTGGGTGAATGAAAAAGCAGAAACCACAGTACCTGGACTCTATGCAGCCGGAGATATGGCCAGCGTTCCTCATAATTATATGATTGGTGCATTTGTCTATGGTCGTTTAGCAGGAGAAAATGCCATTGAGTATATTGAAAATTTAGAACATTCAGAACCAGATGCTGATTTGTTAGAAGCAGAAAAAACCAGAATTTATGCACCATTAAATCAGCCAAATGGCATTCCTCATACCCAAGTTGAATATAAGTTACGTCGAATAGTTAATGATTATCTACAACCGCCAAAATCCGGTAATAAAATGGAAATTGGACTAAATAATTTTGTTCAATATCACGAAACATTAGCCCAAATGGGAGCGTGTGATCCTCATGAATTAATGCGGTGTATGGAAGTGCATTTTATTCGTGACTGTGCAGAAATGGCAGCAAGAGCATCTTTATATCGTCGGGAAAGTCGTTGGGGTTTATATCATTATCGGTTGGATTTTCCAGATAAAAATAATGAAGAGTGGTTCTGTCATGTAAATTTGAAAAAGAATGAATTAGGAGAAATGATATTGTTTAAACGTCAGATTGAGCCTTATGTTGTAGAGGTGGATTTACAGCAAGAAGTTTATAATGTTGCAGTTAGATGAAGACAATAATTAGAAAAAGTAAGTTGGGTTAAGCGACAGCGCAACCCAACAAAAACAGGACTTACGCAATAGTCATGGAATATCTAACCGCAGAGGACGCAGAGGACACAGAGAAGTAAGAGTTTGAGAGTTTTTTGCGTAAGTCCTAAAAAAAATTGATAATGTTAGGTTTCTTTTAAGGTAATTAAAAATGATCAAAGAAATAACACGCCGCAAATTTATTGCTACTGCTGCTTTAACAACTGGTTTTGCTCTAGCAGTAGAACCTGTTTTAGCCAAAGTGATTTCTACAGATACTAAAGGATTAATTGCCGGAGCAGTAAAAATTCCCGTCAAAGATGGGGAAATTCCAGCTTATAGAGCGCAACCAGAAAAAGGTGAAAATTTCCCCATTGTTTTGGTAATTCAGGAAATATTTGGTGTACATGAACACATTCAGGATGTTGTGCGACGCTTTGCTAAATTAGGGTATCTAGCGATCGCTCCCGAACTATTCATCCGTCAAGGTGATGTATCAAAATTAAGCAATATTGATGAAATTCGCCCAATTGTTGCCAAAGTCCCTGACGCTCAAGTGCTATCAGATTTAGATGCTACCGTTGATTGGGCAGTGAAATCAGCAAAAGGTAATCCTGATAGGTTAGGAATTACGGGTTTTTGCTGGGGTGGTCGAATTACTTGGTTATACTCTGCACATAATCCCCAAGTAAAAGCAGGTGTGGCTTGGTACGGGAGATTGGTAGGCAATGCAACCGAACTACAGCCCAAACATCCCATTGATATTGCTTCAGAACTCAAAGTCCCCGTGCTGGGACTCTATGGAGGTCAAGATACAGGTATTCCTGTGGACACAGTAGAACAAATACGAGAAAAACTCAAATCCAGCAGCAGTAAATCAGAGATTATTGTTTATCCCGATGCACCTCACGCCTTTTTTGCTGATTATCGTCCTTCCTACCGCGAAACTGAAGCCCAGGATGGTTGGCAACGTCTCCAGAAATGGTTTAAACAGTATGGAGTGTGAGTTTTTAAATTGTAGGGTGCGTTATGGCTTAACGCACCATATTTATCGGTGCGTTACGGCTAATTGTCACTCTTTCAAATTCCTAAATTTTCCCATAACCGTAACACACCCTACGTAATATTTACTTTATTTCTTGAAGTCAACCCACTTAACTACCCATGTCAGAAAATTATCGTTTTGAAACTCTACAAGTCCATGCTGGACAAGAACCTGCACCGGGAACTAATGCCCGTGCTGTACCAATATATCAAACCACTTCCTACGTTTTTGATGATGCTGACCACGGAGCGCGGTTGTTTGCTCTCCAGGAATTTGGTAACATTTATACCCGGATTATGAATCCGACAACGGATGTATTTGAAAAAAGAATTGCGGCTTTAGAAGGGGGTGTCGCAGCTTTAGCCACTGCAAGCGGTCAAGCAGCACAATTTTTGGCAATCAGTACGATCGCTCAAGCAGGAGATAATATTGTTTCTACCAGTTTTCTCTATGGGGGAACTTATAACCAATTTAAAGTTTCTCTGCCACGATTAGGGATAAATGTCAAATTTGTGGAAGGAGATGATCCAGAAAATTTCCGTCAAGCAATTGATGAAAACACAAAAGCCCTGTACGTTGAAACCATTGGTAATCCCCAATTCAACATCCCTGATTTTGCTGCTTTAGCCCACATTGCCCACGAAAACGGCATTCCTTTAATAGTAGATAATACCTTCGGTGCAGGTGGATATTTAGCACGACCCATTGAACATGGTGCAGATATTGTCGTTGAATCTGCTACCAAGTGGATTGGTGGGCATGGTACATCAATTGGTGGTGTAATAGTTGATTCTGGAAAATTTGATTGGGGTAACGGTAAATTTCCCTTGTTTACTGAGCCTTCCCCCGGTTATCATGGATTGAATTTCCAAGAAGTATTTGGCAAAGGTAGTCAATTTGGTAACATTGCCTTTATTATTCGTGCCAGAGTAGAAGGATTACGAGATTTAGGCGCATCATTAAGTCCATTTAACGCTTTTCTGTTATTGCAAGGATTAGAAACCCTTTCCCTGCGTGTAGATCGCCATGTCAACAATGCCCTAGAATTAGCTCAGTGGTTAGAGCAGCAAGAGCAGGTAGCATGGGTTAATTATCCAGGACTACCCAATCACCCGTATCATGAACGCGCTAAAAAATATCTTCGACATGGATTTGGGGGAGTTCTTAATTTTGGTATCAAAGGTGGATTAGAAGCAGGAAAAGCTTTTATTAGTAATGTAAAATTAGCCAGTCATTTGGCAAATGTTGGTGATGCAAAAACCTTGGTAATTCATCCTGCTTCCACAACCCATCAACAGCTAAGTAATAGTGAACAAATTTCGGCTGGTGTGACACCTGATTTGGTGCGGGTATCCGTGGGAATTGAACATATTGATGATATTAAAGAAGACTTTGAACAGGCATTTAGAAAGGTTGGAAACAGGTGACAGGTGACAGAGAATAGACATCTGCAAAAAAGGATGTAGAGACGTTCCATGGAACGTCTCTACAAGGGTTCTGGAAATCGCATATTTAAATTCGGTCGATGTCTAATACCAATTACCAATCACCTTTTTTATGAAATATTCAGACTTCATTTCCTCAAAAACCCAGTTTTATCAGTTGTCAACACCATTTTCATTAGAATCTGGTGAAGTATTAATTGGTGTTCAGGTTGCTTATC
The DNA here is from genome assembly GCF_047275885.1 of Anabaena azotica SJ-1. Lineage (NCBI taxonomy): Bacteria > Bacillati > Cyanobacteriota > Cyanophyceae > Nostocales > Nostocaceae > Anabaena > Anabaena azotica. Next base: position 4,823,627 of record NZ_CP178454.1, read on the forward strand.
GTACCTGGGGAAAATTAAACGCAAACGGCGATAATGGAGTCTTAATTTGTCATGCTTTAACTGGTTCTGCTGACGCTGACGACTGGTGGGGAGATTTATTTGGTTCTGGGAAAGCCTTTGATCCTGACCAGGATTTTATTCTGTGCAGCAACATTTTGGGAAGTTGTTACGGTACAACTGGAGCAACTTCTATTAACCCAAATACAGGAAAGGTTTATGGTGCATCTTTCCCTAAAATTACAATTCGGGATATGGTTAATCTCCAAGCTGCATTATTAGAATACTTGGAAGTTAAATCTCTGCGATTGGTAATTGGTGGTTCGCTAGGTGGGATGCAAGTTTTAGAATGGGCATTATTATATCCAGAAAAGGTGAGAGCGATCGCACCAATGGCATCACCTGGAAGACATTCAGCTTGGTCTATTGGCTTGAGTGAAGCCCAAAGACAGGCAATTTATACTGATCCAAATTGGCAAGGTGGGAACTATACAAATGATGCACCACCAGTCCAAGGATTAGCAGTAGCGCGAATGATGGCAATGATTACATATCGTTATTGGGAAAGTTTTACAAATCGCTTTGGACGAGAGCAGGATGAATCTAATCAGTTTGCCATAGCCAGTTATTTACAATATCAAGGTCAAAAGCTAGTAGAACGTTTTGATGCTAATACTTATCTTACATTAACTCATGCAATGGATAGTCATGATGTTAGTTGGAATAGAAAAGATTATCAATCTGTTTTGCAAAGTATCAAACAACCAACTTTAGTTATTTCCATTGATTCTGACGTTCTTTATCCTCCAGTAGAACAACAAGAATTAGTAGATTTAATCCCTAATGCTCAATTGGGGTTGCTCAAATCAAGCCACGGACATGATGCTTTTTTAATTGATATGGAAGCATTAAATGAAATGGTAGTTGCTTTTAGAAAACAACAAGATATTTAATTTAATTGTAGATTTTTATATCCTTGGGAAAATACCTATTTACGATTCCATTGGTAAACAGTATTCAACATCTCGCATTCCCGATACTCGTATTGCTAAGACGTTAATTGATTTATTAAATTCAAATTTTAGAAAATATGACAATTAGACAAGCTAAAATAAAAGATTCAGAACGAATCGCTATTTTGTGTGAGCAACTGGGATATTCTGCTACCAAGGAACAAATAGAGCAGCGACTGGAAAAAATCCAAAATAACAACTCCCATATTATCTATGTTGCAACTTTAGAAAATGAATATGTCATTGGTTGGGCGCACGCTCATATTTCTGATTTAATAATAATTCCCAATCAAGCACTTCTGTTCGGTTTAGTTGTAGATAAAAATTATCGAAATAATGGGATTGGTAGACTTTTAATGCAGCATATTGAAGAATGGGCTGATATTCTTGGCTGTGAGGGAGTCATACTTCGTTCTAATATTAAACGTCAAGAGGCTCACTTGTTTTATGAAAAAATTGGCTACACGAATATCAAACAGTCGGTGACTTTTTATAAAAAATTGTCATCTCAAGAATAAATGATTTTACAAAATGATTACTGGAATTAACCACATTACTTTATCCGTTAGAAATCTGGAGGAATCTATTTCGTTCTATACCAATGTGCTAGATTTTCGCTTATTAGCAAAATGGACAAAAGGTGCTTATCTTTCCGCTGGTGATATCTGGTTAGCATTGATTTTAGACCAGAAGGTTCGAGCAAGTCCTTTACCTGAATATACTCATATTGGTCTGACTGTTTCTATTGAAGATTTTCCTATTCTTAGCCAACGAATTCAACAATCAGGTACAAAAATATGGCAAGATAATAAAAGTGAAGGTGATTCTCTTTATTTCCTTGACCCAAATGATCACAAACTGGAAATTCATGCTTCTGATTTAGAAACTAGAATCAAAACTGCTAAAGAATCTCCTTGGGAAGGATTGGAATTTTTTGTTTAAAGTTTACTAATTAATGGAGTAATAAAATTATGGCTTTAATTAATCAAAGAGTAGATGTCCCTGTAATTGTAGATGAATCTAAATGTTTAGAAAAATGTGTAGCTTGTATAGAAGTTTGTCCTTTGGATGTATTAGCAAAAAATCCAGAGACGGGAAAAGCCTATATGAAATATGATGAATGTTGGTTCTGTCTACCCTGTGAAAAGGAATGTCCAACCAACGCGATTACAGTACAAATTCCTTTTTTATTGCGGTAGAGGTGCAGAAATGTTTACAGATACAGATTCTGAGTTAAATCAATGGTTAGAGATGTTAAAGTCGCACTCGTTAAGCGATCGCCTAGTTGCGGTAAAATCTCTACAGCATCTCGGAGAAGACGCAGCAGTTGACGCTTTAATTATCGCTCTCGAAGACGAAAGCACCGCAGTCCAAAAAATTGCCGTATCCGCACTTTGGGAAATTGCTAATCCCGTTGCTGTACCCGCTTTACTCAAAACTCTCGCTTCCCCAGATATAGAAGTTCGCACGGAAGCATTATCAGCTTTAGGTGAACTTGTCACCGCAGATCATCTTTTGTTATTACTAGATGCACTGCATAAAGAAGATATTAACCTTCAGCTAAACGTACTAATTTTGTTGCGGAAAATTCATGATGCTCAATCTCTACCTGCGGTGCTATCTTTCTTTGATTCCAAATATCCAGAACTGCGAGAAGCTGCTATTACAACTTTGCGCTATTTAAACCAAGTGCAAATATGTCCACCTGCTTTATCATTAATAAACGATCCTGATGATAATGTCCGTCGTGCAGCAGCTTTAACTTTAGGACATTTAACAGATCAAGAAATTGTAGAATTATTAACTCAATCTCTCATATCTGATATTGATTGGCAAGTGCGAAGAAATGCTGCAAAATCTTTAGCAATTCACGCTAATTCAGAAGCAATTCCAGCTTTAAAAATTGCGCTAAAAGATGAGCATTGGCAAGTGAGAAAATTTGGTCTTCAGGTATTACAAAAAACGCCAGATGAAAATTTATTACCTGATTTAATTAAAGCGTTAACAGACGAATATTCTGATGTTAGAAAAGAGGCGGCAATAGCACTTGGTAATTTAGATAATGCTGATGCTTTAAATGCTCTCCAACAAGCACTAGATGATCCTGATCGAGAGGTTTCTATTTACGCAGAAAGAGCAATTAAAAAAATTCAAAATTTACCCAGTAGGGGCGAAGCATTCGGAAAATAGCCTTGGGCAAAAACCGATAATTTATATCCCGAATGCTTCGCCCTTAATATATGTACGGAAAATAGCCTTGGGCAAAAACCGATAATTTATATCCCGAATACTTCGCCCTTAATATATGTACGGAAAATAGCCTTGGGCAAAAACCGATAATTTATATCCCGAATGCTTCGCCCTTAATATATGTACGGAAAATAGCCTTGGGCAAAAACCGATAATTTATATCCCGAATGCTTCGCCCTTACAACTTCGCTAAAAATGTACAAATTTGCTGCTGCTTGGGAACAAGAAACAATAGTTTTTGGTGCTTCTCGACCTGGATATGCTGATAATCAGGTGTATGATTGGATTGAGTTTATGAAATCCCAAAACATCAAGCGAGTTTGCTGTTTGCTTAGTGAAAAACAACTAGCTAATTACGTTCATCTTTTAGGTATATACCGACAAGAATTTGGTAATCAACAAGTTTGTTGGACACCAATTGAAGATTTTCATTTATCCGATTTAGAAACACTCACACAGAAAATACTACCTTTTTTGATTACAGCAGATAAACAAAACGAAAAAGTAGTTGTACATTGTGCTGGTGGAATTGGACGGACTGGACATATATTAGCGGCTTGGTTAGTTAGTGTGCGGGGATTTTCTAACCAAGATGCAATTTCTGCTGTTAGAAGAACTGGGAGAAATCCTTATGAAGCTGTAATGTTAAGTAAAAATCCGTTTCAAGTTGCAGAAGAATTGAATGTGTTGCTGAATAATTGTCGTCTAGCAGTGTTACAAATGAGATAAAATAATTCTAGAAAAGAAGATATAGATAACTTGGAGACAGTGCAAATGCAAAATCCGTTTCCTGGTATGAATCCGTATTTAGAACAACCTGAATTGTGGCATCAAGTACATAATCGTTTGATTGTCGCTATAGCTGATGATTTAACTCCTCAAATTGCCCCTCAATACAGGGTTTCTATTGAAGAGAGAGTTTATACAAGTGTAGATGATATTTTCTTAGTGGGAATTGCCGATGTAGCTGTTGCGAAAAGAAATAATAATATAGAAACTGGGACAACTTTAACTACTACAAAACTGGCAGAACCTAGTAAAGTTAAAGTTCCCATGTATGAAGAGGTAATTGAGCGATTTTTGGAAGTGAAAGCCACACAAAGTCGGGAAGTAGTGACTGTAATTGAAATACTTTCTCCCAAAAATAAACGCTCTAAGGAAGGTAGAACTGTTTACGAAAACAAACGACAGAAAATTTTGGCATCTGCAACTAATTTAGTGGAAATTGATTTATTGAGATTAGGTGAATCTTTACCAATTTTAGGAGCAACTAAAAGCGATTATCACATTTTAGTAAGTCGTAGTCATCAACGACCAGATGCAGACCTTTACGGTTTTAATTTACAAGACCCTATTCCTAGTTTTCCTGTTCCTTTGCGTTCAGGAGAAGTTGAACCTGTGATTGATTTGCAGAGGTTAATTAATGAAATCTATGAACGGGCTAGATTTGACTTAGCAATTGATTATTCACAAGTTTTAAAACCTACTTTATCTTCTGAACAAGAAGCTTGGATAAGGGAGATTTTGGAGAGTAGTTAAGAAATAAAAGTTAACTGGCATATTTATTAAACATCAACTTTATAATTTAATTCATGTTCATCTCCTGGTAGTCCTCGAAAACCCCAATTATGTTTAGGTGTCTCAAAAATCGTAATCTCTAAATCTTGCGAAGAAATACCCAGTGGTTGTAACCGTTCAAATAGCAAACGGATTAACTGTTTTTTTGCTTCCATACTCCGCCCTTCAAACATAGTAAACTCAATAATAGTATACTTATCACTACGTCCTGATGGATAATAAAAGTCAGATTTATCTAAGGGAAAAAAGCGATGAAATCGCTTATCTGCTGGATATTGTAATGCCTCCATAACACAGCCATGAATAGCATCTGAAAGTTGCTGTTTAATAGGGTTTAGATAATCCCTGATTCCATAAACCTTGACCTGGGTCATACATCTTCCTTTTTCCAATATCCCTACAAAACTATCCTTCGTAATTCTGGGAAAACCTTAAACACCTTACTCAGCACATAATGACCATAAGTACCACGAAAATCATGAACATTAGCTTTATCCCAGCGTTCTTCTTTATCCATATTTAACACTTCACCCAATTTAATTGGTTTCACCTCAATATCAAAATTAGGATCAAAAAAGAACGGAAAAGAAAGGCGATTCTTGGCAGAAATATTTTTGACTCTGTGGGGTGTAGACTTATATAAACCTCCCGTCATGAGTTCTAGCATATCGCCAATATTGCAAACAAACGAACCAGGAATAGGTGGCGCATCAATCCAACCTGAGCTAGATTTTACTTGTAACCCACCTGAGTTATCCTGCTTGAGAATTGTCAAAATTCCATAATCTGTATGTTCACCCACACCCCATCTTGGTTCATTATCTGATGCTGCCAAATCAGGGGGATAATTGAAAATCCGAAATAATGTCAAAGGATTTGCGGTGTAACGGTCAGCAAAGTATGATGCTTCTAGTCCCAAACTGAGGGAAATTCCCGCCATGAGATGATGTCCAAGTTGCGTCATAGCGTCCATATACTCCAAAACCGTCTCACGGAATAGGGGAATATTAGATGGAAATAAATTAGCACCGTGCATTGGTGTACTAGCTTTAACTAAAGGGTGATTTTCTGCCAATTCAGTACCAAAATAAATACCTTCTTTTAAATCAGGTTTACCTGATGTCAGTTCACCCCCAACTGGAAAATATCCCCGCCATGCTTTACCAGCTAAAGCCATCTGAATTTCCATTTTCGTGGCTAAATTTTGAGTAAAAAACTCTCGGCTAAGTTGTTCTAAGCGTAGTTGCAAATCTTCGTCTACACCATGTCCAGTGATATAGAAAAATCCATATTCTTGGCAAGCTTGATTAATTTGAAATGCAACTATTTGCTGCTGTTCATTTCCAGAGACTAAAGCACTAATATCTATTAGGGGAACTTGTAATTTTTTCATACAGAATTGAACACCTTACCATTGATAAAATAGGTGATCATCAAAATTATTGTAAAATTGCAACCGAGCAGTTCCCACAACTAAATTATTTGGGTTTTCACTAGAGGAAATAACACGAACTCGAAATAGATAAATACCTTCGCTGGTGGGATTATAAAAAGGTTTTAAAGCAATAGTAATTGTTTGATTTGCAGAAACTGGTTGATCAAAAGTAGCAATCACAGTTTGTGGTTGAGTTGAATTCTTGGTTAGGGTAATACCTAGCTTTTCTTTTTGTCCATTTGCTTCTATGAAAGCAAAACTGTTTTTCTGATTGAATTCAATATTTTCTACACCTTCTATTTGTGTTAAAACAACCTGTTGCAGTTGCCAATTAGCCAGAGATGTTGGTAATTTGATTGTAAAATAGTAATTTGCGTCCCACGAACCTGTTTGATTGTAAGTTGTTTTGGCAGTTAACAACGGTTTTGGTGTTATCCCGTAGGTAGTAGGCACAGATAACAAAAAAATTCCTGTACTAATAGCTAGAGTTTTACATAAAGTTTTAAAGCTGTTCATGTTTTTAGGATTTGATATTTTCAATTGGTTTTTCTATTGCATTACACTCTTCCAGTTTAGCAATTGGAAGTCACTAATAATTAACAGCCCTATGGCTAACGCCACGCTGCGCTATCGGGCGAGGCAGAAGGCAGGAGGCAGAAGGAAAAAATTTGAATTAAAGTAACCTAATTCTTGGCTTAAAACCCTGTCTCTTTACTGGCTAATACTGGTAAAAATCCACCAGCTTGCATTTGCCATAATCTGTAATAAGCACCACCCTTAGCCAATAATTGAGAGTGAGTACCATCTTCAATAATGCGACCATGATCAAACACCAAAATGCGGTCTAAATGAGCGATAGTAGATAAACGATGAGCTACCACAATGACAGTTTTTCCGTTCATTGCTGCATCTAGGGTATCTTGAATTGCTTTTTCGGTAATGGAATCAAGGCTAGAAGTGGCTTCATCTAAGATTAGGATAGGTGCATTTTTGAGGATAACTCGTGCGATCGCAATCCTTTGTCTTTGTCCCCCAGAAAGTTTAACACCACGTTCACCCACCAAAGAATCATAACCCTCCGTCATTTGGGCAATAAAATCGTCAGCATAGGCTTTCCGTGATGCTTCTATCAATTCCGCCTGTGATGCTTCTAAACGTCCATAGAGAATATTTTCCAACAAAGTGCGGTGGAACAAAGAGGGATCTTGAGGAATCAAACTAATTTGCGAATGTAGGGCTTCCTGAGTCATATCTTTGATATCCACCCCATCAATTAATATTTGTCCTGATTGGGGGTCAAATAAACGCAAAATTAGATTAACAAAAGTAGATTTCCCAGAACCAGAAAAACCCACCAATCCGACGCGCTCTCCTGGTTGAATAGTGACAGAGAGATTAGTAAATACAGTCTTCTCTAATGAGTAACTGAAATGCACCTGGCGAAACTCAATGCTACCTTTAGTGATGGCGTGATTTATGGCATTGTCCCGATCAATAATTTCATGGGGTTGAACAATAGTCTGAACACCATTAGCTACATTACCGATATGTTCAAAAAATTCTAGAAACCGTTTACTTAAATTGCGGGCTTCACTAATGATTAAAAGTGACAAACTAGTGGCAACAACGAAATCAGCCGCAGCAATCTTTCCCTGACTCCACAGAGAAAGCGAGTAATATAGAGTACCGATTTTCAAAATTGCTGCTGAGATAAACTGAAACCAGCGAATTCGTTCAGAATACCAATTAGACTTTCTCACCTCTTTGAGTTCACGCTTTAATTGGTCATTCAAATAGCGTCGTTCAAAACCCAAACGGGCAAATAATCGGCTACTGGTGAGATTTGTCACCGAATCTACAATAATGCCAGTGGTTTCACTTCTAGCGGCTGCGGCTTTCCGGGCATAAATTCGGCAACGAGTCGCCAACCAGAAGGAAATACTGAGGAATAAAACTGCCCAAATTCCCACAAATGCAGCTAAGGGAGGATAGGCACGATATAGTAACACCGTAGAGACGATATAGACGATAATTACTGGCATAAATTCAGTAATCATCATTTGCATTGTTTGGGTGACACCCAGGGAAGTTTCCGCAATGCGATGGGCTAATGCTCCAGCAAAACTACTGCTCAGATAGCGATGGGAATGTTGCTGTAAGTAAGCATATAAAGACCGAACAATATGCTGTCTATGAACGGGATGGAGAATAGTTTGCAACAGTCCAGCCGATCGCCCAAATACCACTTCACCTATACTCAAAGATGTGAACAGGATTAGAGGTTGTCTCAAGCTATCAAAAATGAGTTTGCTGTCTCCTGTGGAGCGTGTCACGCTGCGGATCATCTCACCAATCGCATAGGGCAACATAATCCCACAGGTGGCGTGTATGATTTCTAGAGATACCATTAACACATACCACCAGCGGAACTGATTAACGAAATAACAAATAAATTGGAAAGGAGTATCTGGCAAATTTGGCGCATTAGGAGCGCGTTGAAAAGATTTGGAAAGTCTGACCTTTTTCATCATTTTAGCTGCTGTAAAAAATAAAAATAGACATTTCTAGAAATTAAATAATGCGTTTTCCACAAACCATAGTAGAGACGTTCCATGGAACGTCTCTACATTCTTTTTCACTTCTATGTCTATCATCCAAAATTCTTTTAACGCAGAGAATCTCCCCGGCGATATTCGGCGGTGATATCGTCTAGTTTTTGTTTCAAATTGTCGTCAAGTTTGACTTCTACAGCCTTGAGACTGTCTAGAAGTTGTTCTGGACGACTAGCACCAATGATGGGGGCTGTAATAATCGGATTAGCCAGAACCCAAGCCAATGATAGGGTTGTGAGAGATAATCCCGCCAAATCTGCCACTGTGCGTAATTCTTCCACAGTATTGAACTCGCGATCGCGCCAATATCTTTCTTGATACCGTTCTGCGGCAGTCCCCAAGGTAAAACGAGTCCCTGATGTTGGACCTTCAGCAAATTTATGTTTACCTGTCAGCAGTCCCCCCGCTAAAGGATTGTAGGGAATTACAGCCAGTCCTTCTTCTTGTGCTAAGGGTAATAATTCCCGTTCAATTTCCCGGAATAAGAGATTATAACGGGGTTGAATGGAGACGAAACGAGTCAGATGACGCACATCCGCACGACCTAAAGCGCGGGCAAGTCTGTAAGCTAAGAAATTGGAAACCCCGATATAGCGGACTTTACCAGCCCGAACTATTGTATCGAGTGCTTCTAGGGTTTCATCAAGAGGAGTTGAAGCATCATCAGAATGCAATTGATACAGGTCAACATAATCAGTTCCCAGTCGTCTGAGGGAAGCATCAATGGCATCTAAGATATGTTTGCGTGAAGATCCCTGATCCCAAGGTGCAGCACCAACTTTACCGACGGCTTTAGTAGCAACAATAAAATGTTCTCGTTTACCTTTTAACCAACGACCAATAATTTCCTCTGTTCGTCCAGCAGTAGGTAAACCACCACCAAGAGGATAAACATCGGCTGTATCCAGAAAGTTGATTCCAGCGTCGGCTGCGGTATCGAGGATTTTTATAGAAGTTTCTTCATCGGTTTGTAGTCCAAAGGTCATTGTACCGAGAACGAGTCGGGAAACAGTTAGTCCGGTTTGACCAAGTTTAGTTGTTGGTAATGTCATAAAATCTTTCGTATGTTTTCGTAGATGTGGAGAATTTAATGCGAAATATTTGGGCGTTTATTTGGGGTGCTTTGGTTGGAATTCTTGGTGGATTAATCGGTTTGGGTGGTGCAGAATTTCGTTTACCAGTTTTAGTTAGCATTTTTAACTATCGAACCCTACAGGCAATCATTATTAATCTGATTGTGAGCCTTGTCACTGTATCTTTTTCATTCATTTTCAGAAGTGGCGTTGTTGGTCTTGAGAATATTTTTGCGAACCTGACAGTAATCATTAATATTCTGGCAGGATCTCTGATTGGTTCTTATATTGGGGTTAACTATGCCACCAAAATCAACGAAAAAACTTTAAATCGAGTTGTTGTATCTTTTCTATTTTTTCTCGGTTTTATATTAATTGGACATAATTTTATTTTCAGTATTCCAAGTTGGCAAATTCCCAATTTACTCAGAATTGTTATCGGTTTTGTAGCAGGAATTGTGATTGGGATATTCAGCAGTATGCTTGGTGTCGCAGGTGGTGAATTGATTATCCCAACAATTATTATGGTGTTTGCAATTGACATTAAATTAGCAGGAAGTTTGAGTCTGGCGATCAGCATTCCCACAATCATCATGGGTCTATATAAATATAGAAGTCAGCAAAAATTGAAAGAAGTGAAGTCAGAGCAAAGATTCATTATTTTTATGGCTTTTGGTTCAATATTGGGAGCATTTATTGGTAGTAATCTTTTGAGCTATATAGCAAGTTCTTCCCTATATGTAATTTTGGGGATCATCCTCTTGTTGTCGGCGTTGAAGTTAGCAAAACATAAGCATTAGGAAATGAATGTAGAGACGTTATATATAACGTCTCTATAGCTACTCACAAAGTCATTTACACAGCTACCAAGGTTTTGTTCTCTACTTGAGATTCGGTTTTAGGTAGTTTGGATTCTACTGCTGTACCTTTGAAGAAATCGGGGTTGGCTTCGGTGTAGAATTTATGGGGATTGCCGAATACATAGGCTTTAAAGTCAGCTTCGGAAATTACGCCTTCTCTGACCAAATCCCAGCTTTCAGCTAAAGGTGCGGTGAGATCGGGTACATCCCAGTGACCAACATCGGAGGAGTAAATGGCGTTAAGCTTGACTCCCAAGGGGTTGGCTTTGTCGTTAAATGCCGCAGCTATAGTACGATCATCAGATTCAGAACCAAAGAAGAAACTGTTCACCCAGCGATCGCGTATATCTTCAATTGATTGAATTCCGGCTGCACCAAAATCTTCTAGTTCGCTACCCACTGGTGAACGGCTATGACGGTTGAAGGAAGCTCCCAATACACTCTTAGTTAACTCTTCTTTGCTGAGAGAATGTCCTTGAGTAATGTCACCACCATACTGTTCAAACAACTCAAACAACTCATCGGGGTTAGCTAAATCTGGGTTGTAATTTTGCAGTCCTTCTAAACTCCGCTTGGAGAAACGGTCTACTAAATGAATGTAGACATGAGCGCCCCAATCTGCACCACCTTCCAGCATCCCAACACGCAATTGTGGGAAGCGTCTGGTGACACCACCAAAGAACAAGGCTTTGGCAAAGGCTTGAGAACCATCAGCAAAGTGACCGATGTGGTTGTTCATGTAGTTACTAATGGAGGAACGTCCAGTCCATCCTTGACTACCGTAATGGGTGGTGAGAGGTACGCCTAATTCAACGGCTTTAGCCCAGAAAGGATCATAGTCGTATTCACTATCTAGTCCGAAAAAGTCAATGTAAGAGGCATATTTGCCGATTTCAGGGAATTGATCGGCTGGGTATTTATCAGCGATCGCTTTAATTGGACGTTTCACACCACCAGGAATATTTGCTACCTTCAATCCCAAGGTTTTGACTGCAAACTCTAACTCCTCAATTGCTTCTTGGGGAGTAGTCATGGGGATACCAGCTACCACAGTCAAGCGATCGCTATATTGACGGTAAATATCAGCATGATAGTGATTAATCGCCCGTTGCAATAATTGCCGATTCTCCTTACTTGCACCAGCCGCAGCTAAGGCATTATTGGGAAATAATACCGAATAATCTGAGCCTTGCTCCGCTTGACGTTCATAGAGGAGTGCCGGAAGGGTGTAAGTAGCCAAATCTAAGGTATTACGGGTAACTCTAGCCCACCAAGGCGATCGCAATGTGCGGTTATATTGGCGTTCTTCTGGAGTTTGTTGATACCAGTCTTTACCTTCTGTTTTAGGATTTAGACGGGAAGATTCGGCTTTTCGTAATTCGTCCACCAGTTTCACACCGCCGTAGTGAGCAATATAATCCTCAAGGGCAGGAGTAAAATCATTAGTGTGAACATCAGTATCAATGACAGGATAATCGAGATTGGCTCTGACTGCGGCGGAGGGAGAGCTTTTCAACTTGCTATATTTACTCATATTTTCCTTAGAAAAGTTACAAGACAATTTAGATCCCTGACTTCTCAAACAATTGCAGAATCTAAAAGTTATGAATTTTCAAAAAATCAGGGATCTGTGGGAGAACGTGCTGTTGATTTTGACTTGAGTTTTGAAAGTGAGAGTGAAGATTCTTGTCTTTTGGACAAGCCTAACTTTCCGATAGTCTGCATGGACTCCGGTAGGCTTTTAACGTCTGTGCTGACGGGATGGTTTAGACCCCAATACGGTTCAGTTAAACCGCAAAATCTTTTTTTAACCGTTCGCGGAGCGTGGCGTTAGCCATACATACCACAGAGGCACCGAGTTCACAGAGAAATGAGGTTTTGAGAGATATTTTGCGTAAGTCATCGCTTTTTGTGTAATGGCAATGATTAAACTGCTGCTAATACCTTTTGATATTGATTAACTGGGCGAGATAAACCCAGATTTTCCCGCAGAGTTGTACCTTCATACTCAGTGCGGAATAAGCCCCGACGTTGTAATTCAGGAATTACTAAATCAACAAAATCATCTAATCCACCAGGAAGATAAGGAGGCATAATATTGAAGCCATCAGCAGCGTCATTGAGAAACCAGCTTTCCAGTTGATCTGCAATCTGCACTGGTGTACCGATAATTGTCCAATGTCCACGCGCTCCCGCAATCCATTGATAAAGTTCCCGAATGGTAAAATTATGTTTGCGAGCAATATCTATTAATAATGCTTGGCGGCTTTTGTTGTCATTGGTTTCTGGTAAATCTGGTAGTGATCCATCCAGAGGATAGGCGGAAAGATCCGTACCTATGAGTCCTTGTAATAAAGCCAAACCAACTTGGGGATGAATTAAATCTTGTAATTCCTGATACTTGGCTTTTGCTTCTGCTTCTGTGATGCCAACTACGGGAAAGACACCGGGCATAACCTTGAGTTGGTCTGGTGTGCGTCCATATTTTGCTAATCTACCTTTAACATCTGCATAGAAGGCTTGAGCATCTTCTAGGGTTTGTTGAGCAGTAAATATAACTTCGGCAGTTTTACCAGCAAGTTCTTTACCATCTTCAGAAGAACCTGCTTGCACTATTACAGGATAACCTTGGGGCGGACGGGCGATGTTCAATGGTCCGCGCACGGAAAAGAATCTGCCTTTATGGTTAAGTTCGTGTATTTTATTGGGGTCGTAGTAAAAAGCTGTTTCCTTATCACGGACAAAAGCATCGTCTTCCCAGCTATCCCAAAGACCTTTCACCACATCAATAAATTCGTGGGCGCGGATATAGCGTTCTGCATGAATAGGATGGTTTTCCAACCCGAAGTTTCCAGCAGCTTCACTACTACCAGTTGTGACTACATTCCAGCCTGCTCTTCCCCCAGAAATATGATCTAAGGAAGCAAATTTCCGTGCGAGAATATACGGATCTTCATAAGTAGTAGAAGCAGTGGCGATAAAACCAATCTTTTCTGTCACCGCAGACAAGGCTGAAAATAGGGTAAGAGGTTCAAAGTCTCCACCAAAGGCAGTCCGTCCTTCTGCACCACGCCGTTGTTGTAAGGCTAAACCATCAGCTAGAAAAAATGCGTCGAATTTACCGCGCTCGGCTGTCTGGGCTATTTGTTTATAATGCTCAAAGTTGAGAGCGCCATTACTCCGTGCTTGGGGATGTCGCCAAGCTGCAACGTGCTGACCTGCACCGGGTAAAAATGCACCTAGTCTTAGTTGTTTTTGTTGTTTGCCCATACTAGACTCCAAGTAATATTTTTTACAAATCAATATAGGATAATAATGATTTTTTGGTATAGCAGTTGTCAGCTATGCCGCTGTAACCGCTGCATATTTAGTTGTTAGCAAAACTTTTTCAACTCCTTAGCCACTGTAGGCATTAGCGTTAGTTGTGGGTTGCTGATAAAACTACTGTATCTCGACTGATTTATCGTAGATTAATAGTAGAATCTCATAACTCTCATGAAAAAGCAAGTACCTTTTAAGAAAAAAAATTGATTAACTAAATTTATTTGTGGCTAATTGTTAGGTGTTCTAAGCATTTGATGATTCTAGGGTGTGTGATGCTCAATTTGAACAGATATACAGAACCAATGTACTATTTTGCTGAGTGGTATGCCAGTTAAAATAATCACTCAATATAGGGAAAAATTTTTATTTTTATTCGTTGTGAAAATTGATAAATTAGAGTTATGATTTATTACATCAACGTAATATAATAGAAAGTGAGTTGGGAAATAGAATATACAAATGAGTTTGAACTTTGGTGGCAAACTCTTAGAGAGGAACAACAAGATGATATTGTCAGTGTTGTTCAACTACTGGAAGAAAAAGGAACTCAATTACCCTTTCCTTATTCATCCGATGTTAAAGGTGCAAAAAATTCCCACCTAAGAGAGTTACGTATTCAAAGCGGTGGTAAACCAATCAGAATATTTTATGCTTTTGACCCGCGACGAGTAGCAATCTTACTTATTGGTGGAGATAAAACAGGAGATAAACGATTTTATGAAAAATATATCCCTATAGCAGATCGTCTTTATGAAGAATATCTTCAAGAAATTATTCGGGAGGGTTTAATATGACAGGACATAAAAAGTTTAGCAATCTTACTAAAGATTTCTCGGCAGACAGAAAAGCCAAAATTGCTACTCAAACAGCTAAATTAAAAGAAGAAATGGCATTGGCTGAATTACGCCAAGCTTTAAAAATATCTCAAGCTCAATTAGCTGAAAAATTACAGGTTAAACAACCCGCTATTTCTAGATTAGAGAATCGTACTGATATGTATGTTAGTCATCTGCGACAAGTTATTGAAGCAATGGGAGGAGAATTAAAAATAACGGCAATATTTCCTGATGTGGAAGTAACAATTACTAATTTTGAAGATTTGGCGATGGAGATTGATGATTAGGGGTTGAAGATAGAGCAAAAGCTGAGATTTATTTTTTAACTTTTAGAGTTTTGCTAAACTAGAAATAGGTAGAAAACAAGGAAATATCAAACTATGACACTTCCTAATTTATCAATTCCTCAACACTATACACTTGATATTGAACCGGAAGGACGTTTAACTTTACCCCAAGAAATCCAACAAATACTTAATTTAGAATCTGGAGATAGATTAATTTTAACTCTGGAAGATAACGGAAAACTTCAATTAGTAAGTCTCAAACAACAAGTTAAAAAATTAAGAGGTTTATTAAAAGATAAATCACCTGATAAAAACTTGGTAGATGAACTCATCCAGGAACGCAGACAGGAGTATTTAAGTGAATAAATCTGTGTTAGATGCTTCTGCCTTTTTAGCTTATCTTAGAGATGAACCAGGAGCAGAAATTGTAGAAAATGTGTTGATTGATGGATGCTATATCAGTATTATTAATTGGGTAGAAGTATTGTCGAAAGTTTTATTTTTCGATCTTAAATATCTTAAATATTTTTTGAGATTTTTTTTACTAAATCTATTGCATCTAAAGCCCGACATATCAAATATATATACCATTTGCTAACTCTAATAATAAGTTGAATATTATCATCTGTAATTACAAATTCCTCCTTTCTTTTTGGATGAGTTACGGTATTCCTAATATTAATGGCAGTAAGAAAATCTCTCCATTCTTCATTATGTTTATGAGTTTCAATATCTAATTGAATATCAAAAGTTTTTTCAACTATTCCTATAGTAGATTTAAAATTTTCTTTTTGGCCTATATTAGTCTTTTTTAGAAAATGATTATCTGATTCTTGTAAAACATTTGGTTTATCTAAAGTTTCTATTAAAACTATTTGCTTAAGTAAATATAAAGTACCATCAATAGTAGCAAATAGAGTTCTTATATAAGTTCTCCGAGAAAAATTATCATCCTTATTATTAAATAAATTTTCAGCATTTTTTAAATCAAGCATTAAATCAAGTAAATACGCAACCCAATATTGAAATTCTTTACTATTCATACATAAAGTAATCCGTAATTTTTATAAATAATTTGATAGATTAGATTTGGTTTATAAATTTGGCTCTCCTAGACTAGCTATGTAAACTTAATATTTAATATCAACACTCGTTCTATTTTAATAACTAATTAAAAAAGCAGAAATTATGATATCAAAATGCAGCCTAACCAAATCAGTTAATTAATACTTTGGTAAGTATATTTTATATGTTTTAAGTTATTTTTACATAGCCTTTAACTATACAATCTGTAGCTATATCGTAAGCAACAGTTATTACAAACTCACCGGTTTCTTTATTTACTAATGCCCAATCATATATGAATCCACTGCTACTGACTTCTTTTTCAAGTTTAAGATTATTATTTACTTTGAGAGCAATCAACAATGCGTGAGTAGTGACAATCATTTGTGTTCGATATTCTGGAGGTGGTTCATCAACTTCTTTTGTCATGAAAGTTTCACCACAATAATCACATACATACTCACCAGTCAATTGTCCATAATTCTTTCCTTAGACAGATGAGAGTGTGGACATCTTGCTTGTTCTTCTAAAGACCCGCGTACAAATCTCACCATTTTTTTGTAACTCCAGTATTAATACTTGCTATTGTAAAATTTAACACATAATTGTTAAATTTATTACTACATTTGTAATAAATAACAGAGCAAATGCTACGCTCTTAGAACTATAGCGAATATACCACAGAACAGGCAACTTAATGGAATCGCCTTTTTAATTATACAAGAACTTACGGATTATACAGTTATCGAACGCTTACCATATTCCTTACACGATCACAGCAAAGATATCACTATAATAGAAACATCAATCTTCACAGTTAACTGTAATGACTGTCAAAGAATTACTCTTACAAGAAATTGACAACACCCCCAACGAACTTCTAGAGGATCTGCTGAGTTTTTTACAATCACTGAAAACAACTCCACAACAGCCACTAAGCACATATCAAGAACTCTTAGAACGAATTGATTACTTAGAAACAATAGTAGGTATTCGTAAAGGACTAGATGAATTTAAGCAAGGTGAAGGAATACCAGCAGATCAAGCATTAGCAACCCTAAAAAACAAATTTAATATTCCTCCTCGCTCATGAATTACCAGGTTATTATTCAACCTACTGCTTTTTTAGAATAGGCATCGCACTTTAGTTTAGGATATTACAATTCAAACGCTGATAAACTTATCAATTCGCTTTTTTGTATTTATGATATCTAGGGTAAATTTACCACAATTCAAAATATAGGCATTGATGATGGCATAATATAAATTTATTGTATAATTAAAATAAGCAAAAAAAATCAAACAAAACAATGGAAGTTATAACAGTCACTAAAAATGGACAAATCACTCTTCCTGAAAATTTAAGACAACAATTAAGACTAAATGAAGAGTCTAAATTATCTTTAAAAATAGAAGCAGGAAGTCTAATTTTAACACCTCTTACGGAAGATGTCGAACTATTAGAACAAGACGGTATATTAACTTTTTCTGCTACTTTAACTACTGATGAAGATATTAATACACTGATTGAGAAATTACGATACTAAAAAATTAGATGGTAAAAGTATTATTTGACACTTCTGTGATTGTAGCAGGGTTATGGTTAGAACATCCAGAACATCAAAAATGTTTGCCTTGGCTACAACAAGTACAAACACAAGCAATTCAAGGAATAATTTGTACTAAAACATTAGCAGAACTTTATCGAGTTTTAACAAGTCTTCCTATTAAACCTCGTCTATCTCCTCGAATCACTAAACAACTGATTGATACTAACTTAAAACATTTTGCAATTATTCCTCTAACTACGGAAGATTATCAGCAAGTCGTTGAACAAATGGTGAAGTTAAATATTATGGGTGGTGTAATTTATGATGCTTTAATTGCTCAAATTGCTATTAAACATAATATTGATCAGATAGTTACTTTGAATGCTAAAGACTTTATACGATTGAGTAATCAAATTGCTGAATTAGTAATAGTTCCTTAATCATGAATTTGTTTTCATTTCTTGCTATTACTAAATAGGTCTAAATTTGCTATTTTAATCAAATCAAATGCAGTAATGTGGGAATCTCTTCTGGATAATCAGCAATTAAATCAGCTTTATGAGTTTCCAATTCTTCCCTACTTCCATAGCCATAAGTCACACCAATTGCAGCAATATTATTTTTCTTAGCTCCGATGATATCATGAGAGCGATCGCCTACCATAACTACAGTAGAAGCTAAAAGGCTTTCCCTGTCTACAATGTAGGAAATTAATTCACCTTTCACACTTCTATTCCCATCCAATTCACTACCATAAACACCATCAAACAAAGGTGCTAAATCAAAATATTCAATAATGCGCGTAGCATAAAGATGAGGTTTAGAAGTCGCTACAAAAGTTTGATAACCAGCAGCACGAATAATTTTTAGGGTTTCGGGAATTTGCGGATAAAGGGAATTTTCAAATAACCCAATTGTAGAAAAGCGACTACGATAAAGTAAAATTGCCTCCTCAAGCACTGTATCATCAGAGGTTTGCAATAACTGGGAAAAACTGCTTTTCAGTGGTGGTCCAATACACCAAAGTAATTCATTAGCATCTGGTGGTTGATAACCAAGTTCCGATAAAGCATACTGAATACAGCGAGTAATTCCAGGTTTAGGATCAGTGAGAGTTCCATCTAGGTCAAAAAGGACTGTGCGAGAAAGCATTTTGGTAAGTTTAAATAGTTTTCAACCTTTGCAGAAACTCAATATTCAACTGTAGTTTTTCTCCCAACCACAGAGAATTATCTGTATGATCTTTGACATCATCTCCCGTTTCTGGGTGAACCAAAATATCTAAACCTTCTCGATTAACCATTAACCAAGGCACAACTTCACCAAACTGATGTGGTAAAAATGCTACTTGATACATTGATTTTGGGTGTGGTCCTATAGGTTGTTCATGCCAACGTCCCAATCCTACATCAAATTTAGCACCTAAACCTTCTCTTACACGAGCAGCAGCTTCACGACTGACGGTATCAAAATAAATATGTGCATGAAAACCAGTAATATCAGTATTTTTATTCATAGTTCTTGATTTCTCTGTTGCTCATAAGTATAACTCAATAATTATTTAGATATACTAATCATTTGTAAGTCATAAATTTAGTGAAACACAGATTTTTTTGTAAAACCACTTGAATTTTTCCTGGGGTCATGCAATACTACTAACATAATCACCGATAAATCGGTCAACAAACTGTAGTTTTTATTTTGTCCCAAGTCATCAATAAATTATTCAACCCCGTCAAGGATGATGCACAGATAACTGGCAACAGTTATATCTGCGCTAGTTTTGCTATTAGACATCTGGTGAAAAAGAATGTAGAGACGTTCCATGGAACGTCTCTACAAGGGTTCTGGAAAACGCATATTTAAATTCGGTCGATGTCTATTTAAGATTTGGGTTTTTGATTTAAACACATTTCCCAAGCACAAGTCCTAATTTACAAAGGAACTTCAATATGGCTGACATTAAGATTTATAGTGCGGTTGTTTGTCCTTATGCTCACCGTACCCGCTTGGTACTTCAAGAAAAGGGTATTGATTTTGATTTGATTGAAATTGATTTGCAGAATAAACCAGAAGGTTTTACAGAAGTTTCTCCTTATGGAAAAGTACCTGCAATTACTCATGGAGAAAATCGAGTTTGGGAATCAGCAGTTATTAATGAATATCTGGATGAAGTATTTCCCAACCCACCGCTTTTACCTAGCAACCCTATTGCAAAAGCTCAGGCTAGAATTTGGATAGATTTTGCTAATACTAGATTAGTTCCAGCTTTTTCTACGCTGTTACGCAGTCCAGATTTCCAAAAACAAGAAGAAGCTAAACAAGAACTCTACAAACATCTAGAATTTATTGAAAATGAAGGTTTAGGAAAACTTTCGGGAGATGATCCTTACTGGTTTGGTGAATCTATCAGTTTGGTTGATTTTACCTTTTTCCCCTGGTTTGAAAGATGGGGCGCTCTTAAACATTATCGTGGCTTTGGTATCCCTGCTGAATTCACTCGTGTGAAACAGTGGAAACACGCGCTCAAAGAACGTCCTTCAGTGAAAGCGATCGCACACTCCAAAGAGTTCTATATTGAGCGATATGCTAAATTTGCTACTCCTGTTCCTGTGGCTGCTTAGTAAAACGCTGCATTCAACTATTCCTAAATTGAGAACACAGATTTATGAGTTATCAAAACATAGAAATCAAACCAATTGCTGGACGCATCGGTGCAAAAATTAAAGGTGTTAACCTAGCTGAAAACCTCAGTGATGAAATCATCAGCGAAATTAGAAAAGCCTTAGTTCAATATAAAGTCATTTTCTTCCGTGGACAAGAACTAGATGCTAATGGACAAGTAGATTTTGCGCGTCGTTTTGGTGAAATCACCACCGCACATCCCACAGTTCCATCACTTCCTGGACATCCAGAAGTATTGGATTTAGATTATAGTCGCACTGTTGCCCGTGCAAATAACTGGCACACCGATGTTACATTTGTAGATCGTCCGCCCCTTGGCTCGGTCTTGAGGGCATTGGTAATTCCGCCAACGGGAGGGGATACTATTTGGGCAAATTCTGTGACTGCATACCAAGATTTGCCGGAGCATTTGCGTAATTTAGCTGATAAACTTTGGGCTGTACATAGCAATGCTTATGATTATGCCACAGCCTTTGATATACCTGAAGAAGTCAAATCTTACCGAGATGTGTTTACTTCAACAGTGTATGAAACCTTGCATCCAGTGGTGAGAATTCATCCTGAATCTGGGGAAAAAGGTTTATTTATTGGTGGTTTTGTGCGTCAGATTCGGGGTTTATATCCAACTGAATCAGGGGAGATTATTCGACTATTACAATCTTATGTTACACGACCTGAGAATACAGTGCGTTGGCGTTGGCAAGTTGGGGATGTGGCATTTTGGGATAACCGCGCTACTCAACATTATGCCGTTGCTGATTATGGAGATCAACCCCGTCGTGTGCAGCGTGTAACTATTGCTGGTGATCTTCCTTTAGGTATTGACGGTAAATATAGTCAAGCCATTAAAGGAGATTCTTCCGCATATATTCCCAATCTTGTAGCAGCTTAACCTAACCTCCTTCCCTAAGAGGGAAGAAAGTAAATTAAAGCCTCTCTCCTTGTAGGAGAGAGGTTTGGAGAGAGGTTTTAAGTTTAATTTGGTTACACCATTTCAGGAATTTCACTAACTGTAATTTCAAAATTTCAAAAGTTGGATTTTATGGCTTTAACACCTTCAACAATGTTACCTTTAGGGACTTTAGCACCTAACTTTAATCTCCCAGATGTGGTTTCCAGTAAAACGATTTCATTAGCGAACTTTGCTGATAAAAAAGCTTTAGTAGTTATTTTTCTGAGTCGTCATTGTCCTTTTGTACAACATATCAAATTTGAATTAGCAAAATTAGGACAAGATTACAAAAATAGAAATGTGGGTATTGTAGCTATTAGTTCTAATGATATTAATACTCATCCTGATGATGCACCAGAATTGCTTAAAGATTTTGCCCAAGAAATAGATTTATCCTATCCGTTGCTTTATGATGAAAGTCAAAAAGCGGCTAAAGATTTTTTTGCAGCTTGTACTCCAGATTTTTTTGTATTTGATAGAAACAGAAAGTTGGCTTATCGGGGACAGTTAGATGATAGCCGTCCAAAAAATGGTTTACCTGTGACTGGACAAGATTTACGGAAAGCGATTAATTATGTTTTAGCAGATGAAGTAATTACTTGGGAGCAAAAGCCGAGTATTGGTTGTAATATTAAATGGAAAGTAGGGAATGAGCCGGTTTATTATAAAGTTCCGGTAGCGGTTGGGTAGTTAGGGATTTTTTGTAACTGTTAATTAATGTAGAGATGTTTTATAGAATGTCTCTACAAAATAATCCTATTTATGAAATAAATTTGCTTCTACATGGAAAAATTCTGCTAATTTTTGGGTTAATTCTGGATTTATTTTCTGATTGCTATTTAAAATGTCATCAACCAGAATTTCTGAACCTAACACAGTTTGTAAATCAGCTTTAGTTTGATCAGATTGTTCCAAAAGAAATAACAACATAGATTGAGGGTTATTTTGCTGATTAGGTTGATAATATTCTTGTTCAAATTTTTCAATTAAAGTAATTAATAATTGATAAAGTTCATTTTCTTCTGGACTGCGTTTTCGGTGCATTAAATCTTCGACAATGGCTAAAGCTTGTTCATTTTCTGCTTCAGTCCTGATAACTTTGGGAAGATAGGCTGTTAATAGTTCTTTGTATTTGTCAGGATTAAAAGTAAGTTTAAATTTCATCATCTTCTAAACACTGTTGCCACACAGTGTTATCTAATGGGGGAAGATTAATTTCATCGATCTTTAAAATTGCCTCAAGCGCACCTAAAACTACAGTTTCAGGATATTTACTTCTATGGATAATACAATAGGATAAATGCTGTTGCAGTTGCTTATGATCAAGTTGGTATTTAGAATCCGTTGCACTCGAAAAACGCCTACGGATTTGACCTAAAATCCAAGGTTTATTACATATACTGTTTACAATCTCTGGTTTTAACCAAATTGAGAACTCTTCCAGGCTAGGATCTAAGTTGAATAGTGCTTGATAAAAGGCATAAGGTGTATCCTCGCTATTTAGATAACTAGATGACTCAGCTAACAACTGATCTCTTAAAAGGTTTTGTATCTTCTTGTTAGGTTTTCCATGAGCAACAATTGCTATTCCTAGTCTTAATGCACTAGCACGACTACTATTTAAAAGTTTTTCTAGAAGCTGATTATGATCTTCTGAGAGTTCATTATCTGGGAAGTATATGAAACGCGGTTTTACTTTCTCATTCTTCTCCCAAAAGTCAAGTAGAATATCTACATTCATTGTAGGTGTATCAAGACATAACTTTAAAGTAGCACCTGCCCAATCACAGGATAGCGGTGGCAAACTATTTGCTTGACATAACAACTTTTCCACTTCTTCTCTTGTGACTAATTGTAACTTGCGTCTCCATAAGAATCCATGTAATGCTCTGGCTTTGCTGATACGTTCAATACCTTCACTTTCAACAATATTGAAAGCCACGCGCAATATTTTGTGCAAGGGAATATCAGGTATATTAGAGGACACCATAGCTACACTTTCAAAAATACTAAGGGGAATTGTGGGTATTTTTAGAAGACGACTTAGTGGTGTATTAACAAGGTACTGATATTCCTTTTCTTTAATTATTTCTGCTTCAACTAGCAATGGCCAGTGATCTGGATGAAAGAACAAAACTGTCCAGAATAATGGTTTTTCTTGGAGATGAGAAATTTTAGCAATCCACTTAGAATCTCCTTTGGAGATAATACTCAGTTCTTCCTTAAATTCCTCCCATTTTTCAACTGAATGAAATGCTGATACTGGAGGACCTAAAACACTTTCTGTTCTCCAGTTAAAACTAATCTCTTCCCGAATTTGATTCTCTATTTCCCTAGTTTTGTTATCTAAATCACTGTTTTTTGGATCTTGTAATGCTTGCACGATATGCCTTAAATACTCTGCATATATACCTTTAATTTCACGAAGTTGATTGTTTAATAAGTTTAGAACTTCTAATTTTTCATAATCTCGACATAAATAAGGACTAATTTCTAAAACTATTTCTCTATTAAAAAATGATAATTCTATTTCTGGAAATAGAATTTTTGATGCTTTTTGTGTGATAATAGTAAAACTTTTATCATACCATGACCCCACGCGCATCAGCATCATTTCACATTGTTTTTCTTTAGACTGATTAGACCATAATTTTTGTAAATTGTTGTGATCTTGACCAGGTAGTTTTGTTATTTGTTTATAGCGATGCTCTTCAAATACTGTTATTAATTCAGATATACTGCAATAATTGGTCAATCTTACTTTTAAATCATTCTGCAAAGCGACACTTAGGGCAACATCTTGTGTATCTTCTCTTTCTAAAAGATTTTGAATTCTATTACAAAGTTTTGTCAAATCTTCTGGTTGACTAGAAGATAATTTAGCCAAGAGCCAAAGTTCTACAGATAGGGTTGCTTTATCTTCTGTTGAGAGATTATCAAATAATGTCCAAAGTATTTTGCGATTAAAATCTGAACGTAGCTGTAAAATCTCTATAACTGATTCCTGTTCTAACCATGTCCATCTAGTTTTCTTGCTAAAGATTATTTTTAGAATACTTGCTAAACTATTATTTTGCTGAAGGCTGAATTCAGGTAAAATATTGAGAACAGATCGACGAGTTCTAGTAGCCTCAATAATTGCTTCAACAAAGTTTTCATTATCATCTTGATCGGCGATATTTCTAACCCAGGCCAGTTGTTGATTAGGACTTACTTGAGCAACATAAAACTGAAGTACGTAAGCCCAGTAAGCACCGCGACGAACCAACATGGCAAAAACTTTATCTGGGTCAGCATTAGGATGGTTAAAAAGATATACAGCCGCAAAATATTCACGAAATTGTTGTACAACAAAATCTACACCCCTCTGATCTTTACCTTTTCCAACTAATAAGCCGAGACGATCTTCTGCTGCATCAATAATCTCTTGTGCTACTTCTCTCAGTTTTTTGTTTCCAAGTTCAGCACAAGAATAATCTTCTAAAACGTTTAAAACATAACTACGGAAAAGTTCACGATCTAGAGCCTCAATCCGAGTCTTCTCCATCTTGCAATGCAGTTCATAACCAACTCGTTCATGAAGGCGCAGTAATTCTTTTTCCCACTTATCTACAATCAGTGATTTATTTTTTTCTCTATTAAATATGACTTCAACATATTTTTTGTATAGTAAGTGTCGTTGATGGGGAATTTCAATCTTGCTCTCTACAATAGTGAGTATTACTGTTGCCTGTAAAAGTGACCGAGCTAAACGCTGAACTGCTTCAGACATCATGCCACGACTAATTCGCTCTTTTGCCTCGTTTCTTTTATCTACGTCACGAATTCTTTTTTTCAACCATTGATCACAGTATTCATCAAAATCTGACCTATCGAGTTCGTTAAGTTCCCATGTAAGCGGTTCAAATCCGTCAAATTCACCAGAATATCCTTTTGGACGGCTTGATAGTATTACTTGTATGTCTCCCTGTTCTGAGTCAATACGACGCAAAAAAATCTGCAAATTTTCTATAATTTGCCGTCGTGTTTCTGGATTAGGAACTTCATCTAAACCGTCAAGAATTAGCAAAATTGGGTCTTTTGATGCTAAATCAAATACATCATCCATTTCTAGTTGTGATGAAGTATTGGCATTGATGAGTACCTCAGATATATAGCGAGCAATTTCAATTTCATTAGCAGTATTTTGATTTTTTTGTTGCTGACTTATCCATCGTGCATAGCTACGAAGTTCAACTCGAAAAGGAAACCGCGGACGAACATAAGCGTCGAGATCCTGACAACTTACCCTATCAGGTAATTTGAGTCGACCTGCAAGACGTAAAGCTAAATTAGAAGTAAAGGTACGTGCTGCTTGATAAAGAGTCAAAAACTGAGTTAGAGTGCTTTTTCCTAATCCTGGTCCACCTAAAAGTAAAATATAAGGTTCATCTGCAAAGAATAAGGCAAATGATGCACGTACTTGCATCAAATTTTCTGGTAATAGAGCGGAAGAATCTTGGAGTCTATTTTCTTCTTTGAGCCATTCAATAGAACGTTCGCGCTTACTGTTCCGAATTTTTAATGTTAGATCAATAAACACTTCAGCCAATGGTAGTGGATCAGGTTTGTCTCCTGCTTCTTCTGCTCTAGCTGCCCCCTCTTGGTCTATAACATATTTTAAATAAGCTTTAAAGGCACTTTTTCTGCGATCTCCCCTAAAATTAGCGTCTTTGTATATGGCTTTGAGAGTATCTCCTGGTAGTATTGTGTCTATGTAAGCAACCCGAACACTCTCATTGGCATCTAGCATCCGCGAAAGATCAGCAGCGTCCCACACAAAGATATCTGGAATATATCTCTTCCACCTTTTAGCAATAGCTGTTACTTTATCGCGAGTACCAACATTTAACGCTCCTGTAAATGGTACGTTAGTAATCATCACATAGGCATCGCAAGGCAATTTATTTTTATGGACTTTTTCTAGTTCTTTTTCTAAATCCTCAATTACCGCATCTCTAGCAACAGACCAACCACGTTGATCCGAGTCATGGTATTTAACCTGAAAAACCCATTCCTTTGGTAGATCTGTATTTTGGTTAGCTGGTCTGGTATATCCAGGATGATCTGGAGGCTGTGTCCATGTCGCTTCTCGTCCGCCATCTTTTCCACCGCCAAACTGAATTAGGTTTCCACCTATACGGTATGTCTTTTCTAGAAGTGCTTGTGCCATACCTTCAAATTCTAATGGCTGCATACGGGCGAACGAGTATTTTGACATATCATTGCATTGATTCTATACAAGCAGTTTAAATTTTACACTATGCTTAGATAGAAATTCTAGTAAAGATATTGTGTATCGTTTTGCATAATAACTTCACTAGTACCAAACTAATTATTAAAGAGTTGCCAAATCATAAGAGGTAAGCTTTTCCTAATATTCCTCCTCATGCAACGCCCCTAACTTGCGAATATCCGGCCAAATTGCGGCTGTTGCAACCACCACCAAAATTGTCCCAATACCGCCACCAACTACAGACAACACTGGACCAAATAAAGCCGCAGTCAAACCAGATTCAAAACCCCCCAATTCATTAGAAGCACTGATAAATACACTGTTGATAGCCGCCACTCGACCCCGCAAATGGTCAGGAGTGCGAATTTGCACCAAAGTGTGACGAATGACCACGCTAATGCTGTCTAATGCCCCGCTTAATGCCAACATCAACAACGACAACCACACCCAACGGGATAAACCAAAGATAATTGTCACAATCCCAAACCCGACAACTGACCAAAGTAATGCTGGCCCAGCTTTGCGGATAGGTGGCAAATATACCAACAATGCTGCCATAATCAACGCACCTATGGATGGGGCTGCTTGTAAATAACCCAATTCCACAGGACCGACTTGCAAAATATCTTTGGCAAAGACGGGTAATAATGCCACTGCACCACCCAGCAAAACTGCAAATAAATCTAGGGTAATGGCTGCGAGAATGAGTTGATTATTCCAAACAAATTCAGCCCCAGCAGCTAGGGTTTTTAAAGATATTGGTTCTTTTTTAAAGTTGGTTTTTTGGGGTTTGATGGCTGCGGTGAGGAAAAAACATGATAGTGCTGCGATCGCAGATAATATATATACTCCCGTCGCATTTCCAAAAAGAGCAACGCTGAACCCTCCCAACGCTGGCCCAATTACCGAGGCTAATTGAAAGCTGCTACTATTCCAAGTCGCTGCATTAGTAAAAGCACTCGTGGGTATTAACTGCCACATCAGCGCATCACCCGCAGGTTTGAGAAATGCCCTGGCTACACCTGTTAACAGTAAGCAAGCATAAATTAGAAAAACTGCACCTTGATAATAGGAAATAGCCGCTAAAGTTAGAGAACAAAACATTAATAGCAGCATTGCCAATAAAGTAATCTTTTTCCGGTCATTTTTATCAGCAAAGTGTCCCGTAATCAAAGTTAGGGCAATCATTGGTAAAACTTGTGCCAGCCCGATGCCACCTAAGGCCATCGCTGAATTTGTCCGCTCATATAGCTCCCAGCCCAGCGCCACGGTCTGCATTTGTCCCCCTGTGAAGAGGACTACACGCCCAATGGTAAATAGCCGATAATCTCGAAATCTCATGGCTGCCAAAGGATCGTGTTGTGCAGCCTTGTTGTTATGGTGAGTTGGTTTCTGTTTGCTCGAAGACATTTTTTAGTAGAGTCAAGCCGGATTCAATATGTGATACTTGCTCTGGTGTCAAACCCTCTAGAATCTCCGCAATTTCCGCGCGAGTTTTTTCCTGGGATTGCTCTAAAAGCAGCTTTCCCTCTCTCGTCAAATTCAGGACTACTCTTCGCCGTTCTTGAGGGTTATCAGTGCGTTGCACCAGATTGCGTTGGACTAATCTTTCTATAGTTGTTGAAGCTGTAGCACAGGTAACTCCGAGATGTTCTGCTACCTCAGATAAGGAAGCACCAGGATTGCGATTAAGAAAAGCGAGCGATCGCAATTGTGGTATAGATAAAGAGTCAGAACTGTGCGATCGCATTTCGGCTCGGATAAACCGCATCAATAAGGGAACTGTTTCCATCACCCTTGCGGCACATTCTTCAGAGGGTTTATCCAAACTCATAAGACCGTTTTTCTCCAGATTACATTGCCACCCGTGGATAAAGTCGGCCACAGATGTAGGTTAAACCTATTAATGTTAGCAAGAGAATTGTACAATCTAACCCAAACCCATAAATACTTGAGCCATTGGCCAGCATCGCACCCCGTAATGCATCGACTTCATAAGTCAAAGGATTTAAGTGGGAAATCAGCTTTAACCAACCCGGCATCAGTGAAATAGGGTATATGGCATTACTAGCAAAAAACAACGGCATGGTGATTAATTGCCCAATTCCCGTAAATCTTTCCCGTGATTTCACCAAACAGCCAATGATTAATGAAAAAGTGCAAAAACAACCTGCACCTAAAAATACAATCAGCACAACTTGTAGGAAAGCCAAAGGACTGAGATTTAGGTGTACACCCAACAATAAAGCTAAAAGGTAAATAAATACTACTTGGGAAAAGCAACGAACACCAGAAGCCACACCTTTACCCATCACAATCGCTGCACGAGGTATAGGTGCTGCTAGAAATTTATGGACAACACCTAAATCACGTTCCCATATTAACGTCATCCCCCCAGAAAAAATGGCCACAAACAGCGCACTCTGAGCGAGAATACCCGGTGTCATGAAATCCAGATAAGGTATATTACCCGTGGGTATAGCACGAGTACGAGTAAAAACCTGTCCAAAAATGAGCAGCCATAAAGCCGGTTGTACAGCCCGAATTATTAAATCACTAGGATCATGGCGCAGTTTTCTTACTTCTAACTCAGTAATTACCAGGGTTTTGGTAAATAGTTCTTTAATGCCAGAAAAAATACCTTTTGGACGATTATATCTTTTTTCAGCCCAACCGTTGAGTGGTACGTCTAGTTCTTGCGGTTTCACTGTAGCTCACTCCTGATACTAATTGATTTCCTGCATAGTGGATAAATACATCGTCTAAAGTTGCGTCTGGTTTCCCTATGGCTGCTTTTAACTCTGTCGGTGAACCGGTGATAATTTCTTTACCCTGATTCATAATCACGACTCGGTTACAGAGAGTATTTGCTTCTTCTAAAAAGTGGGTGGTTAAAAAGATAGTTGTACCGTACTCAATTCGCAATTGTTCCATTAACTGCCATACTTGCGATCGCGCAACTGGATCTAATCCCACTGTCGGCTCATCCAGAAATAAGATTTGCGGTTGATGTAAAATAGCTTGGGCAATTTCTAATTTCCGAATCATTCCCCCAGAGTAAGTGCTTACTAAGCGATGTGCAGCATCCTCCAAACCCATGAACTCCAGCACTTCAGCGATTTGCTGTTTTCTGCGTCGAGCGGGAATATCATACAATTTAGAGAATATTAAAAGATTTTCATAACCCGTCAAACTTCCATCCGCTGATAAAGCCTGGGGTACATAACCGATTACTCTTCTGACTACTTCAGGTTGACGAGTCACATCATAACCTGCTAAGTACGCTTTCCCGCTACTGACTGGTAGCAAGGTAGTTAACATCTTAATTACTGTACTTTTTCCCGCACCATTAGGACCGAGTAAACCAAAAACTTCTCCCGATGCAACGGAGATATTCAAAGCATCAACGGCTGTAAATTTTTCAAAGCGGCGCGTCAGTTCCAATGTTTGCAATATTACCGACTTTGGAACTTGTGCAGGTGTTTCCGCAAATTCTATTCTTCCCGTAAGTTTCGTCACGAGTAGGATTTACTTCCTTATTCAAATAATTAGGCTATCTAAATATTAGTATGCCATATTTCTTCTAAAAGTCAACTGCTAAACAAGACCCTCTGCCTCCTGCCTCCTGCCTTCTTCAATCTATGCGTTTCTATGCTATTATTTCTCTAAGCTCTGCACTTAAATGGTGAAAAATCTGACAATTAATTATTTTTAGGTGATTTATTATTAACAATATTAAATTAATTAAGTTATAAGCAATAATTTGATTATGCCCAATGCCAAAATTTTCTCATCATCTTTAAATTATCAAGAAGATTACCCATGTCCTGTTTGCCGAGTCGGTAAAATTTCCCAAATGCCGTTAATGGAAGCAATGTCTTGTGACTTTTGCCAAGAGATTTTTACTGTCAATTCGGAATTACAGCAAATTAAAATGCCTTCTCGACAACCACCTCTAGTTTGGCGGTGGGATGGCTATAAGTGGACTCAAGCTCAATTAGAAGGTGTGGAATTAGGCTGGGGATATGTGGTGGCTGCAATTGCTTTTGTAATTTTTCCTACGACTCTAATTGGTATAGGAGCTTATTATTTTCCTCCAGATAGAAATGTACCATTTTCGTGGATACCATATATCTGGACAATACTCACTTTTTTGTTACATTTATCAATTATGATTTGGATTTTTATTGAAGTTTATCAGATACCAATTGGGGCATATTTACGAGCAATTAATCGCTGGAGAGATGGTGTAATCAGGTGATTTGTTGAATTTGAAAATTTTCAATGCCAGAATAGAACTGGATGCAGTTTAGTTTTTTGTCTGTGCGATCGCTGTTCAAATACCCGTGTAAGCGTGGAGAAAAGCTTGGGCGGCTATAAAATTAGATCGATAGAAGATTTATTATTTGAGCGATCGCATGGAATTTTAATATACATCAACACAGTATATTAGTATTCTAGGGAGATAGTAGGCGACAGATGACTCCATCTCCCAGATTTGTCCTTGGGGTCAATCCAAAATCCTGTTAGAGCATTAACGATGGCTTTTCACTCATAATTAATTTAATGATTATTTGATTTTCCCCAACATTGTATGAGCGAACTGGAGCGGTATTACAGAGTCCTGGAATTAGAGCCTGGAGCGACACTAGAAGAGGTAAACCAGGCTTACAAAGATTTAGTGTTTGTTTGGCATCCTGATAGACTCCCTAAAGACAACCACCGCTTGCAACAAAAAGCTCAAGACAAGCTCAAAGCCTTTAATGAAGCGCGTGATAAATTACGTTCCTCAAGGGATAAATCCCAAGCTGCAAATAATTCTAAACCAACTCAACAAAAAAAACCATCTTCCAGCTACAATCAACAACCACAAACAAACTATCAACAACCAAATCAGAATCCAGACTTGAGTGGTAAAGATTTTAGTCGAGCTAATTTAAGTAATAGAGACTTATCAGGTAGAAATCTCAGTTATGCCAATTTGAGCGGATCTAATCTCAGTGATACTTTTATGCACAAAGTTAATCTGAGAGGTGCGGATTTATCAGAAGCTAACTTGTTTAGAGCAAACCTGCTGTTAGCAGACTTGCGAGAAGCAAATTTACGCTCGGCTAATTTGATTGGTGCGGATTTAAGTGGTGCTGACTTAAGAGGTGCTGACTTGACAGGTGCTAGAATTCGCTCAGGCGATCGCTTGCTAGTCAAACTGATTGGAGCCAACTTAGCTGGAGCTATTATGCCTGATGGCGCAATTCATCGCTGAACCACACAAGACTTAATAAAAAATAAAAAACGCTGTCAAGAGTACCTACAATATGGGAAACTTGGTAATATTCCTGATAGAATAATCTGCGAAAAAATGGTATCTTATGTAACCAAATGCCTACAATATTTTGTAGAAAGCTACTTGAAGGGGATCATAGCATTTTGGATGTTAGAAATTCGGGAGCTTCAGTCAAACAAATTTACACTGGGGATTTTGAATTGTAAAACATAAACTAAAAATGCTTTTACGCCATCCATTTGTTATGATAATTTTTCTACTTGGTATTATGTAAGTAATACTATAAAAAGTAGCAACAATCATTAGTTATAAACTCTTGTGATATCAATTTTTGTCCATTGAATCTCATAAGAAATTTAATTTTTTGTTTAGAACATCATGAATATAGCAATAATTGGTTGTGGTTATGTCGGTTATGCAGTTTCTCAATATTGGCAGCAAAATAAAAACTTTATCATTACTGCAACCACAACTACACCTGAGCGTGTCCCAGGTTTAAAAACAGTAGCTCAAAAAGTGATAGTTACCCAAGGAAATGATCTAGAATCACTAAAATCAGTATTACAAAATCAAGATGTTGTCCTCTTAAGTGTAGGGGCAAAAGCAGCAACTACTTATGAAGAAACTTATTTACAAACTGCCAAAAATCTAGTCTCAGTATTGCGGACATTACCCAATATTCAGCAATTAATATATACAAGTAGTTATTCTGTATATGGAGATAGAAATGGTGTATGGGTCGATGAAGAAACACCACCTGCACCACCTAATTTAAATGCTCAGATTCTCCGAAAAACAGAAGATGTGTTGCTTTCAGCAGAAAATGAAACCCTCCGAGTTTGTATTTTGCGGTTAGGTGGAATTTATGGCCCCGGTAGAGAATTGGTAAAAATATTTGGACGAGTAGCTGGTACAACCCGTCCTGGTAAAGGGGAGGATATATCAAATTGGGTGCATTTAGAAGATATTGTTAGAGCCATAGAATTTGCTCGCTATCACCGCTTACAAGGGATTTATAACCTAGTTGATGATTCCCATCTCACCAGTCGAGAATTAATTGATAATGTACTGAAAAAAAATAATTTACCTAATGTGATTTGGGATGTAACAATCAAGAGTAACCGCCCTTATAATACGTGGGTGTCTAACCAAAAGCTAAAAGACGCAGGATATGAGTTTCTCCATCCCCATATCATTTTTTAGCAGCTATGGAAATTTAGGCTTATGCGATCGCCAATTTTAAATAATTCCTCTGTTTTAACAGCATCACCCACCCAGTTTTATACTTGGCAAAATTATCGTTGTGCTTATGAAGTACATCAACCGATCAACTCTGATCCACAAGGAACCCCCTTACTGTTAATCCATCCCATTGGGGTAGGATTATCACGTCAATTTTGGCAGCGATTTTGCCGCGAATGGTATCATACCAATCATAGCAATATCATTTACAATCCCGATTTATTGGGATGTGGTGAAAGTGATACACCCCGAAAAGCTTATCATCCAATTGATTGGGCAGAACAGTTACAATACTTTTTACAAACAGTAGTTAAAAAACCTGTAATTTTAATAGCGCAAGGTGCTTTATCACCAGTGGCTATTGAATTAGTTAAATTAGCACCAAATTTAATTACTGGACTGATACTTTCTGGTCCAACCGCTTGGAATGTAACCACTAAAAATTCAGCTAAATGGCGACAAAAGCTGCTTTGGAATATCTTTGATTCACCCATAGGAAATGCTTTTTTTCGCTATGCACGCACCCGTAAATTTTTAATTTCTTTTTCCCAAGAAAGACTGTTTGCATCCAGTGAGAATGTAGATGAAGAATGGCTAAATACATTATTAGCAGATGCTAAAAATATGGGTGGACGCTATGCGGTGTTTTCCTTTTTAGCTAGATTTTGGCAACGGGATTATAGTAGTGATATTGCGGCGATCGCACAACCAACATTAGTAATTCTGGGCAATACAGCATCAGCTATTAGCAAAGAAAGCAAAACAGAAACTCCAGATGAAAGAATAGCTGATTATCTGGCTTGTTTACCGCAAGGAAGAGGAATAAAAATCCAGGGTAGAAATGTTTTACCTTATGAATCAACCGTTGATTTTGTAGCGGCAATATCTCCATTTGTTAGTGAATTATCTTGATGGCTGAATCCTCAATATTTACTAACTATAGAAAATAAACATAACGCACATAATTGGACATGAGTTAACAGCATTGCATGGTATGGATAATGCTCAAATTTTTGTGCTTAGAAATTAAATTTTTGAGGGTAGTGTTTTACCTACCCCTAATCACGCAATTCTTAACTGCCAAAATTCTTGAAATTGAAATAATAACAAAATTGCTACAGAGTCTATAATATAATTATTGAACACCACCACAGGAGTCCGTATGACCCAGATATATGAGGGAGTACGCTGGACAAGCTCAGACCTTGAACTATTGCCAGATAACGGCAACCGTTATGAGATAATTAATGGAGAATTATTTGTGACAAGAGCGCCACATTGGAAACATCAAAAAGCTGGTACTAGAATTGCTAACGTACTGGATACTTGGTCACTATCAACAGGATTAGGAGAAGCTGTAATTGCTCCCGGTATTATTTTTACTGATGCTGATAATGTTATTCCTGATGTGGTTTGGGCAAGTAATGAAAGATTAGCAACTTTATTAGATGATGATGGACATTTAACAGGTGCGCCAGAATTAGTAATTGAAGTGCTTTCTGCTGGTGTGGAAAATGAACGCCGAGATAAAGAAGTGAAATTAAAACTTTATGCTTCTAGAGGTGTACAGGAATATTGGATCATGAATTGGCGATTACAACAAATAGAAGTTTATCGCAGAGAAAGGGCAATGTTAGTATTAGTAGAAACTCTGTTTGCTAATGATGATTTAATATCGCCTTTATTGCCTGGTTTTAGTTGTGTTGTAGGTAGTTTATTTAAGTAGAAAAATTCTTAAATTTAAGATTGAAAGACAAATATTTTCTAGAAATTAACTAAAATGGTACACGCAATACAAAAAACTCTCACCTTAGATGAGTTTCTGCAACTACCAGAAACGAAACCAGCTAGTGAGTATATTGAAGGTCAAATTATTCAGAAACCCATGCCACAGGGAAAACATAGTACACTTCAAGGTGAACTTGTACCTGTAATTAATGTTATTGTTAAACCTCGAAAAATCGCTCGTACATTTCCTGAGTTACTTTGTACCTTTGGTGGACGTTCAATAGTACCGGATCTTGCGGTTTTTGTTTGGGATAGAATTCCCCGTGACGAAAATGGAGAAGTTGCTAATACATTTCTCTCCTATCCTGATTGGACAATTGAAATTTTATCACCTGATCAAAATCAGACCAAGGTAACTAAAAATATTTTGCATTGTTTAAAATATTGTACTCAAATGGGTTGGTTAATTGATCCAGGTGAAAGGACTATTTTTGTTTATCATGCAAATCAGCAAATTGAAGTATTTGATGAATTAGATATGTTGATTCCTGTACCGTCTTTTGCTAGTGATTTACAATTGACGGTTCGTGATTTGTTTGGGTGGTTGTTAGAGTAAAGGTCTAAAATATAATAATTACAGATGTTAAGAAGGTAATTTTATGAAATTAACACTGAAATCAAAAGTTGACGCTGATGGTAAATTGTTGTTACAACTTCCTCAACATTTAGCTAATCAAGAATTAGTCATTATTATTAGTGATGTTTCTGAAGATACAATACCAACACCAGAAGAATTAGGTTATCCTGCTGATTTTTTTGATAAAACTGCGGGAAAATGGGAAGGTGAAATTTTAGTTAGGGAAAATCTAGTTGATTGTGATCAAAGAATTTGGGATATTGAATAATGATTTATTTATTAGATACTAATACCTGTATTCAATATTTAACCGGACGTAGTGAAAACGTAATTAATAAATTTAAAACTACTCCTCGTCAAAACATTTGTTTGTGTGATGTTGTTAAAGCAGAATTATACTATGGAGCTTGTCGCAGTAGCAAAAAAGAAAAAAACTTAGCTTTATATGAGTTATTTTTTTCTCAATATGTTAGCTTACCTTTTGATGGAAATTCAGCTAAAATTTATGGTGCAATTCGCGCTGAGTTATCCAAACTAGGGACTCCTATCGGTGCTTATGATTTCCAAATTGCTGCTATTGCATTATCTAATAATCTTATTTTAGTCACTCATAATGTTAGGGAGTTTGAAAGAGTAGAAAATTTACAACTTGAGGATTGGGAAGAAAATATATAAGCGTGTAAAATGTAAATGCTGAGGCAGAGCCTCAATTTTGCATTCCCAGTCTGAGACTGGGAACGAGGAAAAAGTTTGTACAGTGCATAAGTCCTATTATCTATTAATTTATTTATACATATATTCATAAATTCTTACCCATTAACTTATAATATTTTTGTTTTTCCGTTATTATAACAATGCTTATACTTTTTATCCACGGTGTTGCAGAATATCAGGTTAAATTTGCTGAACCTCTCAAAACGTTAATTCAAAAAGAGTTCTCCCAAAGAAGACAAAAATTACCTCATTTTCATTCTGGATTTTATGCAGATATTATAAATAATAAAGGTAAAATCTGGAATTTAATTCATGAGGACTTAGAAAAATTTAAAAAAGAAAATCCCTATATTAATACTGAGGATATCTTACGTGGTCAAGAATTAAGACAAGGTTTTATATCTGATTTTGTAGGCGATGCTTTTACTTATTTGAATCATGAAAAAGGAGCGAAAATCAGAAAATCAATTACTGAACATTTAGAAGATTTTATTAAAAATCACTCACAAGAAACAGAGTTACATATAATTGCCCATTCAATGGGAACTGTAATTTTATGGGATATGTTGTTTTCAGACAAATTTGAACCCAGCGATGCAGCTTTGAAGTTTAGGTCATTAATTAATGAAAGAGTAAAATTAAAAAGTATTACAACAATGGGTTCACCAATTATTTTATTTAATATGCTTTTAGATATTCAATCTGAACAAGTAAAATTAAGGTGTAAATCACAAAAATATCCTTTGAAATGGTTAAATATTATTCATTCTTCAGATATGATTGCTTATCCGATTAGTTCCAGTTTGGAAATCAAAGCAGATTCTAATCTCTCTGTCACAGATAAATTTATTGTTGATAATGCAAATAATTTAGAAAGTTCTGTGCGTCAAATAATGAATTTACCTGCTATTAAAACATTAAGTGATATAACTTCTATAAATAAAGTTCTTGATTTAGGTGCTGTTGCTGCTGGTGCAGCAGACGCTCATATTGGTTACTGGAATTGTCTGCAAACAGCTAAACTGATTACAGAACATATTTTAGATGATCAGGAAAAAATCATTAATTTAGTAATTAAGCGACTAGAGAAAGTTCCGGGTATGACAAGTGTTTTTCATGGGGTAACAGAAAACATAGGAAAAACTTTTCCAGGGACAAAAAATATTATGGATTTGTTTAATTCTGTCCACCAAATTACAGAAGATTTTACATTTTTAGATGGTAGTGGGAGATTAAGATTAAGGGATAATCTCGCTCAAACTCCTCATGTTACTGTTTATGATCCCACATATAAATGTCAGTTTCGCGGTTATGTGGGTCTTATTCATGCTGATGGTTTACGAGAAGAAATTAAATATATAAAACGGAGATATGGTAAAAAATAAATATACAATTGATTATGAAATAACGGAGGTACTTAAATCATGGATAAACTAAACTACTATCGCCAATGTTTGCGAGAATTTCTCACCCAATATGCTCAATATGGTTCAAAAGATCAAAATATGGAAACCCAATTGATCTTTGATACAGAAAATGATCATTATCTTTTACTGCGAACTGGTTGGGATAAAAAACGCCGAGTTCACTCCTGTATATTTCATTTTGATATCAAAGATGGTAAAATATGGCTTCAGGAAAATAACACAGATATTGATGTAGGTGAAGAACTAGAAGAAATGGGAATTGCTAAAAAAGAGATTGTCGGTGGTTTTCACTATCCTGCACTGAGACAATATTCAGAATACGCTGTTTCTTAATTCAGGGTAGAGGATTTAAAATTATGATATGTCCTTAAAAGTAGTAATTTAATATGCCTAGTGAAACTGTTACACTACAAATACCCGAAATTATCTATCAACGGTTAGTCAATACTGCCCATGCTACTCAACGCCCTTTAGAAGAAGTCATGCTTCATGCTTTACAAGTGGGTAGTCCACCAGCATGGGATGATGTACCAGAGGAATTTCAAGCCGAACTTGCGGCTTTAGATAAATTAGATGATAATACTCTCTGGCAAATTTTCCATAGCCAGAAAACATCAGGAGATATGGAAGAATATAATACTTTACTAGAGAAAAATTCTAGTGGTACATTGACAGAAACAGAAAGATTAAATTTAATATCTCTCCGACACGAATCTGATCTCTTTATGTTACGTAAAGCCCCAGCCGCAGTTTTACTTCGTTGGCGAGGATATAGTTTACCAAATCCTTAAATTCTTGTGTCTACATATATTTCTGAAAGTTTAAGAAAACAAATCATATTATGATTATAAATAGCTAGACAAGCGAGTAAATTTATGTCAGTTATCGCAGCTAAAACTTACGTAGAGTATCGGAACGATGGATATTGGGTGGAAGGAACACGGATTTCTCTAGATTCGATTGTCTATGCTTTCCGAAAAGGCTTATCACCTGAAAGTATCGTTCAATCTTTTCCGCTGCTAACGCTAGAACAGGTTTATGGAGGAATCACGTTTTATCTAGCTAACCGCGCTGAGATTGATACTTACTTGGCAGATGAGGAAGCGGCTTTTGATGCTATGCCTCAACCACTAGAAACCAGTGATCCTATTTTATATGACAAACTCAAGGCAGCGAAAACAGCAAGACAGCAGGTGAGATTGTGAATATTCGCTATCAAGCCGATGCTGATTTAAATCAGTCTATTGTAACGGAAGTTCTGCAAAAGTTTAAAAATATTATCACCATATTTGGATAATACAAGCGAGTTATTAAAAATGGAAAAACCTAAAAAAAATCAACACTATGTTCCTCAATCTTATCTAGAAAATTTTAGCCTTGACCCAAAGAAAAAGGAAAAGCAGATTTTTGTTTTTGACAAATTTAACCAAACGAAATTCTCTACTAATATAAAAAATATTCCCTTAGAAAGATATTTTTATGATTTTCATGAAATTCTCGTATCACCAGGAGAAGACCCGCAAATAGTAGAAAATTTATTCACCGAGATAGAAGGCGAGCAAAAGAAATTACTTAAACATATTCAAAAAAAGATTGATTGGATCTTTAGCCTAAGAAAAAAAAGTAACGCTTACTCGAAAAAAGTTTTAAATCAAAGCCAAAAGATAGATTTATCCTACGTTGTAGCATTTCAGTGGTTTAGAACCAGAGAATTTAGAAATTTTTTGTTAGAGATGCGTGAGGTAAATAAACCTTTATTCGATAAATTGATAAAGCAAGAAATGAATGAAATTATTACTCAATTTGCAGCGGAATACTCTATTCCACTTAATGAAGAATCTGCATCTGAAATCAAATCTATGCTTTTTGAGATAACAGATGATAAATTAAGTTTTATGTATAAAGAAGGACTATCTGCAATACACTCTAATTTTATGTTCAGTTACTATGAACCAGCATCTCAAATTCTACGAAAACACATTTACTTAATAGGTATTAATGATACAGATCAACCACTATTTACATCTGATCATCCTGTTGTACAATACTCACATCTAGGATTGAAAGGTATTAATTCTCCAGGTATAGAAATAGCATTTCCGATTAATAGCAAAGCCATATTAATTATGAAAGAAAAAAGCCATTTTGATAAGTTTACGAAACTAGATAGTAATCTTTTTCCACTTACATTAAATGATGTAAATTTCTATAATCAGTTGCAAGTGTATGGCAGTAATAGATTTGTTTTTTGTTCTGAAAATAGATTTGATTCGGTGGAAGAAATTTGTAAAAATAACCCAGATGTCTGTTCTAATAATAAAACGAGAATTCAATTAAAAGAAATTCCCGCAGATGATTTATAGGTGATAAAAAAGCAATTAAGGTAGAATGCGGTTAAGTTAAGTGAATTTAAATGATAATATAATTTATTGATAAAATAGAAAATTATCTTTAACCAAACCAAGTAATTAAAAAAAATCACTATGACACAACAACCAATACAAGTAATAGGCGGTGGACTGGCGGGAACAGAAGCAGCATGGCAAATAGCCCAAGCCGGTGTTCCTGTAATTCTCCACGAGATGCGCCCTAAACGCTTCAGCCCTGCCCATCATACGGAAAATTTGGCTGAATTGGTCTGTAGTAACTCTTTCGGGGCTATGGCGAGCGATCGCGCGGCAGGATTATTACACGAAGAATTACGTCAACTCGGTTCTATCATCATTGCTAAAGCTGACGAACACGCAGTACCCGCTGGTGGGGCTTTAGCCGTAGACAGAGGACAATTTGGCGAAGATTTAACCCAAACTTTAGCAAATCATCCTTTAATTGATTTTCGCCGGGGAGAAGTGACAGCAATTCCCGAAGGTATTGTAGTTTTGGCTAGTGGTCCCCTGACTAGTCCCGATTTATCCGCAGATTTACAGCGTTTTACGGGGATGGAATATCTCAATTTCTTTGATGCTGCTAGTCCGATTATTTTAGGAGATTCTATTAATAAAGATATTGCTTTTATGGCTTCTCGTTATGACAAAGGTGAAGCAGCATATCTGAATTGTCCTATGAATAAAGAGCAGTATTTACATTTTTGGGAAGAATTACGTCAAGCTGAACAAACAGAATTAAAAGACTTTGAAAAGGAAACCGCGAAATTTTTTGAAGCTTGTTTACCAATTGAAGAAATGGCACGAAGAGGGGAGGATACCATGCGTTACGGTCCCCTCAAACCTGTGGGTTTATCTGATCCTCGCACCGGAGAACGCAACTATGCGGTAATTCAATTGCGACAAGAAGATAAAGCCGGTCAACTTTGGAATATGGTGGGATTTCAAACAAATCTGCGGTGGGGTGAACAAAAACGAGTTTTTCAAATGATACCTGGTTTGGAAAAAGCCGAATTTGTCAGATTGGGAGTAATGCACCGCAATACTTTTTTAAATGCACCACAGTTAATGTCCGCAACTTTGCAATTTAAAGAACGTCCTACTTTACTGGCTGCGGGACAATTAATCGGCACAGAAGGTTACACTGCTGCATCTGCGGGTGGTTGGTTAGCGGGAACAAATGCAGCGCGATTAGCTTTGGGTAAAGAACCTCTAATTCTGCCTGTAACAACAATGATGGGGGCTTTGTTTGAATTTATCAGATCCGCTGCACCTAAGCATTTTCAACCGATGGCTCCTAATTTTGGCATTGTGCCAGATTTGGGAGTAAAAATCAAGAGTAAACCGGAAAAATATGGACGTTATCGCGATCGCGCTTTGGCAGATTTAGCAAGTTGGAAAGTTAATTACTTATAAAAAATAGGCTAAATAACACAAATTTGAAACCTAAAAACTTCTTATATTTTTAGGTTTCACCATTTTTAAGTTGGAGATGTAGCAATATCTAGTAAAGTATAAAAAAGCAAAATAGGAATTTAAATCTAATATAGTAAAACCAGCCAAAGGACAGATGAAGGCAAATATAAATAAATTTAAATTAGCAAATAATAAGCAAAGGGCGTTTAGGATTTAAGGGTGCAGTTGATTCAAGCACTAAAATAAAAAACACGGAGTAATAAGCATAGTATTTACTCTGTGTTTTTCTGTGTTTATTTACAGAACTTACGCAATTAGAACTCCTATTTGATTATTGATAGCTTGCGTGGCGTTGACATACAAAACTCCGTTTAAATATCAGCACCAGCTTTTGGTTCAGTACCCATTGGGGAAACATAATCGCGGAAAAGAGTAATTTGTTGTTCAAAAGATAATTCTTTAATTCGGTTGAGTAGATTCTCTGCTGCTGAAGAAAGTTGAAAATTAGGAGGAATAGAAATAATCGTCTGAGCGTCCATTCCTTGCGCTAGGAGATACCAAAATAACAACTTAGTGGTATCACTCAAAGAACCATATTCACGAGAAATTAGGTTATCTGTCTGATTGATTAAATCCCGTTGAATTTGTAACTGTTCTTCTGGTGATAATTGTTCAACTTGATGAAATAAACCTTCCGCAATTTCTGAAGAAACAGTGCTGGCATAAGGGGCGGCTGGTGTAATTGAATCACCCATTTCTTGATAAATAAACCAAAACAAACCTAGTTGTTGTTCCACATCCAATGTACGCCAAGATTGGATATGTTCACGAATCACAGGATCACTTGTTTGTGTAAATGTCATTACTGCTCCAATCTGTCAAAATTAAGGAATTATACTACTCATTTATACAAAATTCCACTTATTTAAAACCCTACTGGAGATAGATATATTTTTTCTAGAAATGAGAAAAATTAAACTAAGAACAGGAATTAAATTGGGCGGAGTGATTGCCAAAATATTAGCATTTTTAATTGCTTAAAGAGATACTTTTTAAAGCATAAATAATGCTGGGCAAGGTGGAGGAGTTATCCTATTTTGGATTTACACCACGGATAAATCCGGGGAAGTGGATTGATTGTACCTAAAAATAATTATTAAAGAATTATTGTGGCTGTTCAGATAGATTTATTCCCCATCCAATCCAAAGTTGATATAGGAAAGAATAGGGCATAGGTTTGAAAATTTTTTGTATCTAAATATCAAGACCTTATCTGTTCTTATTGAACTGAAAACCGCTATATTATTCCTGTCTTTCTTGATAATCTTCAGCGGAAGTTGGGTCTAGTTCCCAACGAGCCTCATCACGATGTTCTAAAATCTCGTTGGTGCGAAGAAAGGCATAATCATTCATTTCTAAACCGACTGCTTTCGCTAATTCTTCAGTTACATTTTTGTCAGGAGTAGCAACAGTACCTCCAACTGCTTCATCTCCTACAGTTTCTTGCCAATAAGTATCAATTCCATTATCAGCAATGGTGAATTCAACAGGAAATTCAGGACTGCTTTCTGTATATTCTTGTCGGGAACATTCACCAAAATTATAACCGGGTAAATCTTTTACACCCGTACTATAGGATTCAGTAATTTGCTGTGGTAAATCATCTGATTTATTTTCATGTTGCTCTTGTTTTTTATTCATGAGAATAGCCACTTTCAGTATTTTGATTATAACGCTTGACTAAAATATCTTGCTCTAACTAGCGATTTATAACTTAAGTTAGAAGAAATCTATCCCCAGCGAACGAAGAGAATTCAATTATTAAAGATTAGGCTGGTAAGTGGTAATTCATAAAAATGATTTTTAGAGAAGGTTTATAAAGTAAAGTTTAAATTCCAGGGTAAGTCAGACCTATAAATTGGTCAATATCAATAAATTTTTGCCAGTTGCGTAATTTCTGGAATTATCTAATCTAATTAATCATTAATAATGACTCTTAATTTTGAATTAAAACCAAGGAGGTAAATAAAGTGGAATATACAGAATTTATTACCCATGTACAAAGTCTAGCTCAATCAAATTCCCGTGAAGAAGCAGAAATGGCTACTCGTGCAACATTAGAAACCCTAAAAGAACTTATACCTAAACATCAAGCACAAGAATTAGCAGCACAAATACCTCCAGAATTAAGCGGATGTTTGCAAGGAAGAGAAATTGAAGCTAGTCAATCTTTCCATTTGCAAGAATTTATTGAACGTGCCAGTCATAAAGAAAACATAGAACCTACGACAGCAGCAATGCACGTCCGAGCGGTGTTTGCAGTCTTACAAAATGCGGTTACTCCTGAGAAATTTAAAAAATTTCATGCTTATTTTTCACATGATTATGAAGAATTGTTTGCCGTATCACCAACAAATTAAATGCTTGTTTAATGCTTGAGGATTGCTTAATCCAATATTTGGCAACTTGAGTTTAAAAATTAACCAGTAAAAATTAACCAGGGGAAGAAAAGCAATGAGAAACAATCATCATGTTTCTGGAAA
This sequence comes from Anabaena azotica SJ-1, assembly GCF_047275885.1. Taxonomy (NCBI): domain Bacteria; kingdom Bacillati; phylum Cyanobacteriota; class Cyanophyceae; order Nostocales; family Nostocaceae; genus Anabaena; species Anabaena azotica. Next base: position 4,867,794 of record NZ_CP178454.1, read on the forward strand.
TAAAAAAGTCGCTATCCTGATTGAACAAGGAGTAGAAGATTTAGAATTTCTTGTTCCTTTTAATGGTTTGAAACAAGCAGGAATAGAGGTGATAGTGCTTGGTTCACGGATGAATGAAAAATATAAAGGTAAACGAGGTAAACTCAGCATTCAAGCTGATGCAACGACAACGGAAGTTGTGGCTGATGAATTCGCAGCGGTGGTAATTCCTGGTGGTATGGCTCCTGATAAAATGCGCCGCAATTGTAATACAGTTTGCTTTGTCATGGAGGCTATGAAGCAAGGTAAATTAATAGCCGCAGTATGCCACGGTCCACAGGTTTTAATTGAAGGTGATTTACTCAAAGGTAAACAAGTAACAGGATTTGCTGCTATTTGCAAAGATATAACTAATGCTGGTGCAAATTATCTAGATGAACCAGTAGTTGTGGATGGTAATTTGATTACATCCCGTGAACCTGGAGACTTGGCAATTTTTACAACTGCACTGTTAAATCGTTTAGGTTATGGTGGTAAAGATGCTGCCTTACCTAATGAAAAAGATACTGGTGCTGAATGGTGGAAATTAGCTGATGCTTGGGGTGGTTCAACAAAAAACGAAATTGTTAAAGGTTTGAATACGGCTTTAAGTGGTGAGCGTTATTCGTTAGAAGCTTTAGAAAAATATTTAGAAAAAGAATCAGATCAGGAAGTAAAAAATCTGTTTCAAGAGATGATAATTAATAAACATCAGCACGTTGAAAAGCTGGAAAGTTATCTTCATCGTTTGCATGAAAAACCATCTTTGACTGCAAATATTGCTAATCAATATGCTAAGGTCAAAACGGCTTTGACGGGTAGTGATGATATTTATCAAATTCGTTGTGCATTGGGTGATCTACAAACCGGAATTGGTGATATCAGCAATTTGTCTGCAATGTTTACTGACCCAGTAGCAACGGCAATTTTTAAACAAATTCACAACGATTTGGGTAAATATGAACAGCGATTGATTGAGCTTTATCGAGCGCGGATTACTGCTGGTGTGAAGCCTCCTAAACCAACTTCTAGGGCGGCTGTAACTCAAGTTTAGAGCAGTTCCCATGCTCGTATTGCTTTTGTATAATTGATTTGAGGTTTTTTATGAAGAATATTTTCCGTCAGATAGTGATTATTTCTCTGTTAGTTTTGACTTTCTTTGGTATCCAATCTGTGAACATTGGTAAATTTATGCCAGTTGCACAAGCTGATACGGTGAGGACTCCAGAAGGTATTTATTACAAAGGTACTCCTGATACGGGAAGAATTAGAAATAATCAACAGCTAGAAAATGCTCAGGAAAGACTTAAAGAAACTACTGAAAATGTGAAAGAAAAACTCAATCTTGATGAACCAATTCCTGATTCCACAAAAGAGTTTTTACAGGATGTACAAACAAATATTGAAAAAACTGTTAAGCCAATTACTGGTAGTAACCGTGGGTATTACCAAGACAATATCCCAGAAAGTCCGGTTAGAAATAACAGATAGTTATAGCAGGTGATAGGAGTGAAAATATTATGAGTGATACGAGTGTTAAAAAAGTTGATTCTAGTTATTCACCAACTGGTCAACTGGGTCAAAAGTATCTTGCATCTGGTAAAAATGTGGCGATGCGATTATGGGAAAATGAACCACCAGAGGAAGATAAGCAGCCAACACAAAGAGAATATGAAACTGTTGGTTTTGTAATTAATGGCCGCGCAGAGTTGGACATTGAGGGGCAAAAGATTTTGCTAGAAAAGGGAAATTCTTGGTTAGTACCAAAGGGTGCTAGACACTCTTATAAAATTCTGGAAACATTTACAGCAATTGAGGCTACTAGTCCGCCGGCTCAGGTTCATGGTAGGGATGAAAATTAATTGGCGTTGCTGATTTTGGGGATGAAAACAATTTTGCATATATTCAAAACCCTTGTAGAGACGTTCCATGGAACGTCTCTACACTCAAAAAACATCCCGCATTTATGCAACGCCAATTAATTGAGTAAAAACTAATTTTAACAACGATGGCTGCGCTGTGTGTAGCCATCGTATTTCCATTTCTAAATATTAAGCAACTAAGGTTTTTTCGGGTTGATGACGGATTTCGTTGTTGCAGGAACGACTTTGTTCTATGTCAGTTATGTTGGCAAAAGTGGTTTCGGCTATGTTCCGTAAAGCCTCTTCTGTAAAGAAAGCTTGATGTCCGGTAATGAGGACATTTGGAAAGGTTGTCAAGCGTTGAAAAACGTCATCTTGAATTATTTCGCCAGACAAGTCTTCAAAAAATAATTCTGATTCTTGTTCGTAAACATCTACGCCGAGATAGCCAATTTGACCTGATTTTAATCCTTCAATTACTGCTTGGGTATCAATCAATGCACCCCGGCTAGTGTTGATGATCATCATACCTGGTTTCATTTGAGCGATCGCACTGCTGTTGATCAAATGATGAGTTTGCGGCATCAGGGGACAATGCAAGGATATAATATCAGACTTGGCGAAGATTTCTGGCAGTTCTACATACTTTCCACCCAATGCTTCTAATTCTGGGTTGTGATAAACATCATAGGCTAATAGATGACAGCCAAAACCTTTCATAATCTGTCCCAAAATTAGACCAATTTTACCTGTACCGATAATTCCCACTGTCCGATCATTCAAGTTAAATCCTAACAGTCCATTCAGAGAAAAATTACCTTCTCGTACACGGTTATAGGCACGGTGAATTTTGCGATTTAGGCTTAAAATTAATCCTACAGCGTGTTCTGCTACCCCATAAGGTGAATAAGCTGGAACACGAACAATAGTAATTCCTAATTTGGCTGCGGTTGCTAAGTCTACATTATTGAAACCTGCACAACGTAAAGCGATCAAATGAGTTCCCCCAGCAGCCAGAATTTCTAAGGTGGCAGCATCTACTTGATCATGAACAAATACACAAACACAGGGAAATCCAGCGGCTAAGATAGCGGTATCTCGATTCAGAAGAGGTTCAAAAAATACCAATTCATGTTGAATCGGAGAATTTGCAGCTTCTAAAAACTGCCTATCGTAAGTTTTTGTGCTGAAAACTGCTACTTTCATCTAAAATTCTCACGCTATATGCTGCATATTACTCCATACTTTACAGTCTATACCCCATATTCCACACCCTTCTTAATTATTACTTTTACCTCTGCACTCTTATACCCTATTTCCGAATTTTGGCAATTAAATTGATAATTTCTTGATAGTATAATTTATTTCCTTGTTGAGAAAAGAGATGAGCAGATTTTTGGAAATCGTCAATGGCGGTTTGAATGTCTCCTAGATGTTGGTAAATTTCGCCTCTAGCATAGTAAGCGGCTGCTAGGTTGGGATTTATTTGTAATGCGTGGTTATAGTCTTGAATGGCACCTTCATAGTCTCCTACAAAACGCCGAGAGACTGCGCGATCGCAATATCCTTCTACTAGACTAGGATTAAGTTGTAATAATTTATTGATATCTGCAATTGCACCGTGATAATCTCTCTGGTGACGACGTGCATTAGCCCGTAAGCCGTAAACTGTGGGCAAGGTGGGATTTATTTGTAATACTCGATTATAGTCTTGAATGGCGCTTTCATAGTCTTGTAATGTGCTGTAAATTAAACCTCTTTCGTAGTATGCTTGAATATCTTCAGGATTGTGTCGGATTGCTTGGGTAAAATCTGCGATCGCTTTGGGATAATCTTGACGATGAGACATTACTAAACCACGATTATAAAAAGCTTCACCAAAGTTAGGATTGATTGCTAATGCCTGATTATAATCTGCGATCGCACCTTCATCATCCTGGAGAGCATAGCGACTATTACCCCGATTATGATAAGCTGCTGCCAGATCAGGATTTAGTCGTATTGCTTGGTTATAGTCAGCAATTGCTTCTGTATACTTGCCAAGAATGTGCAGAATATTACCACGATTGCTATAAGCAGCGATAAATTCAGGATAGAATTTTAAGGCTTGGTTGATATCTGTAACAGCGGCTTGATTATCTCCGCGTTGAAAAGCAGCCAAACCCCGATTATGGAATGCTTTGGCAATATTAAAATTGATACCTTCAGGTAAATCAGGGGAACTATCGAGAAATTCTACTACTTTTTGATAGTCTGCGATCGCTTGGTCAAATTCTGCCAACTCCAAGAAAGAGTAACCACGGTGATAATAAGCTTCAGCCAAGTTAGAATTTAGCTGTATAGCTTCATTAAAAACTGCAATTGCCCCTTCATAATCTCCATATAAATTTTTCTGTACCCCCTGTTTTATCAACTCATCACCATTCATAGCATTTGTACTTTTCTAACCTTGCTACCAACATATAAATTAGACCTCTTGCAGTGCCATTGACCGCGAATTTAAAGAATCATCAAAAATTGTACTATTATCACCATACAAATGGTACAACCGCAACTCATCACGTTGTTGCCAAACATTAAATATATCTTCTCTCCCATCATTTAAAGTTGCTGAATCAATTTGATAAACATCATTTACCTGCTGTAACTTCAAACCTAATAAATTTAAAAGTCTGCCCAATATTTTCATACCAGAAACAACTTCCTTCCCGTTCACCACATCAATACCCAACGCTCGTTTAATATGTTTATTACTTTGCATAGCCACATTTTTCAACCAAATCAAATCAGCATCATTTTCTTTAAATACTCTTCCATTTTCCAAGAATTGTAACATACCCAATGCTCGCATCGCTTCAACTTTGAGAGTATAAGTTCTTAAATCTGGTAAAAAAACCTTTCCTTCACCCCAATATAATTGTTGATGCCACTCCTGTTGATCTCTGACATGGAAATATTCACTTTCATGGGTCAGATAATAGTGAGTTAATAATTGTCCATAATAACCCTTATCATCGCGCAATTTTAGCGTAGGTGTGACTTCAATTCCATACATATCTCTGAGCAAATATTTATTCATTTGATCACGTTCCTCATCACTGAGAGAATGTTTATTTAATAATTGATTATATTCACAATAATCAATATCACTAGCATTAGCTACAGCCTTCGCAGCTAATAATTGATTTTGTTGTTTAATTTCCTTAATTTTGCGCTTAATATCTTTAGCTTTTTGACGACTTTGCGCCCAATCTTTCTGCACTTTCACAATTTCCATAATCAACCTTTTTCTAGTTTCTGAATCACTAGCATCAGTTGCGAAGAAAGCCAAACGTAAATCCCGAATAATATTATTCTGAACCGTATTACTCCGCATCATCACTTGATGTCCATCAGCAATCAAACCATCTTGCAAAGATTGCCGATAAAGACGAATAGAAGCATTTACCCTAGCTGATAATTTAGCCCAAGTGCGTAAATGCACCGGGTCATATACCATAGGTAAATCTACATCTATTTTGTGTAAAGGACTCAACAAAGCTAAATTTTCTTTTTGATTTTCTTGATACCAATGAGATAGCAACTGATAATTTGTACTACCACTACCAATTAAACCAATACCGCGTTTAGCACACCAAACCACACGAGGTATATCATCCCGCACTCGTGCTAATGCTTGACGGGCTTCGGAGTCAGTAATTACCCCTTGAAAAATCCCATAAACGCGGTCAAAATGTCGGACATCAATACTAATTCCTGTACCCAAACTAGGAGTAACAAATACAGTATTATAATCTGTAATTTTTTGATTAATAGCCGTGATAAAATCAACCGCTGCATGACCAGGTGTATTAGTAGTTTGGCTGCTAACAACCAAAGTATCAGGAAATTGCTGTCTTAATTTCTGCAATCGTTCTTTGAGGTAATGTTCAATAGTTTCACAACTATAACGTCCAGTGCGGCTATCAGTAGTTACATAACATTTACGTCCAGCAATTAAATCTAATTCTAATTGATGAATCAAAGGTGTTGGGTTAGGTGAATCATAAAAAGTTACATCCCAACCTTGCTGGGGTTTCCATTGATTAAGAACTACCCAAGGCGTGATTTTAGTTCCTGCTAAACCTTGTAAATATTCTAAAGAAATATCTGTTAAATCTGCATCTTGGGCAATTACTAAACCCCCAGTGGTGAGAACTTTAGCAATTAGTTCCTGAAAAACTCTGAGAATTCTAACCCGCTTCTGTTTACAAGTATTACTATTAAGTAAATGCCATAAAGATTGTTCTACTTCATCTAATATAACTATGCCTCCATGCCAATCTTCTGGATTCAGTTTCCAAATAGAATCAATGCACAAACCAAAAGATTTATTGATGGATAATTGATAGTTATGTATTGGTAATTTTGGTTCTTCTTCAATACTCCATGCTTCATGGGTAATACCCCATTGAATGCCAATTTTCTCACATAAAAATCTTCCTAGCAAGATGCGATGAGTAATTAATAAAACTGGTTGATTTCGACTTTTAGCTTGATTGACAACGGCTTGCAGTCCCGTAGTTTTACCTGTACCTTTAGCAGATTTAACTCCTACCAAACCAGAAGTAGGAAAGGGGATTTTTTCTAAATAAGGCTGGTTAACAATCAGTGCCGGAGTAATTGTTAATTCCGTGTGAGGTTTAGTTTGAGCAAGGTAAATTTCTAAATCTACACTTTGACGATAAATTTTTTCAAAACTAGCCGCACCTTTAGCAACAATAAACTCATCAACACCTTTTTCTTTTCCCGGTAACTCCACAACTTTTACAGCACAATTTTGTTGTTGTAACAAACAACCCAGTTGAGAAATTGCATTACTAACAGCAGCAATTGTTTTTGCTTGAGTTTCAAAATCAAAACATATATAAAAATTTCTATTTTTGCTAGTAAAAACTTCTAAATCTGGAATGAGTTGACGACGGGTAACTTTACCAAACGCATCTTTCACAACTCGATAACCGCTAGTAATTCCAGGAATAGCAATAGCCACATAACCTTGTGTTAATAAAGCAGCCGCTTTTTTCGCACCTTCACAAATAATAATTGAAAGATTACATTCCATTATCCATTGCCAAAAACCTTCTGCTTCACCATCTTCAGAAATGATGATATTTTCAGGCATGGGAATGTTATAACGTTGGGAAACTTGCTGCCAAATTTGCAAAGTTACCCGCAAACAAAATACCCTTGTTGCTGTGCTGGGGGGATGTTCATATTTAATAGACTTACCATTTTTATTTTGTCGCGGTTGGGTTGGTTTAAAACATCCCCATTCCATCATCTGCCAATTATTTAGAGGATCTCTTCCAGAACACCACCAACCACCTGCTGTAATATGGCTGTAACGCTGCAACCATGAACTTTTGATCATGCCCGTATTGGTGCGCGGCAGCTGTTCAGAAATGAGTAGATACTGATATGCGATCGCACCTTGCAACGATCTAAAATTTAATCGCGCTAAGTGTAAATCTATACAACTATCCTTGACAAGTTCTTCAAGGTGTTGGGGGTGTAAATAATCCACAATCATGGGCAGAAGCACTCAAAAAGAGATGTGGGAAGACAACGAGATTAAAACCTTAACACGCATCTGCCGATTTTTGATAAAATAATTTGTAATATTTTAGTGAATCTTTTAATACATTGTTTTTAGAAATACTTCGGTTAATACAGAATCAGTCCATTTTTCTTGTTGAATGGTGAACCTAATAATTTTGTATTGTGATTTTTGTGCATTATTAATTTTTCTTTATCAGTAGATTTTTCGTAAGATGGTAAAAATATACTATTATCTTGTTCCCGGTCTTTGACTGGGAATACGATTATAGAGGCTCGGCCTCTGTTTTACTAGAAAGTAGAGCCTTCTAAAAGTCATTCCCATACAGAATATGGGAACGAGAAAAAGACTTGGCACTTTTTGAGGATAAAAAAGGCTAAAATCTTCTCCCTGTGATGCTTTTAGCTTTATTCAGCAAGCCCAAACAAAGACAAACTCATGCTTGTGTGACTGGCACTGAAGAATATGTCCAATACCGTCTCCAAACATATCAGGTATACTAGAGTCATTCTCAATAGCTAGTTGAAAAACCTGACGCATAGGTTCTTGACAGATAGGACAGCCAGGACATTCCATTCCCTGCGCCCAACCTGGATAACCCCCTAGTTTACATCCAAGTACAGTTGGGAAGAAATCCCGCAAATCATCCAAATACTCAAAACCTAATCGTTCCACCACTTCATCTTTCAGTGTCTCATTTCCCACTTGATCCCAACCATAAATCAAGGCTACAAGGTCTTCAAACTCAGGATAATCTTCAACTTCTTGCCAACCGAGAATAGTTGTAGCAGGAAAAAAATCTTCATATTCGTCATAAACTTGTGGCAAAGGTGGCATAGCTGCTTCTGAAGTTGGTGAAATCATCCGAATCAGCACATTGGAGACAAGATATGCGACTCTACCATAGGACACTTGAGCAGGTTTGACCATTCCTTGACAGTCAAAAGATGTACACTCAAACATTTGTATTAATCCATTACCATATTCCCTTGTTACTGCTTCTGGCAATTTACTCAAATTCAATTGAAGAAAGAGTTGCATAGATGATGATTGACCACAACAAGGGCAAGTCGGCCAAGATTCATTTTCAGCTAACCAAGGACGACCCCCGAATTTAGAGGATAGTAGCGAATCATCTCCTGACTTGACTAGAGGTTTCCAAGCTGGACGTATGAATTGAGATATATCTAAATCTTTATTTTCAGCAAGATCTCGTTTATTCTTTACTGTTTGCACATATCCTTTTTTTAGTTTCTCATGAATTTTTTTAGATGCTGCTAACCGTGCTTTTTCTACAGTAGGATAAGTGCTAGTTAAAGACTGTCCTGCTGTGCCAATTCGACCATAGTTAATGACTACTTCTGTTTGCTTAACGACGACTTCATAAAACTTGTGAGATTTACTGTCAGAAAATTCCAGATATACTTTCTGTGTTAATAGTGCTTCTGTTATGGGAGGGATTATAGAAATTTCCTCTGTAGAAGAAACACAAACAGGTTCAGATTTACGAAGAATTGCCAAGTATAAGTTATCAGCTTCAGCTTGGTCATGCAAATAATTAGTTTCAAAATATTCTCCTTCCATGTCGGGAATAAATGTGATTTTATTGACCATACAACCCTCTAAGGAAATTAGACATTTTCTCCCTGTATAAAATGTTAATAATTTCTGTTTGAATAAAACCATTCTTTGTGTTACTCCATTAAAATCAAAATCGAATCTGCACTACGTCCAAACTCTTCTGGTGCATATTGAAGTTGTGCTTCTGCACCAGGCCAAAGGAAAGTTCCCGGAGTCACGGAACGGACTAAATAATGCAAACTGTAAACTCCTGCTTCCAGATGATCTGCATAGGAAATAATTGTATCTTTATAGATTGTTTTATATCCTAATTGCCAACTATCAGCTTTTGCTTGTAATGCTGGTGTGGCAGTTTGAAAACTCTGATCTATTGCTTCAAATCCTGCGGGTAATGGGTCTTTAATCACCAGATGATCTATAGGATGATCTGTAATGATTTCTAAACCAATATCAAACACTTCTCCTGGTGCTAAAGTCAAAGGTTTATCAAAAGCATACATTCCCGTTTTTTGAATCACTTTTTCTGAATTTACTTTGCTAATTTCTCGCGTCACTCTTAAACCGTTAAATCTGCCTGGTTGAGTTCCTTGCAAGCGATAACTATAAGCAGCTAAATAATGTAAATTACCTTTTCCAGATTTCTGTAAAACCAAATCATGACGACCACGCGGTAATTTATTCATTGCTACATTTACTTGTAAACTCGGATTTTGATAACCATTAAATCTGGTTTCTCCTAATTTTTTACCTGCTAATTTGACAGTGGCGACAAAATTAGGTGGTGTGGGTTGGAGTTGACTATATTCAACCAAAGCTGTTAAGGCTTGGGCGTTATTATAAGTTGTTGTCCATGTACCATTTTGACGTAGATTCAGCAGACTTTGGAAGAGTTTATCAATAATTTCTGGTGGTGTGTTTTGGTCAATAAATAATCGTAATGCTTGGGCTTGGGTGGTTGTCGGTGAATTCATCCAACTCCAACTGCGTGGTAAGTTTACAGTTGCTGTACGTCCAGTTTCATAGATGTTTTTTTGTAACTGAATTCGCATAATTTGCGCTTCATCTTGCCATTCGGGAAACTGGTATAAATATCGTGCTAATTTAATTTGTGTGACTAGATCAAAAGCGTCACGTTGTTGATAGATATCGGAAAGAAAACTATTGCGTTTGTCGCCTAATTGTGCTAAGGCAATTAAAGAGTTAAGTTGCAGTTGGGATTTACAAAGTTTGGATTTACAAAAATCATATTGTCCAGGGTTAGCCAGAACTTTTTGTAAGTAAGTTTTCAGTCGAGATAGGATTTTGTTATCGACTAAATTGGGGTAAGCTTGATTTGCTTTGAATAAGGATTCCGCAGCATAAGCAGAAACCCAAGGATCAGATTTTTCTTGTCCGGGAAAAGCTGCAAAACCACCATCAGCAATTTGTAGTTTTTGCAGTTCTTCTATGGATAGGTTAGCTTGTTTTTGAGGATTAAATTCTGCAAAGGTTTGATTATATTTTTGACTGAGGTTTTGTAAATTTGCAGCAATTAATAATTGACTCGCTGCTGGTTCTGCGAAGGGTAAATCATTATCCGCTAAAACTTGTTTTGCTGGTGCTTTAATTTCGGGAATTAAGGTACTAGCTAATTGAATTTCTAAACCTCCGGTTTCTGGGAAGGTATTTTTATCAACATTGAGGGGAATTTTTACCTGTTTTTCACTAACTCCAGTTTCTACAACTTGTTCTGTAATTTCTAAAGGTTTAATTTCCAAAGGTACTGTAAAAGCGTCAGTGAGATTATTTAACCCAGTTGCAAAGGTAACTTTACTTTCTCCGACGCTTCCTGCAACCATTGGAAAACGATAAGCTTGGGTTGCTGACTCAGCTTGAGTTTGTAGGGTTTTCGTTGTCGGGTTGTTCTCTGCAAATTTGAGAGAACCGCTAAGTTCACCATTAATATTGAGAGTTCCAGTGTTTCCAGTGGTGTTGGTGACGGATAAACCTGCAAAAATGCGATCGCCTGACCGGACAAATTGTGGCAGAATAGCATTAGTTATTAATGGTTTGGTGGTAACAAATGTCTCTTCACCATTCCCAAAACGCAAATTTCCGTCAGTAGCGACAACCATCACCCGCCAAGTGCTTAAATCATCTGGTAATTTAAAAGTAACTGTAGCTTGGCCATTTTCATTACTAATTACAGAACCATTGTAATAAGCTAAAGCTTGAAAATCTTTGCGAATGCGAGTATTTGCTAAAGCACTGGATAAACCACCACCATAACCCCAACCTTTGGGTAACATTGCAGCAGTTTGGCTTAATCTCACATCAGGACGGTTATCGCTAAACCGCGTAGAAATTGGTTGTTCTGCATAAACAGTATCCACCAAATTGGGAGGACGATAACCACTAAGTTGTAACACCGCTTCATTTACCACCATGACAGTAAATTGTCCTGAAGTGGGGTTTCCTTGATGATCTTTTAATTCCAGTTGCAAAGTTTCTTCTTTCCCAGGTTCTAAGGAAGTTTGATTTGGCTTAATTTGCACTTGCAAATATTTATCTGACAAATTAACTTTAAAAGGTGCAAAACCAATCCGCGCTAACTTATCTAAGCTTGCTAAATTTTGTGGTTCTACTTGGTTTATTGGTTTTCCTTGTCTGACTAACACCGCTTCTACAGCAGCATTAGGTAACATCTCTGGTGTAATTGTAAACTGAATTTGGGGCGCACCACCCTTAATTTGACTAACTTGTTGATAGAGAGGTTTATCTTTAATCACCGCAAAATATAATTCACCTTCTGAATAAGGAGATTGAATTAAAGCAGTTGCAATTTCCCCAACTTTGAATTCTTTTTTATTTAACTTAACTTCCAATTTATCTTTTTCATCTCCACCCCAAAAAACTTGATTGTCTCCCGTTACCCAAATTTGTAAATCTGTAGCCGTGATTTCATTTCTACTTCCGCTAAAATTAGCACGAATGCGATATGAACCTGATTCTTTTGCTGTCAAATTTACTGTTTGGGGACTACTAGCAGATGTAGCTTCAGTTTTAGCAACTGTCTGATATTCAATTTGATCTTTGGGAGTTCTGCTACCTTCAACTACTTGAGTAACACTACTATATTTGATCTGTTGTAATTCCAAACTTACTCGTTCATTTTCTAACGGTTTTCCTGTTGCGTCAGTCACCATAAATTCTACAGGGAAAGCCTTTCCAGCATCAGCTACAAAATTACTTTTTAAACCGATAAGTCGGTTACTAGGTAAAGCCGTGAAAGTTTGAGAATTAGCAACCGATAAATTAGAAATATCCGCAACTTGTACGTCTACACGATAAATCATCGGATAGGGTAAATCTTTTGCTACCTTTACCACTTGACTATTTTTACCACCAACATCTAATTGGGTCTTAGTTTGTAAAACATCACTAGAAACATTTGGACTTTCTTCAGGCCAAAACCACTGTCTACCAAAACCAAATTCCTCCCAACCTTTGGGAATAAAATTAGTTTGCTGACGAGTCACAAAATATTTGGCTTCTCCCCCTTCTACTGGTGAACCAAATAAATAATTACTAGTTACATCAGCATTGATTTGATCACCAATTAACGCAAATTCTTTATTTAGCCGTAAATCAACTTTAAAATTCGGTGGTTTAAATTCCGCAACCCGAAATTCACCAGAAATTTCTTGTCCATTTTTACCTTTAGCTTCGATTCTGTAATATCCTAAAGGTTGATTTTTTTGAATTGGTAATTCTAGAGAAAATGTACCAAATTCGTTTGTAGTTTGTGTCCCTAAATCCAACTTATTCCCATTAGGATTTACCAAAGTCAATTTGTAAACTGCATCTTGATCTTGCTGAATTTCCCCTGTTTCTAAATAATCTGCAAAAGCCGTAAATGCAGCTTTTTCACCTGGTTGATATAACTGTCTATCGGAAAAAATTACACCCCGTGATATCGGTTTACCATCATCCCAACCTGCATCAATACCATAACCATAACTACCACTATATTCTTGAGTCCTTGCAAAAGCCCAATCTTTATTTTCACGGACAATTACTAATAATTTTGGCAGTTTTTCATCCTGACTATAACATTGTCGTAATTGATCATTTTCTATTTTCCACATTCCACTTTTATCAGTTTTACCTGTTGCACAGGGTATAGGGTCAGAAACTGATTTCTCCGATAATTTTGATTGATAAATTTCAATATTAGCTGCTTTAACTGGTGAACCATCACTCAAATGATGTACACGAATTAAACCTGATTCTGGAAACCATTGACTAAATACACCTAAATTGGTTAATTGCACCATTCCATAAGTCTTTGCTTCTCTCCATAATTGTTTATTATTTTCTTGATATTTATTAGTTCTTGCTTGCACACCATAAGCTAACATTCCCTGATTATTTTTCAATTTTTCTTTCAGGGGAACAGTTACATTAACTAATTGATTTTTTCTACCCGATACTTTGAAACTTTTCCATGTTTCTGGTTTTGGTAATAAATCATTAGCATTATTTGTATAAACCAAATCCGTAGGTTTAACAACACGATAATCTGCTTGATATTTAGATTCTGGTAAATTGACAGTATTAATATTTAACTGTAAATCTTGATTCGTCGGAAAAATATTTAAATCAGCAGGAACAGAAATATCCCCAGCTAAATCACCAGTATTGTATGTAATTTTCTGTGGTTTACCTAAAGTTTGCCCAAATTTATCTTTGAGATTTTTGTCAATATTAATTGTATAAGTTTTAGCTGGTTCTAAAGCATAGGGATTAATACTCACAATTCTATCTTCATCATAAATTTGCAAGACTCTATCAATGTCTTTGGGTGCTGGATTAATTTTAATATGTGCTTTTGCAGATTCTGGTAATAAGATGTTATTAAATTCTAGCTGAGGACTCCCTTTAACAAATCTCCCATAAGTTCCCCCAGCATCTGGTTCTCCGTAAGCTTTAATTCCTTGAAATGCTAATGGTGAATAAGTCGCTAATTTACTCACAAATTCTTTATTACTGGGTAAATTTCCATCAGCAGGAAGAATACCAGGATAAAAAGTTAAACGATAGGATTTTGCTTTTTCTAGATTTTGACGAGGAGTAATATTATAAATCCAATTCCGTGCCGAAGGGTCAAATTTTTCTAAAGGATCTAAATTTTCTGGTTGTTCTGATTTTGCTAACTCTACCTTAAATCCTACCCCTTGTGTTTTCCCATCAGGGATTAGTTGTAAATGCTGTTCTACCGAACCTAAATCTAACTCTAAATTTGATGTAAATTGTAACTTAGGCTGTAAATCTATCGGTTCAATTTCCGCTTTTTCAATTGGGTTAACACCAGGTAAATTTGTGATTTTAATTGCTTCTGTATCGAAAGTCCAAGCTAAATCTTCTACTAAACGATGATTTTTTAAATCTGCTAGACCCGCTTTAAGAGTAACTTGCACTCGCGTGGCTTTAGGTAAAGCTTTATCAGCTTGAAAACCTACCATACGTGGTGTTAAAAACCGAAACTTACCCGGTAAAGGTGGCCAAATGGCAAATTTAGTTAATAAATTCTGTTGTTCTGGACTATCAAGACTTTCAACGGGAATTAAAGCTTCCTTAAAACGAACACGAACTTGACTAAGAGTATTTGCATCTCCTAAAGGACTAATTTGTTCTATCCAGTCTGGTAACTTTGGTGGTGTAAGTTGTGCCACTGTGGGTAATTTTTCCTTACCTGGGGTGATACCAACAAAATTACAACCGGCTATACCTAATATTAAGATAATGATCAATAGGAATTTTCCTAATTTGCTGTTCATATTGTTAAATAAATAAAAAACTTTAAATTTGTAGGTTGGGTTAAGCAATATTACAACCCAAGAAAATGTACACAATGTTGGGTTTCCTTACGTCAACCCAACCTACAGAAACCAAGCTACTTATATAGATAACCAATCAGGTATGATGTGTTCCCAAAATGAATACAATTCTTAATGATTAAGAAATATTGATTGTTTGCGAAATCTCTTTAACAGCAATTGAAACATAAATCTATGAAACTCAAAACTTTGACTTTCCGCGTCTTTAGGAATCTGCGTCAGATAAAATCTTATTTCCGTTATCTCAATAAATATATTCTGACTGTAATCATTGTCTGTCTAATTGTGCGATTATTGCCCTACTTCGCACCAATTCATAGTCAAGATATTGCCCAACAACAGTTAGCAATGCAATTTACAGATCGTCATGGTTTACCATTAGGAACTATCCTCACTCACGACCAAGAGCATACATCAATTGTACCATTAAATCAAGTTTCACAGCAATTTATTAACGCCATTTTAGCGGCTGAAGATGGCAATTTTTATGCTCATGGTGCTTTAGATTTAAAAGCCATTGTTCGCGCTATCAAAGATGCAGTCGAACAGAAAAAAATTATTTCTGGTGCTTCAACAATTACCATGCAGTTAGCCAGAATGTTGGATAATTCACCACGAACTTTATCTGGAAAATTACATGAAGTTTGGTTATCTTGGCGTTTAACTGCTGGCATGAATAAAAATGAAATTCTTGCTGCTTATATTAATCGTCTGCCCATGGGAGGAAATATTTATGGTGTAGAAGCAGCGGCACAAATTTATTTTTCTACTTCTGCGAGTGATTTAAATCTTGCCCAAGCTTCGCTGTTAGCAGCTATTCCTAATAATCCTAATTATTTTAACCCTTATCAACATTGGGAAAGATTAAAACAAAGGCAGAATTATGTTTTAAATCAAATGATAAAAGATGGATATATTTCTAGTTCAGAAGCTGAACGTATATATAAAGAAAAGGTTGTTTTTCAATCTCGTAAACAGGGAATTGTTGCTGCACCACATTTTTTGTTTTGGTTAGCAAAGCAAAGCACTTCAACCCGCAAGCAAGGAGAGGAACTGGAATCTTTGACTATTCAAACTACGATAAATAGACCTTTACAGGAATTTGTGGAGGCACAGGTACAGCAGGTTATTGCTTCTCTTGCTGATAACAATGTCCATGATGCAGCTGCTGTGGTAATTGACAACTACTCTGGGGAGGTTTTAGCTTATGTCGGTTCCCCTGATTATTTTAATGATGTGAAATTAGGGCGAAATGATGGAGTTCAAGCTTTGCGTCAACCTGGTTCTACGTTGAAGCCGTTTCTTTATGAATTAGCTTTGGAAAAAGGTGTAATTAAACCTAATTCCATTTTGGCTGATGTTCCTTCTCATTATGCAATTCCGGGGGCGAAATTATATAGCCCTAGAGATTATACTAACAGTTTTCTCGGTCCTGTGCGGGTAAGAGTTGCTTTAGCAAATTCCTTAAATGTACCTGCTGTAAAGGTGTTAGAAAAAGTTGGTGTCCAAACTTTCTTAAATCGGTTGCATGAGTTAGGGTTTACTCATCTCAATCAAAGTGCTGAATTTTACGGTTTGGGTTTAACTTTGGGTAGTGGTGAGGTGAGTTTATGGGAACTTGCAAGGGCTTATTTAACTATGGCTAGGTTGGGGAAAAGTACACCATTGGTAACGAGATTAAATCATTCCCCAGTCTCCAGTCCTCAGTTTCCAGTCCCTAATCCCATAAACTGGCAATTAATTATTGATATGTTGAGCGATCGCTATGCCCGTGCAACTGCTTTTGGTGTAGACTCAGTATTAAACTTGCCCTTCCCTGTCGCTGTTAAAACTGGCACTTCCTCAAATTACCGGGATACTTGGACTGTCGGCTTTACCACAGATTATACTGTCGCTACTTGGGTGGGTAATTTCAACGGTGAACTAATGCGTCAAGTATCTGGTGTTACCGGGGCTGCACCTTTATGGAACCGCATCATGTTACATCTGCATGAAAATCAACCACCCGCAGATTTTGCACCACCAAAGGGATTAGTGCAGTTACCCATTTGTGCTAACACAGGGTTAAAGCCTACACCTGATTGTAGTTCAGTAGTGCAGGAATATTTTTCCTTAGAAGATAAACTTGCTTACGAAAATTCTACGGATTTTCATTTATCTCCTGTGTATGATCAATGGTTAGCAAAACAGCCACAAGCAAATTTTTCATCTGATGAATTAAGGATTTTATCTCCCCGTAACGGCGATTTATTTCTGCTTTCCCCCAGTGCAGAAGGACAGCAAAAACTAAAATTTAAAGTCGCTGGTAATTCTCATCAGTCTATAGAGTGGTGGCTAAATGGGAAAAAATTATCTGCACAATCAAATACACAATCAGACAATGAGATATTTTGGCAATTACGCCCTGGAAATTGGACGCTGGAAGCCAGAAGTGGTAAGACTCATCAGCAAATAAAATTTCAAGTCGAAGTAGGAACTATTCAACCAACAAGACAAGGTTTTTCTGTAGCCAATCCCACCATTTCTCCACATTCTGGAAATTGAGGCATTTATCCAAAAAAATAAAATCTTTCTTCCGGAATGTGTCTATCCAAAATTGATGTTATAAATTAGAACTGAAGTTTTTCTCCAAGGTATCGAACCATGACAAACACACAAGAAAACAAATCTGGTAAAAAGACAAAACAGTCTTTTCCTCCTGTTGATATTGGTACTCCTAAAGTGCCAGTCCGCAAAAGCAAAGCCAAAAAGCAAGAACGTGAATCACTCAGTGACTGGGAACACGCTAGTTAATAAAATACAGGTGACAGGTGACAGAAGAGAAATTAACTTAACAGGAAGACAGTACAGACCCAAAAATTGTTAAATTAAGTTAACAGTTAAGACTGTACAATGTGCTTTAGCTTAAGTTAAAAATGAAAGTAGCAATCACGGGAGCAACAGGATTCGTCGGTAGTCGTTTGGTAAAACGGCTGCAAGATGAAGGGAATAGAGTATTAGTGTTAAGCCGGAATACCAATTCTGCCCACAAGGTTTTTCCCTCTCAGGCTTTCCCAAATGTAGAAATTATGGGTTATACACCGGGTGTATCTGGTGCTTGGCAAGATACGATCGCAGGTTGTGATGGTGTGGTAAATTTGGCAGGAGAACCTATTGCTGAGGAACGTTGGACACCAGAACGCAAGCAAGCCATTCTCAACAGCCGCAAACTGGGTACACAAAAAATTGTCGAAGCAATAGCCAAGGCTAACCCTAAACCCACTGTGCTAGTCAACGCTTCAGCTATTGGCTACTATGGAACTAGTGAAACTGCTACTTTTGATGAAAATAGCCCTTCAGGTCAAGATTTTCTAGCCCAAGTTTGTCAAGAGTGGGAAGCAGAAGCACAAAAAGTAACAGATGCTAATGTGCGCTTGGTAATTTTGCGCTTTGGTATTGTTTTGGGTCACGGTGGTGCGCTAGGAAAAATGATTACTCCCTTCAAACTTTTTGCAGGTGGTCCAATTGGTAGTGGTCGGCAATGGTTCTCTTGGATTCACATAGATGATATCGTTAATTTGATTCTGCAAGCTTTAACCAAGCCTAATATGCAAGGCACATATAATGCTACTGCCCCTAATCCTGTGCGGATGGCAGATTTAAGCAATACAATGGGACAGGTGATGAATCGTCCTTCTTGGTTGCCTGTACCTTCCTTTGCCTTAGAAGCGATGTTGGGAGATGGGGCAATTGTGGTTTTAGAGGGTCAAAAAGTTATCCCTCAACGCACTCAAGCGTCAGGTTTTCAGTATCAGTATCCTAATTTACAATCAGCATTGACGCAAATTTTGAATTAATTGGTAATTCTTATCAAACCGCCTTCTTAACACAGTCTCCAGGAGCATCCTCATAACTCCTCTACGCAGATGGAAATTGATTTCCGGGCTGATGATCAAGTTTGGATGCTCCCCAGGCTATTTGGTTTGAATGTCCAATATACTTAATAATAAAGAAGAACGTCTCTGACAGACACCATTATGAACAAACTTTATGGAAGAACTGATCCTAGAGATATTCCCACTTACTCCATTAGTGATGCTGCTAAATACTTACGCATTCCACCAGGGACTATTCGTTCTTGGACAATTGGGCGGTACTACCCAATCTCAAATGGTTCTAACTTCTTCAAACCACTTATTTTAACTAAAGACCTTAAACCCAGATTGCTTTCATTTACCAACCTGGTTGAAATTCATATTCTTAGGGCGATTCGCAAACATCACAAAATTCAACTAGATAAGGTAAGAATGGCTCTTGACTACATTGATGAGCAGTTTCAAGTACCACACCCATTAGCGCGTGAACGATTCCGAACTGATGGAGTTGATCTATTTATTGAGCGGTATGGTTCTCTGATTAATGCCTCACAATGCGGGCAAACAGACATGAAAGATGCTTTTAATGCTCATCTTGAAAGAATTGAACCTGACGACAAGGGACTTGCTATTAAACTTTTTCCCTTTACTCGCTCTCATGAAGAAGATAACCCCCGCATTGTCGTAATTGATCCTCGAATAGCTTTTGGTCGTCTTGTGATTGCTGAGACAGGAATTGCTACCAGCGTTTTGGCAGAACGTTATCAGGCTGGTGAGTCAATTGAGGATCTGGCCTATGATTATGACTGCGATCGCCTTAAGATTGAAGAAGCTATCCGCTGTGAGCTACCTGCTGTTGCATGACCGAACCTCAATCAATTACCTTATAAGTCTTTGGAAAGACAGTCAAATGTTATTACAAGAAATGGATCAGTTTTTATCCTAACTAATTTTTCATAAATTTCTTAGAAACCCAACTGGTAATCCCACTCAAAAGCGCCCCACCCATCAGGATGCCAATAGCTGGGTTAAATACGGGTATCCACAGTTTATGCCATAAATCTAAACCCAAGTTGATTCCTGAAGCATTACCAGCAACGGCTACAGCAAACCAAATAAAACCTAAAATCACCAGGAAAACATCAGCAACTAAAATTAAGTTGAGCCAATTTAATAGTTTATCTTTCATAGATTAATCTGATTTGATTTATGAATTTTTTGGTGAGTCAGGGAATAGGGAATAGGGAATAATGACTTACCCATTACCCATTACCCATTACCCATTACCAATTATTCTTCAAACAGCCATTTTTTAACTTTAGCCAAACTTTTCCAATCGGGTTTTCTGGCTAAACCATCTTCAATGCTGTTTTTAACTTCTTCTTTCCATTCTTCGTTGACAAAAATCAACTGTTGTGCAAAATCAATGTGTTCGCGCAAACCCTTTTGACCGGTTTCCAGCATAGCTAAAGCGAGATTAATTCTGGCTTGTGGGTCTTGGGGGTTTAATTTTACTGCTTTGTTTGCGGCTGTGTAAGCTAATTTGCCTTTGTTGTCTAGTAGATACAACCACGCTAGACAAATCCAAGCTGAACTGGCTTTGGGAGAGCGATCGCACACCTCTTTAAATACAGGGATGAGGCTTTCGGGTGATTCTCCGGCTTTATAGCGTTCTAAACCTGTATCAAACAGTTCTTCAATTGTGATAGTCATTAGTCATTAGTCATTAGTCATTGGTCGTTGGTCATTAGTCAGTGCTAATAGGTGATGGGTAATTGGTCATTGGTAATTGGGATAAATTATTTCCTGTAACCTGTCACCTGTAACCTGTCACCTGTAACCTGTAACCTGTCACCTGTAACCTGTCACTTGTCACCTGTCACCTGTCACCTGTCACCTGTTAACTGACATCTGACCATTGATATATTACACTCCGAAGGATTTGCCGCAACCGCAGGTTTGGGAAGCATTGGGGTTAGTGAATTGAAAACCCCCACCAATCATGGCATTGCTGTAATCGAGCATTAAGCCATAGAGATATAATAAGCTCTTGCGATCGCACACAATTTTGAAGCCATCATAATCAAAAACTTCATCCTGTGGGGTGATCTTACTAATGTCCTCAAAATCCATCATGTAAGACATCCCAGAACAACCACCTTGACGAACTCCCACCCGTAAACATAGGTCTTGGCCTTGACTGGCTTGGAGAGATTTTACCTGGCGTAATGCTGCTTCACTCAACAAAATGCCACGTTCTTGAGTTTGAGTTGCTTGTGTCATCTGCTGTTTCCACTCCTAAATTATTTTAAACAATACCCTGTATATGCTGTTATTAGCTTTGGGGCTGCTCTTTGAATATTTTGTTCTATTCTAACTGCATTGATAGGTATAGACCTAAATTCTCAACACTTTGTCAACAGCAGCTAAGGATTTTTATTCTAGAATTGAGAGGTTCGGTGTATTGAGAGATGGGGTATATTTCCAGTTTCAGCCACAAGCAGTCTGAGCCGCAACCACTCTTAACGTACAGCAGGGAATCCGAATTTTAGCCATTCCCTACAGTTAACTTCTAAATAGATTTTTTTTGATTAACTTACTCTATGACAAGTTTTAATCGCTCTACCAGTCGTCGTTTGAAGAAATTACCCCAAATTCCTTCTATATGGGAGGGCGATCGCCGTCCGTTATTATCATCACAAACTGAAACCAGAGACTCCCAAGAATCCCAGGGAGAATGTATTTTATGGGTGGATGGCTCTCAAGGTATTGTTAGAGCTATGGACATGGTATCTCCAGAACTCGGACCAGAAGCCATAGTTCGCACCTTAATGCGAGCAATTGAGCATCCTCACAGTCCAGCTAAACCAGCTAGACCACAAAGAATTGTAGTCAGAGATAGAGAAATCCAATTTTACCTGCGCGGGGTATTGCAAGATTTGGATATTGCCATTGACTATGTATCAGAACTACCTTTAATTGATGAGCTATTTCGCTCTTTTGCAGATATTATTGATAGCCAAGTTCCCAATTTACCGCCACAGTATGCAGAACTCCTCCACCAGAAGGCTTTTGCTACCTGGGAAGCAGCACCTTGGAATTTTCTGGAAGAACAGCAAATTTTGTCCATAGAAATTAATAAATGGGATGTAGGCACACTCTACGCTTCAGTCATGGGAATGCTGGGGATGGAGTATGGGATTTTGTTGTATCGGTCTGAGGATTCTCTTAAGCGTTTTCGCGCAGATGTGTTACAGGATGATGAAGAATCAAATAAAGGCTTAGAAGAGGCTTTTCTCAAGCAAGACTGCTTATTTCTGACCTTTGAGCAAGTTGACGAAGATGAAGACGAAGATGAAGATTTAGCAGAATTACCGTTATCGGAAATTGAACCCACCTTTGGGAATATTCATCCCTTGGAAGGACTGCGATCGGTTTTGTATGAAGATGAAGCTTTAGTAATGTTTGTGGCTTTGGAAAGTTTGCTTCGCTTTATCCGAGATTACCGTCATCAGATATATGAAGAAGACTTCCCTGCTATCAACCGTCGTTATCGGATTTCTGTACCAAATGCAGATGAAGCCACCAAATCAGTATCTGTGACTGTCTCCACTATGCCCGAATTAGCAGCAGAGTTGGAAGAAATGGCAGGTTTTGATATCTCCGATGAAGATGAGTTTGATACTACAGAGTTTCGGTCTTTGCGAGATGACCTCATCCCTGAAGATTCTTTTCTCAGTTTGGGTGTAATTTCTTGGGAAATGTTGAAGTCGCTACGTCAGGAAGTGAATTACCACACAGAACAGGAAATTGAGGAAGTTGGTGATGGTTTACCCGTGATTTTAATTCAAACTTCCCGTCCCAAGGCCAAAACTGTCATTGAAAATATTCAGGATGCTGGTGGATTAAACGCTATTTGCTTTAATCCAGGTGCAAATCCCTTGGATGGTGAAAAATACGATTTAGGGCTATTACAAACTGAAAATGGCGAACTGTTCATATTTGGAGAATTTTTAGATAATGACCCCATCCATTTAGAAGCCAGAAAAAAATGGACTCAGCGGTGTCAAAATACCAATGGTTATTGCGGTGTGATTATCGCTAAGGGATTAACGGGAGCTTCACGTGGTAATCCACAGTTAAAAGATATGATGGCTCTGTTTGAAGCGCGATCGCTTTCTCCTCAAGATTTAGGTCTTGGTACACTCCAACTTATGCCTCAACTAGAATTTGAGTAACCAGGCAAGTTGCTTGTTATTAACATGGAGAATATTAAAAATTTTCCCTCTGATTTGTTGTGAATTCCCTGAATCGTAGTAGTTTTGTAGTCTATGTAATTACCACAGAGTAATATCTATCACTACATCAATACTTTAGATTTATCTGTGGATTTCTACAATTACATTAGAGGGTTTCTTGCTGCATAATTTTTTTAAAGAGAGTAATGTTAATCAAAAAAATGATTGCCACAAAAACAATCCTGTATGCGATGAGCAGTGAATTCTGTATATTGCATCCAGATGAATACCCATAATGAGGAGTAAAGCATAGACATCCAGATGCAAGGAACGTAAAGAAAATTTACTTGAAGTAAATGAGAGACTTTATCAAACAATTCAAAATTTAAAATCCAAAATGTTATTATCTAGGTTCTAGTAACTTAGAGTAGTAGATTGGTATTTTGATACTGCTTATATTCTAAGATAGGTAATCCAGCCTACTAACTTCAGTAAGTTGATGACAGGAAAAAAGCTTTTTTTAGTCCTGTACCCTGTGTTTCTACATTCTACTTCAACAGATAATTTTTCTACAATGAACTGTATTTATTTATGACCTTGCTATTTTCTGGAAGCTAACTCTGATATTATCATTTTTTCATTTTGTAGACCGATTCGTGTGAACCTATTAAAATACAGCAAATTGCATGATAATGACAAATAAAAAATGGGCTGTTAAACGTATAACTGTTAATCTAGCAACGCAAGAAGCGGAAAAACTAGAAAAATATTGTCAGCAGACAGGTAGACCTGCTACTGATGTGATTCGAGAACTGATTAGAAGTTTACCCGTGGCAGAAGAGGTGATAAGTGATAGGTGATCAAAAATGAATAGGGGTTAGGGTTTAGGGATTAGGGTGGGAAAAATTCTGATTTTGGGCTTTGGGCATTGGGCATTATTAGAAAAATTTCTCCCCTCCTCCCATCTCCCTCATCCTCCCCATCTCCCCCATCTCCCCCATCTCCCTCATCCTCCCCATCTCCCCATCTCCCCCATCTCCCTCATCCTCCCCATCTCCCCATCTCCCCATCTCCCCATCTCCCCATCCCCAATCAACCGCAAATTCCGACATCAACTCAGTTACAATTTGTAAAGAAACTGATAGCTCGGAGTGGCGTAAGCCATAAAGGAATTAGGTAATGCGTGTTGCAATTGTAGGTGCGGGACTGGCTGGACTGTCCACTGCTGTAGATTTAGCTGATGCGGGTTGTGAGGTACAAATTTTTGAATCTCGTCCGTTTGTTGGTGGTAAAGTCGGTAGTTGGGTAGATGGTGATGGCAACCACATTGAAATGGGGTTGCATGTATTTTTTGGCTGCTACTACAATCTGTTTGAGTTGATGGAAAAGGTAGGAGCAGGTGACAATTTACGTCTGAAGGAACATTCCCACACTTTTATCAACAAAGGTGGAAAAACTGGGGCTTTAGATTTTCGTTTCATCACTGGTGCGCCTTTTAATGGCTTAAAGGCATTTTTCACCACTTCCCAACTTTCCCTACAGGATAAATTACAAAATGCGATCGCATTGGGAACTAGCCCCATAGTTAGGGGTTTAGTAGACTTTGAGGGAGCAATGAGAAATATCCGCGATTTGGATAACATCAGTTTTTCTGACTGGTTCTATCGTCACGGAGGCAGTAAAGGCAGCATCAAACGGATGTGGAATCCTATCGCCTATGCTCTCGGTTTTATCGACTGCGATCATATTTCTGCCCGTTGTATGTTGACAATTTTTCAGTTTTTTGCAGTCAAAACAGAAGCTTCTATTCTGCGAATGCTGGAAGGTTCACCCCACGAATATTTACACAAGCCAATTATTGAATATCTTGAAGCCAGAGGCACGAAAATATATACTCGTCGTCAAGTCCGGGAAATTCAGTTTGCTGAAGCAGAAGCAGAAACCCGCGTTACTGGTATAGTTGTTGCCCAAGGCGATACAGAAGAAATAATTACCGCTGACGCTTACGTTTGTGCTTGTGACGTACCTGGAATTCAGCGCGTTTTACCGCAAGCATGGCGGAAATGGTCAGAATTTGATAACATTTATAAACTTGATGCTGTCCCAGTCGCTACAGTGCAGCTACGATTTGATGGCTGGGTGACAGAACTGGAAGATGAGGAAAAACGGAAACAGTTAAATCAAGCCGAAGGGATAGATAATTTGTTATATACCGCCGATGCAGATTTTTCTTGTTTTGCTGATTTAGCTTTAACCAGTCCAGCAGATTATTATCGTCCTGGGGAGGGTTCCTTGTTGCAACTGGTATTGACACCGGGAGATCCTTTTATTAAAGAAAGTAATGAAGCGATCGCACAGCACGTCCTCAAACAAGTCCATGAACTGTTCCCATCGTCAAGAGAATTGAACATGACCTGGTACAGTGTAGTTAAACTGGCTCAATCCTTGTATAGAGAAGCACCAGGAATGGACGCTTACCGTCCTGATCAAAAAACACCTATACCCAACTTCTTCCTAGCTGGTAGTTATACTCAGCAAGACTACATTGACAGCATGGAAGGTGCAACTATTTCTGGAAGACGTGCGGCTAAAGTGATTCTGGAAAGTGTGAAGAAATAGGAACTGGGGACTGGGGACTGGGGACTGGGTAATCAATTTTTATGTTTCCCAATCAACTATCAACTATCAACTATCAAAAATCCAATGGCTGAATGGTTAGAACATAGCGTACAGGTAGAAGTGGCGGCTCCTATGGAATTAGTATGGAGCCTGTGGTCTGATTTGGAACAAATGCCTAAGTGGATGAAATGGATTGATTCAGTGAAAATTTCACCCGATGATCCAGATATTTCTCTGTGGAAGTTGAGTACAGGAGGTTTGGAATTTAAATGGAAATCCAAAATTCTCAAAGTTGTTCCTAACCAAATTATCCAATGGGAATCTGTGGATGGTTTGCCAAATCAAGGTGCAATTCGCTTTTATGATCGTCATGCTGGGAGTATTGTAAAAATGACCATTTCTTACGCTATCCCTGGTTTTTTGGGCAAACTGATGGATAATTTATTTCTAGGAAAAGTTGTAGAATCCACAATTCAAGCAGATTTGGAGAGATTCAAAGAATACGCACTCAATATAAAAGCCGATTAAGTCAGGAGTTACAGGAGTCAGGAGTCAGGAGTCAGAAGTCAGAAGAACGAAGAACGAAGAACGAATTAATTTTTACCCTGCTCCCCTGCCCCTCTGCTCCCCTGCTCCCCTGCTCCCCCGCTCCCCTGCTTTCTTCACTGTCACCTGTCACCTGTCACCTGTCGGAATAGCTGCAATTAATTTCTGCGTATATTCTTCTTTAGGTTGAAGATAAATGCTTTCTGCTGTTCCTTCTTCCACTATTTTCCCTTGATTCATCACCAAAATGCGATCGCTCATAAATTTGACCACACTTAAATCATGGGAAATGAAAATATAAGTCAAATTAAAATCCGCTTGCAACTCTTTTAACAAATTTAAAACTTGCGCTTGTACCGAAACATCCAAAGCCGAAACCGACTCATCACAAATAATAAACTGAGGATTTAACGCCAACGACCGCGCAATACAAATCCGTTGACGTTGACCACCAGAAAACTGATGGGGATAGCGTTTCATATCATCCGCACTCAATCCCACCCGTTCTAAAAGTTCAATAGTTCTTTCTTTTCGCTGTTGTTTTGATTTACCCACACCATGAATCAACAATGGTTCCATGACCGCATCACCAATTTTCATCCGGGGGTCAAGGGAACTAAAAGGATTTTGAAAAACAATTTGCATTTCTCGCCGCAATTTTTGCAACGATTCTCCTTTCAAATTAGTGATATTTTGCCCTTTAAAAGTAATTTTACCGCTCATTGGTTCAATTAATCTGAGCAGAGTTCTACCCAAGGTAGTTTTACCACAACCAGATTCTCCTACCAATCCCAAAGTCTCCCCTGGATAAACATCAAAGGAAACAGAATTCACTGCTATATTGTAGCGTTTTGTCCCGCCAAACACTCCCCGCACAGGAAACCCTACTTTGAGATGATGAATTTGTAAAAGGGGTGATTTCTCTTGCAAATTTATTAATCTTTGGTTAAATTCTTCCTTAGTAACTTGCGGTGGTTGTGCTGGTTCTTTTGCTTGAATTACTACCTTTCCACCTTGATCTTCCTGAACAGTCATGTAATCAGAAACTGTGAGGAGTTTGTGCGGACGACGATGTAGAGTAGGACGACAAGCTACCAAACCTTTAGTATAGGGATGTTGGGGATTACTAAAAATTTGCGATACTGCACCGTATTCCACAATTTTACCTTTGTACATCACCGCTACTTGGTCAGCAATTTGCGCGATTAAACCCAAATCATGACTAATAAAAATCATCCCCATGTCGCGTTTTTGCTGCAATTCCCGCATCAAATCAATAATAGTTGCTTGTACTGTCACATCTAAAGCTGTGGTTGGTTCATCAGCAATTAACAGTGATGGGTTACAAGAAATTGCCATTGCAATCATCACCCGTTGTAACTGACCTCCAGAAAGTTCATGGGGATAGCGTTTCAGCATGGCTTCTTTGTGTTCTTTCACCAACTGCGCTATTTGATAATCACTGCTGGAAGAGAATTTAGAGTCAGTTAACTGGCTACTATCGAGATATTGCTGTTGAATTTCTTCATCACTAGGTAAAAGTTTAACTTCTTGTAGACCTGCGATCGCAATTCTCTTGGCTTCAACCACACTGACATTTTGATGACGCATAATTGCTTCTGTCAGTTGAAACCCAATATCATAAACCGGGTTGAGAGAACTCATCGGTTCTTGAAAAATCATAGCAATATCACCACCCCGGTAAAGCTGCATTTCCTGAGCAGATAAAGCCAATAAATCCAGCGGTTCGGCATTTTCTTGGGGACGAAACCAGATTTGCCCTTGATTAGCTTTACCAGGATATTGCAACAAACCCATCACAGCTAAAGCCGTTACTGATTTACCACTCCCAGACTCTCCCACTATTCCTAAAGTCTCACCTCGATTTAATTCAAAGCTAATCCCATCTACAGCTTTAACTGCACTCTCATCACCGGAAAATTCAACTTGTAGATTGCGAACCTCTAAGATAGTTTCTTTCATAGGTCTGGGGTAGTAGTTACAGGGAACAGGGAACAGATATAGCAGGTGACAGGTGACAGGTAACAGGTGACAGAGTTGAAAGTCTGTTTGTGTCTGGTT
Organism: Anabaena azotica SJ-1; assembly: GCF_047275885.1. Lineage (NCBI taxonomy): Bacteria > Bacillati > Cyanobacteriota > Cyanophyceae > Nostocales > Nostocaceae > Anabaena > Anabaena azotica. The sequence continues at coordinate 4,896,072 of NZ_CP178454.1, forward strand.
TTTAGAATTTGCTCATGTCCTAACTACCTTGTCTGTTGCTATAACAAAAGATTTTTTCCGCTTTTGTTAACCTCTAGCGGTAATTTTACCGATTGTTACACGATTTTAGATAGTTGATAGTTGATAGTTGACAGGTGACAGGTGACAGGTGACAGGTGACAGTTGATTGGGAAATATAAAATTGATTACTCAGTCCCCTGCTACTCTGCCCCCCTGCTCCCCTGCTCCCCTGCTCCCCTACTCCCTTGCTCCCCTGCTCCCCTGCTCCCTATAACTTAGGTAAAATCTCTGGAATTAAATGACCGGGAACTTTCGATAAAGCCAGATTCTGTCCTTGAATACCTAATTCATTATGGAAAGTCCGAATAATTTTGACTATGTGAGTAAAAGTTGTGTAATAAGCTTCTGTGTTTTTATCTAAGCTATTTAATGATTGAACATGATTATCCAAAGAGGTTTCTAAATGCTGAGAAAGAGTTTTTTTATCACCAGTAAAAGATGGATCTGTGACTAATTGATAATGAGCTAAACCCAAATTATTCTGTGTTGCTAACACATCAAAACTGAGATTTTTACGACTCAGAGAATCAGCAATTTTCAAAGTTTCTTGATATGTTTTGATACATAGTTGCAGGAAATTTTGGCGAATTTCTTTAGTTACTTGTGGCAGGTTAGCTATGTGCCAGTAAGCAGTACCCAAATTATTGCGAGTTGCTGCACAAGCATTGGGAACATGAGCCGATGTCCGATATTTTAAAGCTTCCAGGTAAAAATCAACCGCCAATTGTAAGTTTTCCAATGGTGTTTCATATTGGGATAAATTCCAATAAGCAGTACCAATGTTATTTTGAATCATGCCATACTTGAGAGGTTCATCAGCAGGTTGATAGTAAGTAAGTGCTGAATTATAAGCTGCGATCGCTTGTTTGAGATGTTCCACTGGCTGGATATGTTGCCCTAAATGCCAATAGGCAGTACCCAAATTATTTTGACAAGCAGCATATTTCAAAGGATCAGTTTCCTCTGTTCGGTATAAAAGTGCTTCATTGTAAGCTGTAACCGCTTGCTGCCAATTCTCAACCGGGTTAGAAAACCTCGCTAAATCACCATAAGCTGTCGCTAAATTGTTCTGCACACGAGCATAAATTTCCGATTGACTATCAGGTGAAATCAGCTTAATTGCCAAGTGATAAAATTCTATTCCTTGCTCGATATACGTTTTGCCATCATCACCACTTCCTGGTGTGCGGTGCAGCATCCAGTAAAGTGTTCCCAAATCATTTAAAGTATCTGGGAGTTGCGGTGAAGTGTCATCATAGCTAACAGCTTCCTGATAGGCAATAATGGCCACCATTAAGTTTTCCAGACTTGACTGTCCTTGCTCAATGCGAAGCCGATATAAATTCCCTAAATTATTATAAGCTGTTGCTAATTCTTCCCCACTAGCCTTTTGTATTTGTAATTGCTCAATTTCCCACAGAAGTTGTTGTGGTTGCAAATTCTCATCTGCATCTTCAGCAATATTTTTGTCAAATGTTGATTTGACTAAAGAAATTAACTCATTGTTAATATGTGAAAAAGATGAAATCTGAGGAATACTATTTTTCTCAGAAGATATTATTGTTGCATTCGGTGATTTATTTTCAAAACCTTCTGATGTCTCATTCAGAAAATCATCATCTTCAATAAAATGAAATTCTTGAACAGTTTTGTCTAGGAATTCATCTGAAGGAATTGATTCATCAAGAATAGATTTTTCCAGATTTCCTAAATCTACACTTCGTAAACTAGAGAAATTGTGATGCTCTCGATTATCAACAGTTGGTGTCGGTTCTCCAACAAAGATAAATAGACCTGTTCGACACTGCCAAAATTTTGGTGCTGATTGCTGGATAGCAGACAGCCAAGGACGGGGAATCCAAAATAATAGGCTGGATTCTAGAAATGAACTAGGTTCTTGGGTAGCAAAATACTGCTCGCTTAAACGAAGATAGTGCAGAAATAAACGCTGTACCGCTACAGATTGTTTAGTTAGCAACTCCACACCAACAATCTGAAATGCTGGTATTGGTAAGGGACGGCCAGGAGTATCTTTTGATTCCCCAACAATCGGTGGAGGATAATTAGCTAACCATTGATTGATCTGCGCTATGGGATTGGGATCATTTAAATTCAACCGCAATGTTACTAACCTTGGATAAGCTGGAGTGCTAATTCCCCCAGTCTCTGCTGGTTGATATAGCACTTGTCCCACGGGATAAGCCAAGGTTGAATGCAACCGAGTAGCTATTTGATTTCTTAAATGTAAGTCATCACATACAGCAAAAAATATCTGTCGTCGCAAGCCAATACTCAGGGCAAATTTTAGGCGTTGATATACTTGCCGATTCCAAGCAAAAATATCTGGAGGTAGGGTTTCATTCACTCTCATGGTGGCTACAAAAGCCGAAATACACTATAGATTCTAAAGTCAGGCAAATAAACTTAACTGGAAAATCTCATATTTCTGATTTTCAAGTAAATGTTTTCTGCTCAGGATAAATCGAGTTTTCAAAGCTTGACAAGACAATTTGTATTGAATTATACTTATAAACTCTTTAATTTTAACAAAAAATAAAAAAATCAGGCTCAACCTAATATGAGAACCTGAGATGCCAAAAAATTAAATTTTATTAAAATAGTTTGAGTTTAACTAATGTTTGACACGGCGAAGGCAACAAAAATCAATCCACCGACCAAAAGCGCAGCAGCAAGTCCTAAAATAACATAAGTACGCTTCTGCCCATCCGTAGGAGGTTCGGCTTGATAAACCTTGGGTTCACGGGCAAAATTGTTGATCAGACCGCCTTCTTCGTTGGTATAGGGCATGAAGCAATTCCTTGTTAATTATCTTCTTTTATTGAATGTTACATTTAGTTTAGGTTTATTTTCATAAAAATATATAAATCTTTACATCTAGTAAAGACTTAAATTTTCTACTCAAACTTAAGTATTGACAAATTAAGCACTTTATGGATTTATTCAATACAATTTCTATTCTGGTGATATACTGTGTTCACTGATTTCCTGATTAAATGATTTACGGATGTTCACTTTTCAGCAATAAAATTATTCCTATTTGAGTAGCAACTTCATTAATATAAATATCCATACACAAGAGATACTTTGCTACACTGTTAATAGTGATTTATGGTTGGATTTTAAATCTAAATATCAGAATTATGCAAAGAATATCTATAGAAAATTTTGGGACAGTTAAAAAATTTGAGGCTGATGTAACAGATGTAATGTTGTTAATCGGTCCCCAAGCAAGCGGGAAAAGTACAATTAGCAAGACAATTTTTATATTTAAATCTCTGAAAGATGAAATACTTGATCATATTTATGCTAATAGTTTAGATAAATTTCAATATCCTATGTATGTGTTATTAAATCATATCAAATATAATTTTCTCAAATATTTTGGACTTAAACCAGATTGTGAAAAATTTAGCGTAAAATATCAATATTCAACTGAAAAACATATAACTATTTATAAATCTGTTTACAATGTATACAATATAGATATAAAATTGAGTTTTTTGCTTGAAAATGAATTAAATTTTCTAATTACAGAAATTTTAAATTACAAAATTCTTTTCAAAGAACAACAGCATAAATGTAAGTCATTGGAAGAATTACGAGAATTAGAATCAAACAGACGATTACAGTTTAATGATTTTAAATCCCGCATTGACCCAATATTTGAAGAAAAACACTCTCATGTATTTATTCCTGCGGGTAGAAGTTTGATGTCTACATTAACAGATCAACTTCAGGAAATAAAAAATCCAGATACATTAGACTATTTTACCAAATCTTTTGTAGAGAGAATTAATTTATTAAAAACTTACTTTAATGATGACATAAATATTCTGATTCAAAATCAAAACATTGCTAAAAATCTAGATTCTGATTTAACAGAGTTGTTGCAAAAGTTAGTAAAAAAAATCCTCAAAGGTGAATATAGATTTAATGCTGATATTGATAAAGAAAGAATTTATTTTAAAAATAATCAGTATGTTAAACTACAATATGCTTCTTCAGGACAACAAGAATCAGTTTGGATTTTATTGTTGATCTTTAGATATATTTTAGATAAAACGAGTGTATTTATGGTTTTTGAAGAACCAGAAGCACACCTTTATCCTGAAACTCAAAGCGATATTGTAGAACTGATTGGTTTATTCGCAAATGTTTATAATAATCAAATAATTATCACTACTCATAGTCCCTATATTCTCTCATCATTCAACAATCTTTTATATGCTTATCAAGTAGGTACAAAAAAAATTGGTGATGAAAGAGAAGCAGTAGAAAGTATTGTTAATGGTAAAAGTTGGATTGATCCTGCTCGGATTTCAGCTTACTTTATTTCTGAAGATCACTATGAATCAATAATTGATCCAGAACTGAAATTAATTCAAGCAGAAAAAATAGATAGTGCATCCAGTATAATTAATGACAAATTTAATGATTTGTTCAACCTGGATGACTAAACTATGTGTAACGATTTTTTTCAAAATAATGAATGTAAAGAATTTTGTGATAATAGAAAAACCTTAGTTGTCAAAGATTCTGGGAATAAACAAGAGTATAGAGTCACCAATGATAAAGATAAAGAGATTTGTAAAATAAAGGTTGATGGTTGTTTAATCAAAGAAGGTGAAAAATGTGATTATTTAATTATATCCTGTGAAGATAAATCAGCGTTTTTTGTAGAGCTAAAAGGACATGATTTAAAAAAGGCACTTGGACAAATAGATTCATCTATAACTAAACTAAAAGATGAAATACAAGAATTTAAACTATATGCACGTATAGTATTAAATAGAAATCCCACACCTGATATTAATAGTTCTGTAGAAATTAAACTTAAGAAACGTCTTAAACAACAAAATGGTAAAGATAATGGTGATTTAATCCAGTATAAAAGTAAAGTTTTACAAGAAAGTATATAAACTAAAATCCCCGACTTCTTCAAGAAATCGGGGATCTGAACAAAACTAAGCAGTAATAGTCCCCGTCAAAGGAGAACTAGCACTAGCATAGTCTTTCATCGGCATCCTTCCCGCCAAATAAGCCATGCGACCGGCTACAGTTGCCAAATTCATTGCATAAGCCATTGCTGGGGCATTTTCAGCCAGTGCGATCGCACTATTAATTAACAACGCATCCGCACCTAATTCCATCGCTTGTGCAGCTTCAGAAGGCGCACCAATACCCGCATCTACCACCACAGGTATCTTGGCATTTTCAATAATAATCTGAATATTGGCAGTAGTTTTCAGCCCTTGTCCTGAACCAATAGGCGCTGCTAAAGGCATCACCGTTGCACAACCAACATCTTCTAAACGCTTGGCTAACATCGGGTCTGCATTAATATAAGGCAAAACAGCAAAACCTTCTTTTACCAACTGTTCCGCGGCTTGCAAAGTGCCAATGGGATCAGGTAATAAATATTTAGCATCAGGTATAACTTCTAACTTGACAAAATTATTATCTTCCTGTCCCAACAACTTCGCCATTTCCCGTCCCAAACGTGCCACCCGAATTGCTTCATCCGCAGTTTGACAGCCAGCAGTATTAGGCAACATCCAGATTTTACCCCAATCTAAAGCTTCCGCTAAACCTTCATGTCCCGGTGCATTGGTTTGTACCCGTCGCACAGCTACCGTGACAATTTGACACCCACTAGCAGCGACGCTTTTCTGCATTTCCTCAATACTGCGATATTTACCAGTTCCCGTCATCAACCGAGAGTGAAAAGTTTTACCAGCAATTATTAATCCTGAATCTTGCAGTTTCAGATCCGCAGGTTGTAGAGATAAATTTTTACTATGTCCGTTAGTGAAATTAGCAGGATGAGTAAGCATGGATGTTGTCGTAGATGACTGAGTTTGCAAGGGTGTATTCTGAAAGCGCGAATAGTGAAAGTTAGTTAAAAGAGGATCGGTTTTTTGTGACAGAATCAAATCAGCAATTAACACGGCTGTGACTGGTGCAAGCAAAATACCATTGCGATGATGACCAGTAGCAAAAGTTAAATTTTTACAATGACTATCGCCTAAAATCGGTAATTCATCAGGGGTAGTAGGACGAAATCCCCACCACATTTCCTGGATAGGATAATTTTCTAATTGTGGAAACAGACGAGTTGCACCTTGGAGTAAACTCTTAATTCCCGCTGGTGTATTATCGGGAGTAAAACCCACATCTTCACTAGTTGCCCCTAAAATTATAGAGCGATTACGACGGGGGACAATGTAAATATTTTCACCAAATAACACCCGCGTCAAAGGTAATTCTGTCACAAATTCTGGTACTCGCAAACGCAGCATTTGCCCTTTGCGGGGACGCACTGGTAAGGGTAATAATTGATTTGCCCAAGCACCAGCAGTTAAAAGATAATGGTCAGCGCGAAGAAAACCAGTGTTAGTTTGAACACCTATAACTTGTCCTTGCTGTTGAGCGATCGCTTCTACTGTCACTCCATCCTGGAATTCCACACCCAAAGACACAGCCGCATTCCGCAAAACTTTGACCAAAGACCGATTATCAACTTGCCCATCTTCAGGATACCACCAGCCACCAACTACATCTGCGCCTAATCCTGGTTGATATTCGTTAATAGCATCCTTGTCTAACCAAAACCTTGGAGATTGGGAAATTGATACTTCTCCCCTGCTCCTCTGCTCCCCTGCTCCCCTGCTCCCCTGCTCCCCTGCCTCCTGATACACTGGTGCGAGGATACCGCAAGGCCAGTAACCTGTATTTAAAGCTGTTATTTCTTCTAATTTGCTTGTCCAGTTGGGATACAAAGCACGCGATCGCCAACACAAAGACAGCATCGCTTCATTGGCGATATTTTCCGCATCAGGAGCTAACATTCCTGCGGCAGCGTGGCTGGCAGCAGCAGCGTAATCACGGCAAAGCACAGTTACATTTGCACCACGTAATTTCATCTCCACAGCGCAAGCCAACCCGATAATGCCACCACCAATAATTAAAACGTCGCTAGTCATTAGTCAATAGTCATTAGTTATAAGTCATATATAATTACATAACTCATAACTAATAACTTATTTACTCAAGACTCAGAACTTACCACAAAGCACGAATAGGTTCTTTGTCCTGACTCGTATTACCTGAATTTGAGCTAGTCTCAGTTGTGGAATTATCATTATTGGTGTCTTGTGCATTATCAACCGTTCCAATCGGCTCAGTAGAAGCGTTATTTTGAGCTACACTAGTTCGGCTGGGATCATCAGAAAAACCATTTCTATTCGCAATTTCCGAATCATTCCCGTTGACAGGTGCAGAATTATTGCTGTTAGCAGTTTCAGAATTATTTCTAGTAGCCGCTTCAGCATCATCCCTAGTAGCCGTGCTATTAACATTAATATTAGCTGGAAGAACGCTAGATGCTCTGCGACCAGGTGGAACATTAGCAGTTTGCTGTCCACCCATGGGAAAATTAATCCCTAGTAAAGTACCTAGTAAAATTGCCACACCGCCAGCCATCAAAATCAAGGGTGTCCATCTACCCATCTTGTTTCTCTCCTTTTTAACCTTCTGGTGTCCAAACTAATTGAGAACCTTGACCAAAACTTGCTCAAAGTCGGCAAGTCTAGTCATTTGTAGTGGATCAAGCACTACAGGGTTAAACGGCAAACCCTTTATTCCTTGGTCAAAGACATCAGGAATTACTTTTTTCATCATATTAAATGACCCATTAATAACGGCATTTAATAACCTCATATTCCCGGTTGTATACAATCCTCCAGCCATTATTTCCCCCTTAAATTCAGGTTTTTTATCCCCATATTTAGGAAAAGTATCACCATCTAAAGCACTGGCTGGGGATGTATAAGATTCTTCCGTAATTATTACTTTTATTCCCTTACTTTTAGGAACAACTCTCACCTCAATTATTTCCTTTAGCAATGTGGGAATTTTGATGTTACTCATTGACAGGAGACAAATTCCCTTTTTAAAGGCTTTTTTTGAGATTGATTCATGAAGATGTGGTAAGAGATTTCGCCCTTTTAAGTTATCTTTATATTTAGGAATTGTCAGTTGTCCTAAAAATTTTTCTGGATGTTCATTCCAGGCTCTTATAGTGTGAAAATAACTTATCCATACTGAACCTAATCTGCTGATAATTTGCTTACTAACTAAAGTTAGTAAGGCTTTGTAATCATCAGTTTCAGACAATTGGTGATAGAGTTGATGAAAGTTGAATTTCTGGTGGTGTTGAAAGAAATATTGCCGATAATGGTAATTAGCTAAGTTAAACAAATTTGTAGACAAAAACGCCTTATGATCAATGGACGACCAGAAAGGATGCTTTTTTGTGATGATATGACATTCAACTAACTTCATGGCTGGATCATACAACGAAAATAGCATTATGAACAGTCAGAATCGCCAAAACCCACTCATTATTCGTGTTCAACTAGAAAAATGAGCAAAATTGAGGAAGTTTAGCTAAATTTTGGGCAACTGTATTTATTCCCAAAAAACCGTCAAATTTTGTTACATTCACATCACCTAAAATCTGAGTTTGACAAGCTAAACGTAAGTCAGTTGTAGGAAAATGGAGAAGAAGCGAAATAGCCTCGTTTGATCACGCCAATTTGCTGCTGACAGTTCGCCTACTACTTTAACCGCACAAGTACCACAACTGCCAAGTCCTCAACAGACTTTTCACCCTATCATCTGTCACCTGCTATATATTGGCACATCGCCACAAAGTTGTCTCTCAGGTCTCAATTTTATGACCACGACTCCCTCAAATCAACTTTGGCTCTATGACACTACTCTCCGGGATGGTACACAACGGGAAGGACTATCAGTGTCTATAGAAGATAAGTTACGCATTGCTCACAGACTCGATGAATTAGGCATACCCTTTATTGAAGGTGGTTGGCCAGGAGCTAATCCTAAAGACGTTCAATTTTTCTGGCAACTCCAAGAAAATCCGCTTAAACAAGCAGAAATAGTTCCCTTTTGCTCAACTCGTCGTCCTAACTCTACAGCAGCAGACGAACCAATGCTGCAAGCCATACTGTCTGCGGGTACTCGCTGGGTAACAATTTTTGGTAAGTCTTGGGATTTGCACGTTATTGAAGGACTCAAGACCAGTCTAGAAGAAAACTTAGCCATGATCAGCGATACAATTTTATATCTCCGTTCTCAAGGACGGCGTGTGATTTATGACGCTGAACATTGGTTTGATGGCTACAAACAAAATCCTGACTATGCTCTCCAGACAATAAAAGCAGCCGCCACAGCAGGGGCTGAATGGTTAGTTTTATGCGATACTAATGGTGGAACTTTGCCCCATGAAATTACTGAAATTGTTAAAAATGTGGTGTTGGGGACTGAGGACTGGGGACTAGGGACTGGGAATACAGAAAAAACTCTCACCCAATCTCCACTTCCCCAAATCGGAATTCACACCCATAATGATTCAGAGATGGCAGTTGCTAATGCCCTAGCAGCAGTCTTGGCAGGGGCGAAGATGGTGCAGGGTACAATTAATGGTTATGGAGAACGCTGTGGTAATGCTAACCTGTGTTCTGTGATTCCCAATTTACAGTTAAAGCTTGGTTATAGTTGTATCGGTGAACACCAGCTAAATCAACTTACAGAAACTAGTCGGTTTGTCAGCGAAGTTGTCAATCTCGCACCAGATGAACACGCGCCTTATGTGGGTCGTTCTGCTTTTGCTCACAAAGGTGGTATTCATGTATCTGCGGTAGAACGTAACCCGTTGACTTATGAACATATTCAACCGGAACAAGTGGGCAATCGTCGCCGCATTGTTATTTCTGAACAGTCTGGTTTAAGTAATGTCTTAGCTAAAGCTCGGTCTTTGGGAATGGAATTAGATAAAAATGATCCCCAAGCCAGGCAAATTCTCCAACGTATGAAAGAATTGGAGAGTGAAGGATATCAATTTGAAGCCGCAGAAGCCAGTTTTTCTCTATTAATGTATGAAGCTTTGGGACTGCGAGAACAGTTTTTTGAAGTTAAAGGTTTTCAAGTCCACTGTGATTTAGTAGAGGTGAAGGAAACTACTAATTCTTTAGCAACGGTGAAAGTAGGTGTAAATGGTATAAATATTCTGGAAGTAGCAGAAGGTAATGGACCAGTAGCGGCTTTAGATGCCGCTTTGCGTAAAGCTTTGGTGAATTTTTATCCGCAAATTGCTGACTTTGAGTTGACAGATTATAAAGTCAGAATTCTCAACGGAAATACGGGTACAGCCGCAAAAACTCGCGCTTTAGTAGAGTCGGGAAATGGTCAACAACGTTGGACAACTGTAGGAGTTTCTACAAATATTTTAGAAGCTTCCTATCAAGCTGTCGTTGAAGGATTGGAATATGGTTTGTTGTTGCATTTCCAAGCTGAAAAGGCTCTGAAAGTTTAGGAGGAATAGATTTTGTAGAGGCGTTTTCTTAAATGTCTCTACTCAGATATTTATCCTCAAGCTATTGACAAATTTCTGAACTTTCATTATGATTATGTCATTGGTGAAAAATATGCGCCCATATATGGGTTTGATATTTGCCAAACATATTATTTTCAACAAAATATTTCATCTATATCAGGATTTAGCAGGATAAGCTGCTGGACATTTAATTTGCATATTTTTAATTTTAGGGAAAAACCGTGAATTCTTCCCTCCTGCTCCCCTGCGCCTCTGCTTGCCTCAATGTGCAACTTAAATGTTTTAATAGCTTATCTTCTTCTTTCTTCTCTTCGCGTCCTTTGCGTTTTTGCTTCTTCAACGTGATAATTCCTGAAAAGTTAGCAAAAGTGATAGATTTAGCTTTAACAGAAAAACCGCAAATTCAATTTCAAACCGCAGCACAATTTAAGGAGGCGTTGGTAAAAACTCGATGAATTTAGGGAAAACTGTCCCAAGCTTGGGCAACCAACTTACTTAACCAGCGTCGTTGTTGTCTATCTAAGACCAGATCATCTTCTAAGACCTCGGCAGTTAATTCTTCTAAGGATTGACCCTGTGCGCGGACAAGTTTGACTACTCCGGCAATTACCGCGGCTACCAGTTCTTCATCAACTGGCTGTTGTCGGAGTGCAAAAATTTCTTGGGGACTGTCTGGGATAGGATAATTCATGGTATGAGTTTACAGAAGTTCCAAAATGATTACTAAATTTAACAACCTATTAAAGTTTCTTAATTAAATCTTGATGCAACTGATAGGGCGGAGTCTAACGTACTTTCTGCCTTTGTCAAATCTTTCTTAGTGAGTAGATTGATGGGAGATGTCAGCAGAATATGAAAGAGATTCTTTATGTAGAAGTTCCTACTCCAGATACTGCGGCTGTACGCAACTGGCTACAAATGGATTTTGCGCCAGGTAATGGAGAGAAATTGCTTACCCCAGAAGGTTTTCGCTTGAGAAAGCCTGGTGTGTCTGTGACGGAGAGGATGCCAGATGAACTGTCTGTATTTGTCTGGTCGGTACAACGTACTACTTATCTCAAGGTATTCCGTTGGGCAGAGAAACCTTTTGCGAATGAGGAGCAAATTCTTCAACGTCTAAGGGCAGGAATCCGCAGCCGCTTTCCGCATAGTTATCCAGAACCGCCGGAAATTGATGCTCAAAAGTCAATTTTCGCAGAGTTAGAATCTTATTATCCCCTAACTGTCAAGTATTTTCAGAAAATGCCAAATGGGGAATATGATCTCAAGCGTGCTTACTGGTGGGAGCAACGTTGGCGTGAAGGTGTCAGAAATCCTCAGCAGCCCCGTCAGGTTTTATTTTCTGGTCAGGGGGAAGAAAGGAACAAAAGTCAGAATCCTGAATATGACCTCATTTATATCGGTGGTGCTTTAGGTGCAATTCATGCGGCTTTGATGGCAAAGTTGGGCTATAAAGTGCTGTTGGTGGAACGTTTGCCCTTTGGCAGAATGAACCGGGAATGGAATATTTCTCGTGATGAAATTCAAAGCTTGGTAAATCTGGGCTTGCTGACAAGTGCTGAGTTAGAAAGCATTATTGCCAGGGAGTATAAAGACGGTTTCAATAAATTTTTTGATGCCAATAATCCTTCTGGTCTGAAAGCGCCGATTCTGCATACACCGACGGTGCTAAATATCGCTTTAGATTCAGATAAGTTGCTGCAAGTATGCGGAGAAAAACTCAAAGCTGCTGGTGGTGATATCTGGGATGAAACTGAGTTTATTCGGGCTGATATCAGCAATGCACAGGTTACTATTACTGTCAAGAATTTACCTAGTGGTAATGTGCAGGAAGTGAGTGGAAGATTGTTAGTGGATGCAATGGGAACTGCTTCTCCTATTGCTTGGCAATTAAATGGCGGTCGGGCTTTTGATAGTGTGTGTCCGACTGTGGGAGCAGTAATTGAGAAGGGGTTTGAGCCTGGTGTGTGGGATTCCCAGTATGGAGATGTTCTCTACAGCCACGGGGATATTTCGCGCGGTAGACAGTTGATTTGGGAATTGTTTCCTGGGGTTGAGGAGGAACTAACAATTTATCTGTTTCATTACCATGAGGTGAATGAGAAAAATCCTGGTTCTTTGTTGGAGATGTATGAGGACTTTTTCAGGATTTTGCCGGAGTATCGCCGCTGTGATATGGATAAGCTGGTGTGGAAGAAGCCGACTTTTGGCTATATACCAGGGCATTTTAGTGTCAGTAATAGCGATCGCACCATTGCCTTTGATAGATTAATCGCCATTGGTGATGCAGCTTCCCTTCAGTCTCCCCTGATTTTTACAGGATTTGGTTCTCTCGTTCGCAACCTAGAACGGTTAACTAGCCTATTAAATACAGCCCTGAAACATAACCTATTGAGCTTTCAGCACTTAAACCAAATTCGTGCCTATCAAAGCAACGTTTCTGTCACCTGGTTATTTTCCAAAGGAATGATGGTTCCCACTGGGAAATTTATCCCACCCCAAAGGGTAAACTCCATGCTCAATACCTTCTTTGGTTTATTAGCAGATGAACCCCCAGAAGTCGCAGATAATTTCATTAAAGATCGTTGCGATTGGTTAACTTTTAACCGGTTAGCCTTAAAAGCAGCCAGAAAAAATCCTGCTTTACTGCTGTGGATATGGCAAATGGCTGGTTCAAAAGACTTATTGAGGTGGTTAGGTAATTATTTCAACTTTAGTCGTCATGCCCTGATTAGCCTTTTCTTAAGTAGATGGTTTTCACACTTTCTGAAATCAAGTCAATCTTGGTTAGAACCCCGTTATCCTGGATTATGGTTGCAATTATTAACCATTAATTATGGAATTTCTACTGGTAAACCACAGCGGCATAATCAAGCAGTTAAAGTTAACTCAAAAGCAGTAACTCAAATTAGTCATTAGTCATTGGTCAGACGTAAGACGTGAAACGTTAATTTCCCCAATTTACTGTTAACTGTTAACTTTCACCTGCTATAAATTCTTTAGCATTGACCTTTAATTGATGATTCTGGTGGGGGGAAACTGGGTAATTCCACAGATGCTAATGATTTACGTCCCTTGGGTGGACGCTGGGGATAAATCAACGGAGAAGGCGATTTATTTTCCTGGTGATATTCACCCATTGGTTCTAGGGAAAAATTGTGTAAAGGCAATTTAGATGATGTAGATGGTGAAACTTCAGCCCAATAGTCCTCACTGTCTCCTGCATTTATCTGTTTATGTGGAAAAGTGGGAGTTATTGGTGGTTCATTAGTTGGAGCGATTAACAAATTTTCTGCTCCAGCACCAGAATTGATTTCCGGTTCTAAATTCTCTTCAATTATCCTTTTTGGTTCTTCAGCATCTTCCGTAATGGACAAATTAGTTTGATGATTGTTTGGAGTATCTCCCGTAGCGGGTGGAGTTACTGATGTCGATTGGGAGGTAAAAAACATTTGAATCAGACTCTCTAACTGCTGGTCTAGGTGGGAAGAACCAGAAGACGCAGTTTCTGATGTAATTAATTCATCAACTTCTAAAGAGGCAGCGATTTCTGTGGATGTGAGAGTATTGTCTTCATCTGAACACAGATCAGAAGATTCTGAAACAGGAGCAGAGGAATTTTGCTCGTGAGGGAATGGAGTTGACGATTCTACCCATGAATTATCTGTAAGCTGGTGTAATCCCCCACAGGCATCACTGACAAAATCTGATTCTGCTGACCAAGGTTTAATAGGCTGTGCATTGGGAAACAAAGATCGTGCTTTTCTAGAGAATCTTGTGTGTCCACCAGTTAGGTCGTGGGGATGATGAGTTTTGTCTTCTAGGGTGTCATAGTTAGGAACGGAGGTATCTAGACATTTTTCTAAAGCCGCTTTAAATTGCAGCGTTTGACGTTGTTGACGCATCAGTCGAGTCCGTAACTCCCGACCAGTATTTTCTGAGTGTAATAGCTGCTGAGACTGTTCGCTGTAATTAGTTTGTAGCAATGAGCATTCGCGCTCTAATTGAGCTAGGCGTTGTTGGCTAATTTGTAACTGTGCTTTATGAGTTTCGATGAAAATATCTTGTCGTTGAACAGTTTGTATAGCCGTTTCTAACTGTTGAAACAAAGACTGAATTTGCTCTTGAGCGGCTGCAAGTTCCTGAGTTTGTTGATTTAGCATCGAATCAGTCACGCTGGAGCGTTTTTTTTGCCATTGCAAAATCTTTTCTGCTTCTGCTAATTCCTGTTTGAGTTGCTCCACCTGACTGTATAAATCACTATTAGCTGTGCTTAACTCTTGATTCAATGTCAGTAATTTTTGAAATTCTGAGTCCACAACGGCTTGTTTTTCACTGTCAGGTTCAGCAACCCAATCCTGTTGTGGATGATTTTTCAAATTCTCTGTATTTGAAGATTCACACTGCTGTAGGTGTAGCCCATTGGTGACATCGGTGACTGGGTTCAGGAGTGGTAAATTAGTCACTTCCATATTTTCATCATGCACAACTGAGTAAAAAGGACAACCCGCCTGCTCTGAAAGTGGCGAATTTGGAGAATTTAGGGGTTCAATCACAGTGCCGTTATTTGAGGTGTCAGCTATATTCATCACTCTTGACCCACCTGCTTAAAAATATTCAGCAATACTATTGCCAGCATTGCTGATCAAATACATTCAATTGCCGTAGGCAATCAGGATTTCCTCTAGAAGCCAAGTTTAACTCTCTTTCAGCATTAGTGGCTAGTACATGAAGGCAGCTATCAGCTAGAAAGCTTTAATACTTAAGGAATTTTATTTTTTGTCTGTTGCTAACTGTCTGTATATTTCCGCCCAGTTGTACTAGTAAAGTGAGTACGGCGTAAATATATCAACCATCTAAAATAGACGAAAAGCCTACTCCATAAGATTTTTGACTTTTGATTTTTAACTTGCGCCTAGCGGTACTAGTGATGAGAGAGTGTCCTAATTGTGAATCTAGAATTGAGGGATTTTAGATTTGGGATTAGTAATAATAAATACAGTGTCTTGGTTTTACAACCAGGATGGAAAAAAAATTTGTGTCGAAACAAGCAGTTAAACACACAAGGTTTTTGATTTCCAGCCCAAGGGTAAATCCAAAATCGCAAATCCAAAATCTAAAATTGCTTGATGCTAATAATACTGACAATGCTATGTCAGTTTCTTGTGCGTCAAGTTTATTTATGATGTAGTCTTTTTGTCCCTAAGTGGTAGAGGGTATGAACCTACTTGACGTAGGTTAAAAGTTATATTAAATTGCTACAGAATATTATGATCCCCGACGTATTCATTCAACTACTGCTGTTTGGTAGATATTATTTGGGATAAATGTATCTAATTTTACTAATAAGATCAAAATTCAGGAAAAGGATGGCTAACTCCACGCAGTGGTGTCAGGAGAAAAAAGAAATTTTTCCCCCTGCCCTCCTGCTCCTCTTAAGGTAGCCAGTGAGGATGAAAACCAACCAAGGGAAGTTGTTCTGGTTTGATTTCGATGTTGGCTGCATCAGCGATGGGTAAAAGAGGCATTAACCACAGACTGCTGGTAGCAATCGGTTCACCATCATCAGTTTTTAAGGTGTTTGCGGGTAATGTGGTTGTTGAGTTTTCTATTGGTACTACTTGGTCGAACACTATACCCAAACCGTCGGGTGCTAAACTCATTTGCACATTGCGTTGGGCTGGGGGTAGCATTAAGAGTGGTTTTTGTTGGTCGGTTTTGAGGTTAATCGCGACTAAATAAGGCTGTTCTATATATTGTTCTTTTGATATTAGTTGTGTTATTAAGCAGTAGAGGGTGGGTGAGGCAAGATCAAAATTGCAACCAAGGATTGAGCCTGTGGTTTTTAATAGTTGTTTCTGCACGCCTTGATTGGTGACTAGGAATAAATCTCGCGTGAAGTCAGTATTAAATTTGACCATTGCGGCTTGTGAACCATCTTTGGAAAAAGCTTGAACTAAGCCAAATTGGGGTAGAAAATCTAGTGGTTTGGTAGTATCTCCTTGAAGGGATAAAATTGCTGTTCCTTGTCCTTGAGCAACTGCTACTGCTTTGCTATCGGGTGTGATAAGAAAGTCGCCTGGTGGTTGGCTTTGTAAGCGGTTTGCGGTGGGTTTTGTTCCTGAACTATCTGGAGTTGTTGATAAATGCCATAGCCCAAAGTCGCCTGGATTATCTATTTTGCCTCGTTGGACAACAATTGATGTTCCATCAGGGGATAGGTCAAATTTTAAGTTTTGATAGTCTTTATTATCTAAAATCAGGTCTAGTTTGCCTGGTGGTTGTGGTTGTTGACCAGTTTTGCTAGAAATTCCTGTTGTGACTGTATAGAGTTGGGCTGAGAGTATGTCTGGATTTTTAGAAGAGCGAGCGGAGAACAAGATTTTGTCACCATCTGGAAATGGCTCAAAGTCCATGACAATTAGGTCTTTGGGGGTAAGTACCTTTTTTTGTCCTTGGGTTAGGTTATAGATTACTAATTTTCCCTGCTCTTGTTCATTAGCTCCTATGTAAAGTAGAGCGCGATCTCGTGTGATAAAGTTGCCTGTAAAGGGTTGAATTTCCCTCTTTTTTCCTTCTTTTTGGGAAAATTTATCTGTTGCTCCTTGCAATGTAACTTGATAAGTTGTTCCATAAGGTGCTGGTGTTACTAGTGTGTAAACTAGTCTTCGCCCTGCCCAACTAATTTTACCTGCGAGAACTGGACAGTTTGTTGAGTTTTGTTCTTCGCTTTTGGTTTCTACTGGACAGACTTTTAAATTTTCTTCTACGCTTTTGGTGTCCATTGGACGGCTAAAAGTGAGTGTGAAAGCTGTGTCTTCTGCGCCAATTTGTTGATTTTGCCAGGTGAAGTTGCGGACTATGGGCTTGACTGCATCACCTTGCCAGATGACAAAACTGATCAGTAGACTCAAGAGGATCATGAGAGCGATCGCAACACGATCTAGTGGTTGAATAAATTTATAGGATTTTGTCATTAGTTCTTAGTTATTAGTTATTAGTTATTATCTCTCCTCTGCTCCTCTGCTCCCCTACTCCCCTGCTCCCCTGCTCCCCTGCTCCCCTACTCCCCTGCTCCCCTTTTTTTAATAACTATATGGATTTTTGGGCTGGGGAATCTTTTTGAGGGAGGAGGCTTTGATTGTGAGTTGACGTTTATTAGCGATGTTTTCTGTGATCATTTGTCCTTCTACTTCCAGCCAGGTATCTGGTGGGTATTGATTGCGGTTTTCTGCCAGTTGAACTGGTAATCCTGCTGGATAGGCATCTGCGGCACAACAAGTAATCACAAATCGCGCTAATAACAAGTGGTTTTGATCTAGTTCTGGGGGATGGATAACAAATCCCTGGACTTTGACTTTTTGCCCTGTATAGGAATCTGGTTCTGGATAGACATTCAGTGTGCGTACCCAGTCTATGAGCGATCGCTCTTCTGGTCGAATGGTAGCGCGAAATGCTTGGGGTTGGGCGCGTGTCGCTCCTAATAACTCGGTGATACCTCGTTCAAGTGCTGTTTGAGAGGCAAATACGCGGGGAGTAATGATAAATCCTAAAATTGCTGTGGTTAACAATAAGGCACTACCCCAACCAGGAGGAAATAAATTTATATGTTGTTGTTGGTTATTAGGTGCTTCATAACGACGGCGTTCTTGCCACAATTGTATCCCTTTAAAAAAACCAACAATTAATAACCCTACTGCACCCACAATTACTAACCAAAAGTAATCAGGGTGAATCAATAAATTCAGTTTGCCTGTAAACCAGTATTTGAACATTAAGATTCCCCAGGCTGTGATTGCTATGACATCCAGCCAAGGAAGTAACTGATTTTTGATTTTTTGTTTTTGATTTTGGATTGAAGTCATTATTTATTGAGTTATTAAGTCAGTGGTAAGTTTCACAGATAGCTGCCAAAAATTACATGACGTGCAGATTCAAAAGCAAGGTAAAGAGAAATGTCAATTGTCCGGCTAAAGCAAATAAATAAAATAGGGCTTTAGGTTTGAAAATTGATAACATCAAACCCACACCTTTGATATCAATCATCGGACCAAATACCAAAAATGCTAACAAAGAACCACTGGTAAAGGTGGAAGCAAAAGATAAAGCAAAGAAAGAATCGACTGTAGAACAGATTGATACTACTGCGGCTAAAACCAACATAGCCAGAATTGAAGTAATTGGCCCTGCACCTAAACTGAGGATGAATTCACGGGGTGCTAAGACTTGAATCGCGGCAGCAATAGCACTTCCTAACACCATTACTCCTCCTAATTCCCGCAATTCTTGGATGATATTATCCAATACTAGACGGAGTTTATCTTTAAGAGGTTTATTAAGATTAGAAGTTGGGATATTTGTTTGGTTTATACCACCTATCTTTGTAGATATACCTGCTTTACCACCGAGAATATAAGTTCCTGATTGCAAGATAGTATTAGCCGTTGCTGGTTCTTCTACCTGGTAATATTTTCCCTTGCGTTTAGGTTCTGGTTTAGCGGGTGGATTATATTTCAGATAACGTGCGATCGCAGGTTGTAAGAAGGGGCTTAAGTCTTGTTGAAAGCTAAACACAAAACCGATAATAGTAGCGATCGCTAAAGACAGTACAACTCTTAACACTACTATTTCTGGTTGATCTCTAAATGCTGTCCAAGTTGCCCAAATTACAATTGGGTTAATTGTTGGTGCTGCTAGTAAAAAGCCAATTGCTACCGGTGTGGGTACTCCCTGCATCAATAACCGCCGCGCCACTGGCACATTACCACACTCGCACACCGGAAATAAAAAGCCAATCATACTGCCAACTAAAGCCCCTAGCAGGGGATTTTTGGGCATCTTTTCTACCAATTTGCGTTCATCAATAAAAAACAGCAGCAAAGTGGAAAATAACACCCCTAGCAGCAAAAAAGGCATCGCCTCGACTAGCAGACTTAGAAATAGGGTGAAACCATTGTTAAGTTGATTCATTATCATGTCGCAGTCAAAAGCGGTTTTGAGTTTTAGGGTTATGCCTAGTCATTTTATCCAAATCAGGATTAAACGGGGATCAATAGTAAATCGGGAAATGTAAACATTAATATCTCTGGAATGATCTAAACCTCACACATACAGCATATTAACAGCCAAGGTCTTACAGAATCTAGGTTAAAAGCCAAATTACAAGCCTTTTTTACTCCTGATTCATGATTCTAGGACTTCTGCTGTAGTTTTGATTTCCTCGCTCAATCACCCACCTTTAAGATAATAAGTTACTGAAGCTTCTCCTTTGTTTCAGACCGTATTTACAGTTATTTAAATTATGTGACAATCACTCTTGGTTGATTTTATCCTTGATTTGGGTTGGTTTTGCTTAGGCTTGGTATTTACCATGGTTGCCTTTTTACTACAAAAGTCCTCAAACTGCAAGTCCATTGTCGTCTCGTCATGAAAGGGTTGTAGGGATTAGGGTATTGAGAAACCAGATACAATATACAGCAGGAGTCAGGAGTCAGGAGTCAGGAGTCAGGAGTAAAACTGGCTTTGTGTATAGGTTTGAATTTAGATGTTGTACCTCCTAACTACGCAAACCGCTGTATATATAATTGCTGAATTATATCTAAATCTATATATATCTATATATAGTCTAAACACATAAGTTTGTGATTCACTGAATTTTTAATTCCTGTTTTTTAGGGAAAACATAAAAATTTTACCTTAATGCCAGTATTTACACTGAGAATATATACCCTTTGTTCCCTAGTCATAACTGCGGAAATATTTGGGTCTTTCCATAATGAAAGATAGAAAGTATTCTTACTATCAAGATCCTTAAGTAACTAATATTCTGTAATCTTAAATCTACGTATTAATACACTTGACATATTTATTTTTCCCCTCAATAAACCAAATAATCAGCACTTTATTTGTCGCAGTAAAAATAAAAAATATACCGTATATTCTCGGTTTTCAATTTTACTTACCATTAACGATAATGACTTTAATTGCATATATCGCAATCCTCAATGATTGCCAAATAAAAATAATTAATTCGGGCAACATTAATTACCAAAATCTGCTTTGGAATCCTTGACTGGTAAAGAATTAGCAAATTGACAATATGTAATTAATTTTGTCGTGGGGCTTACTTTCTGTTCCCTATTACCTGATCTAATGAGTTAGTAAAAAACTCAAATGGGACTCCTGTAACTCAAGAAATAATCAATTTATATTTAGGAAAAATTAATGAAAACTCAAAGTGTATTTATCTCTCTTAGCTTGCTTTTTAGTGCTATTTTAGCGGGTGCTGATTCTGCTAAAGCTGCAAGTTTGATTAGCAATGTTAGCTACACTGATACTAAAAACAATGTCATATTAAATTCCATTCATCAGAATGGAACAACATTTAATAACTTCTCTTACGTTTCCACAGCTAAAATTATTTACAATACACCCCGAAATCAGTCTGCAAACAGCGGTGCAGCTAGTACCGATAGAGGTGATAACGCCACTTCTCCATTACCAACAGCAGAAGATCCTACACGTAGTCAGATTGCTGCATTTTTAGGTAATAATAATTTAAACAACATCATTGATACAGAAGATATTGGTGCTTTTACCATTGATGTTTTTTTTGATAGCCAGATTGTTGCAGATAACTCAGGACTAGATAACCTGTTCTTTTGGGAACGAGGTATGAATAGTGATTTGGGTATTCAAGCACTAGATAATGCTGGTAATGTCATTGGTAACTTTAAGAAAATTATAGAGACTCGTAATAGCAATAACTATGCTAATTTCCGCATCAATACAACAGAAATAAACGAAGATCAAAAAGTAGGTTCTTGGGGAGTCAGTCTTCAAGACTTGGGAGTTAGTAAATTAAGTGGTCTGAGATTAACATCTCAAGCCAACTATAAAGGCCCTGACTTCAAGGTGATTGCGAGAAAATCAGTTCCTGAACCAAGCACAATACTTGGTTTAGGGGTAATAGCTGGGATTGCTTTCTTACAAAAAAAAGGGGACAGGGAACAGGGAACAGATAAGAAACTTTAGTTATGAGTTTAGAGCTTCAGTCAAAAAAAGGATGTTTTTCGAGATACGTAGCACGAAAAAAAACAGTTTCATTATTTCAATCTCATGTTTTTAAATATGAGTTTTTTCTGTTCCCTCTGAAGTCGTCATTAGAGGATATTTATCAAGAATTTGGATAAAATTCTTCTAGTTAATGAACGAAGCACCGTTAAAGTAAATTCTGTCCGCGTTTGTATATTTCCCGTGCGTAATCAGTCCAAGCACCTTGTCCCCAATATCGAAAACAGCTTGTTTGCAGCAACAAGTTATGTAATAAATTCTGACGGTAGTGGGTTTGTTTGGTGATAGATTCACCTGAGTTTTTGGCTAATAATGGGTCAAACTTTTGATGAAATGAATTACTTAATTCATACATGGGAGATAAAACATTTTCGTATCCCTGCACCCAACTAATATGATTAGTCCATGATGCGCCATCAACATGAAAGTGAGGATTAGTTTTTTTAATTTCTTGAATGGCATTTTCTACAGCATTTGCTGAAAAATCATCTGCGGAAATTTGTTGCCAAATCTGATGTTGTCCCACTGGTTGACAATGGGGAAAGTCTTCAGTTTGACATCCTGCATCTGCTAATAATTCTAAATATTCTGTACCACATACACCAACTACTCCGGTTTTACCTCCGCCATGCTGTACCATATCCCCCCAGGCTTGTTTAAAACCGCTGGGAAATTCATTCATCATTACACCACCGTTTTCACCATCACCAATTTGGCTGACAATTGGTGGTACTAAATGAGAACCTAATTGTTGTTTAAATAAGGTTTTAGCTTCATAATATGGCTGCATTTGGGCGACTAATTTAGTATCTGAACCTTGGGTTTTAATTAAGGCAGTAATACTAATTGTTTCTCCTTGGGAATTGCGAGCAATTAAACGATGTGGTAAATGTTTTTGGGTGATAGATTCACCAGTAATTGTTTCTATTGTATGTTCTTGTACTAATAACCAAAGATATCCACATTCTTTGAGGGCTTTAATAAATGCAAATAGGATATCTGGGTGATTTGGGAGGTGCATTTCTGGGGGTGAAAATCCTTTGACTCTTGCTAGTGCTTCCCAACCAAAAATTGCTGCAAAATGATGTTGCCAAGCAAGGATATGGAGTTTAATATCTGCTATGGGGGTGGAAGGAATGACAGCGTGACTCCACATTGTCCCTAGCCATTCTACATAAGGCTGATAGGTGGTATCGCAAGTAATCCGTTTCAGGTTGTCGAGGATGTCACTTCGTCCCATTTGTCGGAGTCCCCACAAAAGATTACCAGAATAATCCAGCATGACACGGGGATTGCAACCCTGATTTACTAGTTCGGGGATGAAGTCTCCCATGCGACTGTAACAGTAAGCAAAGGGGTTTGCGTTGTGGTTGTCTCCTTCGTGTTGATGTTCAAACATATATTGCAGATTGCTGATGAGTGAACCGCTTTGTCCAGCTGGTATAGTGGGCTGGTGCATGTGGAGAGCGATCGCAAATACAGCGTTAATATCTGCTAATTTAAGATTGGTGGTTGGTAAAAATACAGGCTGATCATGGTTGACTACAGACAGCACTTCTGTTTCCCAGCCAGAAATATTTGGTAAATCATTGATGATTTCGGGCAAAGTGGGCAGATTATGAGGTAATTTCAACATTTATGGTTACTCAGAAACGATATATAACTGTTAATCCTGCACCGGTATTTACTCATGAATACTCCCAGTCACGCTATTTTAAATTTGGTGATATTTAATCAACAAATCCGAACTCATTCTAGTCCAGCAATTCTGATTGGTGCAGTCCTTCCAGATATTCCCATCTTTGTGTTCTACTTCTTGATGAAGTTTGTTTACCGTTTACCAGAAAAACAGATTTGGTCTGAGGTTTATTATCAGCCTTTTTGGCAAGCTGTTGTGAGTACGTTTCATTCTATTCCTTTAGCTTTGCTGGGGATATTAATTGGTCACATTGCTAATTGGCAAGTGATTGAGGTGGGTTGTATCAGTATGGTTCTACACTCTTTATTAGATTTGCCTGTTCACAATGATGATGCCCATAGGCACTTTTTCCCGTTTAGTAATTATCGTTTTATTAGTCCTTTTTCCTATTGGGATATAAATCATTACGGTAGGATTGTGGCTTTGGTAGAAATTATCTTAGTTTTAGCAGCAAGTATTTATATTTTTCTTGGTACTCAAGCTTATTTAGGTACAGGTTTATTAATTGCAGTTAATGTATTTTATGGGTTTAGATATTGCCGATTTTATTTGAAAAGCTATCTTTAGGCTCAAGAACTGGTGGGAATAAAATCACAGTTATCAACTCACCATATCAGTCTAAATGATAAGCTAATTCCTTTTGAACTTTTCTGGAAGTTGAGAAAAATAAATTCCTAATAAAATAGAAGCAATGAATATTAAAAATCCGATAAAATAGACAAAATTACCAATTTGTTGATCATATTCTAATATATTCATCCAGCTAAGAAGATTATACCAATCATGGGCATCAGGATCATCTACTGTTAAAGGAAGCTCTCGCGCTTGAGCATCTTTAATATATACAGAAACATCCATAAAATTTTGGGCTGTCCAAAATAGTGTAATGGCGCTAGAGTATCTTTGACCGTATAGGAAAAAGTAGATAGTAAAAGCAGCAGGAAATAATATTTGAGTTAATGAACCACCCAGAATGTGCATGAAACTGCCAGAACCAAATAAGATCATAAATATGAGATGTCCTGTTTCATGGATAGCTAAATCTGGAAAATGTAACCACATAAATGGACCATCTAATCCTGGGTTTAAACTGCCAAATATCCCATAAATAGCTATCAATATAATCAATCCTGCCTGAAAGTGATCTAAATTCTTAAAATCAATTTTTATTGGAAACTTTGTTTTTTTAGGCTGACTAATTTTAGTAACTTTAGATGGATATTGAGGCGATAATTTTGGTAAATCATACCCAGATATTAAATCTAACTCTTGATTCCAACTAAAAAAATTATCTCCACTTTTTTTAGCCTGAATTTTGACTGTTGAAATTAAGTTAGTTTTCCAAGTTTTCAATTCTCTAAAAATTAACGTAGTAGCAATAGTTTCATTGGGAATATCAATGGATTCGAGGATAATGTCTAAACAATTATCTTGTAAATTAATCAGTGCCATTATATTTTTATGCTCTATAGCCCGATTAATCAATAATCTGATTGCGTCTACATCACCTTGTTTTGCTAGTTGGCGAAGATTTGGAGTTTTTTGGACTATGTTTTGAGTTTCTATTGCTGGTAATGGTAATATTTCTGTCCAATCTGCATGAGATTTTCCTATTTGTCGTCCATAAACTTTGATGGATTCAATTGATGTAATTTGGATATTATTTATGGTTTTTTGAATTAAAAAAATAGCTGACTGCTGATCAGGAGTTTGTGGGGATTCCAGAAGTATATGCAAACAGCGATTCTTAATTTGCACTTTGGCCGTTATGTCCTGAGATTGCAGCGTTAGGTTTAACAGAGAGGTAATGGCGATAGTATCCCCCTGAGTTGCGCGTGCGACTAAATTGGGTTCTGTCATAAAAATTTTTGACCAATAATAAAAATAAATTAGCGATTACTGGATTTTTACTAAAGCTATCCCACTAAGGATAAATCGGCTGTCAATCTTTGCAAAACTTGTTTCAAAACAATTGCTGTCCAATCAATATCATCTGCGGTTGTTTGTTTTCCTAAAGTTAATCTAATTCCTCCCAAAGCGGCTTTGTGTGAATGACCCATTGCTAATAAAATCGGACTGGGGCTTAATTTGCCACTATTACAAGCTGCACCGGCACTAATGCCAATTCCTGCTAAATTCAACTGACGGACTAAAGTTTTACCACTAATTTTTTCGCCATCGGCGTATTCTAAATAAAAGCTGAGATGATGGGGTAAACGGTGAATTTTGTCACCTGTGGGAATTAAACCAGGAACATCTGCTAATTTGGTAAAGAGGCGATCGCGCAATTGAGTTAATCTGAATCTTTCCGTGTCTAATTCCTGTCTTGCTAACTCCGCAGCTACTCCAAACCCAGCAATAGCAGGTGTTGCTTGTGTACCTGAACGCAGTCCTTGTTCTTGTCCACCACCACCTAACAATGGTATTAACTCCACTCCTGGACGCACATATAAAGCACCTGCACCCAATGGCCCATATATTTTATGACTAGATAAACTCAATAAATCAACCGCTAAATTCTCTACATCTATAGGTAAACGTCCCGCAATTTGCACCGCATCTGTATGGAATAAAGCACCATGAATTTTGCTAATATTTGCTAATTCTGCTATCGGTTGCACAGTTCCCACTTCACTTTGTCCATAAATCACAGATACCAAAACAGTGTTATGTCGCAAAGCTGCTTTTAAATCTTTGGGATTAATTCTACCTTTACCATCTACACCTAAGCGGGTAACTTCCCAACCCCAATTTTCTAACATTCGCACAGGTTCAGAAACAGCGGAATGTTCCACACTAGAAATAATTATATGTTGTGGTACAGGATAACATCGAGCCACACCCATAATTGCTAAATTATCTGCTTCCGTTCCCCCAGAAGTGAAAATAATTGATTCGGGAACAGCGTTAATTAAACCTGCAACTTGGATTCTGGCTTGTTCCACAACCAATGCTGCACGATTGCCCCATTCATGTAAACTAGAAGGATTACCCCACTGTTGATGTAAGACTGCTTGCATTGTAGCGATCGCTTCGGGTCGAGTAGGAGTAGTAGCACTGTAATCTAGATATATTTGCATAAAATCATAATTGAGATCATCAAGCACGTACCGTTACTTTGGTAAATCAGGAAAAAAACCAAGTAATTCTATGTTAATGGGTGGATTTTTACCATCAGTGATATAACCAGTTTTTTACATAATTCGACATACACCTTATGGGCAATAATAAATAATGTCTACCCTCAATCTATTTTGATCAAATTACCGTGTTTATTTTTCCTCATATCAGATTTCTATCTTATATCTTTTTATTCCTATTGACTCTCGGCGGTTGTCAAAAAGTCCAATCCTCAAATCAGCGTCTCGCACCATTACCACAAGATCCATTAATTCAAGTTTACTTCAACCATGCTGAATCATCAGAATACCAAGAAACTTACCGTCAACAAACCCGCTTAGGAGACGACTTAGAAAAACAGATCATTGATGTTATATCCCAAGCGAAATCTACCATAGATATAGCAGTCCAAGAATTACGTTTACCTAAAATTGCTCAAGCATTAGCCGTAAAACAAAAAGCTGGTGTCAAGGTGAGGATAATTTTAGAAAATAACTATTCTCGTCCTTGGAGTAGCTTGAGTGCAGCGGAAGTACAGAAATTAGAAAAAAGAGAACAAGAACGATATCAAGAATTTCGCAAATTTGTTGATCTTAACCAAGATAATCAAATCACAACTGATGAAATTAATCAACGTGATGCTTTAGTCATGATCCAAAACTCCCAAATTCCTTGGATAGATGATAAAGCAGATGGTTCTGCGGGTAGCAGTTTAATGCATCATAAATTTGTGATTGTAGATAATCGCTTTGTCATTATTACTTCCGCTAATTTTACATTAAGTGACACATCAGGAGATATTAGTAATTCTAGCAGTTTAGGTAATGCCAACAATTTATTAAAAATCGACAGTCCAGAATTAGCAAATTTATTGACTGAAGAGTTTAATATTATGTGGGGTGATGGTGCAGGAGGTCAGCCAGATAGTAAATTTGGCTTGAAAAAACCTGTGCGTTTACCCAAATCAATAAATTTAGGTGAGACAAAAATTAGCGTACATTTTTCCCCTACATCCCCAACTCAACCTTGGAGTAATTCCAGTAATGGTTTAATCGCTAATACCTTAGATTCATCTACCAAAACAGTTGATATGGCATTATTTGTATTCTCAGATCAAAAAATTGCCAACATTTTAGAAAATCGTCACAACCAAAATGTAGAAATTCGGGCATTAATTGAACCGCAATTTGCTTATCGTTCCTACAGTGAAGCTTTAGATATGATGGGATTAGCTTTAAGTGATAACTGTAAATATGAAGTTGATAATAATCCTTGGAAAAATCCCATTAATACAGTCGGTGTACCTATTTTAGCCAAAGGCGATTTACTTCATCATAAATTCGCCGTTGTTGATAACCAAACTGTGATTACAGGTTCACACAATTGGTCAGAAGCTGCTAATACTGGCAATGATGAAACATTAATAGTAATTGAAAATCCTACCGTAGCGGCTCATTTTCAGCGGGAATTTAACCGTCTTTACGCCAAAATGAAACCAGGATTACCACCAAATATTCAAGCTAAAATTGACGCAGAAGTTAAAAAATGTCCGCAAATTCAAACTCCTTCATCTCTACCAGAATTAAGAACTACGAAAATTAATCTCAACACCGCTACACAACAAGAATTAGAAACACTTCCAGGAGTGGGTAAAAAGTTAGCGCAAAGGATAATTATTGCCCGTCAACAGCAAAAATTTACATCTCTACAAGATGTAGAAAAAGTCCCAGGAATTAGTGCTAAAACATTAGAAAAATGGGATGGAATCATCACATGGTAAGAATTTTATTTTTTTAAAACTCCATCCATAGAAAGGACAATCATGTAAATCTATTCTTTTAGAAAGAGGAAAAATAATGAACTACTTATTAACATAAACTTAACTGAAATAGCCGGAGTTAATTTATGCCTTATAACAAAATAGATGAATTACCTCAAGATATCCAAGCACGACTACCAGAACACGCTCAACAGATTTTTGTAGCTGCTTTCAATGCTGCTCAAAGTGATGGAATGAATGAAGATGGTGCTTTAGAAGTAGCATGGAATAGTGTTCATAATGAATATGAAGCAGACAGAGAAGGAAATTGGCACAGAAAGCCAGAAGACCCCGCCATACATCATAAAGCTGTCATGTCTGGTGGTAATTAATGGTCTAAAAGACATCTGATGAAAATTAAATATGCGGGTTTTTAAATCCTTGTAGAGATGTTGTATGTAATGTCTCTACATTATTTTATTTTTTCCTGGAAACGAGAAGTTTTAAACCTTAAATCAAACAATTATCAATTATCAATTGACAATTGATAAAAATCCTCAGAACCTTTACCCTTACCTTGTCGCCAACAATTATCCGCTTCCCATACGCCGTTTTCGGTTTTGCGTTTGCGACTGCGGACGGTGAGGGTATTATTTTCTAACTTTAATAAGTGATATTGCCAAGGTTCAGCGGTGGTGAGTTCGTGGGTGGGTGCACCGAATGTTCCCGCACAAATGCGAAACAGTCCCCGTTCTGCGTCGTATTCATAAAAGCTTTTTTGGGCTTGGTGGACGTGACCGTGCAGAAAGAAGCGGAAACCTGCTACAGCTAACTGTTCCATGAAGCTTTGGTCTTTGATGCGGTCATCCCAAGCACTATCTAAGGGATGATGCCATACTGCTATTTTCATCAGGCAGTTTTTATAATCTTGGTTGCGGCGAATTTCTGTCAGGGCGTTGCTAAGGGTATTCATGTTAATGCTGGCACGGGATTTGTAATGATGATCCAATTCCCAAGCCGAGTTTAACCCTAGTATGAGTAGGTTGTGGTTGGGGAAATGGGCTAGGGTGTATTGTTGGTCATAGTCTTGGGGATAGGATTCTTGTTTGATGGTTTGGTAGAAGTTGCAGAAGTGTTCAAAGCGTTGTTTGTATTTTTCTTCCTCTCGCACGCGAATGACACTCGCACTTTCTTCTATATATTCACCTAGTTTCAGTTCTCCCTCATACTCGTCACGGTCAATTAATTGGTAAGCTTTTTTCGCTACTTGCCAGTTGAGGTCATGATTACCGGGAACGATGATAATTTGTTCAGATTGGAGGGTGAAATCTTGGCAGAGGTTGTGCAAGAATTGTTGGGCTGCTGCGTATTCTTCAGGCGTTGATTTGTTGGCGATGTCGCCGGAGAGAATGAGGGCATCAAGGTGAGGAATATCGAGTTCGTTTTGCAAGTCGGTTGCTAGTTGGTTAGACCAGAGTTTGGCTTGGTCAGGTGTGCCGAAGTGCAAGTCTGAGAGGTGGAGGATGTACATTAGGGATGTTTTACTTGGCTGGAATTGTGAAATATCTGGTTGATTTTTTAGTTTAGTTAAGCATCTATAGTATCGGCAGTTTATTTGTATTGCTTCAAGTGCTTCTAGTACAAAACGGAACATATCTCCATTATGTGCTGATACAAATTTATGATTTTTGAGCAAGTTCATAAACTGTGGTGAAGCAGCATCTAATTTTATTTCTTTCAATGCCAATGCCGCCTTAGTTCTTACCATCCAGTCATCGTCTTCTAGCAATTGGATTAACTTAGAAACCGCCGCTTCTGATTTAATTTTACCCAGTGCATATGCACCATAGAATCTTACATATGAGTCATCATCTTCTAGCAATTGGATTAACTTAGGAACCGCCGCTTCTGATTTAATTTCACCCAGGACAGATGCTGCAAAATACCGCACCTTAGAGTTTTCATGTTCTAGTAATTGAATGAACTTGGGAATTGCTGTCTCTGATTTGATTTTTTTCAAGGCAGATTCCGCATTATACTGCACATGAGAATTTTCATGTCCTAGTAATTGAACCAAACCGGGAATTGCCACCTCTGGTTTGATTTTATTCAAGGCAAAGACTGCACTCGAACGCACATTACTATTTTTATCTTCTAGTAATCGACTTAATTCAGGAATTGCTGCTTCCGATTTAATGTCTCCCAGTGCAGATGCCGCACTTGAGCGAACATTAGGGTCTATATCTTCTAACAATTTAATTAACCCAGGAATCGCCATTTCTGATTTCAGTTGACCTAGAGCTAACGCCCCACGAGAGCGAACACTGTTGTGTTCATCATCTAACAATCGAATTAATCTAGGAATTGCCACCTCTGATTTAATGTCTCCCAAGGCAGTTGCCGTACTCGAACGCACAATACTATCTTTGTCTTCTAGCAGTGGAATTAACCTAAGAATTGCCGCTGCCGATTTTGCTTTTCCCAAAGCATACGCTGCACTAAAACGCACTCCAGAGTTTTCATGTTCTAGCAATTGAATTAATCTGTAAACTGCTACTTCTGATTTAATCTCTCCCAAAGCAGATGCGGCATTGTAACTGACATTCCAGTTTTCATGTTCTAGCAATGAAATTAAACTAGGAATCGCAGTATCTGATTTGATTTTTCCCAGAGCGTCTGCTGCACTATAGCGCACTCCAGGGTTCTCATGTTCTAGCAATTGGATTAATCCAGGAACCGCCTTCTCTGATTTAATTTTTTCTAGCGCGTCTGTTGCACGAGACCGCACATTTGAGTCTTCATGTTTTAGTAATTCAATTATTTGAGGTATTGCATCCTCATATTTAATATTTTCTAGATGAAAGGCCGCATTTAAACGTATATCATATTTTTCATGTTCTAGTAATTTAATTAATTCTGTAATGGCAGACTCTGATTGAATTTCTACCAAGGCATATGTAGCAAAATACCTGACACTTTCATCTTCATCTTCTAGCAATGGAATTAACCCAGGGATTGCCACATCTGATTTTAATATATACAGGGATGTTACAACAATCAAACGCACACGAGAATATTCATCTTTTAGTAATTGAATTAAACCAGAAACCGCTACATCTGATTTAATTTTGCCCAGAGCAGATGCCACTCTCGAACGAACATCAGGGTTTTTATCTTCTAACAAGTGAATTAATGCAGTAATTGCGTTTTCTGATTTAATTTCGCCCAGAGCAGATGCCGCATTTGAACGCACATCAGAGTCTTCATGTTCTAGTAATGAATTGAGATGAGGAAGTGCCTTGTCAGATTTTGTTAAGCCTAAAAGCCAAATTTTAAATAGTAAAGGAATTTCTAACTCAGCAACTAAATTAACTGTCTGTTGTTGCAATTCTGGCTTTACTGCTCCTGCCAACTTTGCCCCTAACTGCCAATCTACTTCTAAGGCTAACTTCACCACTCGCACTGCTAGGGCTTCATCATCCACTAATCCCAGCATCAATTTTAGGGGTTCAGTCCATTTTAAATAATTCAAATACTCTCGCCGGAAACATTCATCATTAAGGCTTGGTAACAGCTTGAGCAAACATTCTGCCGTGTAATATTCCTGAATTAGTTGGTGGCGAAATTCAATTTGGTCATTTGCACCGAGTTGAATTAAGTGATGGTTAAGTAAATCTTGCAGCCATTGTAATGCTCTGTCACGGGGTCTATCAAATTTCTCAGCTTGCAAAAACTGAGTTAAAACATCTTCTGCTTTTGACTTGGGTATGGCAACATTCAATTCTGTCAGCTTATCCCCGGTGGTCATGTAAAATGCCAGATGTTTTAATAACGATAACCACCAACGCCGAGACTCATCTGTAACTGGGATATCTGGCTTCAACTTGTCGTTATAACTTTGGGTAAATTGGCGAAACACCAAACCCAAGTTTGCCGGGATGTCTCCTGTGGCTTGAAACAATGAACACAGCATCCACAGCAGCAATGGCGTTTCCCCAAACTCCCGCAACCTATCGCCCAACTTCTGCAACATCTGTTCACCCTGTTGGGGTAAATAGGCGCGGACAAACTGCTGCATTTGTTCTGCTGTCAGGGATTGCATTTCCAGCTTTTTAGTAATGCCCAAATCACCCCCCACGCCTAAATCCCGTGTAGTGAAAATCATCGGCGTAGTTTTTTGGTAATCTTGCCGGAACGTATACAAATCTTGTCGCGCTTTCTCTGAGGGTAATTCGTTAATACCATCCACTAACAGCAAAAATTGCCCGTTAAACAGGAGTTGTTCTATGGTTGCAGTCTCCAGCAGTAGGCAATGGCGCTTCAAGAAATTCCGAATTAAATCCAGCACCGATGTTTGGTAATAACGCAACTCTACTAGGATAGGGATTTTACCTAACCCATCAACTCCCTTATCTACAACGTTAGAGGATGAATTTCCTCCCCTGCACCCCTGCACCCCTGCCCCCCTGCCTCTTTCTGCTTCTTCCAACAACAACCGCACCAACGCCGTCGATTTTCCCGAACCAGGCCGCCCGACTAGCAAAACGTTTTCCTGGGCATACTTTCGCAACCCTGCCAGCACGTCTAAACGCTCAATTTTCTCCTGGGTTTCGTTTCTTTCTTCCTTGGCAGATTGTACTGTCTGCACCATAAAATCTAATAACAATGGTGACTGCTTCTGCTCTATTCGCTGCTTTCCCACTACGTCTGTCAGGGTGTAAGCATTCCACCATTGGGCGTAATCTTTACAGAGTGATTCGAGGTAGTCATTCCATTGCGTCATGGTGTGTGGAATAGGGGATGCTGATGTGTCGTAATTGAACACAGTTTAATTGACTTTGTTAGATTTTAACTAAATTCTCTGGTTTATACTGAATTTTCGGGGTAAGTTGCTAGTTAGGACTGTCAGAAATGGCTAACGCCACGCTTCGCGAACAGGATGTCCAGGATTTAAGGATGAACAGGATTAAAACGCATCTTGCACCAAGCCCTAACGAATGAATTCATAGCTATACAAACTAAGTTCAACGGCGAATATAATAGAGCCTCCGGCACGCTTCGCGAACGCTACTACACAATCAAAGTCCACCTGCGTGATCTAAATTCAAAGCTGGACAACAAGCCAGTTTAACTACTGACTCCTGACTCCTGACTCCTGACTCCTGACTCCTGCTTTATTTTGCGTTTTTTGTATAGAAACATCTTTTGTACTCAGCCCAGTTTATGCTAATTTCATCTCAGTGAATTCTTCTGTGATGAATGTCTAACCCATTACCAACTGAATCTCAATCTCAACCTCTCAGTGATTTTGAATTAGATTTGCTTAAACAAGAATACTTTTTTCTCCAAAACACTATTGAAGATTACAATAAACAAATTTGGGTGATTAAGGCACTGGGAATTACTGGTACTGGTGCTGTTTTAACATTGATGTTACAGCAAAAAACTAATGCTAGTGCAATTTCCCTCATCGGTTGCGCTATCCCTATATTTTTCTGGATTCTTGAAAGTCAATGGAAACATTTTCAGCGTGGTTTCTATCCCCGTGTCTCGGAAATTGAGTTGATTTTGAGGAATACCTGTGGTTTCCAAAGTCCCAGTATTTACACTAGTTGGAGTCATTCTTTGAAACGCGCCCCCCAACCTAAACGTAAGGGTTATTTGTGGGATGGGTTGCTAAATAGCACTGTGTATGTCAGCTACGTTTTAGAAATTGTTTTTTTGTTGCTGATGGCTTTTATAGCTCCTATGATTTGGAAATAATCAACTAGTTATCACTGTACATGAGGGTAATTATAAAAATGGGTAATTTATAGTGTTTTCAGCTGCTTTTTTTGAGCTTTTTTTGATAATTGATTATGAGTAATACTACAATATTATTTCGTCCAGTTGGTCAAGCAGAACTTGATTTAATCGCTGGCAGCAATTATACAGCTTTTCCGCCTCGACTTCCTTTTCAACCGATTTTTTATCCTGTACTCAATGAAGAGTATGCTGTACAAATTGCTAGAGATTGGAACACGAAAGACAAAGCTTCTGGATATGTGGGCTATGTAACAAGATTTCAGGTAAAAACAGAATTTCTCAATCAATACACTGTGCAAACTGTCGGTAGTTCTCAACATCAAGAATATTGGATACCTGCTGAACAATTAGATGAATTTAATGCTAATATTGTAGATATAATTCAAGTTATAGCTGAATTTAGACCAGCATCAAATCAAAATAGTTAAAACTTAGGTTGTATTAACTACAAGGTATGCTAATTATCAAAGACGAAATTAAACTTCGTCCCATGCGAGATGATAAACAAGACTATTTGTTAATGGAAAAATGGCGTTCCGATGAGGAAGTATTAAAATTTTATGGTGGGAGAGATGATTTTTATGATTTCCAAAAAGTTGTACAAACATATAAACCTAGAATTTTGGGAAAAGAACCTTTATTTCCCTGTATTTTTTCTTATCAAAATATAGAAATTGGTTATTTACAATATTATGCTCTCAATCAATTACCATTACATATTAGAGAAATGTATTCTCTAGAAAAAACAGAAGATGTGTATGGAATTGATTTATTTATTGGTGAAACTCAATATTGGAATCAGGGAATTGGTACAAAAGTGCTTTCAGCCGTGATAAATTATATTTTTACTGGACTGCAAGCTGTAAAAATTGTTATTGATGCCAATATCAATAATCTCCGTGCTATTCGCTGCTATGAAAAATGTGGATTTGTCAAAATTAAGCTGTTACCATCTCATGAACTCTATGAGGGCAAATATCAGGATTGTTGGTTAATGGCAATAGAGCGCAATAAATCATTACACTAAAATATAATGACCTGGTGGGATTTAGCTTCCTATAAAAACTATGACTCAAGCAACTACAAGAATTTGTATACTAGGTGGCGGCTTTGGTGGACTGTACACCGCCCTGCGTTTAAGCCAATTACCGTGGGAATCTACACCCAAACCTGAGATCATCTTAGTCGATCAGAGCGATCGCTTTCTCTTCTCTCCCTTCCTCTACGAACTCCTCACTGGAGAACTCCAAGCCTGGGAAATCGCCCCACCATACCAAGAACTACTACAAGGAACAGGTGTGCGTTTTCATCAAGCAGTTGTCTCAGAAATCGACACCGACAAGCAACAAGTACAATTACAAAACGGAACAGAAATAGCCTACGACCGATTAGTATTAGCATTAGGTGGCGAAACACCCCTTGATTTAGTTCCCGGCGCTACAACCTACGCTCACCCCTTCCGTAGCATCACTGACGTTTATCACCTAGAAGAACGCCTACGAGTTTTAGAAGCATCAGAAACAGACAAAATTCGTATCGCCATAGTTGGCGCAGGTTACAGCGGCGTAGAATTAGCTTGTAAACTTGCAGATAGAATTGGGGAAAAAGGACGCTTCCGCCTAATTGAAATCAGCGATCAAATTTTGCGAACTTCCCCAGAATTTAACCGTGAAGCTGCGAAAAAAGCCTTAGATACCAGAGGCGTGTTTATAGACTTAGAAACCAAAGTAGTCTCAATCGGAGAAAATACCATCTCCCTAGAGTATAAAAGTCAAGTAGACGAAATTCCCGTAGATTTAGTAATTTGGACAGTGGGAACAAGAGTTTCCCCAGTAGTAAAAACCCTACCCCTCAAGCAAAACCAACGTGGACAAATCACCACCACACCAACCCTGCAAGTCCTAGAACATCCCGAAATCTTTGCTTTAGGAGACTTAGCAGACTGTCTTGATACAGAAGGAAAGCAAGTACCAGCTACAGCACAAGTCGCCTTTCAACAAGCTGATTATACCGCTTGGAACATCTGGGCATCTTTAACAAATCGTCCTTTACTTCCCTTCCGCTATCAACAATTAGGAGAAATGATGGCCTTGGGAGTAGACAACGCCACCCTTACCGGTTTAGGTATCAAATTAGATGGTTCTTTAGCATATATCGCTCGTCGTTTAGCTTATTTGTATCGTTTACCAACCTTAGAACATCAATTAAAAGTTGGTTTTAACTGGTTAGTGCGACCCATTATTGAAACGCTTTCTCAGTAGAATGAGGTGACAGGTGACAGAATGTAATTTTGTTATCTGTTTCCTAACTGATACAAAAAAAATCAACAAGATTTTGAAATCAAATTACCCAACAATGGCAAACTAAATAACAAATGGTTCTTCGGTACTTTTT
This sequence comes from Anabaena azotica SJ-1, assembly GCF_047275885.1. Taxonomy (NCBI): domain Bacteria; kingdom Bacillati; phylum Cyanobacteriota; class Cyanophyceae; order Nostocales; family Nostocaceae; genus Anabaena; species Anabaena azotica. The sequence goes on from NZ_CP178454.1 coordinate 4,932,420, forward strand.
ATGGAGAACCCAGTTCAAAATAGTTGAAAGCCTTATTGTGTCGGCATTTCATTAAAAATATTGGGCATAATCTTTTATAAGCCTTACTCCGTAAGGGTTTTGTTTTTATCAATCCTCAATTACCATAAAATCTATGCAAGAACCGATAATCTATTTACAGGATAGATAGAAATTACTATAAAACAGAGATATGAATTTGTTGATTAATATTCAAAGCAACTTGTTAGTTATTACAAATAGTCATAATTTAGTGGAATTGCTAGGGTTTCCTTTCATGCAACGTGCCATTATCGGTGCTGTATTAATGGGAATACTGGGCGGTTTATTAGGCTGTTTTGTCACGTTGCGCCAGTTGTCATTTTTTAGTCACGCTGTAGGCCATGCGGCGTTAGTAGGTGTGGCTTTAGGCGTGTTATTAAACATAAATCCTACATGGATGTTGTTGCCATTTACCTTAATTTTTGGTGTAATTGTCCTCTACCTAATTGACAAAACGGATTTAGCCAGTGATAGCATTCTTAGTATAGTTTTATCAGGGGCGTTAGCGATCGGTGTCATCCTCACCAGCATGATTAAAGGATATCGCGGAAACTTGATGGCTGTACTATTTGGCGATATTTTGGCTATTGATGCTATAGATTTAATTTTGACGCTGTTGGTACTTGTGGGTAGCGGTATATTTTTATTATCAACATTGCGATCGCAAATTTTGTTAACCCTTAACCCGGATGTTGCCCAGGTACAAGGCGTTCCTGTTAAATTATATCGTTATGGGTTTGTAATTTTACTATCTTTAGCCGTAGCCGTAGCCATTAAAGCCGTCGGGGTTTTACTCGTGAACGCCTTTTTAGTAATTCCCGCAGCCACCGCTAAATTGATGAGTCACCATTTTAGCTGGTTTTTGCTGATGTCAGTCCTTGTTGGTTCCAGCAGTAGCATCGCTGGAATTATGGTCTCTGGTCTGTTTAACCTAGCTTCTGGTCCTAGTATTGTTTTGGTGCAGTTCCTGGTGTTCGTCGTCGTTTTCACCTGGGTTAAATTAGGGATAAAAGCAGCCTAAAAGTTTTTTAGCAACCTACTTGACAAATCCTTTTTCTTTTGCTAAATTTAGTAATCGTGGCGAACATAAAAAAAGCCCGCGCCGGGATAGCTCAGTTGGTAGAGCAGAGGACTGAAAATCCTCGTGTCACGAGTTCAAGTCTCGTTCCTGGCATACTTTTCAGAAAACTCAATCAACACTTTGCCTAGATTTTGACTATTTGGTTAACAAATCTAGGCTGTTTTTTGTGGTGGCAGAAGTGCGATCGCATTTTTATTAAACTTAATAAATAATATAGTTATACAGTAATTAAGTAATCATTGTTTTTTATTGCAACTTGGCATATTTTACAACAACGTTGATAAGAAGCAGGTTTAGAAACAGCATGGTTGTTGCCTTGATCTGTGGTAGAAGGCATTGTAACAGTGATAAGATATCGGGCATAGGCGGAAGAGTGATTTTTGAATTTTCGTTGTGAGAGACAATAACTCTACTAAAAAACGCCTTACCTATTTATCCTCTTATCTTAGCAAAAGTATTGTGAAATTCCATTTTGTTGGTATTGGTTTTCTTGTAGCAATCTGTATATCTGCTGTTTACAACAATGGTGTTAACGCGCAGGTAACTCCCGATAAAACCTTCAACTCTACTGTGAGTAGTAGTGGTAATGACTACATCATCACTAATGGTACTCATATCGGCAACAATTTATTTCATAGCTTCAGCCAATTCTCGGTTCCTAGTAGCGGTTCTGCATCATTTAACAATGCTGCTGATATTCAAAATATTTTTAGTCGGGTGATAGGAGGTAATACTTCCTACATTGATGGTTCAATCAGTGCTAATGGGAGTGCCAATTTATTCCTACTCAACCCAGCGGGGATTATTTTTGGTAAGAATGCCAGCTTAAATATTGGTGGTTCATTTGTTGGCACAACAGCCAATAGCATCAAATTTGCTAATGGGGTTGAATTTAGTGCTGTAAATCCTATTGCTAAACCGTTATTAACAATGAGTGTACCTGTGGGTTTACAAATGGGTAATCATCCCTCACCAATACAAGTCCAAGGTACAGGACATATCCTCAACACTATTAATAGTTTTTCTCCTGTAATCTCCCAGATTAGCCCTACTAAATTGCAAATACAGTCAGGAAAAACCCTGGCATTGGTGGGTGGCAATATCACTTTGGATGGTGCTACTCTGAGTGCGGCAACAGGTCAGATAGAATTAGGGAGTCTGGGAGGTTCAGGATTAGTTGGTTTAGTGCCGACTTCTCAGGGTTATAAATTGGAGTATGAGCAGGGACAAACTTTTGGTGACATTCAACTGGCAAAAAAGTCACTATTAGATGTGAGTGGATTTAACTCCGGTGCAGTTCAACTCCAGGGAAGAAATATAAAATTTACCGATGGTTCGTTGATTTTATCCCAGAATTATGGCAATCTTCCCAGTGGCAATATTAATTTGCAAGCATCAGAAGCGATCGCTATGATTGGCACCACACCCGATGCTAAAATTCGCAGTTGGATTCGTGCGGAAGCTTTGGGAACTGGATCTAGTGCCAATATCAGTGTGATTACTCCCCGTTTGACACTGCAAGAAGGTTCAGGAATTAATAGTTTAACCTATGGAAATGCTCACGGTGGTAACATCCAGATTCAAGCAGCAGATATAGAGTTATCTGGTTTTTCACTCCTGAATCCCACTGGAGTAACAGCCATTACCACTAGCACGTATGAAAAAGGTTCAGCTGGAGATGTCTTGGTTAATGGCAATAATTTACTCATCTCTGGGGGAGCTTCATTATCATCAGTGACATTTGGTAGTGGCTCCAGTGGTCAGGTAATAATTCGCAATCAAAATACCACCGTTATGGGTGAAAATCCTTCTGGGTTCTATAGCAATATTAGTATCATTACATTTGCCAATGGAAATGCCAAAGATTTGAGATTAGATACTGGGAATTTGCAAATATTAAATGGTGGAACAATTGGTTCATCTGCATTCTTTGTTGGTAATGGCGGCAATGTCCAAATCAATGCTAGTGAAGCAATCGCCATTAGTGGTAGCAGTAGTAACAATGACAGTAATATAAACTCTTCTACTGTGCGGTTAAGTCCGCAGTTACGTCAATTCTTTGGTTTGCCAGATATCCTCACAGCAAATGCAGGTAGTGTCAGTATTACCACACCAAAACTCACACTTACAGATGGTGGAACAGTAACAGTTACTAGTCAAGGTACTGGAAACGCAGGTGATCTGCAAATTATTACCGAGCAAATCCTATTGAAAAATCAAGCTTTAATTCAGGCGCAAACAGAATCAGGTAATGGTGGTGATATCAGCTTGCAAGTAGGGGATTTGCTCTTAATGCGTGATCAGAGCCAAATTACCTCCACGGCACAAGGTAACGGTAATGGCGGCAATATTACCATTAATGCACCAATCATTTTTGGCTGGGAAAACAGTGATATCATTGCCAATGCCTTTCAAGGCAAAGGTGGCAATATTAACATTCAGACTCAGGGTATTTTAGGATTAGAATTTCGTCAGCAACTCACTTCAGAAAATGATATTACCGCTAGTTCGCAATTTGGGGTGAATGGCACAGTTAAAGTTAATACAGTTGGTGTTGACCCCAATTCCGGTTTAGTAGAACTCCCAACAAATGTAACTGATCCATCCCAACAAATCGCTACAGGTTGTGCAGATCCAAGCAGTAGTAGTTTTGTTGCCACAGGAAGGGGTGGTGTGCCGCAAAATCCTACACAGGAAGTGAGGAGCGATCGCCCTTGGTCTGACACCCGCGATTTAACTGCATTCCAAACAACACAATCAGCACAAGCCCAAATACCAAAATCTCCAGAAACACTTGTCCAAGCTACTTCTTGGCATCGTAACACCCAAGGACAAATTGAGCTTGTTGCAGATAAATCTTCTACTCACGTGCAACCATTATTAACCTGTACTGCTGTGCCAAACACTTGACTACATTCTCTAAAATAAGTTTAAAAAAATACTTTATTGGGAACAATATATATACAAGGAAAAATTACAGATGAGTATATGAAAGTAACTATTGTTGGCTTGAGCTTAATTGGTGCAATTTTGACATCTGCTGTTGATCACAGTAGTGTTGGCGCTCAAGTGATTCCTGATAGGAGTCTCAACTCAACTGTGAGTGGTAGTAATCATTACAGCATCACTAACGGCGATCATATTGGCAATAATTTATTTCATAGCTTCAGCCAATTCTCCCTACCTACAGGTAGTTCTGCATCATTTAACAATGCTGCTGATATTCAAAACATTTTTAGTCGTGTAACTGGTGGTAATGCTTCCCAAATTGATGGTTTAATTAAAGCAAATGGGAGTGCCAACTTATTTTTACTCAACCCAGCGGGGATTATTTTTGGTCAAAATGCCAGCTTAAATATTGGTGGTTCATTTATTGGCACGACAGCCAATAGCATCAAATTTGCTGATGGGGTGGAATTTAGTGCTGTAAATCCTGCCGCTAAACCATTATTAACCATGACTGTACCTGTGGGTTTGCAAATGGGTAATCATCCCTCACCGATACAAGTCCAAGGGACAGGACATAGCCTAGATAGTCTTAATAGTTTTTCTCCTATCATTCGCAATCCTAGCTCCACAAAATTACAAGTACAGTCAGGAAAAACCCTAGCATTAGTGGGTGGAAATATCACTTTGGATGGTGCGATTTTGAGTGCGGCAACGGGTCAAATCGAATTAGGGAGTCTGGGAAGTACAGGATTAGTTAGTTTAGTGCCAACTTCTCAGGGTTATAAATTGGAATATGAGCAGGGACAAAGTTTTGCTGACATTCAATTAACACAAAAATCGCTATTAGATGTGAGTGGGTTTAACTCCGGTGCAGTTCAACTCCAGGGAAGAAATATAGATTTTACCGATGGTTCGTTGATTTTATCCCAGAATTATGGGGATCTTCCCAGTGGCAATATTAACTTGCAAGCATCAGAAGCGATCGCGATGATTGGTACTACACCCGATGGAAAAATTCGCAGTTGGATTCGTGCGGAAGCCTTGGGAACTGGAGAAAGTGCAAATATCAGTATTATTACTCCCCGTTTGACACTCCAAGAAGGTTCAGGAATTAATACTTTAACCTATGGAACTGCTAACGGTGGTAACATCCAGATTCAAGCCGCAGATATAGAGGTATCAGGTTTTTCACCTGTCAATACCATTGGAGTGACATCCATTAACACTAGCACCTATGGAAAAGGAGCGGCTGGTGATATTGTGGTTAATGGGAATAATTTATTAGTCTCTGCGGGCGCTTCATTATCATCAGTGACATTTCGTAGTGGCTCCAGTGGTCAGGTCATGATTCGCAATCAAAATACCACCGTTATGGGTGAAAATCCTTATGGACTTGCTAGTTTTATTGGTATGACTACCTTTGCTGATGGAAATGCCAAAGATTTGAGATTAGATACTGGTAAATTGCAGATATTAAATGGTGGAATAATTGGTTCATCGGCATTATTTGTTGGTAATGGCGGCAATGTCCAAATCAATGCTAGTGAGGCGATCGCTATTACTGGTCGTGGTAGTAGTAATAACAGTAGTATTAGCTCTTCTGTTATGCGTTTCAGTCCGCAAATACGACAATTTTTTGGTTTGCCAGATATACTGACAGCAAATGCAGGTAATGTCAGTATTACTACACCTAAACTCACACTCACAGATGGTGGAACAGTCACAGTTGCTAGCCAAGGTACTGGAAACGCAGGTAATCTGCAAATTATTACCGAGCGAATCCAATTGAAAAATCAAGCGTTAATTCAAGCGCAAACAGAATCAGGTAATGGTGGTGATATCAGCTTGCAAATAGGAGATTTGCTGTTAATGCGCGATCGCAGCCAAATTACCTCCACGGCACAAGGTAACGGTAATGGAGGCAATATTACCATTAATTCACCAATCATTTTGGGACGGGAAAACAGTGATATCATTGCCAATGCCTTTCAAGGCAAAGGTGGCAATATTAACATACAGACTCAGGGGATTTTTGGATTAGAATTTCGTCAGCAACTGACTTCAGAAAACGATATCACTGCTAGTTCCCAACTGGGACTAAGTGGTACGGTGCAAGTGAATACAGTTGGTGTTGACCCCAATTCTGGTTTAGTAGAACTACCAACAAATGTAACTGACCCATCCCAACAAATCGTTGCAGGTTGTGTAGATACAAGTGTTAGTAGTTTTGTGGCCACGGGAAGGGGTGGTGTGCCGCAAAATCCCATACAAGATGTGAGGAGCGATCACACCTGGTCAGATATCCGGGACATCTCTGCATACCGCAAAATCGGCGCAGTCAAAGCCCAAATACCTCAATCTCCAGAGATGCTTGTGCAAGGCACATCTTGGTATCGTAACTCCCAGGGCAAAATTGAGATAGTTGCAGATAAATCTTCTGCTCAGGTGCAAAAACTATTAACCTGTGCTGCTGTACCTAAAACTTGATTACAGTATCTCAAGAAGTTAGAAAAAATACTGTATTGGGAATAATATATATGGCATGGCATGAAAAATAACAAATGAGTTTATGAAAGTAGCTATTGTTGGCTTGAGCGTAATTGGTGCAATTTTGACATTTACTCTTGATCACAGTGGTGTTGGCGCTCAGGTTATTGCCGACGGGACTCTCAACACGACTGTGAGTGGTAGTAATCATTATAGCATCACTAACGGCGATCGTGTCGGCAATAATTTATTTCATAGCTTCAGCCAATTCTCCCTACCTACAGGTAGTTCTGCATCATTTGATAATGCTACTGATATTCAAAATATATTTAGTCGGGTAACTGGTAGTAATATTTCTCACATAGATGGTACTATCACTGCTAAGGGTAGTGCTAATTTATTTTTACTCAATCCCTCCGGGATTATTTTTGGGCAAAATGCCAGCTTAAATATTGGTGGTTCATTTGTAGCGACAACAGCCAATAGTATTAAATTTGCTGATGGAGTAGAATTTAGTGCCACGAATTCCAGTTTTACGCCGTTGTTAACAATGAGTGTGCCGATTGGCTTGCAAATGGGTAGTAATCCACAACCAATTCAAGTCAGTGGAAAAGGTAATGATGGGATTGTCCCGACCAATAATTTAGGAATAATCGGCAGTCCGACAAAGACCATTGCCTTAGTTGGTGGAGATATCAACTTTACAGGGGGTGTAATTACTGCACCAGTCGGTCGAATTGAAATCGGTGCAGTCGGGAGTGGGACAGTTAATTTAATCTCCACACCCACAGGATTACAGCTAGATTATGGACAAGTGCAAGATTTCCGCGATATTCACTTTACACAACGTTCCTCCTTGTGGAATCCTCATCCTGTAGGTAATCCATTTGGCGGAATTCAAGTCGTAGGGAGAGATATTCGCCTCGACCAATCACAAATTGCTGGTGCAACTGTTGGTAATGGACAGGGCAGTAATATTACAGTGAATGCAGAGCGATCGCTCTTGTTGACTGGTGTCAATCCTTCTGCTCAAGCTCCCAGTGCTTGGATTGTCAATCAAGTAGCTCCTGGAGCAACAGGAAATGGGGGAGCAGTCAAGATTCACGCCGGACAATTGACTTTAAAGGATGGTGCAGCGATTGAAACCCTCAGTTTAGGTGCAGGAGACGCAGGTAAAGTGGAAGTGGTAGCAGATACCATTGCGGCTAATGGTGTCGTTGCTCTGCAATCTCCTTTCTTCTTCTCTATTAATATTAATAGTCGGATTGCCAGTCAAGTCTATGGAGCGGGAAATGGGGGAGATGTTGCCCTGGTAGCTCGAAAACTCATACTGGAAGATGGTGCTACAGTCAGAACAACCGTATCTCCTGGAGCAACTGGACGGGGTGGAAATATTTCGGTTGATGGCGCAGATGAGATTTATGCCTTGGGATTGAATTCCATTGGGTCTCAGCCCAGTGGTATTAACGCTCTCACATTTGGGACTGGTAATAGTGGAAATATCAGGGTTTCTTCAGGTAAATTAAATCTCATTGATGGGGGAACAATTAGCACCATTACTTCTCGCTTATCGGGCATACCTGGTACAGGAATTGGTAATGCTGGAGATATTACATTAGTTGTGGGGGAATCTAGCAATTTAGTCGGAGTGTCACCCATTTCTCCCACTCAAAACAGCTTTATTGGCAGTCTCAGCACTGGCTCTGGGAATACTGGCAATGTGTTAATAACGACACCAATACTATCTATACAAGATGGTGCTACCTTGGGAGTGATTACTGTACCAGTGATTGGTGGACTTGGAGATCCTAACCAGGTCAGTAATCTGGGAAGCAATGGCGCTGTTACTTTAAATGTAAGCGATCGCTTAATCATTAGCGGTATCAATCCTATAAGTGGCAGCAGTAGTACTTTAAATAGCGTCAACTATAGCAGTGCCAAACCTGGAGATGTCACAATCACAACCAATCAATTACTCGTTCTTAATGGTGGGATCATCAGCAACTCGACTGTGGGAACTGGTGATGCTGGGACTTTAACAATCCAAGCCAATGACATTCTGATAGATGGTGAAAATAATTTCGCAGTGATCATTGCTAATGCCTCCCTTTTAGATGCCATTAATCGTAACTTGTTTAAGCTTCCAGACTCTCCCACCGGGAACACAGGTGTTATTAACATAAATACTCAGCAATTAACCATACGTAATCGAGGTATGATCAGCGTCACTCATCAAGGTATTGGTAATGCAGGAGAGTTAAGCATCCAAGCAGGCCGATTATTTTTAGATACTGGGGCAATTACTGCAACTACGGCATCTGGAAAAGGCGGTAACATCAATCTAGCATTAACAAATATACTTTTGAGTCGTAATGAAAGTCAAATTAATGTCGAAGCAGGTAGTAATGGTAATGGTGGCAATATCAACATCAACTCTCCGGTGATTGTTGGGTTAGAAAACAGCGATATTATTGCCAACGCTTTGAATGGTGATGGTGGCAATATCAACATTACTACTCAGGGCATCTTTGGCTTAAAATTTCGTCAGCAACTGACTCCAGAAAACGACATCACTGCTAGTTCCCAACTGGGGCTAAGTGGTACAGTGCAAGTGAATACAGTTGGTGTTGACCCCAATTCCGGTTTAGTAGAACTACCAACAAATGTAACTGACCCATCCCAACAAATAGCTACAGGTTGTACAGACACCCGTGGTAGTAGTTTTATCGCCACAGGACGGGGTGGGATACCGCAAAATCCCATACAAGAAGTGAGGAGCGATCGCACCTGGTCAGATATCCGCGACATCTCTGCATACCGCAAAATCGGCGCTGTCAAAGCCCAAATACCTCAATCTCCAGAGATGCTTGTGCAAGCCACATCTTGGTATCGTAACGCCCAGGGCAAAATTGAGCTAGTTGTAGATAAATCTTCTGCTCAGGTGCAAAAACTATTAACCTGTGCTACAGATTTGTGAAATTGATGCCGTGGTGCTTAATTCTGTTGTGCTGTTTTTTGCATACAAGAACAGGAGATTGGCCTCTTTGGTAATTTTCATAGATGTTGATCTTGTTTGTAACTGTCAACAGCAGCGCGAAGATTACCTTGATGTGTGGATAGCAGTTGTTCACCGGCAACTTTATCTAAACCAGTCCACTGCATTAATAAAGCTAGTTTAACTTTTGTGCCACTGCGTTCTAGTAAAAAACCGGCAGCTTCTCGACTTAAGCCAGTGAGGTCTTGTAAAATTCTTAAAGCGCGATCGCGTAATTTTTGATTTGTTACCGCCACATCCACCATTCTATTACCGTAAACTTTACCCAATTTCACCATCACCCCGGTAGAAAGCATATTTAAAGCCAGTTTAGTAGCAGTCCCAGCTTTCAAACGAGTAGAACCAGCCAAGATTTCCGGGCCTGTTAACAAGCGAATATCAATATCAGCATCAAAATAAACTTGTTCAGCAGGAACACAGGCAATAAAAACAGTTAAAGCCCCCCGTTGACGAGCAGCTTTTAAAGCACCTTGAACATAGGGAGTAGTTCCCCCAGCGGTGATACCGACGACTACATCGAGTTGAGTAATTTGACGTTGAGCGATCGCACTTTCTCCATCTTCCGCTAGGTCTTCTAACCCCTCAGAACTACGCAATAGCGCCCCAGCACCACCAGCTATAATCCCCTGTACCAACTCTGGAGGTGTGCAGAAGGTTGGAGGACACTCAGCCGCATCCAACACCCCTAATCGCCCACTAGTACCCGCTCCAATGTAAAATAAACGTCCACCTTGATGTAACCGTTCCGCTGTGCGTTCAATGGCTGCTGCTAACTCAACCTTCGCCGCAGCAACCGCAGCTACAGCTGTTTGGTCTTCTTGATTAAATAATTCCACCAACTCCAGCGCATTAAGTTGGTCTAAATTCAGACTATTAGGATTTACCTGTTCCGTCAAAAGATGCCCGCGTTCCTGCAAATTTGTCATTTTTTTGTTAATTATCAATTGTTATTTGCACCTATTCCCTGTTCCCTGTTCCCTGTTCCCTGAATAACTACAATAAACCTTCTAGTTTGCGACGGATACTGTCTAGTTCAGAATTAGGAATTTCCTGTACAGTCTCACTTGCTGAACCAGGACGGAAGGAATCATCATGATCCTCTGTTTGAGAATCTGGTTTCCAATCAGTCTCTTCCACATTCAATTCCGGGGGCATGATTAAATCACCGTTTTCTGGAACAACTTCCCAATCAAACCCCGCACTTTCACAAAATGCCTTGATTTCCTCAGCATCCATACCCTCAACTGTAGGTTCGGGAAAATCCTGAGCTTCTAACATTAAAGCAAAGCGTGTGGCATCATCTTCCGACTCAAACATGATGATTTTATTGCGATTCCCCGCTCTAATTGAGTGAATCCCTTCATTATCAGTGCCAACATTGAAAATTAGTACAAAAACACGCATCATCTAACCCTTGAGGTCTATACTATCTATACTATTTTTATTTAATCAGGGAAAAGGAAACAGGCAACAGGGGAGAATAACCAATAACAACTGGTCACTGATAACAGTATCCTAGAAGTGGCACAGTTTGATATTGTGCTATGTGTTATACAGTTTGCCCAATAAATCCGGCACTTAAAAACTGAAAATCAATGTCTAACTCTTCCAGTCCAGATTCTTATACCCCAACTAAAAGCCCTAAACGCCTATGGTTGATGATATTGAGTCGTGGTGGCCTTGCTCTAGGAGCATTCCTGCTACTCTTAATTATTGGTGGTGTTTGGCGGTTGCGGGATTTTATCCAAAAAGAGTTGGCACCATTGGCACAAAAAAATCTGACTAATACTCTTAACCGTCCCATTCAACTTGGACAGGTAAAAGAATTTTCTCTGACAGGGGTAAGGTTTGCCGCTTCTGCAATACCAGCAACACCTACGGATACAGATCAGGCTACCATAGAAGCTGTAGATGTGGGTTTTGATCCTTGGCAGTTGGTTTTTAACCGCCATCTAAAATTAGATGTTACCTTAATCAACCCAAATATTTATATTCAACAAGATGACCAACAACGTTGGATCACAACTACCATAGCCCCAGCTGGTAAACAGGGGTTAATTAAAACCGATTTAGATAAACTGCGGTTTCGTAATGCCAAGTTGGTGTTAGTAGGAAATCAGGGCATAGGTGACGCAGGGGGAAAAATATCAACTTCCCAGTTCCCAGTCCCTGTAGTATTTTCAGGATTATATGGAACTGCTCGACTGGTAGAAAATAATAAATTAATTAGGTTTGATTTAGCAGGAAAACCAGAGAATGGTGGTAGTGTTTTTCTGGAAGGAGATATTCGCGCCCAAGCAAAATTAGAAGGTAAATTAAAGCTCAGAGGGAAAGATTTACTTGCCGCAGATGTGACTCGTTTAGTTAAATTGCCATTGAATTTGCAAACAGGTCGAGTTAATGGTGATTTACAAATTCAGTTGATACCAGGACAGCAAACTTTGTTATATGGCAGTGCTGCTTTGCAAGGGGTAACACTGCAAATACCCAAAGTAACTCAACCATTGATTAACAGTCAGGGAAATGTCAAGTTTCAAGGATTGGGAATAGAGCTAGATAATGTAGTTAGTAACTATGGCAAAATCCCCTTAGCTGTTAAAGGTCTAATTGATAGGGAAAATGGTTTTAAATTGACAGGTCGTGTCAACGCAGTGAGTTTATCCCATGCCCTAGAAACTCTGAAAGTTAAGTCGCCTTTTCCTGTGAGTGGTATAGTCAAGGCAGATTTGCAGATATTGGGTGAAATTTCTAATCCGGTGCTTTCTGGTACGGTTTCTAATATCAAAACTGCTCAAGTTGATAAAGTTGATTTCCAAAAAATTAGTGGTAAATTTGAACTTGCAAGTCGTGATGCTGTAATTACTCTCAAGGATATTCAAGGACAGACTGCTGTCGGTGGTGCTGTGACAGGAGGGGGCATCATTAAACTTGGTAAGTCCCCAGAAATGAATGTGAATTTAACAGCTACAAATGTTCCAGGGGATGCGATCGCACAACTTTATAATTTTAAACCTAATAATCTTAAACCTACGTTCCAAATCGGTACTGTTTCCGCCACAGCTAATATTAATGGTGTCGCTGGTAATGTCCAAACTTTGGTAAAATGGCAAGCACCACAAGCTACCTACGCTGCTACTGGTGAAACTATTATTAACTCTGACCGCACTGTTTCTTTCCGTGATGTTGCAGTCAATATCGCTGGTAATACGGTGCGCGGTTATGGTAGTTATAATTCTCAAAATTGGCAAGCTGTCGCTCAAGTTGATGGTGTGAAGTTAACACCATTTATTAAAGAAGAAAAATTAGAAAATATCTCATTAAAAGAAGCAGAATTTAACGGTAAGTTATTGCTATCAGGAACTTCTGGACCTTTTAAAGTGACTAATATTCGTTCGGAAGGGGCTGGTATTAACATTGCTGGCGGCAGAATTGCTATTTCTCGTCTTCAGTTAGAAGATAAAAATTTTAATGCTGATTTGATAGCAAATAATGTGAATTTAGGGCAGATATTGAAACAATCTCCCCCGATTTTAAATAATCCCATTGCTGGAAAATTCACCATTGCAGGTAATACGGAAAATTTTAGCCTCAAAACTTTAGGTGCTATTGGTGAAGGTAGTTTAGCAGTTGATAATGGCAAAATTATAGCGAAGAATATTCAAGTTAGTAATGGTCGCTATAAGGCACAAGTTGAAGCTAAAAATGTGCCTTTGCAGAAATTAGCAACTGTTCCACCCCAATTACAAGGAAGATTAGCTGGTCAATTTAACGTTGCCGGTTCGGTGGAATCTTTTAAACCAGAAACTATTCAAGCTACAGGTAAAGGACAGCTAAATCTGGCTGGAGGAACAGTTACAGCGGCTAATGTTCAAGTAGCTAATGGTCGTTACCAAGCTGTAGTTGCTGGTTCAGGTGTGGAATTAAATCGTTTAAATAAACAGTTGCAAGGTCAATTTGCTGGTCAGTTACAAGTTGCAGGTCTTTTGGGTTCTGCTAAATTAGCTGATGTGCGTGCTGCTGGTCAAGTGCAGTTTAGTAGAGGGATTCCGGGAATTAATTCTCCTTTAAATGCAGCAATATCTTGGAATGGTCAACAACTGACGATTCCCCAAGCCAGAACGGCAAATTTAAATGTTGGTGGTTATATTTTAGCTAATGCTCAACAACCAGGCATACCAGAAATTACTCAATTAAATCTGAATGTGCAGGCACAGAATTTTGACCTCCAACAATTACCATTAAAATTTCCTAATGCTGTAGATGTGATAGGAAAAGTAGATTTTCGAGGACAAATTACAGGAAAACCAACTACACCAAATGTTGTGGGAACTCTGAATTTAAGAAATTTACAAGTTCAGAAATTTGCCTTTGAACCGTTATTAACTGGTAACATCAATTTCGTGCAAGGTCGGGGGTTGAATTTGGATGTTGCAGGTAAACGTGACAGACTAGCAGCTAATTTAAATTCTAATAATCGAGCTAATGCCTTTTTAGTAAAATGGCAGCAAGCATCAGCCACAGGTCAAGCAAAAGGCGATAATTGGGCAGTTAAAGTCAATAATTTCCCCTTACAAGCCTTAAATTTAAATTTACCTAATAATACTTTTTTGGGCAAAGGTGCATTAGCTGGGTTTTTAACTGGAGATTTGCAAATTAATCAAAAGACATTAGCCACCAGGGGAAATATTGCGATCGCACAACCGAAACTTGCTAGAATTAGAGGCGATCGCTTCACAACTCAATTTAACTACAACAATAATATAGCCACCTTCACCAGCAGCGAATTTACCAAAGACCAAAGCCGCTACCTATTTGACGCTACCCTCAAACAAACCACCACCGGACCACAGCTGCAAGCCAAAATAAACATCAACCAAGGCAACATTCAAGATTTACTCACAGTTGCTCAAATATTTGAACTCCAAGACTTACAAAGAGGTTTAGCAGCACCAACTTACGGTACATCTGCGGATTTAACAACCAACCCGCGAGGTTTATCAGAACAACCTTTATTTAATCAAATTCAGCGTCTATCGGAAATTAAGGCACTCCTAGCATTACAAGAAGAAAAACGTTTAGAATCCAAACCCATTCCAGATTTAACAGACTTAAAGGGAATATTCAACGGGGAAATTGATATTAATACCGCCACAGTCAACGGACTAGCATTACAGTTTAACTTACAAGGACAAAACTTTACTTGGGGTAGAGAAACAGAACCAAATCGTTTTTATCGTGCTGACAAAGTTATCGCTGAAGGTAGTTTTGAAAAAGGCATTTTGCGTTTACAACCTTTACGCATCGCATCTAAAGAAAGACTAATAGCCTTTACTGGTAATATCGGTGGTGAAGAACAATCAGGAAAATTGACAGTCAAACGTTTCCCAATCCAACTATTAAACAACTTCGTCAAATTACCAGTCGGGATTACAGGTAATCTCAATATTGATGCGGCATTAGCAGGTAATATAGCCAATCCTCAAGCCAGAGGACAATTAAACATCACAGAAGGAACTCTCAATCAGAAACAAATAGAATCAGCTATTGCTAGTTTCAGTTATACAAATGGACGGTTAAACTTTGGCAGTCAGGTTGTAGCTACTGGGACAGAACCTGTAAATATCAAAGGCAATATTCCCTATCAATTACCTTTTGCATCCGTCAAACCAGATAATAACCAAATTAGTCTAGATGTACAAGTAAAAGATGAAGGATTAGCCCTATTAAACTTGTTCACTAACCAAATAGCCTTTGAAAGTGGAGAAGGAGAAATAGACCTGACTGTCCGGGGAACAAGACAACAACCATTAGTTAAAGGAATTGCCTCTCTTAATAATGCCGTCTTTGAAGCTCAAGCTCTACCAGATAAGCTCACAAATGTTTCTGGAAAGGCAACATTTGATTTTGATAAAGTATTAGTAGAAAATCTCCAAGGTCAGTTTAGTAATGGTAAAATCGAAGCTGCCGGAGAAATTCCTATTTTTAACAGTCAAGATATAAAAATAGATAATCCTCTCACCGTAAATCTGGAAAAATTAGCTTTAAATCTCAAGTCATTATATCAAGGTGGCGCTAGTGGTCAGCTACAAATTACTGGTTCTGTATTACAGCCAGCTATTGGTGGTAATATAGAATTATTTAATGGTCAAGTTTTATTAACAGAATCTAGCACCTCTACCGTATCTAAGAATCGTTCTGAATCATCACTGCTGGCAGCTAATAAACAAAACAAAATCAACGATGTTAACAGCGGAATTACAAAGTTAAATAACTTAGAAATAAAGTTAGGAAAAAACGTAAAAATTGCCCGTCCACCCGTCTTTAACTTCCTAGCATCTGGCAATTTAAATGTTACTGGTTCTTTAAGTGACCCTATTCCTGAAGGAACTATCAAATTAACTAAAGGTGGAGTAAATTTATTTACAACCCAATTCAATTTGGCTCGTAACTATAAACATACCGCAACGTTTAGAACTTCTCAACCCCGTGACCCTGACTTAGATATTAAGCTCTTTGCTAAAGTATTAGATGGAATCCAAACCAGTGAACTCAGCAGACAAGTTTCTACAGGATTATCCGCATTAGAAAGTGTACGAGTTGAAGCCACCGTCAAAGGACCTGCGAGCAAGCTAAATGATAATTTAGAACTGAAAAGTAGTCCCACACGCTCACAAACAGAAATTGTCACGTTATTAGGAGGTGGATTTGTCGATACCCAAGGACGTGGTGACAGTACATTAGGGTTAATTAATATTGCTGGTTCGGCTGTTTTCAATAACTTTCAATCTGCATTTAACCAAATTGGTGATGCTTTTGGGTTAAGTGAACTGCGTTTATTTCCTACTATTCTTTCTGATAGACCTGAAGCTGGTAAAAGCAACTCTACTTTAGAATTAGCATTAGAAGCGGGTGTCGATATTTCCAGCAAATTTTCTCTTTCCAGTATCAAAATTTTGACAGCTAGTGACCCTTTTCAATGGGGTATTAATTACAGAATAAATGAAGAGTTTCGTGTCCGTGCTTCCACAAATTTAACAGATGATAGTCGTGCTGTTATTGAGTTTGAAAGAAGGTTTTAACAGAGGAGGCAGAAGGCAGAAGGCAGAAGGCAGAAGGCAGGAGGCAGGAGGCAGGAGGCAGAAGGCAGAAGGCAGGAGGCAGAAGGTTATTTATTCTCCTCTGCTCCCCATCTCCCTGCTCCCCTGCTCCCCTGCTGTAGAAATGGGAACTATACCGTATGTTTACGGAAGTATGCGTTGAATTTATTTGAAATTCAGTGAAATAACTATGGTTTATTTAGCCTAATCTAAGGAAAATAATTACAGTCTTAAACAAATTATACTAACTCTGTTCATTTGGAATAAGGAGTTACTACAAAGGAATTGATATGGCAGCAAGTGAGTCCTCTGTGCAGTATGATGGTATGGAGCTAATACACTTATACCACCAAAAACCTTCAATTAAACTACGTAATCAACTTGTAGAAGTGCATAAGGGCTTAGTACGGAAGATGGCTTATAAGTTTATCCATCAATGTAATGAGCCTTATGAAGATTTAGAACAAATTGGTTATTTGGGTTTAATCAGGGCTATTGAACGTTTCAATCCTCACCAGGGATATGCGTTCAGTTCCTTTGCTATACCTTATATTCGCGGAGAGATACTGCATTTTTTGCGCGATCGCTCTACTTTATTAAAAATACCCCGTCGTTGGCAAGAACTTTACAATGCTGGGCAAAAAATTCGTAAACAGTTGACACTATCTCTAGGTCATCCTCCTAGAGAAATTGATATTGCCACCCAACTTAATATTTCTTTACAAGAATGGCAAGAATGTAAATTGGCTGTTCAAAACCGGATACCTTTAAGTTTAGATGCAACTACAGCTAACTACACTGATTATCAAATAACTTTAGGTGATATTCTTCCTTGTCCCCGTACTACTCTGCTTCAGCAACAGGAAGAGGAAAGATTACAACTCCAAGGGGCTATAAATATGTTAGATGATAAGCCTCGGATGGTAGTTGAGTTGGTCTTAGTTAAAGAATTGACTCGTAAGGATGCTGCTAAGAGAATTGGTACTAGTCCGATGACCGTTACGCGCTATCTACACAAAGGTGTGAAAGATTTGATTTGCTATTTGCAACCACCAGTGGAGTCAAAAGTCTTAAGTGCTTAGTTATTCTTCGTCTGAATCAGGATTGACAAGATTAGAGGATGAACAGGATTTTTTTGTCTTTATATCCTGTAAATCCTTAAATCCTCAACATCCTGATGCTGACATGAGACTATCTAGATTTTATATCAGCTTTAAGTCGTTAATTTATACAAACGCAAATCTTTTCTGGCATCAACATCAAATTTTAACCCAATCTCCATTCCTGGGGTTGTTTTAATCTCAGAAATTGACTCACCATTATGCTGAATACTCTTTATAGTAGCTTCTTGACAGTAGGATTTACCTACTAAAAATACACTATTTCCAACTGATAATGGATATTCTCTGTCTGCTGTTAAAATTGCAGCTTTAGGTTTTTTCAACCACTCTGTAATTTTACCAATTACTTGTGCTTGACCGATTGATTCTGATTCCTTCTTCTCAAGAACTCGCCACGTCACTAACTCACAGAGTGCTTGACATAAATTTTCAACAAAATCACATAATTCTAAGAGTGCGTTAGCTGCTAAAAAATCATCTATATTTGTTCCATGTGCTGCATCATTTCGATAACTAATTAATGTATTGAGTTCTTGTTCAGGAGTATTTTCATTTGCTCTAATCTCTTCAACAAAATATTTTATATCTCTATGTGTTAATATCCAACTCCAACTTTCAGAAATACCAGCATTGGCTAATAATCTTTCTAAGCTATTTTTACGTAAATTCTGTTCATGGAATAGAAAAGCCTCTGGTAATAGTTGATATTTATCTTCTCCAGATTCTCCATTCAATAAACCCAGCATAACTTGTTGTACAGATAGATTTTTATATCTATTATTATCTTCCTTCAATATTTCTTGCAGCAGTCTTCCTACTCCACTTTGGTGAGTTTTACGAATACTTTCGTTTAAGTCTGAATACTTTAGAGATAAACCTGGTAAAAGAATTAACCAATCTCGAATTAAGTCTTCTACAAAGGTTTCATAAATAGCATATAAACGAGTGACGACAGCACAATGATCATAAACACGCCAATCAGTTACTTCAGGAATATATTGAAACATATCATCGAGGATTGTTTTTGTTTCTTCAGAATATAAAGAAACATCTCCAAAAGCAATCTCTCGAATTTTCTCATTAGTTTTAATAATGGAACGAATTGTAGAAATATTAGCTTTTACAGCCATGAGCAGATTCTGAAACATTGCTTTTTACTCTGCTATGACTTGAGAGAGCATATCATCGAACAGTTTGATTCTCTCTTTTAGATCATCTTGCGTTTTTCCACCACCTGTAAAAAGCTTGGCTTCATCTTCTCTAAAAAGTCTCTTTGTTTCTTCGAGGAGTCTTGGCTTTCGAGCAACTAAACTATCTGCATCTGCCAAATGTCTACTAAAACTGACCATCACGGCATCATAATAAGCTTTGTATGATCTATCCTTCCAAGTATCAGACTGAGGATCAAAGGGCTTAAATAAGTTTTCTCTATATATTTGGTGAGCTAGATTTATAGTTTGGATGAAAATGTTTTTCAGAAATTCAATGTCTTCATCAGAAAACGACAGACTTTTCATCATATATAAGTCGAGAAATCCTTCCATACCCCTACTAAATTTATCGGTATTACGCAATGCAAAAAATCGCAAAACTAATTCTGCATCTTCCATCTTTTTATAGAGGTTATTTTTCAGAAGTTTTTCATCATCATTAATAGGAATATTCCAAGCTTCTGCAAATATTGGATTAGCTGATAAATCAAGTAATAATTGATTTAATTTGCCATAAAATGAAGAATTACGTATTTCCTGACGACTGAGTTTTACACCACCAGTGTTAACACGCTCAAATACAAGCTTTCTTAAAAATAATGCTTCTTCTGGACTAGATGTTGACTCTGTAATTAAAACTATCGTCGATATAGAGCGACGATCAATTCCTGCTTTAATTTTGGCTGGTAGTTCCTTGTAGGTACGTCCATTTAGTTCTGGCCAAAGTTCTAATCCTGTCAATTTAAGATCATTTTCATAGAAATCTCTCAGGGCAGTAATTCTCTGTTGACCATCCATGACTTCATAAACATTATATTCTTTCTCGTAAAGAATAATTGGTGGAACAGGAATATTAATCAAAAAAGACTCTATCAGTTGAGATTGCTTTTTTTTATCCCACCTATCTCTTCTTTGATAAAAAGGTCTAACATCCATGTATCCGGTTTTCTTTAATGATTCAACGAAAGTCGGAAGTTTTTCCCGGTTTAATTCAGTTAATATTCGTTGCTCACCCTTCTCATATTTATCATTTATTTCTTGATCAGACATAGTGACGTGGTTTAAAGAGGGTGTTTGTTCCCACATCATTTCTTCAGTTGGAGTTAGAAGTTGCATTGACTACATTCTCCATAATATTGATAAAAATAAATAAACCTATCTACAAATTAGCTTAACCTGATTTGTTAAGGGTTAAAACATAATTTACAGATAGGTCTAACAACTATCTAGATTTTATATCAGCGATCGCTCCCCTAGTCATCGCCGCAATAGCTTTATCCGTTGCTTTGGGTAGA
The DNA here is from genome assembly GCF_047275885.1 of Anabaena azotica SJ-1. NCBI lineage: Bacteria > Bacillati > Cyanobacteriota > Cyanophyceae > Nostocales > Nostocaceae > Anabaena > Anabaena azotica. Next base: position 4,952,755 of record NZ_CP178454.1, read on the forward strand.
TGATAGTATTTACCTCCGGCTGTTTTGGCTAATTCCTTCGCAAAGCCAGTAGAGACAAACTTACTCTCTGTATCAATTACCAATAATTGCATACCAGCAGCGCGAATTCTGCCAGCAATATCTAGTAATTCGGCTTTGATATCTGGCTTTTCTCCTGGTTCTTGGGGTTCACCTAAAGAACGAGATAAAGGAATGTTACCACGACCATCAGTAATTGCTACGATGACAACTTGACCAATATCGCCTCCCATTTGGGCATTGATTCCCACCCGCACGGCTTGAGTTAAACCATGTGCCAAAGGTGAACCGCCACCACAGGGTAATCTTTCTAACCGATTTTTGGCTAAAGCAATGGAACGGGTAGGGGGTAATAAAACTTCTGCTTGTTCTCCCCGGAAGGGTATTAAAGATACTTGGTCACGGTTTTGATAGGCTTCGGTTAAAAGCTGCATGACTGCACCTTTTGCAGATTGCATTCGGTTTAAAGCCATTGAACCAGAAGCATCCACTACAAATACTACTAAAGCGCCGGCTTTTCTCACCAATCGCTTAGAACGCATATCTCCTTGTTCGACAATGACTTTTTTATCTGGTTGTCTAGCGCGTCGTGCTTTTTGATACGGTGCTGCGGCTCGCAATGTGGCATCTACGGCAATGCGTTTAACTTTGCCTTTGGGTATCATTGGCTTGATATAGCGTCCCCGGTCATCTGAGAAGATGATGCTGCGACTTCCAGATTTACCTTGCCGTTGTGCCATTTGGGTAAAATAAAGCACACTTGGGTCAAGGATTACCCCTTCTGGGTCAAAGATAAACTCTTCGGGAATCTCAGGTGGTTCTTGCTGTTCCTGTTCTTCCTGCTGTTCTTCCTGTTCTTCTTGTTCTTCTTCTTGCTGTTCTTCTGAGTCGTCTTGACTTTGGGGTGGTGGGGGAGGTGGTGGTGGTTGGTCTGGTGGTGGGGTTTGAATAATAGTTGTTCTGGGAACTATAACTAATTCTACAGCCCGACGTAAATCTTCGGCGTTGACGGTGTTGCGTCCTTCTAATGCTGCTGCGGCTTTTGCTACGCGCACTGCAAACAATTCTGCACGATGTCCTTCTACACCACCGCGAATGGCTTCATTAACCAGATAGATAATTTGTTCTTGGGTAATGGTGACTTCTTTTAACCATTCCCGTGCGAGGAGTATTTGGGTTTTGAGTGAGTCTATGTCTTCGCTGTATTGTTGCAGGAATTCTGTGGGAGATTTAGAATAGGCGATCGCTTGCTCAACTGCTTGTACTCTTTGATCTAAACCCAGAACTCCGTCTGCTGATAGTGCGATCGCAATTCTATCAAGTAAATGTTCTCTAAGCGTCCCTTCCTCTGGGTTATAAGTCGCAATAAACAACGGTTTGCAAGGATGTTGAAAACTTATCCCTTCCCGTTCAATTTGGTTGCGTCCGTCCGATAATACCGATAAAAGTTGATTACTAATTTGTTCATCTAATAAATTGATTTCATCCACATACAACACACCCCTGTTACCCGTGGCCAGTAAACCTGGTTGAAAAACCGTATCACCTTGTTTAACCGACTGTTCCACATCCACAGAACCTAAAAGTCGGTCTTCGGTAACACCAAGGGGTATTTGTACAAAAGGAACAGGAATAATTTCCGTTTCTATTTCCTGTCTTTGTTCAGCTAACAGTTTATCATCCCATTCTTCCGGGTGGTTCGGGTCACAGTTGCTAACAGAATCTTTAACAACTTCAATAGGTGGTAATAAAGCGTGAATTGCACGCGCCATCACAGATTTAGCCGTACCGCGACGGCCTGCAATCACCACACCCCCCAAACCAGGGTCCACTGCTGCTAACAGCAAAGCTATCTTAATTGCTTCTTGACCGACTACAGCTGTCAGTGGAAAAGCAGTCATTGTCGGGGTAATAGTAGGCGCAGGCATTGTTTCCTTAATAGTTATTATAGTTTTAGTCTAGCAATTTCTGGCACATTTAGAATATATATAAAAACAATTCCTAAAGAAGAAAGATGTATAACCACGATTCAAGTTAAACGCTTCACCCTAGAAAAATATCATCAACTTACGAAAATAGGCTTTTTTGATGAAGATAATCACATTCAACTTATAGCAAAGAAAAAATTATTGACCTTCGGAGATAAACATATGGTACAGCAATTCACACCAGACACTAAACCAGAAATCATCTACCCTGATAGTGATGGAAAACCAATGGCAGAAAATACAGAACACTATGAATGGATAGTTAAAATTAAAGAAAATTTAGAAATCTTATTTGCTTCAGAAAATGATGTATTCATAGCAGGTGACTTGCTTTGGTATCCAGTAGAAGGAAGTGTAAAAACCCGTCAAGCACCTGATGTCATGGTTATTTTTGGTAGACCAAAAGGTAGACGTGGTTCTTATAAACAATGGGAAGAAAATAATATTGCTCCCCAGGTGGTATTTGAAATTCTATCGCCAGGAAATCGTAGCCAAGAAATGGCGAGAAAGCTACTTTTTTATCATCGTTATGGAGTAGAAGAATATTATATCTATGAACCAACAACACTAGAATTAACCGGACTTATTCGCCAAAAAGAATGGTTAGAAGAAATTGAAGAAATTAATGGTTGGATAAGTCCACGTTTAGGAATACGTTTTGAGTTAACATCAGACAATTTAGAAATTTATTATCCTGATGGAAGAAAGTTTCTTACATCTCTGGAATTAAATCAACAATTGGAACAAGAACGTCAAAATTATCAAGACTTATTAGCAAAATTGCAAGCTAAAGGAATTGATATCAATACACTTTAAAAATCAGAAAAATTAGATCCCCGATTTCTTGAATTTGGGGATCTACAACTAACCAACCGCAAAACCTGTATATGGTCTCATTAAAGGTTCATGAAAAGCCAACACAATATCTGATTTTGGTACTCCTAATTTAACTAATTCATCTGCTATATCTATCTCAGTTCCATTATATTGAATCCAAATTTTACCATTTTTAACATCCAGATGTAAAACACAACCATACATCGGTCGGCGATTTTTCCAACCTGTATAAACAACCTGATAATGATCTCGTTCTTTATCAAAAATCAGTTGTGTTTCTACTTCCTCATCTGATGGACTTCCCTTAGCATATTCAATTAATAATTGTTGTATATATTGACGATATTTTTCTATTTTTTCCACAATACAATTACCTCATCATTTGGGTCATAAACTATTAGACTCAGTTGGAAATGTTCAATCACATCTACTACAAATGGCAATTGAAAAAATGTCTCATAAGGTGTTTTGGGAACTGCTAAATATAAAAATCTTTCAGGTTGTTGTTTTTTCAAAGCAAAACGATAGTTAAGAAACTGACCTAATGCTGTATGAAATTCAGAAATATTAGAGGAACTAATAAAGCTTTTAATCTCAACTGCGATCTTTTCTTCTCCTTTTTCAGCAGCTATCATTCTTTCTGCACCTAAGTCAATTTGCATATCAATCCTACCTGAGCGAATTCTCAAAGGGTCATCTGTTATCACCCAACTCTCTTTTTCTAATCCTTTTTTTACAGCATCATGGAAAATATCTTTAGCTGACATGAATTGATAATTTAGTCTTTTTATCTATTATAATAACAGTATTTCGCCATGTCTAACTTGAGTATTATTCCTCCTAATGCCTTTTGTAAATAAACGAATTACACATTGTAATATCATAAATGTTGTGGGGTGTGCATCCTGACCGCCCTTGCGTACTAAATTTTACATCTCTTGTATAGACAGCATCTTGTTAAAAACAGTAAAATTATATATTGTATAATTTCATCACACAGTCCAATGGCTATTAGTAATCACGAACGAATTAATAGAGCTTTAGCTACTCTATCGCAAGGATTATATTCCTATGTAGAAAAAGAAATGCGAACAATACATGGTGAACGTTGGTTATCAGTAGCTAAATCTTGTATATTTGACGATCTAACACTCAGAAGAAATCTAGAAGAAACTTTACAAGAAGATGTTTCAGTTCTGCTAAAATTAATTATTAAGCAGTGGGATAATGTTTTCAAGAAAAAACTAAGTAACGCTGAACGTGCTTTGGTCAGTGAGTTAATTGACGTGAGAAATAAATGGGCGCATCAATCAAGGTTTTCCACAGATGATACTTATCGCGCTCTTGATAGTATGACAAGAATTATGAAAGTAATTTCCGCCTCTGAACTAGATATTATTGAAAAGCAAAAACAAGAAGTTTTGAACATGCTTTCTCCAGAAAAAGCGGAAGAAGCTCGTATCAAAGAAAAATTATCTGAGGTACATAAACTTCTGATATTCTCAAATGAAAAACTTCTCCGTCAAGCATTAACCCACCGTTCTTATGTCAACGAAAACCCAGGAGAAGGAGAACACAACGAACGTTTAGAATTTCTCGGTGATGCTATTCTCAACTTCATCAGTGGACAATATCTGTATCGTTGTCATCCCGAAAAAGGAGAAGATGAATTAACTCGTCGTCGTTCTGGATTAGTAGAAGAAAAACAACTAGCAAAATTTGCCCTAGAAGTAGGTTTAGACTTCAGAATGAGATTAGGAAAAGGCACAATTAGAGATGGAGGTTTTCAAAACCCTAACCTACTCAGTAGCACATTTGAAGCTGTCGTTGGTGCATATTATTTAGATAATAATTGCGATGTTGAACCACTCCGAGCTATTATTGAACCATTATTTGAATCTGTCTCAGAACACATTGTAGAACCTCGTTCAAATGTTGATTCCAAAAACCGATTTCAAGAATGGGTACAAGCTCAAGGTATCACAAATCCTCCCAAATATGTAACAGAACAAATAGGGGGACCATCCCACGCACCAGAGTTTAGAGCTAAAGTATTAGTAGAAGGTGAAGAATACGGTGAAGGTAAAGGACGCAATAAAAAAGAAGCAGAAAAGGCTGCGGCTGAAGATGCGTTAGCTAGATTGAAAAAATGAGGCTTATTGGCTTAATAACTGTTAATTTCAAACAAAGACGTAAGATTATTCTTAATGTCTTTGTATTTACCCTCACGAAATATGTTTATTGTACAGCGAAAAATGAATTGAACCGCTTGATGTAAGTAGGTAAGTAACTAATTTATATTTTCTATACTGATGTTATTACTGTTAATCAATGTTATATTTTCGCTATTACTATTAATTGTGAGTAAGTCAGCCTAATCCAACGCATCAGAGTCAACAGCGTGGGAACGGAGGAACCAAGTTTTGGGGCGTATTTTTGTTTTGATAGGTTAATAAATTTTTAACTAAATGTTAGAAAATAAGCCAAAATCGAGCAAAAAGGGGTATCTCTCAACCCTAGTCCGTCAGCTAACTTCGTAGGCATTGAGAGGAGACTGAAGAGACAGCATTTTGATAATGTTTTGATCTCATCAGTGTCCAAGGCTGGTACTGCTCAGTTTCAGTGTATCTGTGCTGAACTCTGTTGAGGTTACAATATGATTTTGCAACTAAATTTAGCTGCAATCTTTGCAGTTGCTGGACAATTTGCTTGGAAAAAAGCAAAACCTGTCATTTTTCGGAATGAGTTTTTATTGCCTGTTGTGGGGTTTTCGGGAATAATTTTACTGTGGTGGATAGTAGCACTTGCTAATCATGAATTAATGCCTACACCACCAGAAGCTTTAATAGCCAATCTTGACTACATCTTAAATCCCTTTTATGAACGAGGTCCTGGTAATTTAGGAATTGGTTGGTTATTATTAGCCAGTTTACGCCGGGTAATATTAGGTTTTAGCTTGGGTGCATTAGTAGCAATTCCCTTGGGCTTTTTAATTGGGATGTCTAGACCAGCAATGTTGGCTTTTAATCCCATTATTCAGATATTTAAACCAGTCTCACCCTTAGCTTGGTTGCCGATTTCTTTAGCTATCTTCAATTTGGCTGATCCTTCAGCTATTTTCGTTATTTTTATTACTTCCCTTTGGCCAACTATTATTAATACAGCCTTGGGAGTTGCTAGTGTTTCCAAAGATTATTTAGATGTGGCACGAGTGTTGGAAATGCCACGTTGGCGGCAGATGATCAAAATTATTTGGCCTGCCAGTTTGCCCTATATTTTTACAGGGTTGCGAATTAGTTTAGGCATTGCTTGGTTGGTAATTGTGGCTGTAGAAATGTTGACGGGTGGTGTTGGAATTGGGTTTTTTGTTTGGGATGAATGGAGTCGTTTAAATCTCAGTTCTGTATTTTTGGCTGTGTTTGTAATTGGCTTAACTGGCTTAATTTTAGATTATGCTGTGGGTAAGCTTCAAGAGTTAGTTACTCATCGTCCAGGAAGTTTGAAGTAGAAAAAATTATTTACAGCTATGGCAGGCAAGATGTCTGTCCCACATTGAAAAATAAAACTGCAAGATGCAATGCAAGTTTGCATTTGAGTGTCAACTTATTAATGATTGTGATAGATGGAAGGCTACAAAGCTTATCCAACAATTTTGGCAATATCTAAAATCCCAAATCGGGCGTTGCATAATTGCAGGATGAAATCGTTAAATTCAAGCTAGAAAACTATTTCTGTTTGCACCTTTGCTGAAGATAAAAATTATCCCATTAATCAGCAGCACGAAAAATCTAAAATCCGAAATTGTATACAATTATGAGTGAAAATCATTGGACGAGAAGAGATTTTATTAAGGGAATAGGTGCAACGACTGCGGGTTTAGCGTTGTCATCTTGTGCTATTTCTGGAGATAGGTCTGCTAAAGGACTGACAGAAGCAGCCTTAGCTGTAGAACAGGTAGTTAGACCCCAAGATTTAGAAAAACCCGATATTACAGTTGGTTATGTACCTGTTAATGATTGTGCGCCATTTGCGATCGCCTGGAAAAAAGGATTTTTCCGCAAATATGGCTTAAACGTTAAACTCAACCGCGAAGCTAGTTGGGGAAACTCCCGCGACGGTCTGATTTTTGGTCGTCTTGATGCTGCACCCGTCGTCTCCGGTGCTGTCACCAACGCCCGCATAGGTGCAGAAGGCGCACGTCATGCCCCCCTATGTGCAGCCATGACCATACACCGTCACGGTAACGCCATGACCATGAACAAAGAGATGTGGGACTTTGGCATCCGTCCTTGGTACGAATATCAACAAAAATATGGTGACGGTGCTTTAGAAGCCTTTGGCAGAGACTTCCGTGGCTATTTTGACAAACAACCCCCAGAAAAGAAAATTTGGGCAGTAGTTTTGAGTTCGGCTATTTACGAATACTTTGTTCGCTATATATCTGCGGCTGCTGGTGTAGATCCCCTGAAGGAATTTCGGGTCATCATCGTTTCCCCACCGCAAATGGTGACAAACATGAGAATTGGCGCTATGCAAGCTTACATGGTAGCCGAACCTTGGAACACCAGAGCAATTCAAGGTAACGAAGGTATCGGTTTTACATTCGCTCAAGGTAAAGAAGTTTGGCAAGGACACCCAGACAGACTACTAGGAGTAATGGAATCTTTTATCGTCAATTATCCCAAAACTTACCGTTCTTTGGTGAAAGCAATGATAGAAGCTTGTCAATATTGCAGTAAACCCGAAAATCGCCAAGAAGTAGCCGAATTACTGACAGAACGTTCTTTCACTGGTGCAAAACCCAAAAAACCAGGTGTTCCTATTACTAAGTTTACGGCACCGGGAATTATTGGCAATTATAACTATGGTGGTTTTGATGGTCAAGACCGTACTATTAACGCTGACGACACAACCATTTTTTATGATATTCCTGACAATATTCCCCACGAAATAGGAGAACATTCAACATTTTTATGGCGTTCTCGAAGTCTTTGGTTAATGACTCAAGCTGCCCGTTGGGGACAAATCAAAGAAATTCCCAAAAACGCTAATAAAGTAGCCGAACAAGGTTGGAGAACAGATTTATATCGAGATATAGCTGCGGAAATGGGAATTCAATGCCCCAAGGAAGATTATAAAATTGAACCACCAGAAGTATTCATAGATAAAAAAGGCTTTGATCCTAGCGATCCTGTCGGTTATCTAAATAGTTTTGCGATCAGGGCTAACGCTCCTACTCGCTTCTTCATGTCTTAAATATTCAAACAATACGGCGACAAATTCAGGAGGATTTGATCATGGAATATACAGCCTTATCACAAAATACTTATCAACAAGTTATGCCCCTTCATGGATTTCTAGAAATTGAAAATTTAGTCAAGTCTTATCCCACACTAGATAAAGGCAACTCTGTGATCTTAGATGGCGTTAATCTGACAATTGGTGAAGATGAGTATATTTCTGTAATTGGTCACTCTGGTTGTGGTAAATCAACACTGTTAAAAATTATCGGTGGTTTTGAAAAAGCCACATCTGGCTCAGTCCGTTTAGATGGTAAAGAAATCCGCAAACCAGGTGCAGATAGAATGATGGTATTTCAAAATTATTCTTTGTTACCTTGGTTAACTGTAAGAGAAAATATCCGTTTAGCTGTAGATGAAGTGCTAAAAAATGCAAATCGATCTGAAAAAATTAGCATTGTAAACGAACATTTGGCAATGGTAAACTTAACAGCGGCTGCCGATAAGTATCCCGATGAAATTTCTGGAGGTATGAAACAAAGAGTAGGTATTGCTAGAGCTTTAGCAATTCGTCCTAAAATGTTATTAATGGATGAACCATTTGGAGCTTTGGATGCCTTAACTCGTGGAAAATTGCAGCGTCAGGTATTAGATATCTGGGAAAATCATCGTCAAGCAGTAATGATGATTACTCATGATGTTGACGAAGCAATTTATATGTCAGATCGCATTGTCTTAATGACCAATGGACCAGCCGCTACTATCGGAGAAATTCTCGAAGTTCCGTTTAAGCGTCCACGGGATCGGAGTATGATCCGCAATTCTAAAGAGTATTTTGAACTCCGTAACCACGCTTTGAATTTTCTTGACCGCTACTTTACTTCAGAAGAGTGAAATAAATGTAAGAATTCAGGAGTCAGAAGTCAGAATGCTGGTTAAATCAGGAAAGGAGCGGGATTTTCTCACAATCATCACAGTAGGTGCTAAAAGCCATTATTGTTCTGAATTCTGTATTCTGAATACTGACAAATAAATTATTATTTGATGAGTATACAATTGTGGAAATATAAGCTACAATTCAAAAAGTAAAAATTTCATATTCTGAACATTTTTACTTGGGAATTATGAATTCCGCAAAACTCTGTGGGTAGCCTAATTCACATTCATGAAAGCTGGATTTGAAGCGGAGGAACCAATGTTTGGGGCTAATCTTAATTGAGAGACACCTTCCAGTCTTAGCCCGTCAGCTAACTCCGTCGGCAATGGAAGGAACCTCCAAAACCTTGGCTGTAATATCAGTTCTTGTTGGGGTTTCCTTGATAAATTTGCGATTTTAGTTAATGATTTTGGATCAAATATGAATCTAAAATCTAAAATCTAAAATTGTCATCCCTGCTTCTCATTGATGATTTGTTTCAAGGGAGAGAAGTTAAAGCTGTGAGAATTAAGCCATTGTTAGCAAGATTACAAAGTGCCATAGGTCGCTATGACCTAATGGAGCAGATGATATTAATACCTGATCCTCAAAAATGCGTTAGTGAAAAAGATTCACAAGCAAAATCTATCAATTTAATTGTTGGCTATGATGCTTCACCGAATAGTCATACAGCCTTAGATATTGCTTTTTGTATTGCCCATCAAACCCATTTAGCTACAAACATTCAAGTTAATGTCCAGGCTGTATATGTATTAGAAGAACAACCAAGTAGTTATTCTAATCACAGAAGTATGCCCCAAAAGCAGCTTGCTGTAGAGTATCCAGCTTGTGAAGTAACCCAATCAAAAACACTGGTATTAACTCCATCAAAACCACAGTTAATAACTTCATCAATACCAGATCAAGCAGATAAAATTCTTTGGCAAGCCAAAAATTTAGCTCAAGAATGGCAAAGTTATTTTAAATCTCATCTGCGGTTTGGTAACTTAGGTACTGAATTGAAAAAAGTTGTGGAATTAGAAGCTGCTGATGTTCTATTTTTAGGTTGTCAATCTATCAATCATCCTTTGATTGATACTTTAGACCCTAATTTTCCTTGTGCTGTGTTGGGTATTCCCAGTTGTCTTGATTAATCACATAAGATTTGACCATTCTTCAAAGCAACTGACAAGTTTCAGATTCGCAAAGTGAACCGTATTGCTTTTTAAGTCGCCTATAGTCTAGGTGACTTTTTTGCTACTATGCAATCAATACCATTATCAGGGAGGATAGTATGGAAAATTGGCAAGCTGTCCTAAGTATCATCACATTTATAACCGTCATTGTTGTCATTATGACGGAATGGATTCATCTAACTGTTGCTGCTTTACTAGGGGCATTAATATTAGTTTTTACTAATATTATGACTTTACCAGAAGCTGTTGGTTACATTGGCAAAAGTCATGGGACTTTGGGTTTATTTTTTGGGGTCATGGTTTTAGTTAGGGCATTTGAACCTACTAATATCTTTAGTTATATAGCTACACAAATAGTCATTCTGGCTCAAGGTAGTGGCAAAAGATTACTCTTAGGCATTGTGGCATTAGTTACACCGATTTGTGCTGTTTTACCTAACGCAACTACGGTAATGTTATTAGCACCGTTAATTCCACCAATGGCACAAGAAATAGGAGTTAATTTTGTACCTTTATTAATTTTGATGGTTTTTGTTGCTAATAGTGCGGGATTATTAACTTTAGTAGGAGACCCTGCCACCTTTATTGTTGGTGATGCTGTAAATATTAGCTTTATAGATTATTTAGGAAAATTGAGTTTAGGGGGAGTAATTGCTGTTACTGCTGTAGTAGTAACACTACCAATTTTATTTAAAAGGATTTGGAATACAAACCTAGATAATCTCGCAGAATTACCTCACCCAAAAATTAATCATCCACGAGTTTTAATAATGGGTGGATTTATAGTAACTTTTGTGTTGATATTTTTCGTCATTGGCGAATCTTTACCAGTTCCTATTTCCCCTGCGGCTGTAGCTTTATTAGGTGCAACTTTAGCTTTATTACTAGCGCATCAAAGTAGGATTGATTCAGTTAATAATATTTTGAAAGATGTAGATTGGAGTACATTAATATTCTTTATGAGTATTTTTGTATTAATTGGCGGATTAGATAAAACAGGAGTTATTAAAGGTTTATCAGGCGTTTTAGGAGTTATTTTAGGTAAAAATATTCTGCTGGGTTCTATATTGTTGTTATTTGTGGTGGGGATATTATCCAGTGTTGTTCCCAATATTCCGTTAGTTGTTGCTATGGTTCCTTTGTTAAAACAATATATTGTCAATGTGGGATTAGCACCAGCAGAAGTTTTAGCACCAGATTTTCAAGGGCAGTTTCCTCCAGAAGTTTTACCTCTATTTTATGCAATGATGTTTGGCGCAACTTTGGGAGGAAATGGTACGTTAGTGGGAGCATCTTCTAATATTGTTGCTGCTGGTATTGCTGAACAGCATGGGAAACGCATTACTTTTAAAACTTTTCTCCATTATGGAATTCCCATTACTATATTACAACTTGTGACTGCGGCTTTATATGTTTTGATTCGGTTTTTTCTATGAGTGTGAAAATTGCCATTGAAAAGTTTCAGTAGATAACCGAAGTTGCTAGTTAGGAATTATGAGACTAATTTATTCTCAAAATCTCCCTTCTTTAGTTTTGATTGAATAACTAGCAACTTACGTTAAATAGAGATAATTACAACAGAATTCCAGAGTTATAAATTCTGCTGTAATTGCATTCTGACTTCCGTGTTTGATCTAATATCGCATAATGTGCAGCACATCACGGAGAACGCTATAGCCTGCTAAATCCCACAGCAAGTAGGCTAAAAATCCAATCATTGCCAAGCGTCCATTCCATAATTCAGCTTGGGGATTCCAGCCAAAGATAAAGGCGTTACGATCTACTCCATTATAGGCTTTAGCAACTGGTGGTATATCGGTTGAAGTACGAGTTTCCATGTTTTGTCTCCAAAGTTAAGCAAGTTTGAGATGTTGAATCTTTTGTTCTAAACAATTTAGTGCTTAACTTAAATTTACCTTCTGTACACAAAGCAGCTTTATGCCTATAGGTACAAACTAGAGGCACTCTTGTGGAAGATTATTGGGAATTTTTTGACAAGAAAAAATCCACCTGGCGAGGGTGACAAAAAACTTAATTTTAGATAGGTGTAAATTGAGATAATTAATTCATGATTTAGGTCGGAGAAAATTCAAAATCTATGATTTACTAAATAACAAGATTTTGCTGAAAAATTTCTAGATTTTAACACTAATTAACAATCAAAATATATTCAAGTTCTATCTAGCGTTATATAAAGGTATCCAACCTGGGAGAGATGCTAAAAACGTCTCAGTTACTGGATTCTGGATGGGGGACTTGAATATTGCCATAGATACAACTAAATCCTTAATGAAAGCTAATTTTAATTTAAATTAAAGATAAATTTAGAAGCAGGAAATACAAATCATGCAGGAAATGTACACATATTTTTTATGGTGGATGGCACAAATACCTATAAACACCACCAACGTCACACCAGCACAGGCATCGGTTCTTACTTCTGGTCCGCGCTTTTTTGTGGCTTTAATTTCTGGGGTGATTCTCGCTTTTGCCTTCCAATTAGTGTTAACAAATCTCTCAATTGCGGCTGGGATTTCTTATTTGGGGCATCCGTCAGAGTCGCAGGAAGTTGAAAGTTTCGGGGGTACGATTCGCAAAATTGGGACGAGGTTGGGAATTTGGACTTTAGTTACGGTAACAGTTGCTTTATTCATAGCTTGTTTCTTGGCTGTAAAATTGAGTCTATTAATTTTAGATCCCAGATTAGGCGCTATTTTGGGCTTAGTAATTTGGGGTGCATACTTTTTATTACTGATGTGGGTCAGCACGACTACGGTAGGATCTTTGATTGGTTCGGTCGTGAATACGGCCACTTCCAGTTTTCAGGCGATTATGGGAACGGCTACGGCTGCTTTGGGTGCTAAGGCTGTAAATCAGCAAGTGGTGGCAACGGCGGAAGCGGCAGCATCGGCTGTGCGGCGGGAGTTAGGGAGTGCATTGGCACCGGCAAGTATTCACCAAAACATAGAAGAGTACATAGAAAAGCTACGTCCTCCAGAAATTGATATATCGCGGATTCGTTCTGAATTTGAAAGGTTACTGAGTGAACCGCAATTTAAAGCCTATGCCAGTAGTCCAGACCTGCGTAATATTGACCGTCAGCGGTTTACTGATTTAGTCAGCAGTCGCACAGATTTATCTAAACGAGAAGTTAACCGGATCGCTGATTCTTTATATGGTGTTTGGCAACAAGTAATCAGTCAGCAAGTACCCACAAACGATCGCTTGGGTGAGTTGGTTGATTATCTCAAATCCCTGCCACCAGGACAAACTAAAACAGATGAACTCAATGCTAAACTTGACCAGTTAATTACAGAAATTCATTCCTCCAAAGAAACAGAACAAAAGCCTGGTATGATACAACAGGCAATATCGGCACTGACTGGGGTAGTTTTAGGTAGGGCAGATTTATCGGATTTGGATGTAGAAAAAATTTGGGATTCCCTCGCTACTGCTAGAAAAAAAGTCACAAAACAAATTACACCACAGCCTTATAATCCAATTCATGCTGATGTTGAAAATTACTTGCTCAACGCCCATCCTTGGCAATTAAGTTTGAATAATATTGTTCAAGAATTTCGAGATGTGATCTATGATCCTGCTGCTGATCCTGGTGTAATACGCAGCGAATTAGAAAAAATATCTCGCCAGGATTTTGTGAATATTTTGCAATCTAAGGGACTGTTAACTAAAACACAAATTCAGCAAATTGCTGATCAATTGGTAGCAGTAAAAGATGAAGTATTAGTAACAGTAATTGCCCAGGAAGAAAGAGAGATTGTCCAAGATTTGCAAAGAAGAGTTGAAAGTTATTTACTTGTGACTCCTAAAACTGACTTGACACCAGCAGGAATTGAGGAACATTTTAAACCTTTGTTGGCGGATACAGAGGCAGATTATCAATCTTTATCCCGGCGATTAGCACAAGTTGAACGGGAACAAATGGGAGAAATTCTGTTAGCACGCAATGATATTCAGGAGTGGGAATTAGATCCGATTTTAGATGAATTAGAAATGCAGCGCGATCGCGTGTTGTTAGAATCTCTCAGCATGGCTAAACAGGCACAACATCAAGTGGAAACTCTGTGGCTGAATGTTGAATCATATCTGCGTAACACGGGTAAGCAAGAATTAAATCCTGATGCGATCCGCGCCGATCTGAAACGACTGTTAGAAGACCCCCAAACGGGAATTATGGCTATTCAGGCGCGTTTGTCTCGCTTTGACCGAGATACTTTGGTGCAATTGTTGAGTCAACGTCAAGATTTAACTGAAGCACAAGTTAATCAAATTATTGAGGTGGTGGAAGAAATATGGCGTGGTATTCTCCACACACCACAAAAAGCAAAAGAACAATATGATTCTGTCATCTCTACTATTGCGGATTATCTGCGAAACACTGGTCAGGAAGAATTAAATCCTGAAGGTATTCAGCAAGATTTAAACAGGTTGTTTGCACATCCGAGAGAGGGTGTTGTGGCATTGCGTCGCCGTTTATCGCATATTGACCGGGATACTTTGGTCAAGTTGTTGAGTCAACGTCAAGATTTAAGTGAGGAACAAGTTAATCAAGTAATAGATGCTACGCAGACATCAATTAAAAATATTGTCCGTGCGCCTCGTCGGTTAGCAACTAGAACCCAACAAAGAATGCAAACTTTTCAAACTTATTTGCAGGAGTATTTACGATTAACTGGTAAAGCAGAATTGAATCCCGAAGGCATTAAGCGGGATGTACAATTGTTGCTGCATGATCCACGAGTGGGTATGGAAAGTTTAAGCGATCGCCTCTCGCATTTCGATAGAAACACAATTATTGCGTTGTTGAAAATTCGGGAAGATATGACTGATGAAGAAGCTGGAATAATAGCTGATAATATGATCTCTGTGCGTGACCAATTTGTAGAACAGGTGCGGGGTATTCAACGACGTATTCAAGATGCAATTGAGGGTATTTTTGCCAGTATTCGTAATTATCTTAATTCTCTAGAACGCCCAGAACTTAATTATGATGGGATTAAACATGATATCCGCCAATTGTTTGATGATCCCCAAGCCGGGTTTGATGCCTTGCGCGATCGCCTATCATCTTTCAATCGTGATACCTTAGTAGCTATTGTAAGTTCTCGTGAGGATATCTCTGAGGATGATGCTAACCGCATTATTGACCAAATTGAACGCGCCCGAAATACTGTTTTACAACGGGCTGAACAGCTACAGAACGAAGCGCAAAATCGGCTAGAACAGGTGAAACATCAAGCACAGCGTCAAGCAGAGGAAACACGTAAAGCTGCTGCTAATGCCTCTTGGTGGTTGTTTGCAACAGCATTTGTTTCCGGGATTTCTGCGGCTTTAGGAGGTGCGATCGCTGTGGTGTTGATTTAGGTTTATCAAGTTGTCTAAGCTACATTCTGACCTCCCAACTGGGAGGTTTTTTTGACTAAAAATTCCACAATGAAGGCAATGAAGGCGATCGCTAATTAACATTTGTAGGATTTTCCTCATCTTCTGCCCAATTTATCGGATTGGTAACTATGTACTGACGAATATTATTTAATGCTTCCTCATTGCGGATAATATGTTCATAATAATTACGTTGCCAAATAACATTTCCTTTAGCTTTATTGATGCGATTAACTTGCCGTGTAGAAACAGATTTATAATTTTGAATTATTGCCGCCAAAGATTGTCGTTTTGTGCCATTAATTTTAATTTTTTCACCTGTAGGGGCGAAGCATTGGCTCGATAAATTTGTTTTTTGTTGAGAATATTGATTTGCCAATGCTTCGCCCTCCGCATCAGGATTATTAACTATGAGAATAATTCCATGTAAATGATTGGGCATAATCACAAATTCATCTAACTCTACATTTTGAAAATGCTGATGAAGAGATAACCAACATCCTTTTGCTATCTCACCATTGGTATTTAATTTCATTTCACCATCTACAATTTCACCAAATAAACAATTACGTTGATAGGTGCAAATGGTGACGAAATATGCTCCCTGTTGAGAATAGTCGTATCCTTTTAATCGGATAGAGCGACGGTGATGGATGTCGGGATTATAGGGCATGAATTTAATAGATATATTTCGTTGTCATATTCATGGGGAAGGGTGAAGCATTCGCCAATATAGGTTATCTATTCGTTCCATATTTTTATCATGCGAATGCTTCACCCCTACGGGATAATGTGGTGCGGGACAGAAAGCCCACTAGGTGTGTACCTCATAACATCATAAACTGCTGTATAAGCTTAAATCAGTTTTTCTACCTCAGATTTTTCCAAACCAGTTAAATTTACCACCTGTTCTAAAGACATTCCACTTGCTAATAAATTTATAGCAACTTGCCTTAATTGAAATTCTGCTTGTTCAGCACGTTGTTTTTCTTGTTCAGCTTTTTAACGTTCTGCGTCAGCTTTTTCGCGTTCAATATTAGCTATTTCTTGACCTGTAGGTAATAATTCACCATCTAACGTCATCCAACGCAATCAAGTAGTTTCAACACCTCTATAACTACCAGTCCACCGCACCAAAGCTAAACCTAATGATTGACTTACTAATTGATTCTCAGCATTAGGTGTGATTGGTTGATAAACACCACGATTGAGAGAAAATCCTGCTAAGTCTTCAGGATGAAAAGGATCAAACCAAAAATATTCAGGAACACGCAACAAATTTTGATAGATTAGTTTTTTCTCATTTTTATCTTGGGATGCGGTACTTTCAGAAAGTAATTCAATCACCACATCTGGGGGTTTTCCTTCTTCCCAAACCACCCAAGACAAACGTTCTTTTTTAGGAACTCCTAAAACAGCAAAAAAATCTGGCCCTCTAAAGTCTTGATTTTTCAACTGTGCCAAACTAAAATAAACAAACATATTGCCACTGACATAGCCATCAGACCTTGCTTCTAACCAAGGACATAGGGTATCAATCAGCATATCCATTTGGAATTTATGCCGTTGAGTTTCCATCGGGATACCATCATCATAAGGAAGTTCTGCCTGAGTTGGCGGCAGTTTCACACTAGGTTATGCAAGGATAATTTCTGACATGACTTTAGTGTGGGAATTATTAATACTTTTATATTACAGCAAAATTTAGAATTTAGAATTTAGAGTTACCTTTTTACCATTTGCATAAAAGCCGCGCCTGTCACTAATCCGGCAAATTGTCCCCAATAACTAAGATTATTCACACCACCAGGAATATTTAAACTACCAATCCCATAAAATAACTGCTGAATAAACCACCAAAATAAATATAAAAAAGCCGGAATTTCTACAGGAATAAAGACAACCATCAAAGGCAACACAGAATATATTTTGGCTTTAGGAAACTTCATAATATACGCACCTAAAATAGATGCGATCGCACCATTAGCCCCAATAACTGGAACTGTTAATGTTGATGCCATAAAAATATGAATCATTCCCGAAAAAACACCAGCAACTAAATACAGCAATAAATATCTTTGTTGTCCCAGAAATCTTTCTACAGTCTTACCAAATACCCATAAAAATAGCAAATTGCCTATGATTTGACTAAAACTACTATGTACAAATAGCGATACAGGTAAAGAAAGTAATCGCCAAAATACAACTATCCAAGCTGCTGAATTGTAAAAAACTGCATTTGTTATTGCTGCATTGGTTTGTTCTGGAATAATCCCCCAACTATTGACAAAATCACCTAATTGACCAGAAGTGTCAAGTTTAAGTTCCCAGCAAAATATAGCAACATTAATGCCAATCAACCAATAAGTAATAATTGGCTTTTTCCAACTCTGAATGTTATCACTAATAGGAATCATGATAATTGGTAACTCGTAATTGCTGGTTGTTCCTCCTCATCTCCCCAGTCCCCGAATCCCTGTGGCAAGATTGTAATGATGTAATACTGCACTTTAACTCAACAACCGAGATGCTAGGAAACACACTTGTTGGAAGATACCAAATTATCAGCCATTTGGGAGGAGGGGGATTTGGCGAAACCTACGTCGCTTATGATACTCATTTACCTGGTTCACCGCAGTGTGTTGTCAAGAAACTCAAGCCTCAGTCTAGTAATACAGCCACTTTAGAAATAGCTAGACGGCTATTTGATACTGAAGCGCAAGTTTTATACAAATTAGGAACTCATGACCGCATTCCCCAACTTTTAGCATACTTTGAGGAAAACGCAGAATTTTATCTTGTCCAAGAATTTATTCCCAGTCATGACCTAAGTCAAGAATTATCACCAGGAAAAACTTTAACTGAAAATGAAGTAATTTCGCTATTACAAGAAATTTTAGAAATATTAGATTTTGTGCATCAACAAAAAGTAATTCACCGTGATGTGAATCCACACAATATATTGAGACGAGAGGCGGATGGTAAATTGATTTTAATTGATTTCGGGGCAGTTAAAGAAATCACCACACAATTAATTACTCCCACAGGTCAAACTCAATCTACCGTCGCTATTGGTACACCTGGTTATATTCCGGGAGAACAAGCACAAGGTACACCCAAATTAAGTAGTGATATTTATGCTTTGGGAATTATTGGCATTCAAGCCATCACAGGATTATCACCTCACCAATTAGCAAAAGATGCAGATACTAATGAAATTATTTGGCGTAGTCATACCACAGTCACACCAGAATTTGCAGAATTTTTAGATAAAATGGTTTGTTATGATTTTCGTCAACGTTATGCTTCTGCAACTCTAGCTTTAAATGCCCTACAAGAGTTAATTAAACCTCCCTCTGGTACAATAGTCTTCAGCCCTGCTGTTCAAATTAATAGTATCAAACCTCAGAAATCTAAAAAAAGTTTATTGATTAAATTAGCATTAGGAATATTTCTACTGGGGATAGGGGGAACGGCATCAATATACATATTCAACCAAATTAATACTAATAATGCTACGGAATTATATAAACAAGGGGACACACTTTTACAATTACAAAGATATGAAGATGCGCTAGTAGTATATCAAAAAGTAGTGAAGATCAAACCAAATCATTTTCAAGGCTGGTATGGGCAAGGTAAAGCATTATTTAAATTAAAAAAATATCAAGAATCACTCATAGCTTATGATAAAGCAATTCAACTCCAGCCGGATTATTTAGAAGCTTGGACTGGTAGAGGTTTTGCTTTAGCAAGTTTACAGCGATATTCAGAAGCAATTGCTTCTTTTGATCAAGGATTAAAATTTAAAAATAATGATCCAGCTTTGTGGAATGCTAAAGGTGATGCTTTCAGAAATTTAAACCAATATGATAATGCCATTAAGTCCTATGAACAAGCAATTGAATTACAACCAGATAATTATGAATTTTGGTATAAAAAAGGCTTATCTTTACAAAATATCCAACAATATGATGATGCTATTACAGCTTATGCAAAAGCCATAGAGTTAAAACCAGACTATACAGCAGCTTTGTATAATGTGGGTAATTCTCTAGTCAAGTTAAACCGCTATGAAGATGCTTTAAAAGCATACAGTCAAGTTGTACAGTATCGACCAAATCATTATCAATCTTGGTTTTCTAGGGGTAATATCTTGATTACTTTACGACGATATGCAGAAGCGATGGATTCTTTTAAGCAAGTCATAAAATATAATCCTAATAACTATCAAGCATGGTATAGTTTAGGATGGTCATTACATCAAAGTCAACGTTATGCAGAAGCGATAGAAGCTTATAATCAAGCCATTTCTTTGAAAAATAATGATTATCTAGTCTGGTATAATTTAGGTAATTCACAATATAATTTACAAAAATATGAAGATGCTTTATTATCGTATAATAAGGCAGTACGGTATCAGAAGAATCATTATGAAAGCTGGTATAGTAGAGGTAACACTTTATTAAATTTACGAAAATATCCAGAAGCTATAGCATCTTATCAACAAGCTATTAAATATAAACCTGATTACCAACAAGCAATAGAAGCACTCAAGCAGGCAGAAAATCAATTACCACAGTCAAAAAATCGCCCCATCATTGTACCAACAGTGGGAATGCCTAATACAAATTATTAAATATTATTGAATATTTGTAAATAAATGATTTCTAGTTGATATTAACTACGTGCTAATATTCACTTCTCGTGGATAGTCTGGTGTAGAAAAATATGCAATTTTGGCATCTGAATCTATCTGACTAAACAGAGTGGGTTGACTGATAACAGACATTTTTTTCTGGTTGACAATTTTTTGAATTTTTTCCCTAAGTAGGAGTTTTTCTTTATACTCTTGCAATTTGATTTGAGCTTGAGGATAAATATTTGTATCTTGGGGAATTTTGTCAAGCAATTTTATTGCTCCAGAAAAGTCATTAACTAATGCTTTTTGGTAGGCTTTATGCAAGAAATATCCTGCTCTCATTTGTCGTTTTTGATTGTATTCAACTAATTTTTGTTGCACCATAGCACCCGCAGCGGTTTCTGGAGGAATTTGACGCAGATATTCTAAAGCAGCCGAAAAATCTTTAACCTCGGCTTTTGCATAAGCTTGACTTAATAAATCATTTGTTTTTGCTTCCAAGTTAGCTTGTGTTTGTTCGAGTATTTTTTCTCTTTTAGAACGCCAATATAAAGTGTAAGGGATTTGCGGAACAGCACGCATTGCTTCTGATAATTTACCTTCATTTAAGGCTTGTTCCGCGACTAAATAGTTTTCTGTGTCAGCGTGCCATTGCTTTTGCCATTCAGCAATTGAATCTTGAGCTTCTGGATATACATTGCTATAGGGAGGAATTGATTTAGCTAAATTAATTGCTTTTTCTAAATTCCCGGATTGATACTCTGATATTGCTTGAGATAAGGTTACTGTTTCTGGATGGCGTTGAGATTGACTAGCTAAAGAATATACTCCTAAGCCAACTACTAAAGAATTAATCATGATTCCCCATCGCATTCCTGCTAATAATGGGTCTGATTTAACCGTGGTATTGTGATTTGGAACTGTAACAACTTTATGTTTTAGTTCCGCAACTGTTGAAGACTTTGGGGACATAATTGCTTCTGTCTGGTGTTTCCATTTGATGTGTTGAAATACCCAAATAGCTTCACTGGCAGACTGAAAACGTTCTTGATAATTATAGCGAATCATTTGGCTGATAAAAACGGTTAGATAATCATCAATTTCAGTATTTTCACAACACCAAGGCAGGTCATTATTAGCAGGATTAATTTTTAGTTGCAGAGGTGTTAAACCTGTTAAACCTTGGAGAGCAATCATTCCCAAAGCATAAATATCACTATTAGGTTGTGTTTGACCAAGAAATTGTTCTGGTGGGATGTAACCTAATGAACTCACAGGAATCTGAGAAATCAATAATTCTGTATCAATGCTAAAATCAATTGGCTGAATTGAACCAAAATCAATTAGCACTAATTTTCCATCAGAGGAGCGTCGGATTAAGTTTTCTGGTTTGATATCACAGTGAATGAATCCTTGAGAATGAACAAATTCAAGAATGCCTAAAGCATCTTCTAGAAATGCCATAGCTGCGGTTGTTGTCCATTTACGTCCCTGCTGTTGATTCTGTTTTAATTCGACAGATAAGGGTTGCCCAGAAATATATTCTTGCACCAAATAAAACCGATCATTTTCCTCAAAACAGGTGATGAGTTGAGGAATTTGATCATGCTGTCCTAACAGCTTGAGAGTTTCAGTTTCTGTAAGAAAACGCAGTCTGAGGTAGTCAAAGTAGGAATTAGACTGATAGTTGTTGACTTTTAGCTGTTTAACAACATATCTGGGTCTTTCTGGATAGTCTACATCTTCAACAATGTATGTTTGTCCAAATACTCCTGCACCAAGGCTTTGAACGATGTGATAGCGTCCTTGCAATAATTGATTAACTGTTTGCTTGCTCATAAGTTCCTTACTGAGGAATTGCTACATAAGTTGTTACCTACCTTTTCTGAATTTCCGGGCTGTTTCCGGAATACTGAGAAATAATTGTTTGTAACTTTAAATTAGATTGAGTTCCACAAATTCCTGCTTGCGAATAGATATTTTCATGAAAAAATAGCCTACAATGCCCTATTCATAAGCTTTTGTCGCTTTTGGGATTTCTAGGGGAGATTAGGAGGCTGGTGAGATTAAATACACTTAATTCACGCCTATTCCTGAAATTTTTATATTTATTTTTTCAATACATATACTAATGTCTATGTAATTAAAATTACGATGTTCTAAATGAGGGGTCTGAGGTAGTAGGGGTCTGAGGTAGTAGGGGTCTGAGGTAGCATAGTAAGTTGGAGAGGGGTTTAGCTGGGTTCTGCCTATAGATAGAAAAGCGGTATCAGATCAGAGCAAAGATACTGATATGCTGGCTTAATTAGATACATCTCGTTATCAACCGATTTGGGAATTTTGCTGCTCCTTTCTTATTTATTCGATTAGGAGTTTAAAGCTTTAAAATCAAGACGGTTTATATCCCTAGTCATATCTTTGGGATGTTATTGATGAAATATTTCTTAACATAGTGAGAACAACAGACATACAAAAAGCAAGAGGCAGAAGGCAACAGGGAAGAGTCTGTTTTTTCCGCCGACGTGCTTAGGTTATTCTTGCGCTACACCCGACACCCTGACAACAGCCTATTCACTGTCTGTTAACGGCTTGACTACTTTAGCGATCGCTTCTTGGATAAATACTTTGATAAACTCGTCTCGGCGATTGATCTGAAATTGCTGCTGTACAACTTCTGTCATTCCTCCGTCACCCCAATCTTGGTCATGACGAAAATATTCAATAAAGCTTTTTCCCGCAATGCGGGTTAAATAAGCGGCTGTCACGCCTTGAATAGCACGACCAATAATAAAAGTCCCAATATTCAGTTGCAAAGCAGTGGAGAGTAATTCAATTGCACCCTTAACTATGCCTAAGCCAGCAATAGTTTTTCCTAAAGATAGGGCTAATTCTCGCCCCCGTTCCATATTCAAATCACAACCGTAAACTCTACCAATCTCTACCACCATTTGGGCGTTAACTGCGGCTGTGGCTAGTAAGTCTACAACTGGTAAAGGGGTTACAGATACCACACCAGCCCCAATCCATTGATAGCGGTCAACAATTTTATCAGCTTGACGACGACGCTGGGAGTCAATTAATTTGCGGGCTTCTTCGCCTAAACGTAGTGATTGTAAGAGAATATTATCAGCAACTAAATCTTCACCTTCAGCGCGTAATACAGAAGCCATGCGTCGCAACAGGGGGACAATATCTGCTTCTGCTTGGAAAGTTTCACCGGTTTCTAATTGTGCAGGTTGGGGATTTGCGGCGATCGCCACTACATCATTACTAGCGATAAATTCCCGTACCCGTTGACGCAATTTAGATAAAATAGCTTCTTGATCGTCCTCTGTATATAGATCAGTTTTGTTGAGAACCAAGAGCGATCGCTTACCAATTTCCGCCAAACCCTTCAACGGTTCATAT
The DNA here is from genome assembly GCF_047275885.1 of Anabaena azotica SJ-1. Taxonomy (NCBI): domain Bacteria; kingdom Bacillati; phylum Cyanobacteriota; class Cyanophyceae; order Nostocales; family Nostocaceae; genus Anabaena; species Anabaena azotica. The sequence continues at coordinate 4,976,403 of NZ_CP178454.1, forward strand.
TCAGAACGGCGTAAATCATTATCTACCACAAATAACAACAAATCAGCTTCCGTCGCCAAAGCCCTAGCCAGTTGTTCCCGTTCCGTTCCTGCTACCCCCGCTTCTAAAATCCCTGGTGTATCCGTAATTAAAATTTTTCTCTCCAATCCCTTCAAACGCAAACAATAGGTTTCACCCACCTGAGTTGTACCCATTGGTGCATTCACCTCACCCACTATCCGCCCCATAATCGCATTCACCAAGGAAGTTTTTCCCGCACTCCCCGTCCCAAACACGACTACTTGAATTTCACCCCGTGCTAAATTGGCTTCAATTTCCTTAGTGCGACTGAGTAAAGCTTGACGAGTCACTTCATCTTGAATTTGCGCTACCTGTTGACGCACAGCTTGGAGAGTAGAAGAAGCCGCATCAGATTTAGCCGCAGGAATTTGTGCAGGAGTAACTCGTCTGCGATTCCGGCGCGATTTTTCCTCACCAGACCTCAGAACCAACACATAATAGACAAAAGCCGCCAGTAATCCTCCCAAAAGTAGAATCAGCAGTAACAGTAGCAGATTACCTAAGAGGGGAGAATAAGATAATTGCCAGTAAAGCCGAGACAGCGAATCAATCAGCCACAGGGCTAACCCCAGAATGATAATCAGACCGACAATGATTGTAACTATGCGGGACAGAGGCATGAATAGCAAAAATTATAATTTTTCGTGGTCAGTAGTAAAAGCTAGGAGTCAGGAGGCAGGAGGCAGGAGGCAGGAGGCAGGAGGCAGGAGGCAGGAGTCAGGAGTAAAACCCCCTTGCTGTCTCGATTTCAATTTAGATTCTGTACCTCATTGATCTGCAATCTGCTGTAAGAGGCAAGAAGCAAAAATTTTCCTCTACCCAATGCACAATGCCCTACACCCTTGTTTTTAGATGCTTCTGATCTTAATATTTCTCATCAACTACGTACACCACCTAAATTGAACAGTTTTTGATCCGAATCGCCGTAATACCCATCCCTCTTAAATTTTATGATCTCAATATTCCAGGGAAAAGGGGCAAAAAAAAACCTGATTTTGCTAAACTAAGATCAGTGTGCGTATTTAATGTTCCCCCAACTTAGTAAACAGTGAAAAGTTCAACACTGAATAACTGAACATAGCAGTTGTCAGTTACATGAGAACCGAAGTCTTTCAACTCCATTCCCTGTTCCCTGTTCCCTGTTCCCTGTTATAACTGATGATGACTGGCTGCTGAATTCTTCATTTTTCCTCAAAACGTCACAAAAAGAAAAGTTCAACGGCAAATTCTACAATGAAGTCTAAATCTGAATCAAGTTTATCTAAAAGGCTGCGGAAATTCTTTAACAGACTCAGTATTAGACAAAAAATTGTCACTGGATATGCTTTGTCACTGGGAATTGCGGTTTTGGGAACAATGGGTGGTTTGTTGATAGGCGATCGCTACTTCCAAGGTGCTAGAGACAAGATGTTCTTGGCAGATCAGGAAAAAGCTTTGCTGATTAGTTTACAAGGATTGCTCTTAGAAATTCAAGTTCATCAGCAAGAACTAACACCAATTATAACTCAGCAGCCAAATCTCCGTCCCGCAAATTTGGAGTTTCAGGAACATCTCCAAGAATTTGAAACTTTGTTTTCTAAGCTAAAAGAATTTAGCCTCCTTGAATCACAGTATCATTTGCGGGCTTTACTCCGGAAAAACAACCGTGTCATCAGTGAATATATTCAAAAACTCAGGGATTTGAACCAGCAAATTTCTCAACTTGGTTCTCAACCAGAAGCATTAGCAAAATCGCAGCAGTTAAGTTGGAATTTTTACCAAACTCCAACCGCACGGAACTTCTTTAAATTTTCCCATGAATTAACTGATTTCACCACAATAGTTAATGCACAACAAAAACAGGCTGACATAGACCAAAATCAGGCAGCAGCACTGCAAGCACAGATCATAATTGCTAGTATGCTACTTTCAGTAGCCATTGCCACACTTTTAGCTATATACACTAGTAGAATTATTGCCCGTCCCATTAATGCGGTCACTAATATAGCCCTAAGAGTTACCAAAGAAGGTAATTTTGAATTACAAGCACCTGTCACCACAAAAGATGAAATTGGTACTTTAGCTGATGCTTTAAACCAGCTAATTCAACAAGTAAAACACCTTTTAGAACTGCAAGAGAATGAATCCCAAATCAAACTAATTCAAAGTGAAAAAATGTCAAGCTTAGGGCGAATGTTAGCTGGTGTAGCCCATGAAATTAATAATCCTGTTAACTTTATTTCAGGTAATCTAGCCCATGCCCAAACTTATGTTGATGATTTATTAACACTACTAAAAACATATCAACAATCTATTCCTAATCCACCAGATGAAGTCCAAGTTGTAGCTAAAGAAATTGATTTAGAATTTTTGGAAACTGATCTACCCAAAATACTTAATTCCATGACATTAGGAACTGAACGCACACGCGAAATAGTCCGCAGTTTAAAAAACTTCTCGCGGCTAGATGAAGGTCAAAACTATTTAGTAGATTTACATCCTTGTATTGACAGTACATTATTAATTTTAAATAATCGTCTCAAAAATAATATTAAAATTATTCGCAACTATGAAGAAATTCCTAAAATTCCCGGTTACATGGGTTTACTCTATCAAGTATTTATGAATTTGCTCAGTAATGCCATTGATGCCTTGGAAGAAAAATCTCAGAGACAGCCAGAATTTTTACCAGAAATCACTATTATTACAGAATGTGCAAGTAATGATTGGGTTGTAGTGCGAATAGAAGATAATGGACCGGGAATTACTACAGAAAATCAGAACAAAATATTTGAAAGTTTTTTCACCACTAAACCAAGGGGTATGGGTACAGGTTTAGGTTTAGCAATTACTCATCAAATTGTAGTAGAAAAACACAAAGGTAAAATTAGTTGTCATTCTCGGTTGGATCAAGGTACAGAATTTGCGATTTATCTACCAATTAATCAGTCTTAATGCTAATTTTAAAATTAGATCTTGTGCATGAGTAATGAGAAAAGTTCGTCTATCTACTAAAATTAAAAAAAATGGAGAATAAGCTTAATGGGACTTTTTGATCAAATTCTTGGTGCTGTTGGTAACTCTAATCAACAAGGTGGTTTAGGTCAACTGTTAAGTATTGCCACAACAATCCAGCAGATAAGTAATAGCACTGGTACAGATAATTCCACTATTCAATCAATTTTGTCAGTAGTTGGTAAACAAGTACATTCATCTTTGCAAGAAAAGCAAGCCAGCGAGGGAACAGAAGCGGTAGAAAACCTGGTAAATCAATTTGCAGGTAATTCTCCCGATTCTCAAGCTGTTAGTTCCCTATTTTCCCCAGATGTGCAACAACAAGTAGCAGAGAAAGCAGCACAACGTACTGGCTTAGATGCGGGAATAATTCAACAATTATTACCTACTTTAGTACCTTTAGTTCTGAGTTTCTTGCAATCTGGTGGAAATCCGATGCTGAATAAATTCCTTGACGCTGATGGAAATGGAGATGTTGATATTGCTGATGCTATTAAATTAGCTAGTCGGTTTTTAGGCAAGTAAGAAATCAGTTCCAACCAGCGATCGCTCTCACTCCCCACCAAAAGCGATCGCTCCTCACGTTGAGTAGATAATAATCGCCGTTTTATCAACCTACCCAACATGAGCAAATCGCTCTCTTAACTTAAACAAAGAATTTTAGTAGAAGAGGAGTAGCAGCAATCATTGAGGTAACAAACTCCTGAAGATCGAATTCAATCAGGTATTTGAAAGCATCAGCCAAGTCACGCCCCCCTTCAATTAAATTGAGGCTTTCATAAAATGCTGTTATGTAATCTCCTTTTTTGACTGCCAGGACTGCATCAGCTAAGGATTGACCATCTTGGAAATTAGCTAACTTAAACGCAGTAGATAAAGCATCTACATAGTTTTCTTTTTGCAGATTATCAATAATTTTTACCCAATCCTGACCTTCTGCAAACTTCCCTAGAGCCAGAACAGCAGATAGGGCATCGAGATATTTTCCATCTTTAACAGCCCAAATGGTATTTACCCATTGCGTGACATCCTGAAAACCTAAATAGGAAAGTCCCAATTGAACAGCTTGACGATCATTAGCTAGGTTTGCATCTTTCAAATCCTTGATCCAACTGCTCTGAATAACCAGTTGATTATTGCCAGAGAGAGCAATGAGAATATCCGCCGCTTGATTAGGATTTCCATCTCGAATAGCCACTGCCAGATTCAGAAAAGCATCGGCTTTTGCTTGATCAATCCCAAGCTTGGTAAATCCTACTATTTCTAGTCCAGTTTTAAGGGCTTCTTTGTAGTTTTGGTCGATGATATCCCATGCCATATTGACAAAGGAAGTGGCATTATTAAAACCAACTTTAGTCAAAGCTGCATTTAGTACATTTTCCCAGTTGGGATCAACTACTGCCGACCAAGATACAGCCACAAACAAATCAGAAACCGTTTTTTGCATTCCCAGATTTTCCAGAGTTGCGGAAATAGCCCCTTGATAATCTGAGTCTTTAAGTTCCCAGAATATATCAACCGCAAACTCAACCATGTTGGGAGTAATCACGTTTGATGCCCCATAAAAGGCTAATGCTGAATCTATTGCTGATATCAATACCTCTTTTTCATTTCCTGTTGCTGCATTAATGACACCCTCTATCACACCAACAGCAGTACCCAGAACAGGAATCTTTTTCAAGCCATCAACGATTACTTCGACATCTCCTTGTTTGATAGCCTCGACAGTATTGAGAATGATTGAATTAGGAAGAGTGTATGGTAACAGGACAATATCAATAATTTCATTATCAGGGATAGAATCCTTAATATCGGAAACAATATCTTCCGCATCGTCAACTACTTCTTCAACAAAGCTTTTGCCTTGGTTGATAATGTTTATTAATGATGCTCTTGCAGCGTAGTAATTAGCTGTGAAAACATCTGCTCCAACTTCTCTGAGTGCCGAATATACGTCATTATAACCTCTATACAAAGAACTGACTATATCAGCAATTTCTTGATAATTTGTACTATAACCACTTTCCCAAACGGCTCTGGCAACATCGCTAGAGTTAAAACCAATACCGGGTGCATTTTTTACTGCATAACCGATCTCTCCTTTACTAAATTGAAGAACCCTGAGTGCTTGACCAATGTCTCGTTGACTAGCTCCTTCATTCCAAAGAAGAGCTGCAACTGTTCCTCCATTAATGCCATAGCCACTATTCCAGAGAGCTAGAGCTACATCTATGTAGTTAAAGTTAATAGGACCATCATCCATGGCATCCGCAATGGTGGCCAAATCGTAGCCCAGATACTTGATGGCTTTACCAATATCTCCTTGAGTAGCTCCTTCATTCCAAAGGAGACCGGCAAGTATTCTGGTATCAATACTATGACCACTATTCCAGAGAGCTAGAGCTACATCTATGTAGTTAAAGTTAATAGGACCATCATCCATGGCATCGGCAATGGTGGCCAAATCGTAGCCCAGATACTTGATGGCTTGACCAATATCTCCTTGAGTAGCGCCTTCATTCCAGAGAAGTCCGGCAAGTATTCTTGTGTCCAGACTGTACCCACTATTCCAGAGAGCTAGAGCTACATCTATGTAGTTAAAGCCCATTCCACTATCATCAATGGCATCAGCGATGGTTGTCAAACCGTAACCAAGATACTTAATTGCTTTACCTATATCTCCTTGAGTAGCGCCTTCATTCCAGAGAAGTCTGGCCAGTATTCTTGTATCTAGACTGTATCCACTATTCCATAAAGCTAGAGCTACATCTATATAGTTAAAATCAATAGGACCATCATCCATAGCATCGGCAATGGTGGCCAAATCGTAGCCTAGATACCTGATGGCCTGACCAATATTTCCCTGACTAGCTCCTTCATTCCAAAGGAGACCGGCAAGTATTCTTGTATCCAGAATGTATCCACTATTCCATAAAGCTAGAGCTACATCAATATAGTTAAGACTAGTTCCATCAGTGTTGGTAACTCCATCATCTATGGCACTAGCAATAGTTTCTAAGCTTAAGCCAAGGTACTTCATCGCTTGACCGATCTCTTGTTGACTAGCTCCTTCATCCCAGAGTAAGTCCGCAAGCTTGTTTGAATTAAGACCATCAGCGCCACCATAACCACTATTCCATAAGGCAATAGCTACATCAGTGTAGTTAAGACTAGTTCCATCAGTGTTGGTAACTCCATCATCTATGGCATCAGCAATAGTTTCTAAGCTTAAGCCAAGGTACTTCATTGCTTGACCGATCTCTTGTTGACTAGCTCCTTCATCCCAGAGTAAGTCTGCAAGTGTGTTTGAATTAAGACCATCAGCACCACCATAACCACTATTCCATAAGGCAATAGCTACATCAGTGTAGTTAAGACTAGTTCCATCAGTGTTGGTAACTCCATCATCTATGGCATCAGCAATAGTTTCTAAATCCCAATTAAAATACTTAAATATCTGACCAATCTGTTGTTGACTTGCTCCTTCATCCCAAAGCAAATCTGCTAGTTTTCTTGTATCAAGTCCATAACCGCTATTCCAGACGGCTAAAGCTGCATCAACGTAATTTAGATTAGTGCCATCACTCTGTGTAATTCCCCATGTAACAGCATCAACTATATTTTCTAAACTTAAACCAAGATAATTGAAAGCTTGACCGATTTTTTGTTGACTAGCACTATTATCCCAAAGTAAATCAGCAAGTTTCCTGGAATCAAAACCATCAGCACCACTATAGCCACTATTCCACAAAGCTTCAGCTACTTGGTGGTAATCAAGATTAGTGCCATCAGCCTTTGTAATTCCCCATTTAACAGCATCAGCAATGTTTTCTAAGCTCAAACCTAGATATTTCATTGCTTGCCCAATTTCTATGGGATTTGCACCCACATCCCAAAGCAAATTTGCGAGTTTTCTTGAATCAAGTCCATCCGCACCACTATAGCCACTATTCCATAAAGCGATCGCTACATCAATATCATTAAGCCCAGTTCCATCACTGGTGGTAACGCCTCGTTTAACGCTATCAGCGATCGTTTCTAAGCTCAACCCTAGATATTTCATCGCTTGACCAATTTCTTGCTGACTACCTCCTTCATCCCAAAGCAAGTCAGCTAGTTTTCTTGCGTCAATACTATGACCACTATTCCAGAGAGCGATCGCTACATCAGTATAATTAAGATTAGTTCCATCGCTGTTGGTAACTCCCCATTTAACGCTATTAGCAATAGTTGGTAAGTCAAAGCCTCTATTTTTGAGGTTGATGCCGATTTGGGCTACTGTTGATCCTGTATCCCAGAGAAAGTCAGCAAGTCCGCTTGGATCTGTATTATCAATAGTTAGCGTAGCAGCTATATCTGTACCTAATTTATAATTGGTACCAGATGTGATGGTGAAAATAACGGTTTCACTTCCTTCCAGAATCTTGTCATCTATGGGAGTTACCTTAACTACAGCTGTGGCTGCACCTGCCGCAAAACTCGCTGTTCCTGTGAGGTTGTTATAATCTGTTCCCTTTGTTGCTGTCCCTGTTACAGCATAATTTACTGTCAAAGCTGAAGTGAGATTACCAATACGCGTAAGAGTAAATTGTCCTGGGTTTGCGGTTTGTCCAATTAGTGTTTCCCCTGCACTTGCATCTGTCGCGCTGACGTTAATTACAGGAATATCATTATCTGCAAGATTCACAGTAGCAGTTTTTGCTGTTCCCAGATTGTAAAGATTGCCTGTAGTTAGGTTGAGGATGACTGTTTCGTTTGGTTCTGAGATTGTGTCATCAACAGGTGTGACATTAATAACCGCTGTCGATGCACCCGCTGCAAAGGTGACTGTACCAGTCAATGTGTTGTAATCTGTCCCCTGAGTTGCTGTACCTGCAAGTGTATAATTAACTGTCAAGGCTTGGGTTGTAATTCCACTCCGACTAATAGTAAACTGACCAGGATTTGCAGTTTGTTCAGTTAATGTTTCTCCTGCACTGGCATCAGTCGCACTAATAGTAATTGTCGGTTTATCGTTATCAACTAAGTTAACAGTAGCAGTTTTCGCAGTTCCTAAAACGTAATTTGTATTGCTTGCTAATGTTACTATTGCTGTCTCATTTCCTTCATAAACATCATCATCTTTGACATTGACATCAATTATTGCTGTAGCTGAACCCGCAGTAAATGTAGCTGTACCAGTTAATGTGTTGTAATCTGTCCCATTCGTTGCTATACCTGTAACTGTATAATTAACCGTCAAAGATGAAGTTGTACTTCCTGTGCGAGTCAGAGTAAATTTACCAGGATTTGCAGTTTGTCCAGTTAATGTTTCTCCTGCACTGGCATCGGTCGCACTGATAGTAATTGTCGGTTTATCGTTATCAACTAAGTTAACAGTAGCAGTTTTTGTAGTTCCTAAAACGTAATTTGTATTGCTTGCTAATGTTACTATTGCTGTCTCATTTCCTTCATAGACAGCATCATCTTTGACATTGACATCAATTATTGCTGTAGCTGAACCCGCAGCAAATGTAGCTGTAGCAGTTAATGTGTTGTAATCTGTCCCATTCGTTGCCGTACCCGCAACTGTATAATTAACTGTCAAAGATGCAGTTATATTTCCTGTGCGAGTCAGAGTAAATTTACCAGGATTTGCAGTTTGTCCAGTTAATGTTTCTCCTGCACTGGCATCAGTCGCACTGATAGTAATTGTCGGTTTATCGTTATCAATTAAGTTAACAGTAGCAGTTTTTGTAGTTCCTAAAACGTAATTTGTATTGCTTGCTAATGTTACTATTGCTGTTTCATTCCCTTCATAGACAGCATCATCTATGGGAGTCAGATTAATTATTGCTGTAGCTGAACCAGCAGCAAATGTCACACTCTTAGTTAATGTTTGATAATCTGTCCCATTCGTTGCTGTACCTGCAACTGTATAATTAACCGTCAGAGATGAAGTTGTACTTCCTGTGCGAGTCAGAGTAAATTTACCAGGATTTGCAGTTTGTCCAGTTACCGTTTCTCCTGCACTGGCATCGGTCGCACTGATGGTAATTGTCGGTTTATCATTATCAATTAAGTTAACAGTGGCAGTTTTTGTAGTTCCTAAAGTATAATTTGCACTACTAGCTAAGTTGAGGATAACTGTCTCATTCCCCTCATATACAGCATCATCTTTGATATTGACATCAATTATTGCCGTAGCTGAACCAGCAGCAAAAGTCACATTTGTGCCTAATACATGATAATCTGTACCATTAATTGCCGTGCCACCAAGGGTATAATTAACCGTGGGAGATGAACTTAAATCCCCTGTGCGAGTCAGAGTAAATTTACCAGGATTTGCAGTTTGTCCAGCTAAAGTTTCTCCTGCACTTGCATCAGTAGCATTAATAGTAATTGTCGGTTTATCGTTATCAATTAAGTTAACAGTAGCAGTTGTTTTTGTTCCTAGTAGATAATTTGCATTACTGGTCAATGTAACTACGACTGTTTCTTGCGCTTCCAAAATAGCATCATTAATTACATTCACATCAATTATGGCTGTAGATGAACCAACCCCAAAGGTAACAACACCATTTAATTGATTGAAATCTGTACCATTAGTTGCCGTACCCGCAACTGTGTAATTAACGGTTGGAGAAGAACTTAAATCTCCTGTGCGAGTTAGTGTAAATCTACCAGGGTTTGCAGTTTGTCCGGTGATAGTTTCAGCAGCAGTAGCATCACTAGCAGCAATAGTCACTGTAGATAGGGTTGCTTGCTCAACTGTTAAATATTTACCATTTGCAAAAATTATGGTTGTATCATCTTCAGTTCTAATCTCTGCAATCTGATCAGCGTTAAGTTGCTTACCTGTAACGACTGCTGCAAACAATTGTCCCTCATCACCGGGAGTATCGGCAAAGTTTATTTGTTGGTCGAAAAAATGTCCAACTTCTTCTATAATTGTATCTTTAATTAGTTCAGAATTTCTGATATTAAGTAATCTTTCTGAAAGATAGATTTTATTGGTTTCTCCGGCAAAAGCGCCTAATGTCTCTGTGGGAAATGCCTTTACCTCTAAAACTTCTATTTGTGGCAAAATCTGAAAATTACCTACCAACCACCCAGAAATAATTTCTTGTAATTTCCCAGCATCAAGATTATCTCCAAAAATCGATCGCATCTGTGATTGAAAATCAGGTAACTGTGCAAATTGCTGAAGCTTTGGGTAGATGTCTTGTTGGAGAATGTCAGTGATAGAAGGTTTCCAGCCAAAAATATTATCCCATGATAGCGATTCCGGTACAAAATTATCTCTGTGTTGTACTGCTTCAATTGTGGGTAATAATGACAGAGGAAGATGAACTTGAGCAGTTGCTTCCAGGGGATTAACACACTTATTATCAAAAAAACCTGTGTTTTTTAGTTCAGAGAAAGGATTAAAGCTATCCTGGTAGCTCTGTAGTGTTAGTTCATTCATTTTTATGTACACCCTGAAAGTATTTAAAAGTCTATTTGTGATTTCATCAAATTTTGTATAGTAATTATAGAGCAATATTACTTGATCTTTTGTTAAAAATATGATGAAATTTTAACTGAATGACTCAGTAGTGCAATTACGCGGAGCGCAGTGCTGTAGGCAATCGCTTCATCTTGTAGAGTATGTGAGTAAATAGTTCTGTGGGTGTATTATCTGTTCCCTGTTCCCTGAACTAATCATCAAGTGCATGACGGACTAAATCATTGCTTGTTGAACAATGTTATTTGAGTGGTGAAAATTTTGCCGTGGCTGTAACAATAATGAAGATAACAGCTTGGAGTCATGATCTGTGAACCCTCCTACCAGCACCCCAGCACAAACTCAAAATCGCAAAGCCGATCACATTCGCATTTGTCTAGAGGAAGATGTACAATGTCGGCAAGTCAGCACTGGACTAGAACGCTATCGTTTTACCCATTGTTGTTTACCGGAATGCGATCGCCATGATATTGATATCAGCACGAATTTTTTAGGAAAACACCTCAACGCACCTTTGTTAATTTCCTCCATGACCGGGGGAACAGAACGCGCAGGAATCATTAACCGTCGTTTGGCAGAAGTCGCCCAACAATATAAACTAGCTATGGGAGTGGGTTCTCAGCGTGTGGCATTGGAAAAACCCCAAGTTGCTGATACCTTCGCTATTCGCAAGTATGCTCCTGATGTGCTTTTATTTGCTAACTTGGGTGCAGTGCAACTTAATTATCAATGTGGGGTTGATGAATGTCTGCGAATTATTGATATTTTAGAAGCTGATGCGTTGATTTTACACATTAACCCCCTGCAAGAATTCATTCAACCCAGAGGTGATACTAATTTCCGGGGATTATTTGACAAAATAGCTAACTTATGCAATAAATTACCAGTACCTGTAATTGCCAAAGAAGTGGGTAACGGCATTTCTGCGACAATGGCAGCACAACTTATATCTGTGGGAATACAGGCCATTGATGTAGCTGGTGCTGGGGGTACATCTTGGGCATTGGTGGAAAGCGAACGGGCAGAAACTCCTTTACAGCGACGCTTAGGTAAGACCTTTGCAGATTGGGGTATACCGACAGCAGAATGTATTACTAGTATTCGCGCTCAGTTTTCGGAAATACCTTTAATTGCTTCTGGTGGGTTACGTCATGGATTAGATGTAGCCAAAGCGATCGCACTCGGTGCAGATATCGCTGGTTTAGCAATGCCCTTCCTACAAGCCGCAGATGTATCAGCATCCGCACTGCAAGAGTTGACAGAGGTATTAATTGCCGAAATTACCACCGTATTATTCTGTACTGGCAACAGAACTTTGTATCAGTTACAGCACTCTAACAGCTTGCAAAGTATACAATAAAGTAAACAGGTTATTTTTTCTTAGTCATTGGTTTTTCTTACTAATGACTAATGACTAATAACTAATGACTAATGACTAATAACTAATGACTAACTTTCTTAAACAAACTTTTGCTAGTTTAATTGGTAGCCTACTAGGACTGACTATTTTCTCTGGTATCGGCACTCTGGGCTTATTTTTCCTGATTGTGATTGCTGCTACTTCTAAAGATACAGGGCCACAAGTCAAAAATAAATCTATGCTGGTTTTTGACTTGTCAATGAAAATCACCGACAGTCAACCCAGTTCCAGCGACTTTTTGCAAAAAACCCTATCTGGAGTAAATGAAGATCAAATTACACTCCGCAAAGTTATAGAAACTCTAGAAAAAGCACAACGCGATCCGCGCATTGTTGGTATTTATATAGATGCTACTAAATCAGGTGCAGCAAGTGGACTGGGTTATGCTTCCCTGAAAGAAATTCGTCAAGCTTTAGATAAATTCCGTGCATCTGGTAAAAAGATTATCGCCTACAGCACAGACTGGAATGAAAAAGAATATTATCTGAGTTCAGTAGCTAATAATATCGTACTCAATCCCGTAGGAATGATGGAAATCAACGGTTTGAGTTCACAACCGATGTTTTTAGCAGGAGCATTGCAGAAATATGGTGTTGGTGTTCAAGTAGTGCGAGTAGGAAAATTTAAGGGAGCGGTAGAACCGTTTATACTTGATAAATTGAGTCCCGAAAATCGGCAACAAACCCAAAAATTGTTAGATGATGTGTGGGGAGAGTGGAGGACAACCGTAGGTGCAAGCCGGAAAATTCAGCCACAAAAGTTGCAGGCGATCGCAGATAGTCAAGCTATTTTAGAAGCTGACACCGCTAAAACCAATGGTTTAGTAGATCAAGTAGCTTACCAAGATCAAGTAGTCGCTGACCTGAAAAAATTAACTGCTAGTGATCAAAATGATAAAAGCTTCCGGCAAATTAATCTTACCAATTATGCCGAAGTTCCCGGAAAATCAATGGGTGTAGAACGCAACTCAGAAAATAAAATTGCCGTCGTCTATGCAGAAGGAGAAATAGTAGACGGTAAAGGAGAAGACGGAGAAATAGGAGGCGATCGCTTTGCCAAAATATTCAACAAAATTCGTCAAGATCAAGATGTTAAATCTGTGGTTTTGAGAATTAACAGCCCAGGTGGTAGCGCCACAGCTTCCGAAATCATTCAGCGAGAAATAAAACTAACTCGACAAACCAAACCAGTCATCGTTTCTATGGGTGATGTAGCTGCTTCCGGTGGTTATTGGATCGCCAGTGATTCCAATCGCATTTTTGCCGAACCAAACACAATTACAGGTTCTATCGGCGTATTTGGCGTATTATTCAACGGTCAAAAATTAGGCAATAATAATGGCATTACTTGGGATACAGTTAAAACCGCCCAATATGCAGATAATCAAACAGTTTCCCGTCCAAAATCACCCAAAGAATTACAACTTTATCAACGCAGCGTTAACCGTATTTACAATATGTTTATCAATAAAGTTGCCCAAGGACGGAAACTACCACAACAAAAAGTAGCCGAAATTGCCCAAGGTCGAGTTTGGTCAGGTGCAGCAGCTAAAGAAATCGGTTTAGTTGATGAAATTGGTGGGTTGAATGTCGCCGTTGAATATGCTGCTAAACAAGCCAAATTAGGCAACGATTGGGAAGTAGCAGAATATCCGAGAGTTACTAGCTTAGAAGAACGTTTCTTTGGCAAAAAACTACAAGAAGCCCAAGGAAAATTAGGAATTGAAAAAACTCAACTCAAACCAAATAACCCACTTTTAGCAGAATTTGAAAAATTACAACAGGAAATTTCTGTTTTAAACAAAATGAACGATCCTCAAGGAATTTATGCTCGTTTACCGTTTAACTTGAAAATTGACTAAGAGACTATTGACATTTTCACCGCCTTAGAAGTGTAGTGAGAATGTCAACCTCACCTGCTCCCATCAACTCAACATTGCGATCGCACGCTGCTGTAACTTTATTGTCCCCCAACGCACCAGCCTTCAGCATCTTTAAGGTATCCCAAGCTACTAAATCAACTCCCTTGACAGTAACTAACAGTACAAAAGTACCTGCAAAGCATAGATTACTGTCAAAATAGTACAGCGTTAAACTTTTTCAATATAAACACCCGCCACTAGATATAATTTCCTATAAGATGAAAAAACTCTTAAGATTAGCGTAACAATTACATTAAGATAAAGATTACGCTTCTATTAAACTGACTAGCTGATACCCAAATTAGGAGGATTATATATGGCGCTTGTACCAATGCGGTTGCTTTTGGATCACGCTGCTGAAAACGGTTACGGCATCCCCGCTTTTAACGTAAACAACTTAGAGCAGATTCAAGCAATCATGAAGGCAGCGGCTGAAACAGACAGCCCTGTAATTTTACAAGCTTCTCGCGGCGCACGTAATTATGCAGGAGAAAACTTCCTGCGCCACCTGATTTTGGCAGCGGTAGAAACCTATCCTCAGATCCCCATTGTCATGCACCAGGATCATGGTAATGCTCCTTCTACCTGCTATTCAGCAATCAAGAACAACTTCACCAGCGTGATGATGGATGGTTCTTTAGAAGCTGACGCTAAGACCCCTGCAAGCTTTGAGTATAACGTTAAAGTTACCAGCGAAGTTGTCAACGTAGCTCACTCTTTGGGTGTCAGCGTTGAAGGTGAATTAGGCTGTTTAGGTTCCCTAGAAACCGGCGCTGGTGAAGCTGAAGATGGTCACGGTTTTGAAGGTACTCTTGACCACTCTCAACTTTTAACTGACCCTGATGAAGCTGTTAGCTTTGTAGAAGCAACTCAAGTAGATGCTTTGGCTGTTGCTATCGGTACTAGCCACGGTGCTTACAAATTTACCCGTAAGCCTACTGGTGAAATTTTGGCTATCAGCCGCATTGAAGAAATTCACCGTCGTCTACCCAACACCCACTTGGTAATGCACGGTTCTTCTTCTGTACCTGAAGATTTGATTGCACTGATTAACCAATATGGTGGTGCTATTCCTGAAACCTACGGTGTACCTGTAGAAGAAATTCAAAAAGGTATCAAGAGTGGTGTTCGTAAGGTAAATATCGACACCGATAACCGTTTAGCTATCACTGCGGCTGTTCGTGAAGCATTGGCAGCTAATCCCAAGGAATTTGACCCCCGTCACTTCCTCAAGCCTTCCATCAAGTATATGCAGAAGGTTTGTGCCGATCGCTATCAAGAATTTGGTACTGCTGGTAATGCAAGCAAGATCAAACAAATTTCTTTGGAAGATTTTGCTGCTAAGTATGCTAAAGGCGAATTGGTAATGAGAGCCGCTGCTAAAGTTTAATTTCTGTTAGCAATAATTAGGGTATAGCTAGGCTATACCTCTAGATAAATAAACCGGGGGCATTTATGTTTCCCGGTTTTTTATAGCAGGAGGCAGAGGGCAGGAGGCATAAGGCAGGAGGAAAAGCCTTGTTATATCTACGTTTCAAGGATTAATCATGTCCTAATTATCCTGGCTACAGCTATATGGCTATTTTTGATATATTCAGGAAATGGGATAAATCAGGCTATCTGTTATGACTAGCAATTTACAATCTACATCCTTGAGTAGTTCTCTTTATGATCAAGATTATTGTTTGTGGTTAGAAACTACAGCTAAATTATTGCGAGAACGAGAAATAGAACAACTTGATTTTGAGCATTTGATTGCAGAAATAGAAGACATGGGGAAAGAGAAACGACGGGAGTTGAAAAACAGACTTATAGTTTTACTCATGCACTTGCTCAAATATCAATTTCAACCCGAAAAACGTTCTTCTAGTTGGATAAATACAATTTGGGAACAATTCTATCAAATTGAATCTTTATTAGAGGATAGCCCCAGTCTCAAACCTTATTATTTAGAAATATTTTCTGATTGTTATTTAAAAGCTGTTCGCGCTGCTAGTAGTGAAACTAAACTACCTGCTCAAGATTTTCCAACTGACTCTCCTTTTCTTCCAGTAGACGTGATTAGTCCTGAGTTTATAGTGACGCTGGTTAGTCAAGAAGAATTTTAAAAGTCTAATAGCGTAGCGCAAACCATATCAGGATTTACAAGATGTGTATTTGCAATGATGATTGTGATTTATAGATCCCCGACTTCTTTAAGAAATCGAGGATCTGAGTTCTAAAAGACTCGATGCTGTAAAGATGGCATTTGTCGGCGTACTTGTTCTAATCTGGTGGGTTTAATTTCGGCGATCGCCACTCCTGGTTTATCCCCCGCATCAGCTAAAATCACACCCCAAGGGTCAATAATCATTGCGTGACCGTGGGTTTGACGACGGGCATAGTTAGTACCCGTTTGGGCTGGTGCAATTACGTAATAAGTATTTTCTATTGCCCTAGCTTGTAGTAATACTTGCCAATGGTCTTTACCTGTAAAAGCTGTAAAAGCCGCAGGAACAAAAACAACATCTGTCCCCTTATCTGCTAAATGACGATATAGTTCTGGAAACCTGACATCATAACAAATAGAAAGTCCGATATTACCTAATTGTTCCGAGAAATGGACTGGAGGTAATTCTTTACCAGCCATGACGGTGCTAGATTCTTGATAAGTATTGCCATCAGGAACATTGACATCAAATAGGTGTGCTTTGTGGTAGCGAGCGAGTTCTTGACCGTTGGGAGCAATGAGTAATGCGGTATTGTAAACTTTGCCTGTGCTATCGACAGGGACAGGAAAACCGCCGCCCAGGATGGTAACTTGAAAGCGTTGCGCCATTTTTTTCAGAAATGTTTCTGTTTCTTGAGCGATCGCATCCGCTTGAGCAAGTTTATCTTTTTCCTCTCCCATAAAGGAGAAATTTTCTGGCAAACCCACCAACTCTGCACCCTGACGCACGGCCAGATCAATTAATTCTTCTGCCTGTGTCAAGTTTTTCTGTAGATCAGGCACACTGGTCATTTGAATAGCGGCGGCTAAATAAGACTTCATAGATTCAATAACAAACAGTGGATGACGGGATAGATTCTCAAATATATCGTTACTTCCAGATTGGTGGAGGCTAGTCAGAATTGCGTAAATTACGCTTTTCTGGAAAATACTTATCTCAGCTATCCCTAGCGTCTTATCTTAATATTCCTGTTGATTATAGGAAACTATTTACAGCTATTTTCAGGTTCATTTCAGTCCTAAAAGTTTTTTTAGGGCTGCTGGCACATTCTTAGCCGTTTCTAGCCCCTCTACATCTTCCCAGCTTGTACTTTTATCCCAACGCATATCACCAAACAATTCATCGCTGAAGTTTGCATCCATCAGATATGCACCGCTAAGGTTAGCACCTCTCAAGTTAGCACCACTGAGGTCTACTCGACTCAGATCAGCATCTTGGAGGTTAGCATTACTCAGGTCTGCTCCTCTCAGGTCAGTACGAATCAGGTTAGCACCGCTGAGGTTAGCACCTGTCAGGTCTGCTTGGATGAGTTTAGCAGCAATCAAGTACGCACCACTAAGGTTAGTTCGCACTAGGTAGCTGCGGCTGAGGTCTGCACGGCTAAGGTCTGCTTGACTCAAATCTGTGTAACTCAAGTCTGCTTGGAACAGGTAAGTAGCTCGCAGGTGAGTAGCACTGAGAAATTGCCCAACTATACTTTTGAAACTTTCTCCCTGCAAACAATTACAGTAGTTAATAACTTGCAGCAAATCCGACCTTAAACTATCTCCTTGAGGTTGACCAGAAGGATAGAAAATAATATATTCTTTCAGGACATCATGTTCTTGAGCATATCGCTGTATTTCCAACAGCAAAATCATCACATTCAACCCTGCATAAATATCAACCTGACGCTGACCTAATTTTTTACTATTCTCATATTGTCTATAATTTTGTAGATTCTTCAGCTTGATTTGTGCTAAAGTTTCTGCTGATGTATCAATGAATTGTCCTTCACGCCAGTTGGTATAAAAATTCTCTAAAACTTTAAAGAGATTGATCCAGTATAAATCTGGAATTTGTGTTAATAAACCGATTACAGATTCTACAATTTCTAATGTAATCTTACCAAATCCTAGCAAATCATAAATTTGCCAATTCATCGTGTTAATTTGGTCTTCAGTATTAAATTTTGACCAATCATATAGATATTTAGTAAGTTGTTCCGCAAACAAAAAGTCAGTAAAAGTTTGATGAGCAGCTGTTACTTGTTCTTCCTGCTTTGTAGCAGCAAAAATGTATAACTCCCCTAAAGTAGTTTTTATATCTGTTTCATATTCTTGTAACCGGGATTTGATCATGGGCATAGAGCAAAATGCACCCCCAGATTGCATCATACAAACAGCGGCTTCTCGCAGAATATTTTTTCCATCTAATGGGTAATTGGGATGTTCTTGAATATTGACATCACTATCTTCTAAAACTGGTTTTTGCTTTGTAATTAACCAATTGATAAATTCTTGAAAAATTACAACCTTGGCAGTTCTTTTATTAGCTTGTTCTAACTTATCAATTACCAAAGTTTGATCTCGATTCATTAATGCCAATAAATGGAGAAAAAGAGGAATTTGAGCTAATTTATTAATCTCTGATGGACACTTTTTATTAAATAAAAATTGCTGTAAATCTGTATTTCGCTCTTGATGATCTGGCAACGAATTCCATTTATTTAACCATTTTTCTTGGAGTTTACTATCCATATTGAGGATTTCTACCCGTTCTAAATTATGGTGATCTTGAAAAGTGCTTGTTCTACCAGTAATTAAAATGCGATGACCCATTTCCGATGGATGTTGACATTTTTGCTGAAAAGCGAAAATCTGTTGAATAAATGTTTCCACATCACAACGTAATTCGTCTAAACCATCCAAAATAAACAGAAAATGCGTATTTTTGTTGGTTAAAGAATAATCATTATTTTCCTTAAAAATGAATTTTAGTTCTCTCTGCAAAGTCTCCTCTAAAGAAGATGCAATAAAGTCAACATTTTTTAAAGAAATTAAAATAGGAGTCCACAACGGATGTAAATGTTGCCGTACCCATTCAGAAAACATTTTACAAAAAGCACTTTTTCCGCTTCCTGGTTCACCTTGAACAAACATCACTTGTGCTAATTTTTGTTGATTGAGAAGAACCCCCTTAGTCCATGTTTCTAAATCCAATACATTGACATTTTGACCTATAGATTTAGCTTTGAGAGGAATATAAATATCTTTTAAAGAGTAGTTTTGATTAAATAATTTTTCTAAAGACTGTGTTGAAATATGTATTTTTAAGTATTTATCAATATTTTGAATTATCTGCTGCTCTTTTTGCCATTCTATGCTAGATTTGCCCATCAAAATTTGGATATTTTCAGGGAAATTTACACAAGATTCTATTATATAACGTTGAGTATTATAAGCTATTCGTTTTGTCAACAGGTTGGCTAAATATTTAGTGACATTTGGAGCGATTAATCGGGATGATAATATTTGATTGAATGCTGCTGCTAATTCTGATGTGTGAAAGCAAGAAATTGTTTTTGTTGCTGTTTCAACATCTAATTCAAGAGTATTGATATTTTGGAGTTTTTCTCTGACTTCTGCAATATAATCTAAATTAGAATCCCAATTGAGGGCAGGATATAAAGATAAAATGTCTCTAAGGCTTTGTAAATAAGCTGCTTGACTAACAATCAATACACATTCTTCTAAAGTAGGACATTTTTGAGTCATATCAGCGTAAAAATGCAAAAAATTCACACCCAAAGACACAAATGATAATTCTTTACCAATTATTTGTTCTAAAGGTAAACACAGGACATCTAATAAGGAAGATGAATTTTGTACTACAGGTTTTAAGACTTCTAAACTAGCATTTTGTTCTTGAATTATTTTTGTTGCTTCTAAAACTGCTGTACCTGATTCTACTGTTATATCCAGCCTGGCTTCTACTGAATAAGATTGTTGGAACTGCTGCCAAATTTGTAATAAACTTTTCTTCATTTGTTTATACGGAATATCATACCGATTTATTTAAAGCCTAGCGTAGCATTTTAAACTTCCAAATAGGGTCAGATATAAAATTGGTAAGAAAAATTCACATCCTTTTTACAGAGTGTTGCAGTTGTATATATGACAAATTGAATTATCTCCTTACCGTTGTTACTACGGAGAAGACAAGGAGATAAATTATATTTTGATACTAGGAATAAAATAATTTAGTAATTTTGCTGTCGGTTAATCCAAATACCCCTCATACCCGCCTTTATAGCGCCATGATAGTCATCTGTGATGCTATCTCCAATGTGCCATGCGTCCTCTGGTGAACAGTGATGACTTTGCAAAGCAATGTTAAAAATTTGCGGATCTGGTTTAGCTGTACGGACTTGGGTAGAAATAGTAATGGATTTGAAATAGTCTCTGAGTCCCAAACTTTGTAATACTGAGTATAAACGAGAATCAAAATTAGATAGTACACCTAATTCAACTCCTAACCGTCGCCAGTTTACCAAAGCTAGTGAAACATCTGGATAGACAAACCAAGGTTCAGCAGTACCAAAGTGAATATAAAGTTCGCCAAAAAAAGCGGAAAAATCAGAAAATTCCTGAAGAACACCTGCACCTTCAAAGGTTTTGAGGGCTATACTTCGCCACCAGTCAAATTCACGCTGGGGAATATCTTGAATATCTGTATCGAGAAATATGGATGGTGGTGCAGCTTTAAAGCTTTTAAAAAAGTGTTTATTGAGGATTTCGGGCGCAACCACAACGCCAAATTCCTGGGCTATTTGACTATAAACTGTGCCTACACTACCTTTGACACCAAAAAGTGTACCTACCGCATCTAAAAAAATAACTTTCGGTTTTTTCATAATTTCTAAAACTAATTACCCATAAACCAGCTTCATACAGAATTCTACCCATTGATGTGGGTAGTGTTGCTGTTCATAACAGAATATTGAGGGTAGGGACTGCCGCGAGGAGTTCAACCGGACATGATATAATTTGGGATTCTCCTTCCTAGACATAGTTCTTCGGAAAGAGGTACAAAATTCAAATTTGCAAAAACCCCTTCCTATAGACTATTGTTCAATCCCAAATCCAAAATCTAAAATTCTCTTGTCTCCAATTACTGACAGACCCATTTCCATAGAGGATGAGTAGGACCCTGTTGGCGTATTCGACAAACTTGTTTTTCTAAACGTTGCTTTTCTGGTTGCGGTAATCCTATCAGAATATTGCGACTTTGCCAAACTAAAACCGAAACAGTCATCCCAATACAAAAGGCTAGTCCAACAGTAGACAGAGGGTGAAAAAAGAGTCCATAACGCACAGCCGACCAGGTAAAATATTGTTGCCACAAAGCCATTTCTGCACGTAAATCCCACAAACAAGCAGGTGAAATAATCAGCCACAAACAACCGACAAATAACCACCTGCCATATACTGTCAACTGGTGTAATCTCTGTACTTGCTCAAGAAATGAAGCATCAGATTTATCAATGATCGAGCCATTAATTGGTGGTTCTTCTTGTTCAGCCATAGGGCAATAACAATTTTAGAATTTGGATTTTGGATTTGCAATTATGACTCTAGAATTTTGCTGAAAGCAGTTTTCATGTATTTAGACCACACCCTAAATTAATCAATTTCTTTCTTGGCGCGAAATTTTCATTAAAGTGTGGTTAATTTACCTGAAAATTGCTATTGCTGTTTTTTCTATTAACTATCCTGGGAACTAACAGAGTTATCAATGTTTTCAATTGTATATTTACCTGTACGTTCTCGCCACAATGTTAGCAGTGTACTGGCAATGAAAATGCTGGAATAAGCCCCCATTACAAAGCCAATAATTAAAGCTAGAGAAAAATTTCTCAAAGTTTCGCCGCCAAATAGAAAAATAGCGGTTAAAGTCAGCAAAGTTGTTAAAGTAGTGTTGATTGACCTGGATAAAGTTTGGTTGACAGCATCATCAACAATGTCAGCAATAGGTCTGTCAGGATTAATTTTGAGAGTTTCCCTGATGCGGTCATAAATTACCACTGTGTCGTTAACTGAGAAACCAGTGATGGTTAACAAGGCAACAATAAATAGACTATCTACTTCTATACCTGCAACTAGACCTAAAATTGAGAATGCCCCCACAGTCACCAAAATATCGTGAAATAAGGCAACGATGGCAAAAATTGCATAGTCTAGCTGGAAACGGAAGCTCATATAAATAGTAATACCTATAAAGGAAACTACTAGAGCTAAAACACCAGACCGAAAAAGTTCTCTTCCTAAAGTTGGACCAACAGAGTCAATTTGGTTTTTCTGTGGGTCAAAAGCACCGATTTTTTCGCTTAAGGCGTTTTGTAAATTGGTGCGTTGTTCGGTGTCTAAGTTTTTTGTACGGATGGTGATGCCATTTTCTTGGCCATTTTCGGAGACTAATTGAATGCTACTATCTCCCAGTCCCTGGTCTTTGGCAACTTCCCGAACGGCGTTAATATCTATTGGTTTGTCACAGTTACCAGGCTGGCTACAATCCCGCACTAGTTGTAAGCGTGTCCCACCGATAAAATCTAAACTAGGACGTAATGGTGCTTTAATGTTGGGATTTTGCCAAGAAATCACCATTGAGATAATGCCACTGAGAATGATGGCAGATGAAATAGTCCACCAAATACTCCGCGCTTTGTTAATCTGTAATGTCATTGAGCCACCTCAGCCTTATTTGATGCTGACACTTTAGGACAGTAGAGTTCTGTTTTCCGCCAAGAGGGAATGGAAACAGCTAAAAACATCAAGGTGCGACTACAGGTGATGGCGGTGAACATACTGACACCAACTCCTAAAGCTAAGGTGAGGGCAAAGCCTTTAACTAACCCAGAACCTAACCAAAATAGGGCGGCACAAGCTATCCAGGTAGTAACATTACTATCTAAAATACTGGAAAATGCTCGGTAAAAACCAGATTCTACAGAACGATATAATGATTTACCTGCCCGTAATTCTTCCCTTGTGCGTTCAAAAATTAGTACGTTGGCATCGACAGCCATCCCAATACTGAGAATAAAACCAGCGATTCCTGGCAAGGTGAGGGTGACACCCAATAAGCAAAATGTAGCCCAGGTTAAGAGGGAGTAGATCACTAGTGATACATCAGCAATAAGTCCTGGTAGTCTATAGTACACCACCATAAAGACTAAT
Organism: Anabaena azotica SJ-1; assembly: GCF_047275885.1. Classification (NCBI taxonomy): domain Bacteria; kingdom Bacillati; phylum Cyanobacteriota; class Cyanophyceae; order Nostocales; family Nostocaceae; genus Anabaena; species Anabaena azotica. The sequence goes on from NZ_CP178454.1 coordinate 4,999,492, forward strand.
ACTAAAGCTAGTCCACCGATTCCCGCGTAAATGCTGCTTTGAATACTGTCTTTACCCAAGGTTGCGCCCACTGTTCTTCTTTCGGCGATTTCTACAGGTACGGGTAACGCGCCACCTCGTAATTGTACACCTAAGTTGTTGGCTTCTTCTGCTTCAAAATTTCCTGTAATCACGGCAGAACCGCCTGTGATTCCGGTTGCGGCAAATTCTACTCCTACGGTGGGAGAACTAATTAATTCGTTGTCTAGAAAAATACCGATGGTGCGACCTGTTCCTGCTAACTTTTTAGTCAAGTCAGCGAATAGTTCACCACCTTTGGTATCGAAGCGTAGCGCCACATTCCAGTTAGTACCTTGGGTGGGTTCTCCTTGGGCATCTTTGAGGTATTTACCAGTGAGTGGTGGGTTGGTGCTTTCAAATAATTCGGCGATCGCTTGGTTATTGTTCTGCAACTCTGCTTGATTTTTAGCGATCGCTTCTTGATCGTTACTCTTTCTTAACTCTTCCTGTTTGGCTTTTAGTTCTCTGCGTGATACTTGTAGCGCAAATATTTGAGTGTCTGTATTTGGTTTTTGAGTCCGAAATTCTAACTGGGCTGTACCACCTAGTATCCGTTCTGCCTGTTCTGGATCATTGACTCCAGGCAACTGCACTAAAATTTTATCATTACCCACAGTTTGAATTACTGGCTCAGAAACGCCTAGACCGTTAATACGACCTTCGACGACTTTTTTCACGGCTTCCAATTCGCGTTCGGTGATTTGCTTAATTTCCTCGCTTGGTTTCACCTGAATTGTAAGCTGTGAGCCTCCCCGCAAGTCCAGTCCTAACGGTACAGGAATTGTTGCAATCGCCGTAATAGAGGCGATTACCAAAACTATAATTAACGCTAATAGCGATCGCTGTCTTTGCATACCATCACTCACAACTGACAAAGGTTATAATAACGTTCTTTTTGTCAGGTTTGAGTAGAAGATTTGGCAGGAGTTCAGGAGTTCAGGAGTTCAGGAGTTCAGGAGTTCAGGAGTCAGGAGTCAGGAGTCAGGAGTCAGGAGTCAGGAGTTCAGGAGTTCAGGAGTATGGCTTACGCCACGCTGCGCTATCAGGAGTTCAGGAGTCAGAAGAAAGAATTAATCTTTATCCTCCTGCTTCCCCTGCTTCCCCTGCTCCCCTGCTCCCCTGCTCCCCTGCTCCCCTGCTTTCTTCACTGTCACCTGTCACCTGTCACCTATCACCCATCACCTATACTCGCAAAGCCACCATTTTCTGTACAGCTTCGATAATTTGCTCTGGTTGGACAATGGTCAATCGTTCCAGATTACCGTTGTAAGGTGTGGGGATATCTTGGGAAGAAAGCCGCAGTACAGGCGCGTCTAATTCATCAAACAACCTGTCATTAATGGAGGCTGTTAATTCTGCACCAATACCACCAGTTCGCATACACTCTTCCACAATCACCACTCGGTGGGTCTTACGCACGGATGCACCAATAGTATCAAAATCTAGAGGCTTGAGAGATATCAAGTCAATAACTTCTGGATCGTATCCTTGTTTTTCTAAAGTTTTCACCGCTTGCAGGACGTGATAACGCATCCGAGAATAGGTAATAATTGTCACGTCTTTACCACGACGGACTACTTCTGCTTTATCCAGCGGTAACACATACTCTTCTTCTGGAAGATTTTCTTTTAAGTTGTAGAGTAAAACGTGTTCAAAAAATAACACTGGGTTATCATCACGGATAGCAGCTTTTAGTAACCCTTTAGCGTTGTAAGGTGTGGAACAAGCTACGATTTTTAACCCTGGAACGGCTTGGAAATAAGCTTCTAAACGTTGGGAATGTTCTGCACCTAACTGTTTTCCCACACCCCCTGGGCCACGAATCACCATCGGGATTTTAAAGTTACCGCCGGAAGTGTAGCGCAACATACCCGCGTTGTTAGAAATTTGGTTGAAGGCTAGAAGCAAAAAGCCCATGTTCATGCCTTCAATGATAGGTCTAAGACCAGTCATTGCTGCTCCTACTGCTATACCAGTAAAGCTATTTTCGGCAATGGGTGTATCTAATACTCGCAGATCACCATACTTTTTACATAGGTCTTTGGTAACTTTATAAGAACCGCCGTAATGTCCTACGTCTTCACCAAGAACAAATACGCTAGAGTCACGCGCCATTTCTTCATCAATGGCTTCCCGCAGGGCGTTGAAAAATAGTGTTTCTGCCATTTAGACCTTTATTACAATTTATTGTTCTCAAATTTTATCTTGCCATTGTCCCTAATACCGTCAGCGATCGCACTCTTATTAATAACAGGTGATAGGTGACAGTTAGCATTCCTGATCTTGAATCTTGAATTGAATCGCCCTACTCTTCTACCACATCATATAAATCTTCAATCAAAACTTCAAACGTCCGTGCCAGCTTTTGCAGAGAAGTTACGTCCACAGTCGCTAACCCAGGAGACTTCGCATAGTTTTTGAGCGTGGTATATGCAATTCCTGAACGCTCTGAAACCTCTTTTAGCGTCCAGCCCTTCTCAGCCGCAAATTCTTTGACCCGCAACCTCACCAAGCCCATAGTTTATTATTCCTGCACTATCTCATACAAGTCTTCTATCAGCACGTTAAAGGTTCGCGCTAACTTGTGTAAGGATGTCACATCAACAGTTGCTAACCCAGGAGAACGAGCATAAACCTTGAGCGCACTGTAACCTACACCAGATCGATCAGACACTTCTTTTAATGTCCAACCATTTTCAGCCGCAAATTCTCTAATTCGCAACTTTACTAAACCCATACTTGACAGAAGCCTAATATTAGTCTTTAATGATTATAGCAATAAAAAGCGATCGCCCCTAGTCTACCAAACAAAAGTGCGATCGGCAATTTAAATATTAGTTCCTATCGCTTGGTATCTTTCACCCGAAAACCAGGTTCATCTACCCAAAAGATAGAAATCTATCACTATGATCACTATTGAACAATCGAAATCCAACTCTGTCAACCCTTTATTTCGCTTTGTCACTGAAGAAGCAGTAGCGTTACTCTTAAAAATTCCCGTGACAGAAATCAAAGATATCCGGTGTTGGCCGAATGTAATTTTGGTAATTTCCCAACATTTAGTGAGATTTGTTAGTTACGCCGACTTACCGCCCATTTTAGAAACAGAACCACCAACAAACAAAGATATTATTACTTGGCGTAAAAGGTGGCGAAAGCTCAAAACCTATAAAGCACCTAACTTCTGGCAAGAATTCTATACTCAAAAATTCCGTCAATCTCCTGACAAGGGGACATTGTATGCTTGGGAGCGACTTGTTACCATGCTCAAGTTTGCAATGTCCTATGATTCTGTACAGACTCTCAAAAACGTTTTTCAGGAAACTCTCCGTTTTATCGCTGTTCCTGTAGACCAATAATCTCACGCCTAAATTATAGATACAGCCAAGTTTACAGGTGGTTAGGTGTGGTGGAAAATGCGATCACTAACTGCTAGTTATTTGGAATATTATTCTATTGAGCGATATCCTCATGGTGAATATGAATATCAGAAATCGCTAAAGTGATTAATGAATTAGATACAAATCAGATGTCTTGAGTACGCTTCGGCTGAGTTTCAGACTAATTTCACCATGAGAAGCTGATTCAACTATTTTACCATTATCATGAATTTCTATTATTTCTGCTGTTGAATAAACCCCATCATTGCAAACAACAATTTTTGCCCGCTTAGATAAAGGAATATGGTCAAGTTGCAATATTACAACTTTTCCTTGGTAATGAATTTCTAAAGGAGTTCCAATAAACTTAGTATTTGAGGGTTTGAACTGGACGAGTCCATATTGCAATAAAGCATCTCTAGCATCTTGTTTTGTTATAAAACCCTTCTCAATGTTAAAGTACAACTGAAAAAGTTCATAGGTAGTCAGTAACCCTCTTTCATCATATTTAGCATCATCAATCTGATGTTTAGTAAATGGAGGATTTTGTCTTTCATGGGGTGGTAAGTATCGTTGATGATTTACTAAATATAAAGCAAAAACATCGAAATTACGACGCTCTTTTTCTCTTCTATTTTTGATTTTATTTACCTGTGAACATTCACGATCTTTGGAAGTTCCTCCAATACCTTTAATTTCAATGACTAACAAACCATTATCTAAAGGAATTTGAATATCTTCCTCTTTAATCTCTGGATTAGTTTCATCCATATTAATAATATTCGTAAAACCAAGCCAGGTTAAAAATTGCTCAACGGATTTAACCAGTGAATCTCCTGTTTCAGATAGTAGATTATGTAAAAACTGATATTTAAATTGATTCTGTTTAATATCATCTTCTATTTGTGCTAAAAGCTTTTTATGTTCATCCTCTATTTTTTGTTTCTTCGCTAGAAGATTTTCTTGATTAGGAAGTAAATATTTATCTGATTTCAGCCAGGAGAACTGGTCATTGTAAGGAAAAAGTTTAGGGAATATACCAGGTAATGTTTCATTAATTAGTTCAATTAAAAATTCTCTTTTTTTATTGATTATTTGAGGAAAAACAAAAACTAATGCTGGAGCATATATAGCATCTATAAACCCTGCAATTTCATCATCTGTATTTAATAATAAAGGAATAAATCCCTTTCTATTGATAGATATGTTTTCATCCTGATCCCATATTGTAGGGTATTCAAATATAGCTGAGTAGCTAAAATATTTACTATATTTATATAGAATATTTTTAAATTCTTCTCTTGTTACATTTGATGATGGAACTATATTGTAACCTATCTTGTTTCGTACTCTCGTCACAGATTGAATAAACTGATATAGAAAATAACTCTCAGTCTTATGCTCTCGATAACCATAGGGTGTTAGTGAACCAACATGATATTCAATCACTTCATTTACAGCAGAGAATACAATAATTAATGCCTCTTTTTTAAACAGTTCCTGTAATTTTTTACCAAGAATACTTGCAGAGAATGGTCGTGGGTCGAAAATTTTTTCAGGGTATTTACTTAATATAATATCTTGCTCACTTCCTTTGGTTGACAAGTGCGTATGCTCAGATGCTTTATATTCTATTGGATCTTGTGCTTGTAAATCCACAATTACAATATCGTATTCGTGAAGATTAGGTGGAAAATCAAAGTTTAGCAAGCATGGATGTTGATCACCTATATTAAAATTTGGTACTTTAACCTGAGAACCTAATGTACCAGAGAAACATTGCAAACCTCTATCTCGTAAAGCTTCAATAATTTCTGGATCTAAATCAATTGCACAAATTTTCGGAGTTTCCTTAATTTGAATTTTTGAGGATTTGTCAGTCATCTCTATTTCATTAGCTGCTGTCAAATTTTATTCTAACTGATTTGTATATTTTTTGTCACTAGCTACAACTACACACAAAATACTAAAAATCTCACGCCCAAACACCAAAACACTCTCTGCGTCTTTGCGCCTCTGCCTGAGATCATATCTTAATTTACAACCACCGAGCCGCAACTTTAGCGTGGTAAGTCAAAATCAAATCCGTAGTGTGTGCTAACACTGAATTATAGTCTACAGTTCTAACCAGTTCTCAATTTTTAAGTTTTGAAAATTGGAGTAATCTGCCACATTATTTGTTACCAAAGTTAAATTATTTACCTGAGCAATTGCCGCGATTTGTCCATCTGCATAAGCTGGAGTTTTACCGATTCTTGTTAGTCTTGCTCGTTCCTTAGCAAACCACTCAGCCGCTGCCATATCATAAGAAAGGATAGGAATTTTTTGTTTTATTTCTCTGTGTAAATAAACCTCGATTATCTGGCGCTTATTTGATTCAACTGGTAAGCGATAACAGCCAAATAAAATTTCGTGTAAGACAACAGTAGCCGTAGTGATATCACTAGAATATTGCTGTAACATCCTAATCACAACTGGATTGGGGCGGGAGCGTAACGGTTCTGAGAGTATATTAGTATCTAAAAGGAAGCGCATATTATAATTAAAATATTACCTCTCGTCCAGGTGATTTATCCCGCACCCCTGCAAAAATTTCATCGGGATTAATATCCGCCAACTCTACATTATATTCCTGGCGAAATAGTTCTATAGATTCTCCAAAACTTGGTATTTTATTTAAAAATTTTTCATATTCTGCGGTGGAAATAATCACAGCAATTTGTTTACCTTGCTGAGTAATTTCGATTTTTTCACCTTTTTCAATTTCCTGAATAATTTTGTTGAAGTTGACAGGAATTTGTTCAATTGAATATTGCTGAGACATAATTATTCTCCTGTACTACATCCAAAATAAAACAATCTCACGCCCAAACACAAAAACACTCTCTGCGTCTTTGCGTCTTTGCGTGAGATCACATCTTAATTTACAACCACCGAGCCGCATCTTTAGCGTGGTAAGTTAAAATCAAATCAGCACCAGCCCGTTTAAAACCAGTCAAAGTTTCCATCACCACGCGCTGTTCATCTATCCAACCATTTAAAGCCGCAGCTTTCACCATTGCATACTCACCAGACACATTATAAGCAGCCACAGGTAAATTACTCGCTTGCTTCACCTGCCAAATAATGTCCATATATGCCAAAGCCGGCTTCACCATCAGCATATCAGCGCCTTCGGCAATATCCAACTCAATTTCTTTGATAGCTTCACGGGAGTTACCTGGGTCCATTTGGTAAGTGCGTCTATCTCCAAACTGGGGAGTCGAGTCTGCTGCATCCCGGAATGGTCCATAATAGGCGGAAGCATATTTAGCAGCATAGGACATGATGGGGATATCTTCAAATCCCGCTTCATCCAAACCTTCACGAATTGCTTGGACAAAACCATCCATCATTCCCGAAGGTGCAATAATATCCGCACCTGCTTTAGCTTGGGAAACTGCGGTTTTCTTTAATAATTCTAAAGTTGGATCATTTAACACTCTACCTGTTAAATCACCAGTTGTTAAATAACCGCAATGTCCATGACTTGTATATTCACACAAACAAGTATCAGCCAGAATAATTAAATCAGGAACAGCTTCTTTTACTGCGGTTGCTGCTTTTTGAACAATACCACAATCATGCCATGCACCTGTAGCATCTACATCTTTATCTTCAGGAATTCCAAATAAGATAATTGCGGGAATTCCTAAATCATAAACTTCTTTTGCTTCTTCAACAATTTTATCTACCGAAAGTTGATAAACACCAGGCATAGATTTTACTTCATTAGCAATTCTTTCACCTGGAACAGCAAACAATGGGTAAATCAAATCATTGGTTGTGAGAACGGTTTCACGTACCATGCGGCGTAGTTGGGGATGGGTACGTAAGCGACGGGGGCGATGTGTAGGAAACATAAATTTTTATCAAGAAAAGAGCAATGGACACACAAGAAAGCGTCACAAAAGCAAGGTTTTCACCTGCTCCCGTCCGACAAACTACAAACAGTGCTTAACTGTCTTTTGCCCTACCGTTGATGAAGCTGTGGGGCAATTTTGTATTTTACAACTTGGTTGACATTTTCCTATAGGAAAATCGAAAAAACAATCTTAAAATTTCCTGCTGATTAATCAGAAATGGATGTTGTAATCAGAGTTAGATTAGCCTCAATTATTACTCTCTTGGGACTAAACAATTCTGAAAATAAAGGGATAACGAACGGGTGTATCAGGATTAGCAAAAACTTTAGCGATCGCCCAAATTGTTAGTCCCCAGTGTAGCAGATAACCTAGTCCTGCTAATGGTAATAATACCACCAATGGTAACACTAACCAACCAGTTAGAAAAAATAAAGTTCCCAGAATCGCACCATAAAACCAGACGTTCAAATGGAAATTGATAGATTCTTTGGCGTTGTCTTTAACCACTGGATCATCCGAGATCAATAATAAAGCGATCGGTAAACCAACAGATACAATAGTGGTACTGAAAAAAATCGCTCCATGAGATAAAGCTGATAACAGTTTACGTTTATCGCTGTCGTACATTCTGCGCTCCATAAATCTTTTTCATACTTTAATTTTATACTAACGTCTGATAGCGTAGCGAAAGCGATATCAGGATTTAACGATTTTTAGGATCAAGCTAAATTATTTATCCAAAATCCTGTTCATCCTTTAATCCTGAGTATCCTGATTTAGACATGATATAATTCTGACAATATATTAAATTAATCTCAGCAATATCTACTATAAAAGGTATGATTATTTGGCAACCAGGGCAACCAATCAACAACGATAGATTTATTATTCAGGGTAAACCTTTGGGTAGCGGTGGTTTTGGTATTACCTACAAAGCTTTAGAACCTAAGACGGGTAAATTATACGCTATCAAAACCCTGAACTCAACCATGCAACTACGGGAAGACTTTGCAGAACAACAGGTTAAGTTTATTAACGAAGCCTTGACAATTAAAGGTTTTGATCATACGCACATTCTCAAAGTTTATGAAGTCATCCAAGAAGGTCAACTTTTTGGCGTGGTGACGGAATATATTGATGGGGAAAATTTATTTAAATATGTTCAGAATAAGGGACAATTATCAGAAGCTGAAGCCCTATTATATATAGATCAAATTGGTAAAGCTTTAGAATATATTCATGAAAAAGGACATTTACACCGCGATATTAAACCCCAAAATATTCTGTTACGAGAAAATAAACAAGAAGCAGTTTTAATTGATTTTGGTTCAACTCGCAGTATGGCTAATAAAAGCATGACTATCTCATTAACAGAAGGTTATGCACCTATTGAACAATATTGGGATAAAGGAAATTTTGGACCCCATACCGATGTTTACGCTTTGGCTGCAACTTTATATTATCTTCTCACTGCTGATGGACTGAAACAAGACTCAAAATCTACTCCAGTACCCGCATACAAACGTAAACAATTTGACCTTTTAGCAAAACCAAAATTTTATAATCAAAGTCTTAGTCAGAGGGTGAATGATGCTATTTTGCAAGGTATGGAGTTAGAACCGGAAAACAGGACTCCGACAGTATTGAAGTTTCGGGAAAATTTGGGTTTAGTTAATATTGAAAACGAGCAAGAAATACAATTAAAATCAGAAGTAGGAATGGACTACACCAAACTGCGTGACTTACTAGCAGCACGGAACTGGAAGCAAGCAGATAAAGAAACTTACGAAGTCATGATTAAAGCTGTGGGTAAAAAGTCAGGTGACTGGTTTACAAGTAATGAACTCTTAAATTTCCCATGCCAAGACCTCCGCACAATTGACCAATTGTGGGTAGAATACAGTGAAGGAAGATTTGGCTTCAGCGTCCAAAACGTATTGAACACTTAATTATCATGATTAAAACTGGTAATTTAGCTTATTTGAGCAATAACCTGTGAGTATATCCTATATTCCCGCAGCACTTCGCAGATTAGTAGAAGAACGCGCAAAACATCAATGTGAATATTGTTTGCTACCTGCAAAAGTGGCATTTTTTTCCCATGAAATTGACCATATCATTGCAGAAAAACATGGTGTTGAAACCAATGCTGATAACTTAGCACTAACTTGTTGGCGTTGTAACCGATATAAAGGTAGTGACTTAGGTTCATTTGATCCAGAAACAGGAAATTTTAGCTTTTTATTTAACCCACGTAAACAGGAATGAAAATCTCATTTTATGTTTTCAGAAGTGGTGATAATTGGTTTAACTCCAGAAGGAAGAACAACAGTTAAGCTGCTACAAATGAATAGTGAAGAAAGACTAAAAGAACGTAAAAAATTAAGATTTGAAGAGTAACAAATATGTCAGAAAAATCCTCAAATCATACAAAGAATCATCAAATTACATCCTGTAAATCCTATAATCCTGGCTATCCTGATTCTGACAAATAAAAATCTATAGTACAATACAAATTAAATCATGTACTAAACACAAAAATCCACATCCTGACAATCCTGATTAATTATGACCATTGCTGAACAAATTTACACAATTGTGCAAACTCTATCCCCAGCACAAGCAGAAGAAATTCTCAACTTTGCAGAATTTATCCGTAATAAACACCTAAATACTAACCAAACTATCAATGATTCTTCAAATCTTTCTTGGGAAGAATTGGTTTATTCACTTGCGGGAACTTGGAAAGATAATTTTCCTAGTTTAGAAGAAATTCGCAGCAGTGCGGGAGCAGATATTTTACGGGAGAGTTTCTAAAATGTATGTTTTAGATACCAATACTCTAATTTACTATTTTAAAGGTCAAGGACAAGTTGCTGCAAATCTCGCTAAAATACCAAATCAAGAAATTATGATTCCTACAATAGTTCTCTTTGAATTACAAGTAGGAATTGCTAAATCAAATTCACCTGCAAAACGCACCCAAAAACTTCAACAACTTTTGAACCAAGTTAATTTAGGTTCTTTTAATAGAGATGCTGCTTTTGCTGCTGCTAAAATTCGCGCTGACTTAGAACAAAAAGGAACTCCAATAGGTCAAATGGATGTTTTAATTGCTGGAATAGCTATAGCACTTCAGTGTATTTTATCAACCCTTTCCAAGAGCAATATATAGCAGCAGTAGAAAAAGCTGCTCGTTTTCCAGATCAGAAAATTACTCTGTGTGATGCTGTCACTGCTATTTTATCTGAATAAATGAAGATATCAGTATGGACTTATGACTATCATTTTGATGTGATGCAGGTGCAGGTATGGCGTTAAAATTGATTTTATCCTGTAAATCCTTAAATCCTGGACATCCTGATTCTGACAATCTGAAAAATCTCAAAAAAGACCCTATATGCGCGCATAGATTCCCACTATAATAAAATCATAATGGAAATTCAGAAATTTGTCAACTACCTCAGTCATAAATTTCTGAATTAAGATTGAGGAATCCGACAGAAGAATGAATAGAATAACAAATGTGTTTCCTAGCCCTGAAAAAGATTACATTTAATTAAATAAGGTTAAAAACAAATTACTGATTATGGCTACTGAACTTGTGGAAGAACTGGGTCAAGCGGTGGAACTGCGTCGCAATTTTGCGATTATTTCTCACCCTGATGCTGGTAAAACTACGTTAACAGAAAAATTATTATTATACGGAGGTGCTATCCATGAAGCTGGAGCAGTCAAGGCGCGAAGAGACCAGCGCAAGGTAACTTCTGACTGGATGGCAATGGAACAACAACGGGGTATTTCTATTACTTCCACGGTGTTGCAATTTGTATATCGTAATTGTCAAATTAATTTACTTGATACCCCTGGACACCAAGATTTTAGTGAAGATACCTATCGCACTCTAGCCGCAGCTGATAACGCGGTGATGCTGATTGATGCGGCTAAAGGGTTAGAACCCCAAACCCGGAAACTGTTTGAAGTGTGTAAGCTGAGGGGTATTCCTATTTTCACATTTGTGAATAAACTCGACCGTCCGGGGAGAGAACCGCTGGATCTGTTGGATGAGATTGAGCAAGAATTGGGGTTACAAACTTACGCAGTGAATTGGCCGATAGGGATGGGCGATCGCTTTAAAGGTGTATTTGATCGCCACCAGCAGCAAATTCATTTATTTGAACGTAGCGCCCACGGTAGCCGAGAAGCCCGCGATACCATCATCAATTTAGGTGATAGCAGAATTGAAGAACTACTAGAACAAGACCTTTATCATCAACTCAAAGATGAGTTAGAGCTATTAGAAGGAGCAGGAGGGGAACTCGATTTAGAATTAGTGCATCAAGGAAAAATGACACCTGTGTTTTTTGGTAGCGCCATGACTAACTTTGGGGTGGAATTATTCCTCAAATACTTCCTTGACTATGCCCTCAAACCAGGTACACATCATAGCAGCGTCGGCGAAATTCCTCCTACCTACCCGGAATTTTCAGGATTTGTCTTCAAACTCCAAGCCAACATGGACCCGAAACATAGAGATAGAGTAGCTTTTGTCCGGGTCTGCACAGGTAAGTTTGAAAAGGATATGACAGTTAATCATGCCCGCACAGGTAAGGTTGTCCGTCTGTCTCGACCACAAAAACTCTTTGCCCAAGAGAGAGAATCAATTGATGTGGCTTATCCTGGTGACGTGATCGGTTTGAATAATCCCGGCGTTTTTGCGATTGGCGACACAATTTATACAGGTCAAAAACTGGAATATGAGGGAATTCCTTACTTCTCACCAGAGCTTTTTGCCACGCTCAGAAATCCCAACCCCTCGAAATTCAAGCAATTTCAAAAAGGTGTTTCTGAATTACGAGAAGAGGGTGCTGTACAAATTATGTACTCAAATGATGAAGCCAAGCGCGATCCAATTTTAGCAGCGGTTGGTCAGTTGCAATTTGAGGTGGTGCAGTTCCGTCTACAAAATGAGTATGGTGTGGAAACCATATTAGATTTATTGCCCTACAGTGTTGCTAGATGGGTTGAAGGCGGTTGGGAAGCTTTGAATCAGGTAGGACGTTTATTCAATACGACTACTGTTAAAGACAGTATGGGCAGACCTGTATTGCTATTCCGTAATGAATGGAATTGTCAACAGTTGGAGGGAGACCATCCAGAGTTAAAATTAAGCGCGATCGCTCCCGTATTTTCCAGTCAAAAACTAGATACGGAATAATTTGTAATTCGTAATTACTGCTTCCTTCTGTCTCCTCCTCCTGACTCCTGCCTCCTCCTCCTGAATAAATAAATTCAGGGACTCGCATCTATATTGTTGAATTTTGAGTTTTCAATTTTCACTTTTGAATTAGATCGCGTGTATTACCTAGCAGAAATTGGAGTACCACAACTTCTATGCCTTCATATCAACAACCGTCTTTGGAGGCTGGTTTAGCTGCCCTCAAGCAGGGAAATTACTACGCCGCAATTACTCAACTTGCGCCTATTGCCAACAGCAAAAATCAGAGTAACGCTTGTTTGCAGGCTCAGGTTGGCTTAGTCATGGCTTATGCCCGCACAGGCGAAGTTGCTCAAGCGATCGCCCTGTGTGATTATCTGATTAAAAACAGTAATCCGCAAGTTCAAGAATGGGCAGAACGCGCTCTTGAACACTTGAATAAACTGCACAAACGCCACAAAAAAACCAGGAAACTGGAAAATGGATTTGTGGCTTTTGATAATTCCTTAGATACTTCTTTAGTTTCTACCACAACATCACAACAAAAAGAAGGTACCCCAGCAAAAAATACTCATATAGATATCCCCAATACTACAGCCACTAAACCAGTTAACATTTATTGGCGGCACGCTAGACGTGCTAAGGTATGGCAACCTCTCCGTAAATATAACTCCATCCCATCCCGGCTGCTGGCGCTGGGAACATTCATGGCCATTTTTTGGGTATTGTGGGCATTAATCTATTTACCAATGGCTGTAATCAACAAAATTTTAGACAAACTGCCCAATGTAAATCCATTGCCACTTTTATATAGCAATCCTGCTTCATTAATATTATTCCTATTATTGGTTTTACTGGGATTGTCTCCTTGGTTGCTAGATTGGCTGTTGGCAAAATTTTATGGACAACAACCGCTGTCTAAAGAAATCTTATACAGCCACAGTCGTGAAGCAGTCCGGGTGACACAACGTACTTGTCAACTAAGACGTTGGCCTGTTCCCAAACTCCAGATTTTACCAATGGCAGCACCAATCATGTTGACCTATGGTAATTTACCCCGCACAGCCCGTATAGTCGTTAGTCAGGGATTGCTAGAAGCACTAAGTGATGATGAAATAGCCACTATCTACGCTTTGGCTTTAGGGCAAATTGGCCGCTGGGATTTTCTGGTCATGTCTTTGGCTTTGCTGGTGACTTTGCCAGTTTATCAGCTATATCAGCAAGCATCAACTTGGGGAAACAAGACCGAAAAGCAAATTTGGCGATGGACTGCTACAGCTTTGAGTAGTCTGAGTTATGGAATTTGGTGTTTGTTGGCTGGTACAACTTTGTTAAATTCCCGGTTTCGGATGAACTCTAGCGATCGCCACGCAGCTGAAATTACAGGTAATCCGAATGGGCTAATTCGTGCCTTACTCAAAATTGCCATTGGCATTGCTGATGATATCAAAAACCAAGAACAAACGAGTTGGCAATTGGAAAGTTTAAATATGGTCGCCCCAGTTAGCCACCAACAAAGCCTGTGTTTGGGAAGCATAGCCGGACATCTGCCCTGGGAATCATTCTTAATGTGGGAAAACTCCAATCCTTATCGGCAATGGTTTACAATTAATAACAGCCATCCATTAATGGGCGATCGCATCCAACGCATAAGTCAAATAGCCCGTCATTGGCATCTAGAAACAGAACTACATCTAACCATTCCAGAATCCTTCCCCATTAAACCTCCATCCTTCCTATTACAAATCGCCCCTTGGTTGGGAATACCCCTGGGTTTTGTACTAGCCGGTATGTTCTGGCTAATATGGCAAACAGCATATACATTTCATTTAGTCAACCTCAAATGGATTTATGATGATTGGTCTTTCATCACAGGGTTTCTGATGATCGGCTTTAGTATAGGTACAGTGATGCGGATTAATGCCTTCTTTCCCGAAATTAGACCTCTGTCCTTACAAGCTGATGACCAACTACCTCAGCTATTAACCAACCCCTTTGTTTTACCAGTAGATAGCATCAGTGTCCGGTTTGTTGGTAAACTATTAGGCCGTCGTGGAATTAGCAACTGTCTATCCCAAGACCTCATCCTACAGTCCAGCACAGGTTTAGTGAAACTACACCATCTTCCATTGTGGGGACTCTCAGTTACTCCCCAAGAATTAATTGGTCGGCAAATTATCGTCACAGGTTGGTTACGACGAGGAGCAACACCTTGGATAGATATCCAAACCCTAGAAACTCAAAATGGCAAAACCATTAACAGCCCTCATCCTATTTGGTCTACTGTTTTAGCAGTCATCGCCCAAGCTTGGGGAGCATATATTATGCTCACCGCCCAATCTATTGGCAGTTAATACCAAAATTCTCGCCTGACTAGATGAAATGTAAACAAAAGTTGCAGATTTCTTTTCCAAATGTTACATTTATTCATGAAATCCATAGAAACCAAAGTAACTCAGCCCTCTAACCTGATGATTGGTTTGGCTGCTAATGCTAACCTATCCCCATTAGATCCTCCCAACACAGCAGCAAATCAACCAGCCAGTGGCTGGTTTTTGTTTCAAATTTTTAACTTTTTGCAAAAATTGTATTTTATGCTACGATGCATTAATACTATCGGCAAAAATGTAGGTGCTGAACTAGTTACGTAGAAAATACCGTGATAAGGTTAAGAGATGGTATTTGACTCTGCGAATAAGAGCTAGGAAAAAATCATTTACTGTGGCGGACGGTGGGCTATTAAATTTACAATTCTTAGAATTAAGGTGGTATTAGCCGGGCGTATTGGCGCTTTTGTCCTCAATAAGCTTGATCCCAACAAAAAACTGTATTGTATAGGTTGATAGTTTGGATTAAAAAAATTGGTTTACGGCGATTTTAATTAATAGCATCTATTGAAAAGCCAAAGCCAAGTGATTGTTTTTGTCTTGTCATGTTCATTTCAACTCTGGAGGTATAGTTCATGTCCGTTCGCCTGTATATAGGTAATTTGCCCAAAGAAGAAATAGATCGTCAAGAGTTGCAAGCAGTGTTTGCAGCTGAAGGCGATGCTGTCACCACTAAACTAATTAAAGACCGCAAAACAGGCAAATGTCGCGGTTTCGGTTTTCTAACGGTGAACAATGACGAACAAGCAGACCAAATTATTGAAAAGTATAATGGTCAATTGTTCAAAGACACAGCCATCAAGTTAGAAAAAGCATTACCTCGGACAAAAGGTGAAGAAGGTGACGAGCAAGCACCCAAGCCTGCTAGTCAAGCTAGTAGCGCCCCAGCGCCTAGCATCAACAAAGAAAACCGTCGTGACAAAGGCGCTAAAAAATCTCGCCGTGGTGGTGGTGGTGGTGGAAACCGTGAAACAACTACCACAGTTGACTCAGACGCAATTCGTCCCGATCCACGTTGGGCTGCTGATTTAGAAAAGCTGAAGCAGATGTTAGCCGCGCAAGCTACTAACTAAATCCTATAGGCTTGGAAACAGTAACTTGACAACTATTTATCTCTTAGAAAATGTGGTCAGAAAAGCTGTCAGCAGTAAACAAGCCCCATAAATTGAGGGGAAAGAGAGTTAAAAATTAAAAATCAGCAGAATTTGTGATTTTTAATTTTTAATCATTCTCCTGTTGCTAAAGCTACTCAATTCATCTGAGTAAGTCAGATTCCCCTGTTAATCAAAGACTAAAATTACCAGACCCGTAACGGGACTGTTCTTTGTGCAAATCACCACCAATAAAACAGGACATGAGCAGTGCGAATAGCCGATTCTGGCTTTCAGCACTGCTCAATTTTTTGTGGAGAGATGGGGGAGGATGGGGAGATGAGGAAGGTGGGGAGGATGGGGAGGATGGGGAAGGTGGGGAGAATTATGTATTACCGCACCTCTTGAACTACTAAATATTGAGATATATGTAAATTTTTTAATAAAAAGTATCTTATTTAACAAAAAAAAATAATTTATAAGAATAGTATAAGTAAATACAATCCTCAAAAAAGTAATTTCCTCAAGGAATTTTTGTAATTATGGAACTAGCGTCACAATTAATTACTTATTAATTTAAGTAGTTCAATATTAGTCGTTTGATTAAATAGAGACTTTCAATTGCTGAATTAGTATCATTAAATATTAATTTTTATTGCCGTCAAATAAACACGGTGACTAATTTTAATGACTATTTTAAGTCTCTATTTATAGTGGATAAATTTGATTAATTATCCATGGAATAATAGAGTCTATCTATCAAAATGATTAGAGATTAATATAGAAAAATTAGACATAATAAAATCAAATATAAATCCTCAGATAAACGATCTAATTTGGTAGTAGACAAATATTTTTTATGACATAATTGAATTTACATGAAATTTAATAAAAGTTTCTAAATAATTCAGGTAAGCGTGAGTAACGCCAACTTGAAACCGCATACTACCTTGTGACAATCAGCAACACACAACTTATGAACTCTACCACTAACAAACGCATAGCCTTGATTTCAGTCCACGGTGATCCGGCGATTGAAATAGGTAAAGAGGAGGCTGGAGGACAAAATGTTTATGTTCGCCAAGTGGGTGAAGCACTATCCCGGCTAGGATGGCAAGTTGATATGTTTAGCCGCAAAGTAAGTGTTGATCAAGAAGATATTGTTCAACATAATTCTCGTTGTCGAACTATTCGTTTAACAGCCGGACCAGTTGAATTTGTACCACGGGATAACGGTTTTAAATACTTGCCAGAATTTGTGGAACAGTTATTGGAATTTCAAAAACAAAACAGCATTAAATACGAGTTGATTCATACTAACTACTGGCTATCTAGTTGGGTCGGTTTGCAGCTAAAACAAATTCAAGGAAGTAAACAGGTTCACACATATCATTCTTTAGGAATAGTCAAATACAACACAATAGAAAACATTCCTCTGGTTGCTAGTCAACGCCTAGCAGTGGAAAAAGAAGTATTGGAAACAGCGGAAAGAATTGTGGCGACAAGTCCGCAAGAAAAACAACACATGAGAACTTTGGTTTCCCAGCAAGGAAACATTGATATTATTCCTTGTGGTACAGATATTCGCCATTTTGGTTCAGTGGATAGACAAGCAGCTAGAGAAGCACTGGGAATTGATCCACAAGCCAAAGTTGTTTTGTATGTAGGGCGTTTTGACCCACGCAAAGGGATAGAAACCTTGGTACGTGCTGTGCGTGAGTCTAAGTTTTATGGTGATAAAGACTTGAAACTGATTATTGGTGGTGGAAGTACACCAGGTAACAGTGATGGTAGAGAACGCGATCGCATCGAGGGAATTGTTAACGAACTGGGAATGAGTGAATTTACATCCCTTCCTGGTCGTCTCAGTCCAGAAGTCTTACCAACCTATTACGCTGCGGCTGATGTTTGTGTAGTTCCCAGTCACTATGAACCCTTTGGACTGGTGGCTGTGGAAGCAATGGCTAGTGGAACACCAGTCATTGCTAGTGATGTTGGTGGTCTTCAGTTTACGGTCGTTAATGAAAACACTGGCTTACTAGTACCGCCCCAAGATGTAGCAGCGTTTAGTAATGCCATTGATCGCATTATTGGTAATACCGAATGGCGTGCAAAACTAGGTCAATCGGGTAATAGACGGGTGATGAGTAAGTTTAGCTGGGATGGAGTAGCTACTCAGTTAGACGCGCTATATAGCGAACTTTTGCAACCTGTGAGGGAGAAAGAACCTGTGTTAGTAGCTAGTTGATAATTTTTGGGACGGGTAATTTATTGTTGATATCCCCTGTTTCTTGAAGGGGATATTTTTTTATGTTTCACGCAAAGCAGCAAAGAAAGGAAGGAGGAGAAAAACAATAAAATTTGCTAACATTTGGGTTTATTTTCCTATAAATTAAACATTAGCTAAATTGATAACTCACCTTTAATAGCATCTAAAATTTCTTGAAGGGTAAAGTGAAGATAGTAAAAAATAGGTATACCATTAATATCTATAGTTCCATATTTACGATGAAGCATTAAGTTTCTATTTTTAGGGCGATAAGAAAGACGAGGACGATGACGACGATTATCTATATTGACAAAGTTACCTTGCTTATTAAAACGTCCTACTTCAATAGGAGTATTTTCTTCATCAAATGTAATTCCCCACTTAATTTTAGCCTTTAATTTTCCATTGGAGTCTCTTTCACCTAAATCATAAAATAAATTTTCATAAAAATATTCAATATCTGTAGCCTTAAAATCCTGTTTAGTAATTAACTGTGGATAAGGAATTTGGATACAATCATAATTAATTTTGAGAATATTTGTAAAAAAATCTGTTGCTTCTTCAATTAGATAATTTTCTGCAATTTCTTTTTGCTCCTGGCTTTTAAACGCAATAAGAGGAATCAAATGACTTTTAATTTCAAATGAATCAGAGACTATTATAAAATTATCTGTATGATCTAAATTCATGTACTTCCATTTAAATATATAGATTGAAATTTATCAAAATTAGCTTTTATTACTTTTATTCCTTTAATCTCTAATTCAGAATTAATAAAAAAATCATCTAATTCAGTATGGCATGGAATCAAAAACCAGTTTTGTGAAACTTCATGTGTTTGTTGAATAGCTAATTCATAAGTTAATTCCTTAATTACATCAATTTTATATTTTTTTTGTGTTTTATCAAAAGGCAATTTTGCATTTTTTTCAAAAAACTCATAAGGTACATTTTTAAAATCTATAATCCATATTTCTTCAGAAGAAAAATTTAGTACAATATCAGGACGTGGAAATCTACGCAAGGCATTTTTTCTATTTCTTTCTTTAGAATCAAAACTTTGAGGACAGTCATAAACAAAACTTGCGTGTTGGTAATCAAATTCAATACATAATAGTTCATTCCATCCAAAATATCCTTTTTTATCCGGATACTCAATATTAGAAGTTGTTACATAAATCCATCCTCCCCAATCTTTAGTTCCATCATGGGTCGAATAATTACCTACTCTATTTTCTTGTTCCTTTGTTCTTTGATTATTTTGATTATTTTTTAGCACTATATCCGCATCAGCATAGCAAATAAAATTTTTGTATTGGCTAAAAAAGTATGTATGACAAATATCTTCCCAAACTAAAGAAAATCCTTTAACTCCCCAATATTCTCCATCATTTTTACTGGAATCTAGTTCGCCATATAAAAAAATTTCTATGGCTTCATAAAGTTCCCAATAATCAGCATCTTTATAAAACGTATTATGATCTATTTGATCAAGTGATTCTTTCAAAATATTAATTGTTTCAGCATAAGTATCAC
Source organism: Anabaena azotica SJ-1 (assembly GCF_047275885.1). NCBI lineage: Bacteria > Bacillati > Cyanobacteriota > Cyanophyceae > Nostocales > Nostocaceae > Anabaena > Anabaena azotica. Next base: position 5,019,338 of record NZ_CP178454.1, read on the forward strand.
TATCAAAAATAGACTGATTATTACTTAAATAGTTATCCTTAAATCGTTCAGCAAAAAATTTAATATCTTGTGTACGAGATTTAACATTATCAGGTACATCTTCCTCTAACTGCTGGACAATTTCATCAAGAATAAAGCAGTATAAATCAATTAAATCCGTGCTTTCGTAACGAACTACTGCGCGAGGTAAATTCATTTTTTCGACATGGATTATATCATCATCTAAATAAATAGCTCTATCTAAATATTTATAGATTTGAGAATAATCAATTTTGTCAGTATGACTAATCTTTTTTTGAATAGAATGAATTGCAAGATCATTATAAGCAGATAAAACTCGCTCAATCATTTTAATTTTACTATAAAGAACACAAGGTTCTCCATCCTGTGTAGCAAAGGTGACTCCACCGGAAGAAAGAGTAGTTTGATCTTGTTCTTTTTGATATTCAGGTTGATTTATTTTAAATCTATCACTATTTTTATTATCTTTTTCAAATTTATTAAAGGTACGATATAGCTTGAAAAACAAATCTCTTATTTGGTTGAAATTACCATCAAAATTATCTTTTTCAAAACCATTAGGAAGACAAAATTCAAAGCCTTTCTTTGATAATGATTTACGAATACCAACAAAATTATCACCTATGTTTCTTTCTTCTGATGTAACTAGCGTAAGTTCTGAAAAGTTAATCATAATTTATGCTTGTGATATTTCTATACTTCAGAAGGAAAAGCCATTATCTTTTCAATAAATTTGTTATGAAGTTTAGTGAAATCTCCAAATGTAACTAACTCTGATCTTGAGACTTTTAATAAATCTATTAATGGTTTTTTATCCCGGTTAAAAACGCTATCCCATAAAAAGAACATTAATTTATTTTGGATATCTTTAGAGGTGACTGGTGGTTTTATAAAAAAATAGCCAATTTGTTTATCTTCAATTCCTCGAACTGAATCATAATGACTCTTGATGAAAATATTAATCTGCTTGACTAGCTTTCGCCAATTATCAACATCAAAAGCAGGATAGTTTGCTGGTTCAGGTGTACTTTCATCCCAATCTACAAATTCCCATTCCCAACGACGTTTAAATGCACTATCCATGAAGTAAATAGAATTATCAGAAGTATTCATTGTTCCAACAATTGATAGATTAGGAGGAATTTTTATTGATCTATCTTGAAGAGAGATATCTAAACAATCCAACCTATTCTGAAAGGTTGTATATTCATTAACCCAATCTCCTTCACCTGGAAACTTATATTGAGATTGGTTGTTAGCTAAAGTTTGCTCTTTTACACCTATTAATTCTAGAATTTTTAGTAATTCAATTTCTGATATGTTTATTTGGTATGATGACCAACCATTGTCCTCTCTATCTAGAAGTTGAAATATTGTTCCAAAAATAGCAGATGAATTACCTCGATTTATTTCATCTATTACCAAAGCTATATTTTCAGCCTTTTCACAAGCTTCTTGACGTGCTTGTATTATTAATACTTCTTTCTCTTCCTCTGGTAAAGACTTAAAATTTTTGTCTTTGGTAGGATTTTCGTATACATTTAAAATTTTTTTATATGCTTTAGATAAAGCTACCAAAAAATGACCACCATAGAATGAGTATCGAACTTTCTCTCCTCTAGTTACTGGAATTAATTTACCAACAAAATCACCATAAGTATATTCTGGGTGAAAAACTGTGCTTTCAAGATTTTCTAAAGTTTTTATACCTAGACTAGGAAGAATTTCATGCTTAATTCTATGGCTTTTTCCAGTTCCTGGACTTCCAAAGATGATTTTTTGAATTGGTTTTTGCATTTTGGGGTTAGAGTTATTATCTTGATTATTTGAACTTCTTTTTTTGATTATGATTCTGCTATCCATACAAACAGGAAATGTATCTAAAATATAGAGTTAACTTTGCAAACTTACATTTTGCACTACTCCAAACCAACACATGAGAATTTATTCTCAGACTAATAACAGAAGTAGCCTAAAGATGGCTAACCAAACATTTTAGTCTACTTGAGTTATTCCGTAGGCGAAACTAAGAATAGTATAATATGTAAGTAAACAAACAGCCTTCTATATATATCTTCATCTAAAAACTCTTTTACTAGCATTTACTTAGTCTAATTTTATATATAACATCATTTCCAATATCAAACATCACCGTAATTATACTTATTTTACCTAAAAAATACTTTACTAAGTAAAATATCATATGGAATTTAATTTTCTCTGTCATGGCGTTCGGGAGCATCCACTTTTGGAAGAAACATAATTCTCGTACTCCAAAAACCCTACTATATGGTTCATCTAAAAAAGGCGATTCGCCAAAAGTGGATGCTCCCTGGCGTTCTTTCTAACCCAAATCCTTAAAACTTAGCCTAACAAAAGGTTTTAACTGAGTATTGGTAACTGAATGCTCACTAAATTATCTATATTCCCGTATTTTCAGGCTTTTTTCTGAGCAAGTCCAAAAAACTGATGAGTTTAGCTTTGTTCACTCCCGACACAAAAGGTAAAGTTATAGAGAGTCAAGCAGGAAAAACGATGGAAGTTCAAGAAATCAAAAAATTCCCCAAGCCCAGAAAACTGGACAGTGAACCAACGGCTTCTCAACACATCAAGATATTAGACTGTAATGAACCAGTTAGTAGAGTGATTTTTGAATGCTGGCATTGTAAACAAGGTCTTTTGAGTGAGGTAGATGTCACAACTTCACAGTATCTAGAGATTACCTGCCCGAACTGTGGTAAAACAGCTTTAAGGTTAATGGCAGATAAAGTGCTGTCAACCACTGCTATTCCTTCACCCTGGCAGTAACAGGAAAAACTATTCTGAGACCGTTAGAATGATTCTGAAGGAACTCGGAATCTCTGACGGTTTTTGCTGAAATCCAAAATCCAAAATCTAAAATCTAAAATCGGATGACTAATTGTTTTGCAACCCGTTGATTTTACTACTCTCAAAGCTGCCTGTAGTGAACTACGGGCTAACTGGCTACCTGCACGCACAGAACAGGTTTTCCAGCGCGATCGCTATACTATTGCTATAGCCTTACGGACTATGAAAAAGCGGGATTGGCTAGATATTTCCTGGCATCCCCAAGCCACACGCATTTGTATTGGTGAACCACCACCACGCACACCAGATACATTCACCTTTAGTCAACAACTAATTCATCAGTTGGGTGGGTTAGCCTTAGTAGCCATTGATTTTATCGCCCCTTGGGAACGAGTGGTTGATTTAAAATTTGCCCGTCGTCCAGGAGAAGAAGCACTTTATCACCTGTACGTCGAAGTAATGGGTAAATACAGTAATGCCATTCTCACCGATGCCAGAAATGAAATTATCACCGCTGCCCATCAAGTTAGTCAGCAGCAATCTAGCGTCCGTCCTATCCAAACCGGACAGCCTTATGAACCACCACCAAAACTGACGGGAACTATTCCCAGTTTGGGGGAATCTCAAGTACGCTGGCAAGAACGGGTAAGTTTAGTACCGGGAGGGATTAAACGACAGTTACTGAAAAGTTATAGTGGTTTAAGTGCGGCTTTGTTAGATACGATGTTGCTGACTGCGAATATAGCAACAGATACAAGCACAGATGCTTTAACTGGTGATGATTGGGATAGACTATTTGCGTGTTGGCAAGAATGGCTACAAACTTTAGAAACTGGTAAATTCCCACCGGCTTGGACTGAAAATGGCTATACAGTGATGGGTTGGGGTGGAGTACAACCAGCTAAAAACATTCAACAATTACTCGATCAATATTACACCGATGAGTTAAATCAACAGTTATTTTCCCAATTACGCCATCAGTTGAGTCAGAAATTACAAAATATTCTGGTTAAGTTAGGCACTAAGGCAAAAACATTTAAAGACAAATTACAGCAGTCGGATCAAGCGGATGAATACCGACAGAAGGCGGATTTGTTGATGGCGCATCTGCACAACTGGCAACCGGGGATGAAAGAAATGATCCTGGCAGATTTTGAGACAAACCAACCAGTGGCGATCGCACTCCAACCAGATAAAAACGCCGTCCAAAATGCCCAAAAGCTTTATAAACAGCACCAAAAACTCAAACGCGCCCGTGCTGCTGTTGAACCTTTATTATTAGAAGTCCAAACAGAAATTGACTATTTAGAACAAGTAGAAGCGACAATTTCCCAAATCGACAAATATCAAACAACAGCAGATTTACAAGCCTTAGAAGAAATCCGTGATGAACTAATTGGACAAAAATATTTAGAAGCCTTAGAATACCGCAGCAGAAGTACAACCGATACAGCAAGTACCAATTTTCATCGTTATCGCACTCCCAGCGGCTTTGAAGTCTTAATTGGTCGCAACAATAATCAAAATGACTATCTGACATTTCGTGTCGCCGGCGATTATGACTTGTGGTTTCACGCCCAAGAAATCCCTGGTAGTCATGTTCTACTACGTCTAGAACCTGGTACAGTTGCCGAAGAAGCAGATTTACAATTTACAGCTAACCTTGCTGCCTATTTTAGTCGCGCCCGTCAAAGTGACCAAGTACCAGTAGTTTACACCCAACCCAACCGCGTCTACAAACCCAAGGGCGCTAAACCAGGGCTTGTCGTGTACAAGCAAGAAACTATCATTTGGGGAAAACCACAGGGAATAGGTGACAGGTGACAGGTGACAGGTGACAGTCAAGAGGGAATAGGCAAAAGTCAGTAAACAGTGACAACTGACGCTCTTCCCTAGAATATAAAGATTGACTTACCCAAGGGTAGATATTTTTTGAGATTTTTACATGAAAAATCTGTACTGACTGTTACAATCTTGTTAAGAAAAGTTGCCCGTTGCATTTTGGGAACGCGCAATTTGGTTTTGACTCTACTGAGAAGACAACACGAACAACGTTTTTTTACATTTAGACCAGCCTGTGGGAGGGCTGGTCTTTTACTTAACAAGATGAGTTTAAAAGAATTTCAAGGAGTCAGGAGTCAGGAGTCAGGAGTTCAGGAGTTCAGGAGTCAGGAGTTCAGGAGTTCAGGAGTCAGGAGTCAGGAGTCAGGAGTCAGGAGTTCAGGAGTTCAGGAGTCAGGAGTCAGGAGTCAGGAGTTCAGGATGAAGAAAAAAGAAAGAAGGAATTAATCTTTCTTCCTGCGCCCTCTGCTCCCCATCTCCCCCATCTCCCCCATCTCCCCTGTTCCCTGTCACCTGTCACCTGTCACCTGTCACCTACTCTTAAAAACTGAATGTGGTTCTCAAAGCACCAATTACCACGTCATCATTAGTATCATTATGGTCTGGTGCTGTTATCCAAATCACACCAGGGGTAATGGTGATATTGTCACTAATTTTATATTGATAAAATGCCTCAATGTGATATGAGGTGTCTAAGTCTTCAGACACCGCTGAGGTGCTAGAACTCGTAACTTTCGGTTCCATGCCCAGGATAATACCAGCTAAGTTACCTTTTTTGCCCAAGTCTGGAAAACCAAGGGTAACGGCATAGTTCCAAATGTCTACATCTCCTGTGTCTCCTGTTAAAACTTGACTCCGGGTATATCCGGCCCAACCACCCAAGACAAATTTTTCACTGATGCCTATGGATGCTTGAAGCCCGTAAGAATTACTAGAAAATGCTTCACTGGTAATATCAGAAGTTGCCGCTTCGCTACCTGTGAGTATTGGTTGGTTGTAGGAATTGATATAGGTTAAACCAAGGGCAATGCGATCGCTTGGTTTGACGGTCAACTGTGCCAAAGCACCATAAGCGCCATCAAACAAACCACTCTTAGAGGCAGGGTCATTAGCAGAAGATGCTAAATATCCTAAACTTAATCCCACTTTATTGCTAAATTGGTGAGTCACTCCTAAACCTGCACCACCAATTTGGTTATAGATAGGGTTGCGTGTACCAAAGGTAGACAAAGCCCCAAATGCACCATCACCATCAAAAATATTAACTGTGCTGGTTAGGTCATCCGCTGCACCGCCAGTAGCAATAGCTATTGCCTGTGTTTTTTTACCTACTGGGAATTTGTACCACAGTGTACCTAAGAAAGCATCGGTAGTACCACTACTACCAGCAAAAAACAAATTACCCTGTTGTGGACTGCTAATAGGGCTGTTGATATTATTACTCTCAATTCTAGTAAACAGCGTATCTTGACCAGTAAAGCTGGATACAAATTCAATCCGCGCCCGTGCGCCTAGCGTTGTATTTTTATTGTCACCATTGTTACCAGCTAAAACATCACTAAAGACGGCGACTACTTGCCCTTGCAGTTTGCTGGTGGTAGAAAATTGATTTGCCTCTAACTCAGCAGCCCTAGCTTCCAACGCATCTACACGACCTCGTAAGGTTGCAAGTTCAGCAGCAAATTCTTCTCGTAGTTTTTGCAGTGTAGCTAAATCTTGTTTTGTGACTAGATCAGCTGTAGCAGTGGCAATTAATTCGTTAACTCGATCTAAACAAGCATTCAATCCAGCTGCAAATTCATACCTGGTCATGGCACGATTACCACGATAAGTACCGTTGGGATAGCCAGCAATACAACCGTAACGTTCTACTAAAGATTGCAAAGCTTGGAACGCCCAATCTGTGGGTTGTACATCTGATAACTGAGATACTGATGTTACTTGTGATATCAATTCTTGTTGATTAACTTTATCAACTTGTGGTGTTAGATTAGTAACCCCAACTGGTTCACTAGTTTCCGTTGTCGTTGGTACTTCCCCGGCTGATGCACCTGTCGCTATAGAAAGCATCGCACCGCAAATTGCCGGACTTGCTAATAAATATGCCCAGAATTTTTGCATTGTTTCGTTTCCTCACACCTGTTTACAATTGGCACTTGTACCACACATATAGCAGGGTACAACTACCAAAAAATATTCTTAAGATGATAACAATAATAAGCTGTTTTTTTTACCAGTAGGTCAACAAATCGTGATGAATTGATAAATCTCGAAAACAACATCAAAAAAATTATTATGCACTGAAAAAACTTTGTTGTCATTACAGACACAGTAAAATTTTGACAAAATTGCATGATATTATTGCTAATGTTGCGTGATAATGATAATTATTATATTATGTGTAATATACGGCTTGTTGTCAATCAAAACTTTGATACATAAAAATTAAGTATTATTAAGGAGGGAAGAATCAGTGTTTGGAAATTATTTAAAATTCACAATCATCAAAAAAAGAAGTAATATCCTGGGTTTAATGACGCTGCTATTATTGTCAACGGGCATTTTGGGCTGTAATGAATCTAACAACAAAACAGAAATAATTACGGAAAACACACCAGCGGTAAAGTCCAGTAAAATCAAAGTAGTGACAACATTTTTACCAGTATATTTGTTTACAAAAGCCGTAACTGGAGATGTAGCAGATGTAGAAATTTTAGTGCCGCCAGGTACGGATATACATGATTATCAGGCAACACCAGATAATGTAAAAGCGATCGCAACAGCTAATGTTTTGGTAAAAAATGGCTTAGGTTTAGAGGCATTTCTCACAGGAACAGTTAAAAATGCCCAAAATTCTAAATTAGTAGAAATTGATGCCAGTAAAAGTATTAAAGTGATAAATGATATTTCTCCCGTGGAGGAAACAAAAGACAAAGACCACGACCATGACCACAAACATGAACACGCAGCGGGAAATCCTCATATTTGGTTAGATCCAGTTTTTGCTAAACAGCAAGTCATCAATATTCGGGATGGTTTAATAACTGCTGATCCAGCAAATAAAACAACCTATGAATCTAATGCTGCGGCTTATATTCAGGAATTAGACAAGTTAAACAATGAATTTCAGCAGACTTTACAAAAGACTCCTAATTGTACATTTATTACTTTTCATGATGCGTTTCCCTACATGGCCAAACGCTATAATCTCAAACAAATGGCAGTTGTAGAAATTCCTGAAGATCAACTTTCACCAGCGGATGTGCAGAATGCGATTAATGCAGTGAAAAAGTACAAAGTTAAAGCCTTATTTAGTGAACCAGGAATAGATAACAAATTACTCACCAGCCTTGCACAAGATTTGCAGTTAACTGTATATCCTCTAAATTCTTTAGAAAATGGTGAAAAAACCCCCCAGTATTATTTTCAGGCTATGAAGGATAATTTAAAGAATTTGGCAACAGGATGTAAGTAATTTATAATAGTGCCTCCAGCAGGCTACGTAAACGTAATGTTTAATTTTGACCGTTATTTACTTGATAGTAAAATAACTCTGATTTATCCGTAACATCAATCCAAAATCCAAAATCCAAAATCGAATGACTGAAGACCAGCAAGCAATGACATTGCCAATATTAAAAGTAGAGGGATTAACTGTCTATCAGGGAAACTTCCTAGCTGTACGGGATGTTTCCTTTGAATTATTTCCTGGAACAGATACAGCGATAGTCGGACCAAATGGGGCTGGTAAAAGTACCTTAGTTAAAGCTATATTAGATTTGATTCCTCGACGTTCTGGGACAATAGAAATTTTTGGTCGTCCTATTTCCAAGTTAGGAAATTTACGACATTTTTTGGGCTATATGCCACAAAATTTTATTTTTGATCGTAGTTTTCCTATTTCTGTGACTGAGTTAGTAGGACTGGGAATAGGTGACAGGGAACAGGTGACAGGTGACAGAAAACAGATAAAAGGTAAGAATAAACATATATTTTTTCCCCAGTGTTGGCAAAATCATAGAGAAAAAACCGTAGCAGTTCAAGCAGCTTTACACAGAACAGATATATATCGTTTAAGAAATCAGGCTATTGGGACTCTTAGTGGTGGTCAACTCAAGCGGGTGTTATTGGCTTATTGTTTGGTAACACGACGCAAATTGTTGGTATTGGATGAAGCTTTTGCTGGTGTAGATGTGCAAGGTGCGGCTGATTTTTATGCTTTACTAAATGAGTTAAAACGAGAAGAAGGCTGGACTGTTTTACAGGTTTCCCATGATATTGATATGGTAAATCGTCATTGCGATCGCGTCCTCTGTCTTAATCAAACTGTAGTATGTACGGGTCATCCAGAAATTGCCCTTTCACCGCAAAATCTTTTAGCAACTTATGGACCTGGTTTTAGTCGTTATCAACACAAGCATTAAAAATTAAAAAACTTTGGTTCTACCGTACTTGTTATGCTAAATCATATCATGTCCGCCTAATCACTGGCGATATAACTGGTTTGTGCAGAAATCCAAAAATTCTTTTTCCCTCTGCTGTCTTAATGATAAGTATTCAATTGGTCTTTATTTTTGCACATTTTGGATGCTCCCTGTCTAGGACACACTAGGTGAAAGTTAACACGCAGTGTGCTGTAGGCTCTATTTTGAATTTTGAATTGTTTAGTTGCATATATATGTACAGTTGGAGTATTTTCCCTCAAAATATGCCATAACAGAAGCGAAGATACTACCAAACTTGGGTGTCTATACATGAAAAATTCTCAAATTCATTTTAGCGATCGCCATGCAGAAATTGATCTTTACCAACTTCAGAACCTATTTAATATCGCCGCTTTCTGGGCAAAAGGACGTAGCATTGAGGATTTAAGCATAGCTATTGCTAATAGTGAACCAGTGATTTCTGTTTGGGATAGAGAGCGTTTAATTGGCTTTGCTAGAGCTAATTCTGATGGTATTTATCGCGCCACAATTTGGGATGTAGTCATTCACCCAGAGTATCAAGGTAATGGACTAGGAATTAAATTAGTAGAAACCGTTTTGAGTCATCCACGAATGCAGGTAGAGCGAGTTTACCTGATGACTACTTACCAACATGCATTTTACAAAAAGATCGGGTTTCAAACTAATAGTACAACTACAATGGTGCTATACAATCAATCTCATCTAGATTCTCTTCCATCTGGTGATGTTCAGCTTCAGGGATTGCTAGGGGCATAGATATTTGTAATCTCGTCCAATCCTGTGTTACTTCTTTAGTGATGGGAGAGGGAATAATTTCTAGTTTTCCTTCCATCACTTCTAGTAATTTTTGATTAAGTAATAGCTTCATTCCTGATGACATATCAGTATTTTCTTGATTTAATTTTTTTTCAAATTCTATCAAATCTATCGGTTCACTACAGATTACAGCATGACTTGGGACATCAAGCCAGATATAAACACAATTATTTGTAGCTGAGGTACTAGCAGAAAGATAAATACTGCCTTCTTCCATTTGTAAAAAGGTAGTATCTACTAAATTAATTAGTATTTGACGTAGCCACCGATAGTCCGCTAAAACGTAAATTTCTGGTTCTGGGAATGATACGGTAAAAGAATAATTACGATTTGCTGCCAGGATATAAGTTAATTGATGAATTTCTTGTAAAACTTGGGTTAACTGTATAGGATGAATTTCTAATTTGTTTGTGCCTTGTTCTGTTCTAGCGACACTAAGAATTTCATCAATCATTTTAAGTAATTTGAGCGATCGCTCATAGGCTTGAGCTACAAACTCCCTTTCTTCGGCTGGATCTTCGCACAAATCGTTCAAAATTAACTGGTGTAATCCAATCAGACCATTGAGAGGCGATCGCAATTCATGGGTAATCCGCGCCAAAAAACCGGCTTTAAACTGGCTCATCTCTTTAGCTTGATAGTAAGCCAGTTCTGTATTTTTTACCTGTTGTAATAAATTATCTTGTAATAAATTCTCCGTCTGTGAAGATACTGAAGCTAAATCAGATGAAGTTGGTGATGATTTTCTCAAAAACCAAGTTAAACTACTCCCCACTGCTATTCCTGCCGCTAAATATGACCAATCGTTTAAAGTTGTCATAAAAAGTTTGATGGTTGATACTCAATGATATCTTGTCATTTTTTGATCATACTTAATTTTTAAGATTTAATTTTTAATTTTTAACAAATTCTGGTGGTTTAAATCCCCCACCTCTAAAATCAGCTTAAATCAGCTAGTGTTGTAGGGGTCTAAGTCTCAGTTAAATTACTTAATTAGGCATTATTTTAATCACACCTTGACGCAAAATTTGCCAATCATTCCCCATCCATTTAGCAACTGTAGAAGGTATACCTAAACCTTGATATTCTGTAGATGTTAAAGTCAGAACTTCAGGAAAGTGCGTTTCTATTTCTGCAAGAGTTTGTAAAGCAGGTTGTCCTGATAAATTGACACTAGTTGTCGCCATCGGTCCGGTTTGTGCCAAAATAGTTTGAGCAACTGCATGATTTGGTACTCTAATTCCAATGGTTGTAGGGTCAGCAGGATTCATGACTTTAGGAACTTTATCACTAGCTGGTAAAACCAAAGTCAAAGCACCAGGCCAATATTTATTAACTACTTCTTGCCAAATTTCATATTCAATTTCACTGCCTTGAACATAGTCCCATAAATCTTCAGCTTTAGCAGCCATTAAGATTAATGGTTTATCTAAACTGCGTTGTTTAGCAGCATAAATCAATTCTGCTTGTTCCGGTATGGTAGCCAGTGCGGGAACCGTATCTGTAGGGAAGCTGATTAATTTTCCAGCTTTTGCAGAGTTTAGCAAGACTTCTAAAGAAACATTCATAAAATCTCAGAACACTACTTATCTATTTTTAACAGAAACCCGTGTAGACGGGTTTTGTCTGTATAACTGTGATTATTAATCACCAGGATGCTAAAATCATCACTAAGGCAATTTTACTGGTTTGTTATTTTCCTGACTAGGAGGTAAGGAAAGTATCTCAGGAGGTAGGAATCTTGTGGCTGTACTGTAAGATACCAGCACAGGTAAGCTGACGGTTATACACCAGATAAACCACTTTCTGTATTTTTCCAAATCTTGAGTTGGGATTTCACAATACATTTTTACCAAGGATTCATTTACTTCTAATTTGATACGCATAGATTCCTCTGAAACGAGAATTTGATTTACAGTTTTTAGTTTGACAGTTCTTTTATAATTTGAAATCCCCTATATTCTCCTAATTTTCTCCTATTTTTATCCACTAAAAATTAAATTAACTATATGTTTTATCCCTCTTAATTCCAACTTTCTCCTGACTTTCTCCCAGGATGATCCCAACTTCCTCCTTAAAATGTAAAATTCTTAGTATTTTGCGAAATGTAATTTAGATTATTAGACTTTATTGTAAACAATGGAAAATGAATGGCAGTTATTTTTAAATGATTTTTGTGATACATATTTAGCAGGATATAGTAATTATCAAGTTTTAATTAAAAGTATGTATAAAAACGGTTGTAATGGTACTATTACTCCAGAGAATAAACTAGAATTACCCGAAGATTTTCCACAAAAAATCAGTACAGTTAAAAGTAATATGTTTAGTCATATTACTAGAATACAGGAAGTCAACAATAAATATCCTGAAAGCTGTGATCAACTTAAAAATAAAGATTACGGAAAAAATAAAAGTAGATTATTACTAGAAATTTTAAAAGGATTTTATCAAGAAAGTAAAGAAAACAACAACAAAGATAGCCATCAAATTGACAAATCTGATTTAACAAAGCTACAAGTAGATTTAAAAGACTTGAACTATGAAGCACAAATAAGAGAATTCAAGGATTTTTTATGTGAAAACTTTAATCAATCCATCGGTGCATTTCTGATACATGGAAAAGACAAATACGGACAACGCTGGCTAGTTAATAGACTCATTTTTAATCTTCCTTATTGGAGTATAGGAGAGAAATTCCCAATTTGTCTGAAACAATATCGTAATGAAATTAATGGAGTTTGGGAAACGCTAAAGCGTAAATTTTGCAGCACATCTAGTTCCCCTGAAGATGTTATTACAGCCATATATGAACGCTGGGAAAAAGAACCTGTGATACTTTGCTTTGATAATGTTAATGAATATAAAGTTCGTGGTAATTATTTACAAACATTAATATCTCAATTTTGGCAACCTTTAGCTAAAAAAGCAATCTCTGACAAATCTTATTCCAAATATCCTTTAATATTGTTTTTAATAGATAGAGAAGGGTGTTCAGAAAAATTAGAAATTGAATTACTAAATAGTTTTGATATAAATAAAGTTCATGTTCCTGTTAAGCTGACTGAGTTATTAAGATTTAAAGAATCAGAAATAGGACTATGGGTAAAAAATAAGAATACTCTTTTTAATCCTGTTTTAAGTGATATGAATCTTGAAAAATTTATTGCATTACTCGTTCAATGTAATAATGATGACAACAAAACACCAGAAGATGTATTAGATCAAATTTGTGGACAATTTACCACAAGTGATAATCTTTCTTTGACATGGCAACATTTTGAAAAAACCCTACCACTATGAACAACCAACCTTTTGACCACAAATACACAGGTTCGGAAGAATACCAACCTCAACCAGACAGAACCAAAAAAGAATATCCTTATTACCCAGATGATAACTTAATTCAAGCCGTCAATTTATCAATAGCTTTAGAACGTCCCCTGCTATTACAAGGTGAACCCGGTTGTGGTAAAACCTTATTAGCAAAAGCCATTGCTTACGAATTTAAACAACGTTTAAATATTGAAGAATACCCTTATTTCTCTTGGTCAATTAAATCTACTACCCGCGCAAAAGAAGGATTATATACTTATGATACTCTGGGAAGACTGCGGGATGCTCAGTTAGTTGGTAGAACAGGTTTAAATGAAACTGAACTGAATAAAATTTCTGAAAGAGTTAATGATCCTGAACATAAAGCATACATTAAATATGGTGCTTTAGGTAAGGCTTTTCAAAAAACAGAATATCGTCCCATAGTGTTAATTGATGAAATTGATAAAGCCGATATTGATTTTCCTAATGATTTGTTAGAAGTATTGGAAGAATCACAATTTGATATTACAGAAATTGGTAAACCTATTGAAGCTGAAGCTAACCAAAAGCCAATTATCATTATTACTAGCAACGATGAAAAAGAATTACCAGATGCGTTTTTAAGAAGATGTATTTATTATTATATAGAATTTCCCAAGCCAGAAAAATTAATTGAAATTGTTAATGGTCATTTGGGTAAACCTTTAAATGATAAAGATGGAATAGTTGAAAAAGCAGTTGAAAAATTCATTGAAGTTCGTGACCAAGGAACTCGCAGAAAAGATGGTAAAAAACCAAGTACCAGTGAATTATTAGATTTCATACTTTGGTTAAAACGTTCTTCTCAAAAAGAAGCATTAGCTTTAATCAAAAATCTTGAAAAACATCCGCATTTATTAGGAGTTTTACTAAAAAGTAAAGAAGACCAAGAGTATTATACGCAGCAAGTAGTCAAAAAACAACCTGGGGTAAATCGCGGTGAATAATCAAAAACCACCTTTATTTGATTTATTCTTGTACCTGCGAGATACAGGAGATTTTCTCCTAACTCCTGACCAATATGAATTATTATTATCAGCATTAGATAAAGGATTTGGTTTAAGCAGTCAAGAACAATTAAAAACACTCTGTCAAATGCTATGGATAAAGTCTAAATCTAATTCAGAAACAGCTAAGAATTTTAATAAATACTTTGATGATTATTTTGCTAAATTAGATGCAGAAAATCAAGAAATAGCAGAATATTTAAACCCTGAAACTCCAAAATCTGAACCTCCAAAATCTGAACCTTCAAAATCTGAAACTCAGAAATCTGAAACTCAGAAATCTGAAACTCAGAAATCTAATTTACCCTCTTTTTTACAAACACCAATTGCTTTAAAAGGTGGACTTCTACCAAAAAAACCATTTAATCAAAATGCTAAATTTCAATTATCAATTACAGATTTTCCCGTTACAGGACGCAAAATACAACGCAGTTGGCGTTATTTACGTCTTCCCATAAGACAAGGAACATTAACAGAAATAGATGTCGAAGCGACAGTTCAAAAAATTGGTGAAGATGGGTTTTTACTAGAACCTGTAATCATACCACAACGCATTAATAGAGCCGAAGTGTTATTATTAATAGATGCTTCTAATTCCATGATTCCTTTTTTCTTGCTTTCGCAACAGTTGGTGGATAACTTACAAGGAAGCAAGTTAGGTAAATCGGAAGTTTATTATTTTAGAAATTGTCCAGGAGAATATTTATTTTTTCATCCCCAACGTCCAGGAGGTCAACTAACATCAGAGGTTTTAGCGAAATTACATAAACAAAGAACAGTGGTTTTAATTATTAGTGATGGTGGTGCGGCGCGGGGTGGTGTGAATTATGAGAGAATAGAATTAACATGGAATTTTTTACAAGACTTGAATGGTTGTGTGCGTCAGGTTGCGTGGTTGAACCCCATACCGGAAACACGCTGGAAAGGTACTTCCGCACAGGGTATTTCTCAATTGGTGAAAATGTATGAGTTGGATAATTCTGGTTTAGTTGCTGCGGTAAGGAGGAGGTAAGAAAGGTGTAGGGTGTCAACTCGTTCCCAGTCTCAGACTGGGAATGCTATATAGAGTCTCTGACTCTAGTTTACATCAGAAGGCAGAGCCTTCAATCATTCATTTCCATACAGAGTATGGGAACGAGAAATGTACGATAAAATATTATTTATATGACTAAAAATATGAACAATTCCCCAACTACTACCTTTAAACATCCCCATTTACAATCATTCCTGAAACGCTACCCCACACATCAGAAGTTACTGCTTCATGCTGCTTTTCCCTTAGCATTAACACCAGAATTATTATATTGTTTACGAGAAAACTTTGATCCTGATTCTCCTTGGATAGCGGTATCAGATATTTTATTGTTTTTATGTGAATCTGTGGGGTTTCAATTATATAAAATGTCCCCAGATGTGAGAAACGAGTTACTTTATTATTTACAACCAGAAGAATTATATAAATTGTCTGACTTTATGGTGGCGTATATTCGTCAGCAATTAAAAATTAATTATCGTGCTGATGAAGATTTGGGTGCAGCACCTCACTGGACTGCTTTAGCTTATATTAAACCAGAGGATGCTATTCAAGAAATTACAAACAAAATTCAAGAAATTAAAAACAAAAACTCAACAGAGTTAATGAAATTCGCTTCAGTTCTAGAAAGTTATGCTGAAATTGACCCATTAATAAAAGCAGGGTTACAGCCATTATTAATGTTAGCTAGTGGTGAACTATCGACTTTTAATTTTCAAGTCGTGACAGTTAACCGACGGGGGAAAATTATTAAAACAGAACCGAAACAAGCAACATACTTTGTGGAAGACTTAGGAAACGGTGTCACTTTGGATATGGTAGCTATCCCTGGTGGTAAATTTATGATGGGTTCACCAGAAGGAGAAGGTCGTGATAATGAAAAACCACAGCATAAGGTGACTGTTCCCCCGTTTTTTATGGGTAAATATCAAGTAACTCAGGCGCAATGGCGAGTTGTAGCGGCGTTACCGAAAATTAAAGATAATTTAAAATCAAATCCATCTAGCTCTAAAGGTGATAATTTACCTGTAGAACAAGTTTCTTGGGATGATGCGGTGGAATTTTGTGCTAGAATATCCAAAGCAACAGGCAAGCAATATCGACTACCCAGTGAAACGGAGTGGGAATATGCTTGTCGGGCTGGAACTACAACGCCATTTCATTTTGGTGAGACCATTACCAGTAAATTAGCCAATTATCAAGCTAGTTCCACATTTGCAGATGAACCTAAAGGAACGTATCGAGAAAAAACTACAGCAGTAGGGTCTTTCCCTCCTAATGCTTTTGGTTTATACGATATGCACGGTAATCTCTGGGAATGGTGTGCAGATGACTGGCATAAAAATTATATAAATGCGCCTACAGACGGCAGTGCTTGGATTAGTCAAAGCAAAAATTTTGTGCTGCGGGGTGGTTCTTGGATCAACTATCCTAGAAACTGCCGTTCCGCGTATCGCGACTACTACGGCAACCGCGACAGCCGTAGCTATGATATTGGTTTTCGTATTGTTTGCGCGGTCTGGGGGACTTAGTAGCCCTTCATACTCTTGCTCTTTTTACCTCTGCTCTTTCCCAGTGTAGCGAAGCGGAACGATCTAAAAATTTTTTTGTGAATTTCACTCTTTTAATATTACACCATCTTAGCTTTTTGTGCAAGAAGGTCAGAATTACCACATTCCTATTAAATCAACATCCTGTAAATCCTTTAATCCTGGATATCCTGATTCTGACAAAATCACATTTTCAAAAATCACCACATTCTTATTCAATCAACATCCTGTAAATCCTTTCAAGGAAAAATGAAAAATAATTGATTTCTTATTTTTGACTTTTGAGTTTTGAGTTTTGAGTTTTGACTTCCCGAAGGGTGTCCTGGATATCCTGATTCTGACATCCTTATATAATCCATAATCCAGGGAATAAATTCCCTATCTCAAAGCTAAAGTCGGTTGAAACCGACTAGAATCTGGTTTAATTTAATCAGGTAAAATTTGACAATCACATCCTGAAAATCCTTAAATCCTGGACATCCTGATTCTGACAAAATCTTATTGATTCAGATATAATTTAATAATTACCAACTATAAATTTATCTATGATTGCTATTAAACATCAACTTACACTACAAGAATTTCTCACTCTTCCAGAAGAGGATATCACTTATGAATTAGTTAACGGGGAAGCAAAACCAAAAATGTCACCAAAAAGATTCCATTCTCGATTGACTATTGCATTATGTTTAATTCTCACCCAATGGGCAGAAAATAAAGGTGAAGTTGGTGTAGAATGGGCAGTTATTGTAAAAATTCGTGGTAAAGATTGGGTTTCTGTACCAGATTTATTATATGTTTCCTATTCTCGTTTTCAAAGTGATGTAATTGAAAATGAAGCTTGTCCCATTCCTCCAGATTTAGTAATTGAAATAATATCACCTGATCAATCTTTTGGCGAAATGAGCGCCAAAGCTACAGATTATCTTGATGCTGGTGTGATGAGAGTTTGGGTAATAGATCCTAAAGCGAAAACTGTAACTATATTTTATCCTGATGCACGTCCGCAAACAAAACGGGGTAATGATAGTTTAGAAGATTCTCTGTTTCCAGGATTGCTAATTACTTCTGAGCAAATTTTTCAACAAGCTGGTATTCCTTAATTATCTTTTTGTCTGAATCAGGATGTCCAGGATTTAAGGATTTTCAGGATGTAATAAATTAAATTATATTTTTGTCTGAATCAGGATTTCCAGGATTTTAGGATTTTCAGGATGTAATAAATTAAATTATATTTTTGTCTGAATCAGACATTTTTTATATACGCGACAGCAAAACGTTCAATTCCTGCTAAATCAGCATGAATGGAAATATTACAATAATTACCATTATTTTCCAATAATTCCCGCACTGTATCCGCTTGTCCCGCCATCATTTCAATTAACCACACCCCACCTGGACGCAAATAAGCAGGAGAAACTGCAATTAAATCACGAATACAATCTAAACCATCAATACCACCATCTAATGCTAGATGTGGTTCATGTTGAACTACTTCCGGTTGTAAAGTCAGTACGGTATCACTAGGAATATAAGGCGGATTTGATACCATTCCGCTAAACTGACCTTGCAATGATGCTAAGGGTTTCCACCATGAACCTTGGTAAAATTTCACCCGTTCCCCAAAACCCAAGTTTTCCGCGTTGGTTTTAGCAACAGCCAATGCTTCCGAACTGACATCAACTGCATAAAATGTTGCATTTGTCAATACCTCAGCTAAACCGAGTGCGATCGCACCACTACCAGTCCCCAAATCTGCCCAATGACCTGATTGTAAACCGCTACGTTCAGCAGCGGCTACAGCCAAATCAATCAACATTTCCGTTTCTGGTCTAGGAATCAAAACCGCACTGGACACAGCGAGTTTAAACCTACGCCAAGGTGTGACACCAGCAATATACTGTACTGGTAAGCGGTCATGTAAGCGCCTTTGCCACAATTGGTCTAACTCTGCCAAAGAAATCTGGGTCTGGACTTGATCCCATGCTTTGAAAGATTCTAAACGCAAGTTCAAGCGGTCTAATTCAGATATTTCCTGTAAAAGCCAATCCACTTCTACAGGAGATATATCATGAGCGATCGCACTCTGAATAGCTTGATTTCGCCAATGCCAAAGTTCCAAACCACTAACTGGCTGTTGCCCTGTCATGCTTAACCCTACTTTGAAGGTAAAGATTTAGGCTTGGGCGCATTATTATTTTTAGGCAGAGTCCTAATATATTCTCTTGACTCTGGGGAAGGTACCAAAACTACCTGGTTTAACCAAGGCTCGTCTTTATCCTTTAAAGTTTTAATCACCCCATCCACATCAATAACTTGAATATCCGCCTTGGGAAATTTAGGCTTCACCTGGGTTAATAAACCTTGTGCATCTTGCTTACTCATGAATAAAGGAATCATTTGCTGTTTATTTTGACCCAATTGAATGGGGACATATCCTTTATCTGGTGCAAATCTCACCGCAAACACAGGTACACTCTTAAATTGATCTACTTTTTGACCGCTGGCACGGAGCAAGTCTAAAGCCCCTTTTAATTCTTGATCTACGGGTTTAAAAGCGAATACAAGTCGATTAGCTTGATCCTTTGTTTGTTGCAATTGTTGATAAATTACACCCAGCGGCACCGCAGTTACTTGCAGTTTTTTTGCCATGTCTTCCAGTTTTGGGTCTTTAGTTTTAGCTTTCTGCAATTCTTTGATAAAAGCCAAAGCTTCCTGCCGACTCATATATACACCTGTTACTGAGCCGCTTTGTTTCCCATTTTGTGCAGGCAAGGTACGACTCAATGGCAGACCTTTATCATTAGTAATCAAATAAACAGGTACTGAGTCCAATTTTTCTTTTATTTGTTGTTCTGATAACGCCAACACAGGACTATCGAGAAACGTAACACTTCCTAGCAGCGTACTACCTATTAAACCTAACATTGCGCCCCAGCGAACCAATGATTTCATAACTACTCCTCACCTCAATATCAATAATTGAATTAACTTAGACATCTGAGAAAATGATGGCATTTTATGGCGTTTTATGGCGTTTCATACAGCAACAACTAGTTTTAGTTATCTACCAAGCTACTTATGTATAAATAACTTATAGACTTATCTAATTGTTTTTAATCTGACCTTGCTATTCATTACTAAATGTTGTATCGACCTATTATATTTCTTCTCAAGCCGAGAGTGATGTCCGGGACTCCTAATGATTCAGAACAATGCTATTTTATTCTTTTTCTCAATTATGGGTGACGCTATCACTCAATCAATCGTTCCAAGTGCGATCAACACACTCCCCGCAATCTCACTCTCAAAAATCAACCAAAATTGACATTTTTTCTATGGCCAGTTTATAGATAGAAATCGCATAATTCTGATCTTGGCAAAATTACAAGACTTATTTTTATTAAAAATCGGGATGACAGGATTTGAACCTGCGGCATCCTGCTCCCAAAGCAGGCGCGCTACCAAGCTGCGCTACATCCCGGAAATACTATTTTGCTTTTGATAGTTTAGCAGCACATAACGAAAATTATGTTTTGCTTAAGCATCTTTCTAACTATATCATTCTTAAAGCAGATTGCCAACCCCTTACATGGAAAAAATTAAATTACTTCCTCAATAAGAGTTTTTTGTTGACTTAGCCTGACAAAGTTGATCCTGCTAGATAACTGCTTATCGCCAAACCAAATAACAATAGCACATTTTCAGCATGATAGCGAATTTATGGTGGCAACCTGTTTTGTTCGCAAATTCAGGATTACTGAGGATACCAAAACATCCCTTTAATACCTTCTGGGTCAGGCATGAAACCCATAGTCCGGTAAAAATCTACAACATGGGGATCAGCAAAAAGAGTAACATTGCTAATCTCCTCATTCCTGAGTTTTTTGAGGACATATTTCATTAATGCCTTACCCATCCCTTGACCCTGGAAGTCTGGGTGAACTACCACATCCCAGATAGTGGCATTAAAAGCATGATCTGAGGTAGCACGGGCAAAACCTATCAACCTTCTTTGATTTCCTCGCACTTGCCACATAGACGCGACGAGAAAACTATGTTCAATGGCTTTTTTTACTTTTCTCAGGGGACGACGCGACCAACCAACCGCATCACATAGTTCTTCTAGTTCATACAGGTCGATATCTCGCTCAGTGCTAAAAACGATGTTATCGCTACTAGCACCAGATTTGCCTCTATCGGCCGCTGTATGCTCACCAAATGCGGTTGTTTTATTTGTCGCTACAGATTCAGAACTACTAAACCAAGTTTTCCAAAAACCCATGCCAACGTGGTGCGGGTAACATGACCGAATTGATTACTACTCGTTGAGAGTGTTGATTCATCCATAAAATGACCATTTTTACTCTATCCCTAAACACTTAACTTAAAATTTTTGGTTTCGCGTTTTGAGGATTAGCCATAATAACAGCCAGCTACTGAATGTCTCACACCAATCATTTTTAACTTTAACATTTAGTTTTACTGTTATATAAAACCTACTCAAATCTACACTTCGACAAGATCAGTGACCACTTTGAGCTAGGTTTACTTCCTGCTTCATTCTGGAAGTGTCGGCACTATCCAGTCCACAGGCTTTAAGATCGGGTGTAACTCACCCTACTATTAGATGTTTTCAGCTTGGTTATCACCTAAACATTTGATAATAATAACACTTTTTGAGTGTTCAACTCTTGAGTTTTTCAATAAATGAGTAGATTTGAGTAGATTTTTTGATTCTGATGACAGCCCCCAGCTAAAACACCGGAAATTTTTTTTGCAGATGCACTGTCTCTTGGCTGCTGGGTTTTTTAAAGTGGTTGCTTTGTTTATCCAGTGAACTACCTACACTGCCGCAAGCGGTCAGTGTAGGCTTCCTGTCCAGCAGAAAGCGTAGTAGTAGATTTCTTGCGTCCTCTATGACTGCGACTTACATCTGGGCGACAGGCTGTATCCCATTTCCTCCATGTTTCCCTCCCTCGCCTGTCGGCATTGGTCGGGAAACTGTCGTCAACTCACCCGCCATTCATCTCATCACCTACCCGAAGGGAGGTGAGAGGCTTCTGTCAGTTCAAGCTAAAATCAAGATCATACATTATGAGGTATTGTAATTTGTCCAAACTGAGAATTTTGCAGACTTTTGGGCGATAAAGGCTCAAAAACACATACTCTAGCAATATGGAGAGCAAGAAATCGGCGACCAGATCATAATCCTGCATCTTCAGGTGATTTCTCAACATGATTTTACCGATTTAAGAGGGTGAACAGCCATTCTACCCGACGACAGAATGATGTTGTGTGGTAATTTTTAGTCTGGAAATCACCTAAATAGGCAACAACAAAATCACCTAAATAGGCAACAACAACAAATTCTGTAGAATTGCCATCGGTAGCTGGTATGATATCAAACTTCTACTACTATTCTCACTATTGGGCAAATCCTATGAAAAAGCTGCCAAAATGGAAAGATACAGAGTCCTGCACGTAAATGAATTACAAAATTTAGTTACAAAAGCAAATACAAAGCTAGTTTTACTGCTAACTGTTGCCATAGTAAGAGCAAAGTAGTAAATAACACAGTTTTTAGCTTTAGTTTTAACAAAGCAAGCAAGTCTTACCTCCAACGATGACTTCTGGTTTAAAATCTTCGACACTGGAACTCCTAAAACGCTTTAATAGAGCGTTTCCACAATTTTATGAGCAATTTGTTAGCAGCGAGATACAACTTCAGAATTTACGACTGGCATACCGCTTATATAAAACTAGGCGGGCTGTTATAGAAATGAAGTCGGAGGGGACTAAAAGCGCATTGCATTTTGCATACCGTAATCAGTCTTTTCTCCTCAGCGATATCTTTGGTGTACTGGCAGCTTATGGTTTAACTATTCACGGTTTGAGTCTTTATGGTCAGATTCGACCACCAATGTTAGTTTTTATTAAACTTCTAGTATCCCGTGGCAGCAAAGCTCTTACCGAAAAAACCGCCGAAAATGTTTGTCGCGCTATTCGTGAAGCCTTGGGCAGTCGGTTTGAGGTAGAAGAGATGTTAGCAGTAGAATTTAACCTGAATGCTGGTTTAGAACAAGTACAAACCGAGTTCTACGTTGATCCAGTTTTTCATCTTCCAGCCTTAGTTATTGAAGCTGATAATCAACCGGGATTATTTTATAAAGTTATGTACGGCATCTGGCAGGAAGACCTGCTGGTGGTCAATGCCAATTTGTTGGTTTGGCGGGGACGTACACGACTCATACTCTACTTGTTAGGACCCAATGAAAGCTTGATACCTGAATATCTGGGTCACAAAATTGCTGAAGGAGTGCGGCAGAGGTTACTCGGTCAATGAAGGATGTGGGCAGCAGAGGGGCTTGAAGTGAGATCAGGCGGTTAGAATAATGTATTATCTCTGGGCTTCTGCCTTCTGCCTTTTGCCTCCTGCCAAGCGGTACGATATACGTATGGCAACAATAGAAATCTTAGGCGTTCCACACGCATACGAGTTGACGGCTCCCACGTCTTGCCCCCATGCTTTAGTCTTTATCCACGGCTGGCTCAATAGCCGTGTATACTGGCAACCCGTGATTTCTCGCCTTTCAGCTGATTTGCAGTGCTTGTCTTATGATTTGCGAGGTTTTGGTCAATCTCAGTCTGATTCAAAATTGGATTTTAATGGAGCAGAAACTGTTTCCAGCTTAACTGCTACTACAGATGATGATGTGGTCAGCTATCCTCTGGAATCTCCGTATTCTCCCTCTGCTTACTCTCAGGATTTAATCATCCTGCTGCAACATCTCAATCTTTCAAGTGTTTGGCTAATTGGTCATTCTTTGGGGGGTACTATTGCTATCACAACTGCTGCTCAATTACCTGATTGTGTTAAGGGAATCATTTGTATTAATGCTGGTGGTGGGATTTATCTCAAAGAAGCTTTTGAGCAGTTTCGCTCGGCAGGTCAGAAATTTTTACAAGTTCGCCCACGTTGGTTGTCTCAATTTCCTTTGATTGATTTGCTTTTTACTAGAGCGAGTGTTTCAATTCCTTTAGATCGTTATTGGGCGCGTCAACGAGTAATTGATTTTATACTTGCTGATCCAGAAGCAGCACTAGGAACTCTTTTGGACTCTACCACTGAGGAAGAAGTGAACCGCTTACCCCAGTTGGTTTCACAGATTAAGCAGCCAGTTTATTTTTTAGCTGGTGCTGATGATAAGGTGATGGAACCTAAGTTTGTACGCCATTTAGCTAGTTTTCATCAGCTTTTTCAGTATGTTGGCGATAATTTTATTGAAATTCCTAATTGTGGACACCTGGCTATGTTGGAACAGCCAGATGCAGTTGCTGATCACATTCGGTCATTAGTTATAGGGAATAGGGGAGCAGGGGAGCAGAGGAGCAGAGGAGCAGGTTAAAGATTAATTCTTTCTCCTGACTCCTGCCTCCTGACTCCTGCCTCTTCTACCTCCTACCTCTCATACAATTGCATAACTTGAGTTAGGGATAGCCGAGAGTTAACGCCCAAGGTTAGAGGTGATGTATGTCCATGGGCTAGATGATCAGCGGCTGCACAGCCTATCATAGCGGCGTTGTCTGTACAATATTTTAAGGGGGGGAAGAGGACTCTGATGTTATGCACTTCAGCGGCTGCTTGTAGGTGCTTTCTTAGTCCACTGTTGGCTGCTACGCCACCACCTACGGCGATCGCATCTAGATTATAATCGCGGGCGCAGGCGATCGCTCTTTTGGTTAAAGCTTTAGCTATGGTTTCCTGAAAACTGGCTGCAATATCAGCTATTGGCAGTTCTTTACCATCTTTCTCTAATTGCTGCACTAACCGTAACACCGCAGTCTTTAAGCCGCTAAAACTAGCATGATATGGATGATAACCACCACCTGGAAGAGAAATTTTTCCTTCTGGGAGCGCAAAGGCTTGGGGATCGCCTGTTTGTGCTAATTTGTCAATGATTGGTCCACCCGGATAACCAAGCTTTAATAACCGTGCTACCTTATCATAAGCTTCTCCAGCCGCATCATCACGGGTTTCTCCTAAAGTTTCGTAATTACCACAATTTTTTACATAAATCAAGCTTGTATGTCCACCTGAAACGAGTAAGCTAAGAAATGGGGGATCTAAAGTAGGCTGCGTCAAGTAAGTCGCGTAAATATGTCCTTCCAGGTGATGAACTCCCAAAAAAGGCTTCTTATGTACCATCGCTAGAGTTTTGGCAGATGTCAAACCTACTAACAACGCTCCTACCAATCCTGGCGCACAAGTGGCGGCGATCGCATCAATTTGTTCCCAACCCATAGAGCTTTCATCCATAGCTTGCGCTATCTGTTGATTAAGAGTTTCTAAGTGTTGGCGTGATGCTACCTCCGGGACTACCCCCCCATATTGCTGATGGACAGAAATTTGCGAGGCTATGATACTGCTACACACTTGACGATTGTTCACAATTGCCACAGCAGTTTCATCACAACTGGTTTCGATAGCTAAAACGGTTGTCATAGGAAATAGGAGTTCAGGAGTTCAGGAGTTCAGGAGTTCAGGAGGCAGGAGTCAGGAGTCAGGAGGCACGAGGCAGAAGGCACGAGGCAGAAGGCAGGAGCCAGGAGGCAGGAGGATAAGAAGAAAATATTTCCCCCATCTCCCCCATCCTCCCCTGCTCCCCTGCTCCCATCCTCCCCTGCTCCCCTGCTCCCCTGCTCCCCTGCCCCCCATCTCCCCACCTCCCCACCTCCAAACCTTACTTTTGGTTGAGAAGCTTTAACTTTTATTTACTTAAACTTTACTCGATTCCCAGCCAAGAGTATGATGACTTGCTAGTTATCCAAATTAAACACTGTACAAGCCGCTTCGTTTTGTACAAAGAACTTCTTGTTTTGTAATAAAAGGAAACAACTCCATGCGACGATTGTTTGCTTTGATTTTAGCGATTGGTCTTTGGTTCAATTTTGCTCCTCAAGCACAAGCTCTGGGAGCTAACCTTGTACCTTGTAAAGACTCTCCCGCATTTCAAGCACTAGCCGAAAATGCCCGCAATACCACTGCTGACCCAGAATCCGGTAAAAAGCGGTTTGAACGTTATTCTCAGGCACTCTGTGGTCCTGAAGGGTATCCTCACTTGATTGTTGATGGTCGTCTTGACCGCGCTGGTGATTTCTTAATCCCCAGCATTCTCTTCCTTTACATTGCTGGTTGGATTGGTTGGGTTGGTCGTGCTTACCTACAAGCGATCAAAAAGGAATCGGATACTGAGCAAAAAGAAATCCAAATTGATTTGGGTCTAGCACTACCCATTATCAGCACTGGATTTGCTTGGCCAGCAGCAGCAATCAAAGAATTTCTCTCTGGTGAATTAACAGCTAAGGATTCAGAAATTCCCATTTCGCCACGCTAATTCATCTGCTCTCATTCACTTGTTCTTGGAGACTAAATTCATGGCTGACAAAAGCGATCAATCATCCTATTTGATCAAGTTTATTTCCACAGCACCTGTGGCAGCTACTATCTGGCTGACAATCACAGCAGGCATTTTGATCGAATTTAACCGCTTTTTCCCTGACTTACTTTTCCACCCTCTACCATAGGGTAAAAACGGGATTTACATCAGTAAACAGTCAACAGTAAACAATCCGATAACTGATAACTGTTTACTGACAACTGAGATAAATGCCAACATTTTGAATTTAGAGGCAAGATAAAATATGGCTCAAGCAGTAGATAGATCCAAGAATCTCCCCAGTGATCCTAGAAATCGGGAGACAGTAAGACCTGCTGGACGTGATCCACAAGATGGGAATCTAGAAACCCCAGTTAATTCTTCTCCCTTGGTTAAATGGTTTATTGGCAACTTGCCTGCTTATCGCCCTGGTCTAACTCCCTTCAGACGTGGGTTAGAAGTAGGTATGGCTCACGGTTACTTACTGTTTGGACCTTTTGCTAAATTAGGTCCGCTGCGCGATGCTCCCAATGCTAACTTAGCTGGTTTGTTGGGTAGCATTGGCTTGGTTGTAATTCTTACAGCCTGTCTATCCCTGTATTCCAATAGCAATCCTGCTTCAGCACTTCCCAGTGTAACTGTATCTAAGCCTCCAGTAGATGCTTTTAATTCCAAAGAAAGCTGGAATAACTTCGCTAGTGCTTTCTTGATCGGTGGTATTGGTGGTGCTGTAGTTGCTTACTTTTTGACTGGCAACTTGGCCATTTTCCAAGGTTTAATCGGTTAATTTAATGTGTGGTAATGGGTAATTGGTCATTGGTAATTGTCAGTGGCTGCAATTACCTATTACCTATTACCAAATTCAACTGCTAATTATCCAAATAGGACTGTTTCAATTTCATTTAAAGCAGCCTCAAAATCGTCATTCACGATTTGAATATCAAATTCATCTGCGGCCTTTATTTCCTCTTGAGCGCGGTGTAGACGGCGAGCGATCGCTTCATCAGAATCTTGCCCCCGTCCACGTATCCGTTTTTCCAATTCCGAAAATGACGGCGGTAGTATAAAAATACTGAGGGCGCTAGGAAAGGACGCACGAATTTGTCTTGCCCCTTCCAGTTCAATTTCCAGAACCACCAACTTACCAGACTGAATGTGGTCAATCACTGCTGCACGGGGTGTACCGTAATAGTTACCAGCAAATTCCGCCCATTCCAAGAATTCCCCTTGAGCAACTAATTGTTCAAACTTGCTGCGGCTGATAAAGTAATAGTTTTTGCCGTTTACTTCTCCTGTCCGAGGAGAACGAGTCGTTACAGATACTGAATAATACAGTTCTGGATGACGTTGAAGGAGCTTTTGCATCAAAGTTCCTTTGCCGACTCCACTAGGGCCAGTCAAAACAATCAACTTGCCCAAAGACGGGCTTTCTTGGGTAGTAGCACCACTAGATATGGGTAAAACTTGCATTATCCGTTCAACTTGTGAATTAATCAGTAGACACTATCCATCAATCTTGCATTAGTTGCCAGCACAACCAATCACTCAGAAATTAGAAATTTGTAGCACTAGTGACAGAAAACTTGTCTATTTCATATCCTACGGCCGATACATAACAAATAGAAGGGTTTAGAGACCCACATCTAATTAATTATCTGCCGTCTGATGATCGCGGGAAATAACAAAGCGATTTGCTACCGTTTCCGGCTGAATCGCTGATAAAACTACATGGCTTGAATCAGTTATAATTACAGCCCTAGTCCGACGACCATAAGTTGCATCAATCAGTTGCCCTCTGTCCCTAGCATCAGTAATAATGCGCTTAATTGGGGCAGATTCTGGACTGACAATGGCAACTACTCGATTGGCGGATACGATGTTGCCAAAACCGATGTTGATTAATTGAATGTCCATAAAAAAAACTGGCGCTAAAGGCGCTAGTAAAAGCTTGTGATAAACATATTCTCATGTTATACCTAAAGAATGGGAGTTACAACGACTAAAGTCTTGATATCTTGAGTTTTCTAATAACAAGAGCTTTTTTTTAGCTCTTTATCAGCGAAAAATATCAAATATCTCTCTAAAGATATATGGAAAATTCTACTCATAAGAGTTAATAGAAAGTTTTCTTGACGCTCCCCACCCTAAAATGGATATTCTTTGGCATTAAATTCTGTAACCTTTTTTGTACCCTTACCACAAATTTATGCTTACCAACGAGGCTCTTTTAAGGGGCAAAGAGAACCGGGGGATTGGAAATTACCCTACCACTCATGGTTTATAGCTAGTAAAATTGCCAGTCATGATGAGATTTATCTAAATCTGTTAATACTGCACAGTAATTACCCTGTCCTTTAATTAAAGCTATTTCATCACTTCCTAACTCAGATTATTATCACTTTGCTGATTTATAACTAATCGCAAAACTGACAATCCTAAGATTATTAAAAATAACACCAAACCAATTGTACAAGCATAGCTAAATTCTAAATTAATAAATGCTTGCTCATACAAATAGTAAACAATAGTTTTAGAACTATTGAGTGGACCTCCTCCAGTCATAATATAAACTTCTTCAAAAACTTTAGTAGCAGAAATAGCAGAAATTACAGCTACCAAAGCTAAATAAGGCTGCATTAAAGGTATGGTAATATCTAAATGTTTACGAATACCATCTGAGCCATCAATTGCTGCCGCTTCATAAATATCAGCAGGAATAGATTGCAACCCTGCTAAATAAATTACCATGTAATATCCTAAACCCTTCCAAATAGTTACAGCCATGACACTGGCAAGTGAAATGGGGACAATTCCTAAGATTTTTTCAGGACTGGTTAACCAAGGAATTCCTTCAGGAAATATTCCTAAAGTTTTAAGAAATTGATTTAGTAGACCGTTCTCTGCATACAACCATTTCCAAGCGATTCCTGCTACTATCATTGAAATCACTACAGGAGTGTAATATGCGGTTCTAAACCAATTCATACCCTGTAGTTTTTGATTTACCAAAATTGCCAAAATTAGAGGAGCAATTACTAAAATGGGTACAACTCCTATAAGATAGAGAATTGTGTTTTCTAGGGTTTTCCAAAAAACAGCATCTTTCCACAACCGTAAAAAGTTATCAAATCCTATTAATTTAGCAGGTTCTCCAATATCTTGATAGCTGGTAAAGCTGAGGTAAAATGCTTGTAATGCAGGCCAAAAAACTGTTAAGCTGAGAATGATTAAAGCAGGTAATAGAAATAAATAAGGTGTTAATTTTTGATGAATAAGAATCCAATTTTTGTGGAGAAAAAATTTATTGATCATACCTGTGTTTGATTTTCTGAATAACAATTAACTAAGTCAGTGTTAAAAAATCTACTTATGCAAGGAAATGTTATATTAACAAATAGCTCAAAAAATGCTTATTTCGCAGTTTTTACAAAATTATACATACAATAGTATTTATTCTGCTTAGTTAGTTAACATAAGTACCCTAAAATACCGAATTATATTATACATTCCCCAAAAATATAAGACTTCTATCTAATTTTTGTTGGCGTAGCCGACGCGTTGCGCTTACGAAATTGCGTACACATCTGGTGGAGATGTGTTTTTTTCTTGTTGCTTATTTGACTTTGTCTTCCGTAAAGGATACATAAATACAAATCACAGAGCTACATATAAGGCATAAACCCCTAATCTTACATTTATTTAGTTACGAAATTCGATAAATCTATCTAAGGGATGATTTTAGTGTTTGTACGTGAAATCTCGGTATAAATTTTGTAATTTTTACTATATTAATATCATTATTTGTGAGGAGAGCAGATTTTGATAAATATAAAATTTTCAAATACTATAAGCCCTAATTGGGTGAGGTTTACAGGAGCAACCCTCCTAAGTTTTCTTTTTGTGGCTACAGCTGCTTTCCAGCAAACCGCATCTGCTAATGAAAGATTGGATACTGAGTATCAAAGTAATGAATTGAGTTATAGCCTAACGGCTAAAGTATCTTCTTTGCCTGATACAGAAAAAGTAGTGTCAGAAACGCAAATAGAAAACAATCTAGTAATTTTTCAAAAAAGTGAAGCAATTATTCAAGAGAAACATCGCCAGCTAATTGCTCAAAGTGACTCTTCAGGAACTGTGGGTGATAGTTTTGGTGAAGCGAATAAATTGCGCCAAGAGCTTTTAATTGAACCTATTGTGCCATTAGGTAGACCAGCAGCGACTGGTGCGCCTGCTTCTAGTGCTGGTACACCAACTGCTTATGGTGCAAGTTGGGGTCAAGCTTTCATTGGGGGTGGAGCATTTTTCCCTCTCGATGAAGGAAATGTTGATGGTTCTCTGACTGTTGGTTTTGGTTTAGGAGACGCGGTTAAATCTGCGGGTCTAGAAGTTGCAGTTAATATCATTAGCGTTGGTGGACAAAAAGAAAATTTTGGTGATTTTGGTGATAGTGGAACTGTGGGGCTGAAACTACATAGATACTTCGACGATGGTACAGCTTTTGCAGTGGGTTGGTCTAATCCGATTAAATGGGGAGAAGCTAACCAAGCTAAAGAAACCCTCTATGGGGTACTTACCAAATCATTTAATCCAGTGACTGTTTCTGTTGGTCTTGGTAGTGGTAGCTTTGCTTCTAAAGGTGCGCGTCAAGCTGGAGAGAATGCTGTCAATCTTTTTGGTAGTGTCGGATTAAGATTAGCACCTGAAGCATCTTTGGTCACTAGCTGGACTGGAAGCAGTCTTAATATGGGTGCTTCTTTTGTTCCTTTGAAGAGAACTCCTCTAGTCATTAACACCATTTTCACTGATGTAACTGACAATTTGAATAATGGTGTGGGTTTTACTCTGAGTGCAGGGTATAGTTTCCAGTTCTAAAATCTATGTTCTTTCACTGCAGAAATTTAAGGCAAAAGCATGAGTAAGCAAAAATTAACCTTAAGTCTTGGTCTGGCGTTAATGTTATTGAGTTCTCTGGTGGTTTCATTACAGCGAGCTAATGCTGGACAGGCTGTTGTTCAAGGAACATCTTCAGATTCATCTGGTATTTCTGGTGATAGTTTTGGACCACGGCGTGGTGCTGGTCCTGATGGGACTCTCAAGATTCCGGAAATAATTCAGGATAGAGTCAATAAATCGGCAACTGAGATTATTAATAGCAGTGGTAAAACTAATCTTATTATCATCCTCATTTTGGGTCAAAATGGTGCTGATGATGCAGCGACTCAAATCAGAACTAATTTTGTAAATTTAGGCGTTTCCTCAGATATTGTACAGCAGCTGGTAAAGACTCTATATGGTCTTTGTTTCTCGCGAATAGCAACAAATTCTGGTCTTCCTAATGCTCAAGTTACAACAGGTAATTTAGTAGCAAGTCTTAAAGGTTTAAAGGCTTATTCTGTAATTTCCCAAGTAGATCCTGTGCAGAATGTTGAGATTAAAACGGCTAATGTGGATATCAATCGGTTAAATGCTGCCATCAATACTTATAACCAGATTGTCCGAGAAAGTCGTCCAGAAACTCTCAAACAGCTATCAAAAGACGAAAACTTTCTGGAAGCTGGTAGAGTGCTGAGACAATTAAGGGCTGCGCTGAAATAGAATCAAGTTTTTTAATCCTAAACTCAATAGTTAAGTCATATTTTTGATTTAAATACCATGTCTTTCATCACAAAGCATGGTATTTTTATTTTTTACCATTATTCACAACAAAAGGAAGTGGAAAGTTTGGGTATAATTTAGCTTATGTAATAAGCTATTTATCATGCAACTGCCATAACAAATAATGGTGATCTTATTAGCAATTTGATATCAAGTTAATCACCTTTTCTCAGGGGCTATTGATCTAATACTAAGGTTAGATACTGTACCAGTGGAACTGGACTAAAACAGTAATAACTATTAAACATCTACAGCCTACTGAAGAAATGTTTTACAAAATTCTGGATAAAGCCGATTACAGTCACAATAATTTAACTTCAACTTTATTAGTGAAAAATGTATCAGAGTACAGAGCTAATTTACTGGTGGTTGATGATCATCCAGACAACTTGCGTACACTATCTACAATTCTTACCAAAGAAAGGTATAAAGTTAGAAAAGCAATTAGTGGAGAAGTTGCTTTAGAAACCGTTAAAGCTGAAGCACCTGATCTAATTTTGTTGGATATTAAAATGCCAAATATTGATGGTTACACAGTTTGCTCAATTTTAAAACAAAGCGATAAAACTCGTGATATTCCTGTTATTTTTTTAAGTGCTTTGGATTCTGCTGCTGATAAAGTGAAGGGATTTAAAGTAGGAGGTGTTGACTATATTACTAAGCCTTTTCAAGCAGAGGATGTATTAATTAGAGTTCAGCATCAACTAACTATTGTTAAACAACGCCAGGAACTTTATCAACATAATCAAGATTTAAAGAGGGAAATTGAGGAACGTAAGCAAGTTGAGTCCAAACTAAAGTTGTTACTAACAACGATTAATTTAGTTAGTCAAGCTCCCAATTTACATCATGCTCTAGAGGTTGTTTTGAGTGAAGTTTGTCGGATGATTGATTGGGAATATGGTGAGGCTTGGATGACTAGTGCGGATGGTACAAGATTGGAATTATATCAAGCTTACTATGATTGTTTTGATCAAGCGTTAAGATGGTTTCATCGAGCTAGTTTACAGTACAGTTTTGCATTTGGAGTTCAACTAATAGGACGAGTTTGGAAAACTCAACAACCGGAATGGATTCAGGATGCTTCTCTGGTGGAGCAAGATGCTTTTTTACGGGCTGAATTGGTGCAGGATGCTGGTTTAAAAACTGCGTTTGCAGTACCAATTAATATAGAAGGAAATGTGCTTGCCGTGATGTGCTTTTTTAAGCGATCGCCTTTACCTCATAACCCAGAACTTGTGGAGTTGGTAAATGCAGTGGCTTTGGAATTAAGTGGATTTATTGGTCGTAAACAAACAGAGGAAGCATTAAAACAAGCAAATAAGGAGTTATTACGATTAGCTAATCTAGATGGATTAACACAAATTGCCAATCGCAGGTGTTTTGATGAATCGCTGACTAATGAGTGGCTACGATTGCAAAGGGAAAAATTACCTTTGGCATTGTTACTTAGTGATATAGATTTTTTTAAATCTTACAATGATTACTATGGACATCAAGCAGGTGATGAATGTTTGCGTCAAGTAGCAGCGGCAATGTTACAAAGTTGCAAACGTCCTGCGGATTTGGTAGCCCGTTATGGTGGTGAAGAATTTGCTATTCTACTACCTAATACAGATTTAGAGGGAGCAATTCATATCTCTCAACAAATTCAAGCCCAAATAGCCAGACTAGCTATTCCTCATCAAGGGTCATCTGTTAGTGATCAAGTAACATTGAGTATTGGTATTGTTAGTATGATTCCTATAATTGGGGCTTTACAAGAAGACATGATTGCCTCAGCAGACCAAGCACTTTATCAGGCTAAGGCTCAGGGACGCAATACTTACTGTGTGTATTCTGCTGTTTAATTACTGTATTTATGAACTAATGCAGTAAATTAATTACAAAATTTAGTAATCAAAACTTTCACAAAAAGGATTTTATTGCTGATTGTTGAGTGGTGCTGAATATTTACTGTTTATTTCATTTTATGATTTTAATCTGCAATTATCTTTATGTTTTACCGTCGCTTTTTGCCAATTTCTCTCCGCACAGTTTTGAGCTTGCCTTTTATTATGCTACTTGTGATTACGGTAGTATTTACTAACAGTTTTTCTTTACATAATAGCTACCATGCTTTGGAGAAAATTACACTCCAGTTGATGGAACAAGTTAGCGATCGCATTTATTTGTCTCTGGACAATTATCTATCTACTACTCTTTCAGTTAAGCACAATTATATTAATAAATATCCTTTTACACACATTAATAATAGCAAAAATAGGGAAAATAATCTTTTTTTAAGCAAGTTACATACCTTTATAAAAACGTTAAAAATTGGTAATTCTGGGTTTGTATTTTTAATAGAACAGGATGGTTTATTGATTGCCAGTTCTGTGGATAAATTACCTGATATTAAAACTAGCGATGGCAAAAATGGGGGAATTTTGGCAACCCCAAGTCAAAATCCTGTGATTCAATCTGCGAGCAATTCCTTAAAATTAAAATTTCCTGATTTTAATCAGATTAATCAACTGGAAACTTGGCAATTTAGGGAAAATAAACAAACGTATTTTTCTCAAGTACAACCTTACAGAAACAAGTATGGATTGAATTGGTTGATTGTTACAGTTATCCCTAAGTCTGACTTGATGAGTGAGATTGATGTTAGTACCAAAAACACTATAACTATATCTAGTTTAGCGGTGTTATTAGCGATCGCACTCGGCTTGTTCATTGCTAATAGGATTGCTGATCCCATCCTCAGACTCAGCCAGTTCCTAGCTATCATAGCTAAAGGCAATTTAAATGAGCCAATTCCAGCTAACCTGCCGATCTATGAATTATGGCAGATGGCGCAGCAATTACAAAACGCTTTTGAGCATATTCAAACAAATTTAAGGAATTCAGAAGCTAAATATGCCACCATCTTTCGTACCAGCCCTGATCCCATTGCTATTACTACCATAGAGGATGGACGCTGGATAGATGTCAACAACAGTTTTCTGCAACTGACTGAATATACATATCAGGAACTTATAGGTAAGACAGCAGTAACAACGAATATCTTAGTTTATCCTCATGAGGCCGAGGCGATCGCTCAACAGATGCAACAAACAAGAGTGGTACACAATCAAGAATTTCATTGGCGCACAAAATCTGGTGAAATCAAAGTATCCCTTGTCTCTTGCGAATTGATCGAACTCGATGGTAAACACTACATTCTTTCCATCAGCAAAGAAATTGGTGAACTCAAACGCACAGCAGCAGCCCTGCAAGAAAGAGAAGCTTTTATCAGAGCAATTGGTGATAACATCCCTAACAGCTACCTTTATCAGGTGATTCGTGAACTCAACGGTAGCTATCATTTTCATTACGTCAGCGCAGGTGTGGAGCGAGAACATGGATTAACACCAGAGGCAATCATCGCAGACCCCAAATTACTCTATGACCTCATCCTGGAAGAAGATATTCCTGAGATTGTGCGACAACAAGAAGAATCAGCACAAACTATGTCTATCTTTGATATCCAAATCCGCGAGCGTTCACCAGAAAAACAAATTCGTTGGATACGTCTGTGTTCCAGTCCCCGCTATTTAAATGATGGCAGGATTATTTGGGACGGGATTCGGCTAGATATCAATAACCTCAAGCAAACAGAAGAAACACTCCGTCATAGTGAAACAAGTTTAGCTAGAGCGCAACAAGTAGCACACATTGGCAGTTGGGAATTTGATCTAATTACCCAAAAGCTAACCTGGTCAGAGGAGCTATTTCGGATCTATGGACAAGATCCAAATTTACTCGAATTACCCTATAGTCAATATTTGCAACTCATTCATCCAGAAGATCACCAAAACTGGCAAGAGGTAATGAATCAGGCAATTACTACGGGTGATGCTTACGAAATTGAACATCGGTTAATCCGTCCAGATGGATCAATTGTCTGGGTGTTGTCTAGGAAAGAAGCTTTGTTAGATGATCAGGGAAAAGTGATCAAAGTGTTTGGCACCGCGCTAGATATCACCGATCGCAAACAAGCAGAAGAAGCATTGCGTCAAAGTGAAGAACGGTTTCGGTTTGCGGCTCAATATATTATGGATGTGTTTAGTATCTATGATTGCGATCGCCGTTTAGTCTACGTCAACGAAAGAGGTTTAGAACGCACAGGCTTGCCCCTAGAATACTTCATTGGTAAGCGAGACGAAGAAATTTTTCCTCCAGAAGTAACATCTCAATATTTACCGCTGTTGCAGAAAGCCATCGACACCAAAAGTCTGCAAACAGGAGAAGCCACAATTCAGCTACCAGGGCAATCAGCTTATACAATAATTGTCAAATATTTGCCCATATTAGATACACAAGGCAATATTTCCCAAATCTTTGGACTCACCGTTGACATTAGCGATCGCAAACAAGCAGAAATAGAACTGCAACAAGCCAAAGAAGCCTCGGAAGCAGCTAACCTCGCCAAAAGCATCTTCTTAGCCAACATGAGCCATGAACTGCGAACACCCCTAAACATCATCCTTGGATTCACTCAAATCCTACAGCGTGACACTCAGCTAACACCAGAACAACAAGACAGCTTACAAATTATTCATCGCAGTAGCAATCACCTACTAGGCTTAATCAACGAAATTTTAGACCTATCCAAAATTGAAGCCGGACGCATGGTGTTGGATGAAACTAGCTTTGACTTAATGGCGCTATTAAACTCCCTAACAGAGATGTTCCAGCAGCGAGCCAATAGCAAAAACTTACAACTTAATTTGCAAATAGCTCCAAATCTTCCTCAATACATCACCACCGATGTCAATAAACTCCGTCAAGTGCTAATGAATCTCCTCAGTAATGCCATCAAATTTACAAAGCAAGGCCAAGTGATACTACGTGCAGCAGCAAATAATCATAAAAATCCTCTCACCCTTCATTTTGAAGTTGAAGATACAGGCATTGGTATTGCCCCAGAAGAAATCACCACCATTTTTGACGCATTTGTGCAATCTCAACATTCCCGTAGCTTCTCCCAACAGGGAATAACAACAGAAGGCACCGGCTTAGGACTCTCTATCAGTTATCAGTTTGTGCAATTAATGAATGGTCATCTCAGCGTCACCAGCAAGCTCAATCAGGGCAGCATCTTTTATTTAGATATTCCCATACAGTTAGCCGCAGCAGACGAAGTTACCTCTGTCTCCCTCAACCGACAAGTCATAGGACTAACACCCAATCATCCCTCCTATCGCATTTTGATAGTTGATGATCGCTTGGAAAATCGACAATTACTGAAGCGAATCTTGGAACACCTAAAGTTGGAAATACGAGAAGCAAAAAATGGCGAAGAAGCCATCCAACAATGGCAACAGTGGCAACCTCACCTCATCTGGATGGACATTCGGATGCCAGGGATAAATGGTTATGAAGCAACAGAACAAATTCGCTCCCTTCCTGGGGGAGAAATACCAATTATTATTGCTCTTACCGCTCAAGCCAACGGGAATAATCGCGCCCTTGCCCTGAAAGCTGGTTGTAATGACTATGTGATCAAACCCTTTCAACAAGAGGAATTGTTTGCGAAAATGGAACTATATCTAAAACTGCACTATATCTATGCTGATGAAGAGCATCAGCAACCTAGAGGCAGCAATATTCAAAATGAACAATCTATTACCTTGACCCCTGAAAATTTATCCGTTATGCCCTCAAATTGGACTGCTGAATTATATCAAGCAACATTGTGTTGTGATGAAGAAGAAGTATTACAACTGATTGAGCAAATCCCCGCATCGCAAACCCTCTTAAGTTATGGATTGAAGAATTTAGTTCGCAACTATCAGTTCCAGACAATTTTGCAACTCCTCAACGTCAACAATTAGAAAAATGAAGCCAATTATTAAGAACTAATAAGTTAATTATTAACATTTTATAAATGGATTATGATCTTAATAGAAACTAATATTCCACTAAAACTGTTAGCAAAAATTAGATTTTGCTAGCAACAAAATCCTAGTGGGACTAATAACATAACAGATAAAAAGTCTATCTAAGCTTACAAAGCTTGGTTCTGATTTCTGTTGTTTACACTTTGTTTATAACACTGATAAAACTGATAGAGTTTCTGCGCCAGATTTAAATCCGCTTTTACTGGCGCTTTTTCATAGCTAATATGCCAGTTCTATTGTAGCAATTTCTTAAAAAATCACCTCCAGCGAAGGTCAATCACTGGAGGATAGAATCAAAGACATTGGAATGTGGACTAGTCTTGATCTAAATTTATCTTGATCACAAACTTATACAATCTATCTGAAGAGCAGGTTTTGTTAGTCATATTGCATACATCCAAGGAAAGATGTTCAGGATTCAGGATTAAACAACAGTTGCAATTTCATACCGTCTTACACTATCTCGCCCAACAGACAAGGACCTGCCTGTTTGCACTATTGTATTAGAAAGCCATCTCCGGACGGAGAACCTCAAACCCATTTTTTTGGTAAAATCAAAAAAGACCCCCGGTTGTCAACCGAGGGATTCTGCAAGTCGGAATTATCGCACAAAGACATTCGCGCATCTAGGATAGCAACGCAACAAATATAAAATCTGCCAAATTGCCAAAAAACCAAAAATTATTAACTGATGAATATATAATATTTAAAAATAAAAATATACCTATACATTTTTTGTAAACAAAATTTTTCAGGATTTGCTACTGATCAATATGAATTAATAATAACAGCATTATTTCGATAAAAATCCCCACAATGCGAGAACTATACCCACTCATTCCACCGTACCGAGAAGATTATTTACAAGTTTCTGACTTGCACACAATTCATTTTGAAGAATCAGGGAATCCCCAAGGAAAGCCCATTCTTTTACTACACGGAGGACCTGGTGGTGGATCTCCACCCTTTTATCGACAATATTTTCATCCCGAAAAATGGCGGTTGATCATGTTTGATCAACGTGGTTGTGGTCAAAGCAAACCTCATGCAGAACTGCGGGAAAATACTACTTGGGATTTAGTCAATGATATTGAAAAATTACGAAAGCATTTAGGAATAGAAAAATGGGTAGTATTTGGTGGAAGTTGGGGGAGTACCCTCTCATTAGCTTATAGTCAAACCCATCCTTCTCACTGCACAGGATTAATTTTGCGTGGCATTTTTATGTTAAGACAAAAAGAATTATCCTGGTTTTATCAAGAAGGTGCTAGTTATATTTTTCCTGATGCTTGGGACGAATATCTTAAACCTATTCCCATCACTGAACGAGGGGATATGATTACAGCTTATTACAAACGTTTGATCAATCCAGATTTACAAATTCAATTAGAAGCGGCGCGTGCTTGGTCAATTTGGGAAGCAAGTACAAGTAAACTATTATTAGATCCTACACTCATTCAAAAGTTTGGTAATGATGAATTTGCCGCAGCTTTTGCGCGGATTGAATGCCATTATTTTATTAATCGTGGGTTTTTTGCAACTGAAAATCAATTATTAGCCAATGTTGACTCTATCCGCCATATTCCTGCTGTAATTGTGCAAGGACGTTATGATGTTGTTTGTCCAATGGTATCTGCTTGGGAATTGCATCAAGCTTGGCCAGAAGCAGAATTTATCGTAGTTCCTGATGCTGGACATTCCATGAGCGAACCAGGAATACGTACCGCTTTAATTGATGCTACAGATAGATTTGCTCAAAACTTATAACTCAAAATTTGGATTTCCGTATTTTCCGATAACATTTTCGAGTTAATAGCTACCGTATCACCATTACTCCGTTTCACATTTACACCAGGCATCAAATTAATAAAATCATCCACTGGTGTAATCTCACAATTAGCTGCATCAGCCGCCTGGGTGCGATAATGGGTAGGAATTACCAACTTGGGATTTAATACTTCCACAGCCTGTTTCGCTTCCTGAGCATTGTAAGCTTTAGCACTACCTCCCACAGGAACAAATGCCACATCAGGACGACCTAAGAGGATTTTTTGCTCAATGGAAATAGGTGCAGCTGCTCCCCCTAAATGTACAATATTTATCCCTCCTTGAGTCCACTTCCAAGCCGTATTTTTACCGAATTGTTTGCCACCTTTGCGGTCATGATCTATGGAGATTCCCTGAAACTTAATACCTTTAAATTCATACACACCCGGTTCATAAATCAGCTTGGGATTTCCTGGTAAATCCTCTACTGCACCTTCATCC
Organism: Anabaena azotica SJ-1; assembly: GCF_047275885.1. Lineage (NCBI taxonomy): Bacteria > Bacillati > Cyanobacteriota > Cyanophyceae > Nostocales > Nostocaceae > Anabaena > Anabaena azotica. The sequence goes on from NZ_CP178454.1 coordinate 5,059,549, forward strand.
AATAGTTGACTGCTAATCAATACCAAATCAGCTGTAACTTTAGGACGACGATATCCAGCTGTACAACCAACAGTCCGAAATGGGTTGACGAGAATTTTCACACCACCACCAGTGAATAGAAAGCAAGTGTGACCCAACCATTGGACAGATACACTACTGGACTGGGCATTAACTGGAAGGTTAGAACTTAAATTAGTAACTAATGCTGTCACCAAACCTGCTCCAGCATAACCCATCAACTCTCGTCGTTTCATGAATCACTCTCTCGACTGTAATTGTTCTAGAAAATTCCGCAGTAAATGCTTACCCGAAGAAGTAAGCACACTCTCTGGATGAAACTGGACTCCCTGAATATGGGGATAGTTCCGGTGTTGTACTCCCATAATTGTTCCATCTTCCACCCAAGCGGTAATTTCTAATACTTCCGGGCAAGTTTCGCGGTCAATCACCAAACTATGATATCTGGTGGCGGTAATGGGATTTTCTAATCCTTGAAAAACCCCAACTCCCTTGTGAGATACCAGAGAGGTTTTACCATGCATCAATTCTGGTGCAGAAACAATTTTACCACCGAATACCTGACCAATACTTTGATGTCCTAAACAAACACCCAAAATCGGTAAACTAGATCCTAGTTTTGCAATTAAATCTAGAGAAATTCCTGCATCCTCTGGACGACCAGGCCCAGGAGAAATTACCACTGCATTGGGATTTAATGCCTGAATCTCATCTACGGTAATCTTATCGTTACGAAAAACTTTCAACTCAGCAGCCATTGGGAAATCTGCGGCTAGTTCTCCCAAATACTGCACTAAATTATATGTAAAGCTATCGTAATTATCAATGACTATAATCACAATTTTTACCTAATACCATTTTAAATTTTAGATGTTCGTGAGCCTCTGTCGAACAATTAATTTTGGATTGGGAATCCTTTTTGGTGTTCGGTTGAGAGTAGAACCATCTATGACAATGATTTTTTTATTTGTCCAATTTACCCAGATTAAAAATTGCCATCTTTAATTTGAGCATCTCTACATTAAAGATAGACAAAGTTTGTTTCCCACAATTTCAAATAATATGGGCAAGGGTTGATTGATCAACATCTTCTAAAGAGCAGTCATGATTAAAGCTATTAGGGGCGGGGCTAAAAGTGTAGAAGCTACTAATAACGATACCCAAGCAGATACAAGCACAGCACCAGCAGCACAGTCTTTAGCAACTTTGGCCAAGTCATGATAAGTTTGCTTAACTGTTAAATCAACCAGGGACTCAATGGCTGTATTCACTAACTCCAAGGTCAAAACTAAACCACTAGTGATAGCGATTATGGATATTTCTACTGGTTCTAGATGTAAAAACAGACTTAAACCAATAGCAAAAGCACAGACAGCTACATGAATACGAAAATTGCGTTGAGTTTGAAAGCTATAGCTGATTCCCGCCCAGGCATACTTAAAACTAACAAATAAATTAGAGGCTATCTGCCAGGAAAGTTCCCGTTCTTTGGACACAAGGGTTGATAAGCGGTTTGGTGTAGGTGGTGGTGAAAGGTGCTGGGACATAGGCTAGACAATACAAATATTATAAAGTGGAAATCTTGGTCAAGGAATTTTAGATTTTGGATTTTAGATTTGTATCGCTGCTAAAGGGTGTTAGGGTAAGGGCGATGTTTTTTAGATCAGAAAGTAAAACCAAAAAATCTAAAATTGCTGATCAATTCTAAGGGGGCAATTAAACTTTGACGCAATTTTAAAGAATTTGTGACAAAAATATTGTCAAAATTGCCACCAAGAGCAAAAGTTTGAGCCACACCCATTATGTTAAGTTAATAAAAATACCTGCTGCATCAAGCAATATAACTTGTTGTTTTAACATTTGCATCAAACTTTCTTCATCAGGATGATCCCAGCCGACTAGATGCAATAAACCATGAGCAGTTAACCAAGCTAACTCTGTGGTTAAACTATGTTCTTGCTGTTGAGCTTGACGCTGTGCTGTATCTATAGATACGACAATATCACCTAAATATAAAGGTTGAGAAGCAAGCATTTCCTCGCTTTGGGGGAAATCTGTCTCTAAGGAGGCAAAGGCTAAAACATCTGTGGGTTTATCCTGTTGTCGGTATTGGGCATTGAGTTCCTGAATTTGAGCATCGTTTGTCAAACGCAGCCCTATTTCGTAACTTAGTGCAGGTGGGAGATCAGGGGTGAGGATTTCCAACCATTTATCAAACCAGTTTTCCCAGGTATATTCAGATACTGTAATCTGACTAGCTTCTATGTTTACTGCTATGGGTGGAGTAGATTCTTGAAAAGAATTTTCTACATATAATTCGACTTTAGGAGGCACAAAATCTCCTCAGTTAGCGAGTTAGGTAAGCAAGACCGACGAGCATAGCTAATAGCCCTACTGCGGTTAGTCCAAAATGTTTGAGGGATGTTCCACCCTTCCTTACCATGTTTCGCATGGCAAGTTTCACATAGCTGGGCTTAGGTTCGGTTGAAGGAGAATTGCTCATAATTTTTTCACAATAATCTCTATTTATAACTTTAACAGGTATTTTTAGTGAAAATCGATCATGTATAGTTTACGCAAAGCTGCGCTATTAGATACCCGACTGCTTGACAAAAATCGGGTATCTTGCTTGGATTGATGATGTATGTGTTTTTACTTATTACCAATTATCCAGAATTACTGTCTACCAATTGATTTTCTTGCCGTAAATAGGCTTGGATGAAAGCATCAATTTCACCGTTCATGATATCGGTAATGGCGGTTGTTTCCGTATTAGTACGCAAATCCTTAACCATCTGGTAAGGATGAAACACATAGTTACGAATTTGGTTACCCCAGGAAGCTTCCACTATATCACCACGAATTTCAGCAATTTCTTGGGCGCGTTGTGCTTGGGCTATGACCAACAGCTTGGCTTTGAGACGAGCCAGGGCTTTTTCTTTGTTTTGTAGCTGAGAACGTTCTTCTGTACAACGCACAGCGAGTCCAGTGGGTAGATGAACTATCCGTACTGCTGTTTCTACTTTGTTGACATTTTGCCCACCTTTACCACCAGAACGAGTTGTGGTAATTTCTAAATCTTTTTCTGGAATTTCCAATTTGACGGTGTTGTCTATTTGTGGCATTACTTCGACCCCAGCAAAACTGGTTTGACGCTTACCGTTAGCGTTGAAGGGGGAAATTCTGACTAAGCGATGAGTACCAGTTTCGGAACGCAAGTAGCCATAGGCATAACGGCCTGTAATTTCTAGGGTGGCTGATTTAATTCCGGCTTCGTCACCTTCTGATTCTTCTGCTAATGTCACTTTGTAACCGTGGTCTTCAGCCCAGCGGGTATACATTCGCATCAGCATAAATGCCCAGTCTTGTGCATCTGTACCACCTGCACCTGCGTTAATGGTTAAAACTGCGCCTTGAGAGTCGTAGGGGCCAGAAAGCAACTGTTGTAATTCCCACTGGTCAAGTTCACGATTAAGCTTGATAATGGTAGATTCGGCTTCTTGTAAGAGTGATTCGTCGGTTTCTAACTCTAGTAGCTCAATGACTGCTCTGGTATCATCTAAGTTGGTGTGCCACTGATAATATTGTTCGAGGTGGGATTTAAGATCGTTTAGTTCTTGCAGTGTTTGTTGTGCTTGGGTTTGGTCGTCCCAAAATTCTGGCTGGGCTGATATTTGTTCTAAATCGTGAATTTTGGCTTTGAGTGCAGGTACGTCAAAGATAGTCCTGGGTTTTACCCAGGCGGCTAGACAACGTTTCGATTTCGCGTTTGAGTTCTAGGGCTTCCATTTTATTTGCTCAAGTTTATAGTTTTTGATGACTGTTTACTGTTCACTGAATTTGAGCGGAATTACTGTTTGATTTTATTGGTATTTTTAATTTTAGCTGTATTTTGGCAAATTTATCGAATGTAAGTACATTGAAATGAGCAATTTAGACCAAGTGACTGTTATTGTACCTCGTTTACCCCCTGCTATTGATGGAGTGGGAGACTATGGGCTAAATTTAGCTCAACAAATGTGTCAAGACTTTGGTGTAATTAGTGAGTTTTTGATTGGAGATAAAAATTGGTCTGGACAAGATTTCATAGCAGGATTTCCTGTTAGACAGGTAGGTATTCAGTCTGAGGCTGATTTGTTAGAATTATTGCCTCATGATCAGAATTCAGACCAAATTGTGCTGTTGCATTATGTTGGTTATGGTTATGCAAGGAGAGGTTGTCCGGTTTGGTTGGTGGCTGGTTTAGAAAGGTGGCGAAAGGGGGGGAATAACCGCCGTTTAGTGACTATGTTCCATGAAATTTATGCTTTTGGGGCGATTTGGACTAGTCAATTTTGGACATCACCTCTACAAAGAAATTTAGCAGGGCGTTTGGTAAGATTGAGCGATCGCTGTATTACTAGCAAACAAGGATATGCTGAGATTATTAGTAACTTTAGCAAAGGCAAACACTCTGATATTCCCACTTTACCAGTGTTTTCTACTGTGGGTGAACCAGAATCTCTCCCCCTGTTATCAGAGCGTTCTCGGCGTTTGGTAGTATTTGGTGGTACTGGAACCCGTTCTCGTGTTTATCAAGATTCGCAATTAGCATTACAGCGGACTTGTGAGGAATTGGAAATTGAGGAAATATTCGATATCGGTCCGCCTCTAGATTTGGAAATTTCCGCCATTAATAATATTCCCGTGACTTGCTTGGGAATTAAGTCCGCTTCAGAAATCAGCAGTATATTATCAACTTCTTTGGTCGGTTTTTTTAATTACCCGTTGGCATATTTGACAAAATCAACAATATTTGCTGCTTACTGCGCTCACAAATTGTTGCCTATCGGTATATGGTATGAAGGACAAGACGTAGATGGTTTGGTAGCAGGAAAAAATTATTGGTTGGGAGACAGGTATCAACAGCAAATGAATATATCAGATGGACAGATAGTAGCGGAGAATGCTTATAATTGGTATGCAAAGCATAGTTTGTCAGCACAAGCTCATACTTTTATGAATTACATTCGCTTTTAGCAATAATCTCAAATCTGTGCCAATTTTCTTTTTCTATGTCACTGAGGTACAGAATCTAAATTGAAACCTAGACAGCAAAATAGTTTTACTCCTTACTCCTGGTGTAAGTTTCGATAGAATGGTGAATGGACTTAAAATAGATGATACTGATTCAGCGTAATTCCCCATGACCATGAACCGCCGCTACCACATTACTACCTTCGGTTGCCAAATGAATAAAGCCGATTCAGAGCGCATGGCTGGCATATTAGAAGAAATGGGCTTTGAATGGTCAGAAGATCCCAATGATGCCAATGTAATTCTCTATAATACTTGTACAATTCGGGATAATGCCGAGCAGAAAGTTTATTCTTACTTGGGTAGACAAGCAAAACGCAAACATGAACAACCTGATTTAACTTTAGTTGTTGCTGGTTGTGTTGCCCAACAAGAAGGTGAGGCTTTATTGCGGCGTGTGCCAGAATTAGATTTAGTCATGGGTCCGCAACACGCTAACCGCCTCAAAGATTTGCTGGAGTCGGTTTTTGATGGTAATCAAGTGGTAGCGACTGAGGAAGTGCATATTCTAGAAGATATCACCCAACCGCGTCGGGATAGTCAGGTAACGGCTTGGGTAAATGTGATTTATGGCTGTAATGAGCGTTGTACTTATTGTGTAGTTCCCAATGTGCGTGGTGTGGAACAATCTCGGACACCAGAATCTATCCGGGCGGAAATGGAACTATTGGGAAAACAAGGTTATAAAGAAGTCACGCTTTTAGGTCAAAATATTGACGCTTACGGACGAGATTTACCGGGTTCAACTCCTGAAGGTCGTCACCTGCACACATTGACAGATTTACTTTATTATGTTCATGATGTGCCGGGGATTGAAAGGCTCAGGTTTGCTACTAGCCATCCCCGTTATTTTACAGAAAGATTAATCAAGGCCTGTGCAGAGTTGCCGAAGGTGTGCGAACATTTCCATATTCCCTTCCAATCTGGGGATAATGAGCTTTTAAAAGCGATGTCACGGGGCTATACCCATGAAAAATATCGGCGGATTATTGATACTATTCGTCGTTATATGCCAGATGCGTCAATTAGTGCGGATGCTATTGTGGGTTTTCCTGGGGAAACAGAGGCACAGTTTGAGAATACCCTGAAATTGGTGGATGATATTGGTTTTGATTTGTTGAATACCGCTGCTTATTCACCCCGTCCGGGAACACCTGCGGCCTTGTGGGATAATCAATTGAGTGAAGAAGTCAAGAGCGATCGCTTGCAAAGACTCAATCATTTAGTTAATGTCAAAGCAGCAGAGCGATCGCAACGTTACTTTGGCAGAATCGAAGAAGTCCTAGTAGAAGACCAAAACACCAAAGATAAAACCCAAGTAATGGGACGCACACGCGGAAATCGTTTAACGTTCTTCAACGGTGATATCAAAGAACTTAAAGGGCAAATAGTCAAGGTGAAAATTACCGAAGTTCGCCCCTTTAGCCTGACCGGTGAACCAGTAGAAGTGCGGGAAGCGGTGACAGTTTGAGGTGACAGGTGACAGGTGACAGGTGACAGAGAAGGAGCAGGGGAAGCAGGGGGAGCAGGGGAAGCAGGGGGAGCAGGGGAGAAATTTCTTCTTTATCCTGACTCCTGACTCCTGACTCCTGACTCCTGACTCCTGCCTCCTGCCTCCTGCCTCCTGCCTCCTGCCTCCTGCCTCCTGCCTCCTGACTCCTGACTCCTGACTCCTGACTCCTGCCTTCTGCCTCCTGCCTCCTAAAAAGATGATTTTTCTTGACCCAAAATAACTACAATGAATGTTGATGCTAGATAATGGGAAAGCCTTGACATTTATTTACCCATCTAGCCCAGAAAAAACGAACTAATCACTATGCGAACTCACTATTGCGGCGAACTCCGAAAAGAGCATATTGGAGAAACTGTTACCTTATACGGTTGGGTAGACCGTCGCCGCGATCATGGGGGCGTGATATTCTTAGATTTACGCGATCGCTCAGGCATTGTTCAAATCGTCAGCGATCCTCAACGCACCCCAGACTCCTACGAGCAAGCCAACGCCATACGCAATGAATACGTTGTAGAAATTACTGGTAGAGTAACCCAGCGTCCCGCAGAATCCCTGAATTCCCGCATCCCTACCGGTGAAGTAGAAATATACGCCGATAAAATTGAACTCCTCAACGCTGTTCGCAAACAGTTACCTTTTCAGGTTTCCACCGCAGACACAGAAACAGTGAGGGAAGACTTGCGGTTAAAATATCGTTATTTAGACCTGCGAAGGGAACGCATGGCGCAAAATATGCAACTGCGTCACCAAGTCGTCAAAGCAATGCGTCGCTACTTGGAAGATTTAGAAGGTTTCATCGAAATAGAAACCCCGGTTCTTACCCGTTCCACCCCAGAAGGTGCGCGAGATTATATTCTTCCCAGTCGCGTTAACGAAGGTGAATGGTTTGCTTTACCGCAGTCACCACAACTATTTAAGCAAATATTGATGGTATCGGGAATGGATAGATACTATCAAATTGCACGATGTTTCCGCGATGAAGACTTACGTGCAGACAGACAACCAGAGTTTACACAATTAGATATGGAAATGAGTTTCATGTCTGAAGAAGAAATAATTAAACTCAATGAAAAGTTAGTCTGTCATATTTTCAAAACCGTTAAAGGAATTGATTTACCCCATCCTTTTCCTCGTCTCACCTACAAAGAAGCGATGGATAAATATGGAAGTGATAAACCTGATACCCGCTATGGTTTAGAATTAGTTGATGTTTCCGATGTTTTAAAAGATTCTGGCTTCAAAGTTTTTAACGATGCTATTTCCAAAGGCGGTATAGTTAAAATTCTTCCCATTCCCAACGGTAATGATGCTATTTCTAATGTTCGCATTAAACCCGGTGGAGACATTTTCAGAGAAGCAGCAGAAGCTGGTGCAAAGGGTTTAGCTTATATCCGCGTCAGGGAAAATGGAGAAATTGACACCATTGGCGCAATTAAAGATAATTTGACACCAGAACAAAAGCAAGAAATCTTAACCCGCACAGGTGCAAAAGCAGGTCATTTATTATTATTTGCAGCTGCTGATGCTGGTACTGTCAATAAAACTTTAGATAGAATTCGCCAATTTGTAGCTAGAGAATTTAATTTAATTCCAGCAGATAAAATTAACTTCCTCTGGATTACAGAATTTCCCATGTTTGAATGGAATGCTGATGAAAAACGTTTGGAAGCATTACACCACCCCTTTACAGCACCCCATCCTGATGATTTGCATGATTTAAAAACCGCCCGCGCTCAAGCCTATGATTTAGTATTTAATGGGTTTGAAGTTGGTGGTGGAAGTCTGCGAATTTATAAGCGAGAAGTTCAAGAACAGGTGTTTGAAGCTATTGGTTTATCACCAGAAGAAGCACAAAACAAATTTGGCTTTTTATTAGAAGCTTTTGAATATGGTACACCTCCCCATGGTGGCATTGCTTATGGTGTAGATCGTTTAGTGATGTTGTTAGCAGAGGAAGAATCAATTCGTGATGTAATTGCTTTTCCAAAAACACAACAAGCGCGTTGTTTGTTAACAGATGCACCTTCTGGTGTGGATGTGAAGCAATTGAAAGAACTTCATGTTGCTTCGACCGTGAAACCAAAATCTTAAGTAATTACAACTAATTAAAACTATTGTTATTCCCTCTGCTAAATTTTAGTAGGGGGTTTATTTTTGGTATAAAAAGACTCCTGACTCCTGAACTTTTACTATTTTCATCAGTTCATTAAAGAAGAAAAATTATGCTCAATAAACCGAATTTCAAACCTGCTTACTCCGTTGAAATTATAGAACCAGAGCAAGTATTTTTTCTATCCGAAAGAGAAACAGCTTATTTAAGCGATCGCCTTTCTTGTCGCATAGCTGCTTTACTAAAAGAACACCATTATACTGTTGACGAACTTCTTGACATCATTCAACTAGAACTACAAGCAGAACAAAAACCTAATCAAGAAACCAGTGACTTTTTCCAAAGAATGCTCAACCTCAGCATTCAGACCCAGTATGCCTTATTTCAAATGGAACAAAAAGGCTATTTGGTAGAACAAGATGACTCACTACCCTCCCACTTAGCCATCTTCTGTCATCATCTCAATATCACTCCCCTACTAGCTGTTCAACGACTACAATCAGCCAAAATTGCCGTCAAAGCAATTGGTTCTCTTCCTCCCAACAACTTGATCACCATCCTGAAATCCCTGCATATTCAAATAGCTGATACAGCAGATTTCACAGCAGATTTCACAATAGTCTTAACTGACGACTACCTACACCCTCAACTAGCAGAATTTAATCAACAAGCCTTAAAGTCCCAATCTCCCTGGATGTTAGTCAATCCTCTTGGCACAAAAATATGGATAGGCCCTATATTTCATCCCAACCAAACTGGGTGTTGGGAATGCCTAGCACACCGCTTACGAGATAATCGACCCGTTGAAAGGTTTATTCAAAAGCATAAAAATATTCTCAACCCTATTTCTCCTCCTCTCGGATTTTTAGCTTCCACAGTGCAAACAGCATTAGGAATGGTAGCTACAGAAATTTTTAAATGGATTGTCCAAAACGGAAATCAGCAATTAGAAGGGACTTTATTAACCTATGATACCCTTACTCTGCAAACCCAAAATCATATCCTCGTCCAGCGTCCCCAATGTCGCAGTTGTGGAGATAAGACCAAGGAATTGAATAACAAACCCCTACCAATTGTTTTAGGACACCGGAAAAAAAACTTCACCGCAGACGGAGGACACCGTTATTGTTCACCCCAAGAAACTTTCAGAAAATATCAACATCATATTAGTCCCATTACAGGTGTTGTTCGAGAACTGCAAAAAATACCAAGTCATGGGTTAACCCATACCTACATAGCCAAGCATCATTTTCTCAGCATCTTTGACGATTTAGACAGCTTACGCCAAAATCTTGGCGGTAGGAGTGCAGGAAAAGGTAGGACTGACATTCAATCCAGGGTGAGTGGTTTTTGTGAAGCTATTGAAAGGTATTCCGGGGTATTTCAGGGAGACGAAATCAGACACAAAAGCAGTTACCAACAAATGGGAGACAAAGCTATTCATCCCAATACCTGTATGAATTTCAGTGAACAGCAATATCAGAATCGGGAACAATTGAATACCAAGAGTAATGGTTGGTTTCAAAAAGTCCCTGAACCCTTTGATATAGAAAGAGAAATTGACTGGACACCTGTTTGGTCTTTAACTCACCAGGAATTCAAGTATCTACCAACAGCTTACTGCTATTATGGTTATCCCCAATCTCATCAACCAGACTGTTGGGCTGATTCCAATGGATGCGCTACGGGTAATACCCTTGAAGAAGCGATTCTCCAAGGATTTATGGAATTAGTTGAGCGTGATTGTGTAGCATTGTGGTGGTATAATCATTTACAAAAACCTCAAGTAGATTTAGACAGTTTTGATCAGCCTTATTTCCAGGAACTGAAGAAATATTACCAAGCCCTTAACAGAGAATTGTGGGTATTAGATATTACTAGTGACCTCAATATTCCTACTTTCGCTGCTATTAGTCGCCGAAAAGATCAAGAAATAGAAGATATTATTTTGGGCTATGGAACCCATTTTGACCCTCAGATTGCCATTAGTCGAGCTTTAACTGAAGTTAACCAAATTCTACCTAACGTTTTATCGGCTCAAGCGGATGGTACTACCCAATATCCCCCATCTGCTGACCCCCTAGCAATAGAATGGTGGAAATCTGCGACTGTAGCAAATCAACCTTATCTGCTTCCAGATCATCAGAGTGTCCCGAAAGTCTGTGCAGATTATCTCCAATTAGCTAGTGATGATCTTCTCGAAGATATTCAGCTTTGTCAAAAAATCGTTGAGCAAAATGGTTTGGAAATGCTAGTTCTAGATCAGACTCGTCCTGATATTGGACTGAGAGTAGCTAAGGTAATTGTGCCAGGAATGCGTCATATGTGGAAACGCTTAGGGACAGGACGGCTTTATGAGATTCCGATCAAAATGGGTTGGTTGAAAGAGTCTCTGAGTGAAGACCAATTGAACCCCTATCCGATGTGGATGTAATTTATCTGCCCTTCGGGCAAGGCAGGAGGCAGGAGGCAGGAGGCAGGAGGCAGAAGGGATAATTTGATCTTGGGTTAGATATCAGAAAAGACCAGAAAGTTAGTCTTCAAGACTTGAAGATTTTTGGGATCTGCCATACCTGAATTTAACTGAATTTAACTGAATTTAACTGAATTTAGCAAATGTTCAATAATCCTAATTTTAACTCAACTCTTGAGGTAAAAAGCCAAAGATACTGTAGCAGTATGGCTTGACCTTAAATTCGTTAGTTGCGTAATATCACGTAGAACCAAGATTTTATAGGTATCAATATGAGTGAAATTTTAACCGAGTTTTAAACAAGATAATTTACACTGATAACTGTTGGCAATTTACCAGGTTTAACTATGCTGCACGGGTATAAAATTATTGATGCTGATTCCCATGTAATTGAGCCTCCGCAAATATGGTCTAAGTATCTAGCCCCGGAATTCAAGCATTTTGCGCCCTCAGCGGACATGAAAATTCAAGGGGAAGACGTTGTGGAAAAGATATCCCCACAAATGCGAGAAATGGGCAATCAACGGATGATAGAGGCTCATCCCCATGCTTATTTTCATCGTTATGATGCAGAATCTCACCTTCAAGCAATGGTGCAAATGGGGGTTGATATAGCATTTATTTATCCAACTTATGGACTGTGGCTCTTTGGCATTGATACCATGCCCGCTGAAGTTGTGGGAGCCTTTACCAATGCTTACAATACTTGGTTATATGAAGAATTTTGTAGCTATGCTCCAGATAGATTAAAAGGGGTAGGAGCTATAAATCTTCATGCTCCAGAGCAAATGGTATCAGAATTATATCGTATAGCTGATTTTGGTTGGAAGGCTGTGGTTTTGCGTCCTAATCCGGTCAAAGGTCGAATTTTGAGCGATCGCACCTATGAGCCATTTTGGACAGCCTGCGAAGAGTTAGACATTGCAGTAGCAATACATGAAGGAACCCATAGCCGCTTACCAACCACAGGTGCAGATCGGTTTAATACTCGTTTTGCCCTCCACGCTTGTTCCCACCCCATGGAACAGATGATGGCCTTGTTGGCATTGATTGAAGGAGGAGTATTAGAACGTCACCCTCAGCTAAGGGTAGGCTTTCTAGAGTCTGGTTGTGGTTGGCTTCCCTATTGGCTCTGGCGCATGGATGAAGAGTATGATAATTTACATTGGGAAGTCAAAGATCATGTCAAAATAAAGCCATCAGAGTACTTCCGTCGTCAGTGCTTTGTGGGTATCGAACCTTCCGAACCTTATTTACCTCAAATTATCGAATATATCGGTTCTGATAACTTAATCTTCGGCTCTGATTACCCTCACATGGATCATAAACCGAACATCGTGAACACAGTTATAGAGCTTGAGACACAGTTATCTCAAGAAACAATACAAAAGATCCTTTGGGATAATCCCAGCCGTTTTTACGGTTTGGTTTGAACATTAAATTAAGGATGCATTATTATCATGAATGAACAAGAATTGTCCTCTCATCCTCCACAGCCACTCACAAATTCAGATATCGGCTATATGGAGACGATGCTGGTAGGATCTGGAAAAGATGCAATGCGTCCACAACAGTGGAACGATACTGATACATATTACCAAATTCTCTTAGTGACTCCCCCTGAAAAGAGAACAGAAGGACAATATATCAAAACGACAATAGTAGCTAAATCTAGAGAAGAATTTCAGACCTATTTGATTGATGCAACGACTCAAGAAAAGCTACAACCTTATTACCAAAACCAGAATAGTAATAATATAGGCTCTTATTTACCATCACCTGGAGTAGTTTTAGCAGCAGGTTTTTTGGATGCATTATTCTCAAACACTACTTCAAGAGAACAGATCATTCGCGAAGTTAATAATTTTTATGAGTCAACTCGGACTTTACTGCATAGCCGCAAAATATCCCAGCTAATTGCTAAAACATGGCACTCTTATTTAGAAGCCAAAAGAACAGGTGATTGGGATAAATTTGTAAATGGTGACTGGGATGAAATTGATGCAGAAGTGTTAAATAATCTCATAGCCAGAGAGATTTTCTTTGTGGATCAGGCCTATCCTCCCTCTGATCTTGAACCAGAAAATCTTGACATCTATTATCCACTACAAAGTAAAACTAAATCTAGTGAAAAAGCCAGATTTATGATTTTACCCAGTAGTAAAGCTTGGCAGGGAATTGCATTGAGCCTTTTAATGGCAGGACAAGCATATCGTGAAATTAAACAGGATAAAGAAACATACTATCACCAAATTTCTCAACCCATTTTAAGCACAGGAGAAATAGTTAATAGATATGGACTAGAAGTAGAATGGAATACCTTTAAAGGTGAGATCAAAGAATTACAACTCAGTCCAGAAAAATCTTCTATTGCTTTTCAAGCTGTTATTCCTTATCCTCCCATACCTTCCGAAAGAAATCTATCTTTGAATGAGATTAAAAAATGGGCTGATGCTGACGATGAAGAAGGAGAACTTCCATTTTATAGTAAAGAAAATGGAGAATTTTTAGTAGATGTCAAATATTTCTTGTCTCCATACCCCTACATACCTCTAAGTTGTTGCTAGAATAACAGGGATTAGTTAAGTAGAAATATTTATAAAACCTAGCTCATAGCCGCTTACCAACAACTGGAGCAGATCGGTTTGATACACATTTTTCTATGCACGCCTGTTCGCATCCTATGGAACAAATGATGGCACTCTTAGCATTAATTGAAGGTGAAGTATTAGAACGTCACCCTCAGCTAAGAGTAGCTTTTCTAGAGTCTGGTTGTGGCTGGCTACCCTATTGGTTATGGCGGCTAGATCAAGAGTATGAAGAACTGTACTGGGAGGTTAAAGATAATGTAAAAATGAAACCTTCTGAATATTTTCGTCGCCAGTGTTTTATTGAAATAGAACCGTCTGAACCGAATATTTCTCAAGTTATTTCTTGTATTGGTGAAGATAACTTAATTTTTGGTTCTGACTATCCCCATTTGGATTATGATCCCAATGTTGTTAAAAAAGCAGTGGCATTAGAGGAACAGCTATCTACAGAAGTTATGAAAAAGATCCTTTGGGATAATTCTGTTCGCTTTTATGGAATAGAATCATGAATTAAGCTGTATTTATCTTTTACTCTTAACGTGATCATTTTTGAAGGATGCGATGAAATCAGCTAAAAAACATACTACTCTATAAGCTTCATATCCCTCTTCCGTGAAACTGGTAATCAAAAAATCATTCTCTAACTTCCAAAGATATTACTACAGCAAGGGTTTTAACATTTTATTACTAACAAAAAATTTTCAATAAATTGTTACTAATAAAGCCATAAATAATTTACCAATAAATGTTTTAGATGTTGCATTGCCCAGACTGATGGAAGAGGGCTAATCTACATTTTATTAACTTTATCTACATATCAGCCAATTAATTATGAGTTCTAATACTGAATACGAGATTTTAGTCAAAATTTATGAAAGTGATAACTCATTAGTCTATAAAGCTACCATCAAACCAGATCATCAACCTGTTATTCTCAAAATTCTCAAAGATGACTATCCTAACGCTGATGAACTGTTCAGATATAAGCAAGAATATGAAATTATTCATTCCCTAAATGTTCAGGGAGTTATTAAAGCATATAATCTACAAAGATATAAAAATAGTTTAGTCATACTTTTAGAAGATTTTGGTGGTCAATCTTTAAAATTGTTAATGTCCAAACATCAATTTAGCTTAGAAGAATCTCTGACAATTGCTATTAAAATTACTGAAAGTTTAGGAGATATTCATAATGCTAATATTATTCACAAAGATATTAACCCTGCCAATATTGTCTATAATCCCGAAACTAAACAACTGAAAATAATTGACTTTGGAATTTCTAGCCGTCTATCTCAAGACAATCAGACAATTTGTAATATTAATCAATTGGAAGGAACATTAGCATATATTGCCCCAGAACAAAGCGGTAGAATGAATCGGGGGATAGATTACCGTAGTGATTTTTATTCCCTGGGCGTAACCTTATATGAAATGTTGACCTATCAACTCCCCTTTGAAACGAATGACCCAATAGAACTAGTACATTGTCATCTCGCTCAAAATCCCAAAAGACCTGATGAAGTAATTTCCTCTCTTCCTTTAACAGTATCAAATATAGTTATAAAATTATTAGCTAAAATCCCAGAAGAAAGGTACCAAAGTGCTTGGGGAATTAAAGCAGATTTAGAAACCTGTCTTCAGCAATTAAAGACTATAGGAAAAATTGCTCCATTTTCTTTAGGGAGTCAAGATGTTGCTGATAAGTTTCATATTCCTCAAAAACTCTATGGTCGAGAGAAAGAAATTACTCAACTATTAACTACTTTTGAGCGAGTTAGTCAAGGTAATACTGAAATAATACTCGTTTCCGGTTATTCAGGCATTGGTAAATCTGCCTTAGTCAATGAAATCCATAAACCCATTACACAGCAACGAGGATACTTTATTAATGGCAAATTTGACCAGTTACAGAGAGATATTCCTTACGCAGCAATCACCCAAGCTTTCCAAGGTTTAATCCGTCAACTTTTGAGTGAACCGGAAATAACCCTAAAAATTTGGAAAGAGAAAATATTAAAAGCTTTAGGAAATAATGGTCAAATAATTATTGATCTAATTCCCGACTTGGAAAAAATTATCGGTAAACAGTCACCTGTTGAGCAAATAGGAGCAACTGAATCACAAAATCGGTTTAACTTATTCTTTGCCAGATTTATTCAAATTTTTAGTCAAAAAGAACATCCTTTAGCTATCTTTCTGGATGACTTACAATGGGCAGATTTGCCATCTTTGAATTTAATTGAGAAATTAATTACCAATGTTGATAGCCAATATTTATTGATTATAGGAGCATACCGAGATAATGAAGTCAGCCCTACCCATCCTTTAATACAAACATTAGAGCAAATTAGAAAAGTTGAAGTTACAGTTAATCAAATCATTCTTCAACCTTTGGGAATTAGTGATGTTAAACAATTAATGGCTGATACCCTAAATTGTTCCAGCGAAGAGGTACAATCTTTAGCAGAGTTAGTAACTAAAAAAACTGTCGGTAATTCTTTCTTTATTACTCAATTATTAAAAATATTATATCAAGAGAAATTATTAGTATTTACCATCACTCAATTTCCCCTTAATCAAAGAGAAAATAACAGAGGTTTTTGGCATTGGGATATTGAGCAAATACAACGAGTAGGAATAACTGATAATGTAGTTGATTTAATGGTCAGAAAGATTGAAAAACTAGATAAAAATACACAAAATATTTTAAAATTAGCTGCTTGTATAGGAAATGAGTTTAACTTAGAAATTCTGTCAATTGTTAATAGAAAATCCCCGATTGTCACTGCTCAAGAACTACAACCAGCACTTCAGGAAGGCTTAATCATTCCCTTAAATAATAACTATAAACTACCTCTGTTATGGAGTCAGGAAGAAATATCAAGTAATACTTCAGAAAGTTCCTTGGATTTCATGCCTCAAACTGCTGTCTCCATTCCCTATAAATTTTTACATGACCGAGTTCAACAAGCTGCTTATAGTCTCATTTTAGAAGAAGAAAAAAAATCTGTTCATTTGCAAATAGGCCGTCTGTTGTGGAAAAATTCTCAAGCAGAGGAATTAGATGAAAATATTTTTAATATTGTCAATCAACTGAATGAAGGAGCAGAATTAATTACTGAACAATTAGAAAAATATGAATTAGCAAAATTGAATCTTCAAGCGGGTAAAAAGTCTAAGGCATCCACGGCTTATGAACCTGCGCTTAAATATTTAGAAACAGGAGTAAAACTTCTATCATCTAATAGCTGGAATGAACAGTACACATTGACGTTTGAATTTCATATAGAAATATTAGAATTGCTTTGCTTAAATACTAAATTTATCCAATTTGAAGAATTTGCTGAACAGGTTATAAAACAAGCAAAATCTAGTTTAGATAAATCTAAAGTTCAACAATTAAAAATATTATACTATTATACAACATTTCAACCAAATCAAGCAATAGATACTGCTCTGCAAACATTAGGAGAATTTGGGATTAATATCTTACCAGAACCTAGCAAAATAGAAGCAAGAATATCCCAAAAACTAGACTTGATAAAATTATTTTTGCAAGAAAAAGAAATTGCAGATATTGAGGATTTAATCAATCTACCTGTGATGACTGATGAGTCGCAAATAGCAGTTGTAACAATATTACAACAAATTATAACCGCTTCAAGCACTACTAATTTTCCCTTATTAGTAGAAGTAATCTTAAATCAGATCGATATCTACTTGAAATATGGGAATTCCCCTCAAGCAGCTTGTACTTATAGTATTTATGGAGTGCTTTTATGTAGTATTAAAAGAGATATTAACAATGGAGATAAATTTGGTAAACTGGCTCTCAATATATTAGAAAAATTTAACATTCGCAAATTGGAAGCTTTTGTTATCCAGGTCTATTATGGACAAACTTGGCACTGGAAAGAATCTCTAAGAAATATATTTGTACAGAACCAATTACGGCAAAGTTTTCATACAGGTATAGATACAGGAGAAAACGAGTCTGCTTCTTATATAGCTATAGATTATTGCTGGATCAAGTTCTTGGGTGGATATAATTTAGAAGAGGTGGAGAAGGATTACCAACAATATTATAAGTTTATTAAAAAAACAACTATTTTTTATTCAATCTATTGTATAGAAATATTTCATAAATTAGTCATTAATTTCTTGACAATCAATAATGATGAAGATGTTTTGATTATTGGTAGTTCAAAAGAAGAAGAAGAAGAAATTTTACAAAATTGGATACATAATAATAATGCTTGGTTAATATTTTTTGTATATTTTGCCAAAACAGCTTATTTTTACTATTTTAAAAAATATCGTCAAGCTTTTGAACATGGAATTAATGCTGCAAAATATGTACAAGCTTGTAGTTCTTTTTTAACAACTCCTCAACATAATCTTTATTTGTCTCTTGCGGCCTTAGCTGAATATTATACTTATGATATTAACCAGCAAATAGAATTAATGGAGCAAGTAGACAAAAATCAGGAGAGTATGAAGATATGGGCTAACCATTGTCCGGCAACTTGTCAGCATAAATATGATTTGGTCGCGGCTGAAAAAGCAAAAGTGTTAGGCAAAAATTGGCAAGCAGAAGAATTATATGAAAAAGCTATCCAAGGTGCTAAAAAATCTGAGTTTATTCATGAAGAAGCTTTAGCTTATGAAAGAGCAGCAGAATTTTATCTGCAACTGGGTAGGGAAGAAATTGGGCAGCTATATCTGAAAAATGCACACCATTGTTACACACTTTGGGGAGCTAAAGCCAAAATTAAACAATTAGAAGATGAATATCCACAATATTTTATAGTAACTGCAACTAAAGGGAAGGCTAAAAGCCTCAGTCCCACTATTTCTACTAGTGGTAATGATGGAACATTTCTCGACTTAACAACAGTTATTAAAGCATCTCAAGTCCTAGCAGGAGAAATTGTTCTGGGTAAGTTGCTGGCAAAGTTAATGAAAATTGTAATTGAGAATGCTGGCGCTCAAAAAGGTTTCTTGCTTCTACATTCTGATGATCACTGGGTGATTGAGGCGGTGGGATCAATAGATTCTGATGATGTTACCATCCTAGAATCCATCCCAGTAGACTCACTAGATGCATCTTCCCAGACTCCCTTTCTGTCAACGGCTATCATCAATTATGTTGCTCGTACCCAGGAAAATATAGTTCTCAATGATGCCACCAATGAGGGACAATTCACCCGTGATTCTTATATTATCGCTACTCTACCGAAATCAATTCTCTGTACTCCCTTACTCAATCAAGGCAAATTGAGCGGTATTTTATATTTAGAAAATAATCTCACAACGGGAGCATTTACACCAGAGCGAGTTGAAGTTTTAAATATTCTTTCTAGTCAAGCTGCTATTTCGATTGAAAATTCTCGCCTTTACGGGACTTTAGAACAAAAAGTGGAAGAGCGTACTCAAGAACTATCACAAACTCTAGATATTCTCAAAGCAACTCAAGCTAAATTAGAATTTGAAAATGCCCTGTTAAAAAGTGATGAAGAAGCCTCAAGTTATAATTATCAAGTTGGCGGTAGTTTGCCAATTGATGCTCCTACTTATGTCGTGCGTTCGGCTGATCGTTATCTCTATAAAGCATTAAAAAGTGGAGAATTTTGTTATATTCTCAATACCCGACAAATGGGTAAATCAAGTTTGATGGTGCGGATGATGCACTATTTACAACAAAAAGATTTTTGCTGTGCTGCCATTGATATGACTCGAATTGGTAGTGAAAACATTACTCCAGATCAATGGTATAAAGGATTAGCTGTGGAGTTGTGGCAGGGTTTTGACCTGTTTGGTAAGGTTAATTTAAAAGCTTGGTGGCAAGAAAATATCGAACTTTCTCCTGTGCAGCGATTGAGTAGATTTTTTGAAGAAGTTTTGTTAACTGAAGTTAGATTACCGGATGATTCTCCTGCACCTAAAATAGTGATTTTTTTAGATGAAATTGATAGTCTTTTAGGGTTGAATTTTTCAGTTAATGACTTTTTTGCTTTAGTTCGCTCTTGCTATAATCAGCGAGGTATTAATCCAGAGTATAAGCGATTGTGCTTTGTTTTATTGGGAGTTGCTACTCCTAGTGATTTAATTACAGATTATCGCCGAACGCCTTTTAATATTGGTCAGGCTATTCAACTGCAAGGCTTCCAATTACACGAGGCTCAACCTCTACTACATGGGTTTTCAGACAAGGTTAGCAACCCACAAGCGGTACTGAAAGAAGTTTTGTTCTGGACTAACGGCCAGCCTTTTTTAACTCAAAAGATTTGCCAGATGGTTCGCAATTCCTCATCTTCTATTTGTGAAAAAACTGAAAAAGCCTGGATTGAGAATTTGATCCGTACCAGTATTATAGACGACTGGGAAAGTCAAGACGAACCAGAGCATTTAAGGACGATTCGCGATCGCATCCTCAAAGGTGAACAGAAAGCTACTTCAATGCTAGAACTCTATCGACAAGTTTTAGATCATGGAAATGTGAAAGCTGTTGATAGCCCAGATGAAAGAGAATTTATATTATCAGGTTTATTAGTTAAGGAACAGGGTTATTTAAAAATCCATAACCGGATTTATGAAGCTGTTTTTAATCATAGTTGGATTTCACAAAATATGTAGGCATCTGCTTTGATTCTGGTATCTTTTATACCATTTCACGAAAACCCTGAAACATATCATTTACCGTGCTGGCAATATGTATCAACGTTAAAATGAAATGGTATTAGGAAAGACATAGTCATAATTAATGGTAGCGTCTATTAACAGATAATAGGGAGCAGAAACTCCTAATAGCAAAGCTTGGCGTATAATTCTTGTATCCTCACGCAAGCTATAACCATATTCCTGAGCTTTTGCTTTTTTAATTTTAATAAGATTAATTTCTATCCTTAGGACGATTGACAGAATTGAGGTTTTTAAATCTCTTAGCAAAATTAGCTATATTTTGCACCATACATGATATTCTTAGGGTCAAGGTATATAAATAATCAAAATAATCAAACTTTTCAAATGAGCAATACAACTTTACCCTTGCTTGGACAAAGCTCCTTGCAAATCTTATTGCGCTACAAGTTCATCACAGGAATATGCCTAAATAAAAGCTTTCATACCAGAGTGTTATGAACTTTAACTTAGATGAAGCAATTAAAGTTGCTAACCAAGCTGTTTTTACAAAGTTTTATAGAAACTTAACTGATGTTGAAATAATAGTAATTAAAGGAGCATGGGAACGATATGAATATGATCAAATTGCGGCTAAAAATCAGTACGCAACCAGTTATATTAGTCAAGATATAGCTCCCAAACTTTGGAAATTATTAACAGATGCTTTAGGAGAAAAAGTCAGAAAAAGTAATTTTAAGGAAGCTTTAAAACGACATTGGGAAAAGCAATGTTGGGATCGGCAATTTACATCTGAATATTTATTACCAAATTCAGAATTAATAACGGCTAAGAGTAAACAGCACAGTGGCCACCTCAAAGAATCACCATCTTCAACTTATTTAAGTCAAGCTAAACAAAACTTTTCGGCTCTTGAATTGTATGTAGAACGTTCTTCTATTGAATTGCTGTGCTATGAAACTCTGTTGCAGCCTGGTTCACTGATTCGGGTCAAAGCACCTAAATTAATGGGTAAAACCTCGCTCATGGAACGGGTATTGGCTAAAGTGAGCAAACAGGACTATCGTACAGTTAGTTTAAGTTTAAAGATGGCGGATCGAAAAACGCATCTTACCAATCTCAATAAATTTTTACGTTGGTTCTGCATCAATCTTAGCCGAGAACTCAAGTTAAGCAATCAGTTAGATGAATATTGGGATGAAGAAGGTATGGGTGCGAAGGTAAGTTGCACAACTTATTTAGAAGAATACCTCTTGACTGCCAAGGACAATCCGCTGGTTCTATACTTAGATGATGTAGATGCGCTTTTCCCATACCCTGAAGTTTATGAAGATTTTTTTGGCTTGTTGCGTTCTTGGTATGAGAAAGCCAGAAGCCGTCCAAATTGGAAAAAGTTACGATTAGCGATCGCTCATTCCACCGATGTTTATATACGCCTAAATATTAATCAATCTCCTTTTAATGTGGGATTACCCATTGAACTGCCAGAACTAACAAGAGAGGAGGTACAGGAATTTGCTCGACAATATGGATTAGGTGAAAACAAATTCTTAATAGATCCCTTAATGCAATTGGTAGGTGGTCATCCTTATTTGTTGGAACAGGCTTTTTCTCATATCAAAAGTTATCCTGATATCTCCCTCGAAAAATTGTTAATAGAGGCTGCTACAGATGCCGGAATTTTTAGCCATCATTTAAGAGAATATTGGTTGAGTTTGCAAACAGAAACAAAATTAATGGCAGCATTTCAAACAGTAATTTCTTCTCCTGAGCCAGTAAGATTAGAAACGATCTCAGCTTATCAGTTGCAGAGTATGGGTTTGGTGAAGTTAGCAGGTAATGAAGTAGAGCCACGTTGCCAGTTGTATCGTAGTTATTTTGGTGATGTGATTAGGAATCAGGTGAATGTAAGTCAACCACCCATCACTTCCCTTCGGGTAAGTGAGGGCTTGTAAAAGCCTAGTTGACCAGACTCAGTTCTTGACCGAACTACGTTAGAGGTAAGAGTTAAAGACCTACCAGGGAATGCGTAGCTAGTTCCCTGCTCTAGAACTTAAAAGTTAAACAGGCTTAAGGGTTAAACCAGTGCTTTTAAGATAGTTACCGACCTCTAACCTTGTCAAAGCTAACATTACCCGCAAGGAGGGACAATATGTCCAAAGTATTTGTTTTAGATACCAACTTCATACCGTTAAATCCAATTCATTCGGCACAAGCCAGACAACTATTAAGAAACAAAAAAGCAGCAATATTTAGACAGTTTCCGTTCACAATTATTCTCAAAGAATCACGTCCTGACTCCCCAGTATCGTTGCTGAGATTAAAGATTGATCCTGGTGCAAAATTCACGGGAATGGCATTAGTTAACGATTCAACTGGCGAGGTTGTATTTGCTGCTGAATTAAAACATAGAGGCTTTGCAATTAGAGATGCTTTAACTTCTAGAAGACAATTAAGACGTTCTAGACGTGCAAGAAAAACTCGTTACAGACAACCAAGGTTCTTGAATAGAAAACGTCCAGAGGGATGGTTAGCACCGAGCTTACAAAGTCGAATTGAGAATATCAAAACTTGGGTGAAAAAGTTGCGCCAATTTGCACCAATTGGGGCGATTAGTCAAGAATTAGTACGGTTTGATATGCAGTTAATGGCTAATCCTGATCTTCAAGGTAGGGAATATCAACAAGGAACTTTAGCTGGTTACGAAACCAGAGAATACTTACTAGAAAAGTGGGATAGACAATGTGCCTACTGTGGAGTGAAAGACGTTCCTTTTCAAGTAGAGCATATTCATCCACGAGCCAAAGGTGGTAGTGATTCAATTACAAATCTCACTTTAAGTTGCGAGAAATGTAATACCAAGAAGGGAACAAAAGATATCAAAGATTTCCTCAAAAAAGACCCATCAAGGTTAGAAAAAATCCTGAAGCAAGCCAAAAGACCATTAGCTGATGCGGCCTCCGTCAACACAACTCGATTGGCATTACTAAAAGTTTTAAAAGCGACTGGATTACCTGTAGAAACTGGTTCAGGAGGGCTAACAAAATTCAATAGAAGTCAACAGAAACTAGAGAAAACGCACTGGATTGATGCAGCTTGTGTTGGTCAATTAACTCCAATTCTCAATATCAAAGGTGTTAAACCATTGTTAATTACAGCTAACGGTCACGGCACTAGACAATCTTGCAGAACTGACAAATACGGTTTTCCTTCTAGATATGTCCCCAGGTTCAAATTTGTTAATGGTTTTCAAACCGGAGACATTGTTAAAGCTGTTGTCACAAAAGGTACAAAGATTGGGGCATATATCGGACGAGTAGCGGTGAGGACTAGCGGTAGTTTCAATATCTCAACAGTGTCTGGACTGATTCAAGGTATCTCTTACAAATACTGTAAATCAATTCACAAAAAGGACGGTTACGAATATGGAAAATAACAGATTTGTTAATTGCTCAACTGTCTCTCTCATTGTTTTTGCTGGCGCACAAAATTACTCAAGGGACGTTTCACAATTAACCCTCCATTCCTCCCATCACCAAACTGAGTACAGTTTTGGTGGGGGTCTCCTGGAGGTTTAGATGAATTTCAGAATTACAGCAGAATTCAGGAGTCAGGAGTCAGGAGTCAGGATTGAAGAAGGCAGGAGGCAGAGGGCAGAAGGTTTTGTTTAGAAGGGGATTCCGACCACTCATTCACAAGAGCCACCAAATTTTCAATTGATGGGGGTCTTAAACTCTTGCTCCCTTTGGTCGCGGCAGAGAACAGGCAAGTATTCCTTCTGCCTCCTGCCTTCTTTGTAATAGAATTGCCATACCCATCGGTGTTGCATCAACCCACCAACCGTTATTTCGGTTTAATTCTAATTTTGTTCAATAAAATATCCCCTCAATTCGTCTCGTAAAATTGCCCTGGCTTGGGAAACACGCTTGCAGACATTCTGGTAGGATATATTTTGCTGTTCAGCAATATCTTGATAAGATAATTCATGATAAAAATGCAGAATAAAAGTCTCGCGTAGTCTGATTGGTAAGTTAAAAATTGCATTACGAATTACAATCTTTTTTTCGTCAGACTCCAAAGCACTTTCTGGTATATAGAAATGATAAACTGGGTTTTGTTCCTCTTTTGCAGTGTAAATTTCTATATTCTCAACCCTCTTCGCACCGCGATTTCGCTCTCGATGAATATCTACACATAAATTATGAGTTAATCGTGTTAACCAAGCTTTAAAATTAGTAATTTCTCCTGCGTATTTTTGCAATTTTTCCCAAGCTTTGAACATCGCTCGACTCAAAGCTTCTTCTGCATCAGTAGAGTTGCCGTTCATCCATTTGAGACAACAACGATAGAGGTAATCTTGATTTTGTTGCCATAATTGCCAGAAAAATGCACTTAGATTTTCTGTGCTTGCTGTGCGATCGCACAACAATGATTTAGTATCTACTGGATTATGAAACATAACTTCTATCTTCATAAAACACTCAACAATTGATGAATACAATAAAAGCTATTCTTGTTCAAACAGGATAAAGAAATACTCTTTAACCTAATTAAATATGGAGTTATAAATTTAGTTATAAATTTTTTGGAACTAAAATTAAAATCAGTTGTTTAATTTTTTAGGTTCAGTATTTGTTAATATGAAAAAGTGTTAAGATCAACAACTAAATCATCTTCTTCATAAATTTGAGCCAAAATCAAAATCGCTGTAGGTTGCTTTTCAAACAGTTCTACCTCAACACAATCAGAATCATCTTTGTTTACTTTTAAACTGTCTTCGGTGAAATATTTCCTCAATTTGTTTCGTAAAATTGACTTTGCTTCTGAAATGCGATCGCAAACAATTAGATAGGATATCTTTTGCTGTTGAGCAATTTCTTGATAGGATAATTCCTGATAAAAATGCAAGATAAAAGTCTCGCGTACTCTTAGCGGTAGGTTATAAATAGCTTCACGAATTACTGCTGAATAATTAAACATTCACTTTGATCTTGATAAAACATTCAACACTTCTGGATTGCTCTAAAAAATGATCTAAAAAAATACCGATATTTGCCAAATTCACAGTTTTTCTCCTGATTCACCTGCCTATTGACAATACTCATCCTGTAAACCCTTGCCACTTCCTGTACAGGTATCAAACTCAAAAGGATCAATCGAACAAGGAATTATATTAGCTGAATCAGACTGTAGACTCATAGCGGTTAGTAAATAGCTGCATTCTTGTAAATTTGGCATTTGCATTACTGACTCTGTTAGTTGGTTAGCTAGCTCTTGTTCAAAATTATTAACTTCGCTGAGTTGAATCATGATTTCTTCTTGATTACACATTTGTTGTATTCCTTTTTTGTTTTTGTTCGTCCTAATGATTATTGTGCTTGGTTTGTCACATCAATAGTTGAGTTAGATTTAGGACTTTAAATCTCAGGTAATCTTAATTAAATTTAGTTAAATTCAGGTCTTCAAAAAATTAAAGCTCTAGAATAAGAAATTCAAAGTTTTTAGATGTTTATTAAAGTTTTTGTTTATATAAAATTATATATACTTTCATATTTTCATTTGCCAAAGCGAACCGACTTGTCAGTTCGCTTGTTTAAAGTGCTTCAAGCTGCATTAACTATTTCTACTAAGCTACTGGACATTTAATTTGCATATTTTTAATTTTAGGAAAAAACCTTGAATTATTCTTTGTGCCTCTACTTGCTTTAATATGCAACATAAATGTTTAATAGCTTATCTGTTGGATATCCCAATTATCAAAAAACCCTGTAGTTTACTTTCTTTGACCATTAGCTTGCTTCTGTTCTAAACGTTGGAATAATTCTCTGACAGGAGATTCAAACTCTTTATTTCGTTTTTGTATAGGCTCAATAAGTGGAATATTATCCTTGAAGTCTGGAAAATTGATGGCAAAATTGCCCAATTGAATACCCAAAGGTCTTAAATGTCCACCTTTTAAATCTTCTTTAAAACCTTCAGGTGGTTTTTTAAAATCATTCTCGAACCATTGAACAGTTGATAAAGCAAGTTTATCTGTTTGGAATGAATTTAACCCTAAGAGATTAAATAAATCACCGTATTTTATTAAGGCATAGGTTTCTTTTGGGGTGGGCTTGACATTCAAACCTAAGTTAATAACGATACTTGCTAAAGGTTGGGGGATAGCACTATCAAGACCTGTATTGACAGGAGCTAATAGTAACGAGGGTTGATTCTTAATAAAGATGCTGCTAATTTCAATGTCGTCTTTCAATTCTTTGAAATTGCTTTCTTTCTTGATGTAGTATTTAATTAATCGTAGAGCCTCTTTACGCTTTATTTCTAGATCATTAATGAGAATTAATAGGTCTGTAAAGATACTCTCAATCTTGCTATCAATTTTTAATTGAGAAGCAGTTTTTGTTGTTGTTGATCTAACTATAGACTCGATAAACTTTCTAAATTCTTCAATCCGATGAGAAAAGTTAGGATCACTAGGTTTACCAATAATAGGTAAGGCACTAAATGCTTCCAAAAGAGCAATATATTTACAGCCAATACTATGACCTACCCAACCAAAATTTTGGTCACTGAGATAGACTTGATAGTCATATTTAGCAAATATTGCCCTTCTGACAAGCTCTGGCATTATTTCATACTGTTCTCTGATTAAAAAGCCAGACTCAGCATAATGGTTAAAAGTAAAGTTGAAGGGTAAAATAACAATCGTATAGCGATCTTCAAATAAACGCTGAAGTAGAGAGCGATAGAAAAACATTGGCCAAAATGTGCCAAAGAAAGCTCCACCAACAAATTGAATTACTCCTTGAGGTTTTGGATGTAGAGCCACCCAACTATGGGACACAGGTTGGAATTTCATAGTTAAACTTAATACCTTTGATCTTCTGTAAGAAAGCGATCGCATCCTGACTCAAGATATGCAGTTTTCTAGACATATTCAGTCGCCAAGATGGTTAGAAGAAGGGGCTTAAACCCCTCCTTAGTTGAAATTTGCTAGATGAAAAATTGTTTTACTTCACACTTGTTCTAGGCAGTGTAATTACGGTTGCCATACAAGGCTACTCTTTTACTTAACGCTAGGATTGTTGAATCGAGGAATTAACAACTGGATAAAATTTATGCTCCTGCTTCCCTCAATCCATCCCAGCGTTATGTAAAGTCCTTAACAATTACTGAGCAACGCCTTTAACAAATACTGAGTAAACGCGATTGCTAGAAAAAGCAAAGTTAGTAGCAGAATCAACTCCAGATCCATCTCTTGTTTGAAGAACTGATCCAGTGAAGTTACCTGTTCCGAGATTATCTGGACCATTCAGAGTGTAAGCAACAGAACCTTGTTGCGGATAGTACAAGCCAACAAAATCTCCGGCTTTGACTTGAATTGGAGTCGGAAGGGTAAATGAATTTGCGCCCACAACAGGGGTTTTTATATCACTTTTACCAACTACAGACCAAGAAGTTCCATTCCGTCTGTACATAACTAGTTGCACAGGTAAGGTATTTTTTGCCCAAATCTGCCAACTTGTTAAATTTCCATTGACATTGACGGAATTATTGGTATCGACTGAGTAGATATCTCTTGCCGTATCTGCAAATTGTCTATCTATGACAGGGTTGCCTGCTTGAGCAGTCAGAGTCTTTCTAGCATTAACCAGATAGATAAAACTGCCAACTCTGGGGAAGTATTCCAACGGTGCTTGCTTTCCTGGCTGTTGTAATGCAGGTGGCAGTAAATAGAAGATTTGTCGGAAATCGGTTGTAGTTTTTTCAGTAGCACCTGAAACTAAGAAACAAGCTGAGTTAGTTTTTTTCTTGCCAGTATCCTGATCATAGAAAAGTTGTGAAAATGCCTTAATTGTCAAATCATCGTTAGGAGAAACGTAGACAAGGAATCCTTTGCTATCTAATTCAACAGCCCTTGCTTCTGCATCTTGGACATTATCAAAGAAATCAACTTCAGTGTTGTTAATTTTCAGAGGGCATTGAGTAGCAGGTAATCCAGCTACCACACTGTAGATTCTGCCGTCACGAGGAGCATTAACAGTGAACAGAGTGTTAGTTCCAGGAGTTACAGGAGTTGATGCTTGAAAATCAAACCAACCTTCGGTAAAAGAGCCATTAGTTCCGTTTTTCCGGCGACCTTCTGCGAGGACTTGTTTATAAGCTGCGGGAAAATCTTTTAGATTTTCAGGCAACATATTACTTAGGTCAGGATTGGGGATAGCTACATCATATTTTAACTGCTGATATATCTGCACTCCTTGTGCCTGTTGTTCTGGAGTGATGTAAAAAGTGGTTATCCCACGAGATGCGGGTTGAGGAAGTTGTTGAGCTAAAGCTGGGCTAACTCCGCCTAAACAAATAACAAAACTGAGAATGGTAGCCAAAAAGGAGGTTAACTTGTTCATAAATTATTCGGAATGTTTTCTGACCGTGAATTTACGTAAGTCGATACAATTGATTTACCCAAAATCATTGCGAAGGTGGCGTATCATTTCAGGACACTATGGCTAACGCCAAGCTTCGCGAATATGAAGCGTAGCGTTCTGATTCAGTAATCACAAGGGTTGGAACTGATTTGCTTTGCTGACAATGACTGTAAATATTTTTGTCTATTTACTTAAGTCTTATGTGTTTCAAAGATATCTAGCTGGTTAATACAATAATTCAGTTAAATTTAGGATTTTAAAAAAATCAGCTAATTCAGTTAAATTCAGGCATTCAAAAACCTAGAACCATGTGACAATTAACACAGAAGCAGGTTTTAACCGTCTCACAAAATCCTAATGTTCACCAAACTTAACCCCACCTATCAACCTGGTGGTAGCCTCCCACCTGATGCCCCTACCTATGTAGTACGACAGGCCGACACTGAACTTTACGAAGGGTTATTAGCTCTTGATTATTGCTATGTCCTCAACGCTAGACAGATGGGGAAGTCTAGCTTGCGAGTACGAACGATGGATAAGTTGCAAACCCAAGGATTTGCTTGTGCAGAAATTGAATTAAGCGGCATTGGTAGCCAACAAATTACGGCTTCCCAGTGGTATGGGGGAATTATTCAAGAACTGGTAAGCGGTTTTAAACTCCAAGTGAATCGACGCAATTGGTTAAAAGAACGCGATGATCTTTCTCCCATCCAGTGTTTAAATGAATTTATCGAAACAGTATTATTAACCCAAATTCAGCAAAATATTATTATCTTTATTGATGAAATTGATAATGTGCTGGGTTTGAAGTTTTCCACGGACGAATTTTTTGCCCTGATTCGCCACTGTTATGAAAATCGAGCGCACAAGCCAGCTTTTAGGCGATTGTCATTTGCTTTGTTGGGAGTAGCTACGCCTTCAAATTTGATTCAAGATAAGCACTATTCTACACCATTTAATATCGGTAGAGCTATTGAATTACAAGGATTTAATCTACAAAATAGCCAGCCTTTAGTCAAGGGATTGATAGGAAAAATTAGCAACCCGGAAGCAGTTTTAAAAGAAGTTATATATTGGACTAATGGGCAACCTTTTTTGACTCAAAAGCTGTGTTGGTTAATCGTTAATTCCTGCAATAATAATACAGAATTTTTTCTTTCTCAAGAGGGTGCAGAATCGCAGTGGGTGGAGCAAATTATAGAGAATCTAATTATCAAGAATTGGGAAAGTCAGGACGAACCAGAGCATTTAAGGACGATTCGCGATCGCTTACTTCGCAATAGTCCAAAAAGCACGCAATTATTGCAGCTATATAAGCAAATTATACTAGAGGGAAAAATCCCTGCTGAGAATTCCCCTGAGTACCTAGAATTGCGGCTGTCGGGACTTGTGGCACAACAGCAAGGAAGTTTAATAGTTAAGAACCCCATCTATGCGAAAGTCTTTAATTTAGATTGGGTAAATGACAATCTAACAAGGCAAATGTCTAATTCCCAGATAGTCACTACTCATTCGGAGTTGAATAGGCTCAAAGACATCTCAGCACCTTTATCTTCATCTCTCATTAGCTCTGATCGTCTTGGGGCTAGAGAAGAAAATATGGACAATTACCTCAATTCTCCCTGTTATCCAAGCGGTGCAGTTCCCCTAGATTCTCCTTTTTACATTGAACGAACTGCGGTGGAAATGCAAGTTTATGAAGAAATTAAAAAAGCCGGGTCTTTAGTGCGAATTAAAGCATCTAGAGAAATGGGTAAAACCTCTTTACTACTGAGAACTTTAAATTATTTTACTCGCCAAGGCTACCGTACTGTTAGCTTAAATTTGGAGCAAATTGATGATGTAATTTTGGACGATTTGAATCGCTTTTTGCGGTGGCTGTGTGCAAATATTACTCGTCAACTTCAGTTGGAATCTAAGTTAGAAGACTATTGGGATGAAGATATCGGCAGCAAAATTAGTTGTTCTCTTTATTTTCGCAACCATATCTTAAAGCAAATTGATACTCCTCTAGTTTTAGCGTTAGATGAAGTCAATTATATTTTTGAACATCCTCAAGTGGCAAAAGATGTTTTACCTTTGTTTCGTTCTTGGTATGAAGAAGCTAAGAGAGAACGAATTTGGCAAAAGTTACGGTTGATTATAGTCCACTCAACTGAAATTTATGTCCCTCTGCAATTAAAACAATCGCCATTTAATGTAGGATTACCAATAGAGTTAAGCAGTTTTAATCTAGAGCAAGTACAGCAGTTAGCTCAACGCTATGGACTCAAATGGACTGATTACCAGGAAGCTGGAGAACTGATGGCGATGCTGGAAGGACATCCAGCGTTAACACATACGGCTATTTATCATCTTAGTCGTGGGGAAATTAACCTTGCTCAATTTCTGGATACAGCAGCTACATCGAATGGAATTTATTCTTCTCATTTGCAACGTCATCAAGCAACATTGCAAGAAGAACCTGAATTAGCAAAGGCGTTAGATTGTGTGATCAATGCTCAAGAACTAAAATCATTAGATTCGATCATGATTTATAAACTGAGTAGTATGGGGTTGATTAAACAGTTAAAAGATAAAGTAATACCAAGCTGTGAATTATATCGGCAGTATTTTGCATCCAGAAACAGAAGATTCTAATACAGAAGGAGTCAGGAGTCAGGAGTCAGGAGTCAGGAGTCAGGAGTCAGGAGTCAGGAGTCAGGAGTCAGGAGTCAGGAGTCAGGAGTCAGGAGTCAGGATAAAGAAGAAATTTCTCCCCTGCTCCTCTGCTCCCCTGCCCCCCTGCCCCCCTGCTTCCCCTGCATAAGAGCCTTTAACGACAAACTTCTACTAAAGTGTTGGTAAAATTGGGATAAGAAATAGCTGCTGCTTCTGCACGGTGAATAGTGGTAGTTCCACTAGCATTCAGAGCAGCGATCGCTAAACTCATGCCTATGCGATGATCTGTATGGCTGTCTACGCTGGCACCTACCAAGGTCGTACCACCAGTAATTTCCATACCATCAGGTAATTCTGTCACTTTTGCACCCATTTGATTGAGTTGTTGCGCCATTACGGTAATGCGATCGCTCTCTTTGACTCGCAACTCTGCCGCATCTCGAATAATGGTAGTACCTTGGGCAAAAGCCGCAGCTACTGCCAAAATGGGAATTTCATCAATTAATCTGGGTATAATATCCCCAGCAATGGTACAACTTTTTAACTGACTAGAACGCACCCGCAAATCTGCGACTGGTTCCCCAGTAACTTCGCGCTGATTTTCCAGTTGAATATCTGCTCCCATCATTGACAAAGCTTCTAAAACTCCGGTGCGGGTGGGATTCACACCGACATTTTCCACCACCAAATCAGAACCTGGAACAATAGACGCTGCAACTAACCAAAAAGCGGCTGAACTGATATCTCCGGGAACAATCACTTTTTGACCGTAGAGTTTAGCATTACCAGTCACGGTAACACTATTGGTTTCTGGGTCTATACTCAATTCTGCCCCAAAAGCCCTTAACATCCGTTCACTGTGATCCCTTGATAAAGCGGGTTCGGTGACTGTAGTTTGACCTTCGGTGTTTAAACCAGCCAGTAAAATACAGGATTTCACTTGCGCCGAAGCGATGGGAGAATGATAATGAATCGGTTTGAGTGCTTGTCCTTGAATTGCTAAGGGTGCTAAAGAGTTACCTTTGCGTCCCCAAATTTCAGCTGCCATTTGTTGTAAAGGTTTGACAACACGGGACATAGGGCGCGATCGCAACGAATCATCACCTGTAACCGTAAAGAATCGTCCTGGATGGGAAGCTAAAAGGCCTAACATCAATCTGATGGTTGTACCAGAGTTACCCGCGTTCAATACATCCACAGGTTCTTGGAAATTGCCCAGTCCAATACCTTTTACCCGCACAAATTCCGTATTTAATTCCGAAATTTCCGCACCCAGCGCCCGGAAACAGTGAGCAGTGCTGCGGGGGTCTTCACCTAATAGGAGCCCTTGAATCTCAGTTTCACCTTCTGCGATCGCACCCAACATCAAAGCCCGATGGGAAATAGATTTATCCCCAGGAACTCTGATGCGACCCTGTAAAGACAGACCAGCGGGGGGTCGCTGAATAATTAAGTTCTGAGAAGCGTTTTCTTGAGTTTCTAAAGTTATAACAGCAGCCGACATTAGGATACACTGGCCTTTAAATAGATTTGAAATTTCTCAGTGACTTCTGATGCTGCCACTGGATTAATTCCTCCCTAGTATCCTATCGCTTTTCGTGCCTCAACCATGAATTTTTGCTCTCCTTAACTTCTGGCTCTATTCTGAGAATCTTGTGAAAAATATTCACAAGCTTGATTTATGGACTAATTATCTCTAAAAAAAGCATCATTTTTATTGTTTACTTTAATTTTCACCTTTTAGCATATTGACTTGTCCAGATTAACAAATTACGAGATTCGGTTAATATTAAGCAGGTTTTACTGTTTAGTTGTTTAAACTAACTTTTTAGATCACTTAGTGTTCATTTGATTTTATTCAACGGCTTCTCACACTTATTGCTCTCATGCTCACCCATCACCGCAAACCTGTTTGTTTATCAATTATTTCCACTGACTTGCCAGTCTGGTCTGTAGTTGAAACTGCCGCAACACTGTATCAAAAAGATACTGATCGATTTCATTTACTATTAACTGCACCACCTCTAATTAGTTGTGAAGTAGGAAGTTCACTCAGTCCAGAAGATCCCTTGCCTCAAACTAAAAAAAATGTTGACACTCCCACCAGTCCCAGAATCTTGTGGTTGGAGATTTCACCTTACCGAGTAATTATGACTATGCAAGGTAACACTCAAGTAAGTTACCGACATTTCTGGGAAAAAGGTGTTTATGGCATTAGTCGTTATTGGTTGCCCAATGAGTCTTTACAACCACAGAAACCAATTCGTTTACGTAATTTTACTAATAGCTTAGAGCTTACGGGAAAATCCATACCAGAAAATTTACGCCTTGAGTATGAATTGTGGTCAGAAAAAATCCAACTAGGACGCTATATCCTCAATTTGGAAATTGATCATTGAACATCGGTTATCAGTTATCAGTTATTATTTTTCATTACTGCTCCCTACAACCTATTCATTACTGATAATTAGGTTCGTTTCCTGGTTTCCATTTAATATTGCAACCAATACTTGGCTGTTGTTCATTTGTAATTGGTTGATCAGCCAAAACAGCTTCAATCGCTGCTCGCAAATCTGCACCTGTTACGGGTTTGTTGTTACTGGGACGGCTATCATCTAACTGTCCGCGATAAACCAGTTTTCTTTCCTGATCAAATAGAAAAAAATCGGGTGTGCAAGCTGCTGTATAAGCTTTTGCTGTTGCTTGGGTTTCGTCGTAGCACAAAGGAAACTTAAATCCTAACTCAGTGGACATTTCTTGCAATGATTCAGGCGCATCATTTGGATAATTTTGAGCATCATTAGCACTAATACCTATAATCCCTAAATCAGTGTTGAAGTAATCTTTTCCTAATTGTGCTAATTCTGTTTGGATATGCTTTACAAATGGGCAATGGCGACAAATGAACATCACTAACAGTGCTTTTTTATTGGCAAAATTAGCTAGTGAAATTGTTTCTCCAGTTCCAACTTCTGGTAGATGAAAATCTGGTGCTTTAGTGCCTAGAGACAACATTGTTGAAGCAGTTAAAACCATAGATTCCCCCTGTGCTTAATACTTATAACATAGCATTAATTTTTCCCCAAAATTAAAGACGGAAAAATTCCCGTCTCTCTAGTTTATGAAATTTTATATAACGCAATTTTCACTGATTTTTACAGTCTTGCTAAAAGACCTAATACACCGTGTCCTGTGAATACTTCTAATGCTATCAAAGATACAAATCCAATCATTGCTAACCGACCGTTAAGTAGTTCTGCATAGGTTGTGAATCCTGTGCGATAGCGCCAGCGCTGACTTGTCAGTTCGCCTTGTTCGTCTACATATATCTTTGGCTCAACTGCAAAGTTATTCATTTTGCCTTGATCATCTATCATAGAACCGCTTGCACGCATGACTTTATTTCCATAATTTTCCGTATGTAAAGAAATGTATCAAGAAAATTAATATTTGTAAGGTATTTTCATCTGAAGGGTTAATTTAGATTTTGAAGATAATGCGATCGCGTCCCTGGTGTTTGGCTTCATAAAGTGCCTGATCAGCTTTAATCACAAGCTCTTCAGGTCTATTTTCGCTCATCGGAATACAGGTAGCAATGCCAATGCTTAAGGTTACATGATCAGATACCAACGATTTTTTATGAGGAATATTTAGGTCGTGGATTTGTTTACGAATCGAATTAGCAACATGAATTGCACCTTCAGCAGTGGTATTAGATAGAAGAATTGCAAACTCTTCTCCACCATATCGAGCTACTAAATCACTAGTACGCTGCACATTCTTACTAAGAGTTTCAGCAATTTGAATCAAACAACTATCTCCTATTGGATGACCATAGGTATCGTTATAAGCTTTAAAGTAGTCAGCATCACAAAATATCAGAGAAAGTGGTTGTTGAGTCCGAATACAACGTACCCATTCTCTGAGTAAGACCTCATCAAAATAACGACGATTAGCAATTTGAGTTAGTCCATCTAAACGGACTTGCTGTTGGAGTTGCATTTCTAGCTGTTTGCGATCGCTAATTTCAATCACTACAGAACCAATTGTCAAAGGAACATTATCAAGATCAAAGATGGGGAAATAAGAAATCAACCAAGTTCTTTCAATACCTGGAAGGCTTGGGACTTCACCACTTATTTCTTGATTGAGTAAAGGTATTCCTGTAGCAAAAACCTGTTTGTACAAAGGTTCTATTTTAGGAGCCATCTGGGGCAAAATCTCTTTAATACTCTTACCCAAATGTTCCACAACTGTTTTTCCGTTAATCTCTGCGAGTATTTCATTAATTCTGACATATTTTAGTTGGCGATCAATAATACTCATTCCAATCGAAGCAGAAGAAAAAAAGCCATCAAGTTGAGCTTCACTTTGTCGTAATGCTGCTGTTCTTTCTCTTACTTTTAGTTCTAGATTCGCTAAAGTTTTTTCTAAAGATGATTGTGCTACTCGTTTTTCATCAACTACAGCAGAAAGAATCAGAGAAGTAATAGAAAAGACTCCCATAAATGATTGTAAAATTACCAGAGATTGATAGGGTGTATCTTTAACAAAATTACCATAACCGTTTCCAGTAGCAACAATGGCAATGATAGCAACTAAACTTACTAAGCAACTAGAAATAAAATTACCCAAGCGAAATACTGACCAGATTAAAATAGGTAGAAATGTATATTCTAAATTATAATTATTGATAAACGTCAGCCAAAATATAAATCCAGAGATGGTAAAAATAAGTAATTTCTCACTTCTACGATATTGAAATTTTTCTGGATTAAAACTTGATAATAATAGAAAAAATGGCGTAAATATTAGGTGAGCCAATGCACTTGCCGTCCACCATATTAACCAAGAGATACCATAATTATTCCAGGAAATAAGTCCAGTTAAAAAATGGACTGTAATTCCCATAGTTGCTGACACAATTGGAGAAAAAATAGCAGCAAATATAAATATCAAAACCGTATGTACATGATTAAAAATATTTTTATGAGCAGCAAATACTTGAATTATATAATTAGTGATTAATGGTTGTAAACAATTAGCAGCAGCACAGATTATATGCAGAAAAATAAAATTAAAAACTGATAAATCAGGTGACAAGTCTAGTAAATTTTTGGATATACCAAGTATAGAACCTACAATAATTCCTGGTAATACTTGTATCCCTTGTAAAATAACTAGAGCCAATGTTATTCCAGATGGTAACCACACAGATGAAGTACCACCAGGTAAAGATATAAATCTAATACTAATATTGACAGTTAAAATATAGGCAACAGCGACTAATAAATTGATAATAATTAAGTTATTAATTTTCTGATCTGATAACAAATGTATTTTTTTAAATTTCATAATTGCTATGCAGAAAATTTTCTTAAATCCAGAGAATATTTTACAAAAAAAGACATAGGACTCTTGTTTGCTACCTGATAGCCTGGCGTAAGCCGTACAAACTCTAAACCATAAGCTCATATAATAAACGATAGAATATTATTATATGGAGCAAAAATCCATCTGAACTATTAATATTATAAATTTATTTTTACTTTTGATTAATGCGGACTATAGCATAATAAATGGTTAAGCTCAATAATCCAATTGATTTCATAATCTATAGTAATCATAAAT
The DNA here is from genome assembly GCF_047275885.1 of Anabaena azotica SJ-1. Lineage (NCBI taxonomy): Bacteria > Bacillati > Cyanobacteriota > Cyanophyceae > Nostocales > Nostocaceae > Anabaena > Anabaena azotica. The sequence continues at coordinate 5,096,693 of NZ_CP178454.1, forward strand.
CATGCATGAGCAATGAACTAACTAAAAAGCTTGTGAATACGTACTTTTTATTTATGTATTTTCTCATATTTCAATTTGCATTGCTATATTTGGTAGCACAACTTCCATTATATTCAAGGTTTTTTATGTTAATAATTGTAATTAGTAGTTAATTTTTGCTGATAAAAAAAATCTGTAATTCTTCGATACCATCTTAGTGTTATAATGTTTGGGTTTTATTTATAGTTAACACTAATAACAGAGATGGTTCAAATAAACCGATTTTATTACACAGCCCAGCATAAGCCTAACCAGTTGATTTGTGGAAATGGACAAACAGCGGTAATTACAGGGTGGACAGTCAAACAAGCACTGGCAAAACACCTGCAAACCTCAGATTACGCCGTTATCGGTCAGTTGTACTCTCCCACAAGAGGGATAAATTTACTCATCCGTAATTTATTATTCAATCCTCATGTTCGTTATTTAGTAATTCTTAACGCCACCAAAGAAGACAAAAATGCAGGTGCTTCTCAATGCTTACTCGACTTCTTTCACAATGGAGTTGAAGAAAGTTTAAGTGACACCGGACGTAAATCTTGGATCATTCTTTCTGCCATTCCTGGTTATATTGATATTGATATTGATATTCATTCCCTACAAAAACTCAGACAATCAATAGAAGTTCAAGAAGCAAAATCAATTACAGAAGCAGTTGATAAAATTAAGCAATACGCTCAAAAAGAAATTATTGAACCTTGGGGATTACCGTTGGAATTTCCCATGTCTACCATTGAACCCACAGTTTTACCTGGTTCACGTTATGGACATCGCATAGAAGGTAAAACCATAGCCGAAACTTGGGTAAAAATCATTCATCGCATTAAAACCACAGGCACAATTAGACCAACTGGCTATGATGGCAAATGGCAAGAATTAATAGATTTGATGGCAGTTGTCACCGATGAACCTACTGATTTTTATTTCCCTGAACCGAATTATTTACCAATTGATAGAAGCTTTTTAGAAGAATATATCTCTCAAATTTTAGATGATTCACCGAATCGAGAAGGTGTGAAATATACCTATGGTCAGCGTTTGCGTTCTTGGTTTGGACGAGATCAAATTGAACAAGTAATTCAGAAATTAATTGGAGAAATTGATGCTGCTAGTGCAGTAATGACTTTATGGGATGTTAAAGACCATGAAAAAGGTGGTAGTCCTTGTTTAAATCATATTTGGTTGAGAGTTGTTGATAATGAATTATCACTAACTGCAACTCTCAGAAGTAATGATATGTTTGCCGCTTGGCCTGCTAATGCAATGGGATTAAGGGCTTTGCAAAAACATATTCGAGATGAAATTGCTAAACGTTCTGAATATGATTTGAAGATGGGACCATTGATAACCCTCAGTCAGTCGGCTCATATATATGATGATACTTGGAGTAATGGAGAACAACTGATTCAAGAACAATATGCTGCTATTTGCTCTAAATTAGATTATGCTGACCCCGCAGGAAACTTTTTAATTGAAATTGCAGATGGTCAAATTTTTGTCACACATACAACTCCTGGTAGTGGGGAGATTGTAGGTTGCTATTCTGGTAAAAATGCTTTGAAATTGACCAGAGAAATTTGTGCTGCTTCCCCTGCAATACGTCCAGATCATGCTGCATATTTAGGTATGGAATTGCAAAAGGCAGCAAACTGTATTAAAATTGACAAGCCGTATGTTCAAGACCAGTAACCGCTGACAAGCAACCATTTTGGGAATGGTTGTATGAAATTCTAATACAGTCTAAAGCTCAGGGAGTATTTCATGTCCGTTTTGAGTTATCAGGATATTATCAAAGAGCTTGGTAAAGGTATATATTTTCATCCTTTGAAACCAGGTAGTGTTAAAGATTGCGATTTATGTTTAACTGCTGGTGAGTGTGCTTATTCACTTACAGACGAAAAACGCTTAACTATTGGCACTGAACAAAACCCGCAAGGAGAGGAACGGAAATATTTCGACATACCAAAAAACGATACAGCTTTAGTATGGACTAGTGAAGCAATCTGGCTCAGTAATAAATTTCGCGGACCGCTTTATTCTGTTGTTAAACAAGTATCAAATGGTTTAGGACACATTGGAACAAGGGTCAATCCTGAGTGGGCAAGTGTTCTTTGTATAGCACTTCATAATGTTTCCAATAAACCAATACGAATTTATGTCGGAGATGTTGACAATCCAATTGCTCATTTAGCTATTGAAAAATTAAGTTCTAAGTGTTTAAATCCATCAAAAAATCACAAACAGGATCACACTCCTGGAAGACTTGATGTTATTCGTGGACTATCTAATACTCAAGAAATAAACGACTACTTTAATGCGCCAGAAAATGGTTGGATGATGCATAAGAAAGATAGACTAAAACAACTGATGATCGAATCAGATGAGTATAAAAAACTTAAAAAAGGTGTCAAAGAGACATTACTAGATTTTCTAGGTTCAACTGAAGACAGTCGTTGGAATAGAGTAAATATGATAGTAAACATATTACTTTTGGGATTAGGAACATTATTTGCGGCACTTACTTATTTAAATTCCCATCAATCTTCTAATCCAAGTCCAACAAATACAATATTAACTCCAAAATCAACTAAAAAATAGATTTGATTTTTGTGACAAAATATATTTATTTCAACCTTATATTTTGGCGAAAGAATTAACTTTAGATCATTCCATACGGAGAGAAATATAAGTTGTAATGCAAGGTAACTAATAAAAATGTCCAAAGTATATGTATCTGGTGCGTTGACTGACGTAGAAAATCCAATAAAAACTAAAGGATTTTATGAAAAAATAGGCTTGGTTTGTGAAGAAGTAGGTCTTCAAGCTTATGTACCGCACTTACACACTGACCCAGTGAATAATCCAGATATTACTCCTCGTGAGGTTTTCGATAAAGATAAGCATCAGGTTAGTATATCAGACTTAGTTATTGCTTACCTTGGCTCGCTTTCTTTCGGCGTAGGAATGGAATTAGCTTATGCAGAAAACAACCAAATTCCTATCATTCTTTTGTATGAAGCAGGTAAACAGATATCAAGATTTCCTCGTGGTATTCCCACTGTAATTGCTGAAATTAAGTTTCATGACTATGAAGATGGTTTAAATCAGTTAAAGAACGTTTTATTAAAGTGGAAGCAATAGCATCTAAAATTTTTGTTGTCACCAAAGCAGTAAAATCAAGTTTAAAATTAACAAACTATGCAGGATATTGACTCATCTAACGAATACCATCAAAGACCAACTTGGGATGAATACTTTCTCATGTTGGCTAAACTAGCCGCAACTCGCTCAACTTGTCTAGCTTTTCCAGTAGGTGCTGTAATTGTCAAAAATAAGCAAGTCGTAGCCACAGGTTACAATGGATCACCATCCGGTTCAGCCCATTGTACAACTCAAGGATATTGCTATCCAGGTTTAACCAGTTGCGATGCCAGTAAGACCTTACCATCAAGGGCTGTACACGCGGAAGCAAATGCGATCGCACAAGCCGCAAAATATGGTATCTCTACAGATGGTGCTAGTATCTATGTAACTTTAGAACCTTGTTTATCTTGTTTAAAGTTAGTTATCTCCGCTGGAATTAAAGAAGTGTTTTATGAAACTTCTTTTAATAGTGGAGAAAAAGCCTTGGTGAGAGATTCATTTGTTAACGAAGGTTTAGTAACTATCAATCAGGTTAAGCTTTCTGAAGTTATCGCCCAAAAAGCAGCTTCGTTTTTACTGACCTCCACTTCTGTAAGTAATCTGGGTATGTTACAAACTCCCCAGGCAAAGCTATTGTAATTCAGACTACATTAGCCATATATCATTACTTAAATAGCTTTGAGGTATATCTTGAGTTAAAACGAGCGCGGCAGGGTTCGAACCTGCGACCGATTGCTTAGAAGGCAATTGCTCTATCCACTGAGCTACGCGCCCAAGACTAAAATCTCTGGCTTCTCAAAAAGCCATCATACACCATGATATCTCATTTTCCTAGTAACAAGCAAGATAAAATTGAAAATTTCATAATATCAAGACTAATTTCCTAGTAGTTAGTCAGTAGATGTACACTAAAAACTAACCAAATGGCAGATTTCAGATATATTGTGATGTCAAGGGGTAATTTGCTCAGATCAACTTAATGCCATTTTCTGCATAAGTTCGTAAAGCATTTGGCAATTGCCTAATTTTACCCCACCATAATATAAATAATTATACTTTTGGCAATCTTGCCCAAGTCCATGACATATCCCCTGTCAAAACAGCCCCTGTGAGGAGTTATTTGCTAGTGCCATGTTTATTCTTAAACGCCAGGATGTTGAAATATCAACAATTCAGCACCCAACGCGGGATCAGCAGGTGCCGATCCTCCATTATCAGGGGCAAACCTTTCGCCTGATAAGTGTTTTCAAAGCCAGTCAAGAGGTTGAAGCCAAAGCTTTGTGGCGATCGCTCACAGACAACCGTGGTAAAGCCTGTGTCTTACTAGAAGAACCAGAGCGTTTTAGCGTCTGGGGTAAAATCCGCTTGGAACAGCTTGAAAATGACACAGGTAGCCATAGCAACACGGAAATTTTGACATTGGCTAGTATTCTGCTGCTGCAAGCCGTTTATCTAGACATTGAAGATTTATTAGGCAATCGGCAAGCTGGTTTATTTGAAAAAGAGATAACGGGGATATTACATCAAAAGCAATTTCCTCAAGCGTCTTCTTCAGAGTCAGCCAAAGCTTTGTTAACTGTTGAGCCTTCTCAAATGCCCAAACTACCTACTTGGCAGGAAACTCATGTGATTATTCTCCTGGAAGAGCTACATCGACTAGGAAAAACATATTTTGGTGATACCAACTTTGCCCGTCAATTAGAGGATCGATTACAAGATATGCCTGAAGAAGAACGATTAGTGTTTATCGGTTGGTTAAATCAATCTCCACTAGGTAAACTTTGGCAGTAGCATGGATATTATTTGCTCACAAACCATCCATTGGCGCTGGTTTTGGTGAAAAATCCTATGCTCTATCTAGTTAACTGTTGTCTGTAACACAATCAATTCCGCCAAAAATATTGCTAAAGTGCATTTACCTAGTTGAAATCTATGAGTAAATCTTACGACAATTCATACCGTTCAAAGTCCATTTTCTCCACTCCAAACATCATCTTGCTTGGCATTAGCTGGTCTGTGTTAGCACTGTTATACTTTTTGTTGTTTAGTGCCAAAATCCCTGGGCCAAATAACACAGAAATCCGTGGTGATTGGTACGTACTAGGGACAAATATTTTTGAAGCATTGGCCTACTTGGGTGCAGGTGTATTATGCTTAAGAAACTGGCGCAGCACTCAAATTGTCAGTAGTCGCAAGGTTTGGCTCTTGATCGGCTTGGGTATGATTGCTTATTGCGTTGGAGGCATATTTTTCGGCTACACAGAAGTAGTTTTACAGCAAGATCCAGAAGTGTCTCTAGGCGATGTATTTTTTGTGCTGAGTTATTTGTTTCTGGGTTCAGGCATGGCTTTAGCTTTATTCTCCCGGCGCATCAATCTAGAAAAATGGCAATGGCTAATTGTAGCTGCAATTGGAGTGTTAGGTAGTTTTATAGCCTGGTGGATTTCTCAAACAAGTAAGGGACCAGCAGAGGAACTTGCTCCTATTTATCAACAAATTGCTTTTGTTTTGAATTGGTTTTATATAGTTAGTGATGTACTGCTATTAATTATTGCGACTATCATGTTGCTGGCTTTTTGGGGAGGAAAAGTTTCTCTCTCCTGGAGAATGATTGCAGCAGCGGCATTTTCGCTATACATTGCAGATATGTGGTTTAAATATGCCACAAATTATCTTCCAGATTATCAAAGTGGAGACATACTAGAAGTGTTCTGGGTATTTAGTGGAGTGTTGTTTGGTATGGGCGCTGCTTTAGAATATGAAGCGTCATTAAGCCTCAAGCGACGTACAAGTGGACGCAAACGAACTTAACAAATTTTGGTGTCTACCGTGAGAAAATTAACAGATTCTGACAAACAAGAGATTCTCAAGTTATATAGAGAGACTGCCGAAACTACTTCGACTTTGGCAGAACGCTATGGAGTGAGTAACTCAACAATTAGCCGACTGCTCAAAAGTACCTTACCTGAAGAAGATTACGAATACCTTGTTTCTTTAAAACGTGCTGCTAGAACCCCTGAAGGCAGAGCGCAGGTAAGTTACGAGCAGTTACCTCTGTTGAGTCAACCACAGATAGAGACAGCACCTGTAAGCAGCGATAAACCCCGCTTAGAGTTGCTTCATGTTGAACCAGAGAAGCCAGCGATAGAAGAAATTCCTAAGTCTGAGACGATTCCACCACCGATTCCGGCTATTAGACGGGTGAAAACGCGCTCCTCAGCGACGGAAAAACCAGAGACGGAAAGATTAGGGACGGAAATATTAGGGACGGAAAAACCGAAACTACCAGTAGTTAAAGAAATAGAAATCGTCAGACATAGACCGACAGAAATCCCCAGTATCCCTAGAACTATTCTAGAGGAAGAAGAGCCGGAGGTAAGCGTTATTGGGGATTTGTTCGATGATGATTTGCTGGATGAATCTGATGATTTGGATGATTTAGATGACGAGTTGTATGAAGATGATGAGGACTTTGAGGATGAAGACTTTGAGGAGCAAAAACCCTTAGTCACCAGACGTAGACCAGGGGAAGCAGCTGTTCAAGTTTTACCTTTGTCGGTGGCACATTTGCCGAAAACTTGCTATTTGGTGATTGACCGTTCTGCGGAATTAATTACCAGACCACTCAAGGATTTTGGGGATTTGGGTCTGATTCCTACTATTGAAACTCAACAGAAAACTCTGCCAGTTTTTGATAATCATCGAGTTGCTAAACGCTTTTCTACTAAGCGCGATCGCGTGATTAAAGTTCCTGATAGTAGAATGCTACATAAGGCAAGTACCCATCTCCAAGCCAAAGGCATCACTAGACTGTTAATTGATGGCCAGGTTTACTCCCTGTCTCTTGTTTAGCAACAATGCAGCAACCAACGGGTTATGGTGTAGTATTGGTGACAACTGCTACCCAAGAGGAAGCAAAAGCGATCGCTCAAGCTGTTGTCGAAGCTAAACTCGCGGCTGCGGTCAGTCTGTCACCTATCCACTCTATTTACAGATGGCAAGGAGAAATTCACAAGGAGAATGAATGGCAGTTGGTGATGAAAACAAATTTGGCGCTATTCTCAACTTTAGAAGCCAAAATTAGAGAAATGCACTCCTATCAACTGCCAGAAATTATTGCTTTACCCATTCTCCTCTCCAGTTCTGCCTACCAACAATGGATTGATGAACAGGTGCAGATAGAATAGTCTGCTTAATAGTAGACAAGCAAATTATAACTGAACAGTTACGAATAACAGCAGCACTCCTTCCCCTACACCCTTGATGAGAGTGTGATAGCCAAACGACCAGCCAAGTCTATAATCTCTTGTTTGCGGGCAATTTGCTCAAGCCATTCGGTAGGAATATTTTCCACACCGTAATAAATTCCCGCTAAACCACCAGTTACCGCCGCATTAGTATCCGTATCCCCGCCTAAGTTGATAGCTTCAAGTACAGCTTGGGCGTAGGATGAGCTATTTAATAAACACCATAAAGATGCTTCCAGGGTGTCAATTACATAACCGCCAGAGTTAATTTCTTTGATGGGTATTCGGGCGATGTCCCCGCTGAGAACTCTTGCAAAATGGGGTTTTTCTAAGAGATATTCATCACCAGAATAAAGGGATTGAATGTTGTCCAAGCCTTGTAAATAAGCTGCTTTGGGTTCAAGCCCTGCTAATAACTGTACAGCAATACTAATGTAAATCCCACAAGCCATTTGGGAACGGAGATGGGCGTGAGTAATGCAAGAGACTTGATGTACTCGTTCTATCAATTCCCGAAAAGTCCAGGTTTGATAAAAATAAGCCATTGGCAAAATTCGCATCAAAGAACCATTACCATTACTATTTTCACCTGTACCACCTGCTTTTAGGGGTGACGCTCCTCGATGCCAATTAACAAGTGCTAGAAATGTAGTATTACCAATATCAAAGACTTCACCGTGTGCAGCCCAGTAACCTTCTTTGTACCAACGCCAGAAAGATTTGGCTATAACATCCAGCGAAAATCCCTCACAAAGACATTCCGCTAAACATAGAGTGAGTGAACTGTCATCTGACCAAGTTCCCGGTGGCTGATCCCACGTACCATAACCCAACATTGATGTAACTGGGTATTTTAGGCGTTCAGCACGGCTGGTAAACTCCACTGGTACACCCAATGCATCTCCGACACATAAACCCATTAAACCCGATAATACGTTTGCAGTCGTTATCATGATTCAATCTCCAGGAAAATAGCCAAAATCTCAATCTATGAATCTGGAATACTAGGTTCTAGATGTGTAATTATGATTGTTGATTCAAAATGATTCAAAAATTTGCTTCTCGTACTTAATCTTTAATAAATTGCATCAATAGCAACAGGGAATGTAGTAAATTTTAAAATCATCTGGAACATTTTTAGCTCATATTCGACCTACAATTTAACAGTAAAACTTCTAAAAATTGGTGAAAATTATGAACCGCTTTCTCAAATCTTTAGTGACAATTTCTGCCTTATCTTCCTTAGTAATTGTTCCTGCTTTTCTCTCTGTTGGTAAAGCTGCTGCTGAAACACAAAAAGGCACAGATGCCAGTTATATTGGTGCTGGTGTAGCTGCTGGTGTTACCAATGGTGGAAAAAGTGGTGATGCGGCTACCTTTGGTGGAAATATCACAGGTCGTGTCAAATTGGGTAATACTCCCTTTTCTGCACGGGGTAATGTCCTTTGGAGTGATGAAACCAGTGCAATTATTCCTGAAGTTTCTGTAGACGTAGGGATTGCTCCTAGAACAAATGCCTTTATTACTGGTGGTTATTCTTTTGTAGAATCAGATGGTAAACCAACTCCTATTGGTAACAGAGATGCTGTAGTTGTAGGTGCTGGAGTAGAATCTGAAGTTACTAAAAACTTCCTCGTCTATACTAATGCTAAAGTCGGACTTGGTGCTTACCAAAATAGTGATGCTTCTGCTGTCAGCATCAATGGTGGTATCGGTTATCGTTTTCGGTAGAAATTTAGCCCAATTGCTAACTTAATCTGATAGAATATATATCCTCAGTAAGTTGGTGCAATTCAAGTTTATAAATACTGTTGACAAAAACCATGTTTATCCTTTATGTCAACAGGAGAAAGCAAAAAAATGTTGTGTTTAATTACACCTATTTACTGTTGATGCTGGTTTTATTAAGTGTTACATCACTGATAAAGCCAGCGTTTTGCCGTGTTAAGATTAAATTATTCTTCATAATTCCGACCGGATTTTCGGTGTTCTACTAGCCCAATAAGGTATTTTTTAATTCCTAATTTGGCTTCAACTCGTGCATTATTGACAAACATACTACTGTAATGGTTAACACTGCTCCTACCCCTCTGACCAACCGTAAGCCTTCCAAAGTGGAAGGTATCAAAGAAAATAGTAATTTTTTACGTGAACCTGTAGCAACAGAAATTCTTCAGGATACAACCCACTTTAGTGAAGATGCGGTGCAGATTCTGAAATTTCACGGTTCGTATCAACAGGATAACCGTGATAATCGCGCTAAGGGACAGGAAAAAGACTACCAAATGATGCTGCGGACAAAAAATCCGGGTGGTTTAGTTCCACCACAGCTTTATTTGGCTTTGGATAAGTTGGCTGATGAATATGGGAATCATACTTTAAGAGCTACGACTCGTCAGGGTTTTCAGATTCACGGAATTTTGAAAAAGAATCTCAAAAGTACGATCGCTACAATTGTCCAAAATCTAGGTTCAACTTTAGGTGCTTGTGGTGACATCAATCGCAATGTCATGGCTCCTGCTGTACCTTTTAAAAATCGTCCAGAATATCAGTATGCTTGGGAATATGCCCAAAATATCGCTGATTTACTGTCTCCCCAAACCGGCGCTTATTATGAAATTTGGTTAGATGGGGAAAAAGCTATTAGTGCGGAAGAACATCCAGATGTGAAAGCCGCTAGGGAAAAAAATGGTACTGGTACTGTTATTCATGATTCCGTAGAACCAATTTATGGTACTCACTATATGCCTCGCAAATTTAAAATTTGCGTGACAGTTCCTGGTGATAATTCTGTTGATTTGTATTCCCAAGATTTGACTTTGGTAGTGATCACCAATAAAAAAGGGGAACTGCAAGGTTTCGATGTGTTTGCAGGTGGTGGTTTAGGAAGAACCCACAATAAAGAAGAAACCTTTGCGCGACTAGCTGACCCGATTTGCTATGTGACCAAAGATGATGTTTATAATATCGTTAAGGCGATTGTTGCTACTCAGAGAGATTATGGCGATCGCACAGACCGAAGACACGCCAGATTAAAATATTTAATTAACGATTGGGGTGTAGATAAATTCCGCGCTAAAGTCGAAGAATACTTTGGTAAAGCTGTCGAACCGTTTAAAGAATTACCCAAGTTCAAATATCAAGATTTTCTGGGCTGGAATGAACAAGGCGACGGTAAACTGTTCTTAGGGATTTCCATTGATAATGGTCGAGTCAAAGATGATGGTACATTTCAACTGAAAACTGCTTTGCGGTCAATTGTTGAACAATTTAACTTACCCATCCGCCTCACACCTAACCAAAACTTGATTTTTTACGATATTCTCCCGGAAGATAAAGAAGCCATTCAAGAGATTCTCGACAAGTGTGGTGTGATCGCTGACCCTACGCAAATCGCAGCCTTAACCCGCTATGCTATGGCTTGTCCTGCTTTACCTACTTGTGGTTTAGCAATTACGGAATCAGAAAGGGCAATTCCGGGAATTTTAGCCAGAATTCGGGCTTTATTAGATAAACTGGGTTTACAAAAAGACCATTTTGTGGTCAGGATGACTGGTTGCCCTAATGGTTGCGCTCGTCCCTATATGGCAGAATTAGGGTTTGTGGGTAGTGCGCCGGAATCTTATCAAGTGTGGTTGGGTGGTTCACCAGATCAAACGAGGTTAGCGCAACCTATCATTGAAAAACTGCACGACAATGATATAGAAAGCTTTTTAGAGCCGATTTTTGTCTTTTTTAAGAAGTCACGCAAGGGTAAAGAGAGTTTTGGTGATTTTTGCGATCGCACAGGTTTTGATGCTATCCGTGAATTTTCAGCCACCTATACACCTGGAACTCCTACCAGTAGCGGAAAATCACGCCATCGGGTAAGTTTGCGAGATGATGTTTATCTGCAACTCAAGGAAACAGCCGAAAAGCAAGATCGACCCATGACTGAATTGGTACATGAGGCTTTAGATAAGTATTTCCAAAGCCTGTAGACGGTTTTGGGCGATCGTCCTTCTCTTTGAGAAACTTCGCAAACAAGATCAAGTTCGCGGATAATCTCGAAGAGAAGACGCAATCGAGTTAAGCAGCTAACTTTCCCCAAGCGATGTAAGGTAATTTCGCTGCTATTGCTTTTACCTGTTCTGCATTCGCTACCAACTGTCCGCAAGCGTCCCAAGTTCCAGAAACAAAAGCTGTTCTTGTTCCCTCACCCATGACGACTGGGGCGATAAAATCGCCAATTTTTACTTGCAAATTTTCCACATCTATGGTAATAGATGCTTGAGGATTGGCTGTAACCAATTCTTGCAGCTGTTTGACAGTTTCACTTGGTGCCGTTACGCATGGTATCCCCATTGCGACGCAGTTACCAAAGAAGATTTCCGCAAAACTTTCCCCAATTACGGCTTTTATTCCCCATTTGGCTAAGGCTTGGGGCGCGTGTTCTCTTGATGAACCACAGCCGAAGTTACGGTTAACTATTAAGACTTTTGCGCCTTGATATTGGGCTTGGTCAAATGGGTGTTCACCGTTTAAGGCTTTTCTATCGTCGATAAATACGCCTTCTCCTAAGCCGTCAAAGGTGACTGCTTTTAGGTAGCGGGCGGGAATAATGCGATCTGTGTCGATGTCGTTACCAATGAGGGGAACGGCGTTACCGGATATTTGTTTTACTTCACTTACCATAATTAGGGAATAGGGAATAGGGAATAGGAGTCAGGAGTCAGGAGTCAGGAGTCAGGAGTTCAGGAGTTCAGGAGTATGGCTAACGCCACGCTTCGCTATCAGGAGTTCAGGAGTATGGCTAACGCCACGCTATGCCTTCGGCACACTACGTGAACGCTATCAGGAGTTCAGGAGTTCAGGAGGAAGAAGAAAGAAGAAAGAAGAAAGAAGAATTAATCTTCCCCTCTGCTCCCCTGCTCCCCTGCTCCCCTGCTTTCTTCACTGTCACCTACAGAAGTTCGCGCACGTCGGAGACTTCGCCTTTAATGGCTGCTGTGGCTACCATTGCGGGACTCATGAGTAGGGTACGACCGGAGGATGATCCTTGTCTTCCTTTGAAGTTGCGGTTGGAGGAGGAGGCGCTAATTTGTCTTCCTTGGAGTTTGTCGGGGTTCATGGCTAAACACATGGAACACCCTGGTTCTCTCCACTCGAAGCCGGCTGCTTGGAAGATTTTATCTAGTCCTTCGGCTTCGGCTTCTTTTTTGACTCTTTCTGAACCGGGAACGACAAAGGCTTTGACACCATCTGCTACTTTGCGACCTTGGGCAATTTTAGCTGCTTCTCTTAAGTCGCTAATGCGTCCGTTGGTGCAGCTACCGATGAAGCAAACGTCAATTTTTGTTCCTTGAATGGGTTGACCTGGGTATAAGTCCATGTAGCGATATGCTTCTTCGGCTACGAAGCGGTCTTCTTCTAAGAGTTCTGCGGCTGTGGGAATTTTTTGATCTACACCAATTCCTTGACCTGGTGTAATTCCCCATGTGACTGTGGGGGGAATATCTTCGGCATTAAATACTACTACATCATCATATTCCGCATCGGCATCACTCCGCAGGGATTCCCACCAAGTAACGGCTTTGTCCCAGTCTGCATCTTTAGGGGCGAAGTCTCTATTTTTTAGGTAGTCGTAGGTAATTTGATCGGGGTTGACGTAACCGCATCTTGCACCACCTTCTATGGCCATGTTGCAAACGGTCATCCGTTCTTCCATGTTCATCTGTGCAAAAGTCGTTCCTGCAAATTCATAAGCGTAGCCTACGCCACCTTTTACGCCTAATGTCCGAATGATGTGTAAAATTACGTCTTTGGCGTAAACTCCGGGTTTTAGTTTGCCGTTAACTTCGATTTTGCGGACTTTGAGTTTAGATAATGCTAAGGTTTGGGAGGCGAGAACGTCTCTAACTTGGCTTGTACCAATACCAAATGCGATCGCCCCAAAGGCACCATGACTGGATGTATGACTATCTCCACAAGCTATGGTCATACCCGGTTGAGTTAGTCCCAATTCCGGGGCAATGACGTGAACTATACCTTGATTTCCTGAACCAATATTGTAAAAAGTTATGTCATTTTCTTGACAACTCTTTTCTAAAGCCTGGATCATTTCTTCGGCCATGCTGTCCACAAAGGGACGGGCTTGGTTTTCTGTAGGAACGATATGATCAACTGTCGCTACTGTGCGTTGTGGAAATAAAACTTTTAAACCCCTTTCTTTGAGCATAGCAAAGGCTTGGGGACTGGTAACTTCATGGATGAGATGGAGTCCAATAAATAGTTGCGTTAGTCCTGATGGAAGTGTCCCAACGGTGTGGAAGTCCCAAACTTTGTCAAACAGAGTTCCCTTGCTCATACTGAAATCTATGTTAAAGGAGTCGGACTTTTGATTTTATCAGAAAATGGCTCAGGTTATCGGTAAACCTATAGAAATTTGACTTTTCTTCAATCTAAAGGTTACTTCCCCTGCTATGTGTTTGCTGGGTTTATTTGCTTAATAGGAATCTCAATCAAAAATTCTGTTCCTTTTTCAGGTTCAGAAATACACTCTATCTTGCCTTTATGCTTATCTACTATAATCTGGTAACTAATAGATAATCCTAATCCAGTACCTTTACCTACAGGTTTAGTTGTAAAGAAGGGTTCAAACAATTTATTTTTAACGTCTTCTCGTATTCCTATTCCATTATCTTGAATGCTGATAATTACGTTCTCTTCATTTTTTACTTGAGTATGAATAATAATTGAACTGAAGTGTTTTTTAATATCTTGACAAGAATCTATTTCCTGTTGGCGTAAAGCATCAATAGCATTCACAATAATATTCATAAATACCTGATTTAATCCTCCTGCATAACATTCAACAAGAGGTAAATTTCCATAGTCTTTAATAATTATAATTTCCTGCTGTTCCTCTTGACCTTTAATAATATCTTGCAAAATTAACAGCGTACTATCAATCCCTTCATGAATATTAACAGGCTTCATTTCTGCTTCATCAAGGCGCGAAAAATTCCGTAAACTTAAGACAATCTCACGGATACGTTCAGCACCAACTGCCATTGAGGATAATATTTTGGGCAGATCATCAATGAGAAAATCTAATTCTATTTCCTCAATCAAGATATTTATCTCTGGATTATAATTATAAGTTTCTTGTTGGTATCGGTTAATCAAAGTTAATAAATTTTGAGTGTATTCCCTAACATGATTCAAGTTGCCATAAATAAAATTAACAGGATTATTAATCTCATGAGCAACACCAGCAACTAACTGACCTAGTGAAGACATCTTTTCAGTTTGAATCAGTTGTACTTGAGTCTGCTGAAGTTCTTGTAGTGTCTTTTGTAATTGAAGATTTTTCTGTTTTAATCTTGCCGTTCTGGCTGCAACTTGCATTTCTAGCAGATAATTAGTTTCTTCTAAGGCAGCTTGAGCATTTTTTTTAGCTCTTAAATATTCTTGCAATAAACGTAATACTAAAATCCATATTGGGATAAGTATGATTAAACTTATTATAGAACCCAAAATAGCCCAAATCATCCCTTGGCGATATTCAGCAACTTTTTGTTCCAGTGCAAGTGATATATTTTTATTTCTTTTAGCAATTCCATCAGCATAAATCTTTTTTTGTGTTTCGTATTTACGGCTGGATAATATTTTTTGTGCAGCTTCTTTTTGGTTTTTATTAACTAAATCAAAAGATTGATATTCCATCGCAATTAACTGCTGATTAGCAATATCAATTTTTTGGGCATTCTGATCTTTATATGTTTCAGGAGCTAGTTTAATCGCTTCTTTAATCGCCAGGTCAAGTTTAGGTTCAAATTGGCGATATCTTTTTTCCCAAATAATATTACCTGTGGCCGCATTCATCCGGGCTGACATGGTTAATACTTCATCCAAATAGGTAATTTTATCACTTAATTTTTGGAGATAAAATTCCTGTTTAGTAATATTATTGAAGTTATAATATGCTTGCCAATTCAGCCAAACTTGAGGAATAAATAATAGTAATGTTAGCAATACTGTCAGACGTACTAACTGAGAGGGAGTAAATTTAAGCTTATAAAATAAATGCATTTTTCTACCTTTATAAGTACCCAAGCAAAATTAATTGCAAATAGTTATTGAAAACAAAAATCTCTGTACTCCTTACCTGTTCACTGTTTCTTCTCCTAAATATGAAATTTATTTTTGTGTTTTGCATAGCGGCTTTAATTATCTTTAGGAGTTTATATTTACTAGTTTTAGCTTAAAATACGGTGATTAAGCAATAAAAAACCCCGGTGAAACTGGCCGGGGTTGATTAGGAGAAATAAGAATGACGATTAGATTCCAATACCGAAGCTGAAAAAATTTAAAACATTTTAGCTAACACCCAACGCGATTAAAACTATAGATGTGACAAATAAAACTGCTACTGCACCTTGGAACAGGTAGCGATTTTGTTGTTCAGGTGAAGGATATTCTGCGTAGTACAGTTTTGGTTCGGTTGCGTAGTTATTGAGGATACCTTCTTCGTTGCTGGTGGTATACATAATTTTTTTCCTGTGTTTGTTTTTTTATTTGAATTACTTAAACAATGCTGTAAATCTTAGCTAACACCCAACGCGATTAAAACTATAGATGCGACAAATAAAACTGCTACTGCACTTTGGAACAGGTAGCGATTTTGCTGTTCAGGTGAAGGATATTCTGCGTAGTACAGTTTTGGTTCGGTTGCGTAGTTGTTGAGGATGCCTTCTTCGTTGCTGGTGGTATACATAATTTTTTTCCTGTGTTTGTTTTTTTATGTGAATTACTTAAACAATGCTGTAAATCTTAGCTAACACCCAACGCGATTAAAACTATGGATGTGACAAATAAAACTGCTACTGCACCTTGGAACAGATAGCGATTTTGTTGTTCTGGTGAAGGATATTCTGCGTAATACAGTTTTGGTTCGGTTGCGTAGTTATTGAGGATGCCTTCTTCGTTGCTGGTGGTATACATAATTTTTTCCTGTGTTTGTTTTTTTATGTGAATTACTTAAACAATGCTGTAAATCTTAGCTAACACCCAACGCGATTAAAACTATGGATGTGACAAATAAAACTGCTACTGCACCTTGGAACAGGTAGCGATTTTGCTGTTCAGGTGAAGGATATTCTGCGTAATACAGTTTTGGTTCGGTTGCGTAGTTATTGAGGATGCCTTCTTCGTTGCTGGTGGTATACATAATTTTTTTCCTGTGTTTGTTTTTTTATTTGAATTACTTAAACAATGCTGTAAATCTTAGCTAACACCCAACGCGATTAAAACTATAGATGTAACAAATAAAACTGCTACTGCACCTTGGAACAGGTAGCGATTTTGCTGTTCAGGTGAAGGATATTCTGCGTAATACAGTTTTGGTTCGGTTGCGTAGTTATTGAGGATGCCTTCTTCGTTGCTGGTGGTGTACATAATTTTTTTCCTGTGTTTGTTTTTTTATTTGAATTACTTAAACAATGCTGTAAATCTTAGCTAACACCCAACGCGATTAAAACTATAGATGTAACAAATAAAACTGCTACTGCACCTTGGAACAGGTAGCGATTTTGCTGTTCAGGTGAAGGATATTCTGCGTAAACAGTTTTGGTTCGGTTGCGTAGTTGTTGAGGATGCCTTCTTCGTTGCTGGTGGTGTACATAATGTTTTTCCTTCGTTTGTTTCCTTATGTAAACTAATTTAACAATATTGTTACAAAATGTCAATAGGACTTGACAGAGAATAGTAAATAGTCTAGATAAGAGTTGCTTATCTGGGATGGAAGTAACTGCAAAGAGGTTTTGGACTTTATATATAGGGATTGGTGAATAAAGGTGTAAACAAGAACAGATAAGGCTTACAAACTTTTTGATGGGAAGGGTGGAAAAAAGCTGCATTTTTGGATAACGGATAGAAAAATTGATCCATATTTCAGATAGCTAAAACTGTTCCCTGTTCCCTGTCTACACAGATAACTTTTATGGCTTACGCTTGGCGTTAGCTATCAGCAAACTCTATATAGTGAGAATGTACAAATTAAATTTTTGATGATTATCAACGCAGTAGCGCATTTATGCTTTGTCAAATCTAAAAAGTGTTGTGAAAAATTTTTAATTTACAATTTGCCCTAAAAAGTTTTTAGCAGCCCACAATTTAATTGTGAACTGCTATTATAGAAAATCTGTTTTAAATGGGCAGTACCAGACTCGAACTGATGACATCCTGCTTGTAAGGCAGGCGCTCTACCAACTGAGCTAACCGCCCGTTTTCATCACTTAATTAATATAGCATAGTCTTTTAAAATTTTGCAAGGGGTTTGGGGAATTTTTTTTTCGGGTGGGAGGTTGGTTGTCGGCTATACTTACTCAGTATTGAATTTTTAAATATTTTTAGTTTTAAATTTGCCAAGATGCCTTCTGGTCAAACGCACGATCGCATTACTATCTGGTCTTTGCCTATGGTGGCGGGTGTGACTTTGGTATCCACTGGTAGCAGCAATGTGACTTTGTTGGTGGCTGGTGGGTTTATGTTTGGGGGGCTGATGTTTGGTCCCGACTTAGATATTTACTCCCGTCAGTTTCAGCGTTGGGGGTTTTTGCGTTGGATTTGGCTGCCTTATCAAAAAAGTCTGCGTCATCGGTCTTTTTTATCGCACGGGCCAATCATTGGTACGACTCTGCGGGTGGTTTATCTGACGACTTTTTTGGCGGTTGTGGCGATTTTGATTTTGGTGGTTTTTGCTAAGTTGGGTAATGTGGCTTTGAACTGGGGGGATGTTTGGAGGAGTGTGGGGCGGACTATATCTATATATTATGGGGAATTTTTCGCTCTGTTTGTGGGGTTTGAATTGGGGGCTATGAGTCATTCTCTGAGTGATTGGACTAATTCGGCTTATAAACGTTTCCAAAAGCAGGGGATTCAAGGTTTGCTGAACCATGGCAAAATTAAGAAG
Source organism: Anabaena azotica SJ-1 (assembly GCF_047275885.1). NCBI lineage: Bacteria > Bacillati > Cyanobacteriota > Cyanophyceae > Nostocales > Nostocaceae > Anabaena > Anabaena azotica. The sequence goes on from NZ_CP178454.1 coordinate 5,115,077, forward strand.
CGTAAACCGACGGGGGGTGTCAAGGCGGTGAGAAAACGCAGAGGTACGCAGAGGTAAACGCAGCGAAAAGTTCCTCGAAGCCGGGTTTCCTGGCGTAGGAAACTTTTCAAGACAGAGTTTCGCGGAGGTAGGTGGAGGTTTTATGGCAGATAATCAAATTTTGGTGGCTTTACAAGAATTAATTGATGTGGTGGCAAAATTGCGATCGCCTGAAGGTTGTCCTTGGGATTTGGCACAAACTCCCCAAAGTCTTACTCCATACATAATTGAGGAGGCTTATGAGGTGGTTGATGCGATTCAAACTGGGGATAAAAAGGCGATCGCAGAGGAGTTAGGAGATTTATTATTACAGGTAGTATTACAAGCGCAAATTGCTAGTGAAGCGGGTGATTTTTCTTTGCAAGAAGTTGTTGAGGGCATTTCTCAAAAGTTGATTCGTCGTCATCCTCATGTTTTTGGTGATGTGACGGTGGAAAATATGGACGAGGTGCGCCAAAATTGGGAAATTATCAAAGCCGCAGAAAAGGGAGAAACACCAGCAACACAAAAACTTAGTGATAAACTTAGTCGTTATCGGCGCAGTCTTCCGCCTTTAAGTGCGGCAATGAAGATTTCTCAAAAGGCTGCTGGTGTTGGTTTTGAGTGGAACAATGTTGATGAAGTTTGGGGAAAGTTTCACGAAGAATTAGGGGAATTTCAACAGGCTTTAGCCCAGGAAACTCCCCAAAGACAAGAATCAGAATTAGGTGATTTACTATTTGCAATTATTCAAGTTGCTAGATGGCATAATCTTGATCCGAGTGCAGGTTTGCAAGGTACAAGTCAGCGATTTATTCAACGATTACAAAAAATGGAAGATGTAATTGATCGTCCTTTGACAGAGTATAGTTTGGCAGAATTAGATGCTCTTTGGCAACAGGCAAAAGCCCAACTGGCGCAAGATTAGGGGCTGGGGACTGGATAACACTTAGCAATTACCTATTATTACCCAATTTTGAATTTTTAAGGTTTTTTGGCCTCAAACCACTTATCATACAACGCTTGATAAGTACCATTTTCTCGCAAATTGAGTAAGGCACTGTTGATTTTTTTTCTGGCAGGGCTTTCGTTCGGTAGAACTATACCGTAGTTTTCTTCACGGAAGATACTACCAACCACTTCTACTTTACCTTTGCCTTCATTGGCTGCATAAAATAGAAGTACGGGAGCATCAAAAACAATGGCCTCTGCTTTTTTAGTCAGCAGTGCATTATAAGCTTGTTCGATTTTGGGAAATTCTGAGACGGTAATTTTATTTTCTCGCAGGTATGCTGCTGCTGTACTGCCAGATGTGGTTGCTACTATCCTACCGGGGAGATCGTCCACACTCTTGATATCGCCTTGAAGTTGCTGTACAGTTAGCTCGGTAGTAGCACTAGCTGTAAAGTAAGCAACGAAAATAATAGCGATAAACATCCAGATTATTGCTAAAACTCTGCCAATAGCGCCTTTGGGCATTTCGTCAACTTGCGCCCCTAGTGTAGCAGCTGCCCACCAACAAGCTTTGAAAATACCGGGAAAATATGATTTGGGAATTATCCCATCTGGGTGATGGCGTTCAGTTAACCAAATTATATGGGCTGCAACTATAACCAGCACTAAGGCTACACCAATGATTTGTAACAAACCGGGAGAAACCAATAATTGCCACAGATTGGGGAGGACACTACCGCTTGTTGCTTGCTTGCGGACTAAAATCTGAAGTCCTGATGCAAACATGGGTAGGGAAAAATCAAAATTTTCCTGGCGCTTTGCTGTAATGGAAATAGCAGATATTCCTAAGTTGGCTTTACCATCTTTGACAGCAGAGAGTAAATCAGCGACGGTTGGATATTCAACAAATTTAGATTCTACATTCATCTGATTGGCAATACTACGCCAAAGATCAATACTAAATCCTGATAACTCACCTTGATGGGAAAATACAAAGGGTGGTATTTCTCTGGTTGCTACTAATAAAGGTTGTGGGGATGCTGGTTTTTGGGCAAGTCCGGGAATAGCAAATAGTGTTAATACTAATATTAAGCCTATTAATCCTAGCCAGATATTTCTGATCAGGTAGGCCATTATTTGGCGAAATCTAATAGAGATGGCTTTTACCATAGAAGTTTGCTTTGAGTAACACAAAATAAAAGATGATATTTATTTATCATGTTTACTCAATGGCAAATATTACATTCTTTTTAGGAAAAATCTCAATTCTCAAAATGTTTTCTCACACAGAGGCGCACAGAAAAATTAACTGTTTTTTTAATCTCGTATGATTATTATAAAATAGTTCTTCCTTATCAATTTCATAATAACACATCTAAAACTCGATGTCAACGCTTATCCTTCTCTTTTTGCGTCAGGTAATTCCCAAAACTGTGGTGAAATTTCTTAGACAAAGACAAGATGTGATCAATGTCTCCAGGTTTTTAAACACCTTTTAGGAACTAAGGATGCGATCGCACACAGCATAACTCAAACAGGTTTACTTTGTACATATCCCTTGCGGCTTGGTGCTAGATGGCTATAGGATGCAATTATGCAGAATTTAGATATTTAATATACGGTCATTCATGCAAAAATAGTAGTTATTCAAATCTTAGGTAAAACTAGTCACTAATCAAAATCAAAATGAGAATGGGTAAAATTGGATTAGGTGGTCAGAAATTACTCTTATCTCTGGCTGTAGTGTGTGGAATTGGTGTTTTGAATGCTGATACTGTGTCTTCTCAAACAACTCCCACAGTTCGCATTTTAAGGATTAAAGCTGCTTCTGGAACTACTTTTAAGTCACGGGAAAACTGGTACAAGCAATCAAAAGATATTGCTAGTGACGAAAAATGCCCAGCTAAATTAGGTGAGAAATTTTTTGTTTCTTCTATTAGAAGAGTAATTCAAACTGCACCGACACCTCCTAGAGGTAACACTGAAAAGTTGAGAGATTATTGGGAAGTGACATTTGAAAGACCACTTCCCTGTCAAGATGAAACTGGTAATACTCAAACCTGGTTTGTTTATCAACAGCACGTGCAGGAACTCAGAGGTGTTCTTGTTCCTTAGAGACTTTTGATTACAAAATCTCTAATTTTCAGGGTGCGTCAATAACGCACCAATCATCATCTTAAATTTTTCTGACCTCTGACTTCTAAATTCTGCTGTTATACTACAACAACTTATCCAGCAAACTATTGGCTAAATCAAGTAATTCGATCTCACCAGCATGAATATGACGATCTAAAATATCTCTGACAGCAGATAATTTTTCATCTTCTTTAGAAATTCTCAGACATTCTTCTAAATTGATTGCTAAATCAAAGAGTGGCCTATCTCCTAAGCGATACCTAATTTTTACAGCAACATCGTCATTACTAACCAAAAATTCTTTAATAGAATCTAAGAGAGAATTACCTAATATTTCATCATTTCCCCAGGTTTCTAACCAATCTCCATCTACATCTTCAACATAAAGGTGAACAAAATTTAGCCCATATTCTAGCCAGTCTTGCTGCATTCTACGGGCTGCTGCTAAAATTTCAGCAAATTCATCTACTTGAGTAATGCTGTTCATTTCTTGTTGGTTAAGCATAAATGCTGTTGTAAGCAGGTAACGATTTAGGCTAGGACTGAGATATTAGATATCAAAAATTTGATATCAGGAAAAATTTAGATACTTTCCTTCAGCAAGATGGTCACTGTTATAGAGTGCCACGTTTACTAATTGGTTGATAAAGTCACTCTCACCGGGATTGTAACTTAAGAACAATCCTCTCTCTATTTCCCACAATTGCAGTGCATTTTGCCACTTTTCATACTTTTGCTCATGGAACTCTTCACTGACACTGGTAACTTGAATACAGAGTGGTTTTTGTTGATGATTACTAACTATTAAATCTGTTGCCATGGAAAGGTCGGCAATATAACGCTGCCAAATGTTCCCTTCACGACGTACAATATCTTGAGCTATTGATTTAATAATATCACCATCAAACTGATTAAACTCTCCCGCCATCATTTTTTTCTTCCAAATATAAAATTTGGCATCTGTTGAGTTTATCCACTTAGGAAATAGATAGCTATACCAATACCTCTCATTTGGGGTCATTTGGTTGAATTTTGCTTGTCGTGCTGCTTCTGAAGGCAAGGATTGAATTATCAGCCAAATTGTAGAGTCGGTAATCACCTCAAGAAGAAAAGCAAGGACAAATGGTTTAGCAGTCAGGGAACCAGGCCGAATATATTTGACCCACCGATTGATCTCATTTAATCTTTTTGATAACTGAGGATCTATCGCCGAGGATTGCTCAATGAGTAACTTTAGTTTATCCTTAATTTCTTTTGCTTGCAAACTACGCCCTACTTTTCAGTAACTAACTATTTGGTGTAAATTTTATACATTTTTAAGGTGTGTATACGATTCATGGTTTAGTGTTAAAATTTGATTTTAAAAAAAATGCCATTGGCAATTACTCCCAAGTCTTGTAATAGACAGACTTTCAATATTTGACGACTCAGGTTTTTACCGAGTTAGTTGGTGCAGAATACCTATTAACTAAGCAGTACACTGTTATATTACCGTTTAGCAAGGTACAAGATGCACCGTTTTTGATTTCCTCAATCATACTTAATATTTTCTTGAGCTTTAATTTGCGAGGCAGGAGGCAGGAGGCAGGAGGCAGGAGGAAGAAGGGAAAATTTTGAATTAAGAATAAAGCCTTTTTTACTCGCCCATTTGGGTTTAAGTCAAGAACCATAATCTAGTGATTTGGCGGTATACGATTATAGGTGGGTTTAAATCCCCATCTAATTGGCCTCCTGCCTTTCAACTCCTGCTTCCTTTAATATGCTCATTCTGGTTTAGTTGTGATTTGTGTCAGATGAATAAATTCAAGGTTTTCATCCAGCTTAACGAAAATCTAAATACTATTTGACACAACTATATTAAAAATAGTTCTCAGTCACCATATTGTTTACATAGATCACCATGTCTCAACCAACTATAGAATCTATCCTACAGGAAAACCGACTTTTTCATCCCGCTAGTAATTTTTCACAACAGGCTAATATCAAAAGCCTGGAAGAATATCAAAGGATTTATGATGAAGCTAAGGCTGATCCACAGGCTTTTTGGGCAAAATTAGCCCAAACGGAGTTAGATTGGTTTCACGAATGGGATACTGTGCTGGATTGGCAACCTCCTTTTGCGAAGTGGTTTGTGGGTGGTAAGATTAATATTTCTTACAATTGTCTTGACAGACATCTGACTACTTGGCGTAAAAATAAGGCTGCTTTGATTTGGGAAGGTGAACCGGGAGATTCCCGGACGCTAACTTATGCTCAATTGCATCGAGAGGTTTGCCAGTTTGCTAATGTGCTGAAACAGTTGGGGGCTAAAAAAGGCGATCGCATTGGTATTTATATGCCAATGATTCCCGAAGCTGCTATTGCCATGTTAGCCTGTGCCAGAATAGGCGCACCCCATAGCGTTGTGTTTGGTGGTTTTAGTGCTGAAGCTTTGCGCGATCGCTTGAACGATGCTGAGGCTAAATTAGTTATTACAGCAGATGGTGGTTGGCGTAAAGATGCGATCGTACCCCTAAAAGAACAGGTAGATAAAGCTTTAGCTGATAATGCCGTACCCAGCATCACAGATGTATTAGTCGTCAAACGCACAGGTCAAAAAACCCAGATGGAACCAGGAAGGGATCACTGGTGGCATGATTTACAAAAAGGTGTGTCCGCAGATTGTCCCGCAGAACCGATGGACAGCGAAGATATGCTGTTTGTCCTTTATACTTCTGGCAGTACCGGCAAACCGAAGGGCGTAGTGCATACCACAGGCGGTTATAACCTATACAGCCATATTACCACAAAATGGATTTTTGATCTCCAAGATACAGATGTATATTGGTGTACTGCGGATGTAGGTTGGATTACAGGACACAGCTATATTGTTTATGGACCCCTTTCCAACGGTGCAACTACTGTAATGTATGAAGGTGCGCCCCGTGGTTCTAATCCTGGTTGTTTCTGGGATGTGATTGAAAAATACGGAGTAACGATTTTTTATACTGCACCCACAGCAATTCGGGCATTTGTGAAAATGGGTGAACACCATCCTAACAAACGCAATCTTTCTTCCTTACGCTTACTGGGAACTGTGGGTGAACCCATTAACCCGGAGGCTTGGATGTGGTATCACAAAATCATTGGTGGTGAACGTTGCCCCATTGTTGATACTTGGTGGCAAACTGAAACTGGTGGGATTATGATTACACCCTTACCCGGTGCAATTCCCACTAAACCTGGTTCTGCAACTCTGCCTTTCCCTGGGATTATTGCAGATATCGTGGATTTAGAAGGTAACTCTGTTCCACAAAATGAAGGTGGTTATTTAGCGGTGCGTCATCCTTGGCCGGGAATGATGCGGACTGTGTACGGTGATCCTGATCGTTTCCGTCGGACTTATTGGGAACATATTCCCCCCAAAGATGGTAAATATACGTACTTTGCTGGTGATGGTGCAAGGAAGGATGAAGACGGCTATTTCTGGGTGATGGGGCGTGTGGATGATGTGTTGAATGTCTCTGGACACCGCTTAGGAACGATGGAAGTGGAATCTGCGTTGGTGTCTCATCCAGCGGTAGCTGAGGCTGCGGTGGTAGGTAAACCTGATGAGTTGAAGGGTGAAGAAGTTGTAGCTTTTGTGACTTTAGAAGGGACTTATCAAGCCAGTGAGGAGTTGAGTAAGGAACTGAAGAAGCACGTTGTGAGTGAAATTGGTGCGATCGCACGTCCTGGTGAAATCAGGTTTACTGATGCACTGCCAAAAACCCGTTCTGGTAAAATTATGCGTCGGTTGTTGCGGAATTTAGCTGCTGGTCAGGAGGTATCGGGGGATACTTCGACTTTGGAAGATCGCAGTGTGTTGGATAAGTTGCGGGAAGGTGCATAGTTTGAGTTAGTTTTTCAAAACTGTGTAAAATCTGTATGGGGTGGGCAAAATTGCCTACCCTATATTGTGTGAAGAAAATTATAACTTGAATTAAAATAGGGATATAGATGAAAGATGCACTAGGACAAAGAGGTGAGAGGATATTTGAAGTTTTAATCACTAAATTTCACTTTGATACTAGTCCAATTTTTAAGCCGCAGTTTTTAGGAGATAAATGGCAGTATGTTGATTTTATTGTGGAGTTAGTAGGTGCAGGTTCATATATTCCCTATTTCTTTGTACAAGTCAAAACTACTAGGCAAGGTTATACAAAAAAAGAGAATCGCCTTAAGGTGAAAGTAAAAGAAGAATCTGTAATTGGTATAGCATCCTATCCAGCACCAACTTATATAGTTGGAATTGATGAAATTCAAGAAATTGGTTATTTAGTTTCTGCTAATGGAGAAAATTTAACATCACTCTCAAGTCTAGCTACTAATTTTCCTATTAATAAACAGAATAGAGAAATTCTTTGGCACGAAGTAAATAATTTTTGGAGTCAATACAGCCCGAAAAATTTAGTTTCGCAATTTTCTGATCAACAGTGGAGATAAAACAATGCAAACAGAACAACCTTGGTACATTGGTTTACGTTCAGAAGCTTTGGCAGTTGTGTACTTAACTCGTCGTGATGATTTAATTGTTTCTCAACAAAAAAAAGGCGAAGGAGTTTTAGATTTTTCAGTTACAATCTCAAAAGATGGTAATTACACTGGAAGAATTTTTGGGGTAGAAGTGAAAGCAACGGTTTCTAGTTCTGAATTAATTCAGCATAATGATATTTTTAAGCTAAAAAATAACAAATATAATCATTTGCAAGTTTTCAGAGATTTACCATTTCCAGTGTGCTTATTTTTCTTTACACTAGATAATGACCAAGGATATTATAGATGGATTTTAGAACCTATTATTAATGAGGGAAATAATGTGAGCTTGAAAATTAATGAAAATGAGGAATTAAAAAAACTGAATGATCAAGAAATAGATAATATTATTGTAATGGTTAATAGCTGGTATGACCATAAAAGCAATTTAGTACAAGTATAAGATTCATGGTTGTTTAGAAAATGATCGCACGTCCTGGTGAAATCAGGTTTACTGATGCACTACCAAAAACCCGTTCTGGTAAGATTATGCGCCGTTTGTTGCGGAATCTGGCTGCGGATCAGGAGGTATCGGAGGATACTTCGACTTTGGAGGATCGCAGTGTTTTGGATAAGTTGCGGGAAGGTGCGTAAAAAATTAAAAATTAAAAATTAAAAATGTTTTGAATTTGGGTGAAAGTAGCATCATTATTTAGTTTATAGGGTAGGTGAAATCGCTTACCCTATTTTATTTCGCGCAAAGGCGCTAAGGAGCAAAGTGTTTTTTGTATTTCGACATCTTAATTTTAAAGTGGAAATCAATATCATTTATTTTAAAAGCTAACACCTAGTAATTTTCCTTCTTCTCCCTCATCTGTAAGTCTTAATCTGACAAAAGAATCAAAATTAAAATCAAGTGCAAAATCTGAGCGTGGAACTCTATCTGAGTTTAAAGTACATATATATTGAAATCCACATATTTGGGATTCTCTATCAGCTAGTTCTAAAGCAAGAGCTACTTGTCTATCATCTACACCATCAAACATTGTACTGTCATGAATTAATATGCGGGGTGAAGGATCACGTTCTGACCAAATTTGTGCCAGCATTAAGTCATAACAGAATATTTTCATTTTATCTATACCTTCACTACCATCATTTGGAATGTCTACTCTAAATGTAAAACCATTATTTTCTACATTAATAACTAATGTTCCAGGAGAATTATACAAAAATCTAGAGTTAGTTCTGAATAAATTAATAGCACGTTCGGCTTGCTCGTTGCGTTCTTCTTGGTCACGACGCGCACGTTGTAGTAACTGTTCTTTTTCAATTTTTAAGGTACTTTTTTCTTCCTCGAATTGTTCTAATTCTGCGATACGTTGATTAATTTCATTGAGATTAGCTACATGATCAAGATAAATTTCTTGTAACATTGTATATTCTTCTAAAGCTCCATGTGTCCTTAGAACTTCCAATAATTCGGCACGCCGATTAGTTTTTTCTCTAATATAACTTTCTTTAGCAGCTATTTCTCTTCTAAGACGTTGTATTTCAATTGCTAAAAATTCCCTACGGTTCTCTATTAACTGACGATGAAACTCTTCTACTTCTTCAAGTCTTCTAATTACTAAACCTGGTAATTCAATACCAGCATTTTGATATATATTAATAACATCTTCTGGACTGGGGTGATTTTCGGAATCCAGACTAGATTGATAAAACTCTAGTAACTTCTGATCTGTAATTTTTTTATTAGTTGCTTCATGAATCTCTGAAGTTAATCTATTAACAGTTGCTTCTAATTCATTATATTGTGGTTCTACTCGAAAATTACTAAGAGTTTCTTTCCTTTCGCGTAGTTGTTCTTCTACCCCAACTTTTAACGCTTTCAATTCTCCCAAAGAACCAAAAACACTAATTGAAACTCCAGATTCTGTATCTTTTTTTAGTTTTTTAATATCTGTTATTAGTTTCTGTCTATCTTTTAGAAGTTGTAGCTCTCTTAAATATTCCCAATTAAGACCTAGTAGAAAAGCATTATGAATTTGTGTATTCCACCCAGGTTGCTTCCGAAAATACTCAAATGGTTGGGAAAAAGCATCTCTGTTAGGACGGATAAAGTAGGAAATTAAATTTCGGAATGTAGGAGTATATTTTTTATTTTCATCATTAATGGGTAATCCAAATGTTAAATTGCCCAAAACAACTTTCCAGTTATCTATACTGAGAACTTTTCTACCTTCTTCTTCTTTAGGTTGAATAGGCCAGTTAGTAGTATCACCCTCAATTACTACCTCAGACTTATCATCAGTATTTCTTGTAACAGTAATAATTTTATTTGCTAATGTCATTTCTAAACTAAAAGCCCAACCGAGAAGAGTTCTAGAGCCTAGTCCTCTAGCTTTTTGAATGTTACCTCCAAGGCAAAAATGAATAATTTCAATCAGAGTAGATTTACCGAGTCCATTACGTGAATCTCTGATCCCAGATTCTTCTGTACGGTCTGCTAAAACTACATTTAAGCCTGGTCTAAAGTTAACTGTTTTGAATGATGACTGATTACACCTAACAGCATGAATCATCGGTGACACCTCCGAAGTAATCCCATTTCCATCTCAATTGCTCCCATAGCGTATAAGAGATCAAGAGTTAAAACAAAACGTTCAAATGTAGCCACTTCTGGCATAGTATGAACAGCACTCCAAAGTGATGAAACTGTTCTTTCTTGGTACAAATGCTCTAGTATTTTAGCACCTACTCCCAATAGAGAGTGACTGGTAGAGATATGTTTTGTAGGAAGAATCATCGCTCAAACACCTCGCACTTTTCAAAAAAGTAGTACAGCACTGCTAAACCAGCCGCTTGTAGATCATAATCTGTGCTATGATTACACGAAAATTCATGTAAGGCATCCAACAGAGCATTTCCCGTTAATCCTGCTGCTCGAAGTCTTTGATATTCCTGAGTAAACCCAGCTTTTAGTTGGTCTGGAAAATAGCGATTTGTTTTCACCTGACCCTCAACAAACTTTGCAACCATTTTTGCTTGGATAACACCACTTGTTAATTTCCTCTGAGCGGGTCCAGTTAGTTCGTTTTTCAACATTTTTTCAACTACTGGAACAACTGTATAACTTTCATCAAATTCTACAGGCATAGTAAAGATTCCGTCAGTAACCATACGTAGTTCTCTGAATGTAATATTAGTCATAGCATCAACAAGTAAATCTTGCTTTTTTTCAGCATTTGATAAAGAATCAAGCTCATTTTGATATTCAGAGATTCTATCTTTTACTTCTTTGATCTGCTTTTTAAATTTTGTTTGAGATTTCCTTTCTTCGGCAAGACGCAAATCATCTTCTAAGTCTTTCAGTAAAGTATAATCCTCTTTAAGATGTTCTTCTAAGTCTTTTTTTCGTTGATAATGCCAATCCACTATTTACTCTCCTTTAAATCGCATCATCAACGCTTCCCAGGCTTCTTTCAAATTTATTCCTGTTCCCAGTTCTAGTTCACCTTCATAGTCCAAAATGAAAGGAATAAGAGGTATGGCAACCTTTAATCTGTGCTTAAAATCTAATTCAGGATAATTTATAACTTCCACTAAAGCTGATTCACTAGGTGGCAAAGCAGTACCTTGTAGTTGTATTTTAGTTATGTTTTGCTGTATCCCTTGTAAAATAAGCTGCATTTCTCCTTCTGTGACTTGGTTAGTTTTTATTGCATCTAAAACAGTAGAAATCATCACCATTTGAGATTCATCTAACTTTTCTGCGAGGGTTGCAATGATTTTCTGTTCACCAGCTTCATAACGAGCTAGTAGTCCTTGACGCAAGTGATTAATGTTTTCATAGATAGCCTTTTGTCCAGCATATAATCTATCTAATCTAGTATTCATTTGTTGTAAATCAATAGCTACATTCAGCATTTGTACACTTGATTCACCAGTTATCTGCGATCGCAATTCATCATATTCTTTTTGATAAAGATTGGTAGATTCCCGTAACTGCTCAATTTCTCTTCTGTACTTAGTCTTGCGACGTGGATCATCTTCGTATCGCAAAGTATCTTCATAATCTTTGAGCAAGTCTTGATCTTGTCTAATGTTATCTTCTAAGTGTTGGAGTCTTAGGTCGAAGCTTGAAGGCATTGCTATCTAAATTTATTACTTGCTTGGAATTAAGTATTGGTATATTAGCGTAATAATGTAGCAATTTAAACAAAAGATAAGTAAAAATTTACTACGTTCACAAACTTATAAAAGCAAGTTATAACGCTACAATTTTCAATAATATCCATCACTTAACTCGTCGTAAAGTATAAAATTATTTTTAATGGTTGAATATTTTACTATATATATGCGCGGACAGATTTCTACTCATAACATAAGTGTAATTTACTTTTTGCGTCTTGTCAAGTCTTAAAGCAAAAAATTTGAACACCTAACAAAACCCACATCCTGTACATCCTCAAATCTTGGATATCCTGATGCTGACAATCATGATTAAAATGTCCCTTTAAATGCTGCATAGCTAAGGGTGATAATAATTGGTAAAATGATAGAAATAGCAATCATCATACCCGTTTTACCAAAGCGAATTTCTTGACCATCAGCTTTTAAAAGAGCAATTACAGCAGCAGTGGCCATGAAAATCCAAATAAATCCAAAGACGATAAAAATAGTGAATGTTGAGTTATTCATGCATTGGTATAATATGTGATGTTGGGTTTTATTTTTTCACCCAACTTTGGATCTTAATTGTGAATTGATCTTAGCCAATAGGATAAACTAATTCTCTGACACTAGTTGCAGAATCTTGTTGTAATGCTATGTTGGCTATAGCTTGTGCTTCTGTGATTGTTAGCTGTGATATTGCTTGTTTTAGCGGGGCGATCGCTTGAGGATTGACACTCAACTCATCTAATCCCAAACCTAATAAAATTGGTGCAACTATGGTTTCTGCTGCGACTTCTCCACATAATCCTACCCAAATATTAGCAGCATGGGCAACAGAAACAGTTCGCTGAATCATTCTTAATACCGCTGGTTGCAGGGCATCTGCTAAAGTTGCTACTCTGGGATTTGTGCGATCGCCAGCCATCACATACTGACTCAAATCATTTGTCCCAATACTGAAAAAGTCCACTTCTCTGGCTAACTGATCAGCTATAGCTACCGCTGCGGGTGTCTCTATCATCATCCCCACATTCATATTTTCATCAAAAGCTATACCAGCTTCTCTTAGTTCCTCCTGTACTTCATAAAAAATCTCCTTAGCTGCTCGTAATTCTGTTAAAGTAGCGATCATCGGCCACATAATTTTGATATTATGCCCTACACTAGCCCGTAAAATTGCCCGTAACTGAGTTTTCAACAACTGAGGATTTTCTAAACAGAACCGAATCCCGCGCACACCTAAAAACGGATTAGCTTCTGTCACTGACGAACTCAAATAAGGAAGTTGTTTATCTCCACCTATATCCAAAGTGCGAATAATTAACGGTTGCTTGTCCAAAACTTGCGTAATTGCTTGATAAACTTCCAGTTGTTCCTCTTCTGTCGGTGCGCTGGTTCTGTCCAAGTACAAAAACTCAGTGCGAAGTAATCCCACACCTTCTGCACCATGATTTACAGCTAATTGTGCATCCGTAATACTACCAATATTTGCCAATACTTTAATGTGGCAACCATCACGAGTAAATGCTGGTTGATGTGCCAGCTTTCGTGCTTCTGCTTGGGCAATTTTCCAAGTCTCTCGCTTGGCTTCTAGTCTATCTAATGTCTCAGTGGCTGGTGCCACCCAAACCTTGCCACTTTCACCATCAAGCGCCATCAATGTACCACTTTGCAGGTTTAACACCTGGGCATCTATACCCAAAACCGCAGGAATACCAAGGGTTCGAGCGATAATAGCACTATGGGAAGTTGCACTTCCAGAGGTCATGCAAATACCCATCACTTTGCTAGGATCAAGTTTAACGGTATCTGAAGGACTTAAATCTGTCGCTACAACTATAGATGGTTCTGTGAGTTCCAAGTCGGTGGGAGCATTACCCAGTAAAATTCTTAACACCCTCTGCCCCACATCAACCACATCGTCAACTCGTTCTTGTAAATAAGAATCCTCTAGTTTGCGGTAGGAATTTGCGACTTCATCCACTACAGCTTGCCAAGCCACTTCTGCGTTGAGGCGTTCTTCCACAATATGCTGACGTGCGGCTTCTAGCATCACAGGATCTGCTAAAAATAGTAAATGAGCATCAAAAATCGCTGCTTCCGCATCACCAATTTGAATAGATGTATGGGAGAGTAAAGTGGCAATTTCCTGTTTAGCGATTTGAATAGCTGCTTGTAATCTTTGCCACTCCACATTCACATTTTCTATGTGATATTCTGTAAATGCGACAGCAGTAGATTGATGATGAACTAATGGGGCGATCGCAATTCCTGGAGAAGCAGCAATTCCTGCTAGTTCCCCCTGGGTCGGTGCAGTAAATTCTTGAGGTGGTGGTGTTAAACCGACAATGATATCATCTTCGCCAAAATTGTTGATAATCAATTTCTGTAAGGCTTTTAGAGCCTCCTGGGCATCAATTCCAGTGGCAGTAATCAGCAATTCATGTCCTTGACGTACTCCCAAGGTAGCAACTTGGTTAATACTGTCACCCCTGACAGCTTCTGTATTTCTAGTTAAATTTTGTACCCGAATTTGGGATTGAAACCGGGATGCAGTGGCGACAAACTGGGCTGATGGACGGGCGTGTAAACCTAAGCGGTTACGAACTTTTAACCGTATTTCGTGGGTGGGAATTGCGGAATTATTTGGAGGTTGGTTACTGTCTGTTGATAATGGACTACTAATTAAACCTAATTGTGTCTCTTTTGCTACTAATGCTCCTTGTGCTTCCGCCATAACTTGCTGGATACTTCCACCTGTAGCAGCAGCGATAGTCGCAGCAATAGCACCTTCTACTAACGGTGCTGCACAAAGATATACGTGATCTCGCTGTTCAGGGGGTAGAAACTCAAGTGCCATTTCCGCACTCATTAAAGCACTACCCAAATCCATTAAAATGAGAACACCATCTTCAGAGAATACGGAGGCGATCGCTTCATAAACCTGGATCGCATCTGTACCCAGTGGATTTTCCGGATCATCAATACCAGCTGCCACAGCCAGGGGAACTTGTCCTTGTACCATCTGTGCAGCTAGTTCTCGTACTCCTAGAGCTAATTGTTTACTGTGCGAAACAATAACAATGCCAACCACGGTAATACCTTCGCCAGTTACCCATTCCATTATTCCTTGTTTAAATGCAAAGACCGTATTTATTTAGGTTGTATTTAGGTTCTAGTGGAGAAGATAAATTTTTGTAACAAACTACAAAAAATGAAGGATACCGAATGTGTGTTGAATTATTTTTGGGAGGATGATTGTTTGGAAGTCCGTGAATTTAAGAAATTGTATCCGGTAACTCATCTTCCAACAGACGCAGACGGGGATATAAGTAAGCAATGAAGGTGAAAAAGATGCTAAATATACCCATGATGATAAACATCAAACCAATACCGCGACCATGCCCAACACCAATAATTTGTCCAATAGTAGATGCTCCTAAGCCATCAGCAGCCATGAGAGGTTCAAAAAATTGGTCAGCTAGTGGTCCGGCAATTAAATAAGAAAGCGGCAGAAAACCCTGAGTAACCGCAGTGCGGAATGCAAACACCTTTCCTTGTACTTCTGGAGCAACTTTCTTTTGATAAATTACTTGGATTGCACCATTAACGATGGGGATGATAAAAAATATAAAGAACTCAGAGATAGTAAACAGAATCGGTGTAGGGCGCAAGCCCGCTAACACATACAATAAACCCAGAAAAAACATCGAGATAAATATCATATTCATTAGGCGTTCTATTCCCCCCCAAACGCTCATAATGAAACTGCCGACTAACATTCCAGAACTAGCAATAGAAGAGATTGTCCCCAAAGATTGTATTGAAGTAAAGGAAAGTACTAGTGGTGTGGTTAGAGCTTCATCACTACCAATGAGAAAGTTGCTGATAGCAATAAAAACGACTAAGCCAATCAGTCCAGGACGCTCGACAAAATAATGCCATCCAAAGGTCAATTCTTGCCAGAATGAAGATAAGAACCCAACCTCCTCTCCTTTAGCTTCTGTGGTCTGAACTTCAGGGAATTTAACCACTAGCAAACACACCAGAGCAAAGCACAAAGTTATCAAATCAATGATAACAACTCCCGGAATTTCGATAGTTACCAGCAGTGCAGCTGCCAGCGCAGGTGAGAGGATTTCCGCAATAGACAACCTAATCTGCGTCATCGAACTAGCACGACCAAGTTGTTCTTTAGGTACGAGTAATGTAGTTGCTGAAGAATAGGCAAGCCCTTGAAAAGCACTGAAAGCAGAATTAATAGCACTAAATAGGCACAGATTCCAGACTTCTAAATTACCACTAACAAATAACCAGGCAATAGTTAGGGTACACAGACCAGCGCCAAAGTCACTAATAATCATGATCCAGCGACGACTCCAGCGATCGACAAACACTCCAGCAATGGGAGAAATAATAATCGCCGGTAAGGTTGTCGATAAAATCAGGAGAGTGAATTGAGTAGTTGAGTTAGTATGCTGGTAAACCCAAATACTTAGAGCAAAACTGGTTGTGCGCGAGCCAACTAGAGATAACACCTGACCAAACCAGATCAAGATAAAAACACTCATGCTTTGAGTTATCTCTCCTTCTTGACTGGAGAAATACTCAGTCCACTTAAATAAAGATGATCCAAACCTGGGCTGTTGTTTCAACTCTGGTGGGCCATTTTCTAACATAGCAACAGTGATTATTGGTTAATTTGTGGCAAAGCCTCGTTGTTAAATGTAGCATTTATTTCAGATTTTCCTGCTACACGCCAGTAAGTATGGCATTTAGCAGGATAATCAGGACAATCTTAAAGACTTAGATCCTTTGCAAATTCAGAAACCTGGCTATTTGGATGTTGGACGAGCTTCTGGAGAATTTCTTGGTAATCACTAAACAGAAACTCGATGGTTTCAGTTGTAAATAATTCTGTGCTGTACAAGACTTTAATTTCAATGGTGGGATTCTTTACAGAAGGTGAAGAAACATAAAGTTCTAAAGGAATATCCTGATTCCACAAGTTGAGATCGCGTGTAATTGATACAAAGTTTACATCTAAGCTCCAGTGCTGGAAATCTTGTGGAGGTAGCATAGTCAGGGATGCGGAGATGTTTAGTGGTTGTTTGCTGGTAAGAGTATCAATGACTGTTTGACAAGCAATTTCTTTATTGTTGATTGCTTCTGTGAGGGTTTCTTGAACTTGTTCAAGAAGAGTAAGTCCTGTTTGCTCAGATGAGAGATGCGATCGCAAAATTACGTCGTTGATGAAGCAACCGAGCATTTTTTCAGTTTCCACCGCACTCCGATTACCAATAGTTGCGATGACTAAAATTTCGTTCTTACTACTGTACTTAAACAAAAGTATATTTAAAGCAGTGAGAATAATCACAAAGATGCTTACCCTTTGAGAACGGCAGACGGCTTCGATTGATGTCACAAGACTTGCTGGCAGAACCACAAAATAAATAGCAGCACTGCTATTTTTATTACTCAACTGTAGCTGATTGCTAGATATCTCATCAGATTCTAGAGAAGTATTAGTTAGTTTTTGTAGCCAGTAAGCCAATTGCCTTTCTATGACCTTTTCATTAAAGTATTGCCGTTGCCAGAGGGTAAAATCTGCGTACTGAACAGGTAATTCGGGTAGAGGTGAAGGTAAACCATTGGCAAAAGCTGCATAGAGTATTCGTAACTCCTCCAACAACAGGCCAAATGACCACCCATCCGTAATAATATGGTGGATATTTATTATCAACCAATGCTCCTGTTGAGCTAATCGCAGCAAGGTTGTCTTAATCAGAGGGTCTGAAGCTAGATCAAAATGGTGCTGATATTGCAGCGCAGCAAGTTTTTGGGCTTCAGATATTCGCTCTTTCTGAGGTAGGTTTTGTAAGTCTATAATCTCCAACGGTATAGTCAGGGATGGGGTAATAATTTGTACGGGCTGACCTTCTACTACAGTAAAGGTAGTACGTAATATTTCATGTCGTCGAATAATCTCATTGAAGCCAGACTCCAACACACTTACAGAAAGAGTGCCAGTGAAACGTAAAATAAAAAAGCTGTTGTAGGCGCAACTTTCAGGAGTTAATTGCTGTAAATACCATATAGACTCTTGTGCAAAAGATAGTGGTATATATCTGTCTCTGACTTGAGGAATTAGAGGTGGTAAAGTGTCTAATGTTGTATCAAAACCTCTGGGTTTCTGAATTATTAATTGAGCAAGTTCAGCTATGGTTGGTGCTGTAAATAGAGAACGGAGAGGAATTGCTATGTCCAAACTTTCTCGAATGCGAGAAATGACAGATGTTACCAACAGAGAGTGTCCACCCAATTCAAAGAAGTTATCATGGATGCCTACCTGCTGACGATGTAACACTGTACACCAGATTTCGGCTAATTGTTCTTCCAGCCAAGTACGAGGTGCAACAAAAGCGGCTTCTAGTTCTGAATTTGTTGTGTCTGGCTTTGGCAAAACCCGACGATCAACTTTACCATTAGGAGTCAGGGGTAAGGTTTTGAGGATCACAAAAGCCGTTGGTATCATATATTCAGGCAGGTGTTCTTTCAGAAACTGACGCAATTTACTACTGGTCAATGTTTCTGTTTCGCCAACAACATAAGCTGTTAAATATTTATTCCCTGGATCATCTTCTCGGACAATTACCACTGCTTGCTGAACTTGGGAATGTTGGCTCAGTAACGTTTCAATCTCTCCTAGTTCAATCCGAAAACCACGAATTTTGACTTGGTGATCAATGCGTCCCAGAAATTCAATATTTCCATCTGGTAAATAGCGTGCTAAATCTCCAGTTTTATACAATCGACCATCTTCCACAAAAGGATTAGCAATAAATCGCTCAGATGTTAAATCTTTTCGATTCAAATACCCTCTAGCTAAACCTGCACCACCAAGGTAAAGTTCTCCAGATATACCAATAGGAACAGGTTGCAAATAGCGATCAAGAATGTACACTTGAGTGTTGGCAATGGGACGACCAATAGGCGGGAATTTACTTGCTAATATTCCAGGTAAAATTTGGACAGAAGTTGTAACTACAGTATTTTCTGTCGGACCGTAGTTATTAACAAGTTTAAATGGTAATGTATCTGCTGGATAATAATTAAGTCTATCGCCACCAGTTAATATAATTCGCAAAGCTGTATTTTCAGACCATGCTAAAAGACATAATTTTTCTGCTAAGGGTGTAGGAATAAAACTAATAGTAATATTTTGTGATATCAACTGCTCTTGGAGGGTTTTTGGTGAAAGCAGAAATTCTGATTTAATTAAATATATACTTGCTCCGGCTACTAAATAAGGCCATAATTCCCAGACAGCAGCATCAAACGCTGTTCCTGCTAACTGTGTCGTTCGATCTGATGATTTAATTTCAAAATTGTTTAAATGCCAAAACACTAAATTTAACAGTGCTGAATGTTGAATCAGCACAGCTTTTGGTTGCCCTGTAGAACCAGAAGTATAGATTACATAAGCTAAATTTCCAGGTTGTACATTATTAATAGGATCATGCAAACTCTGAGCCGCAATAATTTCTAAATCTTGATCCCAACAAATAATTTTGGTTTGCGCTTGCTCTAGCGTTGATAATAAATGTGGCAGTAATGAAGAATGAGTCAAGATAACTGACATTTGCGAATCTGCCACCATATAATTGAGGCGTTCTGGCGGATAATTGGGATCCAGGGGAACATAAGCACCACCAGCTTTTAAAATTCCCAAAAATCCCACTATCATTTCCAAAGAACGCTCTAAATAAACACCCACTAACATTTCTTTTTCTACACCCAGAGACTGTAAATAATGGGCTATTTGGTTAGCTTGTAGATTCAATTTCTGGTAAGTTAATTGCTGATTCTCGAACACTAATGCCACAGCATCAGGTGTTTTTTCTGCTTGTTCTGTTACTAATTCATGAACACATTTATTTTGTGGGTAATCTGTTTGTGTATTATTCCATTCCACCAGTAACTGATTTTGTTCTGCTGCTGTTAGGAGTGGTAAGTTAGTAATTTGTTGTTCTGGATTAGTAACAATAGCCTCTAACAAAGTTTGAAAATGCTCTACCATCCGGGCAATAGTTTCAGCATTAAATAAGTTAGCATTATATTCAAATGCTCCCCTGAGTTCTGAGTCTATTTCTTGCATCGACAGGGTTAAATCAAAAGTTGCACCTGCTGTTGGTCTGTCTAATTCGATCTGCGTTACATTCAAATCTGGTAATTCCAGTTTTTCCACTGGGGAATTTTGCAATACAAACATCACCTGGAATAGTGGACTATGGCTGAGATGACGTTGGGGTTGGAGAACTTCAACTAATTGGTCAAAAGGTACATCTTGGTGAGTGTAAGCATCAAGAGCAACCTGTCGCACCTGAGCTAGAAGTTCTTTAAATGTGGGGTTGTTCTCTAAGCGGGTGCGTAAAACCAGAGTGTTGACAAAAAAACCGATTAATGACTCAAGGGCTGGACGGTTGCGGTTAGTAATGGGAGAGCCGATAACAATATCTTCCTGACCAGTGTAGCGATAAAGCAACGTCGCAAAAGCCGCTTGGAGAGTCATAAATAGGGAAGTACCTGATTTTTGACTGAGAGTTTTCAGTTTGTTAGTCAGATCATGACCGAACTTTAACCTTTCGATACTACCTCGAAATGTTTGGATAGCAGAACGTGGGTAATCTGTTGGTAATTCTATTACAGGTGGAGCATCTGCTAACTGTTGTTTCCAATAGTTTAACTGAGTAGCAATAATATTATTTTGTAGCCACTGACGTTGCCAGTAAGCATAATCTACATACTGAATTTGCAAATCTGGTAAGGGAGAAGCAGTATAGAAACTAGATAATTCTTTCAAGAAAATTCCTACTGACCAAGCATCAGAGATAATGTGGTGCATTGTCAACAGCAGGATGTGGGAATCTGACTCTAGACGAATGATTTTAACTCTTAATAAAGGTGCTATACTTAAATCAAAAAGTTGTGTATATTCTGCGGTAATTAATCTT
The DNA here is from genome assembly GCF_047275885.1 of Anabaena azotica SJ-1. Taxonomy (NCBI): domain Bacteria; kingdom Bacillati; phylum Cyanobacteriota; class Cyanophyceae; order Nostocales; family Nostocaceae; genus Anabaena; species Anabaena azotica. Next base: position 5,135,872 of record NZ_CP178454.1, read on the forward strand.
TGTAATTGAGTAAGTTGATCAACTTCTGGTAATTCTTGTAAGTCCACTAAGGGTAAAGTAAATGGTAGAGTTACAGCAATAGATTGCACTGGTTTTTCATCTACCATACGAAAGGAAGTACGCAGGGTTTCGTGACGTTGAATAATTGACTCTATAGCTTGTTGAAGTGCTGTTAAATTCAGCCGACCAACTAAACGCAACGCTCTGGCAATATTGTAGGCAGCATTTGCCCCTTCTATTTGGTTGAGAAACCAAAATCGCTGCTGAATTAAAGATAATTGTAATTCCAGAGAACGGGAAACTGGCTGTAAAGCTGGTAGGGAGTTAGTTTGCTGATTTTGATGCTGGAAAGTTGCAATCTTTTCGCTTAAACTGGCTACAGTAAGCGATTCAAATAAAAGGCTGACCGATAATTCCACAGATAAGGCTTCGCATAATCTAGATATAATTAAACTGGCCAGCAGGGAATGTCCTCCCAATTCTAAAAAGTTATCATAAATGCCTACTTTTTCTAATCCTAAAACTTCCGCCCAAATGTTAGCTATAACTTGTTCTTTTGGGGTACGAGGTGCAACAAAGTTACGAATATTAGTAGATATATTTGGTGCAGGTAAACTGTTGCGATCTAATTTACCATTGGGTAATACGGGCATTTTTTCCATCAGCACAAAGGCATTAGGAATCATATAATCTGGTAGTTTCTGCTCTAAAAAATTGCGAATTTCTCCCCAATTAAAGGCTTGATTGTTGGCTACAATATAGGCTATTAGGCGCTGGTCTCCTGGGATATCTTCTCTAACGGTGACTATACCTTCCTGGACATGGGGATGAAGTTTCAAGACAGATTCGATTTCTTCTAGTTCAACTCGCATCCCTCGGATATTTACCTGAAAGTCGATGCGACCAAGAATTTCTAAAGTACCGTTGCTGGAGTAGCGAGCTATATCGCCAGTTTTAAAAAGTCGTTTTTGTGGCTCAAAAGGATTATCAATAAATTTTTCAGCATTCGCTTGAGTCCGATTTAGATAGCCACGAGCTAAGGTAGAACCTGCAATATGTAGTTCACCAGACTCATCAATTTTTACTGGCTCAAGTTGGGAGTTGAGTACATAAACTTGCTGAATCTTGGCCAGAGGATTACCAACTGGAACATATCCTTCTTCAAGGTTGCAATCTTCTGGAATGGAATAAAAACCATTTCCAATACTTTCTGTTTGGCCTAAGATATTAAAAAACCGGGGTGGTGTTTGAAACAGGTTGCGTAACTTTTTAATTAATTGATAGGGTAGTAATTCGCCACCAAATACTATTAATCTTAATTTTGATTCGCTAATTGCTTTTGTATATTTTTGCTCTAAACTTTCTAAAGCCATCAGTCCATAACGCCACACAGAAGGTACACCATCAGAGATAGTGACACCCTGCGTTTGGATTAATTCAAATAGGCTGAGGGGAGTTCTAGTTTGTTCGCGGGTGGCAATGATACTTGTAGCACCTTGGGATAAAGGCAAGAATAATTGTCTGACTGAGGCTGTAAATGAGAAAGATGCTGTGTGGAGATAAATATCGTGGTTATTAACTGGTAATATTTTAGCGATCGCCTCAATATAACTACAAACACTGGTATGAGGCATTTGTACTCCTTTTGGCTTGCCAGTAGAGCCAGAAGTATATATTAAGTAAGCGAGGTTTTCTGGTGTCGCATCACACACAGGATTTTGTTGGCTTTGTTGCTCAATTTTCTGCCAGTCTGCATCAAGAAGAATCACTGAAGCGGTAATAACAGGTAGTATCTCTATCCACTCTGTTTTAGTTAAAAGCACTTTTAAGTTAGTATCCTCTAACATAAATGCCAGACGTTCTTGGGGATAAGCAGGGTCTAAGGGAACATAAGCTCCACCCGCTTTGAGAATACCAATAATTCCTATAATTAATTCGATAGATCGCTCTACACATAGACCCACCAATACCTCTGGACCTACCCCCATCCCTTGCAAGTGATGTGCCAGTTGATTAGCTTTTGCATTCAACTCTCTGTAGGTCAATTGCTGGTTTTCAAATACTACTGCTACCGCGTCAGGTGTTCTTTCTACCTGCGCTGCAAACACCTGATGAATGCAGTTGTTTTGAGAATATTCAATTTGTTCTGTCATATATGATGATGGCAGTAATTGTAAAGGCTTTAGCACAAATTCCTATCATCTTAGCACCTTGCTTAATATGAGTACGTAACCAAGGAAGGGAAGGCAAGAGGCAAAAGGCAAGAGGATTTGAGAATATAAAGGTGTACCGAGTTTTGTATGGCTACGCCACGCAAGCTATCAAAAATCAAATAGGAGTCCTATATCATTCGCAATATTACTTAATTTCTCTCAATACTCTATAGTTGTTCTCGATTGAGTGAATAGCCGGACAGGAAAATATCAATAGTGATTTAAATATGAATTATAAATCAAACTGATTTTTTGCGGAGTCGCTGCCCAATTGCTCTCAACGGCTGTAAAAACATATTGATGACACTATTAAACAAATTTGATTCTCCATCTGATAAACCAAAGCTCAGTTTTTCATATTTGCTTGGCACGTATAAACAGCCAAACATCCAGTCCCAAAATGCGAAAATATAACCAAAGTTTTTATCATAATGTTTGGGGTCTACACTATGATGAATTTGGTGTTGTGCTGGACTGATGAAAATATGGCTGATCCACTGAGGATAAGCTAACCAAATATGAGAATGACGTAAGTTATATCCTGCTAAATAAAAGATAAAAATCTCAAAGCTGACTCCATAAATTAAGAGTTCTTTCATCCCGTTTCCAAACAAATAAATCCAGATGCCTGCTCCGAAATTAGTGATTGTCACAATCGTTATTGTGGCTAAAAACATCTCAAATGGATGAATGCGATATACGGTAAATGGTGTAATGGCTTCGGCTGAATGATGTACTTTATGAAATTCCCACAAAATAGGAATTTTGTGAGCTAGAGAATGGTAGAAAAAATTAGCAAAATCCGCTAATAATGCCACAAAAATGCTGAATACTATCTGCTGCCATAATTGGGGATTAGTGATCATAAAAGGTGTGATAATGCCTGTAATTTGTATCAAACTTTGGCAAGTTATATCGACAACTTTCGCTAAAGATAGTGTTGTTGGCACTACGAAAAATATCTCGAATAAGGAAATCAGAAAAAAATATTTGTATTGAGTAATAGATGAGGGATGTAAATAAATTTCTTTAGGTAAAAGGTATTCTAGAAAACCTTTCTCTTTGTCACGATTGGCGAGACCAAGTATATATAGTATTGTCGCCAGTAAAATAGTTGAAAGCAGATATAACCAATAAATTTGAGACGATGCCAAAAATGGTATTTTAAATGGGTACACAATACCGTTGAGTATTTCCATCATGTTATGTTCGTTGGGAATTTTACTAAAATAAATTGGTTATGTTATCAGTGTTATTTAGATAAGGTCATCATACTATATGCTAGCTAATATGTCAGTATTTGATTTTCTAACTAAGTATTAATATTGTTTTAGGACTTACGCAAGTGTCACACCAAACATCTATTTTATGGTGCGTCAGACTTCATAAATCCTGCAAATAAACAGATATTTGATATCTGACGCACCCTACTAATATGCCAGTTGCGTAAGTCCTGTGTTTATAAAAGTAAGATTTTAACAGAATAATTTACTCTGTATACTCTAACCAGCTAATCTTTGTAGATGTATTATACATGACATAATAGGCGCTTTAAAAGGTGTTTCTAGTCGTCCTTATGGGCAAGCTGTATACAAAAAACCCCACAAAGAATCTTTATAGAGTCCCAGTTATTTTGCTCTATCCGTTGGCGGTGCGCCTTTAGATATATTGAAGGAGTACACTAGGAATCAAGAAAAGCCGTCCTTCTAGGACGAGGCTTGTATCCCATTGTTTTGGTCATGATAAATATAATACCTGGGAAAGATATACGAATTTAGCAAATTTGATATAAGTGTATGGTTCTAGTTCTACTCCAAGCCGGACACAGAAGACGATTCCTACTCTAAAATCCCAAATGGTATAAGGAGGCAGCAAGTTATGAATCAAACACAAGCTGCTTTGAGAAACGAAGTTCGAGAACTTGCAGAAGTAGCATTTCATCGCAAGCTAATTTCAGGATATGGTGATGGAGCAGATATCAATGAATATCAAATTGTCTACCAAGGAAAACCTAGACATATTTCTCTGGAACAAGCTCGTCTTTTTTTGATAGATTTGCTATATAGGAATCACATTTATTAATATTTGTGAAGTTTTACCAAAAAACTGGGTTTGCTGATAGCTAACGCCAAGCGTAAGCCATAAAAGTTGTCCATGAGGGCAGGGAACTCTTAACAGTTTCAGCCATCTGGTTATGCTAAATTTTGCAAATCCGACCAAGAAAAATGCACCAATGTTGAGATACCATAAGTCAAAACCTTGGGCTTTCTTGGTTGAAAAATCAGCGAAACCCTTATTAATAAAAGGTTTCAGCTTTATTCATCAAGCCCTAATTACTCAATGCCTTGATAAATCGTTGCAAACTCTTAAACACACTGGGTTTTTTGGCTGGTGTTCCTTCGCTGGTTGTTGTTGGTTGTCCTTTGATGAGGATTAGGTCGATTTCATCACCGGAGGGTCGTTTGGGTAATTCAGCAATTTTTTGATATTCGTTGTTGCTTTCTAGCCATACTTCCCATTGTCCAGGGTAGCAGCGAAAAAGGGCAGATTCATCATCGACGGGACGCAGATAATAACAAGATTCTATGGTACTGATGAAACGTCTGCGGGTTTCTCTAGCTGCGTAACCAATACCCACGACTCCAGAATCTTCTAAACGGGGATTTAACAACACGATGGGGCGAGTATCTATTATTTCACACAGTTTTTCTAATTGAGGTACTTCTACGGAAGTGGGGGCGATAAATAGAAATATTTCATCTTCTGGTTGAATTTTCGTTTGTAAAGAAGTAGCCCTCCCTGTACCAATATCTTCCACTTTGAATGGTACATCTTGCCAGTCACGACGGGCTAAAGCAGCCGCACCAGCATCAGCAAAAAAGACTTTGAGACGGGATTCGTATTCAGCAAACAGGGGTAGAAATTGTTCTGCTATTGGCATGAATTTGAGTTCTGGGAACAGAAAATCAACTTGAATCCGAGTTACGCCATCTGCTAAGGCAGATTTTACCGCTTCACGAGATTGTGCGATCGCTTCTTCTAAGGTTTTGGGTAGTTCAGCCATAATTTAGAGATGTAATAAACTGTCTGGGTGAATATTCAATTCTCGCAGCTTGGCCGCTAGACTTCAGCTTTTTGTTTTTTGTTCTCTTGCTGCTTGTGGGTATTAGCTGTGCGTATGCGGTAAGAACTCCATTTTTTTTAATTCTTTCCAGCACTCTTTAAGCACGCCATCGCAATAATATACTCTTAACAGGATTGATAAATTCTCGTTTTTCAGATGTGGCGCGGGCAAATTCCCGTTTTAATTGATAATACCATTGTGCTTGCATATCTGAATCTTTAATTAATCGCAATACAGGATTGTATTTAAGCCCGATTTGCTGTTTTTCTACTACTGTTCGGTCTTGTCCCAGAAATTTCCTTGCCAAGATATGAATCAAAGGTTTGAAGATTCTTAACCAAGCAGGTATGCCATAAAGCACAAAATTTACTTCTGTTTCTGTGTCAGAAATTGGTGTCACTGCGGTCAAGTTAGAAACTCGATGTTTGCCAAAAGTAATTTCTTCTATTCTCACACCAGGTAAACGAAAAGAAATTTCTACTTCGGGAATACCACCACCGACTAACCAATATAATCGGCTCATATTCTCCATATTATCTGACAATTGATGTCGTCGGACTGTAAACCCGTAAGGTGAAGGATCAAATTGTTTAACTTCTTCATGGAGTTCTCCGCTTCTCCACCACCATACACGATGCACATAGGGAGAATGGGCAGGATCCATTAAACCTGTGACTGCATGATCTATAAAACAGGGAAACCGCATCACTTCTACTAGATGGGGTTGTTGTTCCATAAAACCTGAAACTACAGGAACTTCATTTTCCGCAGGACTGGGTTGAGATTTATCCCCATCTGACATATATATCCAAATGTTGCCTTGAGTCTCGTGTATTGGATATGATTGCACATCAAAGCGACTTAAATCGGTGTTTTGCTCTGGTAATAAGGATGGAATCTCTACACAACGTCCCTTGGGGTCAAAGCGCCAACCATGATAACAGCATTCTACTTCTTGTCCATCGAATCGGCCACAACTTAAGGGTACGGCACGATGAGGACAGATATCTCGCACGGCTGAAACCTGACCATCTTTGCTTCTAATCAGCAGTATGGGTTCTCCTAAGAAAATTTTCGCCACCATCGTACCTGGTTTGAGGAGATGGCTAGGTAGTGCATAATACCAAAGATTACGTAATAAAATGTTGTTGTTATCTATCATAATAATTAGGATTTGATGTTTGAAATATACGTCTTTTCCCAATAAAAGCTCAAGTTTTCTGCTATTAACTATAAATATCAAGTTTAGGTAGCATCAAGTTTGATATGTTAAACGAGTCCATTTTTTCAGATATTCAGAACCATTGGGCAAAAACATCTATTCTTGCGGCTGGGGAGCGTAATATACTCAAAGGCTATCCTGATGGTACTTTTCGTCCTGATGCATCTGTGACTCGTGCGGAATTTGCGGCGATTATTTACACAGCTTTACCAAAACAATCATCATCTCGTCCTGGGATTAATTTCATAGATGTACCGGCTAATCATTGGGCAGCTAAGGCGATCGCTTCAGCATATCAAACAAATTATCTGTCTGGCTATCCCAATCGTGCTTTCAAACCCAGTCAATCAATTCCCCGCGTCCAAGCTTTAACGGCTTTAGCTTCAGGGTTAGGTTATGGGATAAAAGGAGATGCGATCGCTACTTTAAAAAAATATTATACTGACTTTGGGCAAATTCCCAGTTATGCTATGAATGCGATCGCAGCCGCAACGCAACAAGGTATAGTTGTTAACTACCCTGATATCAGACGCTTACAACCCAATACAAACGCCACTAGAGGCGAAATTGCAGCACTTATTTGTCGAGTTCTGAAAATTCCTACCATCTCTTCTCAATATATTCCTGGTATAGAATTATTTGTAATTCCTCCACAATTTGACGCAGCCGATCCTTTTGGCTCAGAATTAGCACGAGTACAAAAAGATAACAAATGGGGTTATATCGACAAAACCGGAAAATTTATCATTCCGCCAAAATTTGATGAAGCACATTCTTTCTCAGCCGGATTAGCAATAGTCAGAGAAAATACAGCATGAAGAAGGCAGAAGGCAGGAATCAAAATTCCCTTCTGCCTTTCTTGATAAATTAATCAAGTATAGAATCTAAAATTATGGAAATTCGCGGCGTTTGGATCACCACAACCAATAGTACAGTCTTAAACGAAAGAAAAAATATTGCCGAGGCGATGAAATTACTCGCCAAAACTGGATTTAATGTTGTATTTCCTGTTGTTTGGAATAACGGCACAACTAACTATCCTAGCCAAGTAATGAAAGAAAAATTTGGCATAGAAATAAAAGACCTAAAAGAATTTAAAGACAGAGATCCTTTAAGAGAAGTAATAGAAGAAGCCAAAAAAGTTGATATTGCCGTTATCCCTTGGCTTGAATATGGCTTTAAGAGTTCCTATGGACAAAAAGGGGGGAAAATTCTGGAAAAGAAACCAGAATGGGCAGCCCTGGGTTTTGATCGTCAATTCCTGGTTATAAATGGTTTTTATTGGTTAAATTCTCTTGATAGCGAAGTGCAAGACTTTCTATTAAGTCTATTCTTAGAAATCATCAACAAATATGGTGACGGAATTGTCGGTATTCAAGGAGACGATAACTTTCTCGCTTTACCAATGGAAGGAGGTTATGATGACAAAACTATTAAACGCTATCAAGATGTGTTTAATGAACTACCACCAAAACCACCAGAAAGAAGAAGTCCTCAAGAACCGCGAGATCCACAATGGCAAAATCCGCAATGGAAACAATGGGTGCGGTGGCGGGCTGATATTCTTTCCCATTTTTTAAACAGCTTCTACCGAAAAATAATTAAAGTCAATCCAGAATTAATTATTTCTTTATCTCCCAGTATTTATCCTTGGGGTTATGAAAACTATCTGCAAGATTCCCAAACTTGGGTTGATTTGGGGTTAGTCGATTTAATTCATCCCCAAGTATACAGAGAAAAAATTGAAGATTATAAAAATGAGATCAATAGAATCAAAACAACTCAATTTAATCAACAACAATCATCTCAACTGATTCCTGGTGTACTGCTGAATAAAAAAGGAACATATTTGATTAAACCACAAGATTTAATCGAAGTCGTTAAATATAATCGTGATGCTGGTATTCAAGGAGAAGCCCTGTTTTTCTATGAAGGTTTGCGAGAAAAAGATCCAAATAATAATAACATTACTCTAGCTGATATTCTCCAATCAAGTGTTTATTCAGAATATCCTGGTAAATTTGACCCTAAAGAAATTAAAAAGAATACTTTTACCCAGCGAAGAATCAATAATTATACCTATTTAAATATATCTCAAACTCAAGAAACTAACCCCCAAATTCCATTGCATTTATTTGATTGGATTGAGCCATTTTCCGAAGATATAGCAGCCGTTAAAATTGGTTATAAATGGGGTTACATTGATAAAACAGGTAAACTCATTAGTCGTGTTGAATATGATAGTGCTGCACCTTTTACAGAAGGATTAGCTATAGTCAACATTAATAACAAATATGGCTATATTGATAAAACTGGCAAACGCATAACTGACTTAAAATTTGATGATGCTTTATCCTTTTCCCAAGGTATGGCAGCCGTGAAAACGGGTAATCAATGGGGATATATTGAACCAACAGGTAAATTCATTATTCCTAGTATTATTTCTCCTACATTTATCTTTGATGATGCTAAATCCTTTTCTGAGGAATTAGCAGCCATCAAAATATCGAATAAATGGGGATATATTGATAAATTAGGTCAAGCTATAATTCCATTTCAATTCGATGATGCTGGAAAGTTTGCCCAAGGGTTTGCATCAGTTAAAGTTGCTAATCAATGGGGATATATTGATAAATACGGCAATTTTTTAATTAAACCACAATTTGAGGAAGTCGATATTTTTGCAGAAGAATTAGCACCAGCTAAAATCACAGGTAAATGGGGATATATTAATCTATTTGGTGAGTTTATAATTCCACCTAACTTCGATTTTGCAAAACCTTTTTCGGAAGGCTTGGCATTGGTTAATGTGGCTGGTAAATGGGGATATATTCGCAAACCTTAATGGTACAAGACCCCGGATTTATCCGTGGAATCAGTCCAAAATTCGGATGACGCAGGAATCACAAACAAAGCCAGCAGCGGGATTTGAACTCGCGACCTTCCGATTACAAGTCGGATGCACTACCACTGTGCTATGCTGGCGTATTGCTGAATGCCTTAAAACACTCAACGATTAATAATCATAGCATAAATAAATAATTTGTCTAGGGGTTAAAGAAAAAAATTTCCCAATGCCCAAGACCCCATGCGTAAGTTCTCATCAAATATCATTCCCAAGGTGACTATAGTCCTGTAGATCACGGTAAAAATATTTGGTACAGTTTTAAGTCTGTATTCCTGTTGACGCGGCTGAGTAAAAATACAGAAAAACATTATTATTTACAAATCATCAGCATGGCAGCATTGATCGGACGAGATTTATTAGGTCTGGCGGATCTTAGTTCCACAGAACTGCAAGAACTTCTAGAAATGGCGACTCAACTGAAGTCACAACAGTTAAAGTTGCATTGTAATAAGGTTTTGGGTTTATTGTTCTCCAAGGCATCTACTCGGACACGAGTAAGTTTTACGGTAGCAATGTATCAGCTTGGTGGACAGGTTATTGATCTCAATCCTAATGTGACGCAAGTAAGTAGGGGAGAACCTGTACAAGATACGGCTAGGGTATTGGATCGTTATTTGGATATTCTCGCAATTCGCACTTTTGCCCAGCAAGAGTTAGAAATTTTTGCCAATTATGCCAAAATTCCTGTAATTAATGCTTTGACCGATTTAGAACATCCCTGTCAGGTGTTGGCTGATTTACAGACGATTCAAGAATGTTTTGGGACTTTGGCTGGTTTAACTTTAACTTATGTGGGTGATGGCAATAATGTAGCTAATTCCCTGATGCTGGGTTGTGCTTTGGCAGGAATGAATGTGCGGGTTGCTTTTCCTTCGGGATATGCACCTGATGCGGAAATTGTGGAAAAAGCTAGGGCGATTGCTAATAATAAAACAGAAGTTGTTCTCACCCATGACCCCAAAGCAGCCGCAGAAGGCGCACACATTCTCTATACTGATGTTTGGGCAAGTATGGGGCAAGAAGCAGAAGCTGATAACCGTTTACCAATTTTCCAACCTTATCAAATTTCTCAACAATTATTAGGTCTTGCCGATCCACAGGCGATCGTTTTACACTGTCTACCAGCCCATCGCGGTGAAGAAATTACAGAGGAAGTAATCGAAGGTTCTCAATCAAAGGTTTGGGATCAGGCAGAAAATAGATTACACGCTCAAAAGGCTTTACTGGCTAGTATTTTAGGGGCAGAATAATAGTATTGGTAGTGGGTAATGGGTAATGGGTAATCAATTTTATTTTTCCCAATCACCAATTACCTATCACCCATCACTAATTACCATTAATCTTTAATTGAATCTTGTTAATAAAGGATTTTTGTAGTACAAATGCTCTAGGGACATTTATAATTACTTCCCAATAAAGTTATGGAAAAACTAACTGAAGCTCAACAGGAATTGTACGAATGGTTGGCAGAATATATCCGAGTTAATCAGTATTCTCCCTCAATTCGCCAAATGATGCAAGCGATGAATCTGAAATCGCCGGCACCAATTCAAAGCCGCTTGGAACATTTACGCAACAAGGGATATATTGACTGGAATGAAGGTAAGGCGCGAACGATTCGGGTTTTACGTCAAACAAAGCAAGGTGTGCCGATTTTAGGCACTATTGCAGCGGGTGGTTTGATTGAACCCTTTACAGATGCGGTGGAACATTTAGACTTTTCTAATTTATCATTACCTGCCCATAGCTATGCTTTACGGGTGGCTGGGGATAGCATGATTGAGGATTTAATTGCTGATGGTGATGTGGTGTTTTTGCGTCCAGTAGCTGAACCCAATCATTTAAAAAATGGCACTATTGTTGCTGCTAGGGTGGAGGGACATGGCACAACGTTAAAACGTTTTTATCGTCAGGAAGATATGGTAACTCTCAAACCTGCTAATCCTAAGTATCAACCGATAGAAGTACCTGCTATGCAGGTAGAGGTGCAAGGTTCTTTGGTGGGTGTTTGGCGGGGGGTATAATTAAGGTGACAGTGAACAGGTGACAGGTGACAGATGGAAGAGATAAGAGGAAAAAGATCATACAAAATTCCTCTTTACTGTCACTTCTCAACTACCACATTCTTGACTGTTACTTGTTAACTACCATTTTCTTCACTGTCACCTATCACCTGTCACCTTATGTATATAACGCGAAAACCAGTGCAGAAATCGCCGTTGTTCTCTCTCAAGTTGCCGTTTGTGAGGGAGAATAGCGGCAGTTACCACGTTAAGCCAGCATCACCAGGATGTCCAAAAATGCCTGTATCTCTGCAATTGCGGGGATATCAACGTCAAGCTATTACTAGCTGGTTTGCTAATAATGGTAGGGGAACGCTAAAAATGGCTACTGGTAGTGGTAAGACGATTACTTCACTGGCGATCGCTTGCGAGTTGTATCATCAGATCAGTTTACAGGTCTTGTTGGTGGTGTGTCCTTACCGTCATCTTGTCAGCCAATGGGCAAGGGAATGTGAGAAATTTAATTTACAACCGATTTTAGCTTTTGAGAATTTACGTAATTGGCAGAGTCAACTTTCAACGCAAATTTATAATCTGCGTTCTAATTCTCAAAGTTTTGTGACGGTAATTACCACCAACTCGACTTTAATTAGTGATGGATTTCAGTCGCAACTGAAATATTTTCCGCCAAAAACCCTAATTATTGGGGATGAGGCACATAATTTAGGCGCACCTAAATTAGAGGAAAGTTTACCCAGAAATGTGGGGTTGCGACTGGCTTTATCTGCGACACCGGAAAGATACTTTGATGATGGTGGTACACAATCTTTATTTGATTATTTCGGAGTTGTTTTACAACCTGAGTTTAATTTGCAGGATGCGATCGCACAAGGAGCTTTGGTACACTATCTCTATTATCCAATTCTCGTGGAGTTGACCGAGGCAGAAAGTCTTGCTTATTTAAAGTTAACCAAAAAAATTGGGCGTTCTCTTCAGTATCGAGAACGGGAAAATGGCGATGTTGGAGATTTTGAAGACAACGAAGATATTAAATCTCTATTAATGCAACGTGCTAGGCTAATCGGTACAGCAGAAAATAAATTAACAGCTTTGCGAGAATTAATGGCAACTCGCAGGGATACTACCCATACTCTATTTTATTGTAGTGATGGTTCTCCAGAAACTGGACATCATTCATCTCTGCGTCAACTCAAAGCTGTGGCGAAAATTTTGGGTGTAGATTTGGGTTACAAAATTAGCACCTATACTACACACACTTCTTTACAAGAAAGAGAAAAGTTACGTTGTCAATTTGAAAGTGGAGAATTACAAGGTTTAGTTGCGATTCGTTGTTTAGATGAAGGTGTGGATATTCCTGCTATTCAAACTGCGGTAATTTTATCAAGTTCGGGCAATCCTCGTCAATTTATCCAACGTCGTGGCAGAGTTTTACGTCCTCATCCTGGTAAGGAAAGAGCGACGATTTTTGATATGATTGTTTTACCTCCAGATTTGGATAGGGAAACTATTGAGGTGGAAAGGAATTTGTTAAAAAGGGAATTACGGCGTTTTGTGGAATTTGCTGATTTAGCTGATAATTCTGGGGAAGCCAGGATGAAGTTATTGGCTTTGCAAAAAAGGTATGGGTTGTTGGATATTTGAACCACAGATAACTGTAGATGTTTTATTGGCGGGGCAAAAAATTCTGAAAAAGTATTGCTAAAAGCTGTCAAATGGTATATATTAAATACAATAGAGTATAAATAAATTTTTTACTTAGGCACGCATTCCCATTATAAAAATATCATACCTAACACCGCAAGTCAACTCCTTTTAACCCCAAAAAAAAAGATTTTTTTTCAAAATTCGACGTAAATTTACAGTTGTATTCATAGTATCAGAACTGGTTAAAATAGGATAAAAATCTATTGCCGTATTGAGATGATACCAGAATCAAATATTGAAGATGTACAAGAACCAATTAACAGCGCACCACCAGAAGTAAAACAAATAATTGAAAAAGTATGGAGATTAGAGAAAAGCAGATTAGATAGAAAAAGCAAAGGACATATTAATGATGATATTTTAATAATTGTCAAGGAAGCAGTGCAATGAAGCTAACTTCCATTAAACTATGTAATTTTCGCTCATTTTATGGAAAAACACCAGAAATCGCTTTAGCTGGTGGAGACGTTCGCAATACTACCATGATTTATGGGAGTAACGGAGCAGGTAAAACTAGTTTCTTGAATGCTTTTACCTGGGTATTATACGAAAAATTCAGTGCTGCGTTTGCTTCCACAGAACAGTTAGTCAATAAAAGAGCGATCGCAGAATCTCAACCAGGAGATCCTGTAGAATGTTCAGTAGAAGTTGGTTGGGAACATGAAAATATCCGCTACCGTGCTAAACGTGGTTGTCGGGTTTATAAAAATCAAAGTGATTTTATTGAAGCTGGTAAAACTCAGTTAACCATGTGGTTAGCTGGAGATGATGGTCAATGGAAAATTCCCAATCAATTACCAGAAGAAATTATTACTCAGATTTTACCAGCAAGTTTACATCAATATTTTTTCTTTGACGGTGAACGCATTGAAGAAATTGTTCGTTCTGATAACAAAGCGGAAATTGCAGAAGCAATTAGAACATTTTTAGGTGTGGAAGTCATTGAACTTTCTGTTAGACATCTCAAAGATGCTAAAAAATCTTTAGAAACTGAGTTAAAACACATTGGTGACGCAGAAACTAAACAGTTATTGACTCAGAAAGAAAAGCTAGAACTGGAAATTGCCACCATTGATAAGCGTCAAAGCGAAATCAATCAAGATTTGGAATGTCAACAGACATTCAAAAAAGAAGTCACTAATAAATTACGAGAATTGAGTGTTGTTAAGGAATTACAGGAAAGAAAGCAAAACTTAGAATCTCAAAGAGACAGTTTACGGGAGGAATTGAAAAAAGCGCGGGAAACTTTGAAAAAAGTTATTTCCGCACGGGGTTATACTGTTCTTTTGTCAGAAACAACCACTAAATTTCGGGAAATATTCACAGATTTAAAACAACGCGGTGAATTAACAGCAGGAATTTCACGGGAATTTGTCAATGACTTACTCAATACTGGAAGATGTATTTGTGGTGCAGATTTAAAAGAAGGAACACATACCCATTTTCATGTCAAAAACTTAATGAAAAAAGCAGGTTCTTCGACAGTGGAAGAAACCGCAATTAGAATGAGCGCACAAGTTGACGAAATTGACAAACAAGCACGTGCTTTTTGGGAAGAAGCAGATAGAGAACAAGCACGAATTCAACAATTAAGGGAAAATTTAAATCAAGTCGAACTGGAATTAGATAGTATTCAAGAACAACTGCGAAAAAATCCCCATGAAGAAATTAGTAGTTTACAAAAACGTTTAGATGTAATTGAAGCCACGGTTGATGAATTAAATCGAGAACAAGGTGCAAATCAACAGGAAATTTCTCACCTCAAAACAGATATTGATGCTTTAATCAAACAAATATCTAAGCAAAAACAAAATGAAGAAAAGCAATCTTTAGCACAGCGACGTATTAACGCTACTCAAGATGCAATTGACCGTTTATCGGAAGTTAAAAACCGTCAAGAAAACCAGTTTCGTCTGCAATTAGAACAGCGAGTACAGGAAATTTTCTCGGATATGTCTTTTACTCCCTACATTCCCAAAATTAGCGAAAAGTATGAATTGAGTTTAGTTGAAAACACTACGGGAATAGAAGCACCAGTCGCAGCTTCCACAGGAGAAAATCAAATTCTCAGCTTATCTTTTATCGCTAGTATTATAGACAAGGTGCGAGACTGGAGTGAAAAGCGGAAAATGATGATGCTTCCTGATAGTAGCACTTTTCCCATTGTTATGGATTCTCCTTTTGGAAGTTTAGATGCTAATTCCCGTCGTCATATTGCTAAAACTATTCCTAAATTAGCAAATCAGTTAATTGTCTTGGTGACTCAAACCCAATGGAGGGTAGAAGTTGAGGAGGAAATTGCTGAGAAAATTGGTAAAGAATATGTGTTGGTTTATTATTCTTCTAAACCTAATTGTCAGCAAGATGATATTCAGTTGGGTAGAGAAAGATATTCTTTGGTAAGACAGAGTTTAAATGGTTTTGAATATACTGAAATTGTTGAAGTGGAAAGAGAGAGGTAGGTTTCATGGTTATTGCTAATTTACCGAATATCGTCACAGATACCTGGTTCAACGTAAATTGGGATGAATTTATGGAAATTGCTGAACATCCTGATTATCAGCAAGGAAGATTTTATTACTATCAGAATTACATGAAGATTGAAATGTCACCAGTTGCTTCAATTCATGGAAATACTAATAATGTTGTTGCAAATGTTGTAAATTTTTATGCGACATTGAAAAACATTAAAATTAAAGGCTGGGTAAATACCCAGGGGAAACGCATCTAAATTATATTGACAAAATGTCATATTAGTGTATCTAGACAGAGAAAAACATAATAATGGAATTGAAATGCTGATTAAGTCCTTTATTAATATCCTAAGATTTTAATAAATTTAGAGTAATTAGTTATTTTCAATAATGAGTTAATTTTGTTCATTTCTATATATTAATTGTCTGAATATCTAGATTTTTGACATCACAAATCTAGATTCTTTTGAGAATCTGGTGAGAATAAATTATTTATGTTTATCTAAATATTCTGATTTTTATCAGATACATTCTAAAATCTTCTCTAAATATTCATTATCCCATCCTGCACAAATCTGCTTATTTTTAATTCCTAGTTTTTGGCTTTTTTCTTTTCTTACTGCATTTACTGCTATATGACGTAGAACGGCAAAATTTTGTGGTGCATTATCCTTTCTTATTCTACAATCATCTTCTCTCAACGCTACATCCAAGACCCAATGTAATGAGTTTTCTATACCCCAATGGCTTCTCACTGATTCTCCTAATAATTTCGCATTATCTGTCAAACTACTAATATAATAACGGGTTTCAACTTTTGTTTTTCCATTGACTTTTCGTATATATTCTACCATTCCTACACTTTGAAGGTTTATCCATTTTTTGCCTGTATCTATTCTTTCTTGAATGTCTGATAACATCAGATAATGACGTATTTCTTCTCTTCCATGTTCGTCTTGCTTTGTATGAAAATCACTACATTTGAATCCCTCAAACCCTTTGGTTATAGCCTCTTTGAAAATTTCTTCTACGTTTTTATATAAATTACCTTGATTCTTTTTTAGTGCAATAACATATTCACCTGATTTATCTACAATTGATTTTACTATCTCTTTTTGACACCCCATTGCATCAATTGTTACTATACATCCGGCTATATCTAATACTTTGATTAATTCTGGTATTGCTGTTATTTCATTTGATTTTTCATCTACCTTACATTGTCCTAATACTAGACGATTAGTGGTTGCCCATGCACTCACCATGTGAATAGCACCTTTATCCTTTCCTTTATCATATGAATGCCTTAACGTTTTACCGTCTATTGCTATTACTTCTCCCTGGGTAATTTTATTTATTGATTTTATCCAACTCAAAAAACTATTCTGTAATTGTTGTGGGTCTATTCTCGCAAATACTCTGGCAAATGTATCATGGGAGGGAATTCCATTTGGTAGTTCTAAAAATTGTTTTAGCCATTTTTCTTTCTTTTTTCCATAAGTCTCCATCAATACCCAACTATCTGCTCCACATATTACTGCACAAATCGCAATGGTGACTATATCAATTAATTTATGCTTTTTTGTCCGTTCAACTCTTTTATCTTCTAAATCTTTAAAGTGATCTACTATTGTGATTTTTGGTGATAGCTTCATTTTCGGGTTTTTTCTCTTTGAATTAAAAAGAGAATACCACTTCACCCCATTTTATTGATTCTTCTATAAACGAAATTTACCATCAAATTTTTTCATATGTGTTTATTGACTTGATACCAACTTACTAGTGTTACCCTTTTTTTGTATTCACATAAGTTACATTTTGTCAAAATAAATTAGATGCGTTTCCCCTGGGTAAATACCAGTTTTCGGAGAACAAGTCTAGGGGAATGTCAACCTGATTTGGCTTTTTATATTGGTGATAAGGTGAATTTTCCACCTTTGAATAATTCTCCTGTCAATATTAATGAGTTAGCAGCACCAACTTTGGTTGTAGAAATTGCGGCTTCTTCTGTAAATGATGATTTAGGGTTTAAGCGGTTACTTTATGAAAGATTGGGTGTAAAGGAATATTGGGTGATGGATGCTAATAATAATGATATTATTGCTTTTGAAATATCTGATGGTGGAAGTAGAAAAATTGAGGAATCAAACGTTTTACCTGGTTTAAATATAGCTACTGTCAAGGAAGCTATTCAACGTAGTCTAACTCAAGATGATGGGGAAGTTAATCGTTGGTTGTTGGGAATTTTTAGTTGATATATCTTACGCAAAGTCACAAAGGACGCAAAAAAATAATGTTATTTAGAAACTCTTTATTGGTTGTTAGTTTATGTTTTTTACCTTCTCCAGTTTTGGCTTTTTCTGATACTCAAAGCTATTGGGGTAAAGATTGTATTCAACAATTAGGAGAAAGGAAGTTACTAACTGGTTATCCTGATGGTAGTTTTCGTCCTAATTCAACTGTTACTCGCGCAGAAGCAGCGGTTTTAATGTTAAATGCTTTTCCGAATGCAGCCATAAAACGCGATTCTGTAATATTTAAGGATGTACCTAACAATTATTGGGGATATAAAGCAATTAATACTGCTTATCAAAAAGGGTTTTTTTCTGGTTATCCCGGTAATCTTTTTCAGCCTAATCTAGCCATTCCGAGAGCGCAAATTATTGGTGTTGTTGCTGGTGGGAAAAATTATAGTTCTGTATCTAATTCAGCGCAGATATTACAACGTTATTTTGAAGATGCTAATTTAATTCCTAATTATGCTCAAAATTCTATAGCTGCGGGAACTATTAATAGTATTGTTGTTAATTATCCTGATGTCAAAAAGTTAAAACCTCAAGATACTGCTACTAGAGGTGAAGTTGCTGCTTTAATGTGTCGAGCGTTAAATATTTACGCTGTCCCTCCTCAATATATTGCTGGTGTGGAAGTTCAACCGCAAGAGGTACGCGCTTTACCAGGAAAACTTGATTCTATTCCTACTTTTAATAGTAATAGTCCTGAACTTGTTGATACTGATGGAATTTTACTTTCAACTTTTTCACCAGTAGGGAAAAAAAGCCAAGAAGCGCATTTAAATTATCCCTTTCAAGGGAGATTTGATGTATTTTCTCATCATATTGTCAGAGCAGAAACTACATCCCAAAATCGTACTGTTTATCAAGGTATAATTGTTTATAATCCAGGAAAAGAAGCGGTAACATTGCAAGTTTTACAAGCTGCTAGTTACCTTTCACAGGAAGCACCGTTTATTAATCTGCCGGATATGGTGGATAATGCCCAAAGTACGGTTTATGCTGGTCCCGGTAGTCGGACTATGAATGATGTGTTACGAGGGGTTAAGCAAAAGATATTTCCTGATAAATTGGTGATAAAACCAGGGGAAAGTCAAATTTTAGCTAATTTACCAATTGGGGTTCAAGCACCTTTTTCCAATGGTCGCACGGTAATGATGCGGTTGAATAGCGATCGCCCCATCTTTATGGCAAACTTAGCTATGAGAAGCCAAACTCCCCCAACTCTAACACAATGGCTACAACTTTTAGATACAGGCAATTTAGCAGGAAAGCGTGACCCTATCCCCACTCCTCTAGACCCTCCCAGAGAACCAACAGTATTTAGTCGCGTTGCTGGTGTCTCCCAAGGGACAAAATGGGAAGCGAGAATTACAGACAATCCAAACGCACCTCATTTGAGTTTACCCCAGCCAGGAAAGGCTTTTTCCTATGCTTTAGGAACGGTTCATTTAATTACACTCAGCACAGGACAAATACAAAGTGCTGAAATGTTAAAACGCTATAATGATACGGCTTATTTTGCCCATAGTAACTACGGTGTAGAATATAATCTGACCTTACCTTTATATAATTCTAGCAATCAAAATCGCACCATATCCGTATCAATTCAAACACCTGTTAAAGATGAAGGTGGAACAGATAGACTATTATTTTTGAAACCACAGGTAGAACAAATATTTTTCCGGGGAACTGTGCGGGTGCGTTATACCGATGATAATAGAGGAGAAAAGACCCGCTATATCCATTTAGTACAGCGTCGGGGACAACCAGGGGAAGCTTTAGTCAGGTTGAATTTAGCACCGGGTGAAAAAAGACAAGTTCAAGTAGATTTTTTGTATCCTCCTGATTCTACTCCTCCCCAAGTTTTGACAGTGAAAACGGAAGGATAAGTTCAATAGGTTGGGTTGACGCAAGGAAACCCAACATTATTAATTTTTTTAACGCGAAATCAGGAGTTAAAAAGTTATGGTTGCTAGTTCAGATAGAAGTTATATGAGTCCTCTGGAGTATTTAGAGTGGGAGGAACAGCAAGATATTAAATATGAATATATCAGAAGTTTTTGCTATGACTGCGGGAACTATTCCCCATACTACTATTGCTTTAAATTTAGCTTCTGCGTTCAAAAATCATTTGCGTGGAAGTAAATGCCGTCCTTTTATGGCAGATGCTAAAGTGGGTATATCTGAAAATAGTATGTTTCATTATCCTGATGTCATGGTAAGTTGTGATGAACGGGATAAACAAGCAATTAAGTTTATTCAATATCCTTGTTTAATTGTTGAAGTGCTTTCTCCGAGTACGGAAGCTTATGACAGGGGGGGTAAGTTTCAGCAATATAGACGGATTAAATCTTTGCAAGAATATGTTTTGATTAGTGCGGATAAAATCGGTTTGGATTGTTTTCGCTTAAATGAGAAGGGTTTATGGGAGTTACATCCTTTTGTTGAGGGTGATAAAGTACATTTAACAAGTGTGGATTTTAGATTTCCTCTTTCTCTGGTTTATGAAGATGTTTTTTGATTTTTTATCTCGCAGAGAAGAGCGCAAAATTGTGGTATTAATAAATTAGCTTTGGTTTAAAATTTTTAGGGTGTAAATACTTGGTATTATGGCTGCAAATAGAATCAAAATTGCTCAAGATAAGGCTGAGTTGGTGAAATCTTTATTAGCTTCTAAAGACACACCCGGACCTTTCCAGACTTATGTGGAGGTAATGATATTTGCGGCGGCATTAGGAGTAAAGTATAAAAAAAGTGTTCCTTTAGGAGACACCACAAAAAGAGATCCTTCTCCAATTCCACAGGAAAATTTTTCTTCATTGGGTTATGAAAAAATCATAAAATTATTAGGAATTGTTGAAACAAGTGATATACAAATACTTGCTTCTAGAGAAGATGAATATGAAGATAAACGTACTCAAATATTTGAAGAATATGCTAATGGAGGACTAGAAATATTGCAAAATGAATTGCGTGGAATTGTTGATTATTCTCTACAACTTCTATTAATTTTAATGAATGCGAAAGATTATCAAGATAACAAAATAGAAGAAGAGATTTATTTAAATAAATTTTATTAAAAATTCATTTTTTTATAAGGTATTTGATCATGAACAATCTTCATTTTTATTGCGAAAAATTTTCTAAGCTAAAAGTAAGTAATAGTCGGAAACGCGGTAATGCTCAATATAAACCGATATTGCTTTTAACTGTAATTGATTTGATTATGAGAGCAATTATTACTAATAATCAAATTCTAGTTTCAGATGAATTGATTCAAACTTTTAATAAATATTGGAATGTAATTGGCTCGCAATCGTATCAAGGCGGTTTACACTATCCATTTTTTCATTTGCAAAATGAAGGCTTTTGGCATTTGCAAATTAAAACAGGTTTTAATAATTTACAGCCAAAAACAACTAACAAATTAAAAGAGGCTGTTGAATATGCTTATCTAGACAGTGAATTATTTAACTATTTACAAGAAGAATCTTCTCGCAAGGAATTAATAGATTCCCTTGTAGCGGCTTTTTTCTCTGATAATGAAAATCAACTTGAGGAATTTTTACAAATTAATCAAACTTTTCAAGAGTATCCAGACGTAGAAAAGCTAGATGATACTGATGATTTAGTTAATAGCCCTCAATGGAGTTTAAAAAAAACACTGATTAGAAATGCTTTTTTTAGGAAAGCGGTTGTTTCTGTATATGATTATAAATGCGCTTTTTGTGGATTAGTAGTTACTAAAAATATTACTCAAAATATTGTTGATGGCGCACATATCAAGCCATTTGCCGCATTTTATGACAGCAGAATACATAACGGAATAGCACTTTGTAAAAATCATCATTGGGCTTTTGATAGAGGTTGGTTTGCGGTTGATGATAAATACAAAATAATTGTTAGTAAAGAATTAGAAGAAGTATCTCCCCATGCTAGAACAATGACAGAATTTCATGGAGAAATACTCATATTACCTAAAGTAGAGAAATATTTTCCAGATATTGAAGCTTTGCAATGGCATCGTCACCATATATTCCAGCCATAATTATAAAATAACTGGCAGTCCTACATCTTGCGGTTTTACCAACTTACCATCAAAACCTATAGTTTG
Source organism: Anabaena azotica SJ-1 (assembly GCF_047275885.1). Lineage (NCBI taxonomy): Bacteria > Bacillati > Cyanobacteriota > Cyanophyceae > Nostocales > Nostocaceae > Anabaena > Anabaena azotica. The sequence goes on from NZ_CP178454.1 coordinate 5,157,952, forward strand.
TTCTTCAATAGTCCTCGCATTAGCTAAAGCTTTACGTAAAGCAGTAACTTCCATTTTTTCCGTCATTCCTCCCAACATATAAATTAATAACTTCACCGCTAAATCTTTTCCTGCTACCTGTACCCGCTTCTTATTTGGGTCATAGAGAACCCCATACCATAAAGATTGAGGATATTCCATACCGCTAAAACCACCTTGACGGTCAAATTTCTCCAACTTCTTAAAAATATCCGTCAAAGCAAAACCTTTTTTAAACACCAAAGTTCCCAAAGCTTGCGCTAAAGCAACTTGAGAAACCGGACGAAATAACATATTTCCCTCACCTCCGTCTTTCTCAAAATTAAAACGACGCAAAACAGTTGTATCCTCGTGTTCCAATACTTTATAACTGGGAAGATTAGCTAAATTATCAAAAAGTAGTTTAAAATCTGCAATTCCTTCCTGAATTTCTTCATTTTCTGGACGCATAGGAATTAAACCTTTTTCTAAAGGCTTCCAGTGGGGGAACTTTTGCCCCAAATATCTTTCCGACATATCTTGTAAAGCTTGCAGCGTCGTCAACACTGTAGAATTAGCAGCTACTGTGGCACTATTCCAATTAACACGAGGATTTCGATTTGGTTTTTGTTCTAAAAGTGGATGTGTAACGGCAATTTTTCGCGCTACAATAGCAAAACCATCATCTTCATTTAATTGTGCTAACTGACCTTTAGTTAAAGGTGCAGCCATTAAATTGACATGAACAAAAATTGACCTTACCCGTCGTTTTGCTTCTGTATGAGTTTCCCCAGTATTCACCGCACAAATAAATTCAATTCCAATCTTTTCTTGTCGTAAATTTTGTAAATAAGCAGGTTCTACTTGATATTTATCAATCAAATCAGATAGAGTAATAAAACTATCATCAGCAGTTTTATCTTTTTTATAACGTTGGAGTTTACCAGATTTAATTAACTCCATTAAACCCTGTACACCCATTAATCTATGCTGACCATCTAAAGCATAAATTGTCACATTTTCTTCAGAAATATTCAGTAAACCGACTTTACCATCTTTATCTAAAGGTAGAAAATCAGTAGTAGCTTTTTTAGCCCGTCCTTGACTATCCCACTCCGCTGCTTTGGGGTTATCTACCCAAGGTTGATTAATTACCACCAACACAGCGGGAAATTTATGGTTTTTTCTCGCTGCTAAATACTGTACTAACGGTGCTTGACGCGACCAATCAATAGGACGTTGTTGAATCTCATCAATACTATCAGCATCAATTTCAATATTCTCTGTCTCTGGGTTGTACTTTTTTTGCAGCAGGGGTAAACCAGACGCAAAATGTACCCGTCCCGCAAACCATTCCAATGTCACAGAACCTATATAAGCTTCAGTACCACCCATTTCGGTCTTTTGAACAAGAATTTGGTCTTTTTTCTCTAAAAACCTCTCTAGCAGTAAAGCTAATACCTGTTTATCGTTATTTTCCCGTTCTAAATACTCGTTAGCGAGTTGATTATTTAGTGCTTTTGTACTATCATTCATGTTAATTTTTAAAAACTTAGTAACTGAATCTTGCTTTATTATCCAAAAAAATAGATACTAGTAAGGCAATTTTTAAAAATAATTTGCACTTATAGTTAGGTTTATTTATATACCAGATAATTCCATTTCCCCCGCAGGGAAGCATTAACTTTATGTCCATGTATCCACAAAGTAGGAAAAAATGACTACAGCACAACAACCAGAAAGTAAAAATCAGCCGAATCGTACTGTAGCAGAGTTAGTGGAGTATATCCAAGTTCTCTCTACAGAAATTCAAGAATTGTATTGTTTAGACCAAATACCCTGGGTAGTAGGCTATTCGGGTGGGAAAGACAGCACCGCTACGTTACAGCTTATTTGGAATGCGATTTCTGAACTCCCACCAGAAAAAAGAACTAAGCCAATTCATGTAATTACAACAGATACAGGGGTAGAAAATCCCTATGTCTCTGCTTGGGTAAAAAATTCCTTAAAACAAATGGAATTAGCTGCTCAAGATCAAAAAATGCCGATACAACCTCATTTACTGCAACCTGAAACTAAACAAACATATTGGGCGGGTTTAATTGGTAAAGGCTACCCAGCACCGCGCAATAAATTCCGCTGGTGTACCGGACGACTAAAAATTGATCCTTCTAATCTTTTTATTCGTGAAGTTGTGAGAGCTAATGGTGAAACAATAGTTATCTTAGGAACTCGCAAAACTGAAAGCATAACTCGCGGTTTGATTATGACAAAACGTGAAGTAGGTCGAGTAAGAGAACGCCTTTGTCCTCATCCTAATTTAATAAATTCTCTTCTTTACACACCTATTGAAGATTGGCGTACTGATGAAGTTTGGCTATATTTAATGCAATTTTCAAACCCTTGGGGATATAGCAATAAAGATTTATTTTCTATGTATAGAGGTGCAACAGCAGATAATGAATGTCCTTTAGTTGTTGATACTTCTACTCCTAGCTGTGGTAGTTCTCGTTTTGGTTGCTGGGTTTGCACATTGGTTAATAGTGATAAATCTATGCAAGCGATGATTCAAAACGATGAAGAGAAAGAATGGTTACAACCATTAGTAGATTTTCGTGGTGAATTAGATGTTGAGCGTGACCGAGAAAAAAGAGATTTTCGTCGTTTACGGGGGGAAGTGCAATTATTTGAACGTAATGTAGACGGTGGAACATCTGTTGAACCCATACCGGGTCCATATACAAAATATTGGCGAGAATATTGGCTAAGAAAATTATTAACAGCGCAAACAGAAATGCGTCAAAATGCGCCAGAAAATATGCGCGATATTACCCTAATTTCTCAAGCAGAATTGAGTGAAATTCGCCGGATATGGTTAGAAGAAAAACACGAATTTGATGATAGCTTACCCCGCATATACGAAGAAGTCACAGGAGAAGTATTTAAAGATCCCCGTCCTGGTGCTGACCAAAGCATCCTGGGAAGTGATGAATGGGGAGTATTAGAAGAAATCTGTGACGGTGACGGAATGCACCTAGAATTGATGGCCAGACTATTAGATACAGAAAGGCAATTTAAGAAAAAAACCCGCCGTGTCGGTATCTACGAAAGCCTAGAAAAATGCTTTGATACAAGTTCCCGTTCTCCAGAAGCAGCTATTAGCAACGCCCATTTAAAACGGGATTTACGACAAGCAGCATTAGAAGGTGATGTTGCCACAATTCGGGAAAAATTCAAGCAATTAAGTTTAGGAGATGCACCTGAAAAGGAAGAGAGTAAACCACAAACTTGGGCTAATTTTAAATATGCAAGAAAGGAATAAAGAATCCTCGTCCCTACCCTCTGGTTGGGAATTTAAATCTTGAGGTTCTACCTTATCTAATTATAACAGAGGCAGAGCCTCTTGAAAGCATTCCCTGTCAGAGCCAGGGAACGAGATTATTAATCGAAAATCCAAAATTGTATTATGATATTCCTCGAATTAGTCCTGCAAAACTTTGGTCCTTATGCTGGAAAACAGGTCATCAATCTTGACCCGAAAATTGATGAAGATAACATCCGCCCAATTATCCTTTTTGGAGGAATGAATGGTGGTGGAAAAACTACTCTAATGGATGCTATTCGTCTGGCTTTATACGGACAACGCGCCCAATGTTCAACTCGCGGAAATCTCAGTTATCCTGATTTTTTAAATCAATGTGTAAATAGTAAGGCTAACCCTACAGAAAAAACCAGAATTGAATTAGTTTTTGAACATATTGAAGATGATAAACCGATTAGATATCGTGTTGTGAGAACTTGGGAAAAAAATCCTAAAGATGGTAAAGACCATTTGGGAATTTTAGGTGATGATGAAACTTGGCCGATTGATTCGTTGGTGAATATATGGGATGAATATATAGAAAATATTTTACCTTTAGGTATTTCTAATTTATTTCTTTTTGATGGTGAACAAGTTAAAGAACTTGCAGAACAAGAAATACCACCACCGATAGTTGTTGATGCTATTAATGGACTTTTGGGTTTAGAATTAGCAGATAAATTAGCAGTTGATTTAGAAATTCTAGTAAATCGTAAAAAACGAGAATTAGCAGATAGTAAAGATTTAGCTAAATTAGAAGAAATTGAAACTAAATTACAGGAAAAACAGCAAGAATATGAAAGTAAGCAGAAAACACTAGAAAATCTCCATCTTGAAGTTGATATTCTAGAAGAAATTCAGGAAGAGGCTTTAGATAAATTTGTTAATGAAGGTGGTAAAATTGCTGCTGAACGTAGCCAATTAGAACGAGAAAAGGAAGATAAAATCAAAGCTGGTAATAATATCCGTGAATCTTTATGTGAGTTAGCATCTGATGTTTTACCTTTGGCGTTAATTAGTCCTTTATTATCTCAAGTTCAACGACAGGGAGAAAAAGAACTTAAAAGCCAACAAATCCAATTAGCTAAAGATGTTTTAATTGCTAGAGATGAAAGATTAATTAATTGGTTGCAACAATTAAATTTGGAGACTAATAAAGTTAATAATATTCAATCTTTTTTAGCTGAGGATATCAATAATTTATATACAAATAATGTCTCAACAGAAAATACTTGGTTAAATGGAGATGAAGAAAGTTTAAGTTTGCTTGACAATATAACTTATCGTTTGCAATCTGCCCAAAAGACAGCCCAAAAACAATTAGATGAATTAAATAGTTATGAAGAAGAAGTTCTAACTTTAGAAAGACAAGTACAAACTGCGGCTGCACCGGAAGAATATACAAAGTTGCAAAAAGCGGTCAAAGAGGCACAAAACGAGTTTAATAAAATTAAATCTCAGTCTGAAATAATGAATCAGAAATTGATAGAATTAGATACGGAAATAAAGAAATTGAAGCAAGAATTAAATGAATACACTGTAGAAAATCTTAAATATCAAAATAGTGAACATATTATTGATTCTGCTGCAAGAGTACAAGCAACATTAAAGGTGTTTAGAGAAAGATTAACGTTGAGAAAACTGAATAAATTAGAAGAGGAAGTAAAAAACTGTTTTCTGTATTTATTGCATAAGTCAGATTTAGTACATCGTATTGCTATTGATGCTAAAACCTTCGGCTTATCTTTATATGATTTAAATGGTAAACAAGTTCCTAAACATCGTCTTTCAGCGGGAGAAAAGCAACTATTAGCGATCGCATTTTTGTGGGGATTAGCCAAAGTATCAGGAAAACGCTTACCAGTGGCCATTGACACACCACTGGGAAGACTCGACTCCTCCCACCGTAACAACCTAGTAGAAAGATACTTCCCCTCAGCCAGTCATCAAGTTATCCTCCTTTCTACTGACACCGAAATCGGTAAAAAAGAATATCAAAACCTCCAAGAAACCGAAGCCATAGCCCGCGAATATCTGCTCAAATACGACTCCAGCAAACGCGAAACCACCATCAAACCCGGTTATTTTTGGTAATTTGTTTCATGTCAATATAAAATCATCAATAGCACCTTATAACCTTGACTATGACAATACCACTGTTACCAACACTGCACACCTTACCTGCTACCCTACCCCTAGAAGGTGCCATCAGAATTGAACTACAAGAAGGAACACCTATCTTTCGCGCTTCTAGTAGCGTACAAAATCGTATTGAAATATTACTCTTAAAACAACAAGATTCTCAACTTACAACTGAAGAAGAACAAGAATTAGATAGCTATGAAGAAATAGACGATTATCTAAGTTTCCTTAATCGTATAGTCCGAAACATTGACCAAAATCAAAATACTACAATAAAATAAAAGTGGTCAGTAGAAAAATTAACAATTCAATTCAGCAACAAGTACGCCAGCGAGCATTAGAATTATGTGAATATTGCCACGCATCAGAAAAATGGCAGTATGTACTATTCACAGTAGATCATATTATTCCGTTAAGCAAGAACGGTCAAGATACTATAGATAACTTAGCTTTAGCCTGTTTTCATTGTAACCGCAGAAAATCCAATCATATAACAGGAATAGATCCTGATTCTGGTAATCAAGTTGCATTATTTAACCCTAGAAAAAGTTTGTGGAATGAACATTTTATCTGGTCAATAGATGGATTAATAATTATTGGTGTGACACCTACCGGAAAAGCAACCATAGCAACACTAGATTTAAATAGAGAAAGAATTATCAATATTCGTGCTGCTGATAAAGCTATTAATCGTCATCCACCTTCAGAAGATGCAATTGAAAAATAGATATTCCAGATACCCAACTTCTTAAAGAAATTGGGTATCTCAACCTCAAAAACTCTTACTCTCTGTGTCCTCTGCGCCTCTGCGGTATGCGCTGCACGCACGCTACGCGAACGTTAAATCAAAAAATTATTTATGGAATCACCAATAGAAAGAATAAAACTTTCTCAAACAGCCAAAGAACAACTTCTTAAACTCAAACGCAGCACCAAAATTGACCAATGGAATATATTATGTCGGTGGGCGTTTTGTCGTTCCCTAGCAGAAATAGCCCCGCCTTCACCTGTACCTATTCCCCAAGATAGCAACGTTGAAATGACATGGCGCGTCTTTGGTGGTGAAATGTCCGATATCTTGCTTTTAGCCCTGAAACAACGCTGCTACAACGACGGCTTAGATACAGATAGAGAAACCTTAATTACGCAATTTCGCTTACATTTACATCGTGGTATTGGCTATCTAGCAGGAGATCAGAATATCAAGAAAATTGAAGATTTAATAGCGATCGCTACAAACAAAGTACAATCCTGATTTTGCAAGGTTAATTGGCGTGTAGGCAGGAAAATACATAGCCAATATGGCAAGATAACTGCAACTCTCTTCAGTGAGAAGGAAATTTAAACTAAATGAATCCAATCAAATCTCTACTGCAAGTTTTCGGTAGCCGGAAGATGGCAGCCTTGATACTACTCGGTTTTTCATCTGGGTTGCCCTTGTTTTTGACCAGCAAGACCTTACAAGCTTGGATGACAGTTGAAAACGTCGATTTAACAGCCATCGGCTTATTTAGCCTTGTAGGTGTACCATACTCCTTAAAATTTCTCTGGTCGCCTTTGTTAGACTGGTTTACATTGCCATTTTTGGGAAGACGACGGGGTTGGTTAATCGCAATTCAAATTGGGTTACTAATAGCGATCGCTTGCATGGCACTGCAACAGCCCAAACAAGCCCTACAACTGTTAGCCATCAACGCCGTGGCGATCGCATTCCTCAGCGCCACCCAAGACATCGCCGCTGATGCTTACCGCACCGACATTCTTGAACAACTAGAAATGGGCGCAGGTGCAGCAGTATTCGTCTTAGGATATCGTATCGCCCTACTACTTACAGGCTCCTTAGCCTTAATTCTCGCCGATATCATCCCCTGGTCTTCCGTATACTTATTAATGGCAGTCGGCATGGCACTAGGCATAATTGCCACCCTCTTTGCACCAGAACCCAAAGAAATCAGCCCACCAGAATCCTTAAGCGCAGCCGTCATACTCCCCTTTCAGGAATTTATTCAACGTCAAGGAGTAATTCAAGCCATACTAACTCTGTTGTTTATAGTCCTCTATAAACTCGGCGATTCCTTTGTCAACAATATGTCCACCCCATTTTTACTACAAACAGGCTTCACCCAAACCGACATTGGCGCAATTCAAGGCGGCATGGGATTGATAGCCACCATCGTCGGCACACTGGCAGGTGGCGCATTTTTGAGTAAAATTGGACTGAATCGCTCGCTTTGGTTATTTGGTGCCTTGCAAGCAGTCAGCAACTTAGCTTACCTTTTACTTGCACAAGTTGGTAAAAACTATCAGGTTCTCCTACTGACAATTAACATAGAAAACTTTTGTGCTGGCTTAGGAACAGCAGCCTTTGTTGCCTTTTTAATGAATATGTGTAATCAGCGTTATTCCGCAACTCAATATGCTTTACTTTCTAGTTTTATGGCCGTAAGTCGTGATATTCTAGTTGCGCCAGCAGGTTCCTTAGCAAAAAGCACAGGTTGGCCTTTATTTTTTGTCATTAGTATCGTTGCTGCTATACCCGGACTACTCCTATTACCATTATTTGCCCCTTGGAATACCAAGCCAATGACAGCAACAAGACCAGGACTTGAAGAAGAAGAGGATATATGGGGAACCAAGTAGTAATTATTGTCGGTACATTCGTCCTCGTTGTCACAGGTCTATTACTGGGTTACGTACTCTCCCAGTTAGTTCTAGGATATCTTACCTTTAACCTCCTCACCCTCCTGGGAACAATTAGCCTAGTCTTAATTTTCGGCACACTCTACTACGTTTTATTTTGGCAGTTACGACGAGAACCATCACAGCCATTTAAAGGCAACATACCTAACCAAGCAGACGAAGAAATCACAGGTAACTACCTGAAAAATCGGCTGATTGCTAGATTATCCGGTGACGTTGCCGCAGCCGAAAGATTAATAGAACAAGCCAAGCAGAATTATCCCGGAATGCCAGAAAATTGGTATTGTGAGAGAGTCCTGGATGATTTAGATCGTGATCAGCGTTAACCTTGTGTTCTCCCTGTCCCCAAAATCGCTAAAATGCATTAAGCAAACTTCACAAATTTTTAGCTAGATTTTCCCAAAATTCCTTGGCTAATTAAAATCCAAATATGGCTATTTTTCGTCAATACATCGCCCCCTTACTCGTCGTCCTAGTATTTATAGTTGCCTTAGTAGCAGTTAGCGCCCGCATCTTTTTACCCTCCGACATGGCTGCACCAGCACCCATTGGGCTGATAATTCATAATTTGTAATTCGTAATTCGTAATTACTGAAATTCTCCCCTGCTCCCCAGCCCCTCTGCTCCCCTGCTCCCCAGCCCCCCAGCCCCCCAGCCCCCCAGCCCAATTTTGAACTTCCCTCTTCCTGGCTACCACATTCGTAGAGGCTCTACCATAGATAGAGCAATCCTGGTCAAGTTCATGCAGTGGACTTACCAGGAAATATTTCCTCATCAAGATTTTTCCCACCTAGCTCGTACAGTTGAGCAATATTTATCCCTTGATACCCCTTTATGGTGGGTATATGAAGAGGCAAGGGAGCAGGGGAGCAGGGGAGCAGGGGAGCATGGGAGCATGGGAGAAATATCTTTTTCCCAGTCCCAAACACCCATAGCCTGTTTATGGGTGGGTAACGCCATAGATCAAGTCACTGGTAGCCGTCATGCTCACATTTTCCTCCTCTACGTTATCCCAACATATCGCCGTAGGGGAATTGGTACAGCCTTAATGCGCTATATTGAAAACTGGGCAAAACAAAGAGGCGATCGCCAAATTGGATTACAGGTATTTGAGTCCAACACACCCGCATTAAATCTTTATCATCAACTTAATTATCAAACACAATCTCTGTGGATGATAAAATCACTCCAATAACCTGTACAATAATTTAATTAATGTCTATCAGGGTTTTGCTTGTTGGATAGGGGGTTATGAATTGATCCCTAGCAGGGATGTAAATAGATAATTATGTACGACGAAGAAGACCTAAGCTTACTTGATACCGAAGCGGAGCTAGACAGCCCCCTAGACCATATACAACCACTTACTGCTGAATCAGAAGTGGTAAAACCTGATCCTGAATTAATGCTGGAACTGCTGGAAAATCCTCAGCCCCAGCAACGGATGTTAGCAGCGCGTGCTTTCTGTGATATCGAATATAAACAGGCAATTCCCCATCTGATTAGTCTACTAACTGATGATTGTCCTTTAGTCCGAGTCAGTGCAGCCTATGCGATCGGACGCAATCCTAGTCCAGAAGCAGTAGAGCCATTGATCAATCAACTCAACATTGACTTTAACGGCTATGTGCGAAAAGGCATAGTTTGGGCTTTAGGAAACTGTCGCGATCGCCGTTCCTTAATTCCCCTAGCAGATGCCCTCAGAACCGATATTTCCGCCGTTCGTCTTTGGGCAGCCAGCGGACTGGCACAGATGGCAGGAGTAGGTTATGAAGCCGTAGTCGGAGCAATCCCTCCATTAATTGAATCTCTAGTTCAAGACCCCATTGCCGCAGTTCGCAGCAATTCCGCCTGGTCTATTGGTCAACTGTGTAAAGAACTACCCTCCAACGTAGTTTATGCCACAGCCATAGATGCCTTAATTCAAGCCTTTGCTGAAGACAAAGACTTAGGAGTGAGAGAAGATGCCAAAGCATCACTCCTGGGAGTAGGAGATCCCCGTGGATTGCAATTAATTGAAACCCTAGAACAAGAAGGCTGGTTTTAACAAGAAAGAATTCAGGAGTTCAGGAGTTCAGTAGTTCAGTAGTTCAGTAGTTCAGTAGTTCAGTAGTTCAGGAAGAATTAATTTTCTCCCCTGCTCCCCTATCTCCCCCTGCTCCCCTGCTCCTCTGCTCCCCTGCCTCTTTAGAGTTGCCAATCAATCTCCGGCTTACCACAAGCAGTTAAGGCTGAATTAATAGCGGAAAAAGGCTTACTAGCAAAAAAGCCATTTCGTGCAGAAAGAGGTGAAGGATGGGCAGATTGTATAACCAGATGTCGAGTTGTATCAATCAATTTCAGTTTCTTTTGTGCATATCCACCCCACAGCACAAACACCACCGGATCACTTTTTTCATTAACCCTATTAATAACTGCATCCGTGAAAGTTTCCCAACCTTGATTTTTATGAGAATTTGGTGTGTGCGCTCTTACAGTCAAAACCGCATTCAGCATCAACATACCCTGTTTAGCCCACTGCACCAAATAGCCATGCTTGGGAATATCACAACCTAAATCTGCTCTTAGTTCTTTGAAAATATTTACCAGTGATGGTGGTGGTTTAATCCCTGGTTTGACAGAAAAGCATAATCCATGTGCTTGGTTTTCATTGTGGTAGGGATCTTGTCCCAGCAACAAAACGTTAACTTGTTCATAAGGTGTCAATTCAAAAGCAGAAAAAACATCTTTCTCAGCTGGATAAATAGTATGAGATAGTTGTTCCTTGATCAAAAAATCTTGGAGTTTAGCAAAGTATGGTTTTGCCAATTCTTCAGCTAGAACTGGTTGCCAAGAATCAGGAATTTGGAGATTTTTCATGGCACAGACTTAAATTCCAAAGGACGTTCTATATCATCTTCACCCAAATACTCACCATTTTGAATTTCTAGAATCACTAGAGGAATAGAACCTGGATTTTCTACTTTATGCAAGGTTGCAGCTGGTACATAGGTTGACTGATTACGATTTAGCAATATCTCCTGCTCACCACAAATTACCTTAGCTACACCAGAAACTACTACCCAATGTTCATGACGATGATAATGAATTTGCGGTTTAATCCCATGTCGGGGCTTAATTTCTATACGACTAATTCTATAAGTTTCTCCTTCTTCTATTACTTCTACATAACCCCAATAACGTTCACCTGAATGGGAAGAACATCCTTCTGTCTGGGTATTAAGCTCATTTTCTTTTTGGGTCATAATTACTTTTTCACCTTACAGAATATTAGATTTTGAATTTAGATTTTGAAGCTTCAAGAGTTCAAAATAATTATTGTCTGGGTATTATTTTTTAATATAACATTTACATGAATAATGTTTTCTTAGTAAATAAAAGTTTTTCAAATTCGACTGCTGGTAATGCTGGACTAAATAAATAACCTTGAATAGCATCACATTTATTCTGCTTTAAAAATAACAGTTCTGCTTCTGTTTCTACACCTTCAGCAATAATTCTTAGATTGAGTTCTTGAGCCATTTTGATCATGGATTTAGTAATAATTGATTTGGCATAATTATTAGCGACATCGTGAATAAAATCACGATCTATTTTAATGGTGTTAACTGGAAAATTTTGGAGATAGTTTAAAGAAGATTGCCCAGTACCAAAATCATCAATTGCTATTTTGATTCCCAGTAAGCGTAATTCATTCATAGTATGGATTGCACTTTGCACATCTTCCATAATCTTACTTTCAGTTAATTCAATTTCTATACAACTTGGGTCTAACTGATTAGTCTCTATTAAGTCAAGGATTTTAGATATTAAATCAGGTTGATTAAATTCGACTGCTGATAAATTCATAGCAATAGTCAAACCACTAATTCCTGCGTCGTACCAATTTTTAATTCTTTTACAAACATTTTTTAAAACCCAGTTATCAATAGGAATAATTAAACCATTTGACTCTGCCAAGGGAATAAATTCACTTGGTGCAATTTGACCTAATTCATCACTATACCAACGCAATAAACTCTCAGCAGAAGTTATTTTACCAGTATTAATGTCAATTATCGGTTGATAATGAATTTCAAATCCCTTAAAATTATCTTCTTTTATGACTTGGTATAGACTTTTTTCTAATAATTGCATTCTCGGAGTTAATCTATGAACAGTCGTCTGGACTAATAAATATTTTTTTAAATTTGCAAATTTTTCTAATTTGTTTTTGATTGCACTTAATAATTCAGAACGAGTAAATGGCTTGGTAAGATAATCATCTGCACCCAAATCCATACCTTGTCGAAAATCGGATTTTGCAGATTTAGCAGTTAGAAAAATAAAGGGAATAGTTGCAGTTAATGGCTCTTTTCTTAATGCAGTTAATACCCCATATCCGTCTAATTGCGGCATCATCATGTCACAGAGAATTAAATCTGGCAATTGGGAAATAGCTAAATCGAATCCAATTTGACCATTATCTGCGGAGATTGTTTCAAAATCTTCTGCTTGCAACAAATCTAACAGGTTTTCCCGAACTGATTCTTCATCTTCTATTACTAAAATTTTGGGCATAATTAACCTCATGTTGTATATGTCTTTACTGGTAGTTTAACAGTGAATTTTGTACCTATTCCTAGTTTGCTAGTGAAATAAATTTCACCTTTGTGAATATCTACACACTTTTTAACAATTGCCAATCCTAATCCAGTTCCTAAGATATTACCGACATTGTTAGCACGATGAAAAGATTCAAATAAGTGGGATTGGTTTTCTTCAGGAATACCAATTCCCTGATCTTGAATTTCCAATACTGCTTGTTCATTTTTACAAGCGAGTGTAAATCTAACTAAACTGCCATCAGGAGAATATTTGAGTGCATTTGATAGCAAATTACTGAGAATATATCCCAGTAATTTATCATCCATATAGCAGGATATAGATTTACATTGACTGCTAAAGAAGATCAAGTGTTGACTTTTTAAATTCAACCGTACTTCTTCTACTAATTGACGGCAGTAGTCGACCAAATCAAAAAATAAGGGTTTATATTCTAGTTTTCCCGCTTCTGCCTTGCCAATTACTAAGATATCATCTAGCATTTCTGTCATCCTATGGACAGCAGTTTGAATTCGTCTTAGATGTATCAATAATTTTTCTTCTGTCCATCGCTGATGGTAGTGTTCTAGCAACTCAGCAGAAGACAAAATGGTACTTAAAGGGGTACGAAATTCGTGGGAAGTCATCGAAATAAAGCGAGATTTAAGTTCGTTGAGTTCTTTTTCTTTCTCTAGTGCTGTTCTGAGTTCTTGCTCTAATTGTTTGCGGCTGGTAATATCTGCCCAGTAACCAACAAGTTCTAATGGGCTGCCAACTTCATCCCACACTACCTTACCTTGATCGGATACCCAACGATAAGTGCCGTCTGCGTGTAAAAACCGATATTCTAAACAGTAATGTTTTTTTTCAAATACTTGTGAGAGTTCTGCTAGTACATCTGGTGCATCTTCTGGGTGAATGTGACTAAACCAAAAGCCAGAATCTTTGACAAATTCCTGTGCTTCATAGCCTACCATACCTTTGATATTATTACTGATAAAAACAGTGCCATAATCCCTCGTAGCTTCTCTGGTATAGATTACGGCTGGACTAGCACCAAGTAAGTAGTGTAGCCGTTGTTGAGTGAGAAGTAATTCTGTTTCTGCCTGCTTACGTTGAGTGATATCTGTTTGAATGCCAATGTAGTGGGTAAGATAAGCGTCTGTGTCATATACGGGAGAAATATTTAACTCATGCCAAAAAAGACTGCCGTCTTTACGATGGTTCCGTAAAATAACTGTGCAGTCTTGTCCGGTTTGCATAGCAGTTCTCATTTGTTCTAAAGCTGGTTGATTGATATCAGCACCCAAGAATAAACGAAAATTTTGTCTCATCACTTCCGTTGCTGTATAACCAGTCATGCGCTCAAAGGCAGGATTGACATAAGTAATTGAGCCATCGGGGATGGTAATATCAGCAATGATAATGCCATTACTGCTAGCGGCGATCGCGCGATCGCGCAACCTTAAACCTTCTTCAATCAACCTTCTTTGAGTAATATCAGTATAGATACTTACCAGATAAACAATCTTACCAGTTGTATCTTTAATCGCATCAGTCCGCAAATCAACCTGCACATAGTCCCCACTCTGAGCTTGCATAGTGACTTCACCATGCCAAGATTCTCCTCTGTGGACTGTAGCCAATACTGTCTCAAATACTTTGGGATTCCTAAAAGTAGTCACCAAACCACCATAAGTATTTAATTGAATCTCAGTATATCTAAATACTTCTACAAAAGCGGGATTAACATAAATTACCTGTCCATAAATATCGGCAATACTAATACCATCGCTGGTACTTTCTATGGCTTTTTGCAGTCTTAACAAAGACTTTTCTGCTAACTTCTTTTCGGTAATATCACGAGTGATTTTACAAAAACCTCTCAGTTCACCAGTATCATTATGCAATGCCGTTAAAATACAATTAGCCCAAAACAAGGAGCCATCTTTGCGAACAAAAATGCTTTCACATTCACACCTAGAATTCAGGGTTGCTGCTTCTAGTTGTTGTTTGGGTATGGCATTAGCAATATCTTCAGGTGGAAAAAAGCACGCGAAATCATGTCCTATAATTTCCGCTGCTTGATATCCAGTAATACATTCTGCACCAGAATTCCAACTCATTACCCTGCCTTCAGGGTCTAGCATATAAATAGCGTAGTCTTTCACTCCTTCTACTAATAAACGGAAACATTCTTCACTTTCTCGGAGAGCAATTTCTGCGGTTACGCGATCATGAATGTCAGTATTAGTTCCAAACCAGTTGACAATTTTACCTTGGCGATCGCGCAACGGTAAAGCTCGCCCCAAATGCCAACGATAGGTTCCTGAAGCTTGTTGCAACAAGCGAAATTCTACTTCGTAATTTGTACCTGTAGCTAAAGATTGATGCCAAGTATCAACCGTATTGGGCAAATCATCAGGATGTACCCATTGTGTCCATTGTTCACCCAAAATGCGCTCTTTTATCGAGTTAAAATCATCTATAGTGCGTTGATTGATATACTCAAGATTACCATCCGCATCAGCAATCCATACTTGCTGGGGAATAGATTCAGCAAGAAAGCGAAACCATTCCTCGCTTTTTTCTAAAGCCTCTTGTGCTTGCTGCCTCTGAGTAACATCTTGTACTGTCCCTAACATACCAACCACTTGCCCTCCTGTACTATGCAAGGGGACTTTATTAGTTTCTAGCCAAATCTGACTGCCATCTGCTTGCTGTTTGGGTGTAATGTGATAATATTCAGGCTGATTAGTCTGCATCACGGCAGCATCATAGGCACGGTAAAATTCTGCTTGTTCTTGATCAGCAACTAAATCAAAATCAGTCTTGCCCACAATATCTTCTGGATTTTCAAAACCCACCATTGTTGCAAAGTTGCGATTACAACCCAAAAAGACAGAATTACTATTTTTCCAGAAAATACTCTGGGGAATGGTATCCATAATTAATTGCAACATTTGCTGAGATTGCAGAAGTTGATTTTCCACCATTTCTACTACTCCTAAAGCCAGACAGATGCTTTCAGGGGTAATCACTCCCATCATTTGATCTTGCTCATCTACAACAGCTAGTAATTGCGTCTGATTCTGAGATAACAAAGATACTATGGGTTTTAAAGCGGTAACTGCTGCTGCCTTCAGTTTTATCACTGAGGTTTGCATCACTTCAGCAATCTTAGTGGTTCTCAACTCTATTCCTGAAGCGACAAGTCGTAGGATATCTTGTGATGTCAAGCATCCTATGACCTGGAAGCCAGACTTTACCAACACATCCTGACATCGTTCTGCCATCAGAGCGATCGCATCTAATACTAGCGTTTCTGGTGCAACCGTCAGCGGTGAACAGTCAATAATTGCATCTAAATTTTGTAGTACGAGATAGTGAGGTGATGCTTGCATAATTTATTTAAAATTCACTACCAAAAAATATTTATTAAAACCTACTGCTTCTCATACTGTTGTTTGAAATAAACAATCTTATATTGGGTAGACTTACAAAAGTATTTAAGCTACAAATTATACCCTATTTTCAAACATTAAAAACTAAGGTAATCCAAAAATATTAGACTTTCTGAAAAAATCTATCATTATCACCTTAAAATCAAGCTGTTTTCTAATTGAACGCTGCTTTATTAATCACTCTTCTCTCACCATAACGCAATAACCTTTCTATGGTAATCAAACGATTTTCCCACACTTTAACTTGATAAGGATTTTCTGGTACTGCTACGCTCATCCAACTTTTAAATTGAGACTGAAAACGAGTCAAAGCTCCTCTAGCACTAATCAAATTACTAGCAGAAGGTAAAATCGCCAATTGATTTAAAGCATTTTGTAATTCTTGGGATTGGTTCTTAAAATTAGCACTTGTAGTTACAAAGTTAGGCGATCGCACACTCTTTTCCCACACAAATTGCCATTCTTTTTGTAAAGCAGCATAGCGAAAAGCCGCAGTCCGAAAAGGCTGACGTTGAGGTATAGGATCATGCTTTGTATTCTGCACCTTCCCTTGAGTGCTAATCAATATTTCGTCTAACTTCTCATTAAAATTCTCGGCCGCAAACAAAGCATAACCACTAACAGGTAAATCCCTCAGCAGCTGTAACTGATCAAATGCTCCCAGACTTGGTAAAGAAAGCAGACGAATTCCAGGAACCAATAAAGTAGAACCTAACTTAGTAGAATGAATCCAAGGTTCTGCCAATCGTTGGAAACGGGGAGTATCCAAAGCATAAGTCATCGGCACAACCAAATCTATATCTCCTCGTCTAGCCCAAACTTCCCAATGCTGTTGAATTTTTTGTACTCGCTCATATTCCCCTAACGGAAACACAGCCACCGATAAAATTAAATAAGACCGCTTTTTTCGCAACATCTGTGCAACTTCACCCACAAAACTATCAACTTGTTCAGTGCGGAATGCTGTCCACTTTTGCCACAACTGCCGCTGAGTCGGAGAAATTTTTACTGGATCTACACCAGTTTGTTGCTGAAACTTTTCCCTGGCAGCTTTACCATAACCATAAGTTCGACCAGAAAAAGGGTCTTGGAAGGGATAGCGAATATAGTCTAAGTGCAGACCATCCACTCGATAGCGAGTCACAATTTCCGCGTATAGCTTTAATAAATATTCACGTACTTCAGGATTAGCTGGGTCTAAAAAAGGCTTAGTTTGACCAACAGGAATCATTTGCCCACGCTGATCATAATTTGCCCAATCGGGATTAGCTGCCAGCACAGGCCCTGGATAATCAGCACTAATACCAATAAGTTCATTGTGACGGCGATTACCAGCCGCAAAAGTCCACACCCAAGCGTGTAACTCCATTCCTCGTTCATGGGCTAATTTCACTGCTGATGCTAGTGGATCCCAGTCTTTAATCAAGGGGTTTTGTTGGGGTGCAACCTGACTGGGATAAATAGTATAACTAGCATTGACAGTTTCAAAAAATACAGTATTAATTCCCGCTAGCGTCAAGCGATCAAAAATCTTTGCTAGTTCCGCTTCATTCCCAGCTTTAACAATTGTCCCCCGATCTAACCAAACAGCGCGAATTTCTGGTTGAGCTATGCGTTGATTTACAGGAAATTGTTGCCATAAGGTTGTTTTTGACTTTAACCACTGTTGACGTACCAAGGCATAGTTTTTTTGGGAAATCAAAACAGGGATATTTTTGGCAACTTCCCTGGCTTGGGCTAAAGTTTCCTCTAAACTTAAGTTTGTGGTGGTGGTAGATCCTAACTTGGGAGTTTCTGCTTTTAATGATTGAGGTTTATTGACGTTCACACCACCATTGTGTACAGATGCAGCTAAATTGGCGCTTTCTACTCTCCCAATCAAATTTTCCAACTCTCGTTGCAGTGCGATCGCATCTTTACTACTAATAGGTTGATTAGAATTAGGTATAACATCTAAACGCACTCCGGCTTCTAGTTGATCAATATCCTCTTGGAAATTTACAGGCGTAACTTTAGTAACAGGTTTTACTTGAGGAGGTGTTGTTTTCGGAACAGTTACCCGTCGAATTTGGGTTTTTGGTTTAGCAGGATTGGGTTTTTTACCACCACTAACCCGCCGAATTTGGGTTTTTGGTTTAGCAGGATTGGGTTTTTTACCACCATTAACCCGTCGAATTTGGGTTTTTGGTTTAGCAGGATTGGGTTTTTTACCACCATTAACCCGTCGAATTAATTTTTCTGGTGGGATAGAATTAGTATTATTAATATCTATCAATTCCTTGGTATCTTCCTGGCTGGTGATCATGTTTAATTCCCCTGTGTGTGTTGCAGCACTTACAGGTAATATGACCCAAAAATTAAAAAATAAAAAATTTAACTTTAAACAAAATAATCCCACTTTTTTTAAGGGGAATTTAATATTTTTAGTCATTGGTAATTGGTAACTTAATGCAGATAATTACTTGATAGGACAAGCCTCGATATTTAACCGTGGGTCAATCCAGAATCCAAAATTCTCTTAGATGATGACTACTGACTACAACTATTGATTAAATCCTCAACTCCTCCAACGGGTAATAATTTAGTATTCAATTGAAGAGCTACTTCCTCAACAGTCATATCATCTAAAAATATTAACTCCCCATGTTTAAGCATGACACTAGGCAACAAAATCCCCTCACCTAAATCTTGCCCTTTTAAGTGAAATATTAAATCATGTCCGGTCAATAATCCCGTAACACTGATATTTTGTCCCCAATAATCGCTACATAAAGCCCGCATATTCACCTCTAATCCTTCCACAGCATTTAACTGTTGCAGAATTGGTTGAAATGCTTGTTCAACAGCATTACCTACCACCCAAGTTAATTTTCTCGGTTCAGCAATTTTAGGCGGTAATAATTCCTGAGCAGCATAGGTAAATTGCTTAATAAACAACTGAATAGAACCAACACCATTATCAATTTGTGGATAGTCCTCATATTCAGCTTCACTGGGTAATTCTTCACCAGCAATTAAAAACCACTCATCAGCTAACCAAGCCACACTAGAACCGTATTTTTGACGGAATTCTTGAGATAGTGATTTCACCTGAGTAATTACTTCTCTGGCTTTTTCTGGGGTTACAGGTATGAGTTCATCTTCTTGGGGACGAAATCGCGTTAAACCAACTGGAACAACTGCCACTGATGCTACCGCAGGTATTTCTCCCGTATGAAAAGATGTTAAATCTCGTAATGTTCGCTCCAAATGTTCACCATCATTTATCCCTGGACAAACCACCACTTGAGCATGAATTTGTAAGCGTCTTTTTTGAAACCATTTGAGTTGTTCTAAAATTTTTCCAGCCCGGTTATTTTTTAAGAGCCTAGTTCTCACTTCTGGTTCTGTTGCATGAACAGAAACATACAAAGGAGATAAACGCATTTGTTCAATCCGTTGCCATTCTTTATCTGATAAATTAGTCAGAGTTAAATAAGAACCATATAAAAAACTCAAACGGTAATCATCGTCTTTAAAATACAAACTAGAACGCTTACCTGGTGGTTGTTGATCAATAAAGCAAAAGGGACAACGGTTATTACACTGAATTAAGCCATCAAATAAAGCTGTTTCAAATTCTAGCCCCAAATCCTCATCATAATCTTTTTCAATTTCAATATGATGAGTTTTACCTCCAGCATCTAAAACTTCTAATTCTAAAACTTCATCTGCACATAAAAACTGGTAATCAATTAAATCACGGGGTTTTATCCCATTAATAGCAACAATTGCATCACCCACATCAAAGCCAATTTCAGCAGCGATGGATTCAGGTAGCACCTTGGTAATTTTTGCAGGACTAATAGTAATCATGGAGAATTCAAAATAGGAAATAGGGAATAGGGAATAGGTGACAGGTGACAGGTGACAGGTGACAGGGAAGAAGAAAGGGAGCAGGGGAGCGGAGGAGCAGGGGAGCAGGGTAAAAATTAATTCGTTCTTCGTTCTTCTTTTCTTCTTTTCTTCTGACTCCTGAACTACTGAACTCCTGAACTACTGAACTACTGAACTCCTGCCTCCTGCCTCCTGCCTCCTGCCTCCTGACTCCTGACTCCTGACTTCTTTAAAATTATCCTTGCCAACCAGCTGCGATCGCTAATAAAATGGCACTGCCAAAGGCCAATCTATACCAGACAAACACAAAGGTATTTTTTGTTTGTAAGTACCGAATCAAAAAAGCGATTGATAGGTAGGAAAAAATAAAAGTTGAAATAATACCAACAATTAACAGAAAAACAATATTATCTGGTAACTGTTGTTCCTGAAATAGTTTGAATATTTTCAGGCTTTTATACAAGGTAGCTATCGTCAGAGTGGGAAAGCCTAACAAAAATGAAAACTTAGCGGCTGTGTCACGTTCTAATCCTAAAAATAAGGCAGTTGTCAAAGTTGACCCAGAACGAGAAACCCCAGGAATCAAAGCTAGAGTTTGTCCCAATCCTACTAATATACCATCTCGAATTTGTAAAGAATTGAAACCTCGCTTACGAGTGCCAATTTTTTCTGCTAACCCTAGTAACAACGCCATTACTACTGACATAATAGCAATAATTAATGCGCTTTCAGGTAAAATGTCTTTTAATAAAAAGCCAAAAATTAATGCTGGCATTGTACCTACAGTAATACCTACAATAATTTTCCATTCTTCACGTTCCCAATCTCTATCCTTTAATGCCGCAATTCCACCTTTAAGAATACTAGAAATCAGGGACCAAAAATACAACAAAATAGCAATTACACTGCCAAATTGAATGGCATCAACAAAGTCTTTAGAACCTAATTCTTTCCAAGCAAATATCTTGGTGACAATTAACAGATGTGCTGTACTGCTGATGGGCAAAAACTCTGTAATACCTTGAACAATACCTAAAATCAGCGCCTGTAACCATTCAGGGGTAATTTTTTCGGTGTTTTCTGCCACAGCCAAAAGTGGCCAAGATAGTAAACCTATACTACTTATTTCTATGATTGTCGCCATCAACGAGACTCCCAAAATGGATGCGTAATTTTAGCAAATTATCCAACCTGATCCGTTCTGATCATCAGATTTTCCGGGCAAGATTTTATAGCAGGAGTTAGGAGGCAGGAGGCAGAAGGCAGAAGGCAGGAGGCAGGAGTCAGGAGTCAGGAGTTCAGGATTCACAGGTAATACCATTTTTTAGTCTGAGTTTCAGCATTAATTCAGGAGTTGATAAGAATTTGAAGAATTTATTTCCGAAATTTGCAGTATAATTACAATGCCCCCCAGGGGGATTTTGGTGTGTGATATCGTAGATAAGTAAAGTTTAGTAACAAATATTAAAAACATTGATTAATAATACATTGTCTGCTTACACTGTTGCCAACTCGCCTATTGATGCTGATTTACATACTACTGAGAATAAACACAGAGGTATCAAAGAATTGGAGTCTACCCTTTCGTTATCACCCTCGCTTCCCAGTGGAATAACTTGGAGGCAAAGCTGGTTAGTATTTGTAGCGGCAGTTTTTTTAGTAACCGTACCAGTATTTATAGAAGCGCCATTAGTGCGATCGCTACCTACCCTCAGTTTAGTAATCACAGGACTCTGGATTTGGCTGAGTTTGACATTAATGTCACGTCCGCAAACCTATCTCTGGGGAGATTTACTCTTAGGATTTAGCTGGAGTTGGTTAACAGGAGCAATTTATTGGGGTTGGTTACGTTGGGAACCCTTATGGCACTTACCCATAGAATCTCTGGGACTACCCTTTGCTATCTGGTGTCTGTGGCGAAATTGGGGCAAAGTCGGTAACTGGTTTTATCTGGGTTCTTTATTCGGCACAGTTTTAACAGATATATATTTTTATGTAGTAGATTTAATGCCCTATTGGCGGCAAATTATGAGAACAGATGCCGATGGAGCTTCACAAATCTTAAAAAATGCTTTAGCACAAGTGCAAACACCATGGGGAGAAGTTTGGGCAATCATTCTAGCCTTAGCACTCTTGACCGTCGGGCTGGTATCGTTGGGTAAAAAGCAAAAACATTGGTACGCCTTTGGTGGAGCCGTTTTGAGTACAATTTTAGTAGACAGTTTATTCTTAGTAGCTGCCATTCTTGCTTAAAGTTCTCAGCTGCTAATCATCAACTGCAAAAAAAGCTCAATACTATATATTGGACATAAATTTTTACAAAGTAAAATTTCCAAAAAATCCCGAACGTGGTAATAGCGAATCATACTAGAAGTTGCAACTTCAAATGCAGCTTAGTTTCGGTAGTTCACTAAGCTGTATATTAGTTTCTGATGACTGCTGTGTGTTGATTCAGCTATCAGCTATCAGCCCAAGCATGAAGTCAGAGGAAAAAGTACCCCATCACCCCCCAAAGTTATCACCGGGGTTGAATCAATACTCCATACTTCTCACTTCAGCCCACAGTTGACAGCGTTTAGTTGAAAGCTTTGATTTTTGTTTGATGGAAAGAGGTAGAAAAATCGTGAAAGGATTAGTACGTTTATTAACAGTGTTTAGTGTGTTGCTAGGCTGCTGGGGATGGCTGGGAACAACCCAAACAGCCCAAGCCGTAAGTTTTAGCAACATTGCTTTGCGTCAAGTTCCAGTTTTGGCAATTGCACGCCAAAATAAGGCAGATGCCAAGTTAGGAACTGAATTTGGTAAAAAAATTGATTTGAATAATACCAACATTGCTGCTTTTCAGCAGTATCCAGGTCTTTATCCCACATTAGCTAAAAAGATCATCAAAAATGCTCCTTACAAGAGTGTGGAAGATGTATTGAATTTACCAGGATTGAGCGATCGCCAAAAACAAACCTTACAAGCCAACTTAGGTAACTTCGCCGTCACAGAATACGAGCCGAACTTCAACGAAGGAGATGATCGTATTAATAACGGTATCTATAGATAACCCTAGTTGGTAATTGGAGGCAGGGGAGCAGGGGAGCAGGGGAGCAGAGGAGCAGGGGAGCAGGGGAGCAGGGGAGCAGGGGGGCAGGGGAGCAGGGGGGCAGGGGAGCAGGGGGGCAGAGGAGAAAATTAATTCTTCCTGAACTACTGAACTACTGAACTACTGAACTACTGAACTACTGAACTACTGAACTACTGAACTACTGAACTACTGAACTCCTGACTCCTGACTCCTAAACTCCTGACTCCTGACTCCTAAACTCCTGAACTCCTCGACTCCTGAACTCCTTTTATCATTTTGAATTTATTAGATATTCCCAGCCAATTTGATGTTTTAATAGTCGGCGCTGGCGCTGCTGGACTATACACAGCCCTGTGTCTACCAGAATCCTTACGAGTAGGCTTAATTACTAAAGAAACTATTACTTTATCTGCCAGTGATTGGGCGCAAGGTGGTATTGCTGCTGCTGTCTCTCCAGAGGATTCACCCAAGCTGCATATTGAAGATACATTAAAAGCCGGGGCAGGTTTGTGTGATGTCAAAGCAGTAGAATTTTTAGCCCAAAAAGCCCCTAATTGTATTCAGTCCTTAGTTAACTTAGGGGTAGCCTTTGACCGTCATGGTAACACCTTAGCTTTAACCTTAGAAGCAGCCCATTCCCGTCATCGTGTTCTGCACGCCGCCGATACCACAGGTAGAGAAGTAACCACAACTCTCGCGGCTCAAGTATTGCGTCGTCCCAATATCCAAGTTATTCAGCAAGCTTTGGCTTTATCCTTGTGGATAGAACCAGCAACCAATCGTTGTCAAGGAATCAGCCTGTTTTATCAAGGTAAGGTGACATGGGTAAAAGCTGACGCTGTAGTTTTAGCCACAGGTGGTGGAGGTCAAGTATTTGCCCAAACTACTAATCCGGCTGTCAGTACAGGTGATGGCGTAGCTATAGCTTGGCGGGCTGGGGCTATCCTCCGCGATTTAGAATTTGTCCAATTTCATCCTACAGCCCTGACAAAACCAGGACGCTTTCTGATCAGCGAAGCTGTTCGTGGTGAAGGGGCGCACCTTGTTGATAACCAAGGACGGCGCTTTGCTTTTGACTATCATCCAGATGGGGAACTTGCACCGCGAGATGTGGTCAGTAGAGCTATTTTTAGTCATTTACAACGTACAGCCGTTGATCTTGCCACTGCCCATGTCTGGTTAGATATGCGTCCTATCCCTGCTGATAAAATTCGCCATCGGTTTCCTAACATTATTAAAGTTTGTCAGCATTGGGGTATTGATGTCTTCAATGAACCGATTCCTGTCGCCCCTGCTGCTCATTATTGGATGGGTGGTATTTTTACAGATTTGCAGAATCGTACCAATATCCCTGGTTTATATGCTGTGGGAGAAACTGCCAGTACGGGAGTTCATGGTGCTAATCGCCTCGCCAGTAATTCTCTATTGGAATGTATCGTCTTTGGGGCGCAGATGGCTAATTTAGAGGATGAAATACTGAGGAAGGCTCAAACTACAGAATCCGCATCTTTCCCAAATCCTTTCTTTTTTGAGTTATCCCTTGGTGATTGGGAAAATCAACAATTACAACTAGAAGCCATCAGGGAAAAGTTACCCCGTTTAGTCTGGCAAAGTGCTGGTATTTGTCGAGAACAATCAAGTTTGGAAAATGCGATCGCCACTGTAGAATCTTGGCAACAGGATTTTGCTAATTTACCTTTAAGTAAATTTTTACAACATTTACGTCCTCAAGAATCAGCAAGTTTCAACTTACCGAATATTGATCAGCTGTTGCGACTTTGGGCAGAAACCCACAATCTATTAGATGTAGCTTATTTAATTCTCAAAAGTGCTGCTTTTAGAACTGAAAGCCGGGGCGGACACTACCGTTTAGATTATCCCCAACTAGCTCCTGAGTGGCAAGTCCACACAACTATCCAACATCATCGTTGGTGGCAATCTCACTAAATATTACAAGCTAACACAGACAATCCGAAACTTTATCATCACCGCGTCCCGCTACCATGTTGGCTGTCAGGCGCACCATAGTTTGGGGGAATATATATATTTTGATCAGCCCTATTTACCTGATTTTTAGTTAAATTGGAGCTTTCAGGATCACTAAAACCATTCACCATTAAACTATTAAAGGTGATTGTTAGTTCTGTCATTTTGGGAATGAAAATAAATGAAGCGACTATACATAATATCACAATACTTGTGATTCTCACATTAGTTTCGATATTCCTCAATAAATTGTCTAGCATATATAGAAATCCTGTTTTGTTTCGTTGTCAACTCTAGATTGATGAAGTTATTCATTAAAATTCCAAGCCTGGTGACATTCATGGTGTTAGCAAATAGCTACTAACCCAACAAAAAGCAGCTAATTTTAGTTTTTTTCTCAGCAAAAGTAGTCTCTTATTGAAAAACTATCCCTATTAAGAAATATTACTAATATGACCTTTCCAGCATCAATCTTCAGATGGATATTCATTAGTTATGATCAAGAAATTAGGAAATTGTTTAATATTTAACCAAAGCTTAATTTCTTTGG
Organism: Anabaena azotica SJ-1; assembly: GCF_047275885.1. NCBI lineage: Bacteria > Bacillati > Cyanobacteriota > Cyanophyceae > Nostocales > Nostocaceae > Anabaena > Anabaena azotica. The sequence goes on from NZ_CP178454.1 coordinate 5,183,685, forward strand.
GTGTAAATACTAAGCTTTTCTATAAAAAAGGATAAAATTTAAAAAAACAACACGATTTGTAATTTAAATTATTTATCAACGATTAATTGCACCACTTAGCTGTAGCAAAAATTAATAAAACTTCATATACATAACGGCAAAAATGGATAAAAGGTAACAGAACAAGATGACTGGAATGGGGCTTGTTCCCGCCTGTCCCTTTTCCTCTTCGTGGCAGGTATTTCTATTGTTTGGAAAAATGTATAATTTATTTTGCTGAAGTGCTTATGAGGAAAACTCATAGCGATTTTTCCCCAGGTGTTTGGCCTGGTACATTGCTGTATCCGCTTGTTTGATCAAGGTTTCACTGTTGTCGGCATTGATAGGGTAAATACTAATACCGATGCTTGCAGAAACCCTAATGACATGGCCATCCAAAATAATCGGCTCAGTTATTACACTTAAAAGTTTTTCGGCTACCGTTGCAGGTATCTGTACATTAGCAATACTCTGTAAAATCACCGTAAATTCATCACCACCTAAACGAGAAATTATATCACTAACACGCAAAGCATTACTTAGCCGTTGAGCAATAATTACCAGCAGATGATCGCCCATTTCATGCCCTAATGAATCATTTACTGATTTAAAGCCATCTAAATCTATAAATAATAATGCCAACATAACGTTATTAGATTGTGACCATTTCAAACATTCATATAGTTGTTCTGTGAAAAACTTGCGATTAGATAAACCGGTCAGAGGGTCATGATATGCTAATTGCCGCAAATAGTTTTCTTGGATTTTCAATTCATAATTAGAACGAAATAAATCATCAGCAATTTGTTTTAGTTCTGCCTCGATTTGTTTGCGTTGAGTGATATCTCTAATCACACCAACCAAAAATAAATTACCCGCAGCATCTTTGTGGAGCGATCGCTTAGTAGCTATCAGATGAGTTTTTCCATGAATGTCAGTAAATTCTTCTTCATGTTCCTGGGGTTGCTGAGTTTGAAAAACAAGATTATCTTGTTGAAGAAATATATCGGCTTCATGCTGAGGAAAAAGATCATAATCTGATTTTTCCATTAATAAATTATAGGAATAACCACTAAATTGACAATAAGCCTCGTTTAAAACAATCCATTGATGTTGTTGGTTTTTTACAAAAATAGGATCAGGAATAGCATTGATAACTTGATGCAAAAATTCTTTAGAACGTTTTAATTCTTTTTGTATATAATTGATGTAAAAAGTCATGGTAATAGCTGAACCACCAAAAGTCAGCCAGGGAGGAATAATCGGTATCCACCATCCTGCTAAAAAAGCAATGTAAACACTTATGTTTAAAGCCAAACCCAACAGTAAAAAGATGAAGATACTTTTTATTGGTTGTTGGATTCGCCATATAATCACTGCTCCTATAAAAGACCAAATAACAATCCACAAATTTTCTAGTAAATCAGACCATACTTTCAGTAATGGTCGTCCTTGTAGAGCAGCAGAAATTAATTCATTAATAAAATAAGCTTGTAGTTGAACTCCAGCGATAGGTTTGGCTTCACTAATGCCCATCACAGGATTGGAGTAGGAAATAAATAGAAAATCCTGGAGGCTAGGTGCTGTAGAACCGATAAGTACAACGCGATCGCGAATTAAATGATCGGGAACTTTGTCAGCTAATATATCTCCCAAAGACACCTGATGATAAATATAAGATTTTGTAGATGAATTTTGACCACGGGGTTTGGGAAAATTAGATAAAATTTGATAACCTCTCGCATCCGCCCCAATATAAGCACCATTATTACTCTCAAACCGAGTAAAGACAGCCTTACCTAACTGTAAATATTCAGGATTTCTGGCAGATTTTTTGGGTGTGATTCCCTCAGCATTGAGATATAATAAAGCTAACTTCAAAGCAAAACTTTCATAAACTTCATCATCTTCGTGCCAGTATAGTAAACTGCGGCGAACCTTGCCATCAAGGTCATATAACACATTATTAAAACCCACTTGTCCGCGCTGTTTTAACTCTGGTGCAGGTGAAACTTTAGTATCTATTTTATGCGCCAGTAGTTCGATACCAATCAAGTTTGGCATTGCCTTAAAAGCCGCCATTAGTTTGTCATGACCAGGCTCTACAGCCAAATCTCTGTAGATATCTAAGCCAACTGCACGGGGTTTATAGCTGTTTAATTTGGATAACACTTGAGCTATTTTTTCATCAGAAATCGGCCAAGAACCTGCTTCATGCAAAGAAGTTTCATCAATGGCGATGATAGTAATACGTTCCTCTAGTGTTTCATAGGGACGCAAATGAAAAAATTGGTCTAAAGTTGCTAACTCCAAAGATTGTAATAATCCCATGTATCGAAATAGCAACACAAAGATCGCAACCCACGAAGCAGTCATTAATTCTCTACGTCCTTGACTCAGCATTTTTCGGATTGTAAATACAAGTCTAGGAAGAAAATTGCTGAACTGCTGATGCATAAAAACCTCGTCGGAGTCCTTATATTATTTGGCTAAAACACGCTTCTTAATACTGCTCGGTTAATCATCAGGAATTAGTAAATTGCTTTGGGGAAAGCTGACTGGGTTTAGGGGAAAAGGGTTTTCTCCTTTTTCCCTTTCCCTTGTCCCAAGCCAAATTAAAAGTATAAGGTAATTAACCGAGCCATATTGCAGCGTAAGTTAGGTGTGACGGGTTGATAATCAGGGTCAAAAGAGGACAGTTTAAGGTGTGTTTGCAGTGGAATGAGGCACTTTACTTAAAATACTTGAAGTTTTGAGGCCCTGTATAACCACTTATCTTGGCCAGTTCGTTTAAATTCTGCACACCACTGTATGTTTTACCATTGATAACCCAAGAAGGGTAACTTTCAATTTTTGCAGCTATACACTCTTGTGTTGGTGTGCCAGGGTTATCGACAGAAGCACATTCAATGTGGTTAATTTCTTTGTAAGCTTCTTTGCCAAAGAGTAGCTTTTGTTCATGACAGTGAGGACACCACCAAGCAACATATTCTTTTGCACCGATTGCGGTTAAGTGTTTTGCTAACTGGATTTCTGATTCTCCAGAAGTAGTAGTAATTTCCCAGCCCACTTGTGGTTTTGGTTCTGCTTTTTTCGGGTCGAAGAAAATCTGTACGGCTTTACCATCAGTGGGTTCGGCAATATTATTTGATGTATTGACACCAGAGTAAACACCCAATGTAGTAATTAATGTCACCATACCGACAATCAGAGCAGTAAAGAAGATTTGTCCAATATCTTCCCAGTCACGACCCAGGATGGTGAGAGTTAACATACTCAAAGCAAACAAAGCTGAGGCTATGCAATAGAAACACACAGCTTTGAGTTGAAATGCTAGGACATACATTAAATATCCACTAAATACTGACATAGCGATCGCACCCACCAGCAGCAACCACCAAGTCAGATTTTCTATTTGTTTGCGATTTTTGTTCCCTTCTACTGAATTCAAAGCCAAGGGAGCTACAGCCAATATAAACATACTAATGTATGTCAGCAAACCAAACAAAGCTAAAGGCTGACCAAAAACTGTACCCCAGGGGCTAGAAAGTACATCAGTACAACCCTTAACACCTTCTGGAGTAGTGCAAACAGGATTACCTCCTGTTAACTTTTCAAACGTGAGATAACCTGTATTGAGGATACCAAGCCCAGCGATCGCCCCAATCAATGGACGCGACCACTTATGAATCCAAGGAGTAGAACGACGGCGAATCATAATTGGTGATTGGTAATTGGGAAAGAAGGGAACAGGGAACAGGGAACAGGTAAAGAATCTTCTGCCCATCTCCCTATTACCCATTTACGAATGTAACTTTATAGAGGAACTTGATTTACTTTCACCTTTAGAATTCCAATTCCGGTGAGCAGCTTCCACAAATTGACTGACACGAATCGGGTCAATAGGCTGAGAAATTTGACCGTGGCGTTTGAGAGAACTGGAAACAATCACACCATCTGCTGCTTGCATCAGCGTACCAATATTTTCCCAATTCGCTCCACTACCAATAAAAACTGGTGTACCAGCAGCAGCACCGCAAGCCAGTTCCAAGTCTTCTAAGTTAGGAGGACTGCCAGTAGCCCAACCTGATAAAATCACCCCATCAGCTAAACCTCTTTCTATTGTGTCTTTGACAGCAACTGTGAGATTGGGTGAACTTAAAGGACGAGCGTGTTTAACCAACACATCAGCCAAAATTTTCACATCAGAGCCTAGTTCTCGACGATAGCGGAGTAATTGATGTGCCTCTCCTTCAATTAATCCCTGGTCAGTGGCCATTACTCCTGTCAGCACGTTAACCCGGATAAACTGCGCCCGTACACAAGTGGCGATCGCCATTGCACTTTTGCCATCATTCCGTAAAACATTTAACCCTACAGGCAAAGTTACTAAATTCTGTATTCGCTGTACCACTACAGTCATCGCACTGACAACTGCTGGATCAACTTGGTTTTTAGGAAAGGGTGCGTCGAAAAAATTTTCTACAATTAAGCCGTCTACCCCACCACTGGCCAGGGCTGTTGCTTCTTGTTCAGCACGGTCAATTACCGCTTTCAGACTACCACCCCAACGGGGTGAGGTAGGTAGGGGTAGCAGATGAACTACGCCAATAATCGGTGTTCGAGTTTTGAATAGCTGATATAAGTCCACGTCTTTATTTTGCTTGGCAAAGTCCAGGGTTGAGAATTTTTTGTTTAAGGATCAAGGATGAAAAGACAAAAATAATTTTGCATCTGACCTGTCCCTTATAGGTGGTAAATTGAGTATTGGCGTGCTTTTGACTATATCCTCTGGTAATTGAGACAGTTTCCGCCTTCATACTCCATATTTGAGCAAACTCTTGACTTTTATCTAGACTAGTCAATTTGTTTGATTATGAATGGTTTGTTGCCTCCTTCTCAAGATGGAAATTAGCGTTAAACCTTTCATAAGATATGTTAAGATCAAATCTGGCTACAAGAGGAGTTTGCCACTCACAAGACGCAAGGCAGCTTTCCCGTAGTTTAGGCATCATGCCAGCGCATCATCGCGGGTTTAGCCTAAGATATAGGGTAGCATTACTGCTTTATGGGCGCAGTCGCGTTTGCGATTTCCCTGAGGGTAGCGACTTCTCAAAAACAGCCCTTTGGGCGGCTTCCCGATGGGTAAATTAACAACGCACACGCTGCGGTAGTGTAAAATACCAATAAGCGAATCGTTAAAAAATATTACGAGTGTCAAAATTACCAGAAGACACTCAAGTTTACCCTGGGAAACAGATTAATAAAAACATCATAGCATGACCGCTATATCTTTACTGATTAGGGTCATACGTCCACGGGCATTTACGAAAAACAACTGGTAGTGGAAATCTATTACTACGGTGTCCTGATCAGGGTGCGGGAAAAAGCACCTAATTATTACTTGTTATGTTTGACAGCACGAAAAGAAAACTGAAGATATTTTCAAAATATGGGTGACAAGCCAACAATAGCCATTTCTCACTTGGGCTGCGAGAAAAACCGAATAGATACAGAACATATGTTAGGTCTGTTGGTAGAAGCAGGTTATGGTGTAGATACAAATGAAGAGTTAGCTGATTATGTAATTGTCAATACTTGTAGTTTTATCGAAGCTGCTAGAGAAGAATCGGTAAAAACCTTAGTAGAACTGGCAGAAGCAAATAAAAAAGTCGTTATTACTGGTTGCCTAGCGCAACACTTCCAAGCACAATTATTGGAAGAGTTGCCAGAAGCAGTAGCCGTGATTGGCACAGGCGATTATCACAAAATTGTCAATGTCATCGAGCGGGTAGAACAGGGAGAGAGGGTGAAACAAATTACCGCCCAACCTACCTACATAGCGGATGAAACCACACCACGCTACCGAACTACAACCGAAGGAGTAGCTTACCTAAGAGTTGCCGAAGGATGCGATTATCGTTGTGCATTTTGTATTATTCCTCATCTGAGAGGGAATCAGCGATCGCGCACTATTGAATCAATAGTTGCTGAAGCCAAGCAATTGGCAGATCAAGGAGTAAAAGAAATAATTCTGATTTCCCAAATCACCACCAATTATGGTTTGGATATTTACGGAAAACCAAAGTTAGCGGAATTACTTCGAGCTTTAGGGAAAGTAGATATACCGTGGATCAGAATGCACTATGCTTATCCTACTGGACTCACACCAGATGTGATAGCGGCAATTCAAGAGACACCAAACGTACTGCCTTATCTAGATTTGCCCTTACAACATTCTCATCCAGAAATTCTTCGAGCCATGAACCGTCCTTGGCAAGGAAGAGTTAACGATGGAATTATCGAAAGTATCAAAACTGCCCTCCCCTCAGCAGTGCTAAGAACCACATTTATTGTCGGTTTCCCTGGAGAGACACAAGAGCATTTTGAACATTTACTAGAGTTTACCGAGCGACATGAATTTGATCATGTTGGTGTCTTCACCTTCTCACCGGAAGAGGGAACCCCCGCCTACAATTTACCAAATCAATTACCACAAGAATTGATGGTAGAGCGTCGTGATCAACTCATGGCACTCCAACAACCAATTTCCCTCCTCAAAAATCAACAGGAAGTAGGCAAAATAGTTGATGTCCTGATTGAGCAAGAAAACCCCGAAAGTGGAGAATTAATCGGCCGTTCCGGCAGATTTTCCCCAGAAGTTGATGGTCAAGTCTATGTTAAAGGTGACGCAAGGCTAGGAACCATCGTGCCAGTAAAGATCCACAGTGCCGATGCCTATGACCTCTATGGTCAAATTGTCATTGCCGGGAATTAGGTGACAGGTGACAGGAAGAAGAAGCAGGGGGCAGGGGAGCAGGGGAGCAGGGGGAGCAGGGGGAGCAGAGTAAAAATTAATTCGTTCTTCTTTCTTCTGACTCCTGACTCCTGAACTCCTGAACTCCTGAACTCCTATTCCCAATTTACAAATAAGTATCGGTTTACAAGTCCAAAACTCACAATAAATAAAATCTAGGAGAATTAATGAATCTTACCTTTCAAGAACTAGGCATTTCTCAAGAGCGTGTTGAAATTCTAGAAAAACTTGGCTTTAGCACACCTACAAATATTCAGAATCAAGCTATTCCGCAACTATTAGCGGGTCGTGATGTAGTTGGGCAATCGCAAACAGGAACAGGTAAAACAGCAGCCTTTTCACTGCCGATGTTAGAAAAGCTAGATGTTAGCAAAAAAGCTGTACAAGCTATTGTGTTAACACCTACTCGTGAATTGGCAATGCAAGTTCATGACGCTATTTCCCAATTCATGGGGAATGATGGATTACGAGTATTAGCAATCTACGGTGGTCAGTCCATTGACCGTCAAATGATGCAGCTAAAACGCGGCGTTCATGTAGTCGTGGGTACACCAGGACGGGTAATAGATTTGCTAGAGCGCGGTAGCTTAAAGCTGGATCAAGTGAAATGGTTTGTCCTTGATGAAGCTGATGAAATGTTGAGCATGGGCTTTATTGATGATGTAATCAGAATTCTGTCCCAAGCGCCCACAGACCGGCAAACAGCTTTATTCTCGGCAACTATGCCCCCATCCATTCGCCAACTGGTGAATAAGTTTTTAAACTCTCCAGTGACAGTCACCGTTGAGCAGCAAAAAGCCTCACCCAATAAAATCAATCAGGTAGCTTACTTGATTCCTCGCCATTGGACAAAAGCTAAAGCTTTACAGCCAATTCTGGAAATGGAAGACCCAGAAACAGCTTTAATATTTGTTCGCACCAGACGCACAGCCGCAGAACTAACCAATCAATTGCAAGCTGCTGGCCATAGTGTGGATGAATATCATGGTGACTTGTCTCAGCAAGCACGGGAAAGATTATTAACCCGTTTCCGCAATCGCCAAGTCCGCTGGGTAGTAGCTACTGATATTGCTGCACGGGGTTTAGATGTGGATCTGCTTTCCCACGTGATTAACTTTGATTTACCCGATAGCGTGGAAACCTACGTTCACCGGATTGGTCGGACTGGTCGTGCTGGTAAAGAAGGAACTGCGATTTCTTTGGTACAACCATTTGAACGCCGCAAACAACAGGCATTTGAACGCCATAACCGCCAAAATTGGCAGGTGTTGACAATTCCTACCAGAGCGCAAATTGAAGCTAGACACATCAAAAAATTGCAAGAACAGGTAGCAGAAGCTTTAACCGGTGAACGTTTGGCTTCATTTTTACCAATCATCAGTGAGTTGATTGAAAAATATGATGCTCAGGCGATCGCAGCTGCGGCTTTACAAATCGCCTATGATCAAACCCGTCCCGACTGGTTGCAATCTGGTGTAGATATTCCCCAAGAAGAACCATCTCCCAAACCCAAACTTAACAAGCGTCGTGATAGTGGCGAATACCCACGCAGCGGTGGTGGTGAACGTGAACGTAGCCGTTCCTCTTGGTCTAAATCAGATAACGGTGGTGATGAAGGACGGGGAACACCAAAACCCAGATTACGGACAACAAATCAACGTGAATCTTCTGTTACACCCAGCCAAAAACTAGGTTCACATAGGGAATAGACAACAGGTGACAGGTGAGCCACTGCGGTGGACTGGTTCCCCGGCATAAAGGAGGCAGTGCAATGGGCGGATTTCCCGACTTGTAGCAACTGCCGTTAAGCGGCGAACCCCGGAGGGGTGACAGGTGACGACTATCAGATTATGCTTCCCCTGCTTCCCCTGCTCCCCCTGCTCCCTCTCCTTACCGAAAAAATGGGTTTAAAGTTCCCCGTGCTTCTAGGAAGGCTTTTTGATACAATGTTGGCAACAGGCAGCGCATTATTATCTGTTGAGCGAGATAGATAGTGTCAGATGGGCTATGCAACTGTTATTTGAACCCAGAATCTCTGTCCTTTCAGGGTGGGGAGTATGTCAATTGTTTTGTTAGTTTTTTTGGATCAGATATAAGCTAACTAGCTACTAAAACTTCATACCCATAAATACTGAAAGCACATAACTGTACTAATTTTTCACGAACGAATAAGTTTTTACGAAAAATTTATGATCATCTTTTCAGTTACACAATACTGATTAAGACAAAAAACCGCTAAAAATCCAAATTATAATAATCCAAATACACTAAACTGACGAATTCTTCCCAGGGGTTGAATTTATTTTTTTAGTAAAAATACCGAGAGAATGGATTAATAAATAAGTTTTATCTGTCACAATAAGTAATTATCTGGACAAAAAAATATCAACCATATAACTGTATATTTGTATCCGTACAAGCTACATGGTATATAGTGATATATATTATTTTAAATACCCTCATTATTTCGGAGTCGTCAGATGACTCAAAGCCTCGCTACCCAAAATTTGCCCATGAGCAACTTCTCTACCCTGGTTGAACTACTACGCTGGCGTGCCACCCAGCAACCGGATCAAGTCGCGTATACATTTCTGATAGATGGGAAAACAGAGGGTCAAAAGTTAACATATCAAGAACTTGACCGTCAAGCCCGTGCTATTGGGGCATTGTTGCAGCAACATAATGGCAAGGGACAGAGAGCATTATTGCTGTACCCCCAGGGATTGGAAGTCATAGCGGCTTTCTTGGGTAGTCTCTATGCTGGAGTCATAGCAATACCAGTACCACCCCCTGATGCGGGTAGACTGAAGCGGGCATTACCTCGATTACGAGCCATAGTCAAAGATGCCGATGCGTCCTTTGCTCTTACCAATCAACGTTTTTTGAAAATTTTGCAGGAAGCTGCGTCAGATTTTCCAGAATTCAAGGAAATGACTTGGATTGCTACGGAAGAGGTTGATTTAAACTTAGCTGATCAATGGCAAGATCCGCAAATAAGTGCAGATAGTTTGGCATATTTGCAATATACCTCTGGTTCGACTTCCACACCTAAAGGGGTGATGATCAGCCACCACAACATCATGCACCACTGTAGCTATCTCCAAAAAGCCTGTGGATACGATGCTGAGAGTGTTTCCATTACGTGGATGCCTTATTTCCACGATTATGGGCTGGTGGAAGGATTGACCGAACCACTATACAATGGTCATCCTTGCTATGTGATGTCTCCTCTAGCTTTTATTAAACAGCCCCTGCGCTGGCTACAAGCGATTTCTCGCTATCGTGGTACTCATAGTCAAGCTCCCAATTTTGCTTATGAACTATGTGTTAGTCGCATCAGTGATGAACAATTGGCTACCCTTGATTTGAGTAGTTGGCAAGCTGCGGGAAATGCGGCAGAACCTATTAATCCTAGAGTATTAGAAGAATTTTTTGAAAAATTTTCTGCTTGTGGTTTCCGCTGGGAAACCTTTGCACCTGCTTATGGTTTGGCAGAAGATACATTGCTAGTATCAACTAGTCCTAGACAACAACCGCCGGTCTTGTGTCTGGTGAAAACATCAGAAATTGAGAAAAATAAAATTGTTGAAGCTGTTAGTTGGGGTGATGGTGTTCGGGCTATTCCGGGATGTGGACAACTTGTGTGTGATACTCAAGTAGCGATCGCTAACCCGGAAACTTTAACTCGTTGTCAACCTGATGAAGTGGGTGAGGTTTGGGTATCTGATCCTAGTGTGGCTGGTGGTTATTGGAATCGTCCAGAAGAAAGTGAGAGTACCTTCCGTGCCTACACTGCTGATACTAAAGAAGGCCCATTCCTGCGGACAGGTGATTTAGGTTTTATGAGAGGTGGTGAGTTATTCATCACCGGACGAATTAAAGATTTGATTATTATCAGGGGTACAAATCACTATCCTCAAGATTTAGAGTGGACAGTGCAGCAAGTTAATCCTTGTTTGCGTCCTGACTATGGTGCAGCCTTCTCCATAGATGTAGATGGTGTGGAAAAACTGGTGATAGTGCAGGAAGTAAAACGCAATCCGGAAGAGTTTACACCAGATGAAGTAATGACTGGTATTCGCCAAGCGATCGCAGAAATTCATGAACTTCAAGTTTTCGCTGTAGTCCTAGCTAAACCAGGTAATATCCTCAAAACTTCCAGCGGTAAAATTCAACGTCGCGCTTGCAAAACCAGTTTCCTCGCAGGAGATTTGGAAGTGTTAGCAGACTGGAGTGAAAACCCTAAATACAACGCCAACTACCGCAAATTATCCAAGGAAGTTGATACCTTACTAGATCAAGTGCAAGTTGCCCACTAAGGAGAACATTATGCAGCCACTTAAACAATTTTGGGTTGCCGAAGCACTAGAACGGGATTTAGGCGACCCTGGCAACCCCGATAATATGATGTCCTTCAAACAGGTAATCGACCTGGATGAAAAGGAAGAATTTCCCCAGGAAATTATCGACTGGTTATATAACTGGAAACTGCAACATTACTACATTCCCACAGAATGCGGTGGTGAATTTACAAGCTTTGACGAATTTATCTCCTTTGTGCGCGTGCTTGCACGGCGTGATCAAACAGCAGGAATTGCTTTTACCACCATGTTCTGGTCATATTTGGTATGGATGGCAGGAACAAATGAGCAGAAGCAAAACCTAGCCAGCTTTATGAAAGATACCAATGGCACCATGTGTTTAGCTTATTCAGAAAAAGCACATGGTAGCGACCTTTTAGGTGGGGATATGGAAGCCACAAAAGTTCCTGGTGGTTATATCCTCAATGGCGAAAAATGGCCAATTAACCGCGCTACACTCTCCGGAGTCGCCTTTGTCCTGGCTAGAACAGACCCAGAAGGAGGACCCCGCAGTCTCTCCCTATTCATGGTCGAAAAGAGCAAAATTAACCCAGATAATTATAGTAATTTACCCAAAATCCTCACCCATGGGATTCGGGGTTCGGATATGAGCGGTATCCGTTTTGATGACTGCTTTATCCCCGAATCTATGCGGTTAGGGGCTGAAGGTGCGGGTTTGGAAATAGCCTTAAAAGGCTTCCAAATTACTAGAGCCTTATGTGCAGCCTTTTCCCAAGGTGCTGCTGATACTGCTTTGCGTACTACCTTGAAATTTGCCCTAGAACGCAAACTATACGGTAAGACAGTCTTTGATATGCCCCAACCCCGACGCACCCTCACCGATGCGTTTTTGGATATCTTGATTTGCGACTGTTCTACCTTTGGAGTGGGACGTGGTTTTAGTACCATGCCAGAACAAATTAGTGTCTGGTCAGCAGTGGTGAAATACTTTGTCACCACCACCTTGGAAACAATGGTACAGAATGTATCCGTCGTTTTAGGTTCGCGCTTTTATATGCGGGAAGCATACGACTGGGGAATTTTTCAGAAAGTGTTGCGGGATAACTCCATCATCAGTATGTTTGATGGCAGCACGATTGTTAATCTTCATGCTCTATTACTGCAATTACGGCAGTTAGCCAAATCTCGCACCAGAAACGCTGGACGGAATCTAGAAACGCTGGAAGCACGTCTTTCCACAACTTTTGACCTCACACAACCAGTACCAGCCTTTGATGGCAAAAAACTGGAATTGGTCAATCGGGGTGGAGATGATGTCCTGCAAGGACTAGACTTGGCTTTAACATCACTGGAGAAGCTAAAAACAGACTCAAATCTGAATCCAGATACTCTCTACCAAATCATTACTTTCATAAATATAGTGCGGGAAGAGTTAAACAATCTGGATGCACAGATTACAGAGTCAACCTTCCAGTTTGGGCATGAACAATCCCCAGAGTTGTTTGACATGGCAAAACAATACTGTGTATTACACGCTGCTACCGCTTGTGTGTATACATGGATTTATAACCGTAATCATCTGGGAGAATTCTTTGCTAATGGAGAGTGGTTAGCACTTAGCTTACGTAAGTTAATGTTAAACTGCCGACCAGCGAAAGCATTACCTGGAAGAATCGACGACGGTGGTGTAGTCCAAGAAATGATTCGTTTGTATAACGAAGACCGGATGTTTTCCATTGTTCCTTTTCAACTAGCAAAATCTCAACCACAGGAAACTAGCACAGATGCAACTCCAAAACTCCAACTCCAAACCTGAAACTATGAACGCTGTTGATACTATTCAAGGATGGTTAGTTAATCAGATTGCTAAACAATTGGGGATCAATCCTCAAACCATTAAAGTTACTGAACCTTTGACCCGCTATGGTTTAGATTCAATTGACTCTGTAACTATCGTTGGTGATATGGAAGATTGGTTAGGTGCAGAATTGCCTTCTACTTTGCTTTGGGACTATCCAACTATTGATAAAGCTGCTAAATATTTGGTTGATGAAATAGGTGTATCCCCTGCGGAAACTAGCAATGTTCAACCAGCTGCTGTTGCTAACAAACCGAAAGAAGAAGCTACTCAAGGTAAAGGTTGGGGTGGTCTTTGGAACAAGATTAGTGGTAGTTGATATGGTGATAGGAGACAGGAGGCAGGAGGCAGGAGGCAGGAGGCAGGAGGCAGGAGGCAGAAGGCAGGAGGAAAAAAGAATATCTTATCTTCCCCAATCCCCAGTCCCCAATCCCCAGTTCCCAGTCCCCAGTCCCCAGTCCCCAATCCCCAGTAATTTAACAGGTGGGAGGTAGGGTGAATTGAATTTTTCGGAGTTTTCGTTTTGGTGGGTGCTAATACTTTTTAGTATTCCCTACTTCACAGTCCGCTATATTGCCAAGTCTTTGAACCTGTGGAAGGGTGCTTTTGATGCGGTTGGTTTAGCGGCGATGTCTTTGTTGCTATTTGTCAATGCTTCCAAGTCTAGCTTTGCCATCTTTATGTGTGAAATCATCTTCAACTACGTGATGGTGTGGTTGATGTTGAGACAAACAGAATGGAAAGCTAAGGCGATCGCTACAATTGTAGTTGTAATTGATATTGCTATTCTGGCCTATTTCAAATATCTCAACTTCTTTGTTGAAGATATTTTAGGTTTAATAGTCCCTGGATTATCAGAAAGTTGGCAATCAAAGTCTATTCCTGGTATGGGTTCAATTCCACCAGGATTGTCTTTTTATACATTTCAAATGGTGGGGTTTGTGGTTGATTCCTACACCAGCACCAAAAAACAACCCATTGCTGCTTTAGATTACGTTAACTTTGTTTCCATTTTCCCCCAAGTGGTAGCAGGTCCAATTGAACGGAGAGCAGACTTATTTCCGCAAATTGAAAACTTTAGATTTAAGTTGACGTTTGATGGTTTTGAATCTGGTTTGCGGTGGTTATCTCTAGGACTATTTATGAAGTTTGTTCTAGCAGATAACATTTCACCTTATATCAAATTAGATCAAGTAGATAATCCTTGGTTGGTTTGGTTTTTCGCCTTTTTGTTTACATTACAAATTTATTTTGATTTTGGTGGATATAGTTTTATTGCCGTAGGGTTAGGAAAATTTATAGGCGTTAAATTAACCCTTAACTTTCTTGCTCCCTATACTTCCCAGAGCATTAACGAGTTTTGGCGCAGATGGCACGTTACCCTTAGCACTTGGTTTAGAGATTATGTGTTTCTGCCTTTGATGGGGAAAAACATGAAGTATGCCCCATTTTATCTTTTTATAACTTTTACCCTATCTGGTTTCTGGCACGGAGCCGCCTGGAATTTTATTCTTTGGGGAGCTTATCACGGACTATTGTTATTAGTCTTGCGCTATGCTGGGCGACCATTTTATAAGTTTTTAGGACAGCAAAAGTTTCTGATGCCACAGTTTATTTCCTGGGCTTTAACTTTTGGATCTGTAATTTTGGGATGCCTGTTTTTTATGGAAACAAACACAGGACGCTTATGGCAGAAATTGCAAGTTTTAGTAACTCCTTGGAATTATTCTCTATCTAATTTAGGTGAAGCTTTAACATTCTTTAATGAGAATGGAGCAGCAGCTTTAGTATTCACTTTGGTACTGTCAATAGGACTGTTATTGATGGAACAAATAGGAGTTTGGCGACAAGGAGAAACAGACTATGATTTATTAGTTTCCCCTTGGATGTCAAGGGTTTTGTTAGTGCTAACTATTTTGTTTGCAGCTAATACACCTTCTCCCTTTATTTACTTCGAGTTTTAAAGTCATTAGTTAATTACTCCCTATTCCCTTCTTACTGTCACCTGTCACCTGTTCCCTGTCACCTATTATGAACAAGTTTTTCAGACTTTCTAGTTGGTTTGCGATCGCAGGTTTAACTTGGGGTGTTGGTTATGTTTACAATGCTCGTTATGGGGGTGAACTTAGCTGGTTACGGATGATGTATGAGCAGAAAATGGCCATTGCTAAGGAAGTACAAGCACCCCAGCGTATTCTCATTGTCGGTGGTTCTGGCGCTCATTACACCGTCGATGCCAAACTGATGCAAGAGAAATTAGGCATCCCTACCATCAACATAGCCACAGATGGGCCAATCGGATTAGATGTGATTCTGCCCAGTGTTAGCGATGTGATTAAAAAAGGCGATATTGTCATTTTAATACCTGAGTATCTATTATTACTAGATGATGATGGTTTTGGCGATCGCTCTGGTCAATTTGGTGCAGCTATTGGAAAACCCGGTTTAGGAAATGTACCCCCTAAACAACTCGCTCAAGACCTAATGTTATTAGGTATACCCACCCTCAAAGCTGCAACTAAATCATCTCTGGATGTGGTGCAGAAAGGCCATTTAACCGGTTATTATTCTGACCCCGTGACAGCTAACGGTGATCCCACAGTCCTGAAAAAACGGACTAAAAGCGAATGGTGGTCATTGAAAATCGGTGATAGTGTTTCTCCCCATTCTCTGCGACGAATTCAGCAATTTAAACAAGAAGTAGAAGCGAAAGGGGCAACTTTAGTATTAGGACTTTCTTGGATTTATGGCAGCACTGATACTAAAACTCTTGATAATATCCGCACGACAGCAACAGAATTAGAAAAAATTGCACCTGTACTTTATGACAAAGCAACTTTAAACGTGAAGACTGATTCTAGTTTATTTGCTGACACTCATTATCATCTGAATCCTAATGGCCGTCGTACTCGGACGAGTGAATTGGTTGAGCAGTTTAAGGCAGCAAATATTAAATGATATCTTTATTTTTATTTGGCACAAAGCATAAATCATGAACTATAACTTATGTCTCATATCAGCAATAAGTTTATTAAAAATGTAAATATCAAAAACCACAATATCACTAATAATCCGATGCGAATTTGTATTTTAGGTGGTGGTTTTGGTGGGTTGTATACGGCTTTAGAATTAATAAAAATCCCTCTAATCTGTCAACCTAAATATGAGATTATTTTGATTGAAAAAAGGGAGCATTTTTTATTTACTCCTTTACTCTATGAAGTGGTGACAGGAGAATTATTTAATTGGGAGGTTGCACCCACTTATAAAAAGTTGTTAGCAGGTAGTAATGTTAAAGTTTATCAGGCAGAAATTCAGGGTGTTGATTTAGAGCAACACTTGGTAAGTTTGGAAAATGGAACTCTGCTAAATTACGATTTTTTAGTGTTGGCTGTTGGTAAAGAAACGCGGTTAGATATAGTTCCAGGTGCAGCAGAAAACGCCCAAACTTTTAGAAGTTTAGAAGATGCTGAATATTTAAAAGAACGGTTACGGGTTTTGGAAACATCTGATATACCTGTGATTAAAATAGCTATAGCTGGTGCTGGTGCTAATG
Source organism: Anabaena azotica SJ-1 (assembly GCF_047275885.1). Taxonomy (NCBI): domain Bacteria; kingdom Bacillati; phylum Cyanobacteriota; class Cyanophyceae; order Nostocales; family Nostocaceae; genus Anabaena; species Anabaena azotica. The sequence goes on from NZ_CP178454.1 coordinate 5,200,256, forward strand.
GTGTAGAAATTGCTTGCAAATTAGCAGATAAGCTGAAAAAACGCGGAGAAATTCGCTTAATTGATCGAGGAAATGAAATACTTCCAACTTTCCCTAAAGGTTGTCGGACTGCATCATACAGGGCTTTGGTAAAAAGGGGTGTGCAGATAGATTTGAATACTCATATTGAAGCGATCAAATCTGATGCAATTATTATTAATCATCAAGGTAAAACTCAGAACTTACAGACAGATTTAGTTTTGTGGACAGGAGGAAATCAATCAATTCAATGGGTAAAAGAGCTAAATTGTCAACATAATCAACAGGGACAATTAATAGCAACTCCAACTTTGCAACTAGCAGAATATCCGAATGTATTTGTATTAGGAGACTTAGCAGAAATTAGAGATATTAAAGGTAAGAAATCTCCCGCTACAGCCCAAGCAGCCTTTCAACAAGCACCCTGTGTGGCTCGTAATATTTGGGCAAAAATTACAGGTCAGCGATTAAAATCCTTTAGATATTTATATTTAGGAGAAATGTTAACTTTAGGTATTAAGAATGCTGTAGTTTTTAGCTTTGGTATTACTTTAGATGGTAATCTAGCTGGCATAATTCGCAGAGGAGTTTATATTCAGCGGCTACCAACTTTAAAACATAAACTTCAAGTAGCTAAAAAGTGGATATTTGGAAGAGTTAAAAAATAGGAGTCAGGAGTAAACACCCCTTAATTTTGTAGATTTGGTATTCAGTGTTTTATAAGTCCAAAGTTTATTGATACTCTCCATTTTTCGTTCCTTCGTGGTTTATTAAATGAAAATTTATGGTTACTCAACAAGAAACATCAAAAACATCCTGGAGACAAAAATTAGAACCTGTCTTAGGACTAGATTTGCGATCGCTCGCTGCCTTTCGTATCGGTATTTCCATTATAATTCTCGTAGATTTATTTACTCGCTTTGGTGATCTCACCGCCCACTATACTGATTTCGGTGTTCTTCCCCGTACTTTACTAGCGGAAATCGCCAAACCTGGACATTGGTCTTTACACGCTATCAGCGGCGAACCGATTGTTCAGGCATTATTATTTGCTGTAGCAGCTTTTTTTGCGCTGTTGATGTTAGTGGGTTATCGCACCAGAGTTGCTACCATTGCTTCTTGGATATTGCTCATATCCATGCACAATCGCAATCCAGTCTTGATTTTTGCAGCGGATGATGTTTTACGCGCTCTCATGTTTTGGGCGATGTTTCTACCTTGGGGCGCTTGTTATTCCTTTGATAGTGCGCTGAATACTTCTCAACGTCAGTTACCGGAAACAGTGGTTTCTGGTGCTACTTTTGCTCTGATGTGTCAGCAGTGTTTTATCTATATTTTTTCCGCTGCAATTAAAACTAAAAGCCCCATTTGGGTTGATGGTAGTGCGGTTTATTATGCTTTGAGTTTTGACCAATATGTTACCCCTTTTGGTCATTTTCTCCTCAATTTTCAACCGATTTTAAAGGTATTCACTCAAATTACTTTGGTCTTGGAATGGGTAGGACCACTGGTTATATTTATTCCTTTTCGGAATAGTTTGTTTCGGTTAGGTGCAGTTGTAACTTTTATCGGACTTCATGCTGGATTCGGTTTAACTTTAAATATCGGCATTTTCCCATTTTTGAGTATTTTTAGTTGGTTAGCATTTCTTCCTAGTTCTTTTTGGAATAATTTGGAACAGCGGCTACAAACACCAGCACGTCAAGGCTTAAAAATTTATTTTGATGCTGATTGTGGTTTTTGTAAAAAGGTAGTTCATATCTTACGTACTTTGTTGATTTTGCCAGGAACACCGTTATTAATGGCGCAAGATTACCCAGATATTTATGCTGATATGGAAGCTCAGAATTCTTGGGTAATTGAAGATTATCAAGGAAAGCGGCATTTTAAGTTTAAAGGTATTGTTTATGTAGTCAGTTTGTCCCCTGTATTTAGGTTTTTAGTGCCGTTATTAAGCTGGAAACCTGTAATGGCAGGGGGGACAAAGTTTTATGAAGCGATCGCATCTAATCGTAAATTTGCTGGTAATTTCACCAAACCTTTTAAATTCCGTCCTTTGGAAATTCGTAAATCCCGCTTTTTAAATATTTTGGCTGTGGTGTTGTTAATTTACGCTTTGATCTGGAATATCCAAAGCTACGCTCCCGATTTATTCAAGCGGAAAATATGGCAAAAAACAGAAGCTATTGGCCGAGTTACAAGGCTTGATCAATCATGGAGTATTTTTGCACCTGCACCACCTAGAGATGATGGCTGGCATATTATACCAGGTAAGCTAGAAAATGGCAGCGAAGTTGATATTTTTCGTGGCGGAAACCCTGTGAATTGGGATAAACCCAGCTTGAGTACCAGAAGTGCTATTTATCACAATATGCAATGGCGTACTTACTTTATTAATCTTAATCGAGCGATCGGTAAAAAGCTTTATCCTTTTTATGGAAAATATCTTTGTTACGCTTGGAATATTAAACACAAAGGTGGTGAAAAATTAGAGACCCTCAACATTTACTTTATGGATGAGCGGACTGTTCCCCCTGGTGAAAAACAAACAGTTGAAAAAAAGCTGACTTGGGAACAGACTTGTTCTAATCTTCCCTAGAATAAAGACAGGTCTTCCTCAAGTGTTACATGAATAGTATAGGAACAGAAGCTTATGCAATTTTTGCTTGAAAGCCTTGGCGTATTTTTATTATTTATCATTGCGTGCATTTTGTTGGTAATTTTCATAATTATTGTGATAATTATTCTTCTTTTTCGCTCAATACCATCAATAAGTGTACTCTCTCAAGAAGTAAATAAATACATTGAGCAGAACATTCATGCAATTACAAATCCTTGGGACTTGCAGAACCTAGTTCAAAATGCCACCCCAAAGTTAATGGAATTAATTGCTCCAACTCAACTACAAACTTACTCAGCACAGCTTGAAAAAGACCTTGGTCAATTGACCTTATATAAAGTTGCCACGGGATCGCTTCAGGGATTACCGATATTTAATATTTTAGAATCTTTTATGCGATTGATAGCAAAAAAAGATGATCTAGAAGCAAGTAAAAATTTACTTGTAGCAGAATTTGCTTCTGAATCAGATTTTGAAAAAGGAGCAGCTAAATTTGAGTTTCAACTCTTAAATCGTGGTGAAGGATGGCTAATTAACTGTCTTGTAATTACAGCCACTACCACTAACAATTCTGAGTCTCAAATATTGACATTAGGAGAAAAAACAAGCTATGCCTCCCTGGTTGAGGAGAATAAAAAGAAATTAGAACTTGAACGTCTTTTATAAATTTACCTTCATTATCAACACTACCCTATGCTATACCTTACGGTGAAAATTATGTAATACTAATTTATCTGATTACGTTAATTAAATACTTTCTGAAGTAATTTCTCATTCATGCCGATATTTCCCTGTAAACCACCTGTATGTATTAATAGTAGACGACCTGGTTGGAAAAATCCCTGTTTTAGTAAATCCATGACTCCATAAAACATTTTTCCCGTATATACGTAATCTAAAGGTATTCCGTGTTCTTGTGTAAAGTTTTGGCAAAACATGATTAATTCCTGGTTTACCTTTGCATAACCGCCAAAATGATAATCACAAACTAATTGCCAAGACGCTGGATAATTAACTGGTGCTGGCAAATCTGATGTGAGATAATTGTTGATTAGACTGTCTATGTCTGCTGCTAGAAATTCTCCACCTTTTAATACAGGAAAGCCAATAATTTTCTGTTTTAAATGTAATGATAGGGCAATACCAGCTAATGTGGTGGCTGTCCCACAGGCCAGACAAATAGTATCAAATAGTTCTAAATTTTGCATTATTTCTGTACAACCCCTCATTCCATTGAGGTTACAACCACCTTCGGGAATGATAAATACTTCACCAAAGCGTTGTTTTAAGTCTTGTTGTAGTTGTATTGTGTGGCGTTGTCGGTAAGTTGTGCGATCGCAATATAATAACTGCATACCTTGTTCTACCGCAAAACTCAGAGTACCATTGAGGGGAAAAGTTTCCTCTCCCCGAATCACCCCAATAGTACGAAAACCAAAAATATTTCCTGCGGCTGCTGTAGCAAAAATATGGTTAGAATAAGCACCGCCAAAAGTGAGTATAGTGGATACCTTTTTCTCCTTGGCTGACAACAGGTTATATTTCAGTTTGAACCACTTATTACCATTAACCTGTGGGTGCATGAGATCAAGACGTAATACGTATAACTCAACACCAACACTATCAGCTATTTGACTATTAATTCTTTGTATAGGTGGAGGAAGAAAGATTGACGACATTTAAAACAGAAGTTAAGCTTTTCTAAAATAGTAGATAACAACAAATCTGCAAAAACTCTCACAACGTTTATGGCTAAAGTTTTTGACTCTATTACGGAAGAATTGCAAAAATTTATTGCAACTCAGCAGATGTTTTTTGTTGGGACTGCTCCTTTAAGTCCTACAGGCCATGTTAACCTTTCTCCCAAAGGTTTAGAAAGCTTTCGTATCATCTCACCCCTTTGCGTTGCTTACCTAGATGTAACAGGTAGTGGAAATGAAACATCTGCCCACCTATTAGAAAATGGCAGAATCACATTTATGTTTTGCGCTTTTCAAGAACCTCCATCTATTGTCCGTCTTTATGGCAAGGGAAAAACAATTTTACCTAATTCTCCACAATGGGATTCTTTATATTCCTTGTTTACTCCTCTTCCCGGAACTCGACAAATAATTGTCGCTGATATTGAACGAGTACAAACCTCCTGTGGTTTTGCTGTACCACTTTATGAATATCAAGGACAAAGAGAAACTTTAGTTAACTGGGCTAATAAGAAAGGTGAACAGGGAATTAAAGAATATCATCAGCAGAAAAATTTTGTCAGCATTGATGGTTTGTTAACTCCCTTATCTCAAGTTCACAATCAAAAATCTATTGATTCGTAAATGATGATTATTCAACTTCAACAACTGCATTCACATCAAATCAAATGTTTAAATCACGCAAAGCTAAACGAATTTGTTCCATACGTCTGCGGTTGACACCAAGATCCGACTCTCCCACGCGAGATGCTGAACGGATATGAATCACCGATTCATCCACAGGTAAATAAAACTCTACATCATCCACAAATTTGAAGATGCGGCTTTTAGAAAGAGCATGAATGTAATTATCTGTTTGTTCTATCACTTCTGTACGGGGAACAACAGTGAGAACTTTGAGTAAAATTTCTTTAGCTTTTTCCCGGTCTACATGATAAGTAATTGGTTCAATGGCGTGTTTAGCATCAGCATTTTGACTCACAACACAATTGTCTGAAGCTGGACAAGAAATAAGATGACCATTATCAATTCCCAATCCAGTAGCCCAAGTTACGCCAGGAAGTATTACACTGATCATCAGGGTTAATAATATCGCCAACAAAGTAATACTCTTTAGTCGCTGGGATAATGCTGTTAGACAGTACATAATTAATTTACTCCTCGATGATTTGGGTTTTGTTGTCATATCCAATAATTATCAACCAAGAAGTGCAAATTAGGTGCATTTACTCTTTCTTAAAATCTAAGCAATGATTATATTGATGCACAGATTAGAATCTAAAACTCATATTTGGATATCACTTCAATTTCATTTTTTGCAGACTTGATCCATTCTTGCATTGCCGGAAGTTCCCAAATTGCCTGTACATAATTCCTAGCAATCGAATCTAGTTTGACATCGTAAGCAATAAACCGCATAGCAACTGGAGCAAACATAGCATCGGCAATAGTAAAATTACCAAATAAAAACTTGCCATTTGCACCAAAACTTTGCTTACATTTTTCCCAGATATCAGTTATACGATTAATATCTTGTTGTACACCTGTTACCAAACCTTGACCTGGATATTTATTGCGGCAATTCATCGGCATATTTTGACGCAAATTTTGAAATCCAGAGTGCATTTCAGCACTAATAGAACGTGCAAATGCTCTTGCAATTTTATTTTCTGGCCAGCAGGATAAATGAGGAAATGTTTCTGCTATATACTCGCAAATAGCTAAAGAGTCCCATACAGTTAAATCATCGTGCAGTAGTACAGGTACTTTTCCAGATGGGGAATATTGCTGAAGTGTAGATATGGATTCAGGAGTATAGAGAGGAATCCGAATTTCTGCAAAATCTAATTCAAATTGCTTCATCAACAGCCAAGGACGTAATGACCAAGATGAATAATTTTTATTACCAATAACTAAAGTTAGTTGTGTCATTCTCTTATTTTTACTAAAATTATTTAACTCAACTAAATTGTATAATAATATTGCCCAAATAATTATATTTATCAATAAAACGGCATCAAAAAACGTTTTAGTACATTAAATTAATTAAAAATTAACCATGAATTATCAAATTGTTAACCAGTTAAACGAAGATCAAATTTATCAACTTGTAGAATTATATAAAAATGAATTTTGGAGCAAAGACCGAACTTATGAGCGAGTAGTCAAGATGTTAAAGGCATCAGATATAATTATTGCTTTGGTAGATGATCACGAAGAATTGATTGGTTTTTGTCGAGTCCTCACCGACTTTGTTTATCGAGGAACGTTATATGACGTAATTATTAAACCTGATTATAGAAACATGGGTTTGGGTGCTAAATTATTAGATGAAGTGATTCATCATCCACAATTAAAAGAAGTTGAAAATATTTCTCTTTACTGCTTATCAGAAATGATTTCTTTCTATGAAAAATGGGGATTCCAATATGATTTAGATGGAATTAAGTTAATGCGACGTTATAACCCATAATTTGAGGCATAAGCTCATGATTATTAATCCAGAAAATATCCCTCATCGAACCACTTCAGTTTACCCAGAAGTCTTTAAATATCGAATTGCAGGACGAGTCAAACAAGCTTTAGGAAATGCAGCCGGATTGAAAAACTTTGGTGTGAACTTAGTCACACTATCACCAGGAAGTTGTTCAGCATTGAGACATTGGCATCATAAACAAGATGAATTTATTTATATTATTCAAGGTGAAGCAACTTTAGTGACTAATGCAGGTGAGCAAATTCTCACACCGGGAATGATGGCAGGTTTCCCCGCAGGAGAAGCAAATGGACATCAAATAGTCAATAAATCTTCAGAAATAGCAATTTATTTGGAAGTTGGAGATAGAACACCAGGAGATGAAGTAGATTATCCAGATGATGATTTAATAGCTAAATCTAGTGATAATGGTGGATGGATTTTCACACATCGAGATGGTGATTTATATGAAATTTAAATCTAAACATGAATCATGGAAATTTGCATTATATAGCGTTTCCTAATCTTATGAGTTACATCATAGCCCCCTCATCGCTTGCGGGGAGGGGGTTGGGGGTGGGGTTTTTGTACCTCACTCAACCGATAAACGCTATATCTGTTATTAATAGCGATGCAGAAGTAAAACTAACTTTATCTAAAGTTTGGATTTCTAATCAAATTTGACATGGATTTATAGAATAAGTAATAGAAAATTATCAGGGAGATTAAAACTTTGCTATCAGATTTATTCAACTGGCAATCATTGATATTATTAGGAATCACTACATATCATCAAATTGCCAGCATTCAAGAAAAATCAAAAATACCACCCATAGGAAAATTGATTGATGTCGGTGGACATAAATTACATCTCTATTCGGCTGGACAAGGAAAGATGACAATAATTTTAGATCATAGTCTTGGCGGAATAGATGGCTATTTTTTAGTAGAAGAATTAGCAAAAATTTCACGAGTTTGTATTTATGATCGTGCCGGTTATGGTTCGAGTCAATCTAGTAATAAACCTCGTACTAGTGAACACATAGTTAAAGAATTACATATTTTATTGCAGAAGGCAGAAATTGAACCACCATACATATTAGTTGGTAACTCTTTTGGTAGTTATAATATGCGTCTTTATGCTCATTTGTTCCCGGAAGAAGTGGTGGGAATGGTTTTAACAGATGGGTTGCATGAAAAACAGATGTTAGCAATGCCATTGAGTCTGCAATTATTGAAGTTATTTTTTACAGGTTCTTTTTTTATTGCTTTCTTGGGTGCAGCATTAGGAATTGTCAGATTATTAGGGATAATAGGCGCTTTTGAAGTTATCAAAAAAGAACTGCGTCAGTTTCCCGCAACTAAATTAAAAATCGTCAAGCGTTCTTTTTATTCTTCACGACATTGGTTGACCATGTTTCGAGAAATGTGGAGTTTAAATACCAGCGGTCATCAATTACAAAAAGCTGATTATTTTGGAAATATGCCAATTATTAATATCAAAGCTACTACGTTTCTTAAGCCTGGATTGGGAAGGTTTTCTTTTTCAATTTCACCAGCCGATAAACTGCGAGATTCTATACAATCTAATTTGCTTTTACTTTCAACTGACTGTGAACAATTATTGACAGAAACAAGTAGTCATTTTGTATGGATAGACGAGCCAGAAGTTATTTTGGCAGCAGTGAGAAGAGTTTTGGATAAAGTTGAAAATACAAAGTATTAATTAACGTAAATAAATATATAAACCTATCTCACCCCCATAATATATGCTATCTTGTCTACTTCTACTAACCCTTGACGTTCTAATTCATAAGCAATAAATGGAGCTTTCCTTTTTAAATGGTCGAAAGAACACTTTTTTTTGCAATACTCTATCAGCCTATCTGAACGCCCCAATTGCCAAGTTTCTTCATTAAGTTTTAGTTCTTTAATTGTATAAATTACTCTTTCTTTTAGTGGTTCTAAAAGCTTAGGATTAGGTTTAATAAGCATGGAAGGAAAATCAAGAATAAAACTATCTGCCGGTAAGAAAAAAGGATCTATAATCTCTTCTTTTATTCCTTTATTAGTGTTAATTTTTGAGCAAATAAGACGGAAATTATCCCATTCATAAGCTAGTTCAGGTTTAACCGTTTTAGGAATAAAATGATCAACTGCTGGGCTACCTGTGTCATAAGGAATCCATTGTGCTGAATATGCACAAATCTGATTACAAGCATCGTATAAATCACGCAATGATCTCCGCCAATAATCACGGTTTTTCCAATCTTTTGTTTTAGGATTAGGAACTTTACTTAAAAAATATTTACCTTCTTTTCTAACTTTTTCGTCAAAATCATCAGGTTCAGGCTGGGGTTTAATAGGAATCACAAATCTACTCCATGCTGTTCTGCAAAATAAACCCACCTTGGCCAAAATCTATCATCTTCTGATAAATACCTTGCCAAATCATTTGATACTCTTGCCACATCTTCCGAATTGGGATTATTTGATAATTGTAAAATTTTCGCTGCTTCTATAGCCTTTTCTGCTTCCAAAGAACGCGAATGACGCAATTTAAAAACATCAGACATTAACCAATAATCTACCACACCTTGACGGATAAAAGGAAGTTCTTCAATTTGAACTTCATTACCTAATAAATCGCTTTTCACCAGTTCTAGACTAAATAACTTATCAACTCTTTCATCAAATCTAGGTTCTACAGATGCCATTACTAAAGGAGAATGAGTAGCAACCATAATTTGCACTTGTAAATCAGATGCTAAATCATCTCTCACATCTAACAAAGCAGGTAAAATAGCCCTTTGCCATTGGGGGTGAAGATGTGCTTCTAATTCATCTACTAAAATAACCATTCTCTTCTGTGGTTCTATGCGGATAAGTTTTGATTGTATTTTATGTTCTTCATAAGCCCAAACTATCAAATAAGCCATTGTAATTATCCGCTGTACCCCTGCGGAAGCATGAATAATGGGAACAGTTCCATAAGGATGTTCTATGGTGGGAATTTCTCTAGCATCATAAGGAAGTCTGACAGGTTCTCCCGGTTTCAAAATTCCTAAATCTCCTTCTTCGGGAGGTGATAAACGTGCTAATACTTTTTCTAAGGTGTCAAATGGATATTTATCTGGTTTACTTTGCCATTGAATCCAATCTTGTAATAATCCATTAATAAAAGTATTGCCATTTTCATCTTTTTGACCATTCCATAACTCATCTTTTGTAAACACAAAAGGAAGTGGTTTTTTTTCAATATTTCTAATCCGCAATGAAGATGACAAATATTGTTTTGCTGTGTCCCATACGGCAAAAGAACCATCTACTCTGGCATAAATTAAAAGACCTGGAATAGTTGAGCGATTTTTAATTTCATTCCATCTTTGAAGCTGCCAGTCATAAGAAATACTCTCTGTATCAGATTCCGAATCGCCAGAGATTTTAAATGTAATTACGGGTTCATCATCACTTAAAGTTTGCGTTGGATATGCTGGTAAATTTGCCCACTGTCCAGTTAAAGCCCACCAAGCACATTCTAGTAAAAAAGTTTTACCCAATCCATTATCACCTGTAATTAAGCTCAGTCTTTCTGCTGGTTCAAAACAAAGTTTTTTTGCAGCACCTACACCTTGTATTTCTAGATAAGTCAAAGCACCTTCTTCGGGTGGTATAAATGGAGGTTTTTCAATAACAGTTTTTAATTCTGTCCAAGACACTTTTTTATTTTTGAAAAGCTGGCTTATGTTGGTATTTTCAGGAATAGAAATATCAAATAAGTTGTTAAATTCTTGCTCATTTATCAAAAAATCATCTTTAAATTTTTCAATAATATCTTCTGGTGTTGTTTCAGATGACCATTCTTTTTCACGATATAGCCATACAGCTAAATGAAAAGTAGGAATCAGTTGATTATCATACTGAAACAAACAGGATTTTAAAATTTCAATATAGTTATCTTTCCAGCCCCATCTGTCTTCATTTATGTTATTGATTAATGATTCTCTAAATATTGGTGTATGGATATCTTTATAAATCTCTCTATAAACATCTTCTATTATAGAATTTACATATCTGTTAAGTTTTATCCATCTATTTTTATTTTTTGATAAACGGAAACATCTATAAGAAAATGTTGAGTCCTTATAGAGTTTATAGTTTTTTTCTAAAAAATCTTTAATTTCCGAATATAGAGATATTTCAATCGTATTACCTACTGGTAATTGTAATTGCTTAAACTTCAAAAAAGTAATTCCCCAAAAAGAATCTACATTTTCCAAATGTTTAAGAGACTCTTTGATTTGATCAATACTAATAAACATGAGTTTATCCTGTTCACTTTTTAAGTTAATTTGAATACATTACAGGTTAAATTCTTTCACTAAATAGCAAAATGCAAAACCCTTAATTTTTAATTAGTCCACCTTCGCGGACTTTGTTTGTATAGTAGCGACTTCTAGTCGCCGAAAACTTTTCAAACAACTTAGTTTTACCAAAATTACTCAAACCAATCTTCACCTCCCGGTAATTTAGCTAAATAATTATCAATCATCTTTGCTAACTCTTTAGGTTGATATTCATAAGTTAATAACAAAAGATTTTGAGCCAAATCAATCAACTCTTTTCCTTGCAATCTTTGAGAAACTTGACTTGGTTTTAAAGTCCCGCCAAAAATCTCCGCACTAGCGGGACGAATTGCCATTTCTACAGCTTCTGCTAAATATTCTTGCCATTCATCAGCTTTAATATAATAGGATTTTTGATTATCTTTAATATTCAATTTGGCAATTTGAATCACAGAATCAGAAATAGAAGCAATCCAAGAATTAGTTAAACGCTGTTCAATTTGATTTTTAATCAGATGAATAACTAACCTAACTAAAAAAGCTTCTATTTTTCGCAAAGTTCCCTGTTTGCTCATATCCTCCAAATCATCAAGAATTTCCAACGCATCATCATAACGCCCTTCTAAGATGCTTTGTCTTAATTCCATTAATTCTTGCGTCATGGTTATTGACCTTACTTAGTTGCAGTTATTAGTTGATTTTGTAGTTTTGATGTTCTGTCATAACCCAAATTGCTAAATATCTAGTTGATGCTGGGAATGGGTAATAGGTAATTGGTGATAAAATCCCTATTTTTATACTATTCATCCTGATTCTGACATTTTACTATCTATAAAATCTAGTGTTTCCTATTCCCTCAAGGTGAGTTAAAGTTCTGATACAGAAGGGGTTAAACATTGCTAAATCCTTACCTATACAGGCATCACCCGCACAGCTATTTATCATGCTTCAGTTTAACAGCCCTTTGGGCGAGGCAGAAAGCAGAAGGAAAAATTTTTCATAAAGCTACATTAGCGTTGTAACTAGAGTGATTGTCAGTATAATAGCCTGGTTATTATTAACAAAAATTCGACGTTAACTATTTCCTTTGTCTTCTCTGCGGTTTCATACTCCCACCATGTCTACACAACCCATAATTGAAAGCATATATACTGATGGTGCTTGCACAGGCAACCCCGGCCCTGGTGGTTGGGCTGTAGTTGTTTATTTTAACGATGGTTCAGTTCACGAAATGGGTGACGCATCACGCCATACCACCAATAATAAAATGGAAATGCAAGCGGCGATCGCAGCCCTAGAATTTTTTGCCAACTCTGGACAAACCCAACCCATCATCCTCTACACCGATAGCGAATATCTAATCAACTCCGTTACCAAATGGATGCCTGGCTGGAAAAAGAAAGGCTGGAAAAAATCAGATGGCAACCCAGTCCAAAATCAAGACCTTTTAGAAACCCTCGATAGACTCAACAGCAGACTCGTCAAATGGCAGCACGTGCGCGGACATTCTGGTAACATAGGTAACGAACGTTGTGATGTGATTGCTCGCTCCTTTGCCAGCGGTAAAATCCCATCTCTTCAACAATTTTCGCCTGCAAATCCTTACCCAACTTTAACCACTACAAAGGAAATCAATGTAGCAAATGTATCTGATTCTTCAACAAACTCTACAAAAATTAACGAAAACATTTCCCAAAGCAGTATTTTGTCATCAGACATAACCACTATGGAACCATCTACAGCGTCAGCTGCCAATACAAACGACGATAAACCACCTGAGTTGAGGATTTCACAACTCCGCAACTTAGTTGAAACTCTGCGTGTGGCTGACGAAATTGCAGAAAAAGGCTATTTAATCACTAGTTCAGAACTAGCAGACCTGATGGATGTCCACGCCAGTGCAGTCACTAGTCGGGGAGATCAGTGGCGTTGGCGAAACTGGATAGTTTCACGAGTCCGACGGGAAGGTAATCAAATTCTGTGGGAACTGGAAAGAGGTGATCAAATAGGAACTGAAGCCGAATAATTCATTCCCAATTACAGCAGGAGTCAGGAGTGAAACTGGCTTCGTGTATAGGTTTCAATTTTGATTCTGTACCTTATTGATCTGCAATCTGCTGTATCAGCCTAATTTGCCTTAATACTTCCTTCCTCTCCATTCTCGCGGAGTGTGGAAAGCAGATAAAAAGATTCGCAGTACAGCCAAAGGATCAGCCAGGGGGGAAAGCCAGAATAACCAACCTCCCTTGGCATCTTTACGGTCGTAAGAAGGTGCGATCGCTAATAATAAAGCAAAGCGAATGAACAATAGAAATACATTCAGTGCTAATACCAAGGAAATAGGGAGATAGGGAGATGGGAAGAAGGGGAGGAAAGCCAAAACGATCATCAGAGGTAAACCTTGCACCGCTGACAATAGCCATAAATCACCCCAAACTTGAGCGCGGTTAGACGCATCCTTCAAATCTAAACTGCGCCCCCACTCCTTCCAAGTTTCCATCGCCCCCTCATACATCCGCACCTTTAGCACTTCTGCCCCATCCAAAAACCCCACCTTAAAACCAGCCGCCGCAATATTTCGCGCCAAAGTCACATCATCACAAAACGAACCACTGGCACTGCTATAACCATCTACAGCCGCTAAAACCGAGCGACGACACAAAAAACACTGTCCATTGGCCATCACCCTTTCCGGTTGTTCCGTATAAATACCCGCAGGGTCAAATCTATATAACAGCGTCATCAACAAAGCCGGTTGTAACCAGCATTCCCCAGGATACTTGAGAATAAACTGAGGTGACAAAGAAACCAAATCATAACCCTCAGTTTCGGCTGTTTTTACCAAACTTGCCACCAAACCAGGATGGGGTTGAATATCCGCATCCATCCCCAAAAACCACTCACTTCCCTGGGAACTAAACAAAAAACCGTTATGTAACGCCCAAGGACGACCTACCCAACCAGAAGGTAAAGGATCATCTGTCATCACCCGAAACCGTGGATCTTTTTGCTGTGCCGCTTTTACCAAATCGGGAGTACCATCTTGGGATCTGCTATCAACCACAATTACTTCTCGGACTTCGTAACTTTGCCGACTTAACCCCGTTAATAGCGGACTTATGCGTAATGCCTCATTTAAAGTTGGAACAATCACACTGACACGACCTAACATATCAGGCGTTGGTTGCTGTGGTTTGAGGGGCGTATGTCGTCTTGGGCCTTTGAGTAGCCGTGATAGTAGAAGTGCCGTTGCTGGTACTTGAATAAGTAGTAATAAGAGGGAAATAGTGCTTTCTATGATCAAAATATTTATACCAATTCAAAATAGTGCTGACAGTAGGCTACGCCAATAAAATTTAAAATAATACAAATTTGTCTAAATTGTTAATTACAAATTATTGAGTAGTGCTGAGTAGAATTGCTACTAGTTCACTCAGCACTAACGAAGTTACTTGAAAGCTACTTTGACGCTGGCAACAGAAACTTCTTTGGTTGCAGGTTCAACACCTACAGGAGTGGATGTGCCAGGGCCTCTCAACCACAGTGCTACAGCAGGTGCAACGCCAAGTACCAAGCCTAGTAAGACAGGAATGGAGAAGCCAGCAGCCAAGCTCATCACGGTTGCAAAACCAAAGTTACCCAAATACACTATCAAAGGGATATTGAGTTGCGATCGCTCTAATTTTACTGGATTATTTCTCCACAACAGCGCCGCTACTGCCATAAACACTGAACCAGTACCCATCCAACCGGCAAAATTTTGGTAAGGCATCCCGAAGAAAGCCCCTGGTTGTTGCCAATACCAGAAGGGAAGGGAAGTTTGACTCATAGCCGGGTCAAGGACAAAATCCCAAGAAGTGAGTAATAACGCACCAAGGGCGATCGCACCTACATGACGGAACAAACTAGGCTTTTTATCTACCTCTAAACCTACACGCGCCAGCAGGTAAGAAACACATCCCACATAAAACCATGACAAGGGAATCGTAAACGGCACTAAACCCGCAATCTTATAACCCAAGCCACTCAAATAGCTGTAGTGACCAAAAGGAAAACCTGTGCTAGTTCCCAATAACTCACTAGTCAAAGAAATTAACACCGAAGGCAACAGAAAACACAAAGCACGGCCTAAACCCAAAGTCCGGTAAGCATACAGGAAAACACCTACAGCACCTAAAATCATATAAGCCACCCCGCCACCTGCCATACTCCACTGCATGACAGTCTGCCCGACTTCAGATAAGCTCAAAATTACTTCCGCATTAGGAATAATTAATAATATCCCTACTAGTCCAAACACCATAGACACGATATGACCAATCAGGCATACGCGCTCAACAATAACTAGTTGTTTCATGATCAGCCCTTAACCTTAATAAAATGTGACACGCGGCTACTCGACTGCTAATAGTTTACAAATGTTTAAGATCATAATTTAACTAATTTTTACAAAATAATCCGGGAAAATTGATAGTTGATTCATCTCATAGTTGGAAAATAGTTGAAAAAAGGATCAATATCCTCAACCTAAACCCTTGTTTAACTGAGCCAATCAACTGAAAATTGTAAAATAATATCTCCAACAGCTACTGGGAACACCAATCTATGCCAACCTTAAACAGAATTCCTTGGTTTTCCCTAGCACTAGCAGTGCTGAGTTACAGCACTTTGGGCTGGGTCATATCCGAAACCAAAGCCCCTTGGTTCGTGTGGTTGATAGTTGCATTAGCTACATTGCTTTTACTAGCCAGTCTTACTGCTTCATGGTCAAAACTAGCAGAGTATTACACTATGCTGTTTCAATCAAATATCAGGTCTTTTGGCATCACTGTATTAGCAGCTTTCCTCTTCTTTCTCATGATTGCCTGGTTTCGAGTATTCCTTGATACTTTGCTGGTACTCTCAGCTACTATTTTAGTGAAGATAGACTTTCAGACCGCTGGCTTCAAACAAGGTATAGCTTTTTGGTTGACATCTATCTTGTCATTAACAGGTTTAGCTACAGGCGCTTTATTACACAGGTTTATTTAATAAGTTTGTCAGGAGTTAGCCCAGGGTAAGGATTCAGGAAAAAGATAAATAATCCTTCATCCCTAATCCCTAACCCCTACTCCTAATGACTAAAACTTAACTAGCTACCGCTTCAGCAACAGCAGGATAAACGCTGATTTGTTTCCGGGTTTTGCCCTTTCTTTCAAAAGTCACAACACCATCAACTAAAGCAAATAAAGTATCATCACTGCCAATACCAACGTTATTACCAGGGTGGAATTTAGTACCACGCTGACGGATCAGAATATTTCCTGCACGCACAGCTTGACCACCAAAACGCTTTACGCCCAGACGTTGAGCATTAGAGTCACGACCGTTTCTTGTACTACCCGTTCCTTTCTTGTGAGCCATAATTTCCTCTTAAATTTATCTACTTATTTTTATGATTCAGCAGCAACAGCTTCTTCAGGAATGCTATCCACAGGATTAGGACTTTCTGGAGTAATTGGCGCTTCTTGATATGCCAAAACCTCACCGTTGAGGTTAATGGAGTTAATCAAAAGTCTGGTTGTTTCCTGGCGGTGTCCGCGTTTTTTGCGGGTTTTCTTCTTAGGTTTCATTTTGTAAACCAGGACTTTACGACCTCTAAAATGTCGCATCACCGTCCCTTCTACTGTCGCACCTGTCACTCGCGGCTGTCCAATTGAGACTTCGCCCTCGTGCTGCACCAGCAATACTGCGTCTATGGTCACTTTTTCGTCTGGTTCGGTACTCAGCAGTTCAATGTCGTAAAAACGACCTGCTTCAACTTTAATTTGTTTACCGCCAGTTTCAATAATTGCGTAGGTCATGAAATTGTCCTTGAAGTTGCCGTACAGGTAGCTGGTCTTAATCTCCTGTAGAGACTATAATTTATGGCTTTTACCAGCTTTTGCAGTATGTCTACCTGATCCGAGCAGGAAGTTAGACAGACAATCTAAAATCTTATCTTAATGAGCAGCATTCGGTCAAGATTATCATTGATTCAAAAATCTTATCTAGAAAACTTGACTTGATTACCGGAATGGAGACGTATGTGTTTGTAGTCAATTGAGACACAGACAGAATAAAAATTTAACCATCTGGGCAGTATCTACGGGTAGAGTTGCTCAGATTTTTTTTTAGCCTTTATTTAGCCTTTATTATTTAGCCTTTATATATAATACAATTTGGTAAAAATAAAATCTAGGGACTACATCAACAATATTATTTCAGTAAAAAAACATTTTATGGGTGTCGTGCCACTAGTTATCATCAGGTTTGATAAAAAGATATGAAAAGAATAGCAGTTGAACAAAGAAGTATTTTTATCGGCTTGGCAGGTAGTCACGGCTATGGTTTAAATCGTCCCGATTCCGATTATGATTATCGGGGCGTATTTATTGCTCCTAAACGTTACTATTTGGGATTCGATAGCATAGAACAAAAAGATACTGGCTGGGATGAACCAGGTATATTTCCCTTCATAGATGGTAATGAAGATACTGTTATTTATGAGTTAAGGAAAGTATTACATTTATTAGCAGGTGCTAATCCCAACGTTTTAGAGTTACTTTGGTTGCCCACATATCCTATTTTAACTGAGGTTGGACAGCATTTAATTAATCACAGACAGTTATTTTTGAGTAAAAAAGTTAAACATACCTATTCTGGCTATGCTTTTGCTCAAATCAAAAAAATGGAAACTCATCGCAAATGGTTGTTAAATCCACCAACAAAAAAACCAATACCTAGTGATTTTGGTATAGAAGATGAACCACCTTTGAGCAAAGATGAACTCAATGCTTTTTTAGAGTATCTTTATCTCTTGATTAGGGGTAAAATTGAATTTTTAGAAGAATCCGAGCAATTATACACATTGCTAACAGCAGATATTGATTTTAAAGGCATATTAAAACAATATGCTTTAGCAGATGAAGCTTTAGAATACAGCCGAAATCTCACTAATAGCCGTAAAGATTTTATTCGTCTGTTGCAAAAAAGTCAAAGCTATCAAATTGCGTTAAGAGAATGGAAGGCTTATATATCTTGGCAGCAAAATAGAAATCCCGCTAGGGCGGAAATGGAAAGAAAGTCAGGTTATGATTTGAAACACGGAATGCACTGTATTAGATTACTGCGTAGTGGCTTAGAAATATTGCAAACAGGAGAAGTAATTGTCAATAGAAACATTGCTGGAGATATTGATGATTTAAAAGCTATTCTCAGAGGAGAGTATACTTATGAACAGTTGATGAAAATGGCAGAAGATTTAGTGAATCAAATGGATATTTATTATGACCAATCTACTTTACCTCACAGACCAGATTTGGAAAAAATTAATGATTTGTGTATGGAATTAGTTGAAATGCAAGGTTGGTAACAGGGCGTTATTAATCGCAAAAAATCTAAAATTGGCACGGTCAATAAACTGTATTTAGGATATTTTTATGAATAGAACATTTTTTACTCGAAATACAAGAGTAATCAGCCAAAAAATTAAGGAATCCTGGAGTTTATTGAATCAGTGGTTTTCAAATACTCCAGAAAGAGCTATTTTAGAAGCTTATGAAGCAGCACAAGCAATTCAAAAAATTGAAATTGAGCAATTTGGTGGTAAAAAAATTACCCATGAATCAGGTGATTTTAGTGAAAATGTGATGGCTTTTTGGCAAGGAAATTTAAATAGGAATTTAGCTATTATTAAAGTTAGATTAGCTGAATTTCAATTAGGACTTAGTTTGGTCAATAGTTCAGATCCTAGTTTATTAGAAAAACTCAATTTTATTGATGAAGTAATATCTAAATATATAGCTCCAAATCAAATTAGTAATGAACCAATAGAAAATTCTATTCGAGCAGTTAAAAAACAGCCAAATTCATCGAATACAACAATTTTTAAAGAAGCATCTGTAAATCACAATCTTGGTGTATTTCCAGGGTCAATTGGCAGAACTTTTAATAAAATTGCTCAAGATTTTACTCCCCAAGCAGAAGAAGAATTTGTCAAAAAATATCGAAATTCTAGAAATAGAACGATCAGGGCAGTTAAATTTTTCTTACTACTGATTCTTGTCCCACTATTAACTCAGCATTTTTCTAAACTATTATTAGTTAGCCCTGTGGTGAAACATTTCAAAACCGAAAAAACAACGCAAATTTTTATCAATTCAGAAATGGAGGAGAAAGCACTGAATGAATTAAAAACTTTTGAGCAAGGATTGAAATTTAGATCCCTACTCCGTCAAGCACCACAACTTTCATCTGAGAACGTTGAAGCCAAGGTTAAAAATAAAGCGATTGAGATAGCAGAAGAATTCCGCAAAAAAACTAACGGTGCTATCAGCAATTTATTTGCTGATTTTATATCACTGATTTCTTTTGCTATAGTAGTTGTTTTGAGCAAAAAAGATATCATCATTGTTAAATCTTTTATAGATAAACTTGTTTACGGTTTAAGTGACAGTGCGAAGGCTTTTTTAATTATTTTATTGACAGATATATTTGTAGGATTTCACTCTCCCCATGGGTGGGAGATTCTTTTAGAAGGTTTCGCAGAGCATTTAGGTTTACCAGCAAGTAGAAATGTAATATTTTTGTTTATTGCTACATTTCCAGTAATTCTAAATACTATATTTAAATACTGGATATTCCGCTATCTAAGTCGCTTATCTCCTTCTGCATTGGCTACATTGAAAGAGATGGATGAGTAGGAATAAGCTATTAAACATTTAAGTTGCACATTGAGACAAGCAGGGGAGCAGAGGAGAAAGATTCACGGTTTTTCCCTAAAATTAAAAAGTTTATTGGTAATTTTGTCGTAAGTATTCAGCTATAGCTTTTGTTGATACCCAGATCCCCCACTTCTGCAATCAATTCAAATTTTATTAAAATGATAATCAAAAAAGTCGGGGATCTTATCATTCCATTCCTGAATGCTTACATTTTGTCAAGTTCCAAAAATTTTTCATGAATCTAGACAAATATTTAGTGCAGAATCTCAGATTATCTGCTAATAATTGGGTTTAATAATTGCTTTTGTTGATAAAGATAAAAGTAATTATTAATACGTATCAGTGATGCAGTAAGAAGCATTACTTTTAGCTTAGAAATGAATTTAGAAGTTTAGTTCCCGACTTAGCCTTATGAGTATCTTATTCAATCGTAAATTTCAAATCACAGCAGGTATTGTTACTTTTTTTCTGGTTGTTTTAGCTCACCAAAATCTATATGCACAGTCAGAAATTCCGCAAGTAATTACGCAAGCACAAATTACACAAACTCAACCTATTAATTTACTCAGTCAGCAAAATCAAGCTACATCTATATTCTATTCTGTAATTGATGAATGGCAAAAATATAAATATAGTGTCAATGGGAAACACATTTTAAAATCTGTACAATTACCAACGGCTAAAGTTAATTTCAATCAAGCTGATTTATTAACTGTTCTCGCTAATACGCGCAAATATTTTCAAGATAATGCTGACAAAGATCCTAATATTTCTCGCAATGGATTGTTATTAAGCCAAGGTGTGACTGTTCAGGATGTTCTCAAAACTTTGGATTTTATGATTACTGTTTTGCAGGAAGATATTAGTAATAATCGTCCTACTCGGTTACAAGATCCTAATTTTATCAATGCTAATTTTCGAGTAATTAAATGGTCAGCTTATAATCTTGATGATCCGCAACAAAAACAATTAAGAATTACAAAATATGCCGTTTTTAAACATCCTGGTTCTCGGTCTAAAACATCCAAATATAATATACCGATTTATAGTTTAAAAGAGAATTTAGGAAATGATAATTTCTACACTAAATACACTAAACAAGATGTTTTGTCAGGTATTTATGAGCCTGGTGGCAAAGAATTTGGCAGGGTAGAAGCTTTGGCATATCTGACCCGTCAAGGTTTAGAGGAAGCATTAATGCAGGGAACTATTTTGATTAATTTTACAGATGGTTCACAAGAGTTTTTTAATGTGGATAGAAATAATGGAATTTCTTATGTAAGAGGAGTAAAACCCATATCACAAAAACGTTATTGGTATTTTAGAAAAGTTGATGAAATCAAAGGTTATGGATATAAGATTGATGCGAAGATTTCTATTAAGCCAGGTGTAACTTTTGCTGGAGATGTCCTGAATATTGGCTTGGGTAGAGTGATTGTGATGGAATATAATCAAGGTGGACGCAAACGTCTACAAATGGGTGTAATGGCTGATACTGGTGGGGCATTTTTACCAAATTTGCATCAACTCGATTTTTTGGCAGGTATTTTTGAGGATCAAAAAGATTTTAGGCAGCATATCCAGCAATTACCTGAATATGCGACACCTTATATTTTGGTTAAAAAGTGAAAGTAGATGATTGAGAATTGCGATCGCATCAACCCAATCTACCAAATCTACCCAATCTACAAAATCTACAAAACTGCTGAAAACTTCCTCCCACACTTGAAAAATTGCTAAGTGTGGGCTTCTGAACCAATCTGGCTAAGATACTCCTACCAGTCGTCTCACTTGCGATTTCACCGCTTCCACAATGGCATCTGCATCAATTTTAGCAGCATGGAGTAGTTCTTCAGGAGTTCCAGAAGTTGGCATATCTTGAACGGCAAGTTTAATAATCTGTAATTGCGAAATTTTGTAGGCAGGGGTGCTACTATTCCCTGCAAAGGCATCTAAGACAGCCGCACCTAATCCTCCTTCTGGCCAATGATCTTCTACAACTACTAAATTACCGTTGGTATCTTTCGCTGCTTGATGTAGAGTTTGGATATCAATGGGTTTAACGGAATAGGCATCAATAATACGGGCTGTGATGCCTTCATTTTTCAATCTGTCATAAGCTTTCAGGGCTTCATGTACAGTGATACCTGCGGCAATAATTGTGGCTTGATCGCGCTGGGAACGGTGGATAATTTTACTACCACCAATGGAAAATTGTTCTTGGCTACCATAAATTACAGGTGTGCTTTCTCTGGTGGTACGGAGGTAAACGATACCATAGCGATCGCTCATCTGTGCCACTAGTTTAGCCGTCTGATTAGCATCACAAGGATACAATACAGTGCTATTCCACACAGCGCGAAAAGCTGCTAAATCTTCCAATCCCATTTGGGAAGCACCATCTTGACCAATGGAGACACCTGCATGAGAACCAACTAAGTTAATGTTGGCACGAGATACCGCAGCCATCCTGATAAAGTCATAACCACGAGTTAAAAAGGCTGCAAAAGTAGAAGCAAAGGGTTTGTATTTTCGTACCTGTAAGCCCACAGCAGCAGCTATCATTTGCTGTTCAGCAATGTACATCTCAAAGTAGCGTTCTGGAAAAGCTTCAGCAAAATCTTCCGCATAGGTGGAATTATTCACCTCAGCATCAAGGACAACCACATCAGGTTGCGAAGTCCCCAAAGCCAACAAAGCATCACCGTAAGCGCGACGGGTGGCTACTTGATTACCTTTTTGATAGGTGGGCAGTTGTAGGGGTTGAGATACTCCCAGTGCAGCGGGTTGGCTTTGTGCTTCGGGTTTATCTACGGTAATAGTAATGTGACGTTCTCCACCTAATTCTGCGATAGCTTGTTTTTCCTGTTCTGCTTTCAGTGCTTTACCGTGCCAACCACCTAAATCTTCTAAAGATGCTACACCTTTGCCTTTCTTTGTCCTAGCAATAATCACCGTGGGACGGTCATTTACAGCTACCGCTGCACTAAAAGCTTGGTCAATTTCTGTTAAATTATGACCATCAATTTCTATGGCTTGCCAACCAAAAGCCTTAGCACGGTTAGCATAGGCTTGTGTATTCCAGCCTAATTCAGTTTGACCACGTTGCCCAAGGCGATTAACATCAATAATGGCAATTAGATTATCTAAAGTATAGTGAGAAGCATGATCAAAAGCTTCCCAAATCGAACCTTCAGCCGTTTCACTATCCCCCAATAATACCCAAACATTGTAAGGTAATTGATCTAAATATTTACCCGCTAAAGCCACCCCTACACCAATGGGTAAACCTTGCCCTAGCGAACCCGTTGCGACATCCACCCAAGGTAAAATTGGTGTGGGATGACCTTCTAAACGGCTACCAGACCGACGTAATGATAGTAATTCTTGGTCAGAAATGACTCCCGCCGCTTTATACATAGAATACAGCAAAGGTGCAGCGTGTCCTTTGGAAAGAATAAAGCGATCGCTATTCGGGTTATCTGGATGATCAAAATCGTAGCGAAGATATTTAGATAGAAAAACCGCCATCAAATCAGCGGCAGACATAGAAGAGGTAGGATGACCCGAACCTGCGATCGTTGTAGCGCGAATACTATCCACACGCAACTGTTGAGCTAGTTCTTGCCATTGATATAGTTGCTCTTGGGTGGTCATGGTTTTTAGAGAATAATCAACGTTATTTGCTGAAAAGTTGAGCTTAAATTGGTATATACAGCGGTTTAGATTTCAATAGCCCACATTATAAAAACGCTACAAACAACATCTCTACAGGTGTAGAAATTTTATTTCTGGCTTTCATTTACCCAAAAATTTATCTTGGCTTGGGTTTAATTTAAAGAGTTTGTTTTATCAAGACTTCTAGCTAATGGAATAAACATAATTTATATCTAAAGACTTATAAACTTTATCTTCATGATTGATTTTCAATCTTTAGACAGAATATTTTTGAATTAATTAAAATAACAACAATATAGCGGTATGCACTTGAATGAGATACACAATTAACGTTAAAAATCCATACACTAAAAGACTTTCAACTCTGTTCCCTGTTCCCTATTCCCTGCTATATCAATACCAATGTCTCTAAAAATGTAGATTGTATCTGGATTAAATAAAAACCTTTTCCATAAGAAAATTTATAAATTTTTGTCCTCTGCGTTCTACTTCCTGCTGTTTTAAAACTACAAAATTCTTACCTTCAAAGAAAGGTTTGGCTGTAATACTAGCTTCTGTAAATAATTTATTAACACCTAAAAATTTAACTTTTAATTCAATTGTTTCTAAAAGTATGCTTCCTACCCTTTGTCCCTGAAAATCTTTATGAACGTAAAAACAATCAATATATCCAGTATTTTCTAAATTAGCAAATCCTAAAATTTTTGCCTCTTTCTCTACTACAAAAGTAAAACTATTATTAAATCTGTTCATCCATAGTTCCCTATCATGTATAACAGTCGCCCAAGCATTTACTTGTTCTTGCGTATAGTCCCGAATATTGATTTGGTGAACCGTATCATAAAACAAATTCAAAATTTCTTCAGTATCATTGATTGTGTATGGTCTGACTTTCATAAAATAGCTCTACTTTTTCTTACAAGAGAGGGCAAATCAATGAGGTACAGAATCTAAATTGAAACCTAGACAACAAGAGAGTCATACACCTGACTCCTGCTGTAATTATTCGTGAACAAAAGTTCTAAAATTTTATGTTTGGTTATGTTGAGTTACTTATTCAAAAAATTTAAGTAAATTTTAACTATCTCATCTTTCTTAGATTCAACCTGGGTGCTAGTATTTTCAGGACTGTATTTTTGGTAACTAGTAGCTTAATAATCTTGTATTGAATGCTACTTTAGTGTAACATGATTGGTTGTTTGTGAAATAAACCTTGTTCGGGCTTTTCACTCAATTTTTAATTGAGCCAGAAATTGTCTGTACATTTCATCTATTTTCTTAGCCAGGTGAAAAAATGCTATTGTTTTTAAAGCTGATTGATTATCTATTAGCAGCTGTTTTTATCAGCGCGGCAATCATCATTTATTTCGACTCCAGTAATCAACAATATGTAATAGTTGGAGCAGGAGCTTTAGCTATTGCAATTTTTTTGTTTTTGCTCAACAGAAGCTCAGTTAATAATGCTCGCAAGGAAGCACAACAGGCTGAACTCCAAAAAAAAGCAGAAATTTATACCTCGTTATTAACTAATAGTAATTCATTGGAAAACAATACCATCGTTCCTGCTAGAGCCAAAGCTTTAGAGTATTGTCAAGATTTGATCAATGACTACAAAGCCACGAGAAATTGGGCAAGAAATCTTTACTATGTCTTGCAAATTTCTACCGTTATTTTGTCAGGTGTTACACCAATTTTAGTATTGGTAGATAAATTAGAAGCAGGACAAGCTTGGCTAAAGTGGCTACCAGTAATTTGTCCGGCTCTTGCTTCTATCGTCGCTAGTATTGTGACTTCATTTCCTTTCCAAAAAAATGCGGTTGCAGCTAACACAACTGTTGAGTTGTTAGAAGCAGAACAAGAGAAATTTATCTTGGGAATTTCACCATCTTACCGTTGTTATGATGTTTCTGGAGAAGCTGAACAACAACAAAGAGTAAGTCAAGCAGTAGAATTGTTTATTAACCAAGTCAATAACATTCACCTACAACAAGTTCAACAAGCAACTGAACAACAGGAGAAGAAAAAAGAAACAACCACAACCGAAGAATCTAGTTCTGATAAGCCTAAAACCGAATAATTTTCTGAATTTAGTTATCAGTTATCAGTTATTTCTTTCCTTACTACTCTGACATTTATTCAATTATTGACAGAGCTATTTTCCACCATTCTAAAAATCATTTCTTCCAATGTTCTCAACAAATCTTGTTCATTATAAGGCTTAGAAAAATAAGCTCTTGCTCCTAATTGCATTGCTAGTTGACGATGTTTATTACTACTACGAGAAGTCAACATAGCCACAGGAATATTTTTTAAATTATCATTAGATTTAACTCGTTCTAAAAAGCTATAACCATCAAGACGCGGCATTTCTATATCACAAATTACAGCTTGAACTTTTAAACCACTTTCTAACTTTTCCCAAGCATCTTGACCATCTTTAGCCTGTTCAACCTGATAACCTCCTTTTTCTAGAGTTAAAGCTAAATAACGTCGGACATTAATTGAGTCATCGACGATTAAAATCATGCCTTTTTGGTGAGTAGGGCTAGTAATGGGTTTATGCTTTTGTGGTTTGAGAAAAGCTGTTTTTAATTTAGTTGCGGGTGATTTATTACTTAACTGACTACTTCTATGGGGACGTTGATTGTTAGTAATCCAAGATACTAATTCATTAGTGTTTATTAATGGCACTACCCGACCATCACCGAGCATTGTACAGTTACTAAAACCATCAGGTAAAGGGATTTTTCCTTCAACTTGACGAATAGCCACTTCTTGCTCACCCCAACAGCGATCTATTTGCACAGCTACGGGTTGATGGTCATTTTTAATAATTAACACACTGCTGGCATTAATTCCCGTGGGACTTTCCAATTCTAAATTATTGTAGTGGGAACAATTAAAATCAAAGTAATTCCCAAGTCGCATTAAAGGTAGCATGGTATCTTGCCATTTGAGAAATTCCCCACCATCCATAGCGAAAACTTGATCATTTTCTAGTAAAAATATTTCTGCAACTACATCTGTAGGAAATGCCAAAATCATGCGGTGATTTAAACCGCTACCTGTTTCACTTTCTACTAATAAAACTCGCGCTACAGACAGTGTAAATGGTACTGATAAAGTAAAAGTTGTACCAATTCCTGGCTGTGTATCAACTTTAATATCACCCCGGACAAGTTGTAGATTATTACGTACTACATCCATTCCCACACCACGACCAGATAAAGCCGTAACTTGATCAGAGGTGGTAAACCCAGG
This sequence comes from Anabaena azotica SJ-1, assembly GCF_047275885.1. NCBI lineage: Bacteria > Bacillati > Cyanobacteriota > Cyanophyceae > Nostocales > Nostocaceae > Anabaena > Anabaena azotica. The sequence goes on from NZ_CP178454.1 coordinate 5,227,099, forward strand.
TTCAAAAATCAGTGATAAAAGTTCTTCTTCACTGGCCGCAGCTATTAATGCTGTATCCAAACCCATAGCTATAGCACGTTGGCGGATTTTTTCTAGAGAAATACCTCTACCATCATCACTGATAGCTATGATAGTGCGATCGCTCCGATGATATCCTTTAATTTCAATCAATCCTTGTTCGGGTTTCCCTTGAGCATGACGGGTAGCATAATCTTCAATTCCATGATCAAACGCATTCCGTAATAAATGCATTAAAGGCTCATTTAAAGCCTCTAAAATGCTACGTTCAATTAATGTTTTACCACCTTCTATTTTTAATTGAACATTTTTACCATACTCAATATTTAAATCGCGGATGGCTCTAGGAAATCTTTCGACCAAATCAGATAAAGGACGCATCCGCACCTGTGTTAACTTTCTCTGTACTTGCTTAGAAGTTTTATTTAACTTCCGCGCAATTTGATCTGTATCATCCACACTCAGCTGAATATCACTGGCAACTTCTGCTACCTGCACAATAGTTTCCATCACCTCCTGAGATAGCAGATTTAATTTTTGATAGCGATCTATTTCTAAACTAATTACCCCGGATTCTGTAACCTGCTCATCTGGTGTTGATACTCCAGAAGACATAGTTTTGTTAAAAAGTTTTTGATATGCTGAACGCACTTCTTGATGTTCTTGGTCAAGAGTTTGCACTCTTTGGCTCAGTCCTAAAACCAGTTTGCGTAATCTTTCTAATTGGGAATTTAAGCCATTCCGTTGAATAATTATTTCCCCAAATAAATCATTAATTTCTTCTAATTGCTTACTGGGAACTCTCACTGTGTTTTCATGATTTTCCTTATCTTTAGAAACACCAACAATTTCTCCTTTACGTTCAATATGTTTATAATCTAAAGAGGGAATCTCAGGAATAAATGCTATATTTTGTTCAGAAAACTCAACAGCATTAATTTCTGGTGGTAACTCTATTTCTAAAGGCTCAAAATCAGAAACTGGCTTCTCAGCTACCAAGGTATTTTCTGGCTTGATAGTTATTTTGGGAATATTGATTTGCTGAGGACTAAGGTTAACGACTACTTCACCTAAGTTAATTTCTGTAGGTAATCTATCCCTTTGATTTGTCAGAACTAAAGCTTGCGATCGTCTCCAAGCTTGCAATGCTAATTGACTAATTTCCAAATAACGATTAGGCTGATTTTCTAAATGGTGATTAACTGATTTACAAAGCTGGATAAAAGCAGGTAATTGAAGCATTTCTCCCAACCCACTCAACTCGGAAGCCATCACCTCTACGGCCGTTTTTAAATCATTTGTTGGATGACTTGCTAATAAAGATTCTAAATGTTGTAAACATTCTTCCACCTCAGTTTCAAACAGCAAAGGAACTATTTCTTGTCCATCTTCCGGTGATATCATGGTGGTAATATCCTCTGGAGAAGGATCACCCAACCGCTGATGCAATTCATCAAAAATGGGATAACAAAAAGTTTTTAACCACTTATCATCTAGAGATTTTTTTTCTGATAGCAAATCCACAATTTGCCTTAACCAATCAACTCCAGATAACAGTAAACTCTGCAAATGAGTATCAATTTCTAGAGATTTATTTCGAGTTTTTAAAACTTTAAAAGAATCTTCTAAACGATGCGCTAAATTACTCAATACTTTAAAACCCATCATCGCTGCACCACCCTTAATAGAATGAGCAGTTCGCATGGCTGCATTAATCTTGTCTAATTCGATATGTTTACTCGTATCAATTTCCAACAAAATAGTTTCTAAAGTATTCAAATAATCGGTTGCTTCTTCCAGGAATTGCATCTGGATTTCCATTTCTTTATCATTAGTCATAAATTATCAGTCCTCATTAGTTGTTAGTCACTAATCGTTAGCCAAAAATAAACTTATAAAATGAGAAATTCAAAATCAAAAACATATCTTTAGTAACGTTTTTAGCAATTTCAGTTTAGAAACTTAAATTTGAAAATGAAAAATGCAACATCTTAATTAATTGATTTTGAAAGCTTCTACATTCTTTTTTAATTGCTGGGACATAACCGCAGTATTGTGTAAAGATTCAGAAATTTGGAGAGAAGAATCTTTAGTACGTTGAGAAATAACAGTAATATCTTGCATCAATTTGCTAAGAAATTGAGATGTTTCTAACTGAGAACTAGAAGCAGTAGCAATTGAATTTAGTAAGGTATCTATTTGCTGAGAAATATTTAAAATATCATTTAAACTCTGCTTGGCATCTGCAACAATTTGGGTGCTTTCAACTACCTGATTATTGCCCCCTTCTATTGCTTGTACAACTTCATTTGTATCTCGTTTAATTTTTTCGACAATTTGCTCAATTTCTTGGGTAGCAGCCGCACTACGAGCCGCTAACTCTCCTACTTCTTCAGCAACGACAACAAAACCTTGACCTTCTTCTCCTGCACGCGCTGCTTCAATTCCCGCATTAATTGCTAACAAATTAGTTTGCATAGCAATCTGATTAATTAAAGACACCACGCGGGAAATTTGTTGAGAAGATTCACCCAAATACCTGACTTTTTTAGCAGTTTCACCCGCAGTTTCTTGTAAAGACAGAATATTCTGCACTGTCAAATCTATCGCTTTTTCACTCTGAGCAGCAGTCTGATGAGCATGATGAGCGATCGCACTCACTTCTTGAGCGCCAGCTGCTAAAATTTGCATGGAGTTAGTCATTTGCTCAATTATGGTGAAGGAGCAATTGATATTTTCAACTTGTGTAGTTGCTTCCTGTGCTAAGTCATGGAAATAATTTTGATTTGAATCAAGGGATGTATTAACTTGACCAGTAGTTTGTTTAACTTGGATAAGTATATTGCGGAGATTTGCGACTATTGAGTTAAAAATATTGGCAATATGACCAACTTCCCCATCCATAACATCAGCTTGTACAGTTAAATTTCCCTGAGCAGCACTTTCTATTTGGTTGATTAACTTCACAAGTTGCAAACGTAAAGTATCTTTTTCTTGCCATTGTTGTTCAAATGTAGATTCTTGATGAGCCTGAATATCCCATTCTTTAAGCGCAGTGGGTAATTCTTCATTTTTTTGCTGGCTCAGGGGAATGTTAGTTTCATCATCGGCTAAGGTTTCTATCCTTGCAGATTCAGAGAGATTTGGCTTTGTGAACACCTTCACTAACCCAGCGGCAAGCAATGTCATCAATAAGGCTGTTATGGCTGTGATCTGAGCAATTGCTATCAAAAGTTGTCTTTGGGGATATAGAGCGATCGCCGCATCTTTAGCTAAAATTAATTGCCAGTTTAAATTTGGTAAACCTTCAATTTTTTTAAATGGCACATAACTAACTAGTTGTAATGGTTGATTAATTGTTTGTGCTTGTGGAAATTCACCACCATTTCGTTTGTTTAGCACTTTAGACAAACCAGGATATATTACAGTAGCTTCCTGTCCTAATAAATCTTGCTTGGGACTGAAAATAAATTTTCCTGAATCATCTAGCAAATAATAGTCATCACTATTAGGGGCATATTTTTTTATTTCCGCTGCTAACATATCTATGGGTATGCGAGTTCGCGCCACAGCAATAGTTTTTTGGGTGACAATATCTTTTACAGGTGCGGCAATATATATCACCACTTTGTTATTTTTTAATGTTTCCGGCTGACTAATAACTAGAGCATTACTTTGTAGAACTTCTTGAAAATATTTCCGGACGTTTTCTTGTCCACTAGTTCCACCTCTAGATTGGATCATCACTCGACCATTAAGATCAAAAACTGCCAAATGGTCATAAATTTTATAGGTATCAACAAACCGATTTAATATAGCTTGCTTTTCCGAAAAACTGGTAATTTTACTAATTTCTTGATTTGTCAAAAATGGTAGATTTGAGATAATTTTAATATCTCCCTGTCTTGATAAAATAAAACGGTTAATACTATCACTTAAACTAGTTGCTTCTGCTTCCTGAGTTCTCACAATTTGCTTATTAATAGATTTACTACTAAAGCTATAAGCCATAAAGCCAATTCCCAATACAGGCAATGTACCTACAGCAATGGCAAAAATTACTTCTTTGGCACTAAGTTTAAATTTCTGTAGATATCTAACTATATAATTTCTATGATTATCATCAGGAATTGTGATATCAGATTGATTGATAACTTCTCGTTTATTTTCATTAACTTTCGATGATGCCAGCAAAGATGCCGGATTGTGAGTATTACCACTTTGAGTGGTATCAGTTTTATTAAACATAAATTAATTCCCCCTGAATCTATTTAATAATATCAGTAAAATCTGATTTTCCTAAACTTGAACACTTACAGTGTATTGTAATTTGTAGAAAGTACAAAATAAGATTGATAAAGTAATGCACCAAGATAGTTAAACGAGTAGAACACACTGCTAAACCTGACTGCTACTGTAATCAGTGCAAGAATTAGCATAATTTACAATATTCTGTGCATCTAAAACTAGCAATGTTTCTTCCTTTTGTTCCACACAACCACATAAATAAGGGACTAAACTAGCTGCAACTTGTCCGATAGGAGAATGAATATCATCCGCCATTAATTTAGTTGTACCTTTAATTTCCTGCACAACTAAACCTAAAACCATTGATTCCACGTTGACAACAATAATATTGTACTGCTGAAGACGATAATCTACTCCTTCTAAATTAAACATCTTTGGCAAATCAATTACCCAAATAATTCGACTACGCCAATTCATTAATCCTAATATAAAAGCGGGCATATTAGGCATGGCTGTTACTGATGTAACAGGTACAATGATCGCTTCTTGAGTATGATGAATTGATAAAACTGCCGTAGTTTGTTGATTGAGTTGAAACTTGAGATAACTATCTGGTAAAGACTTTTGGCTGGGTTGATAATAAAGGGTTTGTTTGGAATTTGTCATTGCTTAAAAAATTTATATCAATTGTCAACGAATATTTGGGTTTGATTGTTGATGATTACTAAATTAACCAATGTGTTTAGACACCATTTTTAGCAAATCTGCTCTTGTAAAAGGCTTAGTCAAATATCCTGATGATCTAACAATTTTAGCTTTTGCTTTATCAATAAACCCCGTTCTACCAGTCACCATAATAATGGGTGTATTTTTAAATGATGAATGTCTCCTTAATAATGAACATAGTTCATAACCATCTAAATTGGGCATTTCCACATCTAGTAAAATCAAATCTGGTTTGCTTCTGATAATTTGCATTAAAGCTTTAACGGGATCATTAATCATCACCACTGAAAATGTTTGCTCATCTAAAAAATGTTGGATGGAATTCAAGACGGCTTGACTATCATCAATACAGGCAATTGTATAAAACTCCTTACTCAAAGAAGACTGGGTATTTTTAGGGTTGATCTGTTTGGCAGGGGAGATTTTTTTTGATTTTGAATATTTTTCTCCTAGTTGGTTTTCAGCTTGTGTTTGAGAATTATTATTAGATGCGATCCCTGGCTTAATATTTTCTCGATAATTTAATTGTTTTTGACAATGTTCAACAATTGATTGCAACTCTAAATTACAGAACTTTGGTAGGTCATGTAAATCATGATCAGCATGAAGTTGATAATTACCTTCTTTTAAACAAATAAAGGACTCTAGCACTTCTTTTGCTAATTCTTCTATCAGCATTCCCGCTTGTGCAGGAGTAATGTATTCTTGCTTTACTAACCAGCAGATAGCATAATAATCAGCATTTGCTATCAACTGATTATGATTGGTTTCTGATACCAATCCCATCTGTTCATAAGAGGCATGATTAAAAGCGGGTATTTGCTGATTTAATCTTTGTAATTGACTTTCAAGACGTTCAAAAACTTTATCTGAATAAGTAGCGTAAGTTAGTTTACCTTGTTCTAGATAGATTGACCAAGAAACCAAACCAGTGAATACACTTAAATTTCCCGTGACTTTCCTAGTGCTTAATTGTGCTAGAAGAGAGAGGGGATGTAGTTTGTGAAACAACTTGTAGCTACCTAAAGGAGTTGTCATCATTTTGCTTTTTCTTTAGCTAGATTCAATACTTATGATTCTAATGGGCTTATAGCAGTTCTATTTGGTTTGTAAAGGATAAGCATTGCTAAACCTCTATCCGTGCAGGTAACAAGTAAGCTGCTAATAGACAACAGATGTGGTAATACTTAAAATCAAGTATAAAGCCTCAAATCCTTTGTAGTCCTAAATACAAAGTCTGATTTTGTCGCTGATAGTAAAACTTAACGATAGCAGTGTTAGTTCAAGATTATCAAATCTTAGCCAATTTGTAGATTTTCAATAACTTATTACTGAATATTGCGATTATAAGAAAATAGGCTGAAAACCCTAAAAGTCTCAACCCCAGATCATAGAAGGCAAAATGCACAAGGCCGAAGACCAGATACATAAAGCTGATCAAATCTTTGATTAATGGCAGAAAAAAATTGTATACAAAGTTATGTCTTTCTATATTGAGAAGCGAGAGAAAGACAAAACAGATGATCTATGCTTCAGGATTTTGATCAACGAAAAATATATTTAACTGAATAAATGCGGATGAAAGGACTTGAACCTTCACACCTTGCGGTACTAGAACCTAAATCTAGCGCGTCTGCCAATTCCGCCACATCCGCATCAGTATTCAATATTAGCATAACAAATTATGGATGGCAAGAGGTCATATCAATTAAAAATTAAGGGTAATGGGTGATTGGAAAAAATCTTTTCCCCATACACCCCACACTCTACATTATCGCTACACGGGGTAAACGATGCTTGAAGCCGCAGAGAATTTCCCAGGAAATGGTGTTTAATTGATTTGCCCAGTCATCTGCGGATATTTGTTCTTGTCCCTGTTCTCCTAGTAGGGTGACTATTTCCCCTTCTTGTAAATCGGGTATAGAACTAACATCTAGCATGATTTGATCCATTGTAATTGTGCCTATTTGCTGCACACGCTGTCCACGGAGTAAAACTTGCATTTGGTTGGAAAGACTGCGGGGAACTCCATCTGCATAACCAATTCCGACAACAGCAATACGCATTTCTCTGGGTGCGATAAACTGATGACCATAGCTGACACCGGTTCCTGCTGCAATTGTTTTAACCTGGGTAACCCGTGCTTTGAGTTGTAAAACGGGTTGCAGTTTGATTTTATTTTCTAGGTGGGTAGCGGGATAAAGTCCGTAAATGGCTAAACCTGCACGTACCATGTCATAGTGCAGTGTTGGATCTGCTAGGGTGGCGGCTGAGTTGGCTAAATGCAAGCTGGGAATTTTGATGCCTCTGGCTTTGATTTGTGCGATCGCTTCCTCAAATCGTCTATGCTGTTCTTGCATGATGGCCGGATCAGGACTATCTGCTGTCGCTAGGTGAGAATAAACACTCTTTATATCCAGATGGGGTAATCCCTGTACCAACTGCACAAAATCGCCGGCTTCTTGCCAATTTGTGCCTAATCTAGACATTCCCGTATCTAATTTGATGTGTACAGAGACGGCAGAATTATAATTAATAGCTTCAAGAGTGTTAGAAAATTCTAAGGCCTGTTTGGGGCTACATAGTGTTGGCTGAAGTTTCCAGTGAGCGATCGCATGAATTTGTTCTAGAGTATGAGTTGCTCCTAAAATTAAAATCGGAGCTTTTATACCACCTTCCCTTAATTGAATCCCTTCCGGAACTGTAGCCACTCCCAAGCAACTCGCACCAGCTTCCAAAACTGTTTTAGCAACTGTTACCGACCCATGTCCGTAGGCATCAGCTTTTACTACTGCCATTAACTGGGTACGTGATGATAAAAATCTTACTAACTGCTTAACATTATAGGACAACGCACCCAAATCAATTTCTACCCAAGCTCGCTGCGAAAACCAAGCATAGGTATCACGTTCTTGACTATCAGCAAAACTAGGGGTTTGCTTGCTACTGAACATTTCTCTTCACTCCTATCACACCACTGCAAAGCTTCCAGACGATCTGATGATTCTGATTGCCCCGCTCAAAGCCATATCAATTTAATCAGGAAAGTTTACCGCTTATCCGGGAGTTTGCACAAGTGTTCAGGAGGCAGGAGGCAGGAGGCAGGAGGCAGGAGGCAGGAGGCAGAAGGCAGAAGGCAGAAGGCAGAAGGCAGAAGTCAGGAGGCAGGAGGCAGGAGGCAGAAGGCAGAAGGCAGAAGGCAGAAGGCAGGAGTCAGGAGTCAGAAGAAAGAATTAATTAAGTAAGGATTAGGAAGAAAATATTTCTCCTCTGCTCCCCTGCTCCCCTGCTCCCCTGCTCCCCTGCTCCCCTGCTCCCCTGCTCCCCTGCTCCTCTGCTCCCCTGCTCCCCTGCTCCCCTGCTCCCCTGCTCCTCTGCTCCTCTGCTCCCCTGCTCCCCTGCTCCCCTACTCCCCTGCTCCCCTACTCCCCATCTCCCCTACTAAATTATTTAGGAAGTATAAATTATTCTCATCTCCCCAGGAAGATATATCTGTGTTAAAATATTTAAAACTAATACCTTGAGCTAATATCAATGGGGAAGGTTTTAGTCCTGAACGCCTCTTACGAACCGCTCAACATTACGAGTTGGCGACGTGCCATAGTTTTGTTGATTAAAGGCAAGGCAGAACACGTAGAACATAACGGTAAATTCATCTACTCGGATTTTCCACTGCCAACCGTGATTCGGTTGCGTCATTACGTGCGTGTTCCCTATAAAGAAATTCCTTTGACGCGCCGGAATATATTGCATCGCGATGGACATACTTGTCAATACTGTGGTTATACAGGAGACGAGTTGACATTAGATCATGTAATGCCGCGATCGCGTGGAGGGGGTGATACCTGGGAAAACATTGTTACTGCCTGTGTACGCTGCAACGTCAAAAAAGGCTGTCGTACACCTCAAGAAGCCCGGATGCCTTTGCGCCATCCACCTCGTCAACCTTACAGTAGTCTTTACTTTGAGGTGACTAAACATCTCAAGAGTGGACTTCACCAAGAGTGGCAAAAATATGTAATAGGACTTTGACATTATACAGAGTCAATGAGTAAAGCAGGGAAACAAATTTTTACCTGTAGGTCTTGCTGTTTGACGATTGTCAGGACAGTTTACCACAAGTAGACGGTTTAGTTTGACATTGCTTGGTGTTTATTTGCGGCTGAAGGGGCAAATTCCTAAAAGCCATATGAACGTTCTGCCTAAATCCAGGACAGCAAATAACACACAGAATAGCTATTCTACCTCATTTTTATGAGGTATATATCTTTATGCCTATAATTTTTTAGCAAAAATCAATATTTTTGTCAAAATCAGGTTTTCACAAAAATTGCATAACGTTGATGCCAAAATCAATATTCAATCCAGACAGATGTGATAAATCCTTGACTAATACTCTTGACAAAAAATAGACCAAGGTATGCAGTGCAAAGACAGTTGATTTCTGTCAAGATCATAGTGTGTGGCTAAACCAATGATGCAATGATTGGAGTATCTCGGAAGGCATACACAAGCCACCGCGCTGAACACCAAATGCCCTATGTACTTGAATTCTCCTGTTACTCAATTTGAGAGTTTTTCATTGACCACAGAACCGAATCCGGAGGAAGTTGAGATAGATAAAGAATCTTCTTATGAACTTCCACCCCTTACCCGTCCTTCTTTACCACCATCAAATAATGGTGATGGAGGTATATATTTAGCTCAACGAGGTAATTCTCTAGCACATCAAAAATCAGAAGAATTGCAGAAAACCTTGCTTGGACACAGACATGAGCGTCATTTAGTGATTTTGCAAGATTTCCCTGATCCTGATGCTCTTTCATGTGCTTGGGCTTACCAGTTAATTGCTCAACAGTATGATATCAAATGTGAAATCATTTATGCTGGGACATTAAGCCACCAAGAGAATATTGCCTTGGTTAAGCTAACTACTTTACCTGCTCAAAGGTGGACAATGCAAACCCTGAAAAATAAAGATTTATCATCTTATCAAGGGTTCGTACTAATTGATAACCAGGGAACCACATCTGGGCTGTTATCAGCAGTACAACAAGCAGGACTTCCCCTGGTGGTGCTGGTGGATCATCATAGCTTGCAGGGAGAACTAAAGGCCGAGTTTGTCGATGTTCGTCCTTATGTACGTGCAACTGCAACTATATTTACCCAGTATTTACAAGCGGGTTTGCTGGGATTAGATAGTAGTATTAGCCAGCACGTTAAATGTGCAACTGCTTTGATGCATGGTTTGCGCTCAGATACCAATAGGTTGATGCAAGCGCAGGAAGAAGATTTTATGGCTGCTGCCTATCTGAGCAGATTTTATGATGCTCAGTTGCTGAATGCCATTTTACAGGCAAATCGTTCCAAGCGGGTCATGGATGTGATCGAGCGATCGCTCAAAAATCGCATTGTCCAAAATAACTTTTCCATTGCTGGGGTTGGTTATTTACGCTACGACGACCGGGATGCTATTCCGCAAGCGGCTGATTTTCTAGTGACAGAAGAAAACGTTCACACCGCAGTAGTTTATGGAATTGTTCACGATGAAGATGACGAATTAGAAGTAGTCATAGGTTCCCTAAGAACCACAAAACTTACTTTAGACCCTGATGAATTTATTAAAGAAGCCTTTGGACAAGACAGCACTGGGCGGTTCTTTGGTGGTGGACGTACAGGTGCAGGTGGCTTTGAAATTCCCATGGGTTTTTTATCTGGGGGCAATGAAAATTCTGCTTATGCCAAAATGAAATGGGAAGTTTACGACGCACAAATTAAACAGAAGTTATTGAAATTGGTAAATCCTAGAGATAACCCAATTCAGTCGTAGAAAATGAATTGTTTTCAAGTACAAGAATCAATAGCCGAATTACGTTAAAACCGATTCAAAGACGGTGTTGATTCAGTGGGGGTAAGGCGCATTGCCAAACCCCTACAAATTATTTTTTTGGTGGTAAATTCCTAACTAGCAAGCAGTGTATCAGACAAATCCCATGAAAACTATAGAACTGCAAATATTACAAAGCTTGTATGACCAAGATTTTTATGCTTGGGTAGAACAAACAGCAGAACTTTTAAAATCAGGAAATTGGGAAACGCTAGATTTAGAAAACTTAATTGAGGAAGTGGTGGATTTGGGCAAGAGTCAACAGAGGGCTTTGCAGAGTGCGTTAAGGTTGGTATTATCGCATTTACTAAAGTGGAAATATCAGCCCGAAAAATGCAGTAATAGTTGGCAAATTACCATTACCCGTGAACGACTGAATTTAGATGAGTTATTAACAGAAAGTCCCAGTTTGCAGCGATTTTTAAATGATGCGGATTGGATTAATACTACTTATCAAAGAGCGCGAAGAGAAGCAATTGTGGAAACTGGTTTAGCCGAGGATAACTTTCCTATTGTTTGTCCTTTTGCTGTTGATGAAATTTTAGATTTAGACTTTTATCCTCATAGTAAGATGGAATTTTAACTTTTTCTGATTTTAGGTTAGTGAAATGAAAGTTTATCAAGAAGTTCAATTAAAATTGAAAGATGTGAGTGATATCGAGTTTATTGATATAATGAAACATTTCACTCAACAGGTTAAGGATTGGACTTATCTCGAACAAGAATCGGAAAAGTATGCGAAAATGTAGGTGAAACTTCATGTATTTAGAAGATCATCACTATAATCCAGCATTTGCTATTACATAGATGGGTATATCTTTAAAAATCGAGCCTTTAACTTCATAATGTTCACCTTGTTGAGAGGTATAAAAATGACACAACAAGAATTGTTAAATGAATTTTCATCTCTTCCCGCTGAAGCACAGCGTCAAGTGATAGATTTTATTGCTTTTTTACGGCAAAAATATACAAGGATTGAACCTCCTACTCAGTCACTAGATGTTGATTTGATAAATGATGGATTTATCGGTATTTGGAGTGAACGTCAAGATTTAACAGATAGCAATACTTGGGTACGTGGTGTGAGAAAAAATGAGTGGTCAAATTCTCATGAATAACTCAACTATTGTTGATACTGATATCATCATTGATGTTGGTCGCGGTGTTATCGAAGCAGTAAACTGTTTACAAAATTTGAAAGCAAATTCTAGCTTGGCAATTAGTATAGTCACACAAATGGAACTAATGATTGGTTGTGCTAACAAAGCAGAACTACAGACATTAGAAAAATTCCTCAAACAATTTTATATCATTAAGCTTGATGAAGCTATTTCAGACAAAGCTGTTGATTTATTGCGGTCTTATCGGCTCAGTCATGGTTTATTAATTGCTGATGGTCTAATTGCAGCAACAGCAATAGCGGGGAATTATCCATTTGTTACTAAAAACCAACGAGATTATAGGTTTATTCAAAATTTAAACCTATTACCATATCCATAAATTTGATAAAACCTAACTTATATTTGAATACTCAACAATAAGAATATGGAACTATATTTAATTCGTCATGGCATCGCCCAAGAACATCAACCAGGGCTAAAAGATGAAGAACGTCAACTGACCAAAGAAGGAAGACAAAAAACCGAAAAAGTAGCCCAAAGATTATTAAAACTAGATTTACACTTTGATTTAATTCTCACCAGTCCCTTAGTCCGCGCCCAACAAACAGCAGAAATACTTATAGCAGCCGGACTCAGTTCTCAATTAGAAATATCTCACTATCTCAGCTTTGAAGGCGATATTAATAGCTGGTTAAAAGACTGGTTAGAAATAAGAAATTATACTCAACAAACTACCATAGCATTAGTAGGACATGAGCCTTGTTTGAGCAGTTGGGCAGAAATTCTCCTGTGGGGGGAAGCAAAAGAGCGCCTCGTCCTGAAAAAAGCAGGTATGATCGGAATAAAACTACCTGATGATGGTTCTCCTTTGGGTCGTAGTCAAATGTTCTGGTTGACACCACCCAAGTACCTGCTATAACAGTTTTTCGACCTTTCGCATAGAATTGTTGTTAAATCGGCAACTGTTATGGTGAAAATAATCTCTGGTAAGTTAGCGTGTTCAGATATTTCACAAAGCAAACGGTGTAGCCATGACGGTGTGCGAATACAAGCCTGGTTTAGAAGGCATTCCCGCAGCCCAATCGAGTATTAGTTATGTAGATGGGCAAAAGGGAATACTGGAGTATCGTGGCATTCGGATTGAAGAATTAGCAGAAAAAAGTACATTCTTGGAAACTGCTTATCTCTTAATCTGGGGAGAATTGCCCAGCAAGGAAGAATTGGCGGCTTTTGAAGTGGAAGTTTGTACCCACAGACGGATCAAATACCGCATTCGGGATATGATGAAATGCTTTCCCGAAAGTGGACATCCAATGGATGCGCTACAAGCTTCTGCTGCTGCCTTGGGTTTATTTTATTCTCGTCGTGACTTACATAACCCTGTCTATATTCGGGATGCAGTGGTACGTTTAGTAGCGACAATTCCCACGATGGTAGCGGCTTTTCAATTGATGCGGAAGGGTAATGACCCTGTAAAGCCAAGGGATGATTTGGATTACGCTGCTAACTTCTTGTATATGCTCAATGAGAAAGAACCTGATCCTTTGGCAGCAAGGATTTTTGACATCTGTTTGATTCTGCACGTTGAGCATACAATGAATGCTTCTACCTTCAGTGCGAGAGTCACAGCTTCCACTTTAACTGATCCCTATGCGGTCGTTGCCAGTGCAGTAGGTACTTTAGGCGGTCCCCTGCATGGTGGTGCAAACGAAGAAGTGATTGAGATGTTGGAAGAAATTGGCTGTGTGGATAATGTCCGTTCCTACATAGAAGATCGTCTGCAAAAGAAGGCGAAAATTATGGGGTTTGGACACCGTGTATATAAGGTAAAAGATCCACGGGCAACTATCTTACAACGATTGGCAGAGCAATTGTTCGATAAGTTTGGCTACGACAAGTATTATGAAGTTGCCTTGGAAGTGGAACGGGTAATGGAAGAAAAAGTTGGCAGCAAAGGAATTTATCCTAATGTTGACTTTTACTCTGGTTTGGTGTATAGAAAAATGGGAATTCCCACGGATTTGTTTACACCTGTTTTTGCGATCGCTCGTGTGGCTGGTTGGTTAGCACACTGGAAAGAACAACTTGCAGAAAACCGGATTTTCCGTCCTACCCAAGTTTATAACGGTCGTCACGAAATCACTTACACTCCCATGGACAAGCGTTAACCAACTGGAAAATAGTTGACTCTTCACCATTGGTGAGAGTTAAGAGGAATTTTTCCGCAATTAGGTGACAAGTAACCAATTTTAGATTTGAGATTTGGGATTAAAATCCAACAGTGGACAGATTGATAAGTGTCATCTGCCTGATGAAGTGGGCTTGCACTTAAATATCTCAACTCGATATCTTAAAATTGGTGCTGTCATCACAGCCACCAGTGCCGGAAAATCAGACAATTTGGGCAGGAATATTGGGAGTTAAAAGCAGAAATTTCACATTTGCTCCCGCTATCTCCCTCATCCGCCCTATCCTCCCCATACCCTAAACCCTTTTCTTTCTTAATCCCAACCATAAGCAGAAGTTGTCATCTTGGTTCATGGGGTGAAAACCATCCAAGGATATACTAAACTCATGGATTGGCAACAAATCTACAATTAGGCATCATCTCGGTAGAGATTATCAACCAGTGAATTGACAGTTATTAACTCAACTAGTTGTGATTCACCATGACTTGACGATTTAAAGAGTAGCAAAAATGAATGCAGGAATTGACCTCCAAGGAACTTTTATTCAATCTGTCAGGGATTTAGGAATACCACCAGGGGCAGCCAAAGCGATTTGGATGCCATTACCAATGATCCTGATGCTGATTGGTGCAACGGTGGGCGTACTGGTTGCGACCTGGCTAGAACGGAAAATTTCTGCTGCGGCACAGCAACGAATTGGCCCTGAATATCAAGGGCCTTTTGGGTTGTTAGTGCCTGTAGCAGATGGTCTAAAGCTAATCTTTAAAGAAGATATCGTCCCAGCAAAAGCAGATCGCTGGCTTTTTACTCTTGGCCCAGTAATTGTGGTGATTCCGGTATTCTTATCGTTTCTGATTGTCCCTTTTGGGGAGAATATCGTCATTACCAACGTGGGGATGGGAGTATTTTTATGGATTGCATTGTCTAGCATTCAGCCCATTGGCTTGTTAATGGCAGGCTACGCATCCAATAACAAATACTCCCTGTTGGGTGGTTTACGGGCAGCAGCGCAGTCAATTAGTTATGAGATTCCCTTGGCGTTGAGTGTGTTAGCGATCGCAATGATGTCTAATAGCCTTAGCACAGTTGATATCGTCAATCAACAATCTAATTTTGGTATCTTAGGTTGGAACATTTGGCGACAACCACTGGGTTTCCTCATTTTTTGGATTGCCGCTTTAGCAGAATGTGAACGATTACCCTTTGACTTACCCGAAGCAGAAGAAGAACTAGTAGCAGGGTATCAAACCGAATACTCAGGCATGAAATTTGGTTTATTTTACCTGGGTTCTTACATTAACCTGATCCTTTCTTCTTTGCTAGTAGCAATTTTATACTTGGGTGGTTGGCATTTTCCTGTGCCTATTGATTTACTCGGCAAAGTGCTAGGAGTGAGTGCTACTGACCCTGTACTCCAAGTAGTAACAGCCGCTTTAGGCATTACAATGACCGTACTAAAAGCCTATTTTCTAGTATTTTTGGCCATCCTCATCCGTTGGACAGTACCACGGGTAAGAATTGACCAATTACTAGATTTAGGATGGAAGTTCTTGCTACCAGTTGGTTTGGTTAATCTCCTATTAACCGCAGCCCTAAAATTAGCTTTTCCCGTCGCCTTCGGTGGATAAGGAGATTTTAGATTTTAGGTTTTGGATTGAATCTTAAATCTAAAATCCAAAATCCAAAATCCAAAATTCTTAAAGAGAGACACAAATAATGCTAAAGTTCCTCAAACAAGTTGGTGATTACGCCAAAGAAGCAGTACAATCAGCGCGTTACATTGGGCAAGGTTTATCTGTCACCTTTGACCACATGCAGCGTCGTCCTATTACCGTACAGTATCCATACGAGAAATTGATTCCTGGGGAACGGTTTCGGGGTAGGATTCACTATGAATTTGACAAATGCATCGCTTGTGAAGTTTGTGTGCGTGTTTGTCCCATTAATCTCCCTGTAGTTGATTGGGAAATGGACAAATCCACCAAAAAGAAAAAACTCAAACACTACAGTATTGATTTCGGAGTTTGCATCTTCTGTGGTAACTGCGTAGAATACTGCCCCACTAATTGCCTATCCATGACAGAAGAATACGAACTTGCTACCTATGATCGCCATGAACTTAACTATGACAGCGTAGCATTAGGACGACTGCCTTACAAGGTAACAGACGATCCAATGGTGACTCCCTTGCGCGAACTAGTTTACCTACCTAAAGGCGTACTCGAACCCCACGGTGTACCCGCAGATGCTCCCCGTGCTGGTTCTTTCCCAGAAGATTTGGTGGAAAGTGGTAATGGCTAATAGCTAATAGCTAATAGGTAATGGGTAATAAATCGTTTTTTCCAATTACCAATTACCAATTACCAATCACCAATCAGCATTTATCAAACATCAAAAGGATCGAAAAAAGTGAATCTAGCGGAAGGAGTACAAGTTGTTTCGTTTGGCATATTAGGTGTAATGATGATTGGGGCAGCATTAGGTGTAGTGCTGTTTTCTAACATCGTTTATTCAGCATTTTTGCTAGGTGGTGTATTCATCAGCATGGCTGGACTGTACCTGTTGCTAAATGGTGATTTTGTCGCAGCAGCACAAATTCTGATTTATGTGGGTGCGATTAACGTGCTGATTTTGTTTGCCATTATGTTGGTCAACAAGCGTCAGGATTTTTCACCTTTACCCAGTGCTGGGTTGCGGAAAATAATTACAGCTGTGGTGAGTATAGGACTGTTTGCCCTTTTAAGTACGATGGTACTGGCAACGCCTTGGGCATATTCCTCTGTGCCAGTAGCTGGCGAAAGTTCTATAGTTGTGATTGGTGAACATTTCTTCACCGACTTTTTGCTGCCCTTTGAATTGGCTTCTATTTTGTTGCTGATGGCAATGGTGGGAGCAATTATTTTGGCTCGTCGTGAGTATTTACCAGATGAAGTAGCTTCTTCTGATATGCCACAAACAATCTTAACCTTGCCAGAACGCCCCAGAGAATTGGTATCAACTGGTAGCGGTACTGAAGAATAAAAAGATGGGGAGATGGGGAGATGGGAAGGTTGATCAACCAATGCCCAATTACCAATTACCAATTACCAATTACCAATTACCAATTACCAAATTATGCAACTCCAATACTTTTTATTACTAGCAGCAGCTTTATTTTGCATTGGCATCTATGGCTTAATTACTAGCCGTAATGCTGTGCGGGTACTGATGTCAATTGAGTTGTTGCTGAATGCTGTTAATCTGAATTTAATGGCATTTTCCAACTTTCTCGATTCAACATTAATTAAGGGTCAGGTTTTCACAGTTTTTGTGATTACCGTGGCAGCTGCTGAAGCGGCGGTTGGGTTAGCGATCGTGCTGGCCATTTATCGCAACCGTGATACCGTCGATATGGAGCAGTTCAATCTCCTGAAGTGGTAATAGTGCGTGCAACTCAAGCAGGTAATAATTGCTTATAAAGCGCGAGATTCCCAGAGTAAACGCTGGGCAGAACTCTGTGCTAAACAACTAGAAGACCTTCAGTGCCAAGTTTTGGTGGGGCCTAGTGGACCAAAAGATAACCCCTATCCGGTGTTTTTAGCATCCTCAACTCAACCAATTGATTTAGCTTTGGTACTTGGTGGTGATGGTACTGTTTTAACCGGTGCTAGGCATTTAGCCCCAGCTGGTATCCCCATTCTGGGAGTGAATGTGGGAGGCCATTTGGGGTTTTTAACCGAGTCAATGGATGAGTTTCAAGATCCAGAACAAGTTTGGGACCGGCTGTTTGAAGATCGTTATGCTCTCCAGCGAAGGATGATGTTGCAAGCAGCTGTATATGAGGGTCATCGGACAAACCTAGAACCGGTGACTGAACAGTTTCTCGCTTTGAACGAGTTTTGTGTGAAACCCGCTTCTGCTGACCGGATGATTACCTCAATCCTGGAAATGGAAATTGATGGTGAGGTAGTAGATCAGTATGTGGGAGATGGGTTAATTGTCTCTACTCCCACTGGTTCTACTGGTTATACTGTTTCGGCCAGTGGACCAATTATGCATGATGGCATGGAGGCAATTACTATTACACCCATTTGTCCCATGAGTCTTTCTAGTCGTCCTCTAATTTTACCTCCTGGTTCGGTGGTAAGTATTTGGCCTCTGGGTGATTATGATTTAAGTACAAAATTGTGGATGGATGGGGTTTTGTCTACTTCAATTTGGCCGGGGCATCGTGTTGATGTGCGGATGGCTGATTGTCGGGCTAAATTTATTGTTTTGCGGGAGAATAATTCATATTATCAAACGCTGCGGGAGAAGTTACTTTGGGCTGGTACAAGGGTTCGCTACAGTAATAATCATCGTAATTAACTAGCTATTAGCGTTTGCAAATGCAAGGAAAATTATTTCAGCCCCCGTAGATATGTTCGGGGGTTTTTTGAGGGTTAATTTTCTCCACACCCTATTTACTATTTAAATTGTGAGTGAATTAGATAAATCTGTATCTTATTGCCAGATTTTATTGTTCAATATGTCGATAATAAAAGTAATTTCAGCTTCATAATCATTGGAAGCATCCCAAATGTGTAAGTTTATTTTTATCTGACCATACAACTTATCTAAGGCATGAAATAAACAAACTGCAAAGGACGCAAAGAAAGCGTTCGCGTAGCGTCCCGATAGCTTGCGTGGCGACGCAGGAGCCATAGGGATAGGAAAGAGAGCTTCAAAGGGTTTTTGAACTAGTCCCGTGATTTTTGCTCTCATTTGCTGTATAAGTAGGAAAACAGATGTAAATGTATTACCATATCATCTCTTCTCAACTACATCCCATTGATTTTCCCATTTTGCAAAATGACAATTATATTGTACGACTGGCTGCAAATGAGGAAGAATTAGAATCTGTTTTCCGTTTGCGTTTTGAGGTTTTTAATTTAGAACTAGGTTTGGGATTTTCTGGTTCTAATGTTACACAAATGGATCGAGATAAATTTGATGATATTTGTCATCACTTGATACTTATTGCTAAAAATACTGGTAAAACTATTGGTACATACAGGATGCAAAGCTATACAATGGCTGGCAAAGGTTTAGGTTTTGATTCTGCTGATATATTTAATCTCAATAAAATTCCCGATCTTTTACTTCAGTCATCTGTAGAAGTTGGACGTGCGTGTATAGCTAAAGAATATCGGAATCTTCATACATTTTTGTTACTTTGGGAAGGATTAGCTAATTATTTGATTTGGAGTGGAAAACAATATTTTTTTGGTTGTGCATCATTACTAACACAATGTCCTGTTCAAGCTACTTGTGCTTATCATTATTTTAAACATCATGGTTTGATGCATCCAAGTATTTTAGTTGAGCCAAATTCAGAATACTCTGTAGAAATTGATCAAGATTGTCCTAATATATATAATGTGGAAATTCCGAAGATTTTACAAGCTTATTTGAGTATTGGAGCTAAAATATGTAGTTTGCCAGCTATTGACAGACAGTTTAAAACTATTGATTTTTTAATTTTATCGAATATTGCTGACTTTGCAAAAGTCTATTATGCGAGTGATAATAATTCAGAATTTATCGGTGAGCAGTAACAATCCTTTAGTTTGTGACCTTTTTAGTATGTTTTGTGCTGCATTTATCTGTTAGTTTTTGTCACATTAAGGATGCTAATTTCTGTTTTTATCAATAAATATTCAACGAATTCTAAACAAATTCTCAGGCTAATTTAATTTAAATGATGGAATTATACTTTAAATTGTCATTAAGGATAATTTTAAGGTAGTTCCAGTATGAAATTCCAGCTTTTAGCTATTGTTGGTATGGTGACTTTTTTCAGCTTAGGCTGTACAAAGGAAGTAAACTCAACTCCTATAAATAATCAGCCTCAGTCGGTAACAAATGTGGCTAGTTCAGCAGCAGCATCTGAAAGCTTTAAGACTTTGGAACACAGGACTCAGGGGAAAGTTAGTTTTATTACTGAAAATGGAATTAGCTATTTAGAGTTTGACAAAAGTTTCAAAACTGATAATGGTCCTGATTTATTTGTCATTCTCTATCGTGGTAATGTACCACCAAAATATGGTATTAAGGAGAAAGATTATGTACGTATTGCTCCTTTACAAAAGATTAGTGGTTCTCAACGTTATGCTTTACCTAATAATGTGAAGTTGGCGAATTTTGGTTCTGTAGCTGTCTGGTGTCGCCGATTTAATGTTAGTTTTGGTTATGCGGAGTTGCCTAAATAGTTGCAGGAGTTAGGAGTAAAAGCCATTTGATGGTTGATCAGGTAAATATTAAATTGTAGGGTGCGTTACGGCTAATACTCACTCTCTCAAATTTCCAAATCCTTATATAGCTTTAACACACCCTAGTTAATATTTAATTTATAAATAGGCTCTCATTGGAGTGGGAATAAGAATCTTTAGATTTTCATTCCCATGAAATTACAAAAATTCGCCAGTAACTATAAGTTTATGAATTTTTTTGCGGAAATTTTATAATCACAAACTTCTTAATACTAAAGTGAAACAAATCCACAAAATTTGGCAGAAATTTGATTTTTTTTCTTTACGGTTACGCCTAATTATGGGTATTGCTGTGGTTTCAGCTTTGGGATTAGGTGGATTGGCTAGTTTGACAAGTTGGAATATGCAGCAAATTTTAATTAATAGTCATAAGTATAATATTAGCCAAATTGCTGAACGTTTGCCGCGTGATGTGCAACTTTATCAGGAAATGATGGCAGAAGAAATAAGTTTGAATAAAGCAATTAATAATTTGACAAATGCGGATACTTTTCTTTGGGTAAAAGATGGTGATAATCAGATTATAGCTAAATCTAATAATTGGAATTTGCTATCAGATGTAACAGTAAGTGAGTTGATGTCTTTAACTGAGATGTCTGTTAAACCTGAATTAGTACAAATTCGTGAACGGTATTTTGTTTTATGTGGTGGTGCTATACCTGTAAAAGGTAAGGTTTTGGATAAATTATTTGTGGCGCAGGAAGTGACTAATGAACAGATAATGTTTATGGCGATGGTGAGAAGTTTGATGATTGCTAGTGTTTTGGTTATTATAGTTATTTGTGTGGCGATCGCATTCTATATCCAGGCTTCTCTGCAACCATTACGTCAGTTAAATCAAATGACTGCTGTTATTTCTCTAGCAGATTTAGGAGAGGCAGAATTATATCTAGAAAATGCACCTAGTGAAGTTAAGGAATTAGCAAATACTTTCAATATGATGTTATCTCGTCTGTCCCAGTCTTGGGAACAGGAACGACAATTTGTGAGTAATGTATCTCACGAATTACGTACACCTTTGACGATTGTGAATGGTTATTTGCAAAGTGTTTTGAGAAGACAGAATAATTTAAATTCAGCGCAACTAGAAGCTTTAGAAACTGCGTCTATGGAAACGGAAAGGACTATTAGACTTTTACAAGATTTACTGGATTTGGCTAGGGCTGATAGTGGTTATTTACATTTGCGATGGGATGTCTGTTTACTAAATGAGTTAGTAGCAGAGGTTGTAGGTATGGCTGAAAAGTATAGCCAGAGAATAATAAAACTTGAGTCAATTAATCAGGGAATTGAGGTGAGAATAGATTATAATCGTTTAAAACAGATTTTAATAAATTTGATTGATAATGCTGTTAAGTATTCCCCAGCAGATACGCCTATACTTATTAAGTTAAATTTGCAAGGCGAAGAGGCGATTATTCAAGTTTGTGATCAAGGTTATGGTATTCCTTTGCAACATCAAGCACGAATTTTTGAGCGATTTTACCGTGTAGATGAAGCACGTACTTCTTCTACTGGTGGTTGTGGTTTGGGATTGTCAATTGTTAAGACTTTTGTCGAAAGTATGGGTGGTCATGTGAGTGTACGCTCTAGGTTGGGGGAAGGAAGTATATTTACAATTAGTTTACCGGCATCACCATTATCTGTTAATCTGTAAACCGATTACCTCCGACACGCTACTGCGATCGCATCCCGTAAGGGAGACAGGAATCAAACTGGTTCCTATAGTTGTTTTCGCCATGCTGCACTGGTGTCGAAAATTTGTCTGTTTTTGTATTAATATGGCCATCCTCTGCTAAAATCCTAAATATTTTTATGACACACATCTTACTGGTTGAAGATGAAGTCAAATTGGCTCGATTTATAGAATTAGAATTGAGTTATGAAGGCTATCAAGTTAGCGTAGCTTATGATGGACTGACTGCACTGACAGCAGCACGGGAGTTAAATCTAGATTTAATTATCTTAGATTGGATGCTACCGGGTGTTTCAGGTTTAGAAATTTGTCGTCGCTTGCGAACTACGGGTGATAAAGTACCGATAATTTTACTAACTGCTAAAGATGAAGTGAGCGATCGCGTCGCTGGTTTAGATGCTGGTGCTGATGATTACGTAGTTAAACCATTCAGTGTGGAAGAATTATTAGCCAGAGTCCGCGCTCATTTACGCAGAAGTAAAGAAACCGATAGCGCAGATATCTTAATCTTTGATGATTTGAGTTTAAATCGGAGTACGCGGGAAGTCTACCGAGGAGAGCGTTTAGTTGAGTTGACTGCTAAGGAATTTGATTTACTGGACTATTTACTCACCCATCCGCGACAGGTAATTACACGCGATCGCATTTTAGAAGAAGTCTGGGGTTACGACTTCATGGGTGATTCCAACGTTATAGAAGTTTACATTCGTTACTTACGCCTAAAACTCGAAGCCAACAATGAAAAGCGTCTCCTCCAAACCGTCCGTGGTGTTGGTTACGTATTGCGTGATTAAGTTTAAGAAATTCTCAGGAAAAACTCATTCAATCCATACTTAACTATACTAATATGCACAATTGATCTATACACAGTTAATACCAAATAGCAGCAATGACTTATTTAGAAACCGTAGCCCAATTTTACAGCGAAGTTGCCCAAACACCAGAAATAGGACTATGTTGTGTCCAAAGTACACCCCTGCAATTACCAGGATTAAAAATTCCCTTACCAATGCAGGAAATGAATTATGGTTGTGGGACAACGGTTCATACTAACGAACTAGCAAATCAACCCACTGTTTTATATGTTGGTGTTGGCGGTGGTTTAGAAGCATTACAATTTGCTTATTTTTCTCGTCGTCCTGGTGCTGTAATTGCTATTGAACCAGTGGAAGCAATGCGCGAAGCCGCTGCACGTAACTTAGAAATTGCTGCTCAAGAAAATCCTTGGTTTGACACTAGTTTTGTCAAAATTTGTGCAGGAGATGCATTTAACTTACCTGTTACAGATGCCTCAGTAGATGTATTAGCACAAAATTGTCTGTTCAACATTTTTGAACCAGCAGATTTAACTCGTGCCTTAAAAGAAGCATATCGAGTATTAAAACCAGGTGGAAGATTGCAAATGAGTGACCCCATTACTACTCGTTCTATTCCCAAACATTTACAACAAGATGAAAGACTACGCGCCTTATGTTTATCAGGCGCACTTACTTATCAAGAATATACCCAATTAATTATAAATGCTGGCTTTGGACAAATTGAAATTCGCGCCCGTCGCCCTTATAGATTATTAGATAAACAAACTTATAACCTGGAAGAAAATATACTGTTAGAAAGTCTTGATTCCGTTTCTTTCAAAGTTGATATTCCCGAAGATGGAGCTTGTATTTTCACAGGCAAAACAGCTATTTATGCAGGGACACAACCATTTTTTGATGACGCAGCAGGACATATTTTACAACGTGGTATACCAGCAGCCGTATGTGATAAAACAGCAGCGAAACTAGCAGCTTTAAAACCTACAGAAATCATGGTGACAGATTCCACTTGGTATTATGACGGTGGTGGGTGCTGTTAGAATCATTAGCAATTGTGCCTAGCACACGCTACACTATCATCATTAAGTTTTATAACGGACGTGAAAAACCCGCCATAGAACTTGCTGCTTGTGAGTTACAGGGGGAGTTAGAGGAGCAGAATAGAGCGATCGCATAGTTAAGCATCTCAAAATTTAACACAAAATCGAGATTCTTAACAGCAATTCGTGACTTTCAAAATGACAAACTATACCTTTTATAGACATTTAAAGCATCCTCTTAAACCCCCAAAATTGGTTAAAAATCAAAAATACCAACCGAATCAAGTTGATTAAGGTATAAATTATCGTGCCAACAGGAATTACACCTTTTCAAACTAAACTAACCTCACCGTTAACCAAAAAAGAAATAAATGTTTTACAAATTAATCTAGGTAAACGTTGTAACCTAGCTTGTAATCATTGTCATGTAGAAGCAAGTCCTAAAAGGACAGAAGAACTTTCCCTAGCAACTTGTCTAGAATTAATTGAACTAATCTATAAATTCCCAGAAATTAAAATCGTCGATTTAACAGGTGGCGCACCAGAAATGAACTTTGGGTTTAAGCCATTGGTAGAAGCCGCAAAAGGAGCAGGTAAAGAAGTAATTATCAGGACAAACTTAACCATTTATTTTGTGGAAGGATTTGGTGATTTACCAGAATTTTTTGCTCAAAACCAAATCAGAATTGTAGCCTCTCTACCCTGTTACCTAGCAGATAATGTAGATAAAATGCGGGGTAATGGAGTATTTGATGATTCGATTAAAGCCTTACAATGGCTAAATCAAGTTGGTTATGGGAAAAATCCCAATTTAATTTTAGATTTGGTTTACAATCCCCAACTACCCAACAGTGAAAATTTTTCTTTAACTCCCGAACAGACAAACTTAGAACTAGCTTATAAAATGTTCTTACGAGAACATTTTGACATTGTGTTTAATAACCTATTCACCATTACTAACCTACCTATCGGCAGAACAAAATTACATTTAGAACGGAAACAGCTTTACTCCAGCTATGTGCAATTTTTAGAATTGCAATTCAATCCTGATACTGTTGAAAACTTAATGTGTCTTAATCAACTTTCAGTAGACTATTTAGGAAATATCTATGATTGTGACTTTAACCAAATGATGAATTTACCTGCAAAAGATCATCGTGGTAATAACTTGAAAATCAGGAAATTATTAGATGCTGGAAGTCTGGATATAATCAATCAAGTCCAAACCGCAGACTATTGCTATGGTTGTACCGCTGGATGTGGTTCTAGCTGTGGTGGTGCCTTGGTGTAACTTTTCTAAAGTTGATATAGGTTGGCACTTACTCCACTCTCTAAAGCCAAGTGGCTTCCGTGCCTTTCGGCGATTTTCTTGTGATAAATGAGGTACAAAACTTAAAAACAAAGCCATACCTCTTCCCGGCTGTATGTCATCAAACAAAAATGATGTAACGAAAGTTGTGGCAATTGAGTCATCAATAGTTATATGCCTTATGATGATAGTCAGTTAGTTAAGTCTCCTCACACCACACCAAAGGCCGTGGATTGATTGAAATCTCCACGGTTTTTATTTTTTTATTAGTCATAAAAATCAAAAAATGGCTTACGCCACACAGTGCTATCAAGTATTAAGCAAGTTTTACTCCTCGATGCTAATTCTTAAAAATTTTGTTACCAAAACTGATACAAGTCGTCAAGGTCAAAATAGTTAGTCTATGATGATAGTTAGTTAAGCTCCTCACACCATACCGAAAGCCGTGAAACCTAATGGTTCGCGGTTTTTTTATTTTCCCGTGAGTTTAACTAAACCAATACCACCAAAATAAAGACCTAAAACTGCTCCAGCTAAAAGACTTTGAGTAAGAGGATCAGTAGAAGGTGTAAGTATAGCTCCCAACACAACTGCGGACATAATTACAAACCGCCAACCAGCCAGCATTTGTGTAGAAGAAACAATACCTAAATTACCTAGCAATAATTGGATAATCGGAATTTGAAATGCTAA
Organism: Anabaena azotica SJ-1; assembly: GCF_047275885.1. Lineage (NCBI taxonomy): Bacteria > Bacillati > Cyanobacteriota > Cyanophyceae > Nostocales > Nostocaceae > Anabaena > Anabaena azotica. Next base: position 5,253,134 of record NZ_CP178454.1, read on the forward strand.
TCCTGTTGTAAATAACAGCAATAACACAAATTCAAAATATTTTTCAATTGACCATAATTGTTCTACGACATCTGCACCGTAACTGATGAAAAATTGCAAAGCTGCGGGAATAAGTAGAGAATAAGCAAAAACTAATCCACCCACAAATAATACACTCGATCCCAAAACCACAGGCCCTAACAAACGACGTTCACGGCGTGTTAGTCCAGGAAGCACGAACTGGATAATTTGGTAAAGAATGAAGGGACTAGCAAGCACCAAACCACTGTAACCAGCAACTTTGATAGAGACGAAGAAATATTCTCCGGGTGCAAGTTGTAGAAATTTGATACCATGGGCAGGGATTTCCAGTAGCTGTACCAAGGGTTTAACAACGATAAAACAGCCAACTACACCCAAAGCAACAGCAATTAGAGAATAAAAAATCCGTCGCCGCAATTCTTCCAGATGGTCAAAAAATGACATTTCCACCTCATCTGGTAATTCATCTAGAGGATTAGCCTCAGAATTACTGTATGCATTCATGTCCGTATCAGGAGAATTGATAGTATCTAAGTCTGGTGAAGGGGTCATGAGTCAATTAATAGGCTACATTCCTTAACTATTTTATCTGGGAGCGCGACTAGCAATAGAGGTTTTTCCAGTTTGGGGGATTTTTCCGGTTGTGTGGCGCTGCGTCTGCATAAGTAAGTAAGAAGCGATGTTGGGATTAATACTGATTAAAGTTGTCATCAAAATAACTTTTATCGGAGTTGAGAAAAAGCTAACTGAAAATTTTAGTCCCTTATCCCTTTCCTTCTTTGCCAACTCCTGTCAGAAGAATATTATACACCAGTACGGAACTATTGGTTTTTCAATCACGTCTGGGGGTTAGTAACTAGTTAGTATTTTAATAACTAATGCTAACAAATCATCACATTTAAAAATGATGTTTCTGACAACACTATTATTAATCGAAACAGAGGATTTATGAATAAGAAAATTTATATGGGATTAATAATATTACCAGTGTATATTTCTAATTCCACTTTAGGTCTAATTATTAGTATTTTGTTGGCATCACAGTATACATTCCCTATGATAATTACTCATAGTACCTTGGTAAATAATGCTAATTTTTTGCCAGATTTGAAACGTATCTGCGCCAGAGATGACCAAACAGAAGACTGCTTGCGTTCAGGTAACTGTAAAGCCTGATGAGTAAGATAAAAAATTAAACTCTATTTTCTTGATTCAAGCTAACTTGATAATTACTAATAAATAATTCTTTACCAATATCAGCTTTTTTTTGTTTATAGTTATTCATTCCATACTGTAATTCCCATTCGTTAATATTTGTCCATGTAAAATTTTCGTGATTCTGTGGTGAATCATCATAAGTAATTAACCATTTATGAGAGCATTTCTTCAAAGCTTCGGCTAATTTTATATGATCAAACCCAGTATGTAAATCTCCTCTTTTTCCATATAATTTAGATTTTTCAGCTTTAACATAGGGAGGATCTAAAAATATGAATACATTTTCTTCATTTCCATTTAAGAGTTGACTATAATCTAAATTGGTAATTTTGATATCTGGTGTTAAAATATTTTCTAATTTTTCTAATCGGTCTATTGATGAATGAGTGAAGCGTTGATGAAAAGCTTCTAGAGAAAATCCACCTGATTCTACAGTTCCTGAAAAAGTGATTCTATTGAGAACAAAAAAGCGGACTGCTCTTTCTAAATCGGATAAAGTATTGACATCGACACTTGTTAGCTCGGAAAATAGTAATCTGCCGTCTTTATAATTTTCTTTGATATGACGAACTTCAGACACTAATTTAGATAAATCAGATTGAGCGAAATACCAAAACAGAAATAATTCCCGGTTTAAATCGTTAATCCAAATGTTTAATTGAGGAAATTTTTGTTTTAAGTAAATAAAGACAGAACCACCACCAACAAAAGGTTCTCTAAATTCTGTAAAGCTTTCTGGTAAATATGCAGAGATTTTTTTAATGGCTCTTGATTTACCACCAGGATAACGGAGAGGGCTTTTAATCATAAGAATTATAGATTGAAATTGCCGTTTATTTATAATATGTTATCGTTAAAGATAACACCTAAAAGATTCTAGATATTGCAAGTGCTAAATACGGTTTAGAAAGAGTAATCATTCTCTATTACCTATCGAAGCAAGTATAAATTGTGATTGAGACATATAAACATATGAAACTACAAACTACTATCCAAGCAATCAAAACAGTTACAGCCTACTATACCCCAGAAGAATATTTAGAACTTGAAGAAAAAGCTGATGGTAAAAATGAATATAGAAATGGAGAAATTATACCAATGATTGGTGGAACAACAAATCATAATAATAGAGTAAAGATATAACGTATGTTATTTGAATGAGATACACCCCTAGAGGGCAAAATGTCCGCACTACAATATTTTCATTATTCATATTTGTACTTCTCTCGAATCTTCTGTAATTGTGTATTTTCAATCCTTAGCATTAAATCCAGATAAAGATGAATCAGCAAAGTTTTAGATTTTCTTGATCCTTTTTAAATTTCCGAAACTATCACTAAACAACCAAAACTTTTTATGAATCGTTCAGCACCCTATCAACCTTTGTTATTGCGAATTCTACATGGTGTCAGTGGAATTTTAGTAATTGCGGCAATTATTAGCGGTTTCTTAGTTTACAACACTTTTGATAAAAGATTTGGCAAAATTCCAATTCCTAAAATTGATCCGATTCAGGATATTCACGGTACTGTAGGGCTATTCTTTTTACTATTATTACCAGCTTTTGCTCTTTATAGTTTTCATGCTGGTGAAAAGCGTTTATTACAACCAGATTCTTTACAAAAACTCTCACAAGTTGGAAAACCAATTTGGTGGGTAAGTTTGCAACGTTTAGCAAATACTTTGATGCTTATCGCTGCGGTTTTGGCGGTGATATCTGGCAGAATGATGAAGGAAGAATGGCTACCGATAGGTGAACTGGATCATGTTTGGTATTATTTTCACCTGACAGCTTGGGTGATTATGATTTGCTGTTTAGCAGTTCATATTTTGATGTCTGCTAAGGTGGGTGGTGCGCCGTTGTTATTATCAATGTTGTCATGGAAATTTCGCCATGAAGATAGTCCTATAAATTGGTTTAGTCGTTTGCGTGGTTGGTTTAGTAATTTTCCCAATCATTTGCAGGTGGGAATTAATCAGTTTGTCCAGGGTAGTTTAATCTTAAAAATTATTGAGGTAGTTGTATTGGGTGGTGTGATAGCTGCATTTGTTTTACCATTGTTTTTTTCTGGTGAATAATCCTCAGAAATAGGGTAAAAATAGATATTGTAATATCGCAAATCTTCATTTTTACATCTTACTTAAACAACAGATTTTGCAGTTTTTGTAGATGAGTTTTTCTACCTAGAGTGACATAAGTAAGACTAACTATAGCAAGATATCCAGAATTTGAGGATTGATCAAAATAGGGTGGTATCGGTCTTGAAAAGGATAAAAATATGAGGAATTTAGCACTCGTTAGTTTAGCTGCATTTTTGGGTACTGCTGCTATTTTTACAATCCCCAAGGATTCTCTAGCTATTAACGCACCCCAAACTTTATTATCTCAACAATTAGCTCAACAAAATTCTCCACCTAAACCTAAACCTACTCAAAGTCCAAGCAGTCCCCGTATGCAGTAAATGGGTATTAAATAGGTAAAATATTAAAGATAAGGAAGGCGGTAATTTGGGAACGTCTTCCTTGTTTACCGTAAAGATCGAAATATCACTCTTCCTGGACTTTGTTCTTGATTAATTTTCGTGTATAATCGCAAACAAGTTAAAACTTCTCCTGGTGTCCCTCCGCAGTCTAGTTGGAGGTCATCTTTTGAATAAGCGCAAATATCAGCATAGAGTCCTGATAGTTGTCTAATTTTTACGTCATGTCCTGCTTGAATAGCTTTATCAGCTACTTTTTTGAGTATACGTCGTGATTCTTGTTGTAGTTTTCCCCACCAGGAATAACGTTCGGCTGGGGGAACAAATACTAGGGAATGTATGGCTTCATCCATGTCAATCCAAGCACGTAGATTTAAGATGGGGTCAGTGTTTTCTTCATATTTTTGAATTCGTTGCAAGCGATCGCTCAATGCTTCAATATAGAGATGGCACTGTTCCGGCTGGGAATCTAACGAAACCACATCAAAGCTAAACACACTCTTTAAGGCATGATGTAAATCAGGTTCTATTTCAATTAGTTTGATATATAAAAGCATAAAACCTGCTAGTAAATGCACATATTCCGAATTATATATCTGAGCAATATCTGATTTTAAAAAGGCTTTTTTGGATAAACATAAACCTCTAGCTTGGACAGCACCATTTAGTCCAGGGTAGATGATTTCATCACGGATAAATGGCAAGTGATAAAGATTAACATAATCTTCAGTTGCACCAACTTTTTGCACCATGTCTAAAGCCCGTTTTCGCCAAGATGTTGCTAAATCTTCAGGAACACGCAACAATTTACGGTGAATTTCATTCCATAAATCATTATCATTTTGACTTTGAAGAGGTGTATCTCCTAAATAAAAATTTAATTCTAAATCAGAATTAAACGTATCACGTAATTGAATTAATTTAGGTTCATCATCAATATCAATTGATGTAACTGGTGTATGATTTAAAAGTGTGTTAAGTTCTTCCAGTACCTGTTCACATAACTGGTTTCCTGGGTCTTGTGGGTATTCTATTTGAGCTTGATTTAATGTTGCTTCTAGTCCGTACAAACTAAATCGTAATATTTGAGATAGTTGGGAGTTTTCTGTTGCTAATAGTTTTTGTAAATGCTGCATGATGGGGAGAGGAAAGAGAGGATTTTAAACGCGGAGTCACGCTGAGGTAAATGCAGAGGAACACAGAGTTATTTTACCCTTTATTCCTCTGTATTTTTGGGTGAGAAAATATTAATGTATGCCGCAAAAGGGATCGCGTTCTTTATCAATTTCGTTGGGTTGTAATTCTAATTCGGCACGATAAACGCATCCTTCTTGTTTCAGGCACTCTTGATGATGTGATGTCCAATAAGGTACTTCGCCGGCGTGCATTCGTAGTATACCTTTGTTGTCGAGTGTGACATGATATTGACAGGGGTAATCTGTGGTGATGTCTGGTTTGCTAAGTCCGCCAATACGAATCCATTTTTTGGTGTTGGTTTCGCTATCTGTTTGATAGATATAGAAGGTGTGTTGACCGTTTTGTGGGAAGGGGGGTAAGGGATTACTAATTAATCCTTTTCCTGCTTCATTGATACCATCTTGTACATAATGAAATGTTTGCAGTGGTGTATTTTCATGATGATCAACTGCAAATACTAAATGATAAGCATCTGGTTGATCAACTGTTGCTGATTCTAATACATTGATGGCAATATCACCATCAGTTAAGTCTTTATGGGGTTGTTCAACAGCGATATTCCACTTCAATTTACCATCAGTAAATAAATCGTCTGTTTCTGAGTTTACTGAGATGACATCATTCAAATCAATGCCATGAACATCTATTAAATAATGGGGATTTCCTTGGCAAAGTAAAACGCTAAATTGCAGGGTTTGGTCAATTTCAAATTGGACTTTTATTTTTTTGAGAAACTCTGGTTCTTCCATGTTTAGTTTCTCCATTAATGTTTTACCGTCGTAGCTTCCCCACAGGCGTAAATCTCCATCTTCGTAGTCTTGACGATAAATGATGTTTGTTAATTGGATACCTTGCCAATTAGTACGTACTTTGGCAACACTTTCCCAAGGTGCTAGTTGATAAAGTTCTTGTCCGGCGTTAAATATGGACAGGAGTTCGTTGCTTTGGGTTTTGCGTTTGAAGTTGCAAGGTAGATAATAAAAGAGGTTTTTGACATCTATTTCTAGCTGGTTTGCACCTTTACGCAGTAAGCTTTTAGATTCTTCGGGGTCAAATCTTAATCGGCGTAGTTTTTCGGCGTAACAAGCACCGGCTGAGGTCGCAAGTTTGGTAAATTCTAAAACAAATGTAATGCGTTCTGGATTCCAAACAAAGTAGGGAGATTTGCTAAATTCTTGATAAATTTGTTTTTGTACGAGGTCAAGATTGCAAGTTTTTCCGGAGAGAATTAACCAATCTACTTTTTGTTTATTTTCGGAATCTAAACGGCTTTCCATTAGTCCTTTAGCAATACCAATGGCTTCTTTGATTGCGGAAATTGCTGTGCGTTCAAATTGCTGACTGTCTAATGTGAGGGAGATAGCATCAGGAATGATTATTTGGAATTTAACTCCGCTTTGGGCGAGTAGTTCGCTAATTTGTTGTTCGGAAAGGGTGAAGGTTAATAAAGAACCGTCTGCTGGTGATTTTTGTCCCAATTTGAGTTTAGCAGCTTCGGCATGATCCCAAAGGGTGTAAAATGTTTGGAGGCGTTGGGGTGCTTGTTGCCAACGGGTTGGTAGTACCTTTTCGGCTGTATCTAGGGCATCTTTAAAAGCAACATCACCTTCGGGATTTTCTTTATCTACACATTTTAATAAACTGCCACTTTTAAATTTTCCGTCTTCTAGAAAGCGTTCGTTTAATTCGGAGTTGATGAGGTCTTCTAGTTTGTCACTTTCGATATCACCTGTGGTAATTGCTGTTAATAGAAAATCGGCTATTGCAATTTTTAAAAGTCGGAATATTCGCAAAGTGATTAACTCACCACCCAATTGTAAATGTCCTGAAGACCCTAATAATTTGGGGGTAAGTTTATAATAACGTCCTCCTAAACCCCTATCTTCATTATCTGCAAAGAAGGGAGTTTTATCTTCTAAGGTCAGTTCAATTAAGGCTAGGTCTGTAGTCCCACCACCGATATCTAAAACTAAAACATTTTGTGACCATTTATTTTTTTCTTGGCGACAGCGAGTTTTAAACGATTCAATACCAATATTTAAATTACCGCCAAATTCTCGCCATAAAAAGAATATGGCTACAGAAACAGCTTCATCATAAGCAGTCTGCACATCATCCACACCTAATTCTTCGACTAAAGCTTTAATTTCTTTTCTCACTACTGGAGGTGCAACTGTAGGATATGTGACAACTGCTGTTAATAAATCACCTTCTGAAAATCTTCTTCTAGCCCGTTGGCGATAATCTTCAGTTAACTCAATTAAATGCGCCCATGCTGCTTGAATTAATTGGTTGACTTCAATGTTTTGTTCTTCCCCACCTAAGATCACTGGAAACGTCCGATTTTGACCAAAATAACGTTTGGGTGAGTGATGAAATCTGCTGATAATATCCTTGACTGAACTAATTGTACCTTGAGCGATCGCTTTTTTGCGATTGTCTCTGGCTTCTCTACCCATCTGTAGTTTTAATGGTTCTACTTGGTCAATTTCCATTTCACTGGGAATTTCTGTATCTCGTCTGTCAATATCCAACACTACAGGAATTAAATTCTGTGATTCTAAGGTGGGGACACGGAAAACTTCGTGATATATCTGATAAAGTTTTTTGCTAACAGCACGGCGAAATCTATCACTATTTCCTAAGCATAATTCAATTTGGCGAATTGCTTCTAAAAATTGCTCTTTGTTATCACTTTCAAAAACATCAATTAATTTTTCTGGTTCAATTTCTAAGTTTTTGCTAATATTAGCGATAAACTTTTCCCACTCACTCACACCAATATCTGGTAAAGCAGAGGTAGCTGGAGAATTTAACCATTCTGCTAATCTCTGACGTAATCTTAATTCTTGTTCTCTGGGTAAAATTTCCGCAATTGGTACTTCAATGGGGTCAAAAAGTGTAACGGTGGAATTAGAAGTTCCAAAATCTAAAGCAAACCAACCAGGAAATCTTTTTTTTGGTTTTTCATTGAGTTTTTCACTCAATTGCTGACTTAATTTATTTAAATATGTATCTAATTCAAAGGGGTTCATTTGTGTATCCGTTGTGATTGTTGGCAAATTCGGTGAAAACCAAAGATTACAAGAGACTCCCATATTTTTACGAATTGATAATATGGGTTTTCCTGTGATATCAGAATCAAAATATTCAACAATCACCTGTAAATGACAGTTGACTGTTTCGGTTAAGGGTTTCTCTAACTGACAAATATATTGCCCTAGTTGACATAAGTTAGAGATTTTTTGGGGTGTGGTGGAGTTAAAGTGTTTATATGTTTGTTGAATTTCTGCTGCTAGTTCTGTGGGTGTTCCTTTGACACTACAAGTAATGCGAGAAATATGGGGAATATTGCTGTTAGTAGCAACAATTTGGATAGCAGGTAAATCCAAACATTTATTTTCTTTAACCCGCAGTTGATAGCGTGGTGGAAGACGAATTTCCACAGGCATAATGGTGATAGGTGACAGTGAACAGGTGACAGGTGACAGGAAAGAAACTTACCACCTACTAATGACGAATGACTAACCTGCTAAAAATACTCATAAATATCACTTTCGTTAATTGTGGTGATATCAGCAAGAATCTCTAACCAAGTGGGAATTGCTAACTCTGGGGGTGCGTCTCCAGCAGCAATGTATCTGAGTAGTTCTTCTTTTTTAGAGAGGTTTTGTAAATTAGGAATTATTTGGTCTAAAATTCCTTCTAGTTCGGCATTTACTTGTTGATTAACTTCGCTGACATATTGGACAAGGTGAAGACTAGCACTAGCTGTTATTTCATCTCGCAAACGCAAGACAAAAAGTTGATGATTAGCGGTACGAGATGAGATTTGATTTCTCTCAGGAGACCAATCAAATATTTGCCCAATGCTGTGTTTTTCGTCTTGTCGTGCCAGGGGAAACATGATTTCTGGAGAAATTGATTTATCTTGGTTGTTGATTTCTAAGATAATCGCTTCTTTCCATTGGTTGGGGTCACATCCTAACAGGAGTTTATAAAATAAGTCTGCTGCTTCTACACCAAATTTATTTTCAATAACTTCTTCCATTTCTGGATTGAGAATCGCCTGTAATTTTTCCCGTTCTAGAACTACTTGATGTGCCAATTTATTTAACAAGTCTACCACGGCTTGACGAATGCGATCGCGCGCAAATTCTTCTAGTTCTTTAACGGTCTTGGCAAACTCTGGATAAAAGTCATCACTCTTGGTTGGTAGAGAGTTATTAACTCTATTCCCTCGGTCAAATAATTTTCCGGCTGCACCTTTGGATTCTGCTATGGCAATTGTACCATTTTGAGCTTTATTAAATAATAAAGTCCACTGACTCCAATTGAGAATTCTAAAAGTTAGTTCGTCTTTAATGACATCACTGACAACTACTCCCCGTCTATCTTTGAGTGGTTCTTTACCCAAATCTTTTTGAAAGCTTCTGTAGGTTTTATCTAAGCTTTCAATTGCTAAACGCAATTCAATTAAGGCTGGATTATCTGCTGTCGGTACGCCTTGTTCATGAATTTCCGCTATGATATCTTTTAGTTGTTCCTGTTGTTGACGAATAACATCAGCCGACCTCCGGGTATCTTCATATAATTGCTTTAAACCATGAGTAGCAACATGATTTTGAATTAATTCACGTAGTTTATTAATACCGCCATCTTGAGCAAAATAATTTAATTGTCTACCCAGTGGATTACGCGGTTCTGTTGTTAATAAACGTTCGCTTAATTTACCCCATTTTTGTTGTAGTCGTTTGGAACGATCCAGGTAATCAGGATAATCTAGGTTAGCGAGGAATTGTTCAGAACCTGCTTTAATTTTCGTCGAACGTTTGGCTAATTCAGCTAATCCTAATAATGGAGATAATAAAACGATACGATCTTTTTGGGTTGTAAAAGCATCTGCACCATCAATAATGGTTTGCAGAACTTTCAACTTTTGAAAAACTACATCTGTTTGTAAAGGTTGGGCATTTGGATGGTCTTCAATTAAAAAATCAAGAATTCTTTCTCCACCTTCACTTTCTAAAGGTAATTGATCAAAGCGTCCGACACCAACCAGAATTAAATCTTTTAAATCTTGTCCTGGTCGTTGCTGTTGCATCATGGTGAAAATTTTGTTAGCGCGATCGCTCCCCGGTGACTTACCATTGAGCAATACCAGTATTGTCTGTACTTGTGCCAATTCTCGCAATGATAGAAAAGTATCTCTTGCGCCAGAATTAGCTGCACCCAACCCAGGAAAATCTAACAATACAAATTCTTCTGCACCAGTTAAATCCCAAATCTCCCTAGATATTTTGACTTCAATATCAACTCGACGAATCAAGGGAAAACTATTTTGTAATAATTGAGTTTGCAGGATTTGGGGCGCACTGGGTAAGCGAATATGTGCCGGTGGTATATCCTCAAATCTCAGAGTTTGAATCGCCATGGGCATTTCAGTGAGTTGTAACCCTTCATGGGCTGTAGTCGCATCAATGTGATAATGCTTACTACACAAAGCCTCACCATAAGCTTGATAAGCCCGCAAAAATAACAGCAACTCCCGCAACAAATAGCGTAATTCTAAATTATTTGAGCTTTTCCATGCTTCTTCACACCAGTTAGAAATATCTTTCCCAGTTTTGATTTTAGATACTTGTAAAGATGGTAGTCCGGCTGCTGTAGCGCGACGATTTGCTTCTCCTAACATGAAGTGTAAACACTCATTCACCCCTTCATGAGATAAATACTCTACTGTATAATTATCTATATGAGTGGTAACAAAACCATCTTGTGGTTTAATATGAATGGCGGTGACATTTCCCGTTGTCGGATTTTCACTGACGGGTAAAGCATCTGCATAACCAATTAAACTACCCAGTAGCAAACTCTTACCGCTACTAAATTCACCCATCACACCAATTTTTACGGGTGAAGTAGCCAGTTCTAAAGTCTTCTGTGCAGCCTCTCTCAAGCCCATGAGACAATCATCAAGGCTGGTGGGAACCCAATCTTCTTGTTGGGAAGGATGTTGGGGTACAGAGTCAATTTTACGGAGGATAAACTCACTGTACTCTTTAAACCTGGCTAGTTTATCTGGTTCCATAGAGTCGTTTCTGCCTAAGTTCATTTTCTGTGTGGGTTATAGCACAAAAAATGAAAACCTCCACTTTTGATGCAACAACGGGAGAGGTGACAGGTGACAGGTGACAGGTGACAGAGGGAGGGATGTATTGACAGAAGAAGAATTGAAGAATACGGGAGAGGTGACAGGTGACAGGTGACAGGTGACAGAGGGAGAAAGCAGGGGTAGGAGGTAAGTTGCTGGTTAGGGAAACTGTCTGAATCAGGATGTCCAGGATTTCAGGATTTACAGGATGAAAACAGGGATTTAAATTTAATTTATATATATTTTATCTTGAGCAACTGCAAAAAGGCGGTTTCCATCCCCTTGCGGGGAAGTTGGTTTGTAAAGTTTTAGAGCTTTCCAAAAGGTCGGGATCGTACTCCTGAAGAGTTTCCATCCCCTTGCGGGGAAGTTGGTTTGTAAAGTCTGAGAAATTCAATCTAAGCGAGCCAATCATCTGTTTCCATCCCCTTGCGGGGAAGTTGGTTTGTAAAGTAATAACGATATATTATACTCCAGAGGAGTTTAGTGTTTCCATCCCCTTGCGGGGAAGTTGGTTTGTAAAGAGTTCACCTCTAGAAGCCTTACAGAGCAAGGGTTTCAGACCCCCATTTCGACACCACGTTTTTTATTCTCAATAAGTACCAAAAATTCTCAATAAATCAGGCTTCGTAAAACCGGAAACGCTGATCCTGTAAGCTATCGACACCAGTCAACGAAATTATGCGGTTTTCAAGGTTCGGGCTTGTGGTGTCGAAAAACTTCTACCACTTTTAGTAAAGTAACTTATCTGACCTGGATTTTCAACCTTACTTATAATTTCTTAAAAATTTCCTTCTTCTATCTATCAATTTTCCATTGATAAAATCCCAGTTTTCATCCTGTGTATCCTTAAATCCTGGAAATCCTGATGCTGACAGTTCTCTACTTAACCAACAAACCACCTAAAATGAGAGTAAAGTGAGAGCGATCGCACTTTCAAGATATTGTTCTACCATTTCTGGTGTAAAATGTTTCCAGTTTTCTTGCACTATAAAATAGAAAATACGCACACTGATAACGTGAATCAAGGCTAACACTGGATTAACAGACCAGAATATTAATCAAATGTATTTTGAACTTCAATCCAAAATTCAAGAGATTTTTGGCTATTTTATCGAAGTTAAATTGACCTTCAATACTTCTGCTTGAACAATTTAGTAAACTAGGTTGCCAGTACCGCGTAACTGCCGTAAAGAATTGATACAAAAAGGACAATCGCACTTAAATATCCTAATTGCGGCCTCGCTTTCTTCGTCTGTAAAATTAAGTTCTGCAATTGTGTTATCAGATGGCAAAGATGATACTACCGTAGATTTGGGTGCAGGAGATGCTTTTGGATCTCTCTCGGAATCTCGAATACAGATAAAGTCCTTTAACCCATGCGGATTAGTGATACAAGTACGACCGTCATTAGTATGAATTAATCGCTGGGTCAGATTCACACTAGCATGGGCAGGATTAATAACACCCAGTGTAGACATCAACGATGTAAAAATTGATGAACTGGCAATTAAATTAAGTATGAGCTTTTTGTTCATAAACTTCCTAAAAAAATATATCTGACCATTTAGGTTATTCGATTGGCTATTAAAGATCAAGTGAATTTTTGAATAAGAATATAATCATATCCAATTTGTCTATTTTCTCTGGAATGTATGGCTAATTTACCTCCTGGACATAACCCCCAACCCGCATCTATGATATAACGTAGGCTATCAAGTGAGGAAAGCTATTATACATCCCCAGCACCCAAATAATATCTCCTACTCCCGTGTTATCCACCTGAGTCATCTGATTGACACAGGTATACCACAATGGCCTGGTGATCCGGCTGTAAAATTTACTACTGTTGCCGAACTCCAAGATGATGGCTATTATTTGCGACGCTTTTCTTTAGGTGAACATAGTGCTACTCATATCAATGCCCCCAATAGTTTTCACAGTAACAGTATCAGCATTGACGAATACTCAGCCGATTCTCTGGTATTACCTGCGGTAGTCATAGATATTTGTCAACAATCAGCAGCAAATCCTGATTATCTTTTAACTGTGGCTGATATTTTGACATGGGAAGCAAAATTTGGGACTATTCCTGCGGGAAATATCGTGCTACTTTATACGGGTTGGCAAGCTAAATGGCTGGATAAAAACGCATTTTTAAACCAGGATGCTGATGGAAATATGCATTTTCCAGGGTTTGGCAGTGATGCCACCGAATTTTTAATTACTGAAAGAGAAATTGCTGGAGTGGGAATTGATACACACGGTGTAGATTCTGGACAGGATCATAATCTGACTACTAATCGTTTAGTCTTGGCAAAACCACGTATTGTCTTAGAAAACCTCACCAATTTAGAACAACTACCGCCTCAAGGCGCTACCTTGGTGATAGGTGTTCTTAGATTACGGGGTGGTTCTGGTTCTCCTGCTGCGGTCATGGCATTATTTTGAGTGCTAATTTTTACGTCTTATTCTAATAGTTTTTTTCGGTTAAGTTAAGATTGCTATAGAGACAAATACTGTGCTAGATTGGCGCAAATTACTCATATCAACTACTCAATGTAAATCTAGTTTCAGCTAAGATTTAGTCCTGATGAAGATATATTGCAATATCAAATATGAAAACCCTAATTATTTCTACAGCAGCCTTTTTGCTGACTATTAGTTTGCCTGTAGTCGCGCAAGCTGCAAATGATGACCAGATCAGACAGTTGTTAGCTACTAAAAAATGTCAAAACTGTCAACTGATTAATGCTGGTTTAGCTATGGCTGACTTATCAGGGGCTGATTTGAGAGGTGCTAACCTTGAAGGTGCTAACCTCAGCCGTGCGAATTTGACAGGTGCTGATTTGCGGGGTGCAAACTTGGCTGGTGCTAGTTTATTTGGAGTTAATTTAAATAAGGCTAAACTCAATGAAGCAAATCTTACGGGTGCTGATTTGAGAAATACTTATTTAATGAATGTAGAATTGACTAACGCTAATCTCAATGGTACTAACTTTCAAGGTGCAGTGGGTATACCTTTGCAAATTGCTAAACCAGAGGAATTTTATGCTTGGGGTGTAGCAGCGGCTGATAAAGGTAGCCTTTTACCAGCTATTGATTATTTTAGTCAAGCGATCGCACTTAAACCAGACTATGCAGGTGCATATTTGTCCCGTGGTGTAGCTAGTTACCAAAACTTAGACAGAAAAAGCGCCTTGGAAGATGCCCAAATGGCCGCAAAACTGTTTGCAGAACAAAAAAATGCTGAAGGAATACAAACAGCACAAGCTTTTATTCTGGAACTGAAAACACCCTATGGTGAAAAAGTAACTAGTGGTAAACCCAGTTTTATGGATTTTGTTGGTAGTTTGGGTTCTGTATTGCTGCAATTTTTGCCTTTTTAGGAGGCAGGAGGCAGAAGGCAGGAGGCAGGAGGCAGGAGGCAGGAGGCAGGAGGCAGAAGGCAGGAGGCAGGAGGCAGGAGGCAGAAGGCAGGAGGCAGAAATGAAACTGGCTTTGTGTATAGGGTTCAATTTTGATGCTGTACCTCATTGATCTGCAATCTACTGTATTGATTGAAAACAAGAATGTCTATATTCTTTACAGAGGGTCAGGGAGGGGTAAAAATATTTGATACATCAATCATGACTTTTCAAACAACCTCTTATTCTTATCTTCTTCTAATTCTTCCTCCTGACTCCTGACTCCTGACTCCTGACTCCTAGACCTAACAGAAAGACTTTCTCCGCAAGCCCTAAATAAACTCCTGAATACATTTTAAAAAATTCTCTACAATAGGCGTTAAACTGCCTTGTTGCCAGATGACAGCAGTTTCTATTAAAGGTACTTCTTCTAGTATGGGACGATAAATTACACCAGACCTCTGAAGGTTCTGTAAAGAAGATGGTGTAATCGCCACACCCATTCCAGCCGATACTAGACCAATAATTGTTTGCATTTGAATGGCCTCTTGAGTAATGTTAGGACTGAAATTTGTCTGTTGAAAAAGGCTCATTATGCGATCATAAAGTCCTGGTGCTAGATAGCGGGGAAACATGATTAAAGGTTGACTGAGGAGCGATCGCACTGATATATATTCTGTTTGAGCTAATGAATTAGTTGAAGACATAGCCACCACTAAAGTCTCTCTATGAATACACTCATAGGATAATGTGTCATCTTCCAAAGGAGGATGGGCAAAACCTACATGAATTAAGCCATCTCTCAGTGCTTGCTCTTGTTGACTTGTAGTTAATTCCAGTAACTCTATTTCTACTTCTAGAAATTGCTCACGAAATCTTCGCAAAATTAAGGGTAATAAGTCGTAAATTACTAAACTGGTAAATCCTATGCGAAGTTTACCTGTTTCTCCTCTGCCAGTTCTTTGAGTTAGTGCTACTGCGGTTTCTAGTTGCACCAGTAGTTGATAAGCTTCTTGTAAGAAGACTTTGCCAGCTTCTGTTAGCTGTACTTGTCGCTTGGTTTTGCGATGAAAAAGTTTTACTCCTAGTTCTGCTTCTAACTGTTGAATTTGCTGACTTAGAGGCGGTTGAGCTATGTGTAATTTTTCTGCGGCTTTGCTGAAATGTAGTTCCTCAGCTACTGCAATAAAGTAGCGCAGGTGTCGTAGTTCCATATTTATGATACTTTATAAGTCTCAATTGCCAATAAATATATATTGGACATCTCAAAAAAGTATACATATCATAACTTTTACAGAGATTTGATCAAGGTGACAAAAATGAGTGAAAAAACAATGCCAGAAAACTTAAAGAGTAAAGTTATCACACAAGGGGTACAGCGATCGCCTAACCGGGCTATGCTGAGGGCTGTTGGTTTTCAAGATGCAGACTTCAACAAAGCTATAGTCGGTATTGCTAATGGTTACAGCACCATCACCCCCTGTAATATGGGCATTAACCAACTAGCACAAAGGGCAGAAATTAGCGTCAAAAATGCTGGTGCAATGCCCCAAATCTTCGGGACAATTACCATCAGTGATGGGATTTCTATGGGAACTGAGGGGATGAAATACTCTCTGGTATCACGGGAAGTAATCGCTGATTCCATTGAAACTGCCTGTACTGGCCAAAGTATGGATGGTGTACTGGCTATTGGTGGTTGTGATAAAAATATGCCCGGTGCAATGTTAGCGATCGCTCGCATGAACATTCCTGCTATCTTTGTTTATGGTGGTACAATCAAACCCGGACACTACGATGGTAAAGATTTAACTGTAGTTAGTTCCTTTGAAGCAGTTGGTCAATACAGCGCCGGCAAGATTGACGAAAATGAACTTTTAGCAGTTGAACGCAGTGCTTGTCCTGGTGCTGGTTCCTGTGGGGGAATGTTCACAGCTAATACCATGTCTTCAGCCTTTGAAGCAATGGGAATGAGTTTACCTTATTCCTCAACCATGGCCGCAGAAGATGCCGAAAAAGCCGACAGCACCGAAAAATCCGCCTTTGTTTTAGTCGAAGCCATTCGTAAGCAGATATTACCCCGGCAAATTATTACCCGCAAATCCATCGAAAATGCTATTTCTGTAATTATGGCCGTTGGTGGTTCTACCAATGCAGTTTTACATTTTTTAGCGATCGCACGTGCAGCTGGTGTAGAACTAACTTTAGATGACTTTGAAACTATTCGTGGTCGTGTCCCAGTTTTGTGCGATTTAAAACCCAGCGGTAGATATGTAGCCACAGACTTACATAAAGCTGGTGGTATTCCCCAAGTCATGAAAATGCTATTAGCTCATGATTTACTACATGGTGACTGTCTGACCATCTCAGGACAAACAGTAGCCGAAGTCTTAGCAGACATACCAGCAGAACCATCACCCACCCAAGATGTAATTCGTCCTTGGGATAATCCCATGTATGCACAAGGACATTTAGCTATTCTCAAAGGTAACTTAGCTTCCGAAGGTGCAGTAGCTAAAATTACAGGCGTGAAAAAACCAGTAATTACTGGGCCAGCGAGAGTATTTGAATCAGAAGAATCTTGCTTAGATGCAATTTTGGCAGGAAAAATAAAAGCCGGTGATGTCATCATTATCCGTTACGAAGGGCCCAAAGGAGGGCCAGGGATGCGGGAAATGTTAGCGCCCACTTCAGCAATTATTGGTGCGGGACTAGGTGATTCTGTCGGCTTAATTACCGATGGACGCTTTTCTGGCGGTACTTATGGCATGGTAGTTGGTCACGTCGCCCCAGAAGCCGCAGTTGGCGGTAATATCGCCTTGGTAGAAGAAGGTGACAGTATCACCATTGATGCTAATTCTCGATTATTGCAAGTAAATATATCGGATGCAGAATTAGCTAGTCGTCGTGCTAACTGGCAACCACGTCCACCACGTTATACAAAAGGTGTGTTGGCAAAATACGCCAAATTGGTAGCTTCTAGTAGTGTTGGTGCCGTTACAGACTTAGATTTGTTTGGTAATTAACCATTAAAAACCCTTGTAGAGACGTTCCAGGCAACGTTTCTACATTTTTAAAGAGGCAGGAGGTAATACCCATAAATAAATTTAGGGGATTTAATCAGGACGTATTTTTCCTTGCGCTGCGTGTCTCGGAAAAAATATTTTTATTTTTTGCATAAATAAATTTAGGGGCTTTAAACCGAATTGCAGAGGACAAAAATTGTATTTTCTTTCTTCTGCCTCCTGCCCTCTGCCTTTCTTCGGTAACAATCATTCATTTTTCAAACTGGTATAAGTGCTGTGGCTTAAAAACCAAAAGAATTTAACACCCCTGTCACCGCCTCAATAAATTTTTCACCCCACAAGCTTGATAGTAACCCACATGATATAATCAGTAATGATGCAATACCTAATTGAACTAAGTTTAAATCTATGGAAGACTCATAGAAGATAGGAATGGACACAACAAAAGCACCAAGTGCAGCACCCCCAAGAAATCGGTAGATAAATTTAGCGCCGTTACCTTGTTTGAGATTAGTATCTTCAGAAGTCATAAGAATTTACTCACAATATATTTAACACTACTAACAGCTATTATATAGAGTTGACGGATTTTGATGGTTGAGGTTTCCGAACTGATAAGGACTGGTTGGTTTGTGGAAAAGGCTATCAAGTAGCCTCCCACTACCAAGATGATATTAATGCGATCGTTGAATCAGATGATTTCCAACTCGCAAAGCATTAGCAATTATAGTTAAACCAGTTAAAGCCGGACTTACAACCGAATTAGAAGAGAACAAACAACCATCAACAACATAGAGATTATTCACATCATGGATGCGAAAATCAATGTCAAGCACAGATGTTTTTGCATCTTACCCAAACCGACAAAATCAAGGGAGGATAAACCCATATTTCTTGAATATATTCTTAGCTTGATTACTAGATAAAAATTGAGAAAAATTCTTAGCTACATCAGGGTTTTTACTGCGTTTAACAACTGCTAACGGATAAATAATAGCAGAATGATATTTTTCGTCAGCCGCAACTACAACTTTTGCATTTTTGGCAATTTTGGCATCAGTAACATAAACTAATCCTGCGTCAGCATTTCCACTTTCTACAGATGCTAAAACTTGACGCACATTATTAGCATAAACCAGTTTCGGTTTGACAGATTCCCATATTTTTAATTTTTCCAGAACTTGTTGTGCATATTGGCCAGCAGGTACGCTTCTCGGTTCACCAATAGCAATTTTTTTGACTTTTGCATCTTTGAGATTATAAAAACTACTCACACCAGAAACATTACTTGGTACAATCAAAACCAAGCGATTTTTAGCGATGACAGTACGAGTACCGGGAACTAAAAGATTTTTTTGTTCTAAAGCATCAACTTGTTTTTTTGCCGCAGATATGAAAATATCCGCTGGCGCACCTTGTTCAATTTGTTGTTGCAAAGCACCAGAAGCACCAAAGTTATAACTAATTTTGACGTTTGGCTGACTTTGTTGGTAGAGAGGCTTAATTTCTTCTAATACATCTTTCAGACTGGCCGCAGCAGAGATCAGTAAGTTGGTATTTGACTGCGCTTCTACAGCAGTTGGAGTTAGGGTTGGTAAACCAATTGCGATGAGCATCGTAGTTAATGCTGTAGCAACTAATACCATTAACCGTCTTCTGGGTGTTGAAAAAGTTCTTTTCATAACAATTGATACCCAATATGTTTTAGGCAGATTACAAAATTTTTACCATGTAAGTTGGTAAATATTGTCATGATTTTATTTATAAAAATGTATCTTAAGCTACATTTTCCTGTTTGAGGTTGGTATAAAGTATGCTTGTCCAACAAAGTTGGTAAAAAATAATATCTGCAAATACTGCCACTTTTATAAGTTTTCCATTGACGCAAACAAACGTAATTTATATGGCACAAGATAGAGACTTTTTAGTTACTTTATATAATTTTCTTTATCCTCATAATAAATATTACGGTCAGTTCAAACCGGAGTATATAACTTTTAATGCCAATTTACAGGAATTTTCCCAGAGAGTCAGCTATATATGTAATTTACAAACTAATGGTAAGCTGTCTCCGGAGGATGCTTACATTCAGATTAAAGGACTTTGGAAGCAGCTAAAACTTTCTAAGAAGTATCTTGATATTTAAAAATACTGTGCTTTTGAGCAGATAAATGAGTTAATTTAACTTCAAATTATATGGCTATGATTATGGTTAAATTATTCACAATCATAATTATAAGGACAGTCTTTACTATGTAAAAGCCACATTATGAGGACAGTTTTTAGTATGTAAAAACCACGATGTAGATTACAAAAATAAGTGTTAAATAGTATTTGAGTTGGTATATAGTTTCTACCAACCAAATGGGTAAAAAATTTTTGTTTGAGGTGTGAGGTGTATGTCTAGTTTTGTACAGAATTCTTTTTGGATAGCTCCGCTATTGGTTGTAGGGAGTACAATGGGTGCGATCGCCTCTGGTGAGCGTTCCACCATCGCCCAAACTGCTGTTCCAGAAACTCCAGAGACAGAAGATAGCGTCGAACAAGTAACATCTGTTTCCCAACTGTCAGATGTGCAACCCACAGATTGGGCTTTTCAAGCTTTGCAATCTTTAGTGGAGAGATATGATTGTATTGCTGGATACCCTAACAACAGCTTTCGGGGTAATCGAGCCATGACTCGTTATGAATTTGCGGCTGGTTTAAATGCTTGTTTGAATAGAGTTCAAGAATTAATTGCCACGAATACCGCTGATATTGTTAAAAAAGAAGATTTAGAAACCCTGCAAAAATTACAACAAGAATATGCAGATGGGTTAGTAGAATTGCGGGGAAGGATAGATGGGTTAGAAAGTCGGACTGCTGTTTTAGAAAGTGAACAATTTTCGACTACAACCAAATTAAATGCAGAGGTAATTTTTGCCCTTGGAGGTGTTTTTGGTGAGGATAGAGCGTTAAATTCTGACCAGTGGAGAATAATTAATAATGCTTCACCAGCAACGAGAGAAACAGTAAAAGCCTCTCAATATACAGCTACAGGAGGTCGTCGTTTACAAGATAATACTATTTTGAGCGATCGCATTCGTCTCAATTTCGTTAGTAGCTTCACAGGAAAAGACCAGTTATTTGCTCGCTTAGAAGCTAGTAACAGCAGTGCCTTTAACGCACCAGTCACAGGTACGAACATGACTCGTACATCTTGGGACTCCACCAACGATACTACCAACAGCGTACAACTAGGTAAACTGTATTATCGGTTTCCAGTGGGAGAGAAAATAAACGTCATCGTCGATGCTATTGGAGGTGAATTTTACGACAACTTCAACACCATTAACCCCTTGTTATCTTCAACTCCAGTAGGTGCTATTTCCCGGTTTGGGCGCTTCTCTCCCATATACCGCACCAGTAATACCAGTTCTGCCAGTAACACAGGTTCAGGAGTCAGTGCTGTTTTCAAATTGAATGACAAAATTACCTTCTCAGGAGGTTATCTTGCTAGAAGAGGAAGTGATCCCAGTGATGGAAAAGGCTTATTTGACGGTAGTTATGGTGCATTAGCCCAATTAGCATTTCAGCCTAATAAAGATTTAACTATCGGTTTGACCTATGCACACTCTTATTTAAGCGGTGCTGCTAGTGATGTAACAGTTTCAGGCGGCTATGGTAGCGCCTTTGCTAATACTCCATTCGGCTCTACTATCAGCACTTCAACTAATAATTATGGACTACAAACTAGCTACCGTTTCAACTCACAATTTACACTTGGTGCTTGGGTTGGATATACTCAAGCAACCGCTGAAAACAGCGCCACAAATGTTAACAGAGGAGATAAAGCAGACATTTGGAATTGGGCTGTTACCTTAGCTTTACCAGATTTAGGTAAAAAAGGTAATTTAGGTGGAATAATTTTTGGTCAACCACCTAAAGTTACAAGCAATGACTTTGGACCTAGTTCTACCGGAAATCTTCGTTTAGATAGCGATACTTCCTACCATCTAGAAGCACTATATCGTTATCAAGTTAATAGTAATCTTTCCATTACACCTGGGTTAATTGTAATCTTTAATCCAGAACATAACAGCAATAACAACACGATTTATACCGGAGTCATTCGCACCACATTCCGGTTTTAATTAGCGGGAATTAGACAAAAATTAAGCTTCTCAATAAAAAACCCCTACCCAATTTCGTTGAAAATAGGTGTTAACTATCCATTCTGGAGTGACAACTGCTCCAGAAACATTGATCATAAAGTAGTCGATATCTGTGGCTTGGGAGAAAGTATTCTCATTCATGACGATAGCTATATAATTATCCAACTTCCATTTCAGGAGAAAAAATGAATAAATAGGTACAACCGAAGCCATAAAAATAGCTGGTAAAAGAGTAAG
Source organism: Anabaena azotica SJ-1 (assembly GCF_047275885.1). Taxonomy (NCBI): domain Bacteria; kingdom Bacillati; phylum Cyanobacteriota; class Cyanophyceae; order Nostocales; family Nostocaceae; genus Anabaena; species Anabaena azotica. The sequence goes on from NZ_CP178454.1 coordinate 5,275,028, forward strand.
AGCAATTTGAGGATTAATTCCACTTTCTTCAATTTCATCCAATTGCTAGTCCAATTTACGGTAGTATCACATAGGATAAATTTTATAGCATTGTAGATAAAAAAATTGAGTAGGGTGGGCATTGCCCACCACAACAATTAACCTACTGTAGCAATTTTTTCTTGTTCGCGGGCATCAACAACTAAAACTAGACAAAGTGCCGCAACAGCCTTTTCCCATTCCTGACGAACTTTAATATCTTCCACACCATCAAACAAACCAACCAAGCGGGGAACAGCTTGTTCTAAAGCTGCGTGTGGAACTGGACGATGTAACTCAACTAGATGATTGATACTTTCTTGATTATTGAGAAAACCAATTACCCATTTTGTTGTATGATCTGGACTATCAGGAACACGCTTCACTCCTAATTCATGTTTTAGCCAATTATAAAAAGGCGGTAAATTTTCAGCTAATACTTGTCCTGCGGTAGGTAAAGTTTCTCGCAGCAAGTTAATATCTAAACTTTCCAATTCTTGTTTTAATTCTGGTGAATTAAGCACCTGATTTAAAGGTGTAGAAAGTATTGCTTCTATTTCTGATTCAGAAAAATCTAAATGCTGAGTAAAGGTAGAAATTACAGATGACGACATTTTGCCAATCTCCAAAAATAATTAATTAATATCTGCTGATTTTTCAGAAAGTGTGAGCAGAAATGATAGATTAGATTCAGCCTGTAAAGCATGAGGAGCATTAGCAGGCATAACAATAAAAACTCCCGGTTCTAGTTTGATTTTTTCCCCTGATAAAGTTAGTAAACCTCTACCTTCTAGGACATTGACAGTAGCATTGCGTGTAGAGGTATGTTCAGATATTTCCGTGTTGGCTGCTAAACAAAAGAGGGTATATTGACAAGTTGTATCTTTAGCCAGCACTTTGCTGAAAACTCCCTCACGGGGATATTCAATTTGTTCTTGTAGTTGGGTAACAGTAGTAATCATAAAAAATGCCAATTTCCAAAGTGTGAAGATATTATTCAGTACCGGCACAGATAATGATGTAGCCTAGTTCTTGCTCATATTTATGGAAAACTTGACGCATTTCCAAAACCCGTTTTTGGATAGCTGGCTGTGTTAAGATATTCCACAAAATCCGCATGGTGTTGAAAATGCCTTCATCTTGCAACATTCGCCACCAATTTAGTAAACTCATAGCACCAGTTTCCTGTTTCTGTACTTGTAACCCTGCTTGAGTAAAAGCCTGAATCCAATTACTGGTTGAAAGAGGTGTAGAATTAACTTTAATGACTTTGGCTAAATCTGCACTAATTTCTGCTTCTTGGTCATTAGCTAATAATTCATGGGAGAGAAATTTACCTCCCGGTTTCAGTTTGTTGTGAATTTCTGTTAACAGCTTGGCTTTCCCTGGTGGAGATTGCATTGTCAGAATCGCTTCTGCTAAAACATAATCAAACTTTCCTGGTATTTTATCCAGGTGGAAAATGTCACCTTCAATAATTTCAATTTCATTTTCTAAGCCAGCAAAGCGGACATTAACACGCGCACTAGCAACACTTTCGGGATTTTTTTCTATTCCTACTACCTTTACATGGTAGCGTTCAACCAGAGAAATGGCACTATAACCAAAGCTAGAAGCTAATTCTAAAACTCTATCACCAGGTTGAAAATTAGCCCATTGGCATAATTTTTCTGTGGCTATACGTCCACCAGGACGGAGATATTTTTTACCTGCTGCTGCTAAAACTTGGTGTCCTGAAGCAGTTGAGAAGTTGAGGATAGTGTTGGTCATTTGTTTGACCCTCTGTATCTGTTCTATCCCCAATCTGCCAGAATTTTATCATGTTGTCTTTGAGGTAGCTCAAGGAAGAGAAATTAAAATTTTGGGACTCTTAACCGTAAACTACATAATCTCCGTTGTATCTTATTCTCATAGGTTAAAAATTTTCTATAGAGTAAGATTACCAACCAATCACCATAATTATGTCGAACAAGAAAAAAGAACCAAGTGGATGTGGGTGTGCTAATATTCCATTGTCTGTAATTATATTTATTTTAGCTGGTGGTTATTGGTTATTTACCCAAAAAGACAATTTGGGTATTAGCAACCTGTTATCTCAAGCTCAACAAATTATAAATCCTATCTTCAATTCTACACCAATTATTACACCAACACCTGAAACAATTCCTCAAATAACTCCTTCTTTTGCTGCATCAATCATTCCTAAAAATACTCCAAGTAATCAACCAACTGCCATTAAAACAGCCATACCAAAAACAGCACCATTACCTGTAAATCCTTGGGAGAAAAAAGCCATTAGAGGCATTTATTTAAGTCGCTACCAAGTTACTAATAACGCTAGTGAGAAAATGATTCGTGAAAGAGTGCGTTATTATCGCTCTCAAGGATTTAATACTATTATTCACGGTGTTTGGGGCAATGGTTGTACTATGTATAATAGTAAAGTGATGCAGCAAACTCTTGGTTATAAAAGTTGTCCCAATCAGTTTCAAGACCAATGGTTAGATTGGTTAATTGATGAAGCACATAAACAGGGGATGCAGGTTCACGCCTATTTTGAGAAAGGAATTAAAATAGATAAAAATAGCCCTATTTTTGATTTAGCTATTGAGAAAAAATGGGTTGTTCCTGGTGTAGATAAAACCTATCCGGCTATAGAACATTATGTGTTAGATGTAGAAATTCCTGAAGTTGCGAATTTCTTTAAAAATATTTTAGTAGAGTTTGTACAAAGGTATCCACAAATTGATGCTGTGCAGTGGGATGATTATTTGGGATATCATGCGGAATTACCAGGAAAGGTAGACCGTACTGCTAAGTTAACTGCTTTTGTACAGCAAATGATTACTGGCATGAAAAAGGCTAATCCGAACGTTAGTTTTGATATTTGTCATCATAATCCCTATTGGGCTAAAAGATATTTTGCGGCTGATTGGGAAAAATGGAATGTGGATAGAGTCTTTATTCAGGTTTATAATGATGCTAATTTCCAAGAGGAATTAAATTATGTCAAAAATTATGATGGTATTGCTATTAGTGAACCACAATTTCATCGTTTAAAAGCATTATTAGATAACTCAGAAGTTAAGAGTGTTTTAGTTTTTCCGGCATCTGGAAAACCCGAACAAACGGCTTCTACTGTCAACAATTTGATTAAAAACACTAAATAAATTTTATTTACATATAGCGATTACCATTCTAGTGAGGTAGAGGAATAAAAAATTAACCGCAGATAGAAGAAGATGAACACAGATAAATTTTTACCTTAGTAACCTAGAAAAAGCTATAGTTACCAATTAGCTGTAATTTGGTAAAAGGTAATGCTTAAAATTTGGTAATTATCCATTACCAATTACCAATTACCAATTACCAATTACCAAGAATTACGCTTTCTTTAACCAGCTAAACATAGCACGTAAATCTTTACCTACTTCTTCAATAGGATGTTCTGCTTCTTGACGACGCATAGCGGTAAAACCTGGTTTACCTGCTTGGTTTTCTAAGACGAATTCCCGCGCAAATTGTCCAGATTGAATTTCGCTGAGGATTTTCTTCATTTCTGCTTTGGTTTGGGCTGTGACAACACGAGGACCCCGTGTGTAATCACCATATTCCGCAGTATTAGAAATACTATCGCGCATGGTTGCTAAACCACCTTCAACTACTAAGTCAACGATGAGTTTAACTTCGTGCAGACATTCAAAATAAGCTAGTTCTGGTTGATATCCTGCTTCTATTAAGGTTTCAAAACCTGCTTTGATTAAGGCACTCAAACCACCACACAATACTGCTTGTTCTCCAAATAAGTCGGTTTCGGTTTCTTCCCGGAAGGTGGTTTCTAAGACTCCTGCACGAGTACCACCGATACCTTTAGCATAAGCCATGGCGCGATCGCGTGCTTTACCTGTAGCATCTTGATATACGGCAAATAACGCAGGTACACCTTGTCCTTGTTCGTAGGTACGACGGACTAAATGTCCGGGTCCCTTAGGTGCTACCATGATTACATCAACATCCGCAGGAGGGACAACTTGCCCAAAGTGAATGTTAAAACCATGTGCAAAGGCTAAAACGTTACCCGCTTCTAGATTTGGTTCAATTTCATTTTTGTAAATGGTCTTTTGTACCTCGTCAGGTAACAAAATCATAATTAAATCAGCAGCTTTAGCAGCATCAGCTACATTTTTTACTGTCAAACCAGCAGCTTCAGCTTTGGCTGTGGATTTGCTACCAGGATATAATCCCACAATGACGTTAACACCACTGTCTTTTAAATTCAGCGCGTGGGCATGACCTTGAGAACCATAACCAATAATAGCAACGGTTTTTCCTGTTAAAAGGTCTAAATTAGCATCTTCATCATAGTACATACGCGCCATAGAAGCATCTCCTGTCCGCAAAGGTTGTTATGAAATTGGCAGATTTATGATTTTACCGTAAATTGGGGACGGGGAATAAAGTTGTTGATAAATTATTGGTGATGGCCAGAATTTTGCTAATTAACCGCAGATATAAATACAGACAGGTGTTCTCAGTCTAGAATTTTAACACTAATTAAGTAGCCCCCACTGACTTAAGATACTGGAATTGTTTGCCATGGAAGATCCAATTCGACACTTCTAACTGTTACTTGAGGTAACATAATATGTACGATTGTTTGTTTGCCAGGGATGCTTTCTATATTAAATTGACCACCATATAATTCTACCAGTCTTTTAGCAATTATCAAGCCTAAACCAGAACCTTGTTGTTCATAAAATTTGCGCGAAAATTGCATATATGCTCCTACATTCTCAATTTCTTCTTTGGTAATTCCTCTACCACCGTCAATTACAAACAAATTAAAGTGATTTTCACTGGCACTTCCAATTACCTTGACCTTTATATCTTTTTCGGAAAATTTAAAGGCATTATCAATTATTTCTTCAACAATTTTTTGCAGTTTATCAGAAGGAATTTGTACAAGTGTATTTTCTATTTGTATATCTAAATCTTCTAGCCGTTCAACTTGATTAGCTTTCTCCCAAGCTACTTGATTAATGATGTCTTTGGTAAAGCTTTTAGGGATATTTAATCTTGTTTCTCTAATTCTGTCGGGGTCTGTAGCTGTTAATTCTAATTCTGTATAATATAGGCAATTCTGGACTAATCTATTTAATCTCAAAGCTGAATTGTAAATACATTCGACCATTTCTATTGCTTCAATGTTATTGAGGAGATTATGACCTTGCATCAACATTTGAGAAACGCCTAGAATCCCATTCAATGACGAATTCATTTCCTGGGGCATCGACATAGAAATATTATTACTTAAGGTATCTAATTTTGACTGGGTGTATTTCTCAAATACAGCCATTTTTTCCATTTGTCTGTTTATAGCCCGCATTAATTCATCAGCGGAAAAAGGTTTGATTAAATAATCATCAGCGCCTAATTCCATGCCTTGACGCACATCTGTGTATTCGTTTTTAGCAGTTAAAAATATAAAAGGAATTTTTGCTGTTTCTTCTTCTTGTCTTAAGGAATAAACTACCGCATAACCATCCAGTTGGGGCATCATGATATCACAAATAATTAAATCTGGTAGTTTTTCTCTGGCTAGTTCTAAGCCCTTTAAACCATTATCCGCAGAGATGGTATCATAGTCTAAAAAGTTAAGAATTTGCACAATGTTTGAGCGAATCTGCGCTTCATCTTCAATTACTAAAACTTTTTTCATAAAATTAGCCTTTTGTTGCTGTGACTCTACAATTACTTAGAGAGACATAATTAACAGTCAAAAGATGGCCTGATAGTTAAAGTCATTTCCTCTCATAACTTCTATTTTCTCCTTAATTATCTATAAATGCCATCAAAGAAAACATGGAAAATTTTATATTTTTTATTCAGTAACATCACTTATGGGAATGAGGAAACTACTTCCGTAATATTCACCAATTCGCGTATATTTGGGTTTTGACTAGCTTCAATATATGTTAATGCAATTAATTAAGACAGTAATTGAAAAGAAATTTTACTTTTTTATATATCAATGGCTACTTTAATTTTTTTTTCATAAGTTCAAAATAAACAGAAAAATTTATGATAACTTTGATACAAATTTGTTAAGAATAGTTACAGCACCTGTAATACAAGGAAACATTTCTTATGGTTGATTTACATGACAATAACCCACCACATCAGGTAGTTATCGTTGGAGGTGGTTTTGGTGGACTCTATGCAGCTAAAGCACTGGCTAAGGCTAACGTCAATGTAACGCTGATAGATAAACGCAATTTTCACCTGTTTCAACCTCTTCTGTACCAAGTAGCTACAGGTGCTTTGTCTCCAGCGGATATTTCTTCTCCGTTGCGTTCTGTTTTGAGTAAGAGTAAAAATACTAAAGTGTTGTTGGGTGAAGTGAATGATATTGACCCCACAACCCAAAAGGTGATGGTTGGTAATCAGTCCGTACCTTATGATACCTTAATTGTAGCTACAGGTGCAAAGCATTCCTATTTTGGTAAGGATAGCTGGGAAACCTTTGCACCGGGTTTAAAAACTGTTGAGGATGCCATTGAAATGCGTCGGCGAATTTTTATGGCATTTGAAGCGGCTGAAAAAGAAACTGATGCGGCTAAACGTCGGGCTTTGTTAACTTTTGTAATTGTTGGTGGTGGACCAACTGGGGTAGAATTAGCGGGTGCGATCGCAGAATTAGCAACCAAAACCCTGAAAGAAGATTTCCGCAACATCGACACTTCGGAAGCAAGGGTTTTATTACTAGAAGGTTTAGATCGAATTCTCCCCCCCTTCGCACCAGAATTATCCCAAGAAGCGCAAGCATCCTTAGAGAGTTTGGGTGTGGATGTACAAACCAAAACCTTGGTAACAAACATTGAGAATGATATTGTTACGATTAAGCAAGGTGAAGAAGTTAAAACAATTGCTTCTAAAACAGTATTATGGGCTGCGGGTGTGAAAGCATCAGCCATGGGGAAAGTGTTAATAGAACGGACTGGAGTGGAGAGCGATCGGGCAGGTCGTGTTATCGTTGAACCAGACCTAAGTATTAAAGGACATCCCAACATATTTGTAGTTGGTGACTTAGCAAATTTTGCCCATCAAAACGGTAAACCCTTACCTGGTGTTGCACCAGTAGCCATGCAAGAAGGGGAATATGTAGCCAAACTCGTACAGAAACGCCTCAAAGGTGAAACCCTACCACAATTTAACTATGTAGATAGAGGTAGTTTAGCAATGGTTGGGCAACACTCAGCTGTTGTTGACTTAGGTTTCATCAAACTTAAAGGATTCTTTGCTTGGTTCTTCTGGTTATTTGTTCACATCTACTTCCTGATTGAATTTGATAACAAATTAGTTGTCATGATTCAATGGTTGTGGAGTTATTTTACCCGCAATCGTGGCGCGAGATTAATTACAGGAAAAGAAACTATTGCACCTGTACCAATTGAAAGTAATGGACATTATCCAACGGTGAAAACCAGACAACCATTAAATGTGTAGTTTTGTAGAGTCCTTCGTTCCCAGTCTCCGACTGGGAATGCCATCAAGAGGCTCTGCCTCACAATAACTCGAAATCAATTCATGTATCTCCTATTTCCTAATTATCGTTAATTATACGATGTATAACTTTTGCCTCCCATATTAAAATCAAATCACCACATCTACCAAATTACATGAAACAATGGGACGCAGCCGCTATCATGTACTAGGAACTCAACCCCATTTTATCACCAGCACAATAGTTAATTGGATGCCATTATTTGGACAAACTGAACTTGTGCAAATTATCATAGATTCCCTCAACTTTCTGCAACGACAGCAGCGTTTGACATTGTATGGTTACGTCATCATGGAAAATCATCTTCATCTTATCGCTGCGGCTGCAAACTTATCCAAAGAAATAGGTAATTTTAAATCATTTACTGCTCGTTCGATTATTGATTTACTTCATAAAAATAAAGCTGAATATATACTTGGTCAATTGGAATTTTATAAATTAAAACACAAGATAAAACAAGAGTATCAACTGTGGCAAGAAGGTTTTCATCCCCAGGCGATTTTAAATGAGGAAATGTTGAGGCAGAAATTAGAGTATATGCACAATAATCCTGTGAGCCGTGGTTATGTTGATGATCCGGCTCATTGGCGTTATTCTAGTTATCGTAATTATATGGGATTACCGAGTTTATTAGAAGTGGCGTTGATTGATTTTTGAGATATTGAGGCAGAGCCTCATCATTGCATTCCCAGTCAGAGACTGGGAACGAGGAAACTAGGAATTGTGTATTTAGGGAATAAAATTAATACTATGTCTAACGATAATAATATAGACACACTAGGAAATTGGTTATTAGCGATAGGGGTTATATTTATTTTATTTGTAGGTGGCATATTTTTAGGAATTTTAAATATTGAATGTTGGACATTAAAAGAAAAGTATGAATATGGAACTAAAGCATTAACAGCTATTGGTACAGTTTTTGGTGGAATTGCAGTATTTATCAATGCTTTCTTTGCCGCCAAGCGAGCTTATGCTATGGAAGAAACTGCTAAGGCTGCTAATGAAAGTGCTAAAGCCGCTAATAAAAATGCTAAAATTGCACGTAAAAACTTAAAAATATCAGAAGATAAGCAAATTACAGAACGCTTTGCTAAGGCAATAGAACAGCTTGCTAGTGATAAGATAGAAGTTAGATTAGGTGCAATTTATACCTTAGAAAGAATTGCCAGAGATTCAAAACAAGACCAGTGGACAATTATGGAACTTCTTACAGCCTTTGTGCGTGAGAATGCACCTATAAAAAAAGAAGAGAAGCCACAAAATAAAAAACCTTTAGTGTATGAATGGCTAAATAATGTTCAAAAGGAAAAAGAGAGAGAGGAAGTACCAAAACTTCGGCTTGATATTCAAGAATGTCTCACTGTAATTGGACGACGTGAACACCCAGATCCAGAAAATAAGAGTCTTGATTTAAGTAATGTTAATATTAGTAAGGCCAATCTTCGAGAGGCTAAACTTGAAGGAGCTAACCTTGAAGGAGCCAACCTCACAGAAGCCAAGCTCGAAGGAGCCAACCTCGTAAAAGCCAACCTCACAGAAGCTAACCTCACAGAAGCCAAACTCCTTGTAGCCAAGCTCGAAGGAGCCAACCTCACAGAAGCCAAGCTCGAAGGAGCCTACCTCATAAAAGCCAAGCTCGAAGGAGCCTACCTCATAAAAGCCAAGCTCGAAAAAGCCCACCTCAGAGAAGCCGTCCTCACAGGAGCCAACCTTACAGAAGCCGTCCTCACAGGAGCCACGCTCGAAGGAGCCAACCTCTTTGAAGCCAACCTCTTTGAAGCCAACCTCACAGGAGCCGCCCTCCTTAAAGCCAACCTCACAGGAGCCAAGCTCATAAAAGCCAAGCTCATAAAAGCCCTCCTTTTTGAAGCCAACTTCACAGGAGCCGCCCTCCTTAAAGCCAACCTCACAGGAGCCTACCGCTTTGAACCGGACTTGATAACAAAAGTTTTGCTCACAGAAGCTGACCTCACAGGAGCGATACTCACAGGCGCTACAATGCCAGATGGATCAATTCATGATTAGGAAAATTTGATTTTTCTACATTCTCAGTAAACAAGACTTTCTACCCTACAAAACCGAATATTCAAAACAGTCGTTGCAGTTTGAGAATCTCTGCCTCTACTGTAAATGTTTTTGTCTGAATCAGGTGGTTATCGAGCGAAATCGAGATAATGTTCAGGATGATAGGACTTACAGGATGTGATTTAATATTCTCCCCAGATACCGGACTTCTGGCATATCACAATTATGACAACTGTGAAACTTTTATGTTAAAATAGACTAATATAACTTAAATTACATCAATCCTCAAAAAATAATGAAAGGTTATATCAAAGGAAAGACAGTTATTTTACTAGAAGAATTACCAGACTCTTTTCAAGAAGGTGATGAGGTGGAAGTTTTAATTTCCACTTTAGAAAGAAATGATCACAATCTGCTAAAATTAGCTGTTGTTCCCATACATCATCAGCAAAAACAAGATCAACCAGGGTTACATTTAGGTGCAATATCAACCAGTGATGATTTTGATGAACCCTTACCTGATGAATTTTGGTTAGGAGAATCATGAAATTACTGTTTGATACTCATACTTTTATTTGGTGGGATAGTCAACCTCATAAATTATCTGCTAAAAGTTTAGCTTTATTATCTAATAGTTCTAATATCAAATTTCTCAGTATAGTTAGTATTTGGGAAATGCAAATTAAATATCAATTAGGTAAGTTATCTTTGCAACTTCCGTTAAGAGATATTATCAATGAACAAATACATAATCATAATATTGTGATTTTATCAATCACATCTGAACATATATTAGGATTAGATAATTTACCGTTACATCATAAAGATCCATTTGATAGATTATTAATTTCACAAGCAAATCTTGAAGATGCGATTTTAATTAGTTGTGATTCTGTTTTTAATCAATATTCTGTGAAAGTTGATTGGTAATCTAGGAATCGGACTTGAATTTTTTTTGTTTTTTGTCTGAAAACTTAGATCAATCTTCAAAAATCATCCTGTTCATCCTAATAATCCTGGTTATCCTGATTCTGACAAAAGACAATTTCTGAAAATTTAGATCAATCTTCAAATACTAAATCATCTTGCTACATAATAGAGATAAAAGTTGTATCTTTGGTTAAGTTGGTATGATAAAAACGGTAATTGGGTGTTAACTCCCGCAGAAGAAGAAAGACAAAAGTTAGAACAAGAAAAACAAAAAACAGAAAGATTAATTGCCCAACTGCGTGCGCTTGGTGTTGAACCTGACTTAGATTAATTTACCTACTTTCCTCTTTATGTGTGTATTATCCCTCTTTCCCAATCTCCGGTTGGGAATGTCATTTAAAGGCTCTGCTTCACATATTTGTTCACAATAACCAGTACATTAATAAGGAGGATAGGAAAAAAACTATAAATCAATGAATGCGATGTCTAACGAAAAGACACAAAGTGTCTACGCCTCTACCATAGCATCTATTATCAACACAGAAAACGCTGTCTTACCTTGGGAAAATCTCGAACCTAGTCAAAAACAACGCATACACTCGGCAATTGACTCTCAAAGCCATCCCAGTTGTATCGTGTATCCCCACACCCAAGCAGAACTAGCTGCCGTTATAGCCACCGCTAACCGCAATAAATGGCTTGTTCTTCCCTGTGGTAGTACCAGTAAACTCCATTGGGGTGGAATAAGTAAGAATATTGATATTGTTGTCAGTACAGAACGTATTAACCAACTCATAGAACACGCGGTTGGTGATTTAACTGTCACAGTCGAAGCAGGAATGAAATTTGGAGAACTTCAAGAAATTTTAGCCAAATCTCGGCAAACTTTAGCCCTTGACCCCGCATTTCATGAGTCTGCAACTATCGGTGGTATTGTCGCTACTGCTGATACAGGTTCTCTGCGTCAACGTTATGGTGGTGTGCGTGACCAACTTCTAGGTATAACTTTTATCCGTGCTGATGGACAAATAGCCAAAGCGGGGGGAAGGGTAGTAAAAAATGTTGCTGGTTACGATTTGATGAAGTTGTTTACCGGTTCATACGGTACATTAGGAATTATCAGCCAAGTCACTTTTCGAGTTTATCCGCTACCAGAAACATCGGGTACAGTGGTGTTAACTGGTAAGGTTGAAGCCATATCCCAAGCTGTAACAATTCTCCAAGGTTCTGAGTTAACACCAACTCAAGCAGATTTAATATCAAATCAATTAGTTTCTCGTTTAGGCTTAGGTACAGGAATTGGGTTAATTACCCGTTTCCAAAGTATTAGCGAAAGTGTGAAGGAACAGTCAAACCGACTTTTATCAATTGGTCAACAATTGGGTTTAGATGGCGCAATTTATTCAGCAGAAAATGAAGCTGCTCTATGGCAACGATTACCAGAACAAATACATTTTGATGTTACATCTTCTCTGATTACTTGCAAAATAGGAGTAATGCCTACTACAGCAGTGGAGGTTATTAATCAGATAAGTACGGGTTTAATTCACCTGAGTAGTGGTTTGGGTTTAGTAAGTTTGGAAAATGAAAGTCAAGTTTTGATTTTGCGTAATTTATGTCAATCTAATTATGGTTTTTTAAGTGTTTTGGCTGCACCAGTGGAAATCAAAAAAAGATTGGATGTGTGGGGGTATACTGGTAATGCTTTACATATTATGCGGGGTATTAAGGAACGGTTTGATGGTAATTATATTTTAAGTCCTGGTCGGTTTGTGGGTGGGATTTAAGTTTTAAGAGAATGAACCGCGAAGACGCAAAGAACGCGAAGTTAAGAGGGGAAAGAGAAATGCAAGAAGTTTCAGATGGTGCTGTTAATAATGTTGCTAGTATTAAGAATTTAAAGGGGTTTGATGAAAGTCATCCTCCTGATCCAAAGTTGATTGATAGTTGTGTTCATTGTGGTTTTTGTTTGTCTACTTGTCCTAGTTATCGGGTGTTAGGTAAGGAGATGGATTCACCCAGGGGACGTATCTATTTAATGGATGCTATTAATGAGGGGGAAATTGCTTTAAATACGGCAACTGTTGAACATTTTGATTCTTGTTTGGGTTGTCTTGCTTGTGTGTCTACTTGTCCTTCTGGTGTGCAGTATGATAAGTTGATTTCGGCAACTAGACATCAGGTGGAAAGGAATTATAATCGCAGTTTACCTGATAAGTTAGTGCGACAATTGATTTTTTCTTTGTTTCCTAATCCTGATCTGTTAAGAATTTTACTTTTTCCCTTATTGGTTTATCAAAAGTTGGGAGTTTCTAAGTTATTGCAAGCTACGGGTTTAATTAAAGCTATTTCTCCCCGGTTAGCTGCAATGGAGTCTATTTTACCGGAAATTACTCTCAAATCTTTTCAAGATAATTTACCGGATGTAATTCCTGCTAAAGGTGAAAAAAGATATCGTGTTGGGGTGATTTTGGGATGTGTGCAACGGTTGTTTTTCTCTTCTGTGAATGAAGCAACGGTGCGGGTTTTAACTGCTAATGGTTGTGAAGTGGTAATTCCTAAATCTCAAGGTTGTTGTGCTGCACTTCCTGAACATCAAGGACAAACGGAACAAGCGCAAGCTTTAGCAAGACAAATGATTGATAGTTTTGCTGATACAAATGTGGATTTTATAATTATTAATGCTGCTGGTTGTGGTCATACTTTAAAAGAATATGGTCATATTTTAGCCGATGACCAAGAGTATGCAGAGAAAGCTAAAGCTTTTGCAGCAAAAGTTAAAGATGCACAGGAGTTTTTAGCGAATGTTGGTTTAACTGCTAAACTTTCACAATTAACAGATAAACCTTTAACTTTAGTTTATCAAGATGCTTGTCATTTATTACATGGTCAGAAGATTAGTGTCCAACCACGTCAGTTATTAAGAAAAATTCCGGGTGTGAATTTACGAGAACCTATAGATGCGGCTTTGTGTTGTGGTAGTGCGGGTGTTTATAATATGTTGCAGCCGGAAGTTGCGGAGGAATTAGGTAAACAAAAAGCGCAGAATTTATTAAATACAGGTGCTGATTTAATTGCTTCTGCAAATCCTGGTTGTACTTTGCAAATTAGTAAATATTTACAAGGTAAGACTATTTCAGTAATGCACCCGATGGAGTTGTTAGATTATTCTATTCGTGGAGAGAAGTTGAAATTGTAAAATTGTCTATGCTCATCTCTACAATATCTCCAATTTTTGTAAAAAGTTGGGGATTTTGATAGCATAGCGTGACATCATCAAACAGGTTATGTTTTCTATGGTTTTATGAAAATACTTGTTCTAAATGCTGGTTCAAGCAGCCAAAAAAGTTGTTTATATGAAATTCCTGATGCAAATCTACCTAACAAAGTTCTGCAACCTCTTTGGGAGGGAAAAATTGATTGGAATCAAGAACGGAGTGAGGCAGAAATTGAGGTAAAAACAGCAACAGGTGCTGTACTAAAGGAATCCATTCATAGTGATTCCCGTAAAGCGCACGTGGCTTATATGCTTAATACTTTGACTGATGGTGCTACCAAAGTAATTGGTCAATTATCGGAAATTGATGTGGTGGGACATCGCGTGGTACATGGTGGGCTAGACTACCGTCATAGTGTAATAATTACTGAAGATGTCAAAAAAGCGATCGCACATCTTTCTACTCTAGCACCAGCACATAATCCACACGCTTTGGAAGGCATAGAAGCCATGGAAAAAAGTTTAGGAACTATCACCCAAGTAGCAGTATTTGATACTAGTTTTCACAGCACTTTACCCGATGCAGCTGCCATCTATCCCGGACTCTATGAATGGGTAGAACAAGGTATCCGTCGCTACGGCTTTCATGGTATCAGTCACCAATACTGTGCTAACCGTGCAGCGCAAATTCTCAACCGAGATTTAACATCATTGCGGTTAATAACCTGCCATTTGGGTAATGGTTGTTCTTTAGCTGCGATTAAAAACGGTAAAAGTATTGATACAACAATGGGTTTTACACCCTTAGATGGTTTAATGATGGGTAGTCGTTCTGGTTCAATTGATCCAGGAATTCTCATACACTTGCTACGTCAATCTGATTACTCAGTTGAAGAGTTAGATTATGTGTTAAATAAAGCTTCAGGATTAAAGGGAATTTCGGGTATATCTGGCGATTTCCGAGAAATTATGACAGCCATTAACCAAGGTAGCGATCGCGCTCAACTGGCTTATGATATATACGTGCATCGTTTGCAGGCTGGTATCGGTTCTATGCTGGCTAGTTTGGGGGGATTGGATGCGTTAGTATTCACCGCTGGTGTAGGTGAAAAATCCGCAGGAATTCGCCAAGCAGCTTGTGAAGCTTGGGAATTTTTAGGAATGAAAATAGACCCTCAAAAAAATCAACAACAGCCAGTTGATGTAGATATTGCTACAGATGATGCAAATGTGCGAATATTAGTTATACACACTCAAGAAGATTGGGCAATCGCTCAACAATGTTGGCAGTTATTACAACAATAAAAAATATCATTTTCAATATTTGAATATGTTCTTCTCTCGTGAATTTATTATTACCCCTTTGGTAGCTTGTTTCTGCATTTTAGGAATTAGCCTCAGTCAATACCCCAGGCTACAAAAATTGTTAAATAGCAAACAATCTATGTCTATAGAAGCTTTAGAAAAAGACCAGGAAAAAGAAGGTTTGCGTCTGAGTTTACTCCAAGAAATACCCACTTTGGGTTACGATAACATCATTGCTAATTGGGCATATATAGATTTTTTACAATACTTTGGTGATAATGAAGTCAGAGATAAAATAGGTTATAGTTTAAGCCCAGAATTTTTTGAAGTTATCCTCAAACGTGACCCTAAATTTTTACAAGCTTATCTTGGTCTTTCTGTCAGCACTTCTTTATATGCAGGTATGCCAGAAAGAACGATTGCTATCATGGACAACGGCTTAAAATCAATGTCTCCTACTTTGCCAGCAAAATCTTATTATATCTGGCGTTATAAAGGTACAGATGAGTTATTATTTTTAGGTGATTCCCAAGCGGCAAGAAAATCTTTTTTGAAAGCAGCAGAATGGGCTAGTAAATATGATGATCAAGAGAGTAAAAATTTAATTTTTATATCCCGAAAAACAGCACAGTTTCTCCAAAACAACCCTGATAGTAAGTTTGCCAGAATTGCAACTTGGACAATGGTTTTACAGAATAATGTAGATGATAAAACTCGCAAACGGGCAATCAAAGAAATTGAAAACCTTGGAGGTAAAGTAGTGATTAACTCTGATGGTGTACCTGCTGTAACTTTACCTGAGAAAGATTAGACTTTATCAATTGATAATTGAAATTGACAATCGTTTAATAAACTCCCCCTGCTCCCTATTATGTATTGGTATTGTGGCAAATTAATAGAATCACAAAAACTGGAATTAGATATTAATGATCCAGGTTTGATTTATGGGGCTACAGTTTTTACAACCTTGAGAGTTTATAATCATTCCCTTGATCATAGTTTAACTAATTGGCAGGCACATTGTTACCGTCTGCAATTTAGTTTACAAACCTTCGATTGGACAGAACCAGATTGGGATTTTGTGCGTCAAGGTGCAGAAATTCTTTTACAACTCTTTCCCGTTCTGAAAATTACTATTTTTCCCGATGGTCGAGAATGGATCACAGGCAGATTATTACCAGAAAACCTGACCCAAAAGCAAAATAATGGTATAATAGCTGCCCTTACCAAGGCAGAATTTGCCCGCTCTCTCCCCAGTCATAAAACCGGCAATTACTTGAGTGCTTGGTTAGCAAGAAATATTGTGCAGTCTTCCAAAGCCGAAGAAGCGATTTTAATAGATGGTGAGGGAAAATGGCTAGAAACCAGCACAGGAAATCTTTGGGGATGGAAAGAAGATAGTTGGTGGACACCACCATTAACAGTAGGAATTTTACCTGGAATTGAGCGATCGCACATCATCAATCAGCTAAAAAAACGTGAAATCACCATCCAGCAGGAACTTTGGACACCAGAACTAGTCAAAAAATTTGATGCGATCGCCTACACTAATAGTGTCGTAGAGATAATTCCCATCCATACCGTACAACAGCCAACAGGATCGTTAGAATATAATCCTTACCATCCTTGTTATTCACAACTCAAAGGATTATTTCTACCATGACAAGAACGCCATTTTGGTATATCTTAAGATAAGTTAACATAATTCTCATAATGCCCTCTCTTATTTTAGAGAATTTACACTAACGCACAAAAGATACAGGAGGATAGACCTCAGTGAATAAAAGATGGAGAAATACAGGGCTATACGCGCTGTTGTTTATAGTTGTAATTGCTTTAGGGACTGCGTTTTTTGACAACCAACCCCCACAAGTAGAAACATGGCGTTACAGTCAATTTATTCAAGAAGTTGAAAGCGGTAGAGTAGAAAAGGTCAGTCTCAGTTCAGACCGTTCTACAGCAATGGTTACGCCTAAATATGACCCTAATAAAAAGCGCGTCACCTTAGTTAACGATCCAGACTTAATCAATACACTGACTACTAAAGGTGTTGATATTGCGGTATCACCCCAAACTGACGAAGGATTTTGGTTTAAAGCACTCAGCAGTTTATTTTTCCCTGTATTACTTCTAGTTGGTTTATTTTTCTTATTGCGTCGCGCTCAAAGTGGACCCGGTAGCCAAGCCATGAACTTTGGTAAATCTAAAGCCAGAGTGCAAATGGAACCCCAAACCCAAGTAACATTTGGCGACGTTGCGGGTATTGACCAAGCCAAACTGGAATTAAACGAAGTAGTAGACTTTTTGAAAAACGCCGATCGCTTTACCGCCGTTGGTGCAAAAATTCCTAAAGGTGTATTGTTAGTTGGTCCTCCTGGTACCGGTAAAACCCTCCTCGCACGTGCGGTAGCTGGAGAAGCTGGTGTACCCTTCTTCTCAATATCCGGTTCTGAATTTGTAGAAATGTTCGTTGGTGTGGGTGCTTCCCGCGTCCGCGATTTATTTGAACAAGCAAAAACCAACGCTCCCTGTATCGTCTTCATTGATGAAATTGACGCAGTAGGTCGTCAACGGGGTGCAGGTTTAGGTGGTGGTAATGACGAACGGGAACAAACCCTTAACCAATTACTCACCGAAATGGATGGTTTTGAAGGTAACACTGGTATCATCATCATTGCTGCTACCAACCGTCCTGACGTACTAGACGCAGCTTTATTGCGTCCCGGTCGTTTTGACCGTCAAGTGGTTGTAGACCGTCCTGACTACGCTGGACGCAGCGAAATCCTCAAAGTTCACGCACGGGGTAAAACCTTATCTAAAGATGTGGACTTGGATAAAATCGCTCGTCGTACTCCTGGTTTCACAGGTGCAGATTTATCCAACCTGTTGAACGAAGCCGCAATTTTAGCAGCACGTCGGAATTTAACTGAAATTTCGATGGATGAAATTAATGATGCAATTGACCGGGTATTAGCTGGCCCAGAGAAGAAAGACCGAGTAATGAGCGAAAAGCGTAAAACCTTGGTTGCTTATCACGAAGCTGGTCACGCTTTAGTTGGTGCATTGATGCCTGACTATGACCCTGTACAAAAGATTAGCATTATTCCCCGTGGTCGTGCTGGTGGTTTGACTTGGTTTACTCCTAGCGAAGACCGCATGGATACAGGTTTATATAGCCGTGCTTATCTGGAAAATCAGATGGCTGTAGCTTTGGGTGGTCGTTTAGCTGAAGAAATCATCTTTGGTGAAGAAGAAGTGACCACCGGTGCTTCCAACGACTTGCAACAAGTAGCCAGAGTTGCTAGACAAATGATAACTCGGTTTGGGATGAGCGATCGCTTAGGTCCTGTGGCTTTGGGTCGTCAACAAGGTAATATGTTCCTGGGTCGAGATATCATGTCTGAACGTGACTTCTCCGAAGAAACAGCCGCTGCAATTGATGAAGAAGTTCGTAAATTAGTAGATGTAGCTTACATCCGTGCGAAAGAAGTGTTGGTAAATAACCGCCACATCTTAGATGAAATCGCCCAAATGCTGATTGATAAAGAAACCGTTGACGCTGATGAATTGCAAGAAATTCTAGCGAATAACGATGTTAAAACTGCTGCTTTTGCTTAATAGCTAGTAGTAGGAATTTTAAATTTAAGATTGGGGTAATTCTGGATTTTCTGGAGTTACCCATTTTTTTTATCTCATCCCATTTCTCTACAAACTGGCATGATACGATTGTTTGATACATTATTCGATTCCATAAAAGGCTCAGTAAAGCCGTAAACCTTTAGATATCATGGAAGTCTTACCATTACCCAATAATTGGCAAAATATTCAACCTGACCTTGTATATGCTTCAACTTATGATTTGCAAGTTTCATTTAGCGACAAACAAATAAAATTAGGTATAAGATATGATAGTAAAGGAAAGCATTTAAAAGCAATTGCAAAAGGGCAGGTACATCCAGAGGGTAGTAGTGGGCTTGTTGATTCTGAAGAAAAAGGATATGATTTAAAATCTAAAGTATTAGGTAACGGTGGCGATAGACGGTTTCACGCCAAATATATTAATGGTATATTACATTTTCCTGGTTTTGTAACACAACATTAATCCAGAAGAGATTATGACTACACTTCAATTGAAAAATCACCAAGTCTGGCAAGATTTAACTGAGATATTAGAAAATCTAGATACTAATTCTCTTGTTCAAAAACATCTTGAAAAATGCTGTTATACAATCAATGGTTATTGGGATGAACAGGATGAATATTATGAATCAATTAGTTTACCTCGCACTATAGAAGCAAAATTAGTCAGCACTGTTGTAGGTGTTACCCAAGGTACACGCTTTCTAAAACTCAAATTTTCTCTTACAGGAATTAGTCATCATTCTTTGGCGGCTTCTATGTATGCTGCATTAGGACATGATGATAAATATTCCCCATTCCCACCTCCAACTATTCAAAATATAGGTGAGCTAGTTCTTATCTATAATGAAAATATGGAATTGGTTGATGAAAATTGGCTTTTAGATATAGATTTGCTTGATAAAAGATAAGTTACTAACACTTAATTTTCTCCGTATTTTATAGATGAAATATTAAATGTATCGTAATTCTGGGTTTTCTGGAGTTACTCCAATTTTTTTGAGCTAGGTTAATACCAAAATACAAAGCTTGATTGACATGGAGTAGTTTATGGAATGCAAGATTCAGTAAGCCTCAAATCTTCTACTATCGTGGTAAAAGGTTAGGAATATATTATTATCAACCAATATTCCTAAAATGATATCTAGGTTTTCTCGAAAATATGGACTACCAGATTCATCGTCATTACTAATAATAGGTTTATCCAGTATTTCGACCACAATAGCTGGCTGATTTTTATAAGGGATTTTCCTATTTTTGAGGTTTGTTTTCCATTTCACCAGTTGTCCCACTTGAAAGGAATCTTTTTTAAGGAAATTATTGCAAGCAGTCTGTAATTGAGTTATGTATTCTTCTCCATAACTTTCTTTTTCTGTAGCAATTTCTTCGTCGTCTTCTTCTTCAAAGTTTCTGGTTTGGAGAGATTGCACCAATGCACCTATTAAGTCTTGGTTATTGTCTTTTTTTTCACTCATAATAATTATTATTTAACTCCCTATCAAGAATTTAAGTTAATTGAGGAATTTTGGATTGATATGGTATTTTACCACCATTTTTAAATGATATAATACTTATTTTTCCTGGAGTGGGAAAGATGTAATTATTGTGTTTCTTTGATTCTAGCTCTTGTAGAGCAGACCTAATTTTTCGCTGATTTCTTCTAACAACCGAGTTTGACGCGATCTAATTTCTTCTTTATTTTTTACTCCCTCTACTACATAGAATATTTCAGGAGGTGATAACTTATAACTAGCAGGTACAACATCCTCTAACCACCAGTTAAATAACTCACGTCTGCCTTTTGAACCTGGAAAAATGGCATCACCTTCTAAGCAATCTTCTAATATTTCTAAAATTGCTTCTAGTGATTGGTCATATTTGATAACTTTAATCGCATTATAAAAAACATCTAATGCTTCATTTATTTCTTGAAAATTTGCTTCTTTATGCTGAAAATAAGATTCATGAGATTTAAATATTTCAGTTATTAAATTATCAAGTATATGATTATCGATCATCTTAGTAGTAGTTTTATTATTAATATTCTTTATCAAGACTGATGAGATGAACTTGATAACCTGTTTTGGTAATAAATTTTTAGAATCATAGTATTCTAGAGTAGGTTCTACAGCTAGAGTTAAGATAAGTGTCATCCAGAGATAACGACAATAAGCCAATTTTTCATCATCGTGACGAATCAATTCTAAGACTTTTTTTAAGGTATCTTGGAGTGAGTCCGTTCCATCAGCTTCTGGTTCATATAACTCTTCATAATGTTCTAGCTTGATTTTATCAAATAACAATTGAAATTCATTTGGAAGAATATTATTTGATATTTCTTGTTTATAATTTATATTTTGAACTGATTGTATTATCATATAAGTCTCCTTTTTCTGCATTATTTAATTAACTAGAGTTATTTTTATAACAGTATTACCATTTTACTTTTGGTACATCGGGGTAGTCCCAGAATACTTTTACATTTATATTCTTAAACTTATCCTTAAATTGCTCTATAACATCAACCTTTCCTTGATCAGATTGTCATCGTCATAGTTGAAATCATCTTGCGTATTTATCATGTGATGATAATAACACTATCACAGGATGTTATATCCCTGGTAACATGAATGATAAAGCAGTAACTCAGCATCCACAATAGAAATAGACAAAATACAAAAAACAGGTATCAAACTAATGGTACGTTTAAAACCCTGGCAATGGATTATCCTAGTTTCACCCATAGCGATAATTATCGGTTTCCTACTTATAGCCGCAGGAACACAAATTCACGCTTGGGGATTAAGTTGGATTTGGGCTGTATTTACTCTTATTTTGGTGGGTTGGCGTTGGTTGCTGGTACGCTGGACTAAACCTGCGGTAAATCAAATTGAAGCTGTATTTGCACAAGTGCAGGAAGAATTGGAATCTAGCAGCGACAATAATCTCAATGTATCAACGGGAAAAGACAAAACCCATCAAATAGAAGCCGCATTACAAAAAGTTCTGACTGATTCGCAAAATGATCGTCCAGTTTGGGAAGATTTACAAGCTTTTTGGCAAAGATGTCAAGATTTAGTAGTTGCGATCGCACAAATTTATAATCCAGAAGTAAAATATCCTCTACTTAACATTTACATTCCCCAAGTCTATGGACTGATTCGCGGAACAGTCGATGATATGGATAAATGGATGCAAAAATTATCACCAGTTCTCAATCAAGTCACCGTCGGACAAGCGTATCAAGCTTACGAAGTTTACCGCAAATTAGAACCATCTGCTCGCAAATTTTGGCGTGTTTGGAATTGGGCGCAATGGTTATTAAATCCTGTGGCTGCGGTAGCAAAAAAAGCTAGTCAAGGTGTCAGTAATCGTGCTTCTCAAGAATTACTCATAAATTTGAGTCAATTATTAAGAGAAGCAGCTTTGCGGAACTTATGCCAACAAGCGATCGCACTCTATACAGGGACTAAAATTGAATTACCTACCCCCACCCTATCCCAGCCTAAAACCCAAACCCTGCGTGACATTCTTACCCAAGCAGAACCTCCAGAAAAAGTAGAACAAAAGCCAGTTAATATTCTCCTTGTCGGACGTACAAGTGCAGGTAAAAGTAGTTTAATTAATACTATTTTTCAAAGTGAACTTGCTGTTGTGGATGTTTTACCCAGCACTGATAAAATTAAAAATTATCATTGGACAACAGACACTGGAGAAACTCTCAATCTTTGCGATACTCCCGGTTATGAACAAGTCAACCGTGATGATTTGCGAGATTTAGTTATTGATTATGCCACAAAAGCCGATTTATTGTTATTAGTTACTCCCGCATTAGATCCCGCTTTACAAATGGATGTAGACTTTCTCGAAGATATTAAAGCAGAAGTTGCAGATTTACCCATTATTACCATAGTCACCCAAGTAGATAAATTACGTCCTATCCGTGAATGGCAACCTCCTTATAATTGGAAAATAGGAAATAAACCCAAAGAAATCTCTATTCGAGAAGCAACAGAATATCGGCATAAATTGTTAGGAAATTACTCTAATTTAGTTGTACCCATTGTCACCACCGACGTAAAAACTGGACGTAATGCTTGGAATTTAGATGAGTTATCTTTAGGATTATTATCAGCCATAAATCCGGCTAAACAATTACGTCTCACCCGCTTTTTACGTAACCTAGAAACCCGCATTAATGAATCCGCTAAAATTATTGACCGTTATACATTTCAAATGGCAACTACCCAAGGACTTACTGCTCTTCTAAAAAGTCCTGTTTTACAATTTATTTCCACTTTATCAACAGGTTCTCCTACCCTCGCTTATCTTCTAGCAGAACAAATTCCTGTGGAACAATTACCCATAGTTATTGGTAAATTGCAGATGGCTTATGAACTGTTTCCACTATTAAATACAGACAGTTCTAAATCCCGCAATTTTGATTTATTATCTCTTTGGCCTTTGTTGTTAGAAAATACTGCTAAACCAGATACTAACGCTTGGGCATTTGGCCATGCTTTAATAGAATATTGGACTCAAAATTTAACCATTGAACAACTAAGAGAAAGATTTGATTATTATCTCCAGGACTTACGCGAACACAACGAAAATAAAGGTAATTCATGAATTACCTCTACGCAAACATAAGGTTTTTAGTTAAATCTTGTATAAGTCTGAATCTCAAACAGAAAGCAAATAACTGAAGATATCACTATTTATTCACTAGCTAATGATTTAGAAGTTTTAATCAGAGTTCTAGCAAAAATATTAGAAATTTAATAAAATCAAAACTGCTCTCTTTTTTATGCTTGAAGAAAGCAGTTTTTCTCAATTACCAAAATTGTCAAAATCAATAATCTAGACATCTTCTGGTTCAAGCTGTGCCACTGTCACTGCATTAAACGCAAAAGCAAAAACCAACGGCATCGGACACTTGAATGCAAAGGTATAAATAACAGATAAGATGGTAATAACTACAGCTGCCATTGACCAGAATAGTTCCTGATTAGTTAATCCATTCTGTTCTTTAATTACTCTCAAAACATGAACCGGAATTGGCTCCGGCATTACTCCCCCTGGAGGAAATGCCCAATAGTTACCACGGCGTTCTACAAATAAATCTGTCCAGCCGTTTTCCATACACCAAGCTTCGATCCATTCAATAGAGTAATGATTCATCATGAGGATACCAATTCCAGTTTTCAGTTTGAGTAAATAATGAATATAGATTTATCGGAGATTCTTGACAAAGTAATAAATGCTTATAAGATTAACGCTAATTCCATAATTATGAATGAAATAATCAGCAAATTAAGTTCAGCAGTTTATATTGCTGTCCTTAATCAAAAGAATAACAGGGAATAAAGATAGCCAGCCAAAAAATACAATAAACTTTACTTGAAATGATGAATATCAATAAATGTAAATAGAATAGTGAGTAATCGCTAAACTCTTGAGGAATAATGAATTTATCAATTTTGTTATAGAGGAACAAAGAATTTTTGCTATAGAAAAGTAGAATTTTATTACAGAGTATTAAGCAATATTGAGATGAAGTTCATGATCATCGTGTAAAGGGAAATATATAAAATATTACATTACAATTGGTTAAGAAATGATGTATTTACAAGCAGTTAGCTTTACTTTTTGAGAAAACAGGTGCTATTGAACTAGCTAATTAATGACAGTATCAGGATCTACGCCGAGCGATCGCAAATATTCCGCTAATTTATCTGCCCGTTGACGTTCATTTTCAGCTTTTTCTGCCAAAGTTGGCAACCAACCATCAGCATTTACCAACTTGTCTGTTGCCCCGTCAAGTAAAATATATGAAACATGACAATTGGTTAAAAAATGATCTATTTACGCCAAGGGTTAGCTTTACTTCTCGCAATTATCATCTGGTGTGTCACATCTCCCGCACTAGCAGTTTCCTGGACTCATCCCCTATCATTTAGTAATGCAGAGTTGGGAAGACACGATTTTTCAGGAGAAAGTTTACAAGCTGCGGAGTTTTCCAACGCTAACTTGGAAATGGCTAATTTTACTGGTGCTGACTTGCGGGGAGCCGTTTTTAGTGCTTCAGTGATGACAAAAGCTAATTTACATGGAGCAAATTTAACCAATGCAATGGTTAATGAAGTAAAATTGAACGGGGCTGATTTAAGTGATGCTATTTTGTTAGAAGCTCTGTTGTTGCGTTCTATCTTTACTGATGTCAACATCGAAGGTGCAGACTTTAGTGATGCTATTTTAGATCGAGCGCAAATAAAAGAGCTATGTCAAAAAGCCAGTGGTGTAAATTCTCAAACTGGTGTAGAAACTCGTGAGTCGTTAGGATGTCGATAAAGCGTATTGGTATAATTGGTGGTGGACAACTGGCCTGGATGATGGGGGATGCTGCCAAAAAACTAGGAGTAGAATTAATAGTACAAACTCCTAGCAAAAATGATCCCGCTGTAGCTATCGCGCAAGATACCGTTTTGGCCGCAGTTGATGATGCAGCAGCAACGGAATTTTTATCTAAAAAATGCGATGTCATCACCTTTGAAAATGAATTTGTTAATCTAGATGCTTTATCTTTATTAGAGCAAGAAGGTGTTTGTTTTCGTCCCAGATTAGCAGCTTTATCTCCGCTATTAGATAAATATCATCAACGTTGCTATTTACGGGATTTAGGATTACCTGTTCCTCAGTTCTTCGCTCTGGAAAAATCAGCAGATGCAAATATTGAATCGAAAATAGAATATTTAGGTTTTCCCATTGTTCTCAAAGCTAGACGACATGGATATGATGGACAGGGAACTTTTATAATTCATGATTTAGGAACTTTGTCAACTGTAGTCAATAAAAGTAATGCACAGCTTTTAGTAGAAGAATTTGTTCCTTTTACCAGAGAATTAGCTATAATTGCGGCGCGTTCTGTGAATGGGGAAATTGTCACTTATCCAGTGGTAGAAACCCAACAAGAACAACAAGTTTGTCGGAGAGTAATTGCACCAGCGGATATTACACCCGAACAAGCAGCAGAAATTAATGCGATCGCTCATACAATATTAAACAATCTGCAAGTAGTAGGCATTTTTGGCATTGAGCTATTTATTACCGCTGAAGGTAAAATACTGATCAACGAAATAGCACCACGAACTCATAATTCTGGGCATTTTTCCTTAGATGCTTGTGAAACTTCCCAATTTGAACAACATCTAAGAGCCGTTTCTGGTTTACCTTTGAACAATACATCCTTACATTGCCCCAGTGCAGTGATGGTCAATCTTCTAGGGTATGAAAACTCACATAGCGATTATTCAAAGCAACGGCAAAAATTAACAGATATACCCCAAGCTTATTTGCACTGGTACGGAAAAACAGAATCTCGTCCCGGACGTAAACTCGGACATATTACCGTCTTACTAGAACAGCAAAACCGAGACGTGATCGAGTCTATCATTCAGACTGTAGAATCAATCTGGTATCCCGGTTAGGTGACAGGAAGAAGCAGGGGAGCAGAGGGGCGGAGGAGCAGAGGAGCGGAGGAGCAGGGGGGAAAGATTAATTCCTTCTGCCTCCTGCCTTCTGCCTTCTGCCTTCTGCCTCCTGCCTTCTGCCTCCTGCCTCCTGCCTCCTGACTCCTGACTCCTGACAAATTTTTTTCATCATGCAACACACAAATTGTTTTTGATAGTTATAATGAGTTAGTTGCACTGCGACGTTGGTGACTGCCCTCAAGTTTTTTGATCTATGTCTTTAAAGAAAAGGGAGCAAATCAGTTCTTGTGGCAGTAGACCGGGCGTGTACCCGGAAACTTTAAACGAGAAACTACCGTTCCCACCTGGTTTAACCAGGTCATAAACTTAGGTAAAACGGCGTTGTGGTGAACTTAAAAATATTTGCTCCCAGGTTGTTTCAGCTTGGGAGCTTTGTCAGTTAACAGGAGTCAGGAGTCAGGAGTACAGAAGAATAAGAAGAAGAACATATTTCTCTTCTGCACCCCACACCCTGCTTGCTTTGAAGCTTTAAAAGACTAAAATCTGTATAGTTTGATGCTATTTTCAGGAAAATTCAGAGTTAAGATCAGCAGATTAGGTTAAATTGTAGTTGAAGATACAAAAAAATTGACCAAATACCCCATTAACACAGTGTTTCCAGCCTCGGTTTTTCACCTAGACAATGGTTTGACATTTATTCATCAGGAGATACCCGCTACCCCTGTAGTGGTGGCAGATGTTTGGGTTCGTGCTGGAGCAACCTTAGAACCAGAACCTTGGTTTGGAATGGCGCATTTTCTAGAACACATGATTTTTAAAGGTACAGATACCTTACCGCCTGGGGAGTTTGATTATAACATTGAAAAGATGGGTGGTGTGAGCAATGCAGCAACAAGCCATGATTATGCCCATTACTCTCTCACCACAGCTACTCCTTACTTAGCAGAGACTTTACCCCATTTAGGCGAACTTTTGCTGAATGCGGCAATTCCCGAAGATGAATTTATCCGGGAACGGGATGTTGTTTTAGAAGAAATTCGCGGTTGTGCGGATGATCCTGATTGGATAGGATATGAATCTCTACAGAAAAATGTCTATCGAGATCATCCCTATGGACGTTCTGTGTTGGGTACTGAGCAGGAATTAATGCAGCAATCACCAGAAGCAATGCGCTGTTTTCATCGTTCTCACTACCAACCAGAAAATATGACAGTGGTGGTTGTAGGTGGTATTGGCCAAGAATCTGCTTGGGAATTGGTAAATAGTAGCTTTGCAGATTTTAGCGATCGCTCTAATTGTCCTGTATCTGATAAAATACCAGCACCAGTGATTACAGGTATTTGCCGGCGAGAGGTGATTTTACCAAGGCTAGAGCAAGCGCGGTTAATGATGGCTTGGATAGCACCAGGTGTAGAACAACTCCGAGATGGTCATGGTTTAGATTTCCTATCAGTATTATTAGCACAAGGACGGACTTCCCGCTTGGTGCATGATTTACGGGAAGAAAAACAACTGGTGCAAGCAATTTGTAGTAATTTTTCCCTACAACGGGAATCGAGTTTGTTGACAATAACCGCCTGGTTAGAACCAGAATACCTAGAGCGAGTAGAGTCTTTAATTCAGGAACATTTACATAGTTTACAAACTACGGGTATTAGCGAGCAAGAACTGAATCGTACCCGGAGAGCATTGTGTAATGAATATGCCTTTGCAACGGAAACACCAAATCAGTTAACATCCCTATATGGTTACTACAATACCATTGCCCAAGCTGAATTAGCAGTTACTTATCCCCAGGAAATTCAGTCCTTTGATGCCCAAGAACTGCAACAATTAGCACAAAAATACATTTCACCGCAAAATTACGCAGTTACTATTCTCAAACCGTATTAATAACAGGGTGTGGGGTGTAGGGGGAGGAAAATTAAAAATTAAAAACTCTTGCTTTTTGCCTCTTGCCTTCTTTCTCCTGTTCACTGTCACCTGTCACCTGTCACCTGTCACCTCTTGATTAAGAATGCAAAATATAGATAATTCTAACTCCTCTATTCATCGCACCGTATTACCTAATGGCATTGTTGTTTTAGTGGTAGAAAATCAAGCTGCGGATATTATTGCAGGGCGGATTTTTATACGTGCTGGTAGTTGTTATGAACACCGGGAAAAAGCTGGTTTAGCACATTTGTTATCATCAGTAATGACAAAGGGTTGCGATGGTTTATCGAGCTTAGAAATTGCGGAAAAAGTTGAATCAGTAGGAGCAAGTTTAAGTACAGATGCTGGTACAGATTACTTCTTGCTGTCCTTAAAAACAGTGAGTGCCGATTTTGCAGATATTTTAACATTGTCAGGGTTGTTATTGCGATCGCCCACATTTCCCGAAACCCAAGTAGAACTAGAAAAGCGGTTAGCACTACAAGATATTCGTTCCCAAAAAGAACAACCCTTTAACCTGGCTTTTGAACAAATGCGACAAGCCATGTACCAAGAACACCCATACTCAATGTCAGTCTTAGGTACAGAAACAACCATTAGCAGCATCACTCGTGCAGACTTAGTAGAATTTCACCAAACCCATTTTCGTCCAGATAACATCGTTATTAGTATCGCCGGACGCATTACACCACAAGCAGCCTTAGACCTAGTAGGAGAAGTCTTTGGAGATTGGCCACAACCAGCCCAACTACGTCCCATACTAGATTTACCAGCAATTTCTGTCACCCCCAAATCCTGCCTCAAACCCTTAAATACACAACAATCAATTGTCATGTTGGGTTACATGGGTCCATCAGTTAGCGCCCCCGGCTACGCAGCCCTGAAATTATTATCTACATACTTAGGAAATGGGCTTTCTAGCCGCTTGTTTGTAGAATTACGAGAAAAAAGAGGTTTAGCCTACGAAGTCTCTGCTATGTTCTCCACACGCCTCTTTCCCGCCTCATTTATAGTTTATATGGGAACTGCACCGGAAAATACCAGTATCGCCCTCGAAGGACTGCGCCAAGAAGTAGAACTATTATGTAGTAATGAACTATCAGCCGACGAACTGCAAACAGCCAAAAATAAAATCCTGGGACAGTATGCTTTAGGTAAACAAACCAACGGACAAATCGCTCAAATATACGGTTGGTATGAGATTTTGGGTTTAGGAATTGAATTTGACCATGAATTTCCCGAACTCATTAACAAAGTCAGTTCCAAATTAGCAATGACAGCAGCCAACAGCTATTTGCAAGAACCGTATTTATCTTTAGTTGGACAAGAGGAAGCAATAAAATCAGCAGTAAGTTAGAAGAAGGAGTCAGGAGTCAGGAGGCAGGAGAAAGAAGAAAGAAGAAAGAAGAAAGAAGGAATTAATCTTTCCCCCCTGCTCCTCCGCTCCTCTGCTCCCCTGCCCCCTTTCCTCTTGACTGTCACCTGTCACCTGTCACCTATTTTCCCATGATAAAACCCAACTCAAAATCAACACCTGTAGCTTTAACTATTGCTGGTTCTGATAGTGGTGGAGGTGCGGGGATTCAAACAGATTTACGAACCTTTGCTTTCCACTGTGTTCACGGTACAAGTGCTATTACCTGCGTTACAGCCCAAAATACTATGGGTGTGATGCGAGTTGATGCCATGCCGAAAGAAGCTGTAATTGCCCAAATTCGGGCGGTGGTTGAAGATATTGGTGTCCAAGCTGCCAAAACGGGAATGTTACTAAATCAGGAAATTATCTCCGCTGTAGCGCAGGAAGTAGCAGCTTTAAAAATTGATACTTTGGTAGTTGACCCAGTGATGGTATCACGAACGGGAGCGCAATTGATTGATGATAATGCTGTGCAAACTCTTTGTAATGAACTGATTCCCCAAGCGGCGATAATTACACCTAATCGTTATGAAGCACAGATTTTAAGCGGTTTAGAAATTGTGTCTTTGGCAGATATGCAAACAGCCGCAGAAATCATATTTAAGAAATTAGGAATTAAGGCTGTTTTAGTCAAGGGTGGAGGAATGTCTGGAAGTTTGCGCGGTGTAGATGTATGGTTTGATGGTGAAAAGTTGGAAACTTTGACAACGCAACAAATAGAAACAAAAAATACTCACGGTACTGGTTGCACTTTATCAGCTGCGATTACTGCTAATTTAGCTTTGGGTAAAGATTTGTGGACAGCAGTACAACAAGCGAAGGAATATGTGACAACTGCGCTTACTTATTCTTTGGATATTGGGAAGGGACAAGGACCTGTGGGACATTTTTTCCCGTTGTTGCAAAAATAAGTGTGAGAATTCAGGAGTCAGCAGTCAGAATGCTTATGAAATCAAGAATAGAGAGCAGTGAGATTTTATTTATGATACTCATTTACAAACGTCTATATTAACAGGTATATTTATTGTGTTTGAAGTATAAAAAACAAAAATAAAAAATCCACTTCATAAAGAATGAATTCTAGCATTATATTGTCCAACATCTTAAATCCGCCAGTATTATTCTTTTTTTTAGGAATGCTGGCAATTTTCCTGCAATCTGATTTAGAAATTCCTCAACCATTACCTAAATTATTTTCTCTTTACCTATTACTAGCAATTGGGTTTAAGGGTGGATATGAAATTGAAGAAAGTGGAATTAATTCTCAAATTGCTCTTACTCTTTTAGCAGCTATATTTATGGCTTCGGTTGTACCTATTTATTCATTTTTTCTTCTGAAATGGAAGTTGGATAATTATAATGCAGCGGCTATTGCTGCAACTTATGGTTCTATTAGTGCAGTTACTTTCATTACGGCTCAATCATTTCTCAAAGTTCTCAATATTCCTAGTGGTGGACACATGGTAGCAGCTTTGGCACTGATGGAATCTCCAGCTATTATTGTGGGTATTGTTTTAGTGAGATTCTTTGCTAAAAATCAAGAAGACGAAGAAGACGAAAAATTTTCTTGGGGTGAGGTTTTCAGAGAAGCTTTCTTAAATGGTTCTGTATTTCTCCTAATTGGTAGTGTGATAGTGGGAATTCTTACAGGAGAAAAAGGCTGGGAAAAATTACATCCATTTACCCAAGATATTTTCTATGGAGTGCTATCATTCTTTTTACTAGATATGGGTATGGTAGCTGCTAGAAGAATCAAAGACTTGAGAAGTACAGGTTTCTTTCTCATTGGTTTTGGCGTTTTTATGCCTGTAGCTAATGCAATTATCGGCATCCTGATTAGCAAGCTAATTGGTATGTCTGAAGGTAATGCTCTCTTGTTTGCCATACTTTGTGCTAGTGCTTCTTATATTGCCGTACCAGCAGCAATGCGAATGACTGTTCCTGAAGCCAACCCAAGTTTATATGTTTCTATGGCTTTAGCTATCACTTTTCCGTTTAATATTATTGTGGGTATACCTTTGTATTTCAATATTATCAAGACTATAGGAGTATAACCAGGTGCAAATTGTCAAGAAAATTGAAATAATTACTAATTCTTTAGAACTACAAAAGGTTTTAAAAATATTAGATAATGCAGGCGTTTCTGGATATACAATTATTGAGGATGTGATAGGTAAAGGACATAGAGGTCGAGTTATTGATGATTTAGAAGGTCATGCACTCACTAATGGTTATATTATGACTATTTGTAGTGAAGAACAAGAACATCAAGTAGTGGAAGCGATTAGACCTATTCTCAAAAAATTCGGGGGTGTATGTGTTGTTTCTGATGCCAAATCAATTATACATTAGTTGATTTTTAACCGACAAGGCTATTATGTATCTCATTCAAGTGCATACCACTATAGTTTTTGATGCCTGTGAATTAGAAAACCTTGCTACATTTGGGTAATGTTTTTGGTGGGTATTTCCCACCCTACTCAATTTTACCATCGGCAATATCGTTTAATTTATCAATGTCAATGATTGTGATTTCCCCACCTCGATGATAGGAGATTATTAATTTCATACTTTTAATTAACCGCACGCATTCTTCATAGGTAATACCTATGCTCCGCGCCATGCGATAATATGATAAGCTTTCTTTTAAACATTTACCTTTTGGTGTGATTTCTGTTCCTGATGTAGTCGCGAAATATTGAATTAATCTAGCTAGTCGAATAATTGCTCTTTCTGAAACTAAACCGTGAACTGTTTCATGTAATTGCTGTATGCGGTTATTGAAAACTACTAACATTCGCAAAGCTATATCCGGCTTTTTTTGAATAGCTGTTAATAAGGCATCTCGTTCTAGGGTGAGAATGTCACAGTCAGTTTCAGCGGTGACAGTAGCTGGAGAAATGCCGTTACCTAATAATGCTGGTGCAGCGAAAATTTCTCCAGTTCCTAAGTTACGAAGGATTGTTTCTTTACCTGTGGTTGCTGTTTTACTAACTTTAATTACTCCACTGGCAACAGCATATAATTTAGCGGGTAAGGTATCACTTTCATGAAAAATTATCTCTCCTTTTCCATAATGTTTTACGACGGTATAAGGTTGCAGATTTAGTTTATCTGTGGTTTCTAAATCTGCAAACACTTTAATCTGGGTAATTTGTGTTAAGGATGCCTGCATTATCTTAACGGGTGACAAGGGGGTTGAAGATGAGATGTGGCAATAATTTGAGAAAATAAGGGGGGAAAAAAATAGGGGCAAGGAAGCCCCCAAAACAAAAAAATGTTACCACAATCATATCAAACAATTTTCAGAAAGCATTTGAGTGAACAGCAGTATTTGACATTGGAGATATTGTTGTTATTGATACAAGCTCATCGCCAAGTAAAACTGTCAAAATTGGCAAGTTTATTTCCCCAACCAATTCAATATGAAAGCAGGAAACGCAATCTACAAAGATTTTTAGCAATAGGGAAACTCTGCGTAAAATTATTATGGTTTCCGTTGATAAAATATTGGATTAGACAATCGTTAAAACCAAAGCAACTGAATCGAGAACAGCGTCGTTATTTTCAGAAAAAACAATATCAAAAATATGGTTATTGGATGGTAGCACTGGATAGAACACAGTGGAAAGGACGAAATATATTTATGGTGACATTGGTATGGGGTACTCATGCCTTACCACTGTATTGGGAAACATTAAATCATGTCGGAAATAGTAATTTACAAACCCAAAAACGATTGATAAAGACGGCAATAAAGTTGTTAAAAAAATGTCGAATTGTGGTGTTAGCAGATAGAGAATTTCATAGTCCAAAACTGGCTAAATGGCTTGATGAGCAAGGAATATATTTTGCTCTACGTCAGAAAAAAGACCTTCATTTCCAAGAAAAACCTGAACAAGAATATCAAGTTCTTAAAAACCAAGGGTTTAAGCCAGGAATGTCGAAGTTTTATGAGAAAGTCAAATGTGGGAAAGGGGATGAATTAGGTTTATTTAATATCGCTGTTTATTGGAAGAGAAAATATCGAAATAAAGGACCAAAAGAACCTTGGTATATTTTAACGAATTTGCCAACTTTGAAACAAACTTTATGCCTCTATAGATGCCGATGGGGAATTGAGCAATTCTTCAAGGATTGTAAAACTGGTGGTTATAATCTAGAGGATACCAAAGTCAATGAAACACGTTTTTTAGCTTTAGTATTATTGATTATCATTGCTTATAGTTTGGCTACTATGCACGGTCAACGGATGAAAAAACTAGGTATAGAAACTTATGCCGGACGTATTCAACAACATCAGGACAAGTACCCACGCCAGAGTAATTTTAGCTTTTCTCTCTACGGACAACTTTGGATTTATGGCATGGATTTATGGGCTGATTTAGCTCTGAACTTAATCGATCTCAAGCCTCATAAACGCCTCTTTTTTCAACGTGGCTTTCAGGCTCTATCCCTTATGAAACAAGCTGTTTAGCCACCTTGTCACCCGTTAAGCTGCATTATAGGGCAAATGCGGGACGATGTTGAATCCAAGGGTTAGCTGCTTCCAATTGCGCTGCAAGGCTGATAATGGTGGACTCAGCGGCAGGTTTACCGACTAACTGCACACTTATGGGTAAGCCGTTGCTATCAAAACCGACGGGAATGGCGATCGCAGGTAATCCGGTAGCATTTGCTACAGGGCAAGGGGCGACCCAGTTAATAATATTTTGAAATGTTTCTTCTGGACTGAGATTTTCCCACTCACCTACACGAATTGGGGAATGTAAATAAACCGGTAAAACCAGCACATCTACAGTATCAAAAAATGCAACAATTGACCGAGAAACGATTTGCAATTGTGCCAATGCTTGTAAATATTCAGCTACAGAACCAGTTCTAGCTAATAACCACCTATTCAATGGCTGCAATGCTTCTGGGGGAATTCCTGCCGCAGCTACTCCAGATTGCCAGACAATTTGAAATGGTTCTACTAAACCGCTGAAATCTGGACATTTTTCTGCTATTTGGTGTCCCAATTGTTCTAGAAGTTGAACTGTTTGTAAAACTCCTTGTTGACAATTCTCGTCGGCTGCTCCCAAGGGAGGAATATTGGTACTAAAAGCTATTTTTAAACTAGGGGTTTTTACTTGACTTGCGGCAAAAAAGGAAGGTTGTGGATCGCTTAACCAATAAGGATCACCAGTGAAATAGCCAGATATAACATCTAACATTGCTGCTGCATCTGCTACAGTTCTAGCGATGGGTCCATTAACAGCTATTCCTCCCAAACGATCGCCTACTGGTGCTTTTGTGACTCTTCCTCTGGCTGGTTTGATTCCTACCACACCACAACAAGCCGCTGGACCCCGAATTGAACCACCACCGTCTGAACCTTGTGCGATCGCACTCAATCCCGCAGCTACCGATGAGGCTGCACCACCACTAGAACCACCGGGAGTATATTCTAAATTCCACGGGTTTCTGGCTGGTGGAAATCCCGTAGGTTCGCTGTAAGGATAAGAACCTAATTCAGAAGTGGCAGTTTTGCCAAGAATCGTAAAACCGGCTTGTTTAATTTTGATAACTACGCCATCATCATAGTTAGCGATATTATTGACTAATGCCGGATTTCCGTAAGTGCAAGTAACTCCTGCTACCGCATTTAAATCTTTAATAGAAATCGGGACACCAAAAAATGGTGGTAGTTCTGAGGTGGTTGTGAGTAATTCTGTCTTGGCTTTAGCATCAGCAACAGCCAAATCTGCCGTAACTGTAAAATAACTTCCCAGTTGGGGATTTAAGCGAGAAATCCGTTCTAAATATACTTCTACTAAATCTAGGGGAGAAACTTCCCGACAACGGACTAATCGCGCTAACTCTAATGCTGGCGTAAAAGCTAAATCAATTTCATTCATTATTGTTTTCTGCAACTATAATTTTCATACATCTATCGGGAGTTATATATTTTCAATATTTCACAATTATTAACCCAGCGTTTTCATCTTGTTTCTACTTTTTAGCAAGCTATCATTTTCAGATGCCTATGTCTAGAGAAACAAACTTGCTGCAACTCCTGGCTTTGATCCAAATTTGTATCCTCCAAAAATATAAATCAAAATGCGATCGCCTGGTGAATGAGTGTGATAGCCTCTAGTTTATACCAATTTACCCTATCAGCATCTTGATCTGTGCGATCGCAATTCTCAACCCAAATTACCTCCGACGTTGCTGACGAGATGCCGCAAACAGCATAGCAATCATACCAAGGGGTAAAAGTGTAGAAGATTCAGGTACAGATCGGGGAGGCTGTTCATTAGTTTTCAGCTTGCCTACCATAGCAATCAAATCATTATCACATTCTGGTGACAAGTGAGCTATGAAATTACCATCAGGTAATAAATTCCTGGCAAAACTAAACGCCAAGGTTTGACTACCTGTAGCCCCAAAATGAGCAAAATCTAGACCCAGATTGCTAAGATCACTTAACACATTCACAGCACCAATTTTTGTCCCAGCAGCAATCACATTTTGAACGTAATGATTTTCATTAAAATAATCATTAATTACCCCTAAATCACCATGAGATGGGTTTCCTCCCTTACTAATTACCCTGTTGTTATAACCCCGTAAGCTTGCATCTTGTAATAGCAAACCATTCTCTTGGGCAACAGCTTTAGCTGTGACATTTTGATAAACACCTAATTCTGGTACACCTGATGCATTTACAGCCCAATGTACACCGAATAATTGACTAGCAGCATTGGCAACATCTAGAGATTTTCCCGTGAAATTTAGCAATAAATCGCCCCAAGCCACATGAAAATCCTGAGCATAAATATTGCTAATTCCTTCAGCAGGTAAATTGGTATTAATGGCAAAAGTGATCTCATTAGCAGTTTCTTTCATTGCCATTCCATAAATTTCGTAAGGAGAATTATTACTACCAACACCTAGTGACAAACCATCATTAAAAGAATCAACGGTGTAATACCATTCACCTAACAGACTACCAGCATGGGCAGGTTGTACAGAAGTAGATATGAAGCCAAAACTAGCAGTAAGTAAACCTAACAGTAATCTAATAGTTTTTTGGCACAGCATGAAAATTTTTATCCCCTGTTAATGGGTAAATTTATTAACAGAACAAGATAACTTTCAAGCTATGTTTTTGTGGTTAATTTTACAAAAATTCAAATTTGAATAGATTAAAAAAAAAGACCCCCAACTTATCGAAAAAGTCGGGAATCTGCGCCAAATTTCTATTAATTTGGGTTAAACTTCCGATCTATCAGTTAAAATCTCATAACCGCTATCTGTAACTAATACAGTATGCTCAAACTGAGCAGACAAAGCATTATCAACAGTGACAGCCGTCCATCTATCAGCTAAAATCCGGGTATTTTTAGAACCAGCATTCAAAATTGGTTCAATTGCCAAAGTCATACCAGCACGCAATTTTACATTGGGAATATCACGAGTCCGGTAGTTAAACACCGCTGGTTCTTCGTGTAAATTTCTCCCCACACCATGACCTGTAAATTGTTCAACCACAGCAAAATTATTTGCTTTCACATGGTCTTCAATGGCACCAGCAATTTCTACAAGATGAACACCAGCTTTTACTTGTTCAATCCCTTTAAATAAAGCCTCTTCAGCCACACGAATCAATTTAGCAGCTTCGGGAGTAACGTTTTCTACAGCAATTGTAATACAAGAATCACCGTGAAATCCTTGATAATAAGCGCCTGTATCAACTTTTAATACATCTCCTGCCCGAATCACCTTTTTCGGACTGGGAATACCATGTACAACTTCATTATTAATACTAGAACAAATGGAAGCGGGAAAACCGTGATATCCTTTAAAACTGGGAGTTGCACCCATTTCCCGGATGCGTTTTTCTGCATAAGCATCCAAATCAGCGGTCGTCATTCCTGGCTTGACTAGCTCAGAAATTTCTTTGAGAACAGTTGCCACAATCTTTGCCGATTGTCGCATAATTTCAATTTCGCGGGGAGATTTAATTTCAATGCCCCGGCGTTGTTTTGGTGCTGGTTTTGGCTGCACTGGTTGAGAAAGCAAGCTGCTAAAAATGTTCATCATGAAATTTAGTAATTACCGGCGCTTTAAGGCTTAGGTGTTAGGTTGTTGAGATTTATTGAGAAAAATATCTATATATACGTTAACTTATTTTGCACTGCTAAAGAAACAAGGGAAATACAGAACAGGAAACAGCACAGGATAGGTTTCTACAAATAAGTTTTTTTAATCTCTATTTTGGAAAAATTGTACAGATTCTCACTGTTTGCAATAATTTGGTCATATTCTCAATATTATTGAGAATATTATCAATAACTTTACGAGTTTCCGTTTTTTCAGCGATTGATATTGACGTATTAACTTTTTTTTGATATTTTTATGTAAAATCCAAAGGGGTTACTATAATTAGATTTCGATATAAATATTCTTAATTAGCGTTAACAAGATGGAGAATAAATAGAAGTCTCTTAAAACTCTTTGTGAATTACCGTATTTATTTTACGATAATTCTTCCTTATCAAGATTTATAATATCAGGTTTTGAGGCTGCTGTCAATACTCTCGCTTCATGATTTTGGCAAATATCAACCACAATATCGAATCCAAAGCCAGAATTTTGTTTCAATCCCTAATAGGGATTATTTGAAATTTCAACCTCCTTCGCTGCTGTGGTGGCGTTGGAGCGTTCAATATTGAGGTTTCAATCCCTAATAGGGATTATTTGAAATTTCAACTGGGGAAGCAGACTCCGAATCTGAAGCAGAAAAATATTTACGTTTCAATCCCTAATAGGGATTATTTGAAATTTCAACCCTTTTGGTTCTATAGTTGCGATCGCTCAACTTACTGTTTCAATCCCTAATAGGGATTATTTGAAATTTCAACCTAGCAAATGCTGACTTCCTGGGATACAAGCTTGGTTTCAATCCCTAATAGGGATTATTTGAAATTTCAACGACAGGTGAACCTACCACGTCGCTAGTTGGATTTTTGTTTCAATCCCTAATAGGGATTATTTGAAATTTCAACATGGAGTCCGTTTTACAGGCTCTAAGCGACATTCTTGTTTCAATCCCTAATAGGGATTATTTGAAATTTCAACCACCATAAAACAATTGTGTGATTGTTGTTTCCGTTGGTTGTGTAGCTGTGTTTCAATCCCTAATAGGGATTATTTGAAATTTCAACCGAAAAACATGGAAAGCATAACCGTTGAGATTGATATTGATGTTTCAATCCCTAATAGGGATTATTTGAAATTTCAACCGGAAGCACCGCAAACAAGATTTGAAGGATTAGCAGAACAAGTTTCAATCCCTAATAGGGATTATTTGAAATTTCAACCTGGGTAAACAGCCCAGATGACCTGATAAAACTTGTTTCAATCCCTAATAGGGATTATTTGAAATTTCAACCAACCCAAACAGAAGGTTTATCTTCTGTACTTACGGCAGCGTTTCAATCCCTAATAGGGATTATTTGAAATTTCAACCGGGGGAGGGTACAACCAAAAAGTACAAACTAGATATTAGTAGTTTCAATCCCTAATAGGGATTATTTGAAATTTCAACAGCGGGAGGCTGAAAGGCTATATATATGTAGTTTTCAAGGTTCGGTTGCGCGGATGGTCTTATGATAGTCCATTCCAGGAATTGTGTCAAGAGTGAAAATGGCTGAAACCCTTGCTGTGTAAGGTGCGCGGATGGGTGAACTACTCAAAAGCCGTGAAAACCTTGTCTAGATTGAACTTCAGCCATTTTTTTCTCACCGGGATTTTTTACACCCACCCATCCGCGCATTAGGCCAAGAAAATAGTCTGATTGCGGGGTTGTTGATGACCAATTTGTTCAACCTGACCAAAACAGCAAGCGCAAAGGAAGTAAAAACGGATGCTATCAGTATCGACTTGATTTACCCAATAGACCGAAGAAGCTGAACTAGTTAATCGCTTCAGCCATGATTGCAGGCCCAGCCGTCACCACTACCAATTTATCAGGATCTAGTAACTGACGGGCAACTTGATTAACTTCTTTTTTGGTAACTTTCTGAAGTTTTTCAGCAAAAGCGCGTAATTCCATTGGGTCTAATTCATAAACCTCATTCATCAGAATTCTGGCTGTTAATTGCTCAGGTTTGGACAGAGAAATATTATAGTTGCTAATCAAAGTGCGTTTAGCGGTTTCAACTTCTAGTTCTGTCACACCTTGCTGATGTAGTTGTTTTAATAGTTTACGGGTGGTGGCGATCGCTTTATTCGTATCTTC
Source organism: Anabaena azotica SJ-1 (assembly GCF_047275885.1). Classification (NCBI taxonomy): domain Bacteria; kingdom Bacillati; phylum Cyanobacteriota; class Cyanophyceae; order Nostocales; family Nostocaceae; genus Anabaena; species Anabaena azotica. The sequence continues at coordinate 5,314,859 of NZ_CP178454.1, forward strand.
TGGACTGGTTTGCATTTCAATCAAAAAAGTGCCAATATTCTTTCCACCTTGGAAGTTGCTATAAATTTCGTAGGTTAAACCCAAGCGATCGCGCACTTCTGCACCCAGTCTACTAGATAAAGTATCCCCTCCCAAAATTTGATTTAACACCAAAGCTTGATAAAATCTGGGGTCTTGGCGTTTAATACCTGTGTAACCCATGTAGGTAACAGCTTGGGATTTACCGGGTAAAACAGAATTAATCCGCACTCCCTTATCTGTCATCACCACAGTGGGATATTCTACCATTGGTGCTTTGCCACTGACTAACCAATCACCAAATTGATTTTCGATTTGCGATCGCACTTTCTCCACATCAAAATCACCCACCAATGCCAATACCATAGTATCTGGACGATAATGTTTTTGTTTAAATGCGATCGCATCCCTTTGTTTAATTCTCTGTATACTTTCCTTGGTCGCAAAGGTATGAGAAGGGTGATTTTGCGGATACAAAGATTGAATAAATTGGCGGTTTGCTACCTCATAAGGATCATCTAATTCAACATTCAGAGCATTTAAAGCTTGTTGACGAGTCAGTTTTAATTCCTTCGCGGGAAATGTAGAATTTCTTACAACATCTGCCATCGTGTCCAACAAAACAGAAAAATCTTCCCTTAAACACTTACCCTGAATACGTACACCTTCCCGCTGTGCAGTAAAATCTAAACTTGCACCACGATCTTCCAGAATTTTCGCAATAGTCAAGGCATCCTTAGTTTTAGTCCCACTCATCAAATTATCTACCACCAAAGACGCTAAACCCGCTTTTTCATTGTCGTCAAATTCCTTACCCGCTTTAATATAGCCACTTAAAGTCACAGTCGGACTACTCTTGTCTGGTAATAGTAACACCCGCAAACCATTAGCTAATCTTAGTTTCTCTGGTATGGGATGATTTAATTTATTGTTAGCATCATCCAAATTTGGTAAATACTTGATTACCTCAGATGGAGTTGCTGTCACACCAGAAGTCAGATTTTCTTCAGTCTCCCCAGACCCTGATAAACGACGATCATCAGCATTGTCTTCAGGTTCAAAAAACCCCACTAATTGCGCTTCTGGCTGGAGATACTTCTTAATTACAGCTATCACATCCTCAGATTTTACCTGACGGACGTTTTCCAAATAACGTTCTGTATAGCGATCGTCACCAGCAATTAGTTGATCATTCGCAAATTGCATTCCTTGACCAGCGACATCACGCCTATTTAAAATCACAGATGCGGCTAATTGAGTTTTAGCACGTTCAACTTGTTCAGATGTCACCCCTGTTTTAACAAGTTGCGTAATTGCAGTCTTAATAGAATCCTGAATTTTTCGTAAATCTTGATTTGGTGAAGCATTCACCGATAAATCATACCAACCGATCGCCCCCAAACTAGCAACATGAGCCGAAACATCATTAGCCAAACCCGAATTCACCAAAGCCTGATATAAATAAGAATTCTTTCCTCCCGTCAAAATATAATCCATCACTCCCAAAATCGGTACATCTGGGTGATTGACATCAGGAAGAGGATAAATCACCTGTAACAGCTTCCCCGCACCTGGTTCTCGTAAAACGATAGGAGAAGAAGGAAATTGAGGAATAGGGGGAGTAGGTTTCGAGAGAGATTTTTGACCTTGGGGAATTTTACCAAAAATCTCTTTAACTGTTTCCAGAGTTTGTGGAGTTTGAAAATCTCCCACAATTACCAATACAGCATTGTCAGGAGTGTAGAATTTTTGATAATAATCCCGCACCTGCTCAACAGTCAATTTTTCCACATCCGCTTTAGTTCCACCTGTAGGTAAACCATAAGCATGATTGGGAAATATAGACTTCAATACAGCACGCTTAAGGCGGTATTTGGGACTATTTTCATAACCCTCTAACTCAGAAATAACCACCTGCTTTTCACTCGCTAATTGCTGAGGATCAATGAGCGAATTTTCCATCCTGTCTGCTTCCAATTCCAGCAGTGCTTTGAGTTTATCACTTTCAGCAGTATTGTAATATGCCGTTTGCTCATAACTAGTGAAAGCATTGGAGTCACTACCCAAAGCACTAAATAACTGTCCAAATTGAACAGGACGGTTTTTTGTACCTTTAAACATCAGATGTTCCAACTGGTGAGCAACACCATTGACTCCCGATGCTTCATAACCTGAGCCAACTTTGTACCATACCTGCACCGTGACAACTGGTGTATTATGTACCTCTTTTGTCAAGACTGTTAAACCATTTTCCAGTACGGTCTTCTGGACATTTTTTGTCAATGTAAGATTATTTGTTTTTTTGTTTACGAAAATTTGCTGAGAATGTTCCCATTTGGCGATCTTTAAATTTTGGCTCACAGCAGAAGTATGCCTTAACGAAACCGCTGCAATTAAGGAAAAAATAAATAGTAGTAGAGGAACACGATATCTATGGAAGACAGAAATAACAAACATATATTTTTTGAATATAAGTAAATAAGACTACATCTTTTTTACCTATACAGTCGAAGTTTAAATTTTCTGGAAAATTTTTAGAAGGAGTTCAGGAGGCAGGAGTCAGGAGTTCAGGAGTCAGGAGTCAGGAGTCAGGAGTCAGGAGTCAGGAGGTTATTTATTCTCCCCATCTCCCTCATCCTCCCCTGCTCCCTTCTTACTGTCACCTGTCACCTGTCACCTGTCACCTGTCACCTGTTCCCTAACTTGTCCAAAAACCGGATAAACTCTAAAGGCAAGCCATCAGCGTCGGCGATGAAAGCGACTTCGAGGATGCGATCGCCTATTTGCTGCTGAGTTGGTTCTAAAAGGACTGTGAGGGGTTGCAAATCACTGATTGCAGCTATTTGCGCCTTTAAATCTGATAACCAGTTGTGTAGATCTGGTGTAATTTCAGTTAAATCAAAGGAAAGATGATAATAGCCCACATAATGCTCATCTGCAAAGGCATCAGGGGCTGGTTTTGGCTGGGGAATTTGGATCAATTCAATGCGGCTATCCAAACCTTCCATCCAGCAAGCTAGAGTATAACCTGTAGTGAAGCGATCGCCAACAGTAAATCCTAACTGTTCATAGAAAGCGATCGCACGGTGAATATTAGCAGTCCGAATAGAAGCATGGTGCATAGAATTTTGGATTTTAAATTTCAGATTTCAGATTGAGGATAAATCTACAACCTAAAATCTAAAATAGCCATATCTATTCAAACAAGCGGAAATAAGGGTAACGCACCGGCACACCAGGCTCCTTATCTAAATCAAAATTAATCACATCCCAGCATGAATCCTCAGCAGGTTCGGGACTAAATTCAACTGGTAAACCGTACAAACGAGCAGCTGTAGCTTCCGGATGTCCAGAACGCCAAGGACTACTGCGTTCCAAATACCCACTCATCAACTCCTGATAGCGTCGGGCAATAATCACCCTTGTAGCTCTATATCCTTGAGTATAAAGCTTATCTAACGCCTCGTGAATTTCAAAGCGAATCCCGTCAGGATGAGTATGTTGTCGATACCATTCATTATTCCACCTGCGCCAATGACGACCCGACTGGAGATGTACCAACTCCCCAGTTTTCGGATTCGCTTCAAACGCGCCATGACGAGTACACAGATAAGTATCTGTCAGCGTTAGCGCGGGAATAGTTTGGCGACAGTGAGGACACTGTATTTCAGGGCCAAATATTGGGTACTGCAAGCCTGGATTCATCATGAAGTGCGTACAAGCATAATTTTGTCTTTACCAGCACCAATAGGTTGGATTTAACACTTTGGCTCCACCACCTTGAGTTAGTTGCTCACCACCGCAAAATAATAAGTTGCAGCAACAGCAATACTCAGTAGCACCTTCCTTAGCGTACAGGGCAAACGGCTGTGATATCCTGGTTGTGCAATCAGCCTCGAAGGTTGGAGTTTTTCCAGTGTTCCTGGGTACCATATCAATATTCTATCGTGTCTACTGTTTCCTACTGGACATCTCCCGATTTTTCTCAAGCCGCCTTTATCGCACCCAACGCCGTTGTTGTCGGTTCAGTCAACATCGCAGCAGGTGCGAGCTTATGGTATGGCGCAGTAATTAGAGGAGATGTAGAACGCATTGAAATTGGCGAATGCACAAACATTCAGGATGGGGCCATTTTGCATGGTGATCCTGGTCTGCCAACAATATTAGAAGATCATGTAACTATAGGGCATCGTGCTGTGGTACATTCTGCCCATATTGAACGTGGAAGTTTAATAGGCATTGGCGCAATCATTTTAAATGGAGTCAGAATTGGTCATAGTAGCATCATTGGCGCAGGTGCAGTAGTAACCAAAGACATACCTCCATTTTCCCTAGTAGTCGGCATCCCCGCTAAAATCGTCCGTCAACTCACAGACACTGAAGCGGCAGAACTCATAGAACACGCCGAAAAATACCACAAATTAGCCCTAGTTCACGCCGGTAAGGGGACAGATATTGGTTTTCATCAGGTGACAGGTGACAGGGAAGAAGATGGGGAGTAGGGGAGCAGGGGAGCAGGGGAGCAGGGGAGCAGGGGAGCAGGGGAGCAGAGGAGCAGAGGAGCAGAGGAGCAGAGGAGCAGGGGGGAAAGATTAATTCCTTCTTTTTTCTTCTTCCTCCTGAACTCCTGAACTCCTGAACTCCTGAACTCCTGAACTCCTGACCCCTGCCCAACTTCATCATTCTTTACACTTCCCCTTGGAAAAATACCCCACTTCAGATAAAAATAAAAATTGATAACTGTTGACAAAACTTTAATTTCTACATAACAGAGGGCTTCTAAATATGGACATTGATACCCGTGTAATCATCGTTTTAGCACCACTAGCGATCGCTGCCGGTTGGGCTGCTTTTAACATCGGCGCTGCTGCTATTAGACAAGTACAAAACTTTTTGAACAAAGAAGCTTAATTAAGGGAACAGGGAACAGGGAACAGAAGGCAAGAGGCAAAAGGCAAAAGGCAAAAGTTAATATTCTCCCCTGACACCCTGCCCCCTGCTTTTTTAACTGTCACCTGTCACCTGTCACCTGTCACCTATGGTCGTGAACATCGACTCCTTACTCCAACCCTTTCAACACTTTGGTGTTAATCTGGGACTATCTCGCATAGTCAAATTATTAGCAAATCTTGACAATCCCCATGAACAAGTTCCTGTAATTCATGTTGCTGGAACTAATGGCAAGGGTTCTGTGTGCGCTTATCTTTCCTCCGTACTCACCGAAGCTGGTTATCGTACAGGACGGTACACTTCCCCACATTTGGTAGATTGGACAGAACGTATCTGTATAAATGAACAGCCAATCAATCCAGAAAGTTTGTCCCAATTAATACTACAAGTTCAAGCTGCTATTGACCCAAATGAAGAATCACCAACCCAGTTTGAGGTAATTACCGCAGCGGCTTGGTTATATTTTGCACATCAAAAAGTTGATGTGGCAGTAGTGGAAGTGGGATTAGGAGGGCGTTTAGATGCTACTAATGTTTGTTCTCAGCCTCTAGTAACAGTAATTACTTCCATCAGTCGAGAACATTGGCAACAATTAGGACCGACAGTGGCTGATATTGCTGGAGAAAAAGCAGGTATTATTAAAGCTGGATGTCCTGTAGTCATGGGACAATTACCAGCAGATGCTCAAAAAGTTGTAATATCCCGTAGTTTAGAATCACAATGCCCTATCATTGCCCCTCAACCTGCTGTAGAAATTAATACAGGATGGGCAGAGTATAAAAGATGGGGAGCAGGGGAGAAAATAGAAAATTGCAAATCTACAATTAAATATCCGCTACCATTACAAGGACAAATTCAATTACATAATTCTGCTTTGGCTTTAGCAACTTTAGAAATATTGCAAAAACAAGGTTGGCAAATTTCGGAACAGGCCATCATTAATGGTATGGGAAAAACCAAATGGCCAGGAAGAATGCAATGGTTCATCTGGAAACATAATAATAAAGATTATCAACTATTAATTGATGGCGCACATAACCCAGCCTCAGCAGAAGTTTTAAGAAATTATGTAGATAGTTTAAATACTCAAAACATCACCCAAAATATAACCTGGGTAATGGGAATGTTAGCGACTAAAGATCATGCTGATATTTTTCAAGCATTATTGAAAACAGGCGATAAATTATATTTAGTACCAGTCCCTGATAATAATTCAGCCGATCTTGAACACTTATCAAAATTAGCCAATGAAACTTGCCCAGACTTAGGTTTTTGCAGCACCTATCCAGATGTATTTTCGGCTTTAGATGCTGCTTTCACTTCCACAGATAATCTAGTTGTTTTATGTGGTTCTCTTTATTTAATTGGACATTTTTTAGGGAATAGTAATTTAGGTATTGGGCAAGAAGGCAACAGGAAATAGATATATTTAAAATTCCAAAACTTCTGACTCCTGCCTCCTGCCTCCTGCCTCCTGCCTTCAATCACCTATTATCCCACTGTTGCGCTGCATCTTCTACAGCTTTATCTACCGTTTTTTGTCCTAACATTGCAGCTTGGAGATTTTCATAAATTGCCTTTTGTAACAATTTAAAATCCTTCATTTTCGGAGTTAAAACTTCTGCTGTTTGCATTTGTTGGGCGCTGATAATACGTCCCTTTTCCGCAGTGGTAGCAGTAGCAGGAACTTCTTTAAAATAATTATCAGCAAGTGCTTTAACAGTTGAAGGTAAAACATTAGCAGCTTTAGCAAAAGCTAATTGATTTTCATCATTAGTCACAAATAAGGCAAATTTCACTGCTGCATCAGGGTGTTTGCTGGCACGGGGAATAACTATGTTCATGACAGCGACATTTTTCTTCCCTGTATCGCCTGTAATTTGTGGTGCGATCGCAGAAGCTTGAGCAATTTTGGGTGCATTATTAGATATGGTCTTCAGAAACTCAGGTCCAGAAGCTAAAAACGCAGTTTCACCTGATTGATATAAATCAATTGCATGGCGGTGTCCTTGTGTCAATGATTCTTTAGGTAGTAATCCTTTCTTATACAAATCTACCCAATATTGAAAAGCTGCTTTTCCTTGTGGTGAATTAAAAGCCGCTTTACCCTCAGCATTTACTAAAGTGACACCCATTTGTACAAATGATTCCAACACCTCACCAGAATCTTGGGGTACAAAAGTGGCAAAAAAGGCGTATTTATCTGTTTTATCTTTAATTTGTTGTGCCGCTTGCGCTAATTCTGTATAAGTTGCAGGAGGTTTTGTGATACCAGCTTGTTTTAACAAATCAGTGTTATAAATAGTTAACCTTGTGGTGAGATACCAGGGAATACCAAAACTCTTGCCATTCAAGGTACTAGCTTGCCAAATATTAGGCAAATAGGAGGAACGAACTTCATTTGGGATTTTTGCATCCAAATCTAACCAGGCATTTCGTCCTGCTAGTTGGGAAGCAAAATCTGGATTAAGGTTAACAACATCTGGTGGCGTTTTTGCGGAGACAGCTGTTAAAATCTTGTTCTCCATTGCTGACCAAGGTACATCCACCCATCTGACTTTGATACTGGGGTTTTGGGATTCAAAGCTTGTAATCAGGCTTTGGAAGTAGTTGGTAAATTGAGGTTGGAGTTGCATTGTCCAAAACTCAATGTTTGCGGTTTCTGAAGCACCTGGTTTTGTTGTTGTTCCCACATTACCTGTGCTGCAACTTACCACCCAACTAGCTAGTAAACCAATTAGCACCCAAACAGTTAGATTTTTGAATTTGTGCGATCGAATCATCGTGGTAATATTTTTACGATTAAAAGGGGTGAAAAACTTATGCAGAAATGTCGAGATTATAGGCTATATAGATTACTTAGTAAGAAAATCAGTGACAGGTGACAGTTAAGAGGGAATAGGGAACAGTATCTTCCTACTGACTTCTGTAACTCCTGACTCCTGATAGCGTTCACGTAGTGTGCCGTAGGCATAGCGTGGCGTTAGCCATACTCCTGTAACTCCTGACTCCTTGAACTCCTTATTTTTAAAATTTTCCATTTAGCAATCTAGCAGGTAAAACTGTGGTAAACGTCTTAAGTAATCTCAATCTTGGTAATCTCAGTAATCTCCTTGGGAAATCTAATAAAGGCGTTGGCATTGAGCTTGCACCAGAAAGAATGAACATAGTTCAGCTACGTAAGCAACGCCAAGGCATAAAGCTGGAATCATTGACAACCATACCAGTTCCAGAGGGGATAGTCGTTGATGGTCAAATTAACGATCCTCCCCGGATGGCAGAAATTATCCAACAGGGAATGGCTGAAAGTAAAATCAAAGCTTCCCGTGTTGCCACTTGTATCCCCGGACGAGATGCGATCGTGCGTGTGATTCCGGTTCCAGCCGAGTTGGATAATAAAGAGTTGCGCGAGATGGTGCTTAACCATGAGGCTGCACTATATCTACCCTATCCACGAGAAGAAGCTGATGTAGATTATCAGAAATTGGGGTATTTTGTGGATGAGGATGGTATTGAAAAAGTACAAGTGCTTTTGGTTGCCACTCGTAAGGAAATAACAGATACCTATATTAATACTTTTGCTGAAGCAGGATTAAAAGTTGATGTTTTAGAAATTAACAGTTTTGCCCTGATTCGGACTATTCGAGACCAGTTGAGACTATTCGGACCTCAGGAAGCTGCTGTATTAGTTGATATCGAGTTTGACAGCACTGAAATTGCCATTATTATCAATGGAGTACCACAATTTTCCCGTACAGTGCCTATAGGTACATATCAACTGCAAGCAGCTCTATCAAGGGCAATGAATTTACCCACATCACGAGATCTGGATATGTTGATGGGTATGACTATTCCTGCAACTTCTATGGATGTAGGTAGAACTGGGACTACTGGTGTTAATCCTGGTATGGGACCTATGTTAAAAATACTAGGAGAATTATCAGATGAACTACGTCGTTCTATAGACTTTTACATTAATCAGAGTGAAGGTTTAGAAGTGGCGCAGATTCTACTAGCCGGCACTGGAGGAGGACTCCAACAGCTAGATGAGTTCTTTACTCAAAGATTAGGTTTTCCTACTACTCAAATAGATCCAATTAGGGATTTGTCTTTGCAAGTAGAAGCCGAAAAATATCCCCCCGTGCAACGTCCTGGGTTGGGGGTAATACTGGGTTTAGGAATGCGGGAGGCATAACAAGATGTATAGTCTGGATATTAACTTTCTTAAAGACAGAGCGCCTATTGAGTTCAATGAAAATAAACCTGTCAGACAACCAATTAATCTGGGAGATTTAACGCCAGTTTTTATAGGAGTGGGTGTAGGTTTATTGTTTCCTGTTTTGACTTTAGGCGGGTTGTGGTTTTTAAACGCCCAAAATGATGGTTTGAGCAAAAAAATAGCCCAACTAGAGCAGGAAGGTAAGGAGTTAGACGGTAAAATAGCCGACATTAAGAAAATAAAAGATGAAACAGCAGGTGTGCAAGACCAAACACAAGCTTTGGTGACAGTGTTTGATCAGATCCGTCCCTGGTCAGCGATGTTACAAGATTTGCGCGATCGCATTCCCGCAAGTGTACAAGTTGAAAATATCAGGCAAATACCACCTGTAATTCCACCACCGGCTGCCGCTGGAACTGCTCCAGATCCAAAACCGAGCAATCCTGCGGGGCTATTAGAAATTAATGGTTACGCACGCTCTTTTAGTGATGTGAACGACTTTCTATTAAGTATGGGACAATCTAAATTGTTGAATGCGGCAGAAAGCGGAATTAGTACAGCAGAGTTAATTGATGCACCACCTATCACTGGTGCCGTTCCACCTGAAAATAAATCTCAAGATACATCTGGGGTGAAAATCAAACCACCACAAGTGGTTAAGTACACTATTAAAGCTAGTCTCAGTAATGTACCAGCATCGGAATTAATTCGTGAATTAGAACAAAAAGGCACAGTCGGATTAGTAAAGAGGATTCGTAGCCTCCAAGAAACAGGAGCGATCGCTAAATGACACTGAGTGATGATTTAAATTTTTCTCAACAAAATACCAACTTTGATGATGCCGCACCATCCTATCCATCTGCTTTCGGTATCACTTTCACACCACAGATTATTGGTATAGCCGTTGGCGTGATAGGAGTTGTGGCAACTGCTTACATGATCATGAATATGGTCATGCCAGCTTGGGATAACTTTCAACAGTTGCAAGCAAAAAGCACCGAACTGCAAGGGCAAGTTGACCAAAAGAGACTCCAAGCCAAACAAGCTGACAAAGTAAAAACAGAATTAGCTGATGCCAAGAAGCAGCAAATCCAAGTTCTAGGCTTATTCGCCAACGAAAAAAGTTTGGATACCTTATTGATGGATACCAGTCGCTTAGTCGATTCTAGCAATGCTCAAATCAGTGCTAATAATGCCATCAGAGCCAAACTCAAACGGTTTGTGCCAGTAGCAGATAAAGCAGAAATAATTGTTGATAACAGTCTAGGCGAAAAAGTTAACAATAAGCTCAAACGCAGAATTGTTAAAGTAGAAATAGAAGGCAATTTTGAACAAACTCAGTCAATAATGCGTAATATTGAGCGTTTACAGCCTTTATTACTTGTTCAGAACTATGATTCAAAATTGGTACCACCAGAGGTAGACAAAGCAGATGAGAAAAAGAAAGCGGTACGGACTGGAATAGGGAAACTGTCAACGTCTTTTGACCTGGTAGCATTAATGCCATTGACAGCAGAAGAAGCCGCAGAATTAGCAGCAAAAGCTGCCCCCCCAGCCAAGTAGTAACCCTCAAAATTCCTGAGTGTTGACTTGTAACTTAAATGTAAATTCAATCCACACTCGGTTAATTTTTGATTTTTGGTTAATTGGTTAACAACTAAACAGTAAGAATTCAGGAGTCAGGAATCAGGATTCAGAATATTTGATCAATCGGTAGATTATCAATTAGTGATTTTTGGCATCATAACTGTTAAAAAGCTGAATACTGACCGCTGATAGCTGAATGCTTACACTAAACATACATACTGGTTTTTATATAAGGTGAGGAATGAACTGTGAAACAAGTTCATAGTAATGTTTTAATCTCAAGTGCAACTGCTTGTGTACTCTTAGCAGCCCAGCCAGCTTTGGCACAAACCACCCAAATTACTGAAGTACAACTAAGTCCTGCTGAGGGAGGAATTAGTGTTATTTTAAAGACCTCTGCTGGTGAGAAACCCCAAGTATTTACTACCAAGCGCGGTAACGCCTTAGTTGCAGATATTATTAATACCCAACTGCGTTTACAGCAAGGTAACAATTTCCGCCAAGAAAATCCCGCCCCCGGAATAGCATCAGTAGAAGTAAATCAATTAAATGCTAATAGTGTGCGGGTAACAGTCACTGGTAATGATACCGCGCCTAATAGTAAACCCGTCATGCGTCAAGATAACAGTCTGACTTTGGGCTTTACTTCTAGCACAGATGCCACAGCCGCAGCATCAAAAGCGCCAAATACAGATACTACAGCAGCAGTACCTACAACCCCTGCCGCTACTCCAGCCGAACCAGGCAAAAAGATAGACGTGCTAGTTCCTAACCCAGAAGTAACAATTGATGGTAAACCTGCACAACCAGCAGGTCCCAATCAACCTTACAACCTAGCACCTCCCTTCTTGCCCAGAGCAGTTGCTCCCCCAGTAGGAGATATTACAGTATCTAACATTGATACTTCTCCTACCAGTATTGATTTAGGAACTCAGGAAAGAGTGCCACGTTTGGTATTGCGAGATGCACCAGTTAGAGAAGTTTTATCACTACTAGCTCGTGCCGCTGGTATGAACGTAGCTTATATCGGTAGTGAAGGAGCAGCACCTACAGCACCACCTGGAGGACAACCAGGTGCTACTAGCAGCCAGACGATTTCTCTGGATATTGAAAACGAACCTGTGCAAGATGTATTTAACTACGTTTTGCGTTTGAGTGGTTTAGAAGCGAATCGCAGTGGTAGGACAATTTTTGTCGGGGCTAAATTGCCTAACTCCACCCGTGATAATGTCATGCGGAGTTTGCGGCTGAATCAGGTAACAGTGGGTGTTGCTTTAAACTTTTTAGTTGCCTTGGGTGCAGAAAGCGCCGTTAGCCGTGAAAGACTGGTTACTAGCGTTAATGCTGTACCTGTAGGTGGTGCTGCTAATGCCGCAATTACCCAAACTCAGACGACTACAGAAACAAAAATTGAGACGCAACGAATTACCTATCTGGACTCAACACCCTTACTTAGAGGTTTACAAGCATCAGGAGACGAACGGACAAATTCTGTCACCTTAGTTGGTAGTCCTAAGATAGTTGAGATGGCAATATCTCAACTCACTCAGCTTGATGTCCGTCGTCGTCAAGTGGTAGTTAACGTCAAAATTATTGATGTCAACCTTTTAGGTATTCAAGACTATAACTCTAGCTTTTCCTTTGGAATTGGTGATAACTACTTCTCTAGTGATGGCGGTGCGGCAACTTTTAACTTTGGCGGTTCAAGACCTGCTACAAGCACTGAGGTTGCAAATAGTGTCACTGATACACCTGTAATTACAAATCCAATTACAGGAGAGCCATTCTTAAGTGCTACTGATTCTACTATACTCAAGGGGGCTGGACCAGCTACTGTCATCATTAACCAATCTGCAACAACAAGAGTTATAAACGGGGTTTCCGTGCCTCCAGGGGGTATTGTCAGCACAGGAAACTCTGATGCAACAACATTTTTACCAATTTCACCAGCATCTTCAGACCCATTAAAACCAGGGTTTACAGAGATTACTCGATCAACTGATAATATCGTCACTATCAATGCAGATGGGACTACAAGCGTAGTGCAAGGTACTACTGGTAGAGCAACATCAGCTTTACCTTCCTTGTACAAATTCCCGAAACGATTCCTAGCAAGTTTGCAGGCTCAGGTACAAAGTGGCAATGCCAAGATTTTGACTGATCCAACCCTCATTGTCCAAGAAGGACAGGATGCTGTCGTTAAGTTAACTTCAGAAGTATATGGCGGTATTAGAATTACTGACACACTGAGAGAACCAATCATCAAGGAAGCAGGGTTAACTCTAGCAGTTAAAGTAGACAGAATTGATGATAATGGTTTTGTATCCTTATCTGTTGCACCCACTGTATCTGCATTTGCTAATAGCGCCTCAACTCCTGATGGCAATATTGCCCTGTTAGCAGCTAGAAGTCTTCAATCCGGTACACTGCGTTTGCGAGATGGTCAAACATTAATTCTCAGTGGTATTATTCAAGACCAAGACAGAACAACTGTTTCCAAGCTGCCTATTTTGGGTGATATTCCTCTGCTTGGGTCACTGTTTAGAAAAACAAACAGACAGAATGAACGTAGAGAGGTGATTGTGTTGCTCACACCGCAGGTAATGGATGACTCGGAGCGTTCTGCTTATGGTTATAACTACAATCCTAGTCCACAAGTGCGGCAAATCCTTGAGCGTCGGGGGTTAAAGGTTCCTAATAATCGGTAGATTGTTTGGGGAGATGGGGAGGAAGTTTATTGCATTTTGTTTAAAAGTCACAAAGTGCAAATTATAGGAGCAACAGCTTACACAGATGGGTAATGGTGGGATTAAAAGTCATAGAGATTTAGAAGTTTATAAAATGGCTTTTGATGCCGCTATCTGATCAACAATTCCTCCTCGTGGGTAATTAAACCTCACAAAAACTAGTCTTCTATCACCCCACCACCCCAATACCCGGTAAGTATTTATTCCTAAAAATGGTGTGTTTCCAGGGCAACAATGAAGCAAAAAACACAATAAATCCTGAAATCTATATAAATTAATGCTTTCATCTGTTCACTTCTGGCTACAACACCTTAGAATGATTCATTGAAAAGTCGAGCCAATCAGATTTACAGCGGATTTGAGTGTAAATACTCTTAAGGGACGATTTTTGTGATTCTGCCAACAGGGATTTACGTAAAGATGTAACAGATGACATCTTGAAAAAATCTCAAGTAAACCTCAAGGAGTTTGATTATGAACAAGGGCGAATTAGTTGATGCAGTGGCTGAAAAGGCTAGTGTAACTAAAAAACAAGCAGATGCCGTCTTAAGTGCCGCCATAGAAACTATTATTGAGGCTGTTGCCTCTGGTGATAAAGTCACTTTGGTGGGATTTGGTTCTTTTGAATCACGGGAACGCAAAGCTCGTGAAGGTCGCAACCCAAAAACAAACGAGAAAATGGAAATACCAGCAACTAAGGTGCCTGCCTTCTCTGCTGGGAAACTATTTAGAGAAAGGGTAGCACCCCCAAAAGAGTAGGTTCTGTTCTAGGAAATCTATTTTTGATGCGGCAAAAAGCACACGGGGGAAATTTAGTTTGGGCAGCGGCGTTAGCTGGCTGTCCCCCTGATGCTATTGTCGATTTTTCTGCCAGCATCAGCCCGTTGGGACCGCCAAACAGCGTTATTGCTGCGATCGCGTCCCAATTTGGTAATCTTAAGCACTATCCAGACCCAGATTATAGTGAACTAAAACTAGCTCTGGGTCGCTTTCATCAACTACCTTGTGAGTGGATTCTACCGGGCAATGGTTCAGCGGAATTACTCACTTTAATCGGTAGAGAATTAGCGCAATTAGCAGCAACAATTTTACTGACTCCAGCCTTTGGCGACTATTACCGCACCCTAGCGGCTTACAACGCTAAAGTGCTGGAGTTTCCTGTTGATTTGGAGGCAGGAGGCAAAGGGCAGGAGGCAAAAGGCAAAAGGCAGAAGGCAGAAGGCAGAAGGCAGAAGGCAGAAGGTTATTTATTCTCCCCATCTCCCCCTCTCCCCATCTCCCCCTCTCCTCTGCTCCCCTGCTCCCCTGCTCCCCTGCTCCCCTGCTCCCCACGTCAAGAATACGGTTTATTGCTAAATAACCCGCACAACCCGACGGGGAAGTTATTTTTACGAGATGATATTTTGCCCTACCTGGAAGATTTTGCTTTGGTGGTGGTGGATGAGGCGTTTATGGATTTTCTGCCTCCTGATGAGGAACAAAGCTTGATTGGGTTGGTGCAGGAATATGAGAATTTGGTGATATTACGATCGCTCACAAAATTTTACAGTTTACCAGGATTAAGACTAGGATATGCGATCGCTCACCCTGACCGTTTAGCTAAATGGCAATCATGGCGAGATCCTTGGCCAGTGAATATCTTAGCCGCAGCCGCAGCGATCGCCGCACTTCAAGATACAGAATTTCAACAACTCACCTGGAAATGGCTACCAGAGGCACGCAATCAACTTTTTCAAGGTTTAGTCGAACTTCCGGGATTACGACCCCTAAAAGGCGCTGTTAATTACCTATTGGTAGAGTCTCAACAGTCTACCTCTGAGTTACAAACAAAATTACTTCAACAGCACCAAATTTTTATTCGTGATTGTCTTAGCTTTAAAGAATTGGGCGATCGCTTTTTCCGCATTGCTGTCCGTTCCGAATCTGATAACCAACGCTTGCTAACAGCCCTTAAATCGGTTATCAGGTGACAGGAAGAAGAAGCAGGGGAGCAGGGGAGAGGGGGAGAGGGGGAGAATAAATAACTTTCTGCCTCTTGCCTTCTTTCTGTCACCTGTCACCTGTCACCTGTCACCTAATTCCCTATTTCCTATGACTAATGAAAATTGATTACGATATTTTAATTATTGGCGGTAGTATTGCCGGATACCAAGCTGCGTTAACTGCAACCCAACTACACGCCAAAGTTGCCTTGGTACAGCCTCAAGTCAACTATGAATTTAATTATCATTACGCACTCAGTGAAATTGGTAAACTGACGCAGCAATGTCTTGATATGGCAAATCTGGGAATTTTACCAAAAAAATCAGAAATATTAATAGATCAAGCCAGCTACATTCACCCTTGGAAACAAGCGATCATGTATGCTGATGCGATCGCCACAAATCTCAACCAAGTTAACTCTCTCGCTAATTTAGCTACCCAAGGAGTTGATGTCATCATTGGTAACGGTGAATTTTCATCTTCTCCCCAACTTAGTTTTGCAGTTAATAACCGAATTTTAAACGCCCGTACCTATTTACTTGCTTGCGGTTCGCTTCCCAAAATTCCCGACATAGCAGGTTTGGAAACCACTGGTTATCTAACTCTTACTAATATTTGGCAATCATTAGAAAAGCCAAACCCGCCAAAAAATTGGGTAATTCTGGGTGGTTTACCCCAAAGTATGGAAATTGCCCAAACTTTAGCCCGTTTAGGTTGCAATATCACTCTGATATTTAATCATCCCAGCGTTTTTTCTCATCTTGACCCTGAAATAGCTCAATTATTGATAGCACAATTAGAAGCTGATGGTGTGTGTGTCTTGAATCAAACAATAGTCACTCAAGTGCGACAAATTGAAGATAAAAAATGGGTTCAAGCCGGAGATAAAGCGATTGAAACTGATGAAATTTTAGTTGCAACTGGACAAAAACCAAATATAGAAAATTTGAATTTAACAGCAGTAGGAGTAAAATGTCATCCACGCGGTTTAGTTGTTAATGAAAAACTACAAACTACAAATCAACGCATTTATGCTTGTGGTGATGTTATAGGTGGTTATGATATTGCGAATATCGCTAATTATGAAGCTAAAATCGCTATCAAAAATGCTCTATTTTTTCCGAAATTGGCAGTTAATTATAATTATATTCCTTGGCTAATATCTTCTCAACCAAGGGTAGCCCAAGTGGGGTTAACAGAACCGCAAGCTAAACGCCAATATGGTAAACATGAAGTTTTTGTTTTAAGACAATATTTTAAAACATTAGCAGCAGCGCAAATTCAAGACAATATTACAGGTGTATGTAAATTAATTGTTTTGGAAAATGGTCAAATTTTGGGATGTTCGATTTTGGGTACAGCCGCAGGAGAGTTAATTAATTTAATTGCTTTGGTAATGTCGCAAAATCTTCAAATTGACCATCTAGAAGATTTAGCTGCTGTTTATCCCAGTTTCTCAGAAATATTAGCACAAGCAGCACGAGAATGGAGTCAAATAAAATTCTCTAAAAACCACTGGTTGCAAGAATTTTTACAAAGTTTCTTTCATTTTCGTCGTGATTGGAATATATAGAACGCAGAGGAATGAGGAGGAAGCGCGGAGGAACGCAGAGTTTTTTTTGGAGTTATTTAGTTTGTTTTTTCTGACGATTTTGGTTTTTTTCTGTTAAAGAAACGCTACCAATACCTTGAAGAATGCCACGTCCAATTAAGCCTAAGCCCCTACCAATTATTTGTGTTAAGATGAAAACAATTCCATTTCCTGCAAAAGATAATAGAGATTGTAAACGAGGTGCGATCGCATCCCGGAATTCTAGCAGTAATGTCACCATTAGTGGCACACCGGAAAGCTTTGCTAATTCCTGGTTACGAGGTGAGTAAATGGATATTTTAGCAATGCCACGAGGGGCAAATACAAATAGTTCGTAGCGACTTTCAAAAATTGCTTGGGGTTCGTTAACATAGTTATTTAATCGGTATTTCCACGATAAGTTATTTCTAAATCGTTCAATTTCTCTGGTGGAAATTAAGTGCCGGTCATACAAATTCTGTTTGATAGTTTCTACATCTGCCAAAAAGTTTAATAATGGTTGTAATACTCCATTTGCAACCTGAATTAACAAGTTCTCTAAAATCATTGATGCTTGGGAATTTGCTGGTTCACTACCTGCTGAATAGGATGTGTTATCAATATACAAATCTGTTTGCCAAAGTAAGTAAGAAAATAGTTCTTCAACTAAAGGAATTTTATGCAGAATTTCAGTTTCTACACCTGCTGCATTATTTAATAAAAAATTGGCTATGTCTATATTTATTTCTTCTATGTTGATGTGCGATAATTTAATATAAAAATCTTTAATTGCTGATTGCCATAAATTATTTAATATTTGATTTTTTAAATCAGATAATTGCTGATGTTTCACTTGGGAGTTACGCAGTTCATCTAGCTGTTGAGATACTTGTTGTAAGATGATATAAAGTAATTCCCTTTTTTTGTCTTCCCGTAATATATCAATTTCTAAAGGTATATCTGTAAGATTTGGTAAAGGAAATTGGAGTTTATTAATACAGGATGTAAATAGGGTAGATTGTAGTGCTTTGGGAGTTAGTAATGGCGGTACAAAAGTTTGTATCTGTTGTGATTCTGGTTTGGCAATTAGGTTAGGTTGAGGAATAGATAATGGTAGTGGCTGAGATGTTTGTGTTGGTTGTCTTTCTTCGGGTGCAGCTAATAAGTGATTAACCAACCATCGTGCCGCTAACAATTCTCGGCGATGTCCTGCGAGAATAGCTTTATCTAATAGAGGCAGTCCAGGTATTTTTAATTGGGCGGTGACTGCGGTGAGGGTATGATTAATGTGGTTAATTCCTGATAAACGAACCTGATACCGTAGTTTGGCAAAAGGTAAATGAGATGATGAAGAATTTGCTATTCCTGTTGTTCCCAACCAATAATATCCACCATTTACTAGTTCTTGCATGATGGGAACTAATTCAGAAATGGATATACCTTTGGGACAATAGCCATTTACACCTGTATTCTGTGCCGCTAACAGCATTTCTGGTGTAGAAACAGAACTCAGCAGCAAAATAGGAATATGAGAATATAAAGCTTTAAGTTGTCTACAAAATTGCAAACCCAACTGTTGAGAGTCTGTAGAACTTCCATTCCCTAACTCTAAAACTATTAAATTTATTTGGTTAATGTCTGAAGCTGCAATTTCCGCTAACACCTGTAAAGCTGCGGTATCTGTAGGTACATCGGCGACAACTTGTAGATGGGGGATTGTTTCTAGAGCTACCCTTAATCCTAGACGAAAGATGGGATCTGGGTCGAGTAACAATAATCTTAAGGGTAAAGGGCGATCGCTCATAGTCAAGTCAAATACATATAGACTTTTTAAGCATCTGTTGTTAGTGAAAAAAGGCAAAAGGCAGAACGCAATACATTCCGATCCAAAAAAGAATGTTGAATAGCTTCTTAACCCTCATCTCCCCACAATTTAGTCAGCTATCACCCTTGTTCTCTATGAATTCCGGTGTCCAAAAAAATTAATAGTGTACCCAGTAATCTTTACTCCTGTTTGTGCTTCAACCTGCTGAATTAACTCTGCTGGTAGTTCTATATGTACGTCCAGGATTTGATTTGTATCCACACAGTTAACGTGGCTGTGAGCATCATTAATATTGCCGTATAAACGCCCGTCGCAATGTTCAATACACTCAATAATACCTTGACTGGATAAGGCTTCTAAATTTTGATAAACAGAGGTATGACCAATCTCTTTACCTTGTTGGTTTAAGCGATCATATATCTCTCTGGCAGAAAGATGTTCATTCGCTTGCCAAAGTAATTCTAAAATAAAGCGGCGCTGGCGGCTGACGCGCATACCCAGCATTTGACACCGATCTAGAGCATCTTCTAAGGAACGAATTGCTTTTGTAGAAATAGCTGGCTTTTGCATATTTCAGTTTTAAGTATGGGGCTATTTTTCCCCTTCAATGACGATTGTTGTTTTGCCTATGCCCCGATGTTATATACAACTGTTGTGCTTATGCCTGTGTATTTGTCCTTAGATGTCTTATTAACCACTGGCTTAAGCAAGTTTGGCTGTTGATTAACAGTTGTATTCTAAAACAAAGTCATTACAACTTTAGCTTAAAAAGGCTGCAAATGTCCAGGATAGGACAGGTGTATTTTTTTGTCAGTAAAAAGTCTCAAAATACAAAAAAATTTAACACCAAAGATAAATGTGTAGGATATGAATCGAAAATCCAGGGAGCAGCACCATCAGTAAATAGACAGTAGCGTCAAGTCCTAAAAACTGCTACTGTGTATTGTCAATCCTATTTTTGAGCCATCAAGAAAGCAGCCAACAGTCAATGACAATCACAATCAACCTCAAAAACGACTCTATCAACAATCTGGATTTGTCACCTGCACTAACGGTCATTGAACCACTGCTGCATGAGGAATCCATTACATCCTATGAACAGCAATTGTGCTTTGAAATTAGCTACGCACGGGAAGCGAATGATCCACGGGAGCTTTCAGAAATTCCAGAGGTAAGGTTGTGGTTTGTGCGTTTAGATGCCAAGTATCCATGGTTGCCATTTTTACTAGACTGGAAAGCTGGAGAATTAGCCCGTTACTCTGCCATGTTAGTACCTCATCAGTTTAGTTCTAAAGAAGGTATACAGTACAACCCTGAAGCCTTAGAAATCTTTTTAATGCACAAAATTTTTATTTTGAGTGATTGGCTAAAACAGCAAAGTATCCCTACCCAATTTCGGCTCAAGTCTCTCGCACAAATACTGGGTTATGAATTAGAAGATGCTTTCTTTGAAATGATTGAAAAAAGTAATTCTTGACATACTCCCTATCCTAGAAGGATGGGGATTATGGGGTCAAACAGTAATTACTGGACTAGCCAGTCTAACATCATCTAACCCAATGAAGGACAGGGCTTTAAACCCAGTTTTTTGGTAATTATTGATTTTCTCCTCTGTCGAATGCCCAAGGACTCATGTCATAATTTTGAATTGAAGTAAAGCGGTGGTCAACCACCCCAGATTTTTTCTAAAACCGTTGCAGGTGGAATATCTGCTGTTTTTCCGCTATGAGATTTAATCGCTAGAAATTTATCACTTGTTGGTAATAACTTGCCTGGATCTGTAGAACCCAGTAGAGCGATAGTATATGTTTGTACAGCTATTGCCAGTTGTAGTGGCGCATTCTCGATAGACAACATTAAACTAGCACCACCAATTATGGCGGTTAATTTGCCAAGATCATCAGGAGAGGTGATTTTGAGGTTTGAACAAGATTCCAGAAGAGATCGCACAAAATTCTCATCATCAGCTTCTTTAATCAGCACTATCGGTAACTCCGGTTGTTTGTGTTGACAATCTTGGATAATTTGCTGCCAACTGGCTACAGGATAGCTTGTATCTGCATTATCAACTTGGGACGACTGGCTAGAACCACCACAGATGAGGATGTAACCTGTTTCATGGATACCTAAACGTTTTTGTTCTTGTTGCGCCCATTGAATATCAGGTTTAGGGACATTAGCTGTTAACTCTGGACAAGGTGTTTTAATACCCAAGGGTTTTAAGAGATCATGATACATCGCTGCTACATATTGGGATGTATTTGGCGTGATGGTGTTGGTGAGAAAACCTGCTCCTTTGCCTTTGTAACCAATGCGTGTGGGAATTCCAGTCAACCAGAGAAATAGACCAATAAACCAACTTTCTCCAGCGGTTATAGCGACATCATATTCGCGATCGCGAATCGTGCCAACTAAGTTACCCCAATCTGCTAGACTGTTGCGATCTTTGTAATCAAAGGTCAATACCTCATGAACTGACTTGCTCACTCGGTAGGCAGCCTTTGACCGGGGTTCCACAATGACATCTATCTGTGCGTCAGGATAATAACGCTTCAGATCATCCAAAGTGGGAAAAAAGAGAATTTGGTCACTAATTGAACCAGGTACAAAAGCTACTACTCGCATAAATAATATATCTATTGACGCTTATTGCTCCTTATTTTAGGGGAATATAGGTAATATCGTTTGACTTTCAAATGGCTACATCAAACAAGGCTGTTCTTGAAGAAGAAGCAAGGGAACAGGGAACAGGGAGAAGGGGAGAGGGGGAGCAGGGGAGCAGGGGAGCAGGGGGAAAGATTAATTCCTTCTTTTTTCTTCTTTCTTCTTCCTTCTGACTCCTGACTCCTGACTCCTAGCCCTAACGGAAAGACTTTTATGGCTTACGCCACGCTATCAGCAAACCATATTTACACAATTAATTTTTCATAATTATCTGAATTATCTGAAATTTTTGATTCTACTCCCAAGACACTATATAGGTCTTCTTCAAACTTACCGTGTATTGTCATCACCATAGTCTGGATTAAGGCTTGAGCTTTTAGTAGTGTTTCTTGAAATTCCATTTCTGGGTCAGAAAGCGCCACAATACCACCACCAATACCAATAGAAGTTCCATCAGGAGTGAAAATAGCAGTGCGAATAACTATATTCAAATCGCTTGCACCATTCAATCCCAAAAAGCCGATCGCTCCTGAATATACTCCCCGTGCTTCTTGTTCGAGCCGATCTATAATTTGCATAGTTCTAATCTTGGGCGCTCCTGTCATCGATCCTCCTGGAAATGCTGCATGAATACAATCTACGGCTTGGAGGTTTGATGGCAAATGTCCACGGATAGTTGTCACCAATTGATGCACTGTGGCGTAGGTTTCTACATCCATTAATTTTGGTACATGAACGCTACCTACTTCACAGACTCGTCCTAAATCATTACGTAACAAATCGACAATCATCAGATTTTCAGCCCGGTCTTTTTCGCTGTTTCGCAGTCGTTCCTGCAAAATAAAATCTTCTTCGGGGGTTTCTCCTCGTCGTAGCGTTCCTTTAATGGGCTTGGTTTCCACCCATCCCTGGCGATCAATTTGCATAAATCGTTCTGGAGAAGAACAGGCGATCGCCATCTCTCCAAACCGCAAAAACGCAGAGTATGGCGCAGGATTAATCTGACGTAATCGGCGGTAAAATGTCAATGGTTCAGGTCTGATATCAGTGTAAAGTTGATTAGTTAAACAAACTTGATAAGTTTCTCCTTCATGAATTTCCTCTAAACAATGGTGAATATCATGAATATAATTTTGGTAAGAACGACTTAAATATAACTTTATTGGTTGACCATTTCCCTGTGCGACCAGGGGAGGAAGAGGATTCAAACGTTCTAATTGTTGTTGGGTCTGATCAAACCAAGTTTCTAACTGTTCTGTTTGTCCTGTTTTGACTAATTGCAGCAAATAAAGACACTGTTCTTGGTGATCTATCGCAATCATGCGATCTGCCAATAAAAAAATTGCATCTGGTAATTGCGAAGAATGTACCAATTTTCCACCACATTCTGCTTTAAGTTCATAACCAAAATAACCCACAAATCCGCAGTTAAAATCAAAAGGTAACTCATCACTTTGACAACTTCGGAGTCCAATTTCTCGTTTGAGAAATTCAAAAATACTTTCGGTGCGACGAGTGACTCTATCTGATTGTGTGATGATCAGTTCTTGAGTTTGAGTATGATAACGCACCAATAAACTGTTTTTCCCGTTACCATCACCCATAAATGAGAAGCGAGACAGACCCGGTTCTACTCGACTACTATCTAACCAAAAGCTATTTGGTGCTTCCTCAAATAAGTGGACAAATATTTGTTCTGTATTTGGGCAAATATCTAATTTTCTGGTATAAAGTGCAAACTTTTCTTTCTGCTGGCAGATGTCCTCAACAGATGAATAAAGAGATTGATATCCTGGATAATTTGGATAATATTTTTGTTCTGAACTTATTGATAATTTCTTTGAAAATTGCAGCGTAATATCTCTAAAATTATTTAATAATGTTGCTCCATATTCTGTACAAATAGACTCAGGATGAAACTGTACACCCCAAAAGGGTAGATACCGATGGCGTAATCCCATCACTAATCCATCTTCAGTCCAAGCAATTTTTTCTAAACACTCAGGTAATTCATCTGCAACTAACAAAGAGTGGTATCGCACCACAGAAAATGGACTAGGAATACCTTGGAATAATTCAGATTCATGATGATAAATTTGACTTAGTCTCCCATGCCTAACTTCCGGCGCATGAATGACTTTAGCACCATGTAAATAGCCCATCCCTTGATGTCCCAAACATACTCCCAATAAAGGAATATCTACATTATTTTCAATAATTTGCCGACAAACCCCAAAATCTTCCAACTTTTCTGGGCGACCTGGACCGGGAGAAATCACAATATTGTCAAAGGCAATTTTTTTTAATTCATTCCAGGTGACTTCATTATTACGAATTACTAAGGGATAATTACCATTTGCCTCAGCAATCATTTGATACAAATTGAAGGTATAAGAATCATAGTTATCAATAATTAATGTTTGCATATTGTTTTATTGATTAGATATTCTAGTGTGTATGTTTAAAAAACAATGGCGGATATAATATTGCTGATGCCTCCAGCACTCTACCGCGGTAAGCGCAGCTATACCCGCAGGGCTTTACGCAACGTCAAGAATGTAGCCTGCGTAGGGTACGCGACTACACAATTACGTCCTTATACAAAAAATACCCTAATTTTAATTATGGGGATCTCCCTATTCCCTATTGCCCTTTCCCTCTTCCCTTTTAGAACTATGCAACGCCAAAAAAAGCAGTAAAGTATAAAATACTAATCCCACAATTCCCACTTTCGGAGAAATGTTGTGTATTTATTAATTCCTGCCGCGGGTAGTGGCAAAAGAATGGGTGCTGATCGGAATAAACTTTTATTACAAGTACACTCAAAATCCCTGATTGCTTGGACTTTGTTAGCTGCGGAAGCTGCGAGTTCTATTAGTTGGATTGGGATTATTTCTCAACCTCATGACTGGGAAGATTTTAAAGGTATTATAGCTAATTTAAAAATATCAAAGCCCATTGAATTTATTTCGGGTGGTTCTACCCGGCAAGAGTCAGTTTATAATGGTTTACAAGCATTACCAGCTAATGCGAATCAGGTATTAATTCATGATGGCGCACGTTGTCTAGCTACGCCTGATTTATTTAATGCTTGTGCAGAAGCGATTCTTCATTGTCCTGGATTAATTGCTGCTGTTCCTGTGAAAGATACCATCAAAGTTGTGGATGCAAGTGGCATAATTCAAAGTACACCCGACCGAGAACAACTTTGGGCGGCGCAAACTCCCCAAGGGTTTGATGTTAAGTTGTTAAAACAATGCCATGCTGAAGGTGTGCGTCAAGGTTGGGAAGTGACTGATGATGCTGCCTTGTTTGAACGATGCGGGATTGAAGTACGTATAGTTATGGGAGAGGAAACTAATTTGAAAGTTACCACTCCTCAAGATTTAGCGATCGCTGAATTTATTCTTAGTCACAGGGAACAGGGAACAGGGAACAGGGAACAGTAAATTACTTCATGATCTTCCTGCCTTTTGCCTTCTGCCTCCTGCCTTCTCAATATGTCCAAAAAAAATATAGCTGTAGCAATCAAAATAGAAGCAATTCTGTATTTAAAGGGTAAACCCTTGTCTTTGAATGAAATTGCCGAGTATGCTGGGTGCGATCGCCCGGCAGCGGAAGAAGGCATAATTGAACTGATGGATAATTATGCCCGTCGAGATAGCGCCCTCGAAGTCGTAGAAACCGAAAATGGTTATAGTTTGCAAGTACGGTCAGATTTTCATGACTTGGTACAAACTTTGATACCTGTGGAATTAGGTGTAGGAGCTTTGCGGACATTAGCAGCGATCGCTCTCCATAATCCCATACTCCAAAGCGACTTGATTAATTTACGTGGTTCAGGAGTATACCAGCACGTTCCCGAACTGGTGGAATTGGGTTTTGTTCGCAAACGCCGAGACAGCGATTCCCGTTCATATTCATTACAAGTGACACCGAAATTTCACCAATATTTTCAAATCGATCAACTCCCTCAAGTATTTCCCACAGATGAAAAAGAACAACAGCTAGAACTAGATTTAGAGGTGACACAGCAATTAAAAATTGAAAATTAAAAATTAAAAATTAAAACTCCGTATTTCCCTACTCCCCTGCTCCCCTGCTCCCTGCTCCCCTGCTCCCCTGCTCCCCTGCTCCCCTGCTCCCTGCTCCCCTGCTCCCTGCTCCCCTGCCCCCCTGCTCCCCTGCCCCCTGCCTATTCTCCAATCCCTGTGGAAAATGCGCTAGGCTTGTACTATGGTTTAGAGTAGAATTAGCAACTAAGCTAAAAAAAATTGCCAATGGTGTTTGATCCTAACTTTTTGAACGACAACTCTGAGGAACACACTAATCAGCTTCTGAACGAACACTTTGGGGAAAACCCGAATCAACTACTTAAATATTTACAGCACCAGTCTCCCGAAGTTCTAGCCCGTGTAGCTCAGTCTGTCACCCCAGAAATTAAGCAAATCATTTCCCAGAATGTCCAAGGACTAGTGGGAATGCTACCAGCAGAAAGTTTTAACGTCCAAATTACAACAGATCGGGATAACTTAGCTGGGCTGTTAGCATCAGCAATGATGACCGGGTACTTTCTGCGCCAGATGGAACAAAGGATGCAATTAGAGCATTTATCTAATCAATAGTCAGGAGTACAAACGTCAACAGCCCCGCCTGTACTTTTAACTATTTGTGAGGGTAAGTTCCTGAGCGTATTTTGAAGATTTGAGTTTTGTCGTTGCGGTTGACTTCAATTGTCAGAATGTCACCGACTGTACTAGACTCAATAATTTTCTGTGCTTGGGCTAAACTTTTAATTGGTTTGCCATTGATTTTTTGAATCACATCGCCTATGAGTAAACCACCTTTTTGTGCTGGGGAATTTGCCACAATCCCTTTAATGGCAACACCGACATCAACCTGAATGTTGAGTTGTTTGTTTTGATTCAGTTCTTGTTTTTTGGCGGGTGAAAGGTCTGCCATTTCAATTCCTGAAAATGGGTGTTCTGCTTTTCCTTTGGTAAATAACTCATTAGCTATGCGGGCAGCAGTTTCAATGGGAATAGCAAAACCAAGTCCTTGAGCGTCGGTGCGGATGGCAGTATTAACGCCAATAACTTCTCCTTGGGCGTTTAAGAGGGGTCCACCAGAGTTACCTGGATTTATTGCTGCATCGGTTTGGATAAAACTCACCCGCTTATCAGGAACACCAACTTGGGCGCTAGTGCGGTCGGTGGCGCTGATTATACCGATAGTAACAGTATTATCTAAACCTAAAGGATTGCCAATTGCGATCGCCCACTGTCCAGGAATTAAGTTTTGCGAATTCCCTAATTTCACCGTCGGTAATTTGTCAGCGGCAATTTTGACAACTGCTACATCGGTTATAGTATCAATTCCTACCACCTTACCATCAAAAGTTCGCCCGTCTTTGAGCGTAACCTGCACATTTTCGGTATTATCTACTACATGAGCATTTGTAAGTAATTGTCCGTCGGCGCTTAAAATAAACCCTGATCCTGTACCACGCTCAATTCGTTCTGAAGGAATTGGTTCTTCATCTTCCCCAAAAAAACGCTTTAACATAGGATGATCAAATGCGCCAAAAATTGGATTTGCTACTTTACGAGTAGCATTAATTCGCACAACTGCCGGGCCTACTTTTTGGACAGCAGTAGCAATAAAATTGACATTATCACTCTTAGTAGAATTGCTTGCTCCGTCAACAGCATAAGGGATAACTACTTCTGGAGGTGAAGCCACTGTGACATTTTTTAACTCTCGAAACGAATGATGCTGGGGCAAAAAATAGCGACTGATAAATACACCTGCACCACCACCAACAGCTACTAAAAACAAGTAAACGACTAGTTGCTTCACAAATAACTTCATATTAATTAATTAAGAATAATTGCGCTCACAGAAAGACAGTTACTAATTTCTAAGTGTAGTCAACTAAATCATAAGTGAACAGATTAATTTACAGAAATTGAATACAATTGATGACAATACTTGTCGGTTAAGAGAGAAAGAGGCAAATTCCCCAACCCTATTCATCACTTTCTTTTTTGACAAAGTTACTAGTATTACTATTCATGGAATCACATCCAATCAAGCAAAAAAATTACCCCATCTTTAAGATTCCGCATATAAAATCTAGAATTAGCGAGTTGGGAACTTTTTATCATGACTTTTTCCTATAGCCCACTGTTTTTATATAGCTTAATGAGTGTTTTGGGGCTAATAGCCACATTGTCACCAATCCAAAATGCTAATGCTGCTGTACCAAGTTGTCCAACTCCTGCTTTATCCCGTATTCAACGCTATCAAGTAGTTCGTGGTGAAACTTTAGAGAGTATAGCCCAGCGTTACAATCTCCAGCCCACCACAATTGCTGGTATGAATCCATTTGTTAATAACAGAATGCTCGCAGCTGGTACACAATTGCAAATACCCCCCTTCGATGGAATTGTAGTAACAGTACCTAGTGGTCAAAATTGGCGACAAATAGCTACAAAGTACAAAGTACGTCCAGATACTTTGTTTGAAATTAATGGTTGTCAACAAAATCCCAGAGTTGTTTTTGTTCCTGTTGTTCCTGAAGTAACCAGAACACCTAATCGCATCATTACTGCATCCCTTGAACAAACCGCACCATCTGCAACCATATTTGGATTTGGATATCCTTTACCAAATAGTACAACCGTAGCCTTACCTTATGGGTGGCAAATTGAACCAACATCAGGTAAAGTTTTTTTTCATAGTGGTGTAGATTTGGTAGCACCAGTGGGTACGACCGTGGAAGCGATCGCACCAGGTATTGTAGTATTTGCTAAAGACCAGGCTAGTTATGGCAAATTAGTCATTATTAACCACGCAGGTGGACTGCAAACTCGTTACGCCCAACTGGAAACAATTCAAGTTACCCTGGGACAAGCAGTAAAACAAGGTGAAATATTAGGAACTGTCGGTGCTACAGGCCAACCAACTTCCAAAGAACCACACCTACATTTTGAAATTCGTGCTAATGAAGCCCTTGGTTGGACTGCAAAAGATCCAAAAGAGTATTTAACTAGGTGACAGGTGACAGGTGACAGGTGACAGTGAATAATTATTTCAACACCAATCACCAATCACCAAATGTTCCGTTGATTTAATGATGTGCATTCCTGCTGCTGCAAATCTGGCAAATGTGGCGTTAGCTTGTTCTGTATAGTCAACTACTCCTGGAACGACAACAGGTGAGGTGCAATCTTCCAGTAGATAGATTTTATTTGTGAGGGTGCTATCTACCTGTTGAATTTCTGTTAATAAATCGTCAATTGTCCAAGCAACACAATGGCTTTTAGCTTGTCCGCCAATAATCACTGCATCAAATTCTAAAAGTTGTTGAATTAAATTTGTGTTTTTTTGTCCAATTGGCTTATTATCAAATCCTAATAATACTTCTGGACGTAAAATAGAATAATTTTCGGTTAAAGCATTTTCCCCTTTTAATTCAAATTGGGTTTGACTTTGACGGGCTATACTATGAAAAAAGATTGCTTCTTCTACTGCTGAAACTAAAGCATGACCAATTCCCCCTAACATGGAATGATAAGGCCAAACTGTTAGCGGGTATTTTCCATCTTGGCTGAGTTGTTTGACGTAATGAAAAGCTTGTTTTTTTAATAATTCATAATCATCATTTGTCACACTATTAGCAACTGTTGGGTTAACTTGCCAAATACCTGCTTCTATATCTGCGGGTGTAATGTTGGTTGCGGCTGGTGTCGGGTGTTCTCCATTTGCATTTATCCAAAAAATAGGATGGAAGATTTGCATGGCTGTGTGAGTATCTAAGGTAGGGATAATTTTGGTAATTACTCCCAAATTACGATAAATGAATTCACACAATCTTTGATTATCATCAACTGCACCTGTTCCGGTTTGTCCACCTACATATAATTCAAAATCGGGAATACAAAAGGTGTTTTGGACATCTATTAATAATAAACAAATGCGGGTTTTATCTGTAGATGCTGGTGGGATGTTATGTTTTTTTGTCCATGCTTCTGCGTCAGATGCAAGTTGTTGGTAAGGTACGCGGTATACTTCACTGACTTTATTGGATTTGAAGTGCGGGGGAATGGGGAGTTGGCTTGAGTTGTTAGTATTCATAATGTAATATTAATCTTTGTTTTTATAGCTGAAAGGAATTAAATTTTTATTTTAATCAACACTGTTTTTAACCTTTAGAATAATTTTTTGATAGTTTCCAGAGGTAAGAACATTTCTAAAGGAACATCTACAAGACTAAAAAAACTATAACGTTGATAATAAATTTGAGCTTTTTCATCTTTAGCATCAACAAATAGACCAATTACTCCTGCATTCTCAGCAATTACCAAAGCTCTTTTCATTGCTTCAATCATGAGAATTTCGCCTATTCTTTGACCTTGCCAGTCTTGGGTTACAGCCAACCGCGCAAGTTTAACACCAGGAACTGTTGTAGGGTATTTTTTAGCAAGCTGTGGTGGTAACTTTTCGGCTTTCACTTCACAAATTGATAAAGTGAAGAAACCGATAATAGTTTGAGGTTGTTCTGTATCTACCAAAACAAAAGTGCGAGAAATTCCTTTTTGAATATGCTGACGCGCAGTGCGAGTCAGAAATTGATTTAGTATTTCATTCCCACAATTAAAGTTTTCTCTGTTATGAGACTTATTCAGAAGTTCAATGATTTTCACGGAAAAATTCTTGATGTTTAACAGCAGCAGCTTTTAAGGCTGAATTAGGTTCAGGAGGATTTTCAATTAGGCTAAACACTATATCAGCATCTTGTTGGGATAAATTAATTACCCTTTCTGCTTCTAGAATCTTGTTAGCTTCTTTCAGGGCTGCGTGAACTAAAAATTGATTTAAAGTAGCTCCAGATAAAGCAGCGGCTTGTTCCAAAGTTTCCTTAACCTGAGAGGAAATCCTTGCTGTCACCCTGGCATCATTGACAGAAGAGGTGGAAGACATAGCTGATTTTGAATATGTATGAAATTTCATTTTAACACTAAGGTGTCATTTTGTCACCACTAGGTATCGCTGATTTCTTAACTTTTCCCCACATCATCCCCCAAAAACGCCTCAACTGTGGCAATCTGAGAAGCAGAACCCCTTGCAATCTGATATTTTAGCTACAGAAAATCTACCTATTGAGGTTATGCAAACCCTACCACCCCTTGAAACCACCAACACCACTAGTCAACCTGTATTTGACACCACCATCAAACGGCGCAAAACCCGTGCTGTAAAGGTGGGAGATGTCACCATTGGGGGAGGCTACCCCGTAGTGGTACAGTCAATGATTAATGAAGATACTCTAGATATTGACGGTTCTGTAGCAGGTATTCGTCGTCTCCATGAAATAGGCTGCGAAATTGTCCGCGTCACAGTTCCCAGTCTAGGACACGCTAAAGCTTTGGCGGAAATTAAGCAGAAATTAATCAAAACTTACCGCGATGTCCCCATTGTTGCCGATGTCCATCACAATGGCATGAAAATTGCCCTGGAAGTCGCTAAACATATTGAAAAAGTGCGGATTAATCCGGGGTTGTATGTATTTGAAAAACCAAATACCAGCCGCACGGAATATACAAAAGCGGAATTTGACGAAATTGGCGAAAAAATCCGGGAAACCTTAGCACCCTTGGTAATTTCTCTGCGTGACCAAGGTAAGGCCATGCGGATAGGTGTCAATCATGGTTCTTTAGCGGAAAGAATGCTCTTTACCTACGGTGACACCCCAGAAGGGATGGTAGAATCTGCCTTAGAATTCATCCGCATTTGTGAATCTTTGGATTTTTACAACATCGTTATTTCCATGAAAGCCTCACGAGTTCCTGTGATGGTGGCTGCTTATCGGTTAATGGCCAAGCGCATGGATGATTTAGGAATGGACTATCCTTTACATCTGGGTGTGACAGAAGCCGGTGATGGGGAATATGGCAGAATCAAATCTACTGCGGGAATCGCCACATTATTAGCTGATGGCATTGGTGATACAATTCGCGTGTCTTTGACAGAAGCACCAGAAAAGGAAATTCCTGTGTGTTACAGCATTCTGCAAGCTTTAGGTTTGCGGAAAACTATGGTTGAGTATGTGGCTTGTCCTTCCTGTGGAAGAACTTTGTTTAACTTGGAAGAAGTGCTGCACACAGTCCGGGAAGCTACCAAACACTTGACTGGGTTAGATATTGCTGTTATGGGTTGCATTGTTAATGGACCCGGAGAAATGGCTGATGCTGACTATGGTTATGTCGGCAAAAATCCTGGTTTTATCTCCTTGTATCGGGGTCGGGAGGAAATTAAAAAAGTTCCAGAGGATCAAGGTGTAGAAGAGTTGATAAATTTGATTAAGGCTGATGGACGCTGGGTAGACCCTTAAGGTGTAAAATCCCAAGCCTTACCCAAGTAGACCTCTTGCTGAATGTGAAAATTAGGACTTTTGCAAGAGGTCTAGAGATTTGACGGGATATGTTTTTAGTCTAATGGTACGCTACACAATCGCACTATTTGTTTGAATTTAGACCTTAAAAACCTGTACGAAACAATCGAGAAAAGCGATCGCACAACTTCTTGTTGATTTTTGCCTCAACTCGTTGTTAAAAAATGTGTGGATTTACGTAGTTGGCTTTTGAACATCGTTGGTGAACCAGTTCATAGTGCAACTGTCACCCTCACATTGCCCCTAGCCTAATCTGAATTTTCTTTATTTTGAATTTTGAATTTTGAACCTTGAATTGTTTACCCTGTGTTAGATTGGGCATACTGACTATAAATTTTCCCTCTGACACAGCTGTCATTATGGTGATTACAAAAAGTAGACTTGTTCTAGGTGCTACGGCAGTGACGCTTTCTACAATTGCTGTTACTAGTCTTGGCATTCACTCCCGTGGTCAGGCTTTATTTAAAGCAAGTCCCAAGGAATTGATAGACGAAGTTTGGCAAATTGTTTACCGTCAATATGTAGACGGGACGTTTAATCAGGTAGATTGGCAAGCTGTTCGTAAAGAATATTTAAGCAAGTCCTACACCAACCAGGAGGAAGCTTATAAGTCCATACGAGAAATGCTTAAAAAGCTTGAAGATCCTTACACTCGGTTTATGAACCCAGAGGAATTCAAGAATATGCAGGTTGATACCTCTGGAGAACTCACAGGGATTGGTATCACCATCAGTCAGGATGAAAAAACTAAGCAATTAGTTGTGATTGCCCCGATTGAGGATACACCCGCTTTTAAAATGGGAGTTCTGGCTAAGGATGTGATCCTGGAAATTGATGGCAAAAGCACCCAAGGCATGGATACTAACCAGGCTGTATCTTTGATTCGCGGTGAAGCGGGAACTAAGGTCAGATTGAAAATTTTGCGGAATGGTCAGAAAAAACAATTTGATATCACAAGGGCTAGAATTGAAATCCATCCAGTTAAGTATTCTGAAAAACAAACTCCAGCGGGTAATCTTGGTTACATTCGGCTGAATCAGTTCAGTGCTAATGCTGCCAAGGAAATGAAAGATGCAATTAGTAAATTAGAAACTAAAAACGTATCCGGTTATATTTTGGATCTGCGGGGTAATCCTGGTGGGCTATTATTCTCCAGTGTGGATATTGCCCGAATGTGGTTAGATAAAGGAACTATTGTCTCTACTATTGACCGTCAAGGTGAACAGGAAAGGGAAGTTGCTAGAGGACGTGCTTTAACTACTAAACCTTTGGTGGTGTTGGTGGATAAGGGTTCAGCTAGTGCTAGTGAAATTCTTTCCGGTGCTTTGCAGGATAATAAACGTGCAACCATAGTGGGTACTCAAACCTTTGGTAAGGGTTTGGTGCAATCTGTACGACCTTTGGAAGATGGTTCAGGGTTAGCAGTGACTATTGCTAAATATCATACTCCTAGCGGTAAAGATATTAATAAGCATGGTATTGACCCTGATGTAAAAGTGGATTTGACTGATGCCCAAAGACAAGATTTGTGGTTAAAGGAACGGGATAAACTGGCTACTTTAGAAGATCCACAATTTGCTAAAGCTGTGGAAATTTTGGGTAAACAAGCTGCTAAAAATAGTACGACTACAAACAAGAATTAAACAAATTGTGTTGGCGCAATCTGCTGGAAGCACTATTTTGAATTTATTGGGGTTGGCATTTTCCAGCCCTGATTAATCCTACTCGACTGGCAATAGCTTCTCCTTGTGAATTAAAGGTTCCCCATTTTGCAATGATGTCTGGGTTATTTTCCTCAACTTTCTCGCTGGGGACTATTTCACATTTTTCTGATTTATACTTGACAATATACCAGGTTTGTGTTTTTGCCATAATCAAATATGAATTTGCTAGGATTAAAAAGTGCCAACTGATGATTATTAAAAAGTTTTAATTTTAACTGATCTTGGATTTAGAAGTGTAAATTTACCTATGCCTTCACCATTTCCAGGGATGAATCCCTATTTAGAACATCCTGAACTGTGGCCAGAAGTTCACAGTAGATTAATCATTGCGATCGCAGATGCAATTTTCCCTCATTTACGACCCAAATATAGAGTAGCTGTAGAAAAAAGAGTCTATCAAATGACAGATGGAAATTCTGTTTTAATTGGTATTCCTGATGTCACTATAGCACGTTCTTCAAAACCCACAAATCCAGAATCTTCTCATATTGCTGTAGCTTCTCCACCTGTTGAACCAGTAACAGTAAATATTCCCATTCCTGAAGAAATTAGAGAAAGTTATTTAGAAGTCAGAGAAGTTGCGACAGGAGAAGTTGTCACAGTAATTGAACTACTTTCACCTAAAAATAAACGTCCGGGAGAAGGGAGAAATGCATATCAAAATAAGCGTCAACAAATATTAGGAAGTTCTACACATTTAGTTGAAATAGATTTATTGCGTGGTGGTGAATCCATGCCAATATTAGATGATAAAATTAAATCAGATTATCGCATTTTAGTGAGTCGTAGTCAATTACGTCCTAGAGCAGAATTATATCCTTTTAATTTACAAGAACCGATTCCCGCTTTTTTATTACCTCTGAAGAAAGGAGATATAGAACCTTTAGTAGATTTACAAAATGTGATTCAAGATTTATTTGATCGTGCTGGTTTTGATTTAGCTATAGATTATAATCGTGAACCTGTGCCACCAATTCAAGAAACAGATATTATTTGGGTGAATGAGTTGTTAAAAGAGCGTGGTTTCCAGTAGACTCAAGTTTCTTGATGTGGATGAATTGCTATAAATGCAAGATAATGATACAGTTATTACATAAAAGAATTAAAATAGTTACATAAATAACAGATGATAAGAAAGACATTGTTTGTTACTGCTATCACCCACTACACCACACACAATGTAGTGGGTTTTATATTCTCTTCAAAATTTTGAATTATGTCAGATTCTATCGAATCGCAACCAGTGTCATGCAAGATTATCTGTGAAGACTGTGCATTTTATGTCAAATTAGAATGTACTCACCCCGATGAGTTGGGGGTTAATTGTGCAACTGTGATTTTTTGTAATTCATTCACTCCAGCGGTAGAAGTTGATAGTCCTTGCGTATCTTTTGGTATTGATGATGAAAAAAAGATACAAGACTCCTAATGCGATCGCTCATCAGCTATTAAACACTTAAGTTGCACATTGAGCCAAACAGGGAAGCAGATGCGATCGCTATAGCTCTAACCAACCTATAATGAATACAAGATTTAAGGTTTTGATGTTCCTGTATCTGACTGAATTAAAATAGGTGTTCCCCCCTTTTCCGAACCGATAACGACAACTTTAGAATTATTAGATTGAGCAAGTTTTTCTGTAGCTTCAATTGCGCGTAATTGCAGAATTTGGTTAGTAAGTCCACCAGAGATAATTTTTTGAGCATCAGCTATACCTTTCGCTTCAATTGTCTTTCTCTCAGCTTCTTGACGCTCTTTCTCTAACACAAATTTCATCTGTTCATTTTCTTGTTCTGCTTTGAGCTTTTGCTGAATAGCTGCTTGCAAAGTATCCGGCATTTTTACATTTCTCAAAAGTGCCTGATCAATAATGAAGCCTAATGTTGGTATTTCTTGAGTTAATTGTTGGTCAATTTTTTGGACTATTTCCTGACGTTTTGTAGAGTAAATTGCACTAGCTGGATAGTTTGCTGTAATAGCACGGACTGTAGAACGAAATCTGGAAATAATCAATTCTTTTTCATTAATTCCAATGGTTTTATATACTATCGCTGCTTTCTGGGGATCAAGTCTATATTGAAGACTAACATCAAGATTTAAACTCAAACCTTCTTGAGAAGTTGTGTCAATATTTTCCTTAATATCTTTAAGACGAGTGGAAAAGTTCAACACCTTAGCAAAGGGGTTAACTAAGTGGACACCAGAATCAAGGGTATTTTCGGAAACATTACCGAATAAATTGATAACACCCACATTTCCTGGTGGGACTATCACCAACAGTCTGGAAATTGAAGCTAGTAAGGCAATACTACCAATTAATATGGTAATTCCACGGACTGCAAGTTGAGTCTTGACACTGGTAATTTTGCTGCTTTGAAGATATATGAGACTAGCTATGAGACTGGTGAGGAGGGAGAATATAAAGCCCATTATGATTTTCCTGTATTGTTAAGATGTTGTATATACTTAACATACAAGTATAATCATGGCTTTAAGGTTTGGTCATGAATCGTTATTTTATGCTATTGCTGCAAATCCTATTTGGATACCTTAATACCTATTTCAGATTTTCAGGAGACTGTTTCCATTGATTGTTTTATGTACTCATAATGACGGTGGTGTAGGCAAAACTACCCTTGCTGTCCATATTGCTGGTGTTCTTCTTAATAGACAATATAGTACACTTCTAGTTGATTGTGATGATCAGGCAGATTTTTGGCAGTTTTACATTGATCGAAATCCAGAAAAATCAAAAGATTGGGAAAAATACGAAAATAGTATAGTAATGTATGCGGATCAAATGTATGATTGTCAAGAGGAAATGCAAAATGCTATTTATCACGATAGAAAATATATTTGGGACTATGAAGGTTCAGAACATTTATACGATTACTTTGTTGATTTATTAGATGGATAATCTGGGGAGATTAATTATGTCTAGAGAAGATAAAGTAACTACTCACAGTAAAGATTTTTTGGTCGATAATGCCATTCAAAATCGCATAAAAAAAGTAGAGGGAGAAAAACAAGAAATCCAAAACTTAAATTTAGATTTAGATATAGAATTAATATATACTAACTCTGAGTTAGAAAAAATACGGAAACTAACTTCAATCCTAAGATTAGGAAAAGAACTATTTCTAGAATCAGCAATTAGTTATGTACATTTTCTTTTCTCTGAACATAAAGAAAGTATCCAAAAGATAATTGATGAAGAATCAGAAAATTATCAAGCCGAATTAAAACAAATTAGTCCAATAGAGAATATGTCTAAAAAAGACCGTGATAGATTTTCAGGGAAAATTAGGTTATCGCCTGAAACATCAAACAAAATAGAACAGTTGGACATGAAAGATAGAATCAACGAATGTTTGTTTGTTTGTTGGCATCAATTTACTTTATAAACAATTAGTTGGAGAATTTAAAACTGTTAATCAGGAAAAATAAAAATGGATTTCTTAGAAATTGATGCATTAGTAAACGGCATTATTTATTCTAACGAAGCAGCAAAACAAGATTTAGGTAGACGTTTTGCTGCTTATCTGGGATTAACACCAGGAAAACCTGGAAGTGATGGAGGAATAGATGGTTATGCTAAACTAAATAATGATATGATTTATTTTCAATCTAAATTATCCCAAAATATCTTAGATGCCTCTTATACAGCAGATATTAATAGTATTATTTCATTAGTATATTACTTATATATTTATGTAAATCTAAATACCAATTCATGTAGATTCTCCATTTGCGACAGACGAGAGTTTAAACCAAGATAATTTACCAGAACAATCTTAATTTTTTTCTTATCTTTCCTCTCTCTGGGTGAGACAAAAAATGCAAGGTAGAAGCTTCTTGATAGCATTTCTAGTCAGAGATTGGGAACGAAGAAAGCAAGAAACTAAGTCCTTGATGCCCATTATCCCTAATCATGTTAGATTATTACAGTATTAGGTTCATTTGCCGTATCTGGCTGTCAATTTCGCTCGGTATCGCTTTGACATAAATATTTACCTTATTGTTTATATTCTCAATGAATTCTGCAAATTATTGGTTGATGAAATCAGAACCGGAAGTTTATAGTATTACTGACTTGCAACAACAGCGTGAAACTATTTGGGACGGTGTGCGTAATTATCAAGCTCGTAATTTTTTACGTCAAATGCAGTTAGGTGACTTGGCTTTTTTCTACCATTCTAATACTAATTCTCCTGG
The DNA here is from genome assembly GCF_047275885.1 of Anabaena azotica SJ-1. Lineage (NCBI taxonomy): Bacteria > Bacillati > Cyanobacteriota > Cyanophyceae > Nostocales > Nostocaceae > Anabaena > Anabaena azotica. The sequence continues at coordinate 5,352,817 of NZ_CP178454.1, forward strand.
TATTGTGGGGTTAATGCGTATAATAAAAACTGGTATTGCTGACCCGACACAATTTGAGCCAACAAGTAAATATTATGACCCTAAATCAAGTCTTGAATCTCCCCGGTGGCAAACAGTAGGAGTTGAATTTGTTGAAACTTTCTCTAACCCAATATTGCTATCAATACTCAAAGAAAAATTTAGTTCTGATGAGTTACTTTTAGTCAGACCAGGAAATCGTTTATCTGTGATGCCTGTATCGTTAGCAGTGGCTAAGAAAATACTAAATTTTGAGGAAACTTTATGAAACAATCCCAGCAGTGGCAAGTTCAGAATCGGTTTTTGGAATTGCGTTCAAAGTGGCTAACAGTCATTGGTGAAAATCTGCAAGATCATGAAGGTCAACTATTAGAATATTGGCGTGTTGAAAAAGCTGATTCAGTTGTAATTTTGCCTATTCAGAATAATTATGTAATTTTGCCACCACCTAGCTATCGACCAGGAGTAGGGGATTTCACTTTGGACTTTCCTGGTGGTCGTGTCCCTAATGACAAATCTCCAGAAGTTGCAGTTCCAGCTATTCTGTTGCGGGAGATGGGAATTAGTGAAAATCATATTACTAAAATTTCAGCTTTGAATACTCAAGGGTGGTTAGTGAATAGTTCTTTCTCGAATCAGAAACTTTATGGTTGTGTAGCGGAAATAGAACCTAATATAGAAATTAATCCAGAATATATTGGTGCAGTTTATCCAATCAATAGCACTGGTGTTAATGATTTATTTAACCATCTTCATTGTTTACAATGTCGTGCTGTTTTCATGCAGTGGTGGTTCAATAATCAAGAAACTGAAAGCGAAAAAGTTCTATGTTCTCACTGTCAGCGTACTGCTACGAATGGTATTAAATGTAAAGGTATTTGTGTGGCTGACAATGATTATTAAGGAACTTCCAAATAAAAGAATCTCTCAAACTTAGGACTTACGCAAATGTCACACCAAACATCTATTTTATGGTGCATCAGGTATCAAATATCTGTTTATTTACAGGATTTATGAAGTCTGACGCACCCTACTAATATGCCATTTGCGTAAGTCCTGAAACTCTCATTCCTCTGTGTCTCTGTGGTTCGTTTATTTGGGTAATTTGAAACAAAAAACGGAAGGTAGAACCTTCCTGATAGCATTCCCAGTCAGAGACTGGGAACGATATGGAACTATTTACCGTTACTACCATTAGTAGTGAGAATGCGTTCAGCAAGTTTTTCTGGTACTTCTTGGAGATGATCTTCCAATGGAAAGAACCAACGCCTAAAGTGAGGGATTCAAGTATAATGATTATATTGATTAACTATTCTAGTTGTACCTAAAGATACTGCTCAAAAATTTCACAATTTCTTTGAGGAGGTTGAAATAAAATGACAGCAACTCAACCCACAAACCTTACTAATTCAAATCTTTATCATGAAGACTTTTATCTATGGATAGAAACTACAGCAAAACAATTAAGAAATGGTAACTTTGTAGAAATTGATTTAGCTAATTTAATTGAAGAAATCGAAAGTATGGGGAGAAGTGAAAAAAGAGCATTAAAAAGTAATTTATTAGTGTTATTAATGCACCTTCTCAAATATAAATATCAACCTGAAAAACGCAGTAATAGTTGGTTGTCTACCATGTTTGAACATAGACGCAGATTGAAAGAAGAATTAACTGAAAGTCCCAGTTTAAAAAAATATTTCTCTGAGGTATTTAGCGAGTGTTATCAAGATGCGAGAAAACTAGCATCCTTAGAAACAGACTTATCACTTGATACTTTTCCTGTAAGCTGTCCTTTGACTACAGATGAAATTTTAAATCAAGATTATTTACCAGAATAAAGTTGACGTTTCTTTCTCTGAACTTCTGCGTAAGAGCAAAAACAGAAGGTAGAACCTTCCTGATAGCATTCCCAGTCAGAGACTGGGAACGAGAATGAGATGAAACTACTTGCTGTTACCACTATTAGTAACTAAAATGCGTTCAGCAAGCTTTTCCGGTACTTCTTGTAGATGATCTTGTTCCCAATGGAAAGAACCAACGCCTAAAGTGAGCGATCGCAATTCTACAATAAAATTCTGCATTTCCGCTTGGGGTAAATATGCAGCCACATTATCCCAACCCGGCCAATCATGTCTACCTTCATAACCTAAAATCTGTCCCCGTCTACCACTCAAAAGCTGCAAAACTTTAGAAGTAAACTCACTGGGAGTATTCACATCTACCTTTAAAATCGGTTCTAACAGCGTTGGTTGTGCTTGAGGTATCCCCGTTTGCATTGCTAGACGTGCAGCTTGTTTAAAAGCTTGTTCCGAACTATCAACGGTATGATAAGAACCATTGGTTAATGTCACCGCAACATCCACCATTGGGTATCCTAAAGGCCCATGTGTGAGAAATTCCCGCACACCCATTTCTACACCAGGAATATATTGTCTGGGAACAACACCACCAACAATTTTTTCATTAAAATTGAAACCTTCCCCTCTGGGTAAAGGTTGAATATCTAAGAATACATCCCCAAATTGTCCATGTCCACCGCTTTGATGTTTATAACGTCCATGAACAGAATTTACAGGTTTGCGGATAGTTTCTTTATAAGGAACCTGGGGAAGATGAGTAGACATTGGTAAATTATATTTGCGTCGCAATCTATCTAACGCAACTTGCAAATGTATTTCCCCTTGTCCCCAAAGTATCACTTCATGAGTATCACCGTGTTGTTCCCAAGCTAAGGAACTATCTTCTTCTAATAATTTGCTAATAGCCGCACTCAGTTTTACCTCATCATTACGTTTTTCTGGTGTAATTGCTAAAGCAAAAACAGGTTCTAAATTTTCCGCTTTTGGTAATTCTTTTAAATGGGAATTTGTAGAAATTGTATCCCCAGTTTTGATTCCTTCCAACCTACTCACAGCGATAATTTCCCCAGCCACGGCTTGATTAACTTGCTGTTGTTGTTGTCCCATTAAGCGGTAAAGACCACCAGCACGAACGCCATTTAAAACAATCCCATCAGTTAATGTTCCTTGCCATACTCGCACCAGGGAAATTTTACCACCTTGGGGAGTGTAGAAAGTTTTGAGGACTTGCGCTAAAGGAGTATCACTGATTGTCTGTAAACGCCGTTCCATTGTCGTTTCTGGTTCTGGTGCTTCCCGCAGTAGTGCTTCTAATAAAGGTCTAACACCAAAATCTTGTTCTGCCACACCAAAGAAAACTGGTACAACTAAGTCTGCACCTAATTCTAGTTTTAAATCTTTGATAATTTCTTCTTGGGGTGGTTCAATATCTTCTAAAAGTTCTTCAAGTAAATGATCATCAAAATTTGCCAAAGCTTCTAACATTTCTGCTCTGGCTTGATGTTCTTCCGCTTTTAATTCTTCAGGAAATGGTATAGGATCAGCAGGTGCGCCAGCATGATATTGATAAGCTTGTTCGCTTACCATATCAATAAATCCTGTCAGTTGTTCCCCCTGCATAATGGGGTATTGGTGAAGCACTAAAGGACGGCTGGAAACTGCTTTTAGGGCATTTAATGTTTCTAAAACATGAATATTTGCCCTGTCCATTTTATTCACAAAAACGATGTGAGGAATTTCCCAATCATCGAGAAATTTGAATAATGGTGCTAATGTTAAAACTCTATCTTTGATCGGTTCGCAAACAACAATCGCCGCATCAACTCCGATTAAACTATTGTATGTTTCTTGGGCAAATTCTACTGAACCGGGACAATCTATAAATGTGAAGCGTGTATTTTCATATTCGGTACAAGCTGCGGATATCTCCACACTCATGCGGCGATCGCGTGCTTCGTTGGCACTATCTCCAACTGTGTTACCATCTTTAACGTTACCTTTGCGAGAAATCGCTCCGGTGACAAATAACAAACTTTCTAGTAATGTGGTTTTTCCACTCAAATAGGGTCCAACAATTGCCACATTCCGTGAACCGGATTTTACTTTTTCGTTCATAAACCCTCCTTTACGGTGATTCCCTCAACCGCATCATGTATATTCTCAGGAGTAATTCATTGATCGGACAGGAGAATTATTCCTGCGTTCTTTAATTTTTTATTATCCATCGTTTAATCTGAGTTTAAAAAAATCGTAGTTTATCGTAAGATTTAGTTTAAGTAATATTAAGCAATGCTAAGTTATATTCTAAATATAGAATTTTTATCAATAAATAAGATTGCAACCACATTTTTTAACTAGAAAAAGTAACTCAAGATGTTTTTATCTAGAAAATTTATGACCTTATCATTACAAAAATCTTCTATAATTGGAATTTCAACTTTTCTAGCAATAAGTGTAAATATTAAACCAGTATTCTCCACTTCTCCCCATCTCCCTACCTCCCCATCTCCCCATCTTCCCCTAATAGCCCAGACTCCCCGTCAAATTGCTTTAGACTGGTTAAATAAAGGCTTACAAGCGATTCAGGAGGGTAGGGTACAAGATGCGATCGCCGCTTTTCGTCAAGCAGCACAATTAGACCCGACATTAGCCGCAGCCTATTATAATTTGGGTCTAGCACTGCGACAAGCTGGACAATTGCAACCAGCAGCAGACGCATTTTATCAAGCAACGCAAGCAGATACCCAGTTTGCACCAGCCTTTGCAAATTTAGGTGGGGCGTTATTAGAAGGGAATAATTTACAGTTAGCAACTGATTATTTACAACGAGCGTTACAACTAGATCCAAAGCTGGGTTTTGCTTATTATAACTTAGGATTGATTAGAGAAATCCAAAAAGATGGGAATAGTGCGATCGCATATTTTCAACAAGCCATAACATATAGTCCTAATTCCCCAGAACCAGCCTATCATTTAGGCATTTCCTATCTGCAACAAGGACAAATAGAACCAGCAAAACAAGCCTTTATCAAAGCAATAGCCATAAATCCCAGATATGCAGAGGCTCATTATAACCTGGGGTCAATTTGGTTTAATCAGGGCAAATTTAACGAAGCATTAGCAGCATTTAGGAAATCAGCCGATGCAAATTCTAACTATGCCGATGCTTATTATGGGGCAGGATTAGTCTTTATACAATTAAAACAATATACAGAAGCAATGAAAGTATTTGAATATGCTAGAAATTTATATAAAAATCAGGGAAATTCCCAATGGGCGATAAATGCCGAAAAATTGTTAATACAAACACAAAAGTTAAATAACAATCTAAATAACAAACCACGCTGAGGCGGAAAGCATTAATATACTGTATGAGTGCAAACACAAAATACTGTCCTATCGCGCATCAAGAACGGAGAGACCGACAAAATGAGTTGGAATTTCAGTATTTAGATGAATGTGAGCAAAAGCAGCCTATGTCATAGTCAATAAGCCAATGGGTAGAAATAAAAATCATACCCAGATCCCCGACTTCTCAAAGAAATTGGGGATCTATCTTGTAGACTTCTGTCTGAGGGTAATATTTTTGTCAACTAGCAGGTAGATGAATCAAACTTTGAGAATCAGTATAAATTAAATAAACAGTTAAAGGAGCAAAAAAATAATGACCACTACCAAAACAAAAACTCAAGAGCCAATTAGTAATTTAGAGTACGATTTTATCACCGTTCTGCACAACAAAGCCGCAGCAGTGCAAGCTTATGAACGTTACATTAAAGATGCACAAGAAGCAAATTCCCAACCTTGTGTAGAACTATTTCAAAAATTGCGTCAGTCAGAAATTGACGAAGCGCACGAAATTCGTCAACATCTGCAACAAGTCATGGCAAAAGGAAAGATGTAAAGTTTAATTTGTAGGGTGCGTTAGCGACAGGTTGGCGCACCATTTATATTTTTGAAAAAGATTCTTAATATTTAGCACAGATAAAATTTTTTATGGCTCTTCCAAAATTTTTAATCCAACATCAATTCTATAGGAATCCTATTTGATTTTTGATAGCTTGCGTGGCGTAGCCATACAAAACTCGGTACACCTTTATATTCTCAAATCCTCTTGCCTCTTGCCTTTTGCCTCTTGCCTTCCTACATAGGAAAATTCAGGAATCAAACCGGATGCCTATATATTACCATGTTGAGAGTTAAATATATTTCCTATATAATAATAAGATTTATCATCTTTTTGATTATTTTTATTCACAATCTTTCTTTTAGTTATAAGAAATGTAGGTAGGTGATATCCATCTTCTAAAAATAGAATAAATGAAGGCGTACTCCTCTCATTTATATGTTCTTCTGATTCTTGTTGGAGATAAGTCCAATCATTGCCCTTTTGAGTGAAATTTTTAATAACATCAATAAATTCGGTATCACTCATTTTTTGTGTTTGTATTTTTAATTCTTGATAAGTTTTCATACTACTAAATTAACAAAGATTGATTAAATTACTTCTTATCCTGCAATATTTGGCAGGACTATCATAGATTACCAATAAACTCTTCAGCAGTGACTCGTGCTTGCTTGAGAATCCCACTTAAAGTACCAACCTTCAACTCACGATGTAGAGGAACAACACAACCAATTTCACCATCTGCTGTTTCCCTTTTCATAACAACATGACTTCCAGTTTGTCGAACTTCCTCAAATCCTAAACGTTCCAGCGCACGAATCGCTTCTCTACTTGAGATTCGCGGTAATCTAGGCATGACTAACCTCAATACTGGTTACATATCTAGGAGAAGTTTCAGGTAAAGGAAATTCTTCTAAATAAAGCCGTGTTGCTTCCTTCAAACCTGCGATCGCTTCTTCAATCGTTTCTCCTTGATCAACTGTCCCAACTTCTGGGCATTCAGCTATATACATATCATCTTCTTTATGAACAATCACTGTAAAGCTACGAGACTTCATCATAATTTTCCTAGAGTTTAAATTTTCTCATCTAATCCAAAATATATCTCAAAAACTTCGCATCTTTGCGCGTTCGCGCAGCGTGCCGTAGGCATAACACAACTCATACTGTTATTATACAATCATGAAAAAACAATACCCCTCTCCGCCATCGGAAAGGGGTAAATCACAGATTCAAAATCAGCACTACCTAATAAGCATCTTGCAACTCATAGAAATCAGGCGAGATGTAATCCTTGCGTAAAGGCCAACCTACCCAATCTTCCGGCATCAAAATCCGCTTCAAATTGGGATGACCTTCATAGATAATACCGAGCATATCGTAAGACTCACGCTCTTGCCAGTCCGCAGTCTTCCAAATCCAGTACACTGAAGGCACAGTGGGATTTTCTCTAGGTAAGAACACCTTTACCCGGACTTCTTCTGGCTTATCAGCATTATCACTTACCTTCACCAAGTGATAGACACTGACCAATTCCTGTCCAGGACCCAAGTCAATACCTCCCTGAAATTGGAGATAATTAAACCCGTAAGCGTACAAAGCTGTAGCAGTAGGAAGCAAAAAATCTGCGTCTACCTTAATAATCTCTACCCCATTAGCATCAGGGGCTAAAGATTCATGGTCAAAGCCATTTTCTGTCAACCATTGGGAAACCTGACCCGCTGGAACTATAGACTCTTCAGCCGCTGGAACTATTTTAGATTCTTCATCAGCCACGCTTTTCTTCCTCCTTTGTCTTGGATGTCAGCAACGCCGGGGGTACAGGCATACCAATTGCTTCGGTCAATTCCTTGGGCGGATTGAAGCGAGTTCCTGACTGCATATACTTACCAGTTAAAATCTCTGGTACTGGCTTCATGCTGTGAGTTGTACTGTAATAGCGGTGGGTTTGCTTGATTTGACCCCGTTCTTGCATTGAATCGTTAGCAATTTTTTTCCGCAACTTAATAATTGCATCAATAATCGCTTCTGGACGGGGAGGGCAACCAGGTAAATACACATCCACCGGAATTAGTTTATCAACTCCGCGCACAGCTGTAGGTGAGTCAACACTGAACATCCCGCCTGTAATTGTACAAGCACCCATAGCAATTACATACTTGGGTTCGGGCATTTGTTCATAAAGACGCACCAATTGAGGAGCCATCTTCATGGTAATTGTACCAGCGGTGATAATTAAATCAGCTTGACGGGGGCTAGAACGAGGAATTAATCCAAAACGGTCAAAGTCAAAACGAGAACCAATTAAAGCTGCAAATTCAATGAAGCAGCAAGCTGTACCAAATAGCAACGGCCACAAGCTAGAAAGCCGCGCCCAGTTGTAGAGGTCATCAACGGTAGTTAAAATCACGTTCTCTGACAGTTCTTGAGTAACTGTAGGACGCTCAATCGGGTTGATGATTCGCTCTTTGTCCTGGGTGGTTATATTAGAATTCAAGACCATTCCAATGCTCCTTTACGCCATGCGTAAACTAAAGCGACTACGAGAATCGCAATGAAAATTAACGCTTCAATAAACGCCAATAAACCCAATCGGTGGAAAGCTACCGCCCACGGGTATAAGAAAACAGTCTCAACGTCAAAGACGACAAAGACTAAAGCGAACATATAGTAGCGAATGTTGAATTGAATCCAGGCACCACCAATGGGTTCCATGCCGGATTCATAAGTTGTGCGCCGTTCTGGGCTGAAGCTACTAGGTCTGAGGAGTTTGGACGCGGAAAGCGCCAGGGCTGGTACTAGGCTACAAAGGAGGAAGAAGCCTAGAAGATATTCGTAACCGTTGAGGACAAACACAATGGATATCTACCGCTGATGGTGGAAATAAAGCTGTGAGTTTCTTTTACATTATATCTTTTAGGGTTTTCTGAAATCTGGGAAACAGACGTGCTGCTTGTATTTGATTCAGTTTTGAGAGTGATAGAAAAGTCTAACAATTATGTCATAATTTTTAACGTATCTTTAAGATTTCCATCTGAGAGGCTTTAGCCATGAGCGAACAAGCTGAACAAGCTATTGAAACTCCAGTGTTAGATAGGTATGAGTGTCGCTCCTGCGGTTATGTTTATGAACCCGAAAAGGGAGACGACAGCCATGATATTCCTGCCGGGACACTGTTTTCTGAACTACCTATAAATTGGCGTTGTCCAGTTTGTACGGCCAAGAAGGTAGCTTTTGCCAATATTGGACCGTCAGGTACAGCATCTGGTTTTAAAGAAAACTTAGGTTACGGCTTGGGTGTAAATAAACTTACTCCCGCGCAAAAGAACATCTTGATATTTAGCGCTTTAGCTCTGGGCTTTTTGTTTTTTATCAGTCTTTACGGCTTACAGTAAAACCCGCTTGGGGAGATGGAGAGAATGTCTTCTTTTGCCTTCTGCCTCTTGTCTTTGCTGTTACACCTTAAATAAAACCTCTGTAAATTTAGATAAACACTAAGAAATACTGATGCATTCAATTGTAAAGAAGTGGCAAGGAATATTTGCCGCGCTCATAGTAGTCCTAGCCTGTATAGGTTGTAGCAAAGTTCCTTCTGTTAGCTTTAATCCCTGGGAAGTTATTAATGTGCCAACCGAGGCGAAACTTTTCGATATTGCTTTTACTGATAACCCTAAACATGGTTATTTAGTTGGTAGTAATGCGACTCTGTTGGAAACCAATGATGGTGGAAATACTTGGCAACCGCTACAATTAGCTGTAGATGAGCCAAAATCTCGATTTGATTCAGTAAGTTTTGCAGGTAAGGAAGGTTGGATAGTTGGAGAACCTTCTTTGTTGCTGCATACAACTGATGAAGGTAAATCTTGGTCTAGTCTGCCCTTGAATCAAAAGTTACCTGGTAGCCCAATTTTGATTACTGCTTTGGGTGAAAATACAGCAGAAATGGCTACTGATGTGGGAGCTATTTATAAAACTACAGATGGTGGTCAAAACTGGAAGGCACAAGTAGAGGCTGCTGTTGGTGTGGTGCGTAACTTGGAGCGATCGCCTGATGGTAAGTATATCGCTGTTTCCTCTAAAGGTAGTTTTTACTCTGTCTGGGAACCAGGACAAGCAGCTTGGGACCCCCATAACCGCAATAGTTCTAGGCGTTTAGAAAATATGGGTTTTGCTAATAATGGCCAGTTATGGTTATTAGCGCGGGGGGGTCAAGTTCAATTTAGTGATTTGACTAAACCTGATGAGTGGTTGGATGTAGAATATCCAGAGTTGGCTACTAGCTGGGGTTTACTAGATTTAGCCTATCGTACACCTGAAGAAATCTGGATTGGTGGTGGTAGCGGCAATTTGCTACGCAGTACCGACGGTGGTCAAACCTGGGAAAAAGACCGTGAGGTTGAAGAAGTGGCTGCTAATTTGTACAAGATTGTATTTTTTAGCCCTGATCAAGGTTTTATCATTGGCGATCACGGTATTCTGCTCAAATATAACCCCAATGCCAATTCATCATCCCCACCAGAGGCTGCTTAGTTACAAGGTGGGTTAAGAGATGATAACCTTTTCTGAGAAGAACGTTGCAACTTGTAACTCTTTCTAAACTTTGTAGGATAATAAACTCAATAGTAGTTTTTGTGAAGGTAGTCACTTAAATGTCAGGTACCACTGGAGAGCGTCCATTTTCGGACATTGTTACCAGTATTCGTTACTGGGTAATTCACAGCATCACCATTCCAGCTTTATTCGTTGCTGGTTGGTTATTTGTTAGCACTGGACTGGCTTATGATGCCTTTGGCACACCCCGTCCTAATGAGTATTTCACTCAGGTGCGTCAAGAAGTGCCTATTGTGAAAAACCGTTTTGAAGCTAAAAAGCAAGTAGAAACATTTATCGGAAAGTAATTTGAGATCATGGCAAGCGGCAATAACATCAATCAACCAGTTACCTATCCAATTTTTACAGTCAGATGGCTTGCAGTTCACACTTTAGGTGTGCCAACTGTCTTCTTTTTGGGCGCGATCGCCGCAATGCAGTTTATTCAACGCTAGGAGCAACTCATGGATAGATCGCCAAATCCTAATCAACAACCAGTTGAGTTAAACCGTACTTCTCTGTACCTGGGACTTCTACTAATTTTCGTTCTAGGGATTCTTTTCTCCAGTTACTTCTTTAACTAACTGGAACTGTCACCGCTAATTTCTGTTGATTTGTTGTTAAGGGAGGAGAAAACTGTGTCTGGAAGTGGGAGAATTCCCCTGTGGGTTGTCGCTACAATCGCAGGTTTAGGTGTAATTACTGTTGTAGGTATCTTCTTTTATGGTGCCTACGCCGGCATAGGTTCTTCTTTATAAGACTAACCTAATCCACATTTTTGTGGAAAAACAAACTTTAAAAAACCGCCTGTCTCCAAGAGATCGGCGGTTTTTTAGGTAAAAATGGGTAATTGGTGATTTGGTAATGGGAATATAAGAGGTAACTAATTATCCCTAGTCCCCACCACCTAATTAAGCGATATCTTCACGTTCAATGTATAAAAATAAGAACGCGAAAACTACTGCTGGTAAAACTAGACCAGTCAAAGGAACGAAGATGGAAGGTAAGAACGAAGAATAAGCCAAGATAGAGGGCAAAAATGAGCCTGACATAATAAAGAATCCTTTGAAGTCACACTACAATTCAAAATGAGCTTACTGCAAAATTCTCACTATTTTTGCAAATTCTCAAGATTTTTAACAGTTAGTAACTTTGCTCTCAAATCTCTCTGGATAAATTATCACTTGTAGCAAATATAACTCGTCTTTTCTGCAATCCATGTCCGACATTTTTGAGGAAAGCAGCAAGACATTAGTATTTGATTGAGGATAAAGACATTATTTCATGCGATCGCTACGCCCATCACAGGCATTGCACTTTATAATAGATGCTGATTCTGTGCAATCTAACCTTCACTGATGGTTAATCTTTTTGTTGTTTTAACCAAACTTCTAAATCTGCTAAAGTTGAAAAATCAAATAAAACATCTCTTAATACTTCTAACTCTTGCAGAGATAATTCCTGAAAATTTTCTCTCAATGATGGATTAACTTCACCAAAACGATAATTGAGAAAACTAGTAATCCATTTTAAAGCTTCTTGTTTTTCAACTTTTTGTAAAATATCTTGATCAATTACTAACCGTTGGATAATATCCTGTGGGAAAAATAGCATAATAATATCTTTTTCAAATTTTAATCCTGCTAAAATTTCTGTATACCCTGCTATATTATTTCTTTCACCTATTTGTCGTTGTGCTGTTTGCTCTAATACCCTGTGTAGATTATTTTTGGTAACTTTTTCACCTAAAGCTTTCGAGAGCGATCGCCAAAGCTCAGAACCAACGTCTTTGATGTGACCTGGATCATAATCAGAATCTACAGCCATATCTAAGTAAGTCTGTCCTGTCCAAGATTTACGAAACACAAGTTCTTGAACTTTTGTTAAGCATCCCCGCTCTAATAATTGTTCGACTAGTGCGATCGCTTCTTCAACTATCATTTACCAACTCAAAAATACCAATATCACCAGAATATTTTCACTATAAGCTTAATTTAGTAAAAAAATTGTTGTAGATATACCAAAAACATCCGACTTTTTTCCGACCTTTGCTGACCATCAAATTTTATCCAAAGCAGTAGATTATTTACATAAGCAATATTCATATCCCCAACTTTTCAGAGGGGATATCACACAAGCGATGCATACAATATTGACGTAGGCTCTCGTAGAAAAAAAGAGCGAAACTATCACACAATATCACTCAGCAACAACAATGAATAAACAATTAGCAATTGGTATGACCTTAGCTACACTCACCTTGGGAATAGTTGTAGCACCCTTTAGCTATCATGAACAGAAGGTATTAGCAGTTAATTTTAATACTGTTGTGCCTAACTTTGTTCCTCGTTTAAAGCTCGAAGGGAATGTAGCCACACTGTTAATTCCCAAAGATTTAATGGAAGGGGTTTTAAGACAAACCCTAAAAATTAATGAACAGCGATTAAAAAATACAAATTTTAATCGTTTTACCTTAAAAGATACAGACTGCAAAATCGTAGGAGATAAATTACAAGTTAGTGGAGTAATTCAAGCAGAACATAGAGAATTTATTTTCAAAAATCCTGTAACTGGAAAGAAACATTATACTCCTTGGGTATCTGCCAGCGGAAGATTAACCCAGCTATTTAGCATTCAAATTAGTAATAACAAAACAATAGTCAGTAATATAGGAGATCCTAAATTAGAAGGATTAGAAGGAAGATGGTATGCCGAGGGAGTCAGTTTAGCAGGTCAATATCTTGGTTCTAAACTTGCACCTCAATTAACTCAAGAACTAAGCATATTTAATGGACTAGATATACGACAATTTGCAATCGTATCTGGAACTTCTTTAATAGCTTCTAAGCTAGGGATTGAGGAAGGATTAGTCAAAACAGCTTTAGAAAAGCAAATAGGACCGATTAATGCAGGAATTAACAATCAATCTGATTTTTTCATGACTTTTACCTTACCTCAACTAAAATAAAGCCGATATAGGTAGATTGCAATACTTGTCGGTTAAGCTCAAAACAATGAAATTATGTAGGTTGGGTTGAGGAACGTTCACGCAGTGTGCCGAAGGCATAACCCAACATTTATAAGGGTTTGTTGGGTTTCACTTTGTTCAACCGAGCAGTATTGAGGTAGATTGGCTAAAGCAAAATTCAACCTGATATTTGTTGTTACCTAAGCCGATCATTTCATCTAATCGGACTAAAAGTTAATAGAACTTACGCAAGTATCACAATCAAATCTCTTGTAGGGTGCTTCAGATGCCGAGAATATGTTGATACTAACCAATTTATAAATCTGACGCACCATACTAATCTCCCATCTGTGTAAGTCCTAGTTAAAAAAGATTGCAGATACTAATTAAATTTGATGTTGCAGCCAACATTAAATTACGTTTTGTCATGCCAAATCTGCAATAGTTTCTCCTGCTTGATACTTACTTATTCGCCATGATTCGAGGCTCTAAAAATGAAATCTCAACTAGTGTCTGCATTAACTATTTTTACCTTATTAGGACTATCACAGCAAGCAAAAGCATACAATATTGAAGCCTGTGCAAAAGACCCAATGACCATGCCTGAAAAAATTAACTTACTTCAACCTATAGATCAAAAAATGGTTAGTTGTATTCCTCAATTGGATGCAATTGCCAGTCAATGGCAATCAACAGCAAATAGAATTTTATCTAGCATTAATGTAGTAAAAATAGGTAATGAGAGTGAAAATCAGATTGAAAAGCTTGAATATAATGTCATAGGTAAGACAATTTCTTTAATTATAAATATTCGGGCTAAACATACTTGGAATAAGACAATTCCCGCGGTAAAAACAAAAGTTCCTGTAAATAAATGGCGTTGGGTAGATGTTCCTTATCCCGATGTCAGAATGAATAAACAATGTGTAGGAAGTGGTAGATTTAAAGCTTGCACAAAAGTACCAGAATATTTTACTAATTATCGCAGAGAAAAAGTGCCTTATGTAGAAATGGAAATAAGGACAATCACACCAGAACAAGTTGTATCTGCGACTGCTTCAACTACTTGTAAATACGATTACACTTTTAATGTGTTAACCTCTGAACGTAAACCTATTATTAACTGTGGTCAGGGTAATCTTGGTAACTACAAAGTAGATGCCAGCGCAATTACGAATATTCTCAATGGAGAAATGCCTACCTTGGGTAGTTTATTAACTACAGTGAGTTTTACACCACCTTTATTTAAAGACGCAAATCGTGATACTTACAATGATGTCAAAAACGAAATAATTGCTAGTCATGCAGGTTCAATAGTCTATTTTTCTTCAGAATCATTTGTTAATTGGGCATCGGCAGAAAACCAAGGAATTAATGTAATTGCTTCTATTCTTTCAGGTGGTACATATAGTGCAGAGTTTATTCGTCAAATTGAGGAGAAATTAAGAACTGAAATTACCTTTATGAGTATTTTCTTTTCTCAAACTGCCATCAACTTAAGTGTTGAACAAATCGTATTAATGATGACAGAAAAACAAACACAGAATTTGCTTGGTTATAAAGTTTCTGTAAAAGTCGTAAACACTCCTTATATAATTCAAAAATGTATAGTTAACAGCAATGATTGTACTCCTACAATCAAGTCACCACGTTTAGGTTTTGCTATTATTGCCACCAAAATTTAATAGTAATGTGATTAATGCTGATAAGTCTAATTTGTAAGTTAGTCATACCTCAGCATTTTCTTTATTATCAGGACTGACGCAAAAATAAGGTTTTTAGTCAAATCTTGCGTAAGTCCTAATTATATTTAGCAAACCGACAGTTTTTGCATAGCGTGTTGCTAACAGGACTTACACAACTGGCATATCATTAAGGTGCATCAGACCTATATATTGGTTAATATCAGCAGATTTTCCACATCTGACGTATCCTACAAGAGACTAGATTGTGATACTTGCGTAAGTCCTATACAATTCAGATTACCGGAGGTATCACCAGGCAATATTTAGGTAAAAAATCTACTAGCTAGACTCTATAATGATAGAACATTATAAAAATCAAGAACATACCATATTTCACGGCGATGCTATCAGCATTTTATCAAATCATATTCCTTCAGAATCAGTAGATTTAATTTTTATCGATCCTCCCTATAATATAGGTAAAAAATTCGGTAATTTTCATGATAAATGGGAATCAGAAGCAGAATATGTAAATTGGTCATATCAATGGCTTGATGAATGTATTCGTTCATTAAAACCCCATGGTTCACTCTATGTAATGACAAGTACCCAAGCAATGCCTTATTTTGACATTTACTTGAGAAAAAAATTAACCATTCTCAGTCGGATAATATGGCATTACGATAGTTCTGGAGTGCAAGCCACAAAATACTTTGGGTCAATGTATGAACCTATTCTGCATTGTGTAAAAAATAAAAATGATTACATTTTTAATGCTGATAATATCAAAATTGAAGCAAAAACAGGCGCACAACGTCAATTAATTGATTACAGAAAATCAATCCCAACTCCCTATAATACAGAAAAAGTCCCCGGTAATGCTTGGTATTTTCCCCGTGTGAGATATCGCATGGCAGAATATGAAAACCATCCTACACAAAAACCAGAGTCATTATTAGAAAGAATCATTTTAGCAAGTAGTCATGCAGAAAGTTTAATACTTGATCCTTTTGCTGGAACTTTTACAACTGCTGCTGTAGCTAAACGCTTAGGGAGAAAATCCATAAGTATTGAATTGCAAGCAGAATATCTAAAAATTGGTTTAAGACGGGTTTTAGATATTCAAGAATATAAAGGAGAAAAACTTTTACAACCTCATAAAAACTATAAGCATTCAAGTTGTGAAGATTAAGGAATTAATACAGCACTTTGCGCGTCTATCTAACACAGGTTATATCTTAATTTTCCAGTTGCCGTCCTAAATTATTGTGCCTAATTTACGGAAATTGCTGTATTTACTAGTATAATTATAGAAATTTTTGGGTAATTTACGTAAATCTTCTATAGTAGCTGGTTAACTGTATATGTATTAATCATATAATAATCAGCCAATGCCACCAAATAGCGCGTTATTAAGTGGCAGCACACCTAACTAGTATCAAAAACAATTATATATATAGTAAAGGTAACATTTCACCAATGGGCAAAGCAATCGGTATTGATTTGGGAACAACTAACTCTGTCGCTGCTTTCAAGTTGGCAGAAGTAGAAGTGGTGACAGCTAACGATAACACACCCCCAGATCGGAAACTCACTCGTTCTGTAATTGCTGATGACCAAGGTAAATTTTTGGTGGGAGAACAGGCTTATAACCAACTAAGGCATGATCCAGAAAATGTAATTGTTTCTATCAAACGTTTGATGGGTAGGGGTTTTGGGGATTCAACAGTTCAAAAACAAAAATCGGAATTTGGTTACAAAATTGCCCAACCGACTCAGGGAACAGACAATAGTATTGCGGTGTGGTTAGGAAGTCAAGAATACCAACCAGAGGATATTTCAGCGGAAATTCTCAAAAAAGTGGTGCAGAATGCCCAAGCTTATCGTCAAGGATTCGGTAAAACGTCGGAAGTGATTGACCAAGCGGTAATTACCATCCCTGCATATTTTAACGATAAGCAACGCTACGCTACCCGCACTGCTGCACTAAAAGCTGGACTCACTCCTTTAGAACTGTTACCAGAACCGACTGCGGCGGCAATATCCTACGGTTTTTCACCTAATAGCGATGATGTCAAGACGATTTTGGTCTATGACTTTGGCGGTGGTACGTTTGATGCTTCAGTAATTACCGCATCTGGAACTCAATTTATCGAACAGGGAAAGGCGGGTGATTTGTGGTTAGGTGGTGATGATATCGACTCACGTTTGATCAAGTTTGTGAAAGAAAAAGTCGCGCAGCAAGAAAGAATTAATGATATTGATAGCTTGATTGCGAAAATGCCCTATTATCAAAAAGTACGATTTAATGCTGATTTAAAGGTAGCGGTAGAACGGGCAAAAGTAGAATTAAGTAATTCTCAAATGGCGCGAATTAACCCCGCTACTCAATTACTTGATGAATTAGGAATTGCTATTCCTATTGAGGTAGAAATTACCCGCCAGCAATTTGAAGAAATGATTGGTGATTTGGTGGAAAAAACTCTACAAATTTGTCGCCAAGCTTTGGAATATGCTGAATATCATTTGGAAATGGTAGATGTGGTTTTGTTGGTGGGTGGTTCTTCCCAAATTCCTCTGGTACAACGCAAACTGAAGGATGTTTTTGGTAATAAAGTATTACTTCATCCGCGACCGATGTATGCAGTAGCTGAGGGTGCGGCTATTGTGGCTGCTGGACAAACAGATAAAGTAACTACTGTTTCCCGCGATTATGCAATTAAATTGGCAGATGGTAAATATACCAAGGTAATTAATCGTGGTGATATTTTGCCTGTAACGACATCCCACACTTTTAAAACTGTGGCTGAAGGACAGCGGTTGATTCATTTTCAGTTTTTTAGTCCTGATGAAGTGGGTAATAAATATGATGAAAGAATTGGGGAAATGTGGCTGGGTTTAGAGAAAAAATTTCCAGCAGGAACAGAAATTACTGTTTATTTAGAATTGGATGAAAAAAATAGCGATTTAAAAATGACGGCTATTTTGAAAAATAATCCTTCAGTAAAAGTTAGTTGTAATTTTTCTCGTGGTGGTGCTGATGAAAAGATATATAAAGAATTAGAGGAAGCAATAGAGGAACTCAACAATCAAAATCTAACTGCTTTTGGTGTGGAAGAAGCTTTAAAATTAGCAGTACCAGTTGTGCAGTCAGCTAACCAAATTATTGATTTAAAGTCAGGAGAAGAACGGATCGATTTACGCGATCGCGCTGGAGAAAATTTGCGGAAGTTTAAAATTAATATGTCTTCAGAACGGTTAGAAGCTGAGACTTTGATAAATGAATGCGATCGCATAATGAAACTGTGCGATTTTATGATTCCTGAACCACAGCAAGAAAGATTACAAAGGTTGAGTCAAGAATTAATTTCTGCTATTCAGCATAATAATCTCTCGGCAATGGAAAATAAAAGTGAAGAAGCTAGACTAGAACTGAATAATTTACCCGATGCAGTCAAGATTATTCAAGCTTGTGTTCTTGCTATCCAACAAGCTAATGTAGTTGCACCTACCCAAGCAAATGCTATGTCTGATAAACTCTACCGTATGCTTAAAGCGATGGAAAATGGTGATACCAATGAATCGGAAATATTATTGCGTGAACTACAACCAGATGTACAACATTGGCTAAATCAAGACTTACCCAGTAACAGCATTGTCACAGGACTCACAAAATGAATACTAAACTGAACTGTCCTGTGTGTGGATATCAAGAACTTGCAGGTGACATTTGTCCTAATTGTGATACTGATCTTGCTCTAATTCGCACACTTCATGATTTACTCCCAATTGAAAAAAAACCACTACAAAAAAAAATTAATAGTTGGACTTTGGGAGTTGCTTTTTTAATGCTAATCATAGGTATTAGTTTGGGAGTTGGAGGAAGTTTTTTGATCATGCAACCTCGTCTATATAATGCAAATATTGCTGTTCCTAATTCTACAGTAGTTAGTAAATCTAAATCACCAAACAATACTCTACAGCCAAAATTACTAACATCAAATATCTACATTGTGAAACCAGGAGATAACCTAAGTTTAATTGCTGAAAAATTCTGTGGAAATGCTAATACTTGGGAAAAGATCGTTAAAGCCAATCCCCAATTGCAAAACCGCGAAAACTACTATATAGATCCGGAGGAAGAGTTAAAAATTCCCAACTGTCAGGAGACAACTGAATGAATATCCTGGATAGCCTCAAGGAAGCAAGCCAAAAAGCTGAAAAATTGGCAGCAGATAAGCAGCTGCGAGAAGCTGTAAACACTGCGGAAATAGCCCTAAATCTTTGGGCTGAAAAACCTAGTTTTTGGGAACGGTTGCTGGGAAAATTATTAATCAGTAATCTTGTGGAAAGGTTAGAACAACAATCAAAAGAATGGCGTAAACAACTCACAGAAGCAGATAAACTTGCTGATAGAGCTAAGTTGATTTTGAGTCATGATACTGGTGATCCTTTAGCAACTCAAGCTTTATCGGATGCCCTGGGTATTTATCAGCTATATAGTAGAATTATTAAAGATGAACAAGTATTAAAAACTATTCAACAATGCCAACAAGAATTGCAACAGCGACAGCAGTTTCAATTATTAGTAACGCAAGGAAATTTATATATAGAAAACCGCTTTTTCAAAAATGCGATTACTACTTATCAAGAAGCTGAAAGATTATACTCTACAGATGCAATCAAACAAGCTATTTCTGATGCTATTACCCTAGTTTCCCAAGAAGAAATTTATAATTCTGCTTACCAAAAAGCAAAGCAAGCTGAATCTCAAGGAAAATTACAGGGAGCAGTGACAATTTTAGAATCTGCTTTAATAGATTTTCCTCGTGCTGATGGATTTGATTTACTCCAAAAACTCAAAACTACAGTTCAAGGTAGAGAGTTCTACCGTCAGGGTTTAGCAGCAGAAAAAGTTGGTGATTTCCCCAGAGCTAAATATTTATATGAAAATGCTAAATCCTTTGTACCTGATTTTCAAGATTGCCAAATTCGTTTAGGTTTAGTAGCAATTAAAATGCAAGATTGGGCAAATGCACTATCTTATTTACAAGGTGTATCAGGACAACAAGCTGCTTATCTGCGAGGTTTTTCACTAGCTAAACAAGGAAATTTGCAGTTAGCTTATCGAGAATGGCAAGATATATCTTCTGAATCAATAACTGAGCAACGAGAAATTCTGAAACACTTTTCTCAATATCAACGTTTGTTATGCTTACATCATATTGAAGAATTGATCAGGGCTGAAAAATTAGAGCAAGCTAAAACAGCCAGTATAGAATTTATCCAAAAATTTGGTAATAATGCTTTAGTAGAAGCTAATTTGCAAGAATATATTCAACCAAGTTTAGAAGTCAAAATTTGGAAAGATTCAAACTGGGACAATATTGCTAATAAAATGAAACATTTCTGGATTGTTAATCCTAATATCATTACTTTGCACAATTGGACAGTAACAACTTATTACTATTCCCAAAAATATCCTCATAAATTAGTGGATTTTATTATTGCTTTATCTACAAGTCTAGCAAATTTAACCAATGATTATAGCCTCAAAGATATTCCTTGGTTGGGGAATAAAGCTGTAGATTATCCAGCGGTATCTTTAGAATTAAAACGTCGATTAGAAGTAGCCATTGATTATATCAAAGATAAGGATATTGAGAATTATTTAAATCTGCGCGATCGCTATCGTTGGGAAATAGTTGCGCTCAGATTTATGGGAGAACCTGCCAATTCAGGAATGCAAGTCAATGATGTATTCATCACTCCAGCCTGTTATCATAGATTTAGTTCCCAATGGCAAAATATTATCGTATATAAAATACATCCTCATCAAAAAATTCTTCATTCCCTTTATACAAATTGGGGATTAGCTGTAGCCGCTTGCTTAGAAGGAGACTTTCAAAGAGCTATTCAAATTAAACCTACAACTAAACCGACTATTGGAGTTGAAAAATTTGCTGATGATTTCGTTGCTTATTACGAAGGTTGCTATTATTTACAACAGCAAAAATGGCAACAAGCAATCCCAAAACTCAGGCAAGCAAAAGCAGAAATTAAAGATAATCAAGATTGGCAACAAGAACTAGATAAACTTTGTCATTCTCAACGTCAAATTATCTCGGATTTTTCTGAACATTTAGAATTTGCTCAATTCTGGTATGATATTATAGATAGTGACTATTCTCGCAGTTATTTGGCTGAATATCAAGCAGAAGAAATTAGACAAAAACTTGTTGATGAGCAAATTTCTCTCAATCAAGCTCTAAAAAAGCTGCAAGAAATTAAAAAAATTGATCACAGTAATCCCGTTGTTAATGATATTATAGAAAGTATTGAATTCAATCAGGAATTAGAAGAAATTAATTTGCTGTTCAAATCTAGACAGCATGAAGCAATGGTGAGAAAAGCTAGACATTCAAAACGAGAACGAATTCGTTATGTTGTAGCTGAATTTTTTATAGATATATTAATTAATGGATTAAAAGAAGGTAGTTTAGATGATCATGAAGTCATGCTACAACTAGGACGTTGGGCTTATGAAATATGTCCAGATGAACCAGAATTTCAAGAAATTTACCGGGGTTTAAAGTTGTGTTAAAAAGTCAGAGTAATTTTAGGTTTTAGATTTGGGAATGGATATGGAAAATAACCCCTACGATATATTAGGTGTATCTCAAGCCGCATCAAAAGCAGAAATTACCAAAGCTGTAGCTTTAGCTATGAAGCGCAAGCAATATCCGATAGATGTGATTGCTAAAGCCCAAAAGAGCTTGATGAAATCAGAAGAAAGAATTATTGCTGATTATCTGCGTCCGATCTTACCAACTATTAAGCGATTCAAATATAGTGATTTATCAGCTTTAAAACAACCAGCACCCACTTTATCTTTATTACCAGAATTTGATGATTTAGATTTAGCGATCGCACAAGCCAGCCAACAAGAAAACCTAGAACGGGAACCCTTACCCCTACCCTTATCAGAATTATTTACCCAAGGCGTTGCTGCTTGTCAAGAGGGACGTTACCCAAAAGCGATAAAATACTTGGAAGACTACTGCCATACTTGTAGAGAACGCAATAGCCAAGATTATCTGCAAGCTACAATGTGGTTGATTAAAGCCTATCAAATGGGTGGACAATTACAGAGAGCGATCGCCCTTTGTCAGTCCTTGATTAATCATAGTCATCCCCAAGTCAACACTTGGGTTAAAAAAATCTTAGCAATATTAACTAAAGAGAGTCGCCGTGTCTGACTTAAATACAACTTATTTTATCAACCAAGAATTACGCAATCTACTTATTCAAAAACTTGGTAATCTCGAAAAAGAAAATGTTGTTTTACAGCAATCTTTACGAGAACAGGAAACCAAAAAAACAGCAGAAACCGAAGATTTATTTTTAGAACTTTTGGAAGTTGCTGATGCATTAGACGCATTACTAGACTATCTGCAAAACAACCCTAACCCCAGTCCAGAATTTATAGAACGCTTACCCCGTTCCATAGCCGCAGTTAATCGCAAGTTTCTGAGCGTACTTGGAAAACGTCAACTCATACCCATAGAATTAGAAAATACAGAACCAGATTTTAACCTATGTCGTGTAATTGATCGAGAAGAAAGAACAGATGTTCCAGACCAAACGATTACAAAAATAGTCCGTCGTGGATTTCGGTGGGGTGAAAAGATTTTGCGCCCTACAGAAGTAATTACCGCCAAAGTAGAACCAAATTTAGAATCAAGTGTAGATGGTAATGTAATATAGACGAAACTATAAATTAAATAAGAACTCAGAATACCCTGCGGGAAGCAAGCTACAGAATGCAATCAGTGATGGATTTGGTGGAGGAATTAAACCCGTTCATTCGCCAGTCGCACAGAATTCAATTCTGACTCCTGACTCCTAAATTCTTTCTTGTTAATATTCAGATTATTTGTATGGGTTCACACAGAACCAAAATTACTAATAATTCTACCTTTAAACAGAAAGTGATCATAAAATTCAGATCGACTTAGACATCAAAAGAATTTTAAGTTCCCTGTTCCCTGTTCCCTATTCCCTGTTCCCTAATATAGTTCCAATTTTAAACTCCCCGAAAAATTGTATGAATCCTCACAAAAGTAATATTAAAGAAACTTCCACATCGCCAAAAAAATGGAGTGGTTGGCAAGAAAATTTTACCTTAATAGCGATCGCACTCACCTTAGCATTGCTGATTAGGACATTTATCGCCGAACCCCGGTTAATCCCATCAGAATCAATGTACCCCACCTTACACACAGGCGATCGCTTGGTCATAGAAAAAGTATCCTACCGTTTTCAGCCTCCCAAAACTGGCGATATCGTCGTATTTCAATCACCACCAGAATTACAACGTCGCGGATATGACAAAAATCAAGCCTTTATCAAGCGCGTTATCGGTCGGCCAGGAGAAGTAATTAGTGTTTCTCAAGGTAAAGTTTACCTCAACGGTCAACCCTTACAAGAAGAATACATTGCAGAACCCCCTAATCAACCATTTCCACCAGTTAAAGTTCCCGAAGACGCATTTTTTGTCATGGGAGACAACCGTAACGACAGCAATGACTCCCGCTACTGGGGCTTTTTACCCCGCAAAAACCTCATCGGTCGCGCCACTTTTCGCTTCTGGCCTTTAGACCGCATCGGTTTAATTTAGTCATTGGTCATTGCTGAAAATCTTTCTCCCATCTCCCCTGCTCCCCTGCTCCCCTGCTCCCCATCTCCCTTCTTTCTAAAACCGCAAATAATACATTAACTGTGCGATCGCCTCACCAGACAGTTGTAACCGTTGCTGAAAATCAACCAGATTGCGGTAAGACCCTTGGTTGAGGCGATTCTGTACCACTGCTTGCGCTAGAGATAAATCCATCAACGGAATATTCATCAAAGTTTCTACCGTTGCTGTATTTGGATTAATGTGCTTAGTATTAACTAAAGATTCATCATCATAGTAATTAAAATTTAGCAGTGGTTTGAGAGGTTCTACTCGATGAACCGGTACACTTAACGCCGCAGCAATATCTTCAATACAGTAAAATTTTACACCAGAACGTGAAAGTTCCACAAGCGATCGTCCTTGGTGAATAGACAAACCCGGTAAGCGTAGCCAATCATCTACACTTGCTTGATTAGCATCAATACGCATCCCCAATTGTGCCGCCATCTGAATTTCTTCCCCAGATTGTAGACGATAGTAAGGATCATTGAGCAATTTAGCACGGAGTTTTTGCAATTTGAGATTGATCGGTAGCCAGTTATTCATTGTGTTACTTACGTCACGAAATTTGATCAAGCATCTGGCGGCGTTTTTGCTCAAATTCATACTCAGAAATTAATCCATCTTGGCGGAGTGCATCCAACTCACGCAAAGCATTAGCTACTGATTCTATGTTATTACTTACCTGTGGGGAACTCTTCACCACTGACTGACCTAAATTAAAATTCCGGTCAAAAGCGTCTTCATCTTGGGTGAGATACCAAACCCCTTCTATAGCACTAGCGACCTTAGGAATTGGTGTCCAAGATAACAAGACATACAAAATTCCCCATAATGGCTGTCCCAAATAAAATTTGTGTAAACCTGAAATTGTAACTGTACCAGAAAAAGCTAGAATAGCAGCAATACTTCGACTTTTCCGTTTAGTTAACATCATCTCCATCAATCTCCAAATACCAAAACCCCGAACATGAGACACCCCTAACCCATACTTACTTGTATTAATTTAACCTTAGTATAATTTAGGAGAAAAAACACATATCTGAATCTATTGTATGGATTTAGCCGACAGGTAACTGCTACTCTTGACAATCTAGGTAAATTAAATTCTAACTGCATCAATACATATAAAATAAATGATCACTTAAAATAGTAGAAAATCTACACCAATTTACCTAATTCCCAAGAAAAGTCTGCATTTAGCTTTGATCATACTTTAAAGCTTTTATTTGCAAATATTACAACAATGTCCCAAAACTCCCTTCCACCAGAAATACTTGAATTACTTATTGACCCCTATGCTGTGTTGGGAGTTTCTGTGAACGCTGATGATCGTCAGATTTATAAGCGTTATCATGCTTTAGCAAAGCAATTACATCCTGACAACTATATAAATATTGAAAGTACCGATAAAGAACTGTCTAGAATTATATTAACTCGTTTAATCAATCCTGCTTACCAGCTATTAAAACAAGAGAAGAAACGTCTAAACATAGTATCGACATTACAATTAAAAGCAACATCCTTAGATAAGCAGAGCTTATCCGAGTTAAAAAAAGCTATAAATATGCAAATTATGCCAGTTTCAGCACAAGAAGCTGATTTCTTTTATGAACAAGCGATCGCTGCTTGCGTAGCATCCCAATATAAATCCCTGCAAAAATCACATCAAATAACTAAGTATATAACTAAACTAAATTTAGTTTATCTATCCCTATCAAAAAACAACAACCTTGAAACACAAACAATAACAAAAGAATCCAAATCAATTGTCCCTCGTCCAGAAATCCCAAAAGTTACACTGGTATTATCTGAAGACAATAATTCTAAACCCTCTGCCATCAACTACGCTCAACGACACTACGAGCGAGCTGTTCAGTATGCACAACAAGCACAATGGGCGCTGGCGGTCAAAGAACTGCGTGATGCCATCAAATTAGAGCCAAACAACAGCGACCATTACGCCTTACTAGGAGTAGTGCATTTTCAACAGAACTTCCCAGGAATGGCAAAAGTTTATATACGTCAAGCCTTAAAACTCAATCCAAAGCACCCACTAGCCTTGAAATACGCAACTCTACTGAAAATGGAAACCGCTGACAAATCTAATCCTAAATCGATCTCAAAAGCTTTAAGCATAGCCAGCTTATTAAGTCGCTTTCTCTCAGGTCATGATTCTTGAAGGAGGCAGGAGGCAGGAGGCAGGAGGCAGGAGGCAGGAGGCAGGAGGCAGAAGGCAGGAGGCAGGAGGCAGGAGGATAAGAAGAAAATATTTCCCCCATCTCCCCCATCCTCCCCATCTCCCTCATCCTCCCCATCTCCCTCATCCTCCCCATCTCCCCCATCCTCCCCATCTCCCTCATCCTCCCCTGTTCCCTGCCTAAACGAGAAGACTTTCTCAGCAAACCCTACATCGGTCAAGTAGTGGAATTTCGGTAAACAACCGTACTAAACCCGAAGCTTATTCCCCAGATGAGTCCCCTAGACTAAAATATGAATAGAGGAAAAATTTTAAGTTACTGAGTCATAGAACTCAGTTGAATAAAAGCAAAATGGGATTCTTCGACTCTGAGATAGTTCAGCACGAAGCCAAGCAGCTATTTGAAGATTATCAATCGCTGATTCAACTTGGCAACAACTACGGCAAATTTGACCGCGAGGGCAAAAAGCTGTTTATTGAGCAAATGGAAGCAATGATGGATCGATATCGCATCTTTATGAAGCGTTTCGAGCTATCAGAAGACTTCATGGCACAAATGACCATCCAACAACTCAAAACTCAGTTGGATCAGTTTGGTGTCACCCCCCAACAAATGTTTGAGCAGATGAATATCACTCTGCAAAGAATGAAAGCAGAGTTAGAAAAACAGTCATGACAGGGAACAGGGAACAGGAAACAGGAAACAGGGAACAGGGAACAGTGAACAGTGAACAGGAAAAATAAAATAAGTTCCTCCTGCCTTCTGCCTCCTGCCTCCTGCCTTCTGCCTCCTGCCTCCTGCCTCCTAATTTGACTTAGGACGAGGGAACTGAGAAGGTGACTTAAACTTCTCAACAGGTACGTCTTTTAAGGCTTTGACCATAAAATCACGCCAAATGGGAGCAACCATACCCCCACCAGTCGCACCACTGGATAATTGTCTGTTGTCATCCCTTCCTACCCAAACAGCAGTAGTAAGTTGTGGTACAGTACCCACAAACCAAATATCTTTTTCTGAAGAAGTTGTTCCCGTCTTACCAGCTACTGGCCTGTCTAAAGCAGCACCTTTACCAGTACCACTAGTAACCACAGATTGCATCACATCTATAATTGCTGCTGAAGCCCAAGAATCAAGAACTCGCTGGGGTTTAGGTGTGTTATCGAGTAACACATTCCCGGTGCTATCAGTAACTCTTACAATTACAGTTGCTGGCGATTGCCAGCCATAATTAGCAAAGGTAGCGTAAGCACTAGCCATTTCTAGGGGAGTGACACCAATAGCACCCAAAGGCAGGGAAGTCACAGGTTCCATCGGACTCATAATCCCCAGAGTCCGACAAGTTTCAATCACCTTATTCATCCCTATAGCTTTACCAATCTTAATAACTGGTATATTTCGAGACTGAGCCAGAGCAGTCCGAATCGACATTGCACCGCTAAAGCCACCATCATAGTTTCTGGGAAAATACCAACCATTACCGTCTCGGTAGCTGACTGGAGAATCTACCACCGTGCTATCAGGAGCATATTTGCCAGTAGCAAAGGCAGTATAGTAAACAAAAGGTTTAAAAGAAGATCCAGGTTGACGTTGGGCTTGGGTAGCGCGGTTGAACTCACTGGCTTTAGGATCTACACCACCAACTAGGGCTTTAACAAAATGTGTGCGGGGGTCAATCGCTACTAGAGCAAGTTGATTTTTGTATAACCCTTGACTCAGTAAAGTGTTATGCCACTTGATGACCGTTTCCTCTGCCATCATTTGGAATTTGGCATCAACAGTGGTTTGCACCCGCATTCCGCCTTTTAGTAGTGCATCACGTCCAAACTTTTTCGCCAATTCTTGGGCTACCGTATTGGTGATATAAGGTAGGGCGCTGCCTTGAAATGACTTAATTCTCCCTAGTTTGATTTCTTGCTTGAGAGCATCATCGTATTCTTTCTGGGTGATCCACTTCAAATCCAGCATCCGCCCCAGCACTTCCTTTTGTTTCTGTTTTGCCAGCTTCATACTAGAAAAGGGGCTGAATTCTTCTGGGGCTTGGATTAAACCCGCCATCATTGCTGACTCACCCAAAGTTAAAAATTCTGCTGATTTGTTAAAGTAACTGCGAGCCGCTGTTTGGACACCGTAGTTATTATGACCCCAATACACTTGATTGAGGTACATTTCTAAAATTTCGTCTTTGGAAAGAATTTGTTCTAACCGAATTGCTAAAACTGCTTCGGCTAATTTTCGTGTAAAAGCACGCTTATGAGATAAGAACAGGTTTTTTACTAACTGCATGGTGATGGTAGAACCACCTTCTTTTACACCACCTGCCACCAAGTTTACTACTACAGCCCGACCAACACCACTAGGATTAATCCCATGGTGAGAATAAAAGTGACCGTCTTCACTGGCTAATACTGCCCGTTT
This sequence comes from Anabaena azotica SJ-1, assembly GCF_047275885.1. Classification (NCBI taxonomy): domain Bacteria; kingdom Bacillati; phylum Cyanobacteriota; class Cyanophyceae; order Nostocales; family Nostocaceae; genus Anabaena; species Anabaena azotica. The sequence goes on from NZ_CP178454.1 coordinate 5,381,200, forward strand.
CAGATTGGGGGAAATTTTATCTAGGGGTACAACTTCCCGATTGGCTTCACCGTGGACACTTGTTAATAATTTACCTTTAATATCGTATATGTAAGTAGTTTCTGAGGGAAAAAAGTTACGTAATTGTCTAACATCTGGCAAATTACGGAAACTAATGGCTAGGCCAACTAGTCCTCCGGCTACAATAGAGCTTGTTAGCAGGGTGATAGATAGCAGAGTACCGCCAGTTACCTGACCTACTCCTTTAAAAAACTCAAATCCAGATGAAGTCTGTTGTTGTGGTTGTTTGTCTTCAAAAGTCCTAGACGACACGGCGATCTCACTTCCTCACTAGTAAATTTAAATGTAATTCATTAAATGAAAAAAGACGGTTAATTTTTTGCAATTATAGTAGTTTGGCAGAGCAGAGAACGGATAATTTTTTGGTGAACATAATAAACTTAACTTCTCAAGTGCAAAGTGTAGTTAATAACGAATCCTCTAGTATGACTCAAAATTTCTCTTGGCTGCATCGCGGTGTGGCAGAAATTTTTCCTCAACCCCATGATGATGATCATGAAACTGAAAGTTTAGAAAAGCGTTTGGTCAATGCGAATCGTCCTTTAAGGGTAAAATTGGGTATTGATCCGACGGGTGCGGATATTCATTTGGGTCATAGTATACCAGTAAGAAAACTGCGAGCGTTTCAAGATGCTGGTCATACGGCTGTTTTAATTATTGGTGATTTTACTGCACGCATCGGTGATCCTACGGGTAAGTCTGATGTCCGTCGTCAACTGACAGAGGCAGATGTGGCACAAAATGCCCAAACTTATCTTGATCAAGTACGTCCTATTTTAGATTTTGACACACCTGGTAGGTTAGAGGTACGTTATAACTCCCAATGGCTTTCCCGTCTAGATTTGGGGAAAATTTTGGAGTTACTTTCTACGATGACGGTGGGACAAATGTTGGCTAAAGAAGGTTTTGCGGAACGTTATAAAAAAGAGAATCCAATATTTCTACATGAGTTCCTGTATCCATTAATGCAGGGCTATGATTCTGTAGCGGTTGAGGCTGATGTGGAGTTGGGTGGAACTGATCAAAAGTTTAATATTGCTGTAGGCAGAGATTTACAGCGCCATTTTGGATTAAAGCCTCAATTTGGGCTATTGTTGCCAATTTTGATTGGTACAGATGGTGTACAAAAAATGTCTAAGTCTTTAAATAATTATGTGGGGTTATCTGAACATCCTTCCCAAAAGTATCAAAAACTCCAAGCTGTGCCAGATAATTTACTGTCACAATATTTTGAATTATTGACAGATTTACCCTTGGATAGTTTGCCAGAAAATCCACGCGATCGCCAAGAATTTTTAGCCTGGGAAATTGTCCGTCAATATCACGGGGAAGCAGCAGCAAATGAGGCCAAGGAAGCAGCAAAAAGTGGTGGTAAGGAAGGCACATTACCAGAGTTTTCCCTAGCTGATATTGCTCAATTTCCCGCTAAATTAGCTTTTATTCTTGGTGCTACCGGTCTATGTAAAAGTACCGCCGAAGGTAAACGTAAAATTCAAGAGGGTGGTGTGCGTTTAGATGGTGATAAGGTGACTGATGTGGATACAACTTTTGCAGCACCGGGGGATTTAGTCGGTAAGGTTTTGCAAGTGGGTAAAAAGAATTTTGTCCGTCTTGTTCCATGATTTAGTTAATGAAACGCAGATGAACGCAGATGAATGCAGATGAACGGATTATTGTTCCTTTGGATGTTCCAGATTTAGAAAGTGCGATCGCTCTTGTGGATAAACTTCCCCAAGTCACTTTCTGGAAAGTCGGTTTAGAACTGTTTACCAGTACAGGCCCCACAATTCTGGAAATTCTCAAATCCCGACAAAAGCGGATCTTTCTCGATTTGAAATTTCACGACATCCCCAACACTGTTGCAGGTGCTTGTCGTGCTGCTGCTGGTTATGGTGTGGATTTGTTGACGGTTCATGCTACTAACGGCAAAGATGCCCTCAAAGCAGCGATGGAAGCAGTACAAGTAGGAGCAGAAAAAGCAGGTACACAACCACCCAAGTTAATCGCTATTACCCTTTTAACCAGCATTTCTGCTAGACAGTTGGCGTTTGATTTAAAAATTCCTCTGGAATTACCAGAATTTGCTTTACAAATGGCGCTTTTAGCTCAAGAATCAGGATTAGATGGGGTCGTGTGTTCTCCCCAAGAGGTGACACAACTGCGGGAAACCTGTGGGAATGATTTTTTATTCGTTTGTCCGGGAGTCCGTCCCAGTTGGGCTGATCAAGGAGACCAAAAGCGATCGCTCACCCCTTCCCAAGCGATTAAAGCTGGTGCAGATTATCTGGTGATTGGTCGTCCGATTACTGCTGCATCTGACCCTGAATTAGCTTGGCAGAAAATTAGCGAAGAATTATCGAAAAAATGAGTTTAATGGGTGGATTTGAGGAAATTTTTTGATTCAATTATTAGCCCCCAGATTTATCTGTGGGGTCTTCTATTTTGAACTCTAAAAAAAATGGTGACAATTACTCGTTTTGACAAAAATTCCATACGATTAAAGTCCCTTGAGTCTCTTTATTGCTGAGTTTTCCGTATACCAGGAATGTTTATGAAATATAGACTTTTGTCGGCTTCTACTAGTGCCTTAATTCTGTCCTTTAATATATCAATATCACCTGCTTTATCTCAAACAGTCCTAAAATGTGAACAGCATCAAGAAGTATTTACATTTCAAATGTCTAATTATCCCATTCAACATCAGGGAGGAGCAATCCTCAATGTCAAAGTTGCTTACCGTATGACACCAGAAGCGATCGCCCAAAATACTTATCCTGATTTTGTACCAATTAGAAAAGATATTGATAAGTTTTTTGTCAATTACCCAAATGAAGCAGATTTTTGGGAAATTTTGAATAAAAAACTAGTTCAAATGCTCTTAGATAAATATCCCCAAATGGCATCTTTAAGTATTGAAATAGGTGTTACACCTACCGTACAAGAGCCTTTATACCGTTCTAGTATTGTCCACAGCACTCGACCCCAAAGGTGTCCTCTCAGTCTTTAAGCATCGAAAATAAAGCTACATAGAATAAGATATAGTCAAGATTCTGTGTAACCTCACATTAAATTGGTGTCAAGGGTGTAAATTTTATCTCATGAATACAAAAGGACAAAGGAGAAAAAATAGCTGGTTGATGTTTAGGAACTTAGTGATGCTATGTCCTTGCTGGCTATTGATTTCTTTTGCATTTGTTGACCCTGCATTCTCTAAAAATATCATTCCTAAACCTGTTAAATCAGAAGTAAGTAATTCCTGCTCGGAACAAAGTTTAGAAACTTTAACTACTCAGTTAATGCTAGATTTACCTAGCTACACCAACCGTGCAATCCAACGCGCTCGTCGTCTGAACAGAAGTGTTGATATTTACACTTATATCTTAGTAGCGGGAAAGCCTGAATTCCAGCCTTTGCCTTTAAATCCCGGTATTGATACCGTTAAAAAATATGAATCAGAGGGAGTAGAGCAAGTATTTTTTACTACATTGGAACGCAAGTATATAAGTAAAAAAGTAGTAGAATTACAAGAATTTCATTGGTTGTTTTTGACCAGAACCAAAATTGGTTGGCAAGTGGTGATGATGTTTAGCCAAACAGGTGCATATCCAGTCAAACAACCTGTAGCACCACCAAGGGATAGTAGTAACAGTGCGATCGCTCAAGGTGTTAAACTGTGGCTACGAGACTGCAATGAAAATAAAAATTAAAAATTAAAAAAATCTATCCCATGCCTAAGTCCTAAAATTTTTTCTTGGTCAAGGGCTGCAATTTTGATATTGAAAAACGCATAATAGAAGTGTGACTAATCTGTTAGCCCCTTTACAATCCCTAAAACAAGGTCACTGGTTCAAGTTGATTTGTGGAGCCAGTTACCAACATCTACCTGCGGTGAGAAATTTAACCTTAGCCTACACTTTGGCGGGTGCTGACTGCATAGATGTGGCAGCTGATCCGGCAGTGATTGCCGCAGCCCAAGCAGGTTTACAAGCAGCTAAGGCTCTGGCTAAGGAAGCCCAAAGGCAAGGGTTTGGTTTTAAAGGTGAGTTACCTTTACTCATGGTCAGCCTCAACGATGGAGAAGACCCACATTTTAGAAAAGCAGAATTTGATGCTAATTATTGTCCCGTAGATTGCCCCAGACCCTGTGAAAAAATTTGTCCCGCACAAGCGATTGTGTTTAACGGTATAAAAGATAGCTTTTCAGGAATTATTGCCGAAAAATGTTATGGCTGCGGTCGTTGCATTCCAGTTTGTCCTTATGAGATGATAAATGCAGCATCTTATATATCAACTCCGGGAGCGATAGCACCATTGATCATTTCAACGGGAATAGATGCCATAGAAATTCATACAAAAGTAGGGCGTTTGGAAGAATTCCAGCGTTTGTGGGTAGTGATCGCTCCTTGGGCAGATAAATTAAAGTTAATAGCTATCAGCTGTAACGATGGAGAAGGGCTGATTGATTATCTCCAAGCAATTTATGACCTCATCACCCCCCGTCCCCAAATTTTAATTTGGCAAACAGACGGGCGCTCTATGAGTGGTGACATCGGCGATGGCACTACCATAGCAGCAGTGAAACTAGGGCAAAAAGTTTTGGCAGCAAACCTACCGGGATATGTGCAGTTAGCAGGGGGTACTAATAGCTACACTGTTCCTAAACTGAAGGAGATGGGAATGCTTCAGGAGGCAGGGGAGCAGGGGAGCAGGGGAGCAGGGGGGAATGAAGAATTTCTCTCCTCAGCCTTGATCTCCGGTGTTGCTTACGGCAGTTATGCCCGTGTATTGCTGTCACCGATTCTTGAACAGTTAGAAAATAAGGAGGTGATTACTACCAGTGTCAAAGCAAATCTACGCCTCGAAGATGAACCGGAACTACTATGGCAAGCTGTGAAACTTGCTCATTCTCTCGTTTCTCAGATTAAGTCAAAGTAAGAGTGTTCATTGCTCATTTGTTATCTCTCACAACGTCACCATCTCTCACCATAGAAAGCATGACGATTACAGACGATCTCCAAAAGTTACTGGACATTTTGCCTCAAGACCTACGGCAAGAACTAGAAAATCATCCTAAAAGAGATTATCTAGTGGAAGTGGTCTTGGATTTAGGTCGTCGCCCAGAAGCTCGGTTTCCCCATGCAGCTGAGTATCTGAGCGAAACTCCCGTCACTCAAGCACAAATAGATGATTGCATTCAACGAGTCGGAACCTTTGGTGGAGATAATCGGGCAGGAATTGAGCAAACTTTACATCGCATCAGTGCTATCCGTAACCGCACAGGCAAAATTATTGGTTTAACTTGTCGTGTCGGTCGGGCGGTATTTGGCACAATTGGCATGATCCGCGATTTGGTAGAAACTGGCAAATCCATTCTCATGTTAGGTCGTCCTGGTGTGGGTAAAACCACCGCTTTACGGGAAATTGCCCGTGTATTGGCAGATGACTTAAATAAACGAGTGGTGATTATTGACACTTCTAATGAAATCGCTGGTGATGGTGATATCGCTCATCCTGCCATTGGCCGCGCTCGCCGGATGCAAGTGGCAAAGCCAGAATTACAACATCAAGTGATGATTGAGGCAGTGGAAAACCATATGCCGGAGGTGATTGTCATTGATGAAATCGGCACAGAATTGGAAGCTTTAGCAGCCCGTACAATTGCGGAGAGAGGTGTACAATTAGTTGGTACTGCTCACGGCAACCAAATTGAAAACCTGATCAAAAATCCCACGCTGTCTGATTTGGTGGGGGGTATTCAAGCGGTGACGCTGGGAGATGACGAAGCGAGACGACGCGGTTCACAAAAGACCGTTTTGGAACGTAAAGCGCCACCTACCTTTGAGATTGCTGTGGAAATGATGGAACGGCAACGCTGGGTAGTGCATGAAAGCGTAGCTGATACAGTGGATACTCTATTAAGAGGTCGTCAAGCTAATCCACAAACACGAAGTGTGGATGAAAATGGCAAAGTGGCCATTACCAGACAATTATCTGTGGTTCAGGGTCGTGGCGGTAACTTAGCTAGTGAGGAAGAATCTTTTCCGGCTGTGAAACAGGTTAATGGCTGGCGTGGTTCTGGTCAAATGGTGGCTCTACCACCTTTATCTCTAGAACGGGAACGGGTGACAGGACGCAGCGAGTTTGACCGCTTGCTAGATGAATCTTTCAATTATTCTGAAAGTATTGATTTTAGCCAGACTAAATCAGCCGGTCCCAATGGGGAAGATTTGCCTTTGCATATTTACCCCTATGGGGTGAGTCGTCACCAACTGGAACAGGTGATTAGTGTGTTAACTTTGCCTGTGGTTTTGACCAAAGATATAGATAGTGCCGATGCAATTTTAGCGTTGCGATCGCACGTCAAAAACCACGCTAAATTAAGGCAAATGGCCAAGGCTCGTCATGTACCCATTCATGTGATTAAATCCAGTACAATTCCCCAAATTACTCGCGGTTTGCGGCGGTTACTGAATATCGAAGATCCAGAAATCGGCGATGACCGAGAATTACAACTATTACTGCATAGTGGGAGTGATGACGAAATAGACGCTTTGGAAGAAGCCAGACTTGCAGTTGAGCAAATTGTCATTCCTAAAGGTCAACCTGTGGAGTTATTACCCCGTTCTCCGCAAGTAAGAAAAATTCAGCATGAGTTGGTAGAACATTATCGGCTCAAGTCCCATAGTTTTGGAGAAGAACCAAACCGGCGGTTAAGGATTTATCCGGCGTAATTTCACCTTTAACCCCCTTTCCTACTTGGAGAGGGGGCTAATAATTAATTATCGAAAATATTAATCACAGGTTGATAAATGCCAGCAAAAGATATTTACCATGATGGATTTAAAAATGCTTTAATTAAAGATGGTTGGCAGATCATTCGTGATCCTTATACTATTAGATACGAAGGGCTGAAACTCTTTGCTGATATTGCTGGTAAAAAGTTATTTGCTGCACAGAAAGAAGATATTAATATTGTAGTTGAGATCAAAAGTTTCTTGAGTCTTTCCCTAATTCATGAGTTTCAATGTGCTTTAGGATAATATATTTTATATCGCACATTGTTAAGACAATTACATCCTAACTGTCGTCTTTACTTAGCAATTGAACAAGAGGCTTATGAAACTTTTTTTCAGACAAAAGGTATTAAACTTGTGATAGAAAAATATCAAATTTTACTGATTGTTATTAATATTGTTCAGGAGGAAATTGTTCAATGGATAAGTTAAATAACTATCGTGCAATTATCCAAAAAATATTAACAGAATATGATCAAATATCTAGTCAAACTCCTAATATTTCTGGGGTTGACACCGTATTATCTTTTGACGAAGAAAGAGATCAATATTTATGGTTTGATGTGGGTTGGAATGAAAGAAAACGAGTAAAGGCAATTACTGTTTATGTGAGAATTAAAAATGAGAAAATCTACATTGAAGAAGATTGGACAGAAGAAGGTATTGCAACTGAGTTATTAAGGGAAGGTGTACCAAAAGAGGATATTGTTCTTGCTTTTCATGATCCGGACACTCGCAAGTTGACTGAGTTTGCTGTTGCTTAAATGAGCATCAATCTTTAATGTGATCCCATGATGATCATATCTAACCTTATGAATAATCCCTTATTAGATAGAATCACAATTAACCATGATATTTGTCATGGTAAACCCTGTATTCGAGGACTGCGCTATCCTGTGGAAATGATCTTAGAACTTTTGAGTTCAGGAATGACTACTGATGAAATTCTAGCAGATTATGATGATTTAGAATACGAAGATATTTTAGCTGTTCTAGTTTTTGCAACTCAACTTACTCAAGTTAAAAGTATTCGACAATTGATTTCATGAAATTCTTAATTGATGCTCAATTACCAGTGAGAATTGCCGATCTGTTGGTAACATTAGGTTATGATGTTATTCATACCAAAAATCTACCTTTAAAAAATTCTACTTCAGATTCAGAAATCAACAAAATATCAATCCTGGAAAAGAGAATTGTTATTACTAAAGATAAAGATTTTTTAGATTCTTTTTTAATCAAACAAGAACCTTATAAACTCCTTTTAGTAACAACAGGAAATATTAGTTAGTAACAAAGAAATTGAAGAAGTTTTTATACAAAATATTTCGCAAATAGTTGAGTTATTTAGGACTTATGATTTTTTAGAAATAAATAGAGATAGTTTGATTATTCATTAAGTTGACATAATGCAACTCAACCTGTAAAGATACCGATTTTTATCAATTTGTGTAATTAATTTTGCTTGGGTATTTAATAAGTGTGAAAATTGCGGTAAGTTTTTCACATCGGATAGTGATAAGCTGTTGTGTATCTTTAAAGCACAACAGCCAATCAAAAGATAAAAGACTTGAAACTTATGTATCGAATATCATCATATCCAATTTAGCTGCACATCAGTTTATCAAGTTCAGCTAATCACTTACGTAACTCTGCTGTTGGCAATTGCTTTTGCCCTATTCCCTATTAATAGCCACAACAGATATGATAAGTGTATCTCTGACGAGCAGCGAAGCTCACAGATGGACATGATATCAAATATCCCGTACAACCTACCCCCTATGTTTAGAACTTTCCACCACCTTTAACAAGCTTCGCAACATAAAATAAGCAGAAGTACCCCCTGGATCTTGATGTCCCACACTGCGATCGCCTAAATAACTAGCTCTACCCTTTTTTGCTAACATGGGTATGGTTTCCTGTAAACCTTGTTCCGCAGCCGAAACCGCTACCCGCAAAGCTTCCACCGTTCCCATACCTTCGTTGACAGCTTGCTCAAAAGCCTCAACAGCTGGAGACAATACATCTACCATTGTCTTATCTCCCAACTGTGCCTTACCACGTTCAATTACACCATCTAAACCAGATTGGAGTAACTTTAGCATATCGTCTTCAGTTAATTCCTTTTTACCAGCCGTTGCAGAACTAGCTCTTAAAAACCAAGTTCCATACAAAGGACCACTAGCACCACCAACACTGGAAATTAAAGTCATGCTGACGGTTTTGAAAATGGTGCTGATGTCTTTATCAACAAAACTAGGTAGCAGATTGCTGACCTTTCTAAAACCTCTATCCATATTGATACCATGATCAGCATCACCTATGGCTGCATCTAATTCTGTCAACTCTTCCTTATTATGTTCAATGACAGAAGCAAATACTTGTATCCATTGAATTATCTGCACCTGAGTAACCATTTCATACTCCCCAGCGTAAACTTGCTGTTTTTACTGGTGCATCCCATAACCGCAGCATCTCGTCGTCTAACTTCAGCAGTGTGATGGAGCAACCTTGCATTTCTAATGATGTCATGTAGGGTCCAATTAGATTTCGCACGATTTGCAATCCTTCCTGTTCACAGATTTCTGCTAGTTTGCGGTAGACAAGATACAGTTCAGAAACGGGAGTACCTCCCATACTGTTAACATAAGCTAAGATGCGATCGCCTTTTTGCAGGGGTTTATTTAACAGTTCCACATCCATCCATCCTGCTTTGGTTTCGTCCCACTCCCGCACTGTACGACTATAGAGATTATCATCAATGAGCGATCGCACTAAAATCTCTGTAATCTCATCTCCTGACTTCATAGAAGCCCTTTCTCTTCCCGGTTCTCCATGAATACCAATTCCCAATTCTATCTCATTATCCCCCAAAGCAAAAGTCGGCGTACCCTTGGCAGGAACCGTACAAGAACTCAACGCCACACCTAAACTGCGTCCATGCAGATTTACCTTTCTACACAAAGAAGCTAACTGTGGCAAATCATAACCCTGTTCTGCTGCTGCTCCACAAATTTTTTCCGCCAGCACCGTTGTACCTACACCCCTTCTTCCTTGGGTATACAAACTATCCTTCACCGCCACATCATCATCAATAATAATATTTAGCGTGCGGATGCCTTCACTTCTAGCTAACTCCGTCGCCATTTCAAAATTCATCAAATCGCCACTATAATTTTTAACGATATAAAGAATACCAGCACCACCATCTACCTGTTGTGCAGCAGCTAACATTTGGTCAGGAGTCGGTGACGTAAAAACCTCACCAGGACAAGCAGCATCAAGCATTCCCATCCCCACAAAACCCGTGTGCAGAGGTTCGTGACCACTTCCACCACCAGAAATAATTGCTACCTTTCCCTGTACAGGTGCATCCGCTCGATAGACAAAAGTCGGCTCATAATTTACCTTAATTAAATCAGCATGAGCCACCGCCATTCCTGCTAGACTTTCCCTAACAAAGTCATCCGGTTGATTAATCAGCTTTTTCATAATTGATACTCCCTTCCCCACAAAATATTACTATCTTCTTCTTTCTTATCTTCGCGTCCTTTGCGTCTTCGCGGTATGCCTACGGCACGCTACGCGAACATTTAATCAGTATTCTTCTAGTGGGAAAGGAATATGCTTACAAAGGTGCTAAAACTCATAATACAGCAGGAGTCAGGAGTCAGGAGTCAGGAGTCAGAAGTAAAACTGGCTTTGTGTATAGGTTTGAATTTAGATGTTGTACCTCCTAACTACGCAAACCGCTGTAAACTTTCAAAGCCCCAAACTTCAACATTTTGCTGATGATTACTTTTGGGTTTGGTTGACATGATTCAGTTTCAGAAAACTATCAAAAGCATACCAAGCTAAAACATACCAAGGAATTACTTCTAATTGCAAACCCTTAATCATTAACTGTCTGACAGCCAATATACTCAATCCAAAAGGAAACAAGAAACCTAAATCAACCGTACCATCTGTAGCACGTTCAACCCGTTGATTCAAGTCAATTAATGCATTAGATATACCCGTTGCTGCTTCAGTTTTCCCTTGGGTAATATCTGCAAAAATTATCCCTATATCACGCAGTGTAGCTGAAATTTCTGCTAAAGTGCCAGTCTGACCATCATGATGAATGAGAATGCTACCGTGATGGATATTAGTTCGCACTTGAGTAATGTGAGGTTGTGCGGTTAAAAAATTGGCGATATGTTGTATTTTCTCAGCTTGGCGGTTTCCAGGAGCAACTCTTAATCTTAGCCTTCCTGGAGTATCGCTGATAATTTTTGTGGCTATAGGATTAAAAGATGTATTTAAATTTGTTCTTTCCGTAATTTGTCTCATAATTGAAACCTTGAATAATAAAAATTAAAATCACAATTAAAACACACTAAACAACAATATTTATTCAGTAGGGATAAAGCTCAATGCTAAACCCCTACATAACCCAAATTGCTGGTTATAGCACCCCATAAGGTACACACCAAGAGACTTTCAACCCTGTCACCTGCTTATGCACCATTACCAGATTGATTTTCAGCAGCTTCAAATGCTGGTGTGTGTTGTTCTTCTGCTATTTCGGCTCTAGCTTCAGCTACAATATCTTCCCAAGTTTCACCCAATTCAGCAAAAGCTCCCTTGCTTTTTTCATAAGCAACAAGTCCGTTTTTGATGATTGATTTAGCTATCGGTTTACCAATTCCTGCAACAACAGGGACTACCACAGGAGCAAGTAAAACTGCCCCTATTCCGGCTATAATTCCAGGTGCGCCGGCATCTTCTACAAAATCAGTAATTTTTGCCATAATTAAATAGACCTCCAATTAATTGGAGCAGGTCACATAAGCTTTTTAATTTACTCTAATTTTGATTGTTATATCATCTTGCTGTTGATAGATGTTTTTAGGTATACGGCAAGAGTCTAGAGTAAAACTCTCTTGCTGTCTAGGGTTCAATTTACATTCTTCTTTACCTGATTGATCTGCAATCTGCTGCATAGAAATTCGATTCGATTTATATATTCCTTGATAATGCTTGAAATCTTCATTGTAAAGGTAAATTTGCCATTAAATTTAGGGAATAGGACAGGGATGCAGGTTTTAAATTAGTCCATAAATTGGAAGTTTTGGGAGAAAGTTCTGAAATCTCTGTTGTACCTATTTCGGAAGTAGGATATATAGATGGATTTTGTTGTAAAGCTAACTCCATTACCTCCACCCAATGGTATATGCTAACTTCAGGAGATTGGTATGCGATCGCTATCGAGGAAGCACGGCTATTAACACGCACATTAGTAACTTGATTATGGGCTTTTAGTAAAGCTTCTAACCTTTGTGTATAGGCAGAATCTTGAGCAATTAGCGGCACATAAAATCTAATCCTTCCCGGAATTGTATGGACTACAGTATAAGCAATTTGAGCATTATCTTTTTTATCTGTATCTGGAATAGGTTTAACTGTTTCCGCTGACAAAAATTCCGGTTCTAAAGAGTTAATCACCCTGCGCGTAGCATCTGCCGTTAGGATGTAAACTGGAATTGCGGCTAAACCATGTATTCCCATTCTCCCTGTGACAGCTAACCCTGTCAGCAAGGGAATTAAATCAAGAGATTGCTTTTTCCAAAAATCTAGAGATTTCCATTCCCCAAACGCATCTTTTTTACCAGTATTCATTTATCTAAAATTAGGTATACAAAACTAGAAATTAATTCAAGTTAAATATAACTGCTAGTTTTGGTGTTAAGTCTCACTCTTGAGAGCTATTTTCAGAAACAGATTCCCAATTTGTTAAATACAGAAATTTCTAAAGATATGAATTGCAGCCAGACAAATAAAAGATGGTATCGTCATGAAAATATATTTAACGTATCATTAATATGCCAAAATTTCATAATATATAACAGTTCATGATCTTCAAATTTTGAATATAATAAATTCGATAGACTCCATATCTGTATATGTATTAATTGGGAATTTGATCAACATGAATGTCAATTAAATTGGGAATATTCTAATAATTATCCAAAATCCAGATTTTTTCAAAAAATATAGTATAATCATGACTCTAGACGAAAATATCAATTATATAGTACAATAGTATCAAAAAGCTATTGTCACTTAATAATTTGCAGGTCATAAAATGGTATCAGTTAATCCGTTAGTTAAACCCTTTGTAAAGTGGGCAGGAGGAAAAAGACAACTTGTGCCGACAATTTTAGCTAATCACTTCCCTAAAAATTATAATCTTCAAACCTACTACGAACCGTTTGTTGGTGGAGGTGCGCTTTTGTTTAGTTTACAACCTAAAAAAGCCGTCATTAATGACAGTAATGCTGAATTAATAAATTGCTATAAAACAATTAAAAATTCGTTAGATGAACTAATTGAGGATTTAAAAAATCACAAAAATGATGAATATTATTATTATGATATTAGAGACTGGGATCGAGAAAAGAATTTTAAATCTAAAACAGAAGTTCAACGAGCATCCAGAATTATCTTCTTAAATAAAACTTGTTATAATGGGTTATTTAGAGTTAATTCTCAAGGTCAATTTAATGTACCTTTTGGCAAATATAAAAACCCCAATATTTTAGATATAGCTGTTTTAAAAGCAGTCAATAAATATTTAAATGAAAATCAAGTTACAATATTAAACTCTGATTTTCACGAAGCTGTTAAAGATGCCAAGCGAGGAGATTTTATATATCTTGATCCTCCTTATGATCCAGTTTCCGAAACTGCTTCTTTTACTGGCTACGATGTGAACGGTTTTAATAAACAGGAACAAAAAAGGTTAAAAGAAGTATTTGATGATTTACATAGTAGAGGTTGTTATATTTTACTAAGTAATGCTTATACAGAATTTATTTCAGACCTATATAAAGATTATTCACAGACAAAAATATCAGCTATCAGGGCGATAAATTGTCATGGAAAAAAAAGAGGTAAAGTGGATGAGATTCTAGTCAAAAACTATGAGTGATAAAAATATTAAAAAACCAAAAAACAAAAATGATATTGCTTGGGAAGCACTATTTGAAAAATATTCTATTTTAGAAAACATATATGAAATAGGATATTTTGAAATAGAGTCAAATAGCATTAATGAATTCAGAGAAAGTAGGTTAATGGCTAAGTTTGATCATTATGATACTTTGCCTACAATTTTTAAACAACATAAGCTGTCTATATTACCTATTTCCAGAAAGATTTGATACTTACTTGAATATTGATTATGACGCTTCTCTAGAACCTACTCCTGTTGATTTTCCTTCTAGTATAGAAAGTATAGATTATTGTAATCTCTTTTCAGAAAGTGCAGCCTTAAGTTGTGCTTTCAATATAGATGTTATAAATGATTTAATTACAAACTCCTGTAAGGTGTAAGAAGATATTTTAAAAGTGGTTGGTGATTTATCAAAAATCCTCTAAGAGAATAGTCTATCCCTCTTAAAGTTTAAACATCTAAGAGGGAGAATTAAAAAAATAAGAATTGTTACCTATTTCGATTCTTTAACTACCCGTTGTTGATATTCAGCTTCAGTCATGAGTTCCTCAGTAGATTCTACCCTGTCTAAAAATACTTTTCCTTCCAAATGATCATACTCATGTTGAAATATCCGAGCAATAAAATCTGTTAATTCTTGTTTTTGTATCTTCCCATTGCGGTCAGTATATTCAATTTCAATCTTCTGATATCTAGGGACTAACCCCCTAATTCCCGGTACACTTAAACAACCTTCCCAACCTTTGATAACTTCAGATGAATAAGCAATAATTCTGGGATTAATCATCGCCGTTGGTTCCATGTCTGGTGCGTCGGGATATCGGGAATTAGGACGAGAAGCAACAATAAATAACCGATAAGATTCTGCTACTTGAGGTGCAGCAATTCCTACACCGTTAGCTTGAGAAACAGTAAATATTAAATCATCAATGAGTTTTTGAATATGCTCATTTTGAATGTTTTCTACCCAAGCTGCTTTTTGGCGTAACATTGGATTGCCTAATTGAATAATTGGCACTGATTTATTCATGATAAACACCATTTATGTAAGTATTAATTGATTGCTAACTAAACAATTATGCCCAGAAATCAATTTTCAGAACGCACTGGTAAAGGAGCAGGATTGACTGTTAGTTGAACTGTTTTCCCCTGACGGTCTACTTGGACTTGCAGAGGAGTACCAATTTGACTATTTTCTACTAGTTTTTGTACTTCATCCACTTTACTAACAGGTTGATTATTAATGCTTTTGATCACATCCCCTGGTTTAAGTCCACCAACTGCGGCTGGTGATTCAGAAACAATTCTCACTAATAAGACTCCTTGATCTGCAACTAAATTTACTCTATTACCAGATCTACGAATTATTCTTTCCTTGAGTTCTGGTGTTAGCGTCGCCATTTGTACACCCAAATAAGGATGATCCACCCTACCTTTACTAATTAATTCTTGGGAAATTTTCTGCACTGTATTAATAGGAATTGCAAAGCCTAAACCTTGAGCGCCTTGGATAATAGCTGTGTTCATTCCTATTACTTCACCACGAGCATTTAGCAGTGGTCCACCAGAGTTGCCAGGATTAATTGCTGCATCTGTTTGTAAATAATCAACTCGCTTATCACTAGCACCAATAGCACTACTAGAACGGTCTGTAGCACTAATAATTCCTGAAGTTACAGTATTGTTTAAACCCAAGGGATTCCCAATTGCAATTACTGCTTCTCCTGGTTGCAAGGTATTGGAATTGCCTAGAGCTAAAGTTGGTAAATTATTAGCATCAATTTGAATTACTGCTACATCTGTAACCGGGTCTTCTCCTAAGACTTTACCATCAAAAGTCCGTCCATCTTTGAGTGTAACTGTAACTTGATCTGCGCCATCTACGACATGAGAATTGGTCAAAATTTGCCCAGAGGAATTAATAATAAATCCAGAACCGCTACCCCTTTCTACTCTTTGTCTTTCCTGTGGAATTCTGTCACCAAAAAATCTGCGGAAAAAAGGATCTGAAAATTCATCTGGTACTTGAGATGTGACGGTTCTGGCTGAATCAATGCGAACAACAGCACCTCCCACTTTTTGTACTACTCCAACTACAAAGTTAGGATCACCAGAGGAGGCGATGATGGCAGGAGGCATAATTACTGAAGTGGGAGCAGTAGTTTTTTGGACTGAAGCCGGGTTCTGTTCCGATTCTAAGGTTCTGCTATTCAGGTTAGAACAGCCACTCAGAACCACTGCTGCTAAACCAGTGATTAGCATCCACCCTTTTCTTTTAGCTCGTATACGGGGGATCAAAATTTTGGTATCAATATTTTTGGATGCTAGGTGATGATTATAAATCTTCATCATGTACTTTCTCTCCGTGTTAGTCACTAAGTGATAGGATATTGGCTACCTGGTCTAAACCAGAATGATTACAGTTTAAAGTTAAACTATTGCTTGCTCATATCTTCTATTGTGGCTATTAGCAGCAAAGGTGGTAGATGATGGAAATTCCCATAGATAAGCTGTGGAGTCAGGTGCTAGAGCGTTTACAGCTAGAGCTATCTCGTCCCACCTTTGAGACTTGGATTAAAACTGCTAGTGCAAAGCAACTAGAAAATAATTGTCTGATAATATGCACACCTAACCTCTTTGCCCGAAATTGGCTTCAGAAGTATTACATCAATACTATTGCTCATGTCGTGCAAGATATTGTGGGTTATCCAGTAGAAATTTACCTGACGGTGGCTCAGGGTGATGATGTTTCTCAGTTAGTGGAAGGAGAAGTTGCTTGGGAATTGCCTGCTGTCAATCCCATTTCTCCTAATGTATCTAAAAGTCAACAAAAAAGTACAGATTTAAATTCTAAGTACGTTTTTTCAAGATTTGTGGTTGGTGCTAATAATCGGATGGCTCATGCTGCTGCTTTGGCGGTTGCAGAATATCCAGGTAGGGAATTTAATCCTTTGTTTTTATGCGGTGGTGTGGGTTTGGGAAAAACTCATTTAATGCAAGCTATTGGTCATTATCGCTGGGAAATTTATCCTGATTCTAAAATATTTTATGTCTCGACTGAGCAGTTTACTAATGATTTAATTACTGCTATTCGTAATGATAGTATGCAAAGTTTTCGGGAACATTACCGGGCTGCTGATGTTTTGTTGGTTGATGATATTCAATTTCTGGAAGGGAAAGAATATACTCAAGAGGAATTTTTTCATACTTTTAATACTTTACATGAGGCTGGGAAGCAAGTTGTGATTGCTTCTGACCGTCCTCCTAAGCAAATCCCTAGTCTGCAAGAACGGCTTTGTTCGCGCTTTTCTATGGGGTTAATTGCTGATATTCAAACGCCGGATTTAGAAACGCGCATGGCAATTTTGCAAAAAAAAGCTGAATATGAAAATATTCGTTTACCTAGAGATGTAATTGAATATATTGCTTATAATTATACTTCTAATATTCGAGAGTTGGAAGGGGCATTAATTCGGGCGGTGGCTTATATTTCTATTTGGGGTTTACCAATGACGGTGGAGAATATCACTCCAGTTTTAGGAACTCCTAACCAGAACATGGAAGCGACACCGGAAGTAATTTTAAATGTAGTGGCAGACTTTTTTAAGTTATCAATTGAAGATTTAAAAAGTAATTCTCGCAAAAGAGAAATTAGCTGGGCTAGACAAATTGCTATGTATTTAATGCGTCAATATACAGGCTTAAGTTTACCGAGGATTGGGGAAGAGTTTGGTGGTAAAGACCATACAACGGTGATGTATAGTTGCGAGAAAATTACCCAACTGCAAGATACAGACCGTACCTTACCTCAAACTTTACGCCAATTGAGCGATCGCATCAACATGAACAGCCGTTATCAAAAATAGGAGTTTATTTTATATTGCTAATAAACAATTAATATACCCCTCTCCGTAGTAGTTAGGGTGAAGTCCTAATCTAATTTCCAACAATCTTGGTAAAAATCAGAAAAATGACACGCTTTATCCATGACCAATTTTCCAAACAATATCTCACAGAACTATTCACACCTTACGGTCAAGTAGAAATGAGTAAAGATATCACTTCCGAAGTGAGACAAATTGACGTATTCTTTACTCCCACATCTCCAGAAAACATAGGAGAATTAGGACTATTAGGAAAAATGGGGACTTATGCAGCATCGGTAATATTTGAACCATTCCGTAACGCAGTCAGCAAAGGTGAAATTCGCAGTTGCATGGGTAAACTATTTGATATTCATGCAGAAGTAGAAAGACAACGCAAACGCAACGATACGCGAATTAATGAAACCGAACTACCCCATTTATGGATATTCACCCCCACAGCATCAGAAGACATATTAGCAGGTTGTAATGCTACTCTAGATATAGAAACATGGGGTCAAGGGGTTTATTTCTTGGGGAAAGTCTTAAAAACTGGCATTGTGGTCATACATCAATTACCAAATACACCAGAAACACTGTTTTTGAGGGTATTAGGTAGAGGAAAAGTCCAAAGACAAGCAGTGGAAGAATTAGAAGCAATAGCTAAGAATAATCCAAGCTTGGAGAATGTTATAAAATTAGTAAATGACCTGATTGCCATGTTGTCAGCACGTCAACAAAAAGAAAAAGATATTGATCAAGATGATCAGGAGTTAATTATGAAATTATCAGAAATGTATCAACAATTATTAGAAGAACTCAAAGAAGAACAAAGACAACAAGGAAGACAAGAAGGACGACAAGAAGGACGACAAGAAGGACGACAAGAAGGACGACAAGAAGGACGACAAGAAGGACGGCAAGAAGGAGAATTAATAGGAATTGATAGAGGGATTCAAAGAGAACGTCGGGCTATGGTTGAAAGTATTTTGCAAGTACGTTTTGGAGAACTTGATCCTGAATTGATAAACATTATTGATCAGGTAATTACCATGTCTAGAGATGAATTTACTCCCCTACTTTTAAATTTATCTCGTGCAGATTTATTAAATAGGTTTACAAAATAGCAGTCCGCAAACACTGCTGAGGAATCACGAAAGTTATTATATAGCAGAATTCAGGAGGCTAAAGGCAGGAGAAATTAAAATTGTAACTTTTGCCTTTTCCTGTTCCCTGTTTTTTGACTTTTGACTTAATTTTCCTCCCCATCTCTATTCACTGTCACCTCTCACCGAGAATTTAAGCTAGAATGTTAAGCAAAGTATAAAAAAATATTAAATTTAACTGTATTTGTGGAAAATATCTTGCCTTTTGTGGAAAAAACTGTGGAAAACTTAAAAAATATTTAAGTAAATTACATTAAGTATAATTACCTTGTGGAAAAACCAGGCTAGTTTTCCACATGTTTTCCACAGCTACCAATTCCCAGTCCCCAGCCTAAAATTTGTTACTATAATCCTTCACCAGTTGAATCTCTACCATGAAATTAGTTTGCTCTCAAAGCGACCTCAGTACAAATCTTTCACTCGTCAGTCGTGCAGTACCATCAAGACCAACTCATCCTGTACTTGCTAACGTGCTTTTACAAGCGGATGCAGAAACGAACCAAGTCAGCTTAACAGCTTTTGATCTCAGTTTGGGTATCCGAACTAGTTTTAGTGCTGAGGTAATTGAAGGAGGTGCGATCGCACTTCCTGCTAAACTACTTGTAGATATCACCTCCCGTCTACCAGAAGGCGAAATCACCTTAGACGATGAATCAGGAGACAACACCGGAGAAGGTATAGTTGTCACCCTCAAACCCAAAAGCGGTAAATATCAAGTCCGCGCCATGGGAGCAGAAGAATTTCCTGAATTACCAGTAATTGACTCTTCAGAAGCAATTCAACTCACCACCGCCGCATTAATTGAAGGATTGAAGGGTTCATTATTTGCTACCAGCGCCGATGAAACCAAACAAGTGCTTACAGGCGTACATTTAACAGTTAAACAGGATACCTTAGAATTTGCAGCTACCGATGGACACCGTTTAGCAGTGCTAGAAACCGCTAACGAACGTCCCCTTGAAAGTAATGAACAACTAGAGGTGACAGTACCAGCTAGAGCATTACGGGAATTACAGCGGATGTTAGCTCATAGTTCTTCAGAAGAAGCTGTATCCTTATATTTGGATCAAGGTCAAATTGTCTTTGCTTGGCAAAATCAACGTTTAACCAGTCGGACTTTAGAAGGTCAATATCCCGCCTATCGGCAATTAATACCGCGTCAATTTGAACGCCAAGTAGTATTAGAACGGCGGCAATTTATCAGCACCTTAGAACGAATTGCGGTGTTAGCTGACCAGAAAAATAATATTGTCAAAGTCAGTATTGATAACGCCAATCAAGAAATTACCTTATCTTGTGAAGCGCAAGATGTGGGTAATGGTACAGAGTCAATGCCGGCACAAATTTCTGGGGAAGATATAGACATTGCTTTTAATGTTAAATATTTAATGGAAGGTTTAAAAGAATTACCATCTTCGGAAATTCAAATGCACTTAAATCAAAGCCTCACTCCGGTAATTTTTACACCTTTAGGCGGTTTAAAAATGACCTATTTAGCTATGCCTGTGCAATTGAGGAATTAGTATTAATAGGTGACAGGGAAGATGATGGGGAGCAGGGGAGAAATATTTTCTTCCTATCCTCCTGACTCCTGACTCCTGACTCCTGACTCCTGACTCCTGACTCCTGACTCCTGACTCCTGACTCCTGACTCCTGACTCCTGACTCCTGCCTATTCCCTATTCCCTTGAAAGATATGTTTAATGGGGATTTCAATCCAGAATTCTGTACCTATATCTGGTTGTGAATTACATTTCAAAATCCCACCATGTTTTTCTACCACAATTTGGTAACTAATTGATAAACCCAAACCAGTACCTTTTCCTACTGGCTTAGTGGTGAAAAATGGATCAAATATTCTGTCTCTGATATTTGAAGGCATTCCTGAACCATTGTCACTAATACGAATGACTGCACTATTTATATTGTCATTCATTACTCCTACAGCAGTAGAAATAGTAATTTTTCCTGGTTTGGGATTTTCTAATGTATATTTTTTACTAGTTTCTAAGGTATCAATGGCATTACACAAAATATTCATAAAGACTTGATTTAGTTGTCCAGCAAAACATTCTACCAAAGGTAAATTCCCATATTCTTTGATTAATTCAATCCCAGGAGATTCAGGTTTTGCTTTTAAGCGATGCTGTAAAATCAATAGGGTGCTATCAATACCATCATGGATATTCACAGCCTTCATTTCTGATTCATCAAGACGTGAAAAATTTCGCAAAGATAAGACAATTTGCCGGATTCTATCTACCCCAATTTTCATGGAAGATAAACTTTTGGGTAAATCTTCTATGAGAAATTCTAAATCAATTTCTTCGGCTGTGTTTAAAATATTTTTGCTAGGATTTGTTAACTCTTGCTGATGAAGATTGAGCATGGTCAGCAAATTTTTAGCATATTCATTGATATGGGTAAGGTTTCCAGAAATAAAATTAACTGGGTTATTAATTTCATGGGCAACACCCGCTACAAGTTGTCCTAGAGAAGACATTTTCTCAGTTTGAATTAGTTGGGTTTGAGTAGTTTGTAATTCATGCAGGGTTTGAGTTAATTGTTCCGCTTGTTGTTGAGTTTTAACAAGTAATTCAGCTTGTTGAATTGCTACACCAAGTTGCCCTGCAATCTGACTGAGAAAATTAACTTCAGCAGTTGTCCATTGACGAGGACCAGCGTGTTGATAAGTACAAAGTAAACCCCAAAGTTTTTTCCTGATAAAAATAGGAGCTAAGACAAAAGCATAAATGTTAAACTGTTCTAAGTTATCAACATGACAGGGAGTAAATCCCATTTTATATATATCATCTACTGCATAAGTTTCATTATTGCGATATCTTCCTCCTTGTGTTTCTTGTAAATAAGTATCATTCCAAATTGTATTAATTCCCAGTTTTGAATCATTCAAGTAGTTGGTGCTAGTAGCATCAAAATCTCCAACAAATTCTCCGCCCCAGTCAGCACTGAATTTATAAACGGAAACACGATCAGATTTAATTAATCGACAAACTTCTTTAGTAGTTGTTTTAAAAATAGTATCGGTATCAAGGGATTCACGAATTTTATTAATAACTCCGAACACAGCTTGTTGTTGTTCAGCCGTTTTTTGCATTTCTAATGTACGTTTATGGACTTGTTTCTCTAAGTTTTCATTGAAACTTTGTACCTGTTGGTAAAGTTCATATTGCTGAATTGCTGAAGCAAAATGTTTACTAATTTCTCTAGCTAATTCAATTTCTGCATCTGTCCATTTTTGAGCTTGTCCTTGTTTTAGTTCACACCACATATCAAAAGATAGACGGGGATATATTTGTCTATTATCTGGATCAACTTTACCCGCCCAAAGGGTTTCTGTCTCTATTTCATTGCGAAAAATACTTAAATAACCCACTAATTCTTGTCGATAGTGGAGGGGAATCATTAAAATACTGCGAATTTTTGTAGGTTTAAAAGCAAGTTGTAAAATTCTTAAATTAGCATCTTGATAGATATCAGAAATTGGCCAAATTTCGTATTGACCGGATTTATAATGTTCTCGCCAGACGCTATACTGTTCTAAAATTGGATATATATTTTGTTCAGAAATAATAGGTTGTTTTCCACATACATAAAGCTGAAAACAATTGCTACCAGGAATTAAACATTCTGTGAGGGCTTTAAAGCTACTATGTTGGAAATTAAAAGCATTATGTCTGATACATAACCTGCCTCCAACGCCATTAAAAGCGGCAACTGTGGCTTCTAAAGCTGGCTGTAAGACAATAGTTGGCAGCGAATGAAGCAGGGTAGCAATACGGTTAATAATAACTTCTCGTTCGGCTTTGGCACGGGCTTGGATGAGGAGATTGTTGTGTGCGATCGCCACAGATAACTGTTCCACTACCAGCTGCATCGCTTCTAGTTCATATTCTACCACTTCCCGGGCTTGAGAATGATGTGATGCTAACAATCCCCACAGTTGATCTTCATGAATAATCGGTGCAACCACTGAAGACTTTACGCCCATAGCTGTCAAATATTTTATGTGACATGGTTCTACAGGACGGTAAAGAATGTCATTAGATGTAATTTCTCCTGTATTGATGTCACGCACAGGACTTTGGCCAATTTCACCAGCATCAACATTAACTACAGAACGCACCCGCGATTTAATAAACAATTCACGCGCATGGGGAGGGATATCATCAGCCGGAAAATTCAACCCTAGCAACGAGGGTAAACTATTTTCATAAATAGATTCAGCAATAACTTGACCACTACCATCAGGATGGAATTTATAAATCATCACTCGGTCAGTTCTTAGTAAGGAACGAACCTCGGCTGTAGTTACTGTAATAATGTCTTCTAACTCTAAGGACTGGCGAATCCGATTTGTAATTCGACGCAGTAGAGTTTCTTGAGCTATACCTGTCTGTAGGTCAATTGGTGGGATGGAAACCATTGTTTTTATACAATAATTATTATCTTACTACAGTCGATTATTCAGCTTAATAATATTTAAATATTTTATTGTAGACAAAAGCAACAGTGAGTATACGGGCTAATTATAGACTCAATCATGATTAATGGGATCATACATTTCCGCATAATTATCAACAGGGAACAGGTGATAGGCAACAAGTAACAATCCACAATTCAAAATTATTCTGCCTCCTATCACCTATTTCCTAAACTCTTACATTGTCAGCAAAACGAATTTTCAGATAATCATCATCCATTTTTGCCCCTGAAGGTTGCAGTGCGGCTAAAGCTTGGGGTAAAACCAAGTTACGGCGATGATTACCAATGGTAATGTTTAATTCGTCACCAGTTTTACTGAGTTGAATCTGGCTTTTAGGAATATTAGGTAAATAAAGTTCCAAACTGTATTGGTTATTTTCTTGTACAACTCTGATGGTGGTTTCTTTGTAATAAACCTGAGTTGGATCTTCATTTGGGTAAAGAGTTTCTTTCAGTCTGTCTAATGCGGCTAAACCACACATTTCTTCAGAATAAAGAGGTACTTCTTTCACTGGTAAGGGGTGGAAGTTGTCATGAATTTCTTGGCGATATTGCTCTTGATTTTCTTTCCAACGTTGGAAAAAGGGATCTTTAACTTCTTGGGGAATAATGCGATTAGCTACAACTAAATCTGTCGCTACATTATACAAACTCAGATAAGCATGAGCGCGAAGAGATTCTTTAATCACCATTTTTTCTGGGTTGGTGACAAGTCGAACGGAGGTTTGAGTATTGTCAGTCAATACTTTTTCCAGTGCTTCTATTTGTTCATAAAACTCATAAGGCGCATCCATTACTTCTTTATCTGGTAAAGAAAAACCCGCAATTGGTCTAAACAACGGTTCTACTAAAGGCCTGAGTGCTACTGAGATATTTTGAAAAGGTTTGTAAAAACGCCGCATATACCAGCCACCAACTTCTGGTAAACTTAGCAAACGCAGCGCCGTACCAGTTGGGGCAGAATCAATAATTAAAACGTCAAATTCCCCTTCATCATAGTGACGTTTCATTCTCACCAAGCCGAAAATTTCATCCATGCCTGGTAAAATTGCCAATTCTTCCGCTTGTATCCCGTCTAAACCCCGTGCTTGTAAAACTTGGGTAATATAACGCTTTACAGCCCCCCAGTTCCCTTCTAATTCCTGGAGTGCATCGAGTTCTGCACCCCACAAATTTGGGCGGACTTGTTTGGCATCATGTCCCAATTCTATATCAAAACTATCCGCTAAGGAGTGAGCAGGATCTGTACTTAAAACCAATGTCCGATAGCCGAGTTCTGCACACCGAAGTCCAGTTGCAGCAGCGACGGAGGTTTTACCTACGCCACCCTTACCTGTCATTAAAATTACTCGCATGGATGATTTTGTCCTGCCTGAATTTTGTTTACATTTATTTACATATTTACATTATCCTTTGTTTACGGAAAATAGGTGTTGCTTCAGCACATCTAATCGGGAACAATGCCAATAATCAATATGGGAAATAATTAAACCTTCCGGGTTGAGACGTAGTTCACTCCAACCAGAAATAGATATACGTGGTTTCCAGGGGAGGGGGGAGTTCCAGCTAAGTGTCCAGTCGCTTTTAATTGTGTCTTCTTGTTGTTGAATATTGTGCAAATCCATTTGCAAATTTAAGAAGAAAGTCTGGATAAATTTAATCATCCATTTGTAAAGTTCCAAACCACGAAATTTAAAAACAGCATCTTGAAAATAAACATTTGGTGCATAAATGCTGTAGGTTTGATTCACAGGAAATCTTTGATAGTCAGCTTTTAGTATTTCGATAATATCCATAATCTAAAATTCAAAATAGTGCTTACTGTCACCTGTCACCTGTCACCTATTAACTTGGGTGATTTCTAAATAAATATGCTCTAAGCGTACAGGTTGACGAGAAATAGAATCCATGGGTATGCCTTCAAATCTGGTCATGATTTCCTTTAATTCTAGCGGTTCTGGTAGTAAAAAAGCTAAGTCATTACCATAACGCCTGGGGATAAAACCATATTTTTGAGCTAGTGCGATCGCTTCGTCTTCTTGTATAGTTTGCAACACCAAAACTTCCTGACCGGGAATAAGAGTTTTTAACTCAGATAAACTCCCCTCAGCTAAAATTGTACCATTTTTCAAAATGCCAATTCGGTTACAAAGTCGTTCAGCTTCATCTAGTAGATGCGTTGTCAGCAAGATAGTCATACCTTGATTTTTGAGTTGGCGAATTAACTCCCAAATTTCATATCTCGCTTCAATATCTAACCCTGTAGTTGGTTCATCTAGAATTACTAACTGCGGCTGATGTACCAAAGCCACAGCAATATTTAGTCGTCTTTGCATTCCCCCACTGAGAGTTTCGACAGGACTTTTAGCTCTATCTAATAAATTAACAGCTTTAAGAGTTGCTTCGATTTGTTTATTTTTTGTTTCTCGATCCAAACCGTAAATATCAGCAAAAAATTGCAAATTTTCTGCACAAGAAAGGGTTTTATATAACAGATTTTCTTGAGGAGCAATTCCAATTATTTTTTTGGTTGATTCGGAAATTGGTTGATTATTGATGGTAATATAACCACTATCAGCATTGAGGAGATTACAAATAATATTAATTGTTGTTGTTTTTCCTGCTCCATTTGCACCTAATAAACCGTAAACTTCTCCTGAAGCAATATTTAGGGTTAAATTTTCCAGAACTTTTCTGTTTGTGTAAGATTTATTTAAGTTTTTAATCCTGAGCATATTTATGATTTAAATTTTAAACTTTAGTAAACTTGAACTTAACTATCTAAGAAGATGTTCTAAAACTAGCAAAAACGAGTTTTTAGAAAAATCAAGTCATTGAACTGGCGAAAATCACCAAAAACAACAGATTTAGCGAAAACCTAACTGAATCTATGCTTAACTTTGTGATCTCCTATGTCAATACTGCACCTGTAATGATTTGCTCTGATTAACAACTTCCCACCAAAATGGGAATGAAGTGTATTCTGTAGTGATTGCCAAATAGCATTTTTTGCGATATAACTAAGGATGATTACGCATAACACTGAGTTTTATAGAGAACTCAAGGCGTTAGCGATCGCTTTGCCAATGCTTAAAAGAATAACTAACCAGTATCATAAATTACAAATATTTATCCTTATGCACATAAAAAGCGGTTTCTACAAATGAAATGTTAGATACCAGATGAATTATCTTAAAGTTATTCTAGCTCACAGGCAATTATGGGAATAAAGATTTTCATCTTTAATAAAAAAACCCTAATCCACGCTAATTTCCACGCAAGATAAAACTAACTATGAAAGAAAATAAAGGTTTAAATATTGAGCAAGATTTCGCCCTTGTATTAACAGCTAGTATTGATATCAAGGGAATGCCCAAAGCTTATCCTACTTTAGCAGAACAGCGACAAGAGGATTATTATAATAGTGTTAAATACTATGTCAAAAATCAGCCACGAATCAAGAAAATTATTTTTATTGAAAATTCAGGATGGCCTCTTGATAGAGTCAAAGAAGCCGCTATTGATAATGTACATAATAAAAAAATTGAATTTATTTCCTTAAATTGTAATGATTTTCCCAGAGAATTAGGCAAAGGATATGGGGAATCTTTATTAATAGAAAAAGGATTAGAACAATCCAGTTTGATTAATACAGTAACCTATTTTGCTAAAATTACAGGTCGAATTTATTTAAAAAATATGACCCAGATATTAGCAAGTGTAAAAGAAGATTATGATTGTTTATGCGACTATAAAGATCAAGGTTGGAGAATTAAAAGATTATTGGGAAACAATGAAGTAAACCCCTATTGCGACACTCGTTTTTTAGTTTTTAATCAAGACTTTTACCATCACAATATTAAACCTCTCCATCAACAACATAAAGAAGGGTGTTTTTATATTGAAACCCAGTTTTACAGAGCTATTAAAAGTTTGGAAGGAAAACAAAAAATAATCTCTCGTTTTGCCATTGAACCTGACTTTCAAGGAATTGCTGGTCACTTCGGTGGTAAAAACTACAGCAGTAGAAAGGAGAGAGCAAAGTATATAATTCGTTCATGGACTCGAAAATTCATACCCATGTTATATCTTTAAAATCCCCCTCCTTAAAATCTCAAATTAGACTATATAGGACTACTATTTGATTTTTGATAGCTTGCGTGGCGTAGCTATACAAGACTCATTACACCTAAATTCAGGCCAATTCCTGAATGGTTTAAAAATTCACACAAGCTATTCCCAATTATTCAATAGGATTACATTACAATTAAGCCGTGAATATCATCATTTTTCAATGGGATTACAAGCTTTTGAAATAAAAAATAGAGAGAAGTGAGATTTTATCAAAATCATCAAAGTTGATTAAAAAAGCCTTTATTCTCCTGAATTGCAGTATTCTCTATGCTCAATACTTACAAATAACTTTCCAATTGATTGGAGAATTATTTATCTAAATGATAACAAATTTACAGCCTTCTTTCTACCATCAACATTCGTTGATAAGATAACCATCCACAGGCTAACATTACCATCGCAAACCAGAATAAAAACCAAAAATGTAAGATGATATCATTAAATGTATCTCCCTTAGCTGATACACCTAACAAAGCTTCATTCATGTGATAAATAGGGTTAAATCTAGCAATATTTAATAGAGTTTTCGGAAATAACGAAGTCGGTAAAAATGCTCCTCCCAAAATTAATAATGGTACACCAAAAGCTGCAACTAAAGCATTAACATCTTCAATCCGTCTAGCTAATTGTGTACCTAAAATAAATCCCAAACCAACATAAGCAATGATACTCAATAAAATTATGATAATTCCTAATAAAATAGAACCTTTAAATGTCGCACCCCAAAAAGCAGCGATAGTATAAACTAACAGTGTTTGTCCAATTCCAATAACACTATGCGCGAGAAAAATTCCCAAAAAATAAGATGTGCCACTCAAGGGAGAAATAAATAAGCGTTTGAGAGTTTGTTGTTCTCGTTCTGCGACTACGGTAGCAACACTCCCACCCAAACAACTAAAAAATAGTGCTGCACCTACTAAAGTTGAAGGTGCGGCATTTTCAAAAGCCACAGCCATTGTGAGTTTTGCCCGTTCTGCCAAAATAAATCCGTTGAGAATTAAAATGGAAATAGGGAAAATACTCCAAAAAATTAAGCTGCGTCTACGTCGCAATAGTTCAATTAAGATGCGCTGAGTTACAGCTATAGTTTCACGCCAATATTTCATTCTTGGTTAGTTGATTTACAAATCTATCCCAGGTTGATATTATACTAACGGTATAGTATAATCCATGCAGAGAAGTCAATTATTAAATAATATATTACACTATCAAAGAACCTTCTAATTGCTAAACCAAATCTTGCATTTTTTTCTGTTAGAGCAGATTTTGATGATCACATTTGAGTAAGTAATATGTTAAAAGACCACGACTAGCAATTGATCAACCTCAACCAAAAGACATCCTTTGATAATAACGATAAAAATTTGCCCATTTATCGACTTGATTGCACGCAGTATTGCATCGTGAAAAGTTAATTGTATAACCAATGAGTCAACTATTTAATTTACCAGAATCATCTACTATTTCTCGCCGTACATTGCTGAAGCTATTTGGTGTGGGTACGATTGTGGGAGCAACGGGATACTCTCGGTTTAGTAAACCAAAACCCTCAGTTTTTCAACAAGATCATCTTGATTTACCCAAGACATTACATACTCACAAAACTGTTGCAGTAATTGGTGGTGGTTTAGCAGGTTTAGCTTGTGCATATCAATTAGTTCAGAGGGGATTTACTGTGACACTTTTAGAAAAATCTCCCCAACTAGGTGGTAAAATAGCCAGTTGGCAAATAGAGGCTGCTGGTGAAACTTTTATGATGGAACATGGGTTTCATGGCTTTTTCCCCCAGTATTATAACTTAAATAGTGTGGTATCAGAAATAGGTATAAGCGATAATTTCCAATCATTAAACTTTTATTCTGTTGTTTACCATAATTCTCAATATCAACCAGAGGTATTTCGTCCTAGTAATTCAGCTTTCCCTTGGAATATTATTGACTTAGCTATTGCTTCTCCCAATCGCTTCCAATGGGGAATAAACCTTACCAAAATTAAGCATTTACAAGTTTTTCAAGCAATCACCGGATTTCAGAGAGAAAAGAATTACCAACGCTTTGATAATATCTCTGTTGCTGATTGGGTTGCTACAGAATTTCCCCAAGGTTTATATGATTTGTATTTTCTACCTTTTGCCAAATCTAGCTTGAATGCGCCTGATAATATGAGTGTAGGAGAACTTATGCAGTTCTTCCATTTTTACTTTTTTGGTAATCCTGAAGGATTAGCTTTTAATGGTACCAAAGATGACATGGGGACAAGTTTAATTCAACCGATCGCTCAAGCAATTCAGAAACAAGGTAAAATTATCACAGGTGCAACGGTAAGTGAAATTGTTGCGAATCAAGATCAGATTGAAGGAATTAAGTATTATGTAGGCAACAATAATAATAATAATAATGTACCTTTTTGGGTCAAGCGTAACTCGGTGGTGAATGATAGTGAGATAGAATATTTTGGTGCTGCGGATGAAGTATTTGCTCTAAAAAATGGCAGTCAGGAAGCTATTTCTCTCACTTGCACTCATCAAGGTTGTACGGTGCAAATAGCAACAGATGGTAAGTTCCATTGTCCTTGTCATGGTGCGGTATTTACATCTGATGGTAATGTTGTTAAAGGGCCTGCTCAAAGAGATTTATCGAAATTTCAAGTTGTCGCAAGAAAAGATGATAATTTGCAGCTATTGGCAGTTAATCAAGATTCATCATCACCGGAGATAATCGCCGCAGACTATTATGTTTTCGCTACTGATGTACCGGGAGTACAAAACTTATTTAAACGTATGACTGGGGATGTAGATGAACAAGTGCGATCGCAAATCGAAAAATTGAATATTGCTGATCCTTTTGCTGTGTGTCGTTTCTGGTTTGATCAGGACTTTCCATGGCAACATAGTAATTTTACCTCTCTATCTGGTTACAAATTAACTGATAGTATTACTCTTTATCATCGCATACAACAGCAATTCATTGATTGGGCGCAACGTACAGGTGGTAGTGTAATAGAATTACACGCTTACTGTTACAAAGAAAAAGAATTTCCTAATCAAGAAGCTTTGTTAACAACCTTTGAAAATGAACTCTATGAAATAGTTCCTGAATTAAAACAAGCCACATTAATACATCGAGAATTAGTCAATCAACATAACTTTTCTGGATATCCACCCAACAGTTATGCAGAACGTCCAGAAACCACTACAACTCTGACTAATTTATTCTTTGCAGGTGATTGGGTGAAAATGCCTTTTCCTTGCGGTTTAATGGAAAGGGCTGTTAGTAGTGGTTTGTTGGCCGCTAATGAAATTTTACACGGTGAAGGTTTGCAGCGACGGCCACTGTTAACAGTGAACCCAGAGGGATTGTTACAAATTTAAGAGGTTGTTTGAAAACTTTTTCGTGTGGTATTCCATACCTATAGATCCCCCTAAATCCCCCTTAAAAAGGGGGACTTTGATGGATTTATTCCCTCCTTTCTCAAGGTGGTTAGGAGGGTCTAAGAGTTTTTGATACACCATGAGGGACTTTTCAAACATCCTCTAATTTCTGTTAGAAGTCAGGGGTCTTCTTGTGATTTAGCATTCTGCAACTTCATGAATAAACATTAATTCTTGTAATTCTGCAAGTATTCACCTACATTTAAACCAATTACCCCGATAATTATTAAAAAGATGGACATAACTTTTATAGGAGTAAAAGATTCACGAAACCAGACAATACCAATACTAGTAATTACAATAGTACCCAAACCAGACCAAACAGCATAAACGATACTAACTTCAAGTTTTCTCAGAGAAAGCGTCAAAAATGTTAAACAAAGTCCATAAAAGACAAAGATTAATATCGAAGGAACTAATTTAGTAAATTCCTCAGACAGTTTCATGCAAGTTGTTCCAGCAACTTCAAAAAGAATTGCTATCATGAGGTAAAACCAACTGATTAACATAGAGTGCAAAATTAGGGTTATTCAATTATCTCTAGCAACCCCAAAAATTTCTATAATATAAGTGACAATCTTATATTTAGCTTATATTTTGTTACTTGCAGTGAATAACAGTAAAACCCATCAACACTAATTAAAAAAATCTGCCATTGCTGCGGTAAATCCGGCAAATGAACTATAATCATCTGATACAATAGAAACATTTAAACCTAAAGTTTGTGCATTTGTAGCTGTATAGGGTCCAAAACAAGCAATTATAGAATTTTCATAATCATTTTTTGAATCAAACATTCTGATAAAACTTTCTATTTCTGCTGTGCTACTAAAAGCAATCATATCTATGATTCCTTGACGTATTAAATTTAATTCTACTGTATAAATATTTTTATCTATACACTGGGTCATATAAGTAGATAAACGAGTAACTTGTATACCTAATTTATATAAATCATTAATTAAGTTAGGGATGATATTCGGTTCAGGTAAACCCACAACTTCAGGAGTAGGTAATAGGACTGTTTGATCATGAATATTGGGCATTTTAGATAATTCTGCGACAATTCCTGCTGGACTGGGTTCTTCGGGGATTAAATCAACTCGTCCACAAAAAGATAATAAACTTTCAGAGTCTTTACCTAAAGCACATAATTGACAATTTTGTAACGCTGAGTGGGGAATATTCAATTCATGTAGACGCTGAAAAAAGGCGATTATTCCGTTGCGACTGGTAAAGATAATCCAGTTAAATTTATCTAATTTCTGCAAAGTAATATCTAAATCTGTGTAGTCTGATAAAAAGCAGGTTTCGATGGTAGGCATGAGAACGGGAAGACCACCTGTTTTAATAATTTCTTCCGACAAACGACAGGCATAATTTCTGGGGGCTGTTACTAAGACTTTTTTAGCGTATAGAGGTAATTTGTGTGATGGAATCAGGAGGTTAATTTCACTAGAATTTGGTAGCATTATTTTTGATATAAATTGCAAAAGTATTATGGAAATTCTTTTTTTTCCGAAATAACGGGAATTTTAATAATAAATTCAGATCCTTGTCCTGGCTGCGATAAACAATAAATTTGACCACCATGCTTTTCTACCACAATTTGATGACTGATGGATAATCCTAATCCAGTTCCTTTACCCACGGATTTGGTAGTAAAAAAGGGATCAAATACACGCTTTTGGATATTCTCTGGTACTCCTGGTCCATTATCAGCAATGCGAATTATTGCCTGATTGTCCTCATTTACTTCACTACGAATAGTAATTGTCATATCTTTTTGATTATGGGAAGTTAAATGATGACCGCAAATACATATTTGATAATTTTCGGAAAGGGCATCAATAGCATTAGATATGACATTCATAAATACTTGATTAAGTTGACCAGCATAGCATTCTACTAATGGCAGATTACCATAATCTCTAATTACTTTAATTTCTGGACGATCAGGTTTAGCTTTTAAGTTATGTTGAAGAATTATTAATGTATTTTCTATGCCTTCATGAATATCAACAGATTTTATTTCTGCTTGGTCTAGTCTGGAGAAATTTCGTAGAGATAAGACAATTTCATTAATTCTGGTCGCACCAACTTTCATAGAAGATAACAATTTTGGCAAATCTTCCATGATGAATTCAATTTCAATACCTCTTTTTTTGGCTTGCAAGGCTACTTCAGGGTAAGAAGGTTCTTTTTGATAGCATTCTAGTAGATATATGAGGTCTTGTACATATTCAGCGGCATAGTTAAGATTGCCATAGATAAAGTTCATGGGATTATTGATTTCGTGGGCAATTCCCGCTACAAGTTGTCCCAAGGCAATCATTTTTTCATTTTGTAGTAATCGAGTATAGTTGTGTTGAAGGTCGCGAAAATCTGCTCGTGCTACGCGAACGCGTTCTTTTTCTGTTTGAAGTCGATTAAGTGTGAGAACATGAATTTGAGAGTAAGCTAAAAGTAACTGATGGAAATCGAGTAATCCATACTGGTGAGATTGGTCTGTAATTACTATCGGCTCATAAACAAGTTTAGGCGATCGCGCTAATGCTGTCTGAGTTGCATCTACAATGGGAGTATCCTCAGATAAAATAGATGTCTCTGGTAGGAGAAAATTGTAAAGATATTCAATAGGCCGACCAGCAAACAGTCCTAACCCATAAGGACGGCTCATTTGCTCAAAAAATAGTGGTCGGGAAATCATGCCTGCATATTTATGATTTTTAGTCAAGATAATTCCTGGTAATAAAGGCTCTTGATCAAAAAGTTTAGCTAATTCATTTCCTGGCTGATTTAGTTCGATTTGAACAGTCCAAACTGGTAGTTCCTGCAAAGTTGATTCTAGTTTTAGATTCAACTTATCAGCACTTTTCATGCTATGCATAGCCAGCATTTTTTATAATCCTTAATGTTCAAGATATTTGTCTTCTCCATCAATAAATTGAGGAGTTTGCACCTTTTAGGGTCAGGAAGCAACTATATTTCCCTACACTTCATAACCCCACACCCTGTTTTCAGTGAATCTAAAATCTCCAAACTCAACCTCAGAACGAGTGGGATAAATCTAAGAATTGTAAATCCTAAATTCAAACTTGTTTGGCTGGTAAATCTTTTGATTAGGCAAAATTTCCATTGATACTGAGTAAGTGTATCAAATAATAACATCTGCTCTTTAAATAAAAGTTAAGGATTGGAACGAAAATTAGCTTAAATGACTTTAAATTATTTACTAAATATATTTACTGATTTAAATTAAGTTGGATATACTTCTTCGCACCTAACACCCAACATTAAAGACCGAATACTCTTCATGTTTACAAATCAAATAGGATTCTTATCCGTTACAGTTAGTAGTTTTATGGACAAATATCCTCAAGCTACTTTTCCCGGTGTTACCCGGAATGGGTAAACTGCAATACCACGCCACTTGCTTCAAGCCGGGGAACCCGTCCAACGCAGTGGCTCCTCTATCCCTAAGCTAAAAGCCGCAGGGACTACTTTTCTAGCAATATTCAGACTAGCATTAACATGATTTGTAGTTTTACCGAGATTTATTTCTTGCTTCCATTGCTCATTTTTGCCAATAACTAGCGTCCCTATTCCTGCTTCAACTAAATAATTAATAATCCATCTACTAGCATTATGCAAGTAATTATTTATTTGATTATTCCGTTTACAAGTTAGTGCATTTATCCGGTGAGATGTGTGAGCATTTCCCTTGAGTTGAGTTTGTATTATCTAAATAACTGCCCTCAAGGATAAATGATTGCCTGACTAAGTAGTTAGCGTAATTGTAGAGATTTTTGGAACGCCAACACAACTCATCTATCTCCTTGTAGAATTGATGAGTTTTCTTGATGATGTGACGTTCAACTAATTTCATCTATCTTCCCTAAATGTGAGCGCATTATACCATTTATGAGTATATTTGGCTAGAAAATCAATGAATACTCACAACACCCTAATTAAAATTTGACATACTCCCCAGCCTAAAAGCATGGAGATTCTAGGCTCAAACAGCAATTGCAGGCATAGCCTGTCTGACATCGCCTAACCTAATGGATGATGCCCCAACCATTTGAATATTACGTGCTGCGTTTTCGTCTCTTCCGTTAACTGATTGACATGACGGACAACGCCACTCTCTGACTGATAAATCCAAGTTTTCTAAAACGTGCCTACAACTAGAGCAAGTTTTACTACTGGGATACCACTGGTCGATGAAAACAACCAAGTTATTTTTCTTTTTGGCAACCCATTCTAAGATTTGTAGAAACTCACCAAACGCCAAGTCCGATATTTTTCTACCCCAAAGTCGCTGCATTCCCTTGAGGTTTAAAGTCTCAAAACACAGTACATCAAACTGGTCTGTTAACTCATGGGCTAACTTCCAGAACCAGTCACGCCGCCGATTAGAGATATCCTCATATTTGCGTACTAAATTCTTTCTTGCTCGTTCCCTGTTGGATGAGCCTTTTAGCTTTTTAGAGTGTTGCCTAGCCGCTTTGGTGATGGCATTTAGGGACTGTTTGAAAAACTGGGGAGACTCAATCTTAGTACCGTCTGAGCAAGTGAGAAATGTTTTCAGCCCAAAGTCAAAGCCAGCGATTCTACCCGTCTTAACTTCAACTTCTGGGCTACCATCATCAACAACCACAACCATAAACAATTCACCCAAGGTCGTGCGTTTAATAGTTAGGGTTTTGACTGTTCCCTCAATCTCTCTAGACTTCCAAAATTGATAAACTTTACTACCAATTTTTACCCTGTTACCACTCAAAAACTTATACCCTGCTTGCTTAAGGGTGAAAGATTTGTACTTTTTAATCTTCTTGAATCCTGGTGGTCTTACTCCTTTCTTGTTGTGCTTGAAAAACAATTGATAGGCTTTGTCAATGCGTTGACAAATATCTTGCACTGCCTGTGATCCTACCTGCTGCCAAAATGAATTACGCTTTCTCAATTTGGCAATGTGTGACTGGAGTTTTGCACAACTCAAATACTTGCCATACATCCGGTAGTAGCGTCGATGGAGGGCAATGCAATGGTTATAAATCACCCCAGCAGCGTTAATTGTGCGCTTGAGGTGTCTATTCCGCTTGTGTTGATAGAGCTTAAACTTCAGTGTTTTCATATCCCCCATGATACCATAAATGGGTAGCCGATGGATAGCAGCATGAAAGAAAGACTGAGTGTACGGGTTGACCCTCAAAGACTTGAAAAACTGAGAAAGGTCGCCAAACAGAAGCGAAAAACTATGACTCAAATGATTGAAGACTGGATTGATAGGTTGCAGGAAGAAAAGCCGTCCTAGAAGGACGGGGCTTTAGACCCAATTTTTCGGTAAAATATGACGGTTGTATTATATGCCCGAATGTGATTGAGCGTTATACTTTGCCCGAAATGGGCAATCTGTGGAACGAAGCTTATAAACTAAAAACCTGGCTGCAAGTAGAAATTGCTGTTTGTGAAGCCCAGGCAGAATTAGGTTACATTCCATCAGAGGCGGTTGCAGAGATTAAAGCCAAGGCGAATTTTGACCCTAAGCGGGTGCTGGAAATTGAGGCGGAAGTCCGCCATGATATGATCGCTTTTTTGACAAATGTTAATGAATACGTAGGTGATGCGGGACGTTATATTCACCTGGGTTTAACTAGTTCGGATGTTCTGGACACGGCTCTAGCACTGCAATTGATCGCTAGTTTGGATTTGTTGTTGCAACGCTTGGAAGATTTAATTCAGGCAATTCGCCGTAAGGCCAGAGAACACCGTTATACTGTGATGATTGGGCGATCGCATGGTATTCACGCTGAACCGATGACTTTTGGTTTTAAGTTGGCTGGGTGGTTAGCGGAAGTGTTACGGCATCAAGAACGCTTGCAAATTCTCCGGAAAACCATAGCTGTAGGTAAGATTTCCGGCGCTGTAGGAACCTATGCGAATATTGAACCTCGTGTAGAAGCGATCGCTTGTCAAAAGCTAGGACTCAAACCCGACACAGCCTCAACACAGGTTATTTCCCGTGATATTCATGCCGACTATGTGCAGCAATTGGCCCTTGTTGCGGCATCCATTGAACGCTTTGCGGTAGAAATTCGTAATCTCCAAAAAACCGACGTTTTGGAAGTTGAAGAATTTTTCGCTAAAGGTCAAAAAGGCTCTAGCGCCATGCCGCACAAACGCAACCCCATCCGTTCCGAACGACTGACGGGGATGGCTCGATTGGTGAGAAGTCATGCAGGTGCAGCTTTAGAAAACATCGCTTTATGGCACGAGAGAGATATTTCTCACAGTTCTGTAGAACGGGTAGTTTTGCCAGATGCTTGCATTTTAACTCACTTTATGCTGCATGAAATCACAGACTTGGTGACAAATCTGCTGGTTTATCCCCAGAACATGGAACGGAATCTTAACTGTTATGGTGGCGTAGTTTTCAGTCAACGAGTCCTATTGACTTTAATAGACAAAGGACTTAACCGCGAAGAAGCTTATGCCATAGTCCAACAAAGCGCCCACACTGCTTGGAACAAACCGGAAGGTAATTTCCGCGATTTGATTAGCAAAGATCCCCGTGTTACTCAAAAGTTGTCACCAGCAGAAATAGATGCTTGTTTTGATCCACAGCACCATCTCAGACATTTAGATCAGGTTTATCAACGATTGGGAATTTAAAGGAGGCAGGAGTTGAAAGGCAGGAGGCAGGAGGCCGATGAGAGGGGGATTTAAACCCACTTCTAATCGTAGACTGCCAAATCACAAAATTATGGTGGGAGACTTAAACCCAAATGGGCGAGTCAAAAAGGCTTGATTCTTAATTCAAAATTTTGCCTTCTGCCTCCTGCCCTCTGCCTTCTGCCTCACCTGATAGCGCAGCGTGGCGTTAGCCATAGGGCTGTTAAAATTCAGGAGGAGGCACTGCGCTCCTCCTTCATTAGCTGGATCATTTGTAGACAATCACAAGCAATGATATTTTGTGGGTCAAACTTGAGTGCTTGTTGCCAAGATGCGATCGCTTCTCTCCATTCTCCTTGCAATGCCGATAATTTCCCAGCTAAGGCATGGAAGTCTGCATTACTGTAATACAAAGCAATAGCTCTATTGTTCTGGATTGCTGCTTCTGGATAACGCCCTTTTGAAAAAAAATGGAGTGCTTGTCTGTGATACCAAATGGCTTGGTCGTGCAGACTGAGCAAGTCAGATAAATCGGCTTTGCAACGTCTACAAGTTGGAGAGGAGACAGGAGGGGGCAATGGAGAAGTCTTGCTGTCAGTTTCTCCCCCTTGCTCCCCGCTCCTTTTTTCCCCTGCTTCCTTTATGGGACGATAAACTACACCACAAACAGGACATTTCATGATTTCTCACTCTCACTCATTGGAAATTGCGTAGTAAAGAAAATCTGAGAGTTCTTCTTGTAACTGGGGTAATTCTGCACTCTTGTTCGCGATCGCATTTTCAATTTGGGCTAATAAGTCTTGTAATTCCTCTCCTTGTTCAGAATCTACCGTCAGAAGTGTTTGTTGAGCGCGGTCTAAAAGTGCTGTTAATTCTGGAGCGATTTCTACTGCTGAAGTTGTATCTTCTGCTGAGATGTCAATTGTTTCATCACTTTCAAACAAGGCATCTAAATCTGCCCTGGCTTGCTTCAATTCATGGCTAGAAAGCTTCTGGATACCTGCATTATTCACTACTAACGTTCCTTGTTGCCCTTTGCCTTTCTCCGTCGTGGTGACAGTGAGAATCCCATTCACGTCAAAGTCAAAGTGAACCTCGATTTGAATATCTCCTGCTGGTTTGGGTGGTAAGTTTTCTACCTTAAAGGAGCCTAGAGGAACATTTTCTTGGGCGATCGCATTTTCTCCCTGAAAAACTTCAATTTCTACTACTTCTTGTTCATCAGACACGGTGCAATAAACATGAGAACGAGAAACGGGAACAACGCTGTTGCGGGGAATAATCACACTGAAGTAACCTGGCATAATCCCCATTAGTGTAGATACAGCCGCAGAAATACCCAAGGAATGGGGAATCACATCTACAAGAATGGCATCTACCGATTCACCTACCAACACCCCAGCTTGTAAAGCTGCCCCTAAGGCCACACAAAGGTCTGGTTGAATACCATCGCTGGGAGTTTGTCCCAGATGTTCTGAGATCATTTGTTGCACCAGAGGAATGCGTGTAGAACCACCAACTAAGATAATTCGGTCAATATCACCGGGTAATAGGTCTGCATCTGTGAGAGCGCGGTCAATTGCCTCTAGAGTTTCTGTCAATAAAGGACGAATCAATTTTTCCAAATCTGCTCGCGCTACTTCTGTCTCTAGATGGAGTGCAGTCTTGCCTTTACTACCCAAAAAAGCTTCCCGAACAGTGGCAAAAGCATGGGAACTCAAGTCAATTTTTAACTGCTCTGCTGCTCGCAGGAGACGGGCTTGGGTAGATGCATCATCTGGTACATCCACACCATGCTGTTTACGAAATAGATCCGCTAGATGGAGTTGTAAAAGCCTGTCGAAATCGTCTCCACCCAAGCGGTTGTTACCATGAGTAGCTAGAACTTCTGTGACTTCGCCTGTAATTTCGACTACCGACACATCAAAAGTCCCACCTCCCAAGTCATAAACCACAACTCTTTCTGTCTCTTCGGCACGCAAATCATAAGCTAAAGCAGCGGCCGTTGGTTCGTTGATAATTTGCAGTACCTCCAAACCAGCTATCTCACCAGCCGTTTTAGTTGCTTGCCGTTGAGCATCTGTAAAGTAAGCGGGAACTGTAATTACTGCTTGGGTAATTGTTTCTCCTAAAGCATTTTCAGCCCGTTGTTTGAGGGCGCGGAGAATAATAGCGGAAACTTCATGAGGTAAATATTCTTTATCGCCTAAAGTGGTTTTGTGGTCAGTTCCCATCCACCGCTTAATTGACTTCACAGTGCGTTCAGGAGCCGCCGCATATTGACGGAGTGCTTCTCGTCCCACCAGAACTTTACCCGTATCGCTAAATCCCACACAGGAAGGTAAAATCAGGTCGCCATCTTCTCCTGGCAATACCCGCACCTGTCCGTTTTCGACAATTGCTACTTCGGAATTTGTTGTACCTAAATCAATACCAACTGCTTTCATAATTCTAAATTTAAAAGTTATTTGACCCTGGTGTAATTTCGCAAGCTCACACCATAACATAATTACAAAATATCTTATTTTGGCAGCATGACAGCTTTACCATTAAAGATAAGATTACAAGATATTGACCAAATAATTCATAATTCTTGATTGGTAATGCGATCGCAAAGCACTCCGCGATCGCCCCAACTCAAAACCAAAATACCACAATATTGTCCGCTCCAATGATTTGTTATACAGAGATTGCCTCAACAATCCCTATCCTAAAGCCGATCGCTATTCCTGTGAGTTGTGATTTCTAGGCGATAACGAAGCGTGACCTAGTAATCGCCTTGATCGTCTCAGCCGCACTCAATACTTAAGATATCACGATTGTAATTTTCACCCACGAGCTAGATATCGCGCCCAAACAAAGTATAATATCTTTGTCCAAGATGGACTAATTGCGAGCTAAACTACTTTAACAACCATAGACATATTCGGCTAAAATTTAAGCAAGATCGTTTAGTATTGGAAAGGAAACTTCTATTTTGTCCAACCCAGATTCCACCAACACAAATCAGCCTCGCCTTTTATCTTTTACCCTTGATGGTTGGTCTGTCTTAGGTAGTCGAGTTACTGTTTATTTAGAGGATGGTGTTGCCGTATTAGTTGGTCGCAATGGGGCTGGAAAGTCAGCTATTCTTGAAGGGTTTGAAGCAATCTCATTATACGCAATTGGACTTGGTAGGTTGAATCAACCTGTGTATGATAGCGAAAGTTTTCCTAAAATATTAGAAATCGAAATTTTGACTCCGACTGCTCGTAGACTTAAATACAGGTATGAGTTTATAACTCTTGCTAGTTCTGATGATGATCTGAATTTTGATGACTCCGATGACTCGATAGATGAAAAATCGGAAGTAAGTCGTTTCTCCTGGAATGACTACTGCGGATATATTAATGAAGGGGAAGATCATCTTTGGACTACTGATAATGGGGTAACAACTTTTCATACTGGGGATAGTCCAATTCCCACTGTTCTTGGGAATACCCACTCTCTGCGACAATCGCTCCCAAAAACCTACTCAATCAAGCTACCTAACGAAATGCTTTGGGTTTATTCTGTTTTGAGAGGAGTTCGCTTATTAGGGAAAGCTTCTATTAGACAAAGGACTAGACGACAACCATCACAACTAAGAGTATCAAGCAAAGGTATTTATACTCGTCCTTTCAGTTTAGGTGATATTCTAGCTCGGAAAATACTACGTCTTATTGGCAAGGATGACCTATCCGAGCTTGAGAGCATATGTCGGCGAGTTGGACTTGGCAGTAAAATATCTGTACAAAAGTTTATTTTAAGCAGAGACTCTGGAGAGAAAATTG
The DNA here is from genome assembly GCF_047275885.1 of Anabaena azotica SJ-1. Taxonomy (NCBI): domain Bacteria; kingdom Bacillati; phylum Cyanobacteriota; class Cyanophyceae; order Nostocales; family Nostocaceae; genus Anabaena; species Anabaena azotica. The sequence continues at coordinate 5,422,640 of NZ_CP178454.1, forward strand.
AAAATGAAGATGAAGAATATATTTCTTCGGTATTACTGGATGGTGTCAATATAGGGTTATTATCTGATGGAACTCTCCGAGTCTTGGCGATTTTGATTGAAATAATTGCTTCATCTCCTAGTGCAACGACAATAATTGAAGAACCTGAGACACAAATTCATCCTGGTATGCTTGCAAAGTTACTGAGTGAGATCAAGACCTACTCTTTTGGAGAAAACTTGATTCTTTCGACTCACTCACCGCAAGTCGTTTCATGGACTAGTCCAGACAAAATTATTCTAGTTCATCGAGATAATGGACAAACATTTGTTCGGAAATTAGGCGATGATCAGATTCACAATGTTATTGAATACCTCTCTGAAGAAGGTGACTTAGGCGAATGGATTTACAGTGGTGTTCTCGATGATGAGTAATATTCAAATCGCCTTAATTGCTGAGGACAATACAGACTGTGAAGCAATTCGTACAATTGTCCATCGTGTCCTTGGTGCAGATGTGACAACCAAAAAATGGGCTTCTAAAGGTTGTAGTACATTAAAGAGAAAGCTAACAGCACAGCTTAAAGAACTTTCCCGTCAAGGTTGTAATATTTTTATTGTTGTTCATGATTTGGATCGTAATCCTCAGAATGGTTCCCTCAACAATGAGCGAGCATTGCGCTCAAAATTAGAAGAATTATCTTCTGAAATTGAAAGTCTTAAAAAACATATCTGTATTCCCATTGAAGAGTTAGAAGCTTGGTTCTGGTCTGATCCAGAAGTTATCAAATATCTTGGTGGTGAAAAGGGTAAAGCACATCCTAACCCTCACGAAATTAAATCTCCTAAAGAAAAACTAATAGAATTGTCGGTTGGAAAAAATAGAAAGCCTCGTTACAGTACCAATATGAATGTTGAGTTGGCAGCGATGCTAAATCTAGATTTATGTTATGGTCGCTGCCCTTCGTTTAAGAATCTCCTTAATTTCTTGCTATCGCTTACAAATTTTGAAGATTTCCTCAACTGCACCTTTGCAAATCAGTATGTGCTGATTTCCCTTTTTCTCGACTACAACCGAGATCCGGCGACGCACAAAATCAAAGGGAATTTCATCAAATTTCTGATAGTTTTTCTCAATTTCTAAAGATTCAAGTTCTTGATTGTGATCGAGAACTGCTATGTCTAATCAATTTTTTAAACCCGTCTGATAAAAACTATTGAGATAGGCATATTTCAAGCTCACAGACAAGAACCTTTCGCTGGAACGGCGATCGCTATTACTGTGAGTCGTGATTTTTAGTTAATAGACATCAAATTCTCAAAAGGATGACGATTTTTCCAGCGGTAAGTATTAAAGTCCCGAAAATCAACAGATAGAATCCGCCCATGCCCCAAATGTTCGGCAAGAATAATTAATGAAGCGTCCGCTAAATCCATTGGCAGAGAACTATATTGATTCATCAATTCACTGATTCTTTTCCCATCTTGAACCTTGAGATCAAAAACCTCAAAAGCACCCATTTCTAAGCTATGAATAAACGTCTGTTGAGCATTTGTGCCTGTACGTTTCCAGAGAATATGACAAACTTCTGTAATCACACACCATGTTGTAACCAGAGGCTCATCAATCGTATCTAGAACTTCTTGAGCGAGAACATGATAATCATCACGGCGATTGATTAGTGCTATCCAAAAGTCAGAATCAACGATCACCATATTTTTCGTTAAGACTTTCAGTGAGATATTGCTTGTAATTAACCGACAAATCAGAGTCCCCTTCAGCACAACCAATCAGCCCTGATTCTCTAAGGAGTTGCAAAGGTTTTACAGGGGATTCTTGATGTAATTTTTCATAATAAAGATCGATCGCCACTTTCATAATGTCAGACACACCTTGATTTGTCCGCTGGCGAATGTAATTAAACTTACTAGCGCGATCGCTATCGAGCCTTACATTAACTCTCATATTTTTGCTTGTCATAACTCTGTATGACAATACTATAGATCAAAAATTCAAGGTTAAGTAGTTCTCAAATAGTTTCCTCATAGGGCGATAGCGAAGCGATCCGTAGGAATCGCAATTATTGTAAGTTGTGTGTGATTTCTAAGCGATACCTGCGGCGGGCGAAACTATCGATCTTTCCCTCATATATATCGTATATTAAGTATTAGAACCCAAATCAAATTTCTAAAGTTCCAAAATTCATGTAATTACTACAAGGATTTAACTGTGATTACAAATGCTAGTAGCCTTACACTTAGCAATCTCCGTCAAACCTTTGGCTTGAGACTTGACACTAGCGATCGCTTTTTTGATGAATGGTTAAATAATTCACCAACACTAACCGAAGCAGAACTACAAGGACTAGATCGCCTCACTCGCAACTATAACTATCTCAGTCAAGAGGAAGCGCCCCTTGAAGAAATTGTTAAGCTTGTCGTGGTGTCGCCATTGCTAGATTTAGCTGGTTTCTATCAATCTCCTTTTTTGGTAAAAGCAGAAGTAAGTACCAGTATCGAAGTTGCTGATGAAGCTAATGCTATCGCGGTTCAAGGCAGAATTGATATTTTGGTAATCCAAGATAGTTTTTGGATTTTGGTAATCGAATCAAAACCTGCAAGACTAGACGTTACAGCAGGAATTCCCCAAGCACTTACTTATTTGTTGATCGCTCCTAATTTGCAGTCAAGTTGCTATGGAATGGTGACAAACGGCAGAGAAGTATTGTTTTTGAAGTGCGACCGCCACCAAAATGTCCCTCAATATACGCGATCTCAAACTTATCGGTTACTTGAAAATACAGCAGAACGTATCCAAGTTTTGCAGGGACTTAAAAAAATTGGGGCTTATATTGGCGATTTGAGGAGTTAGGCGATCGCTTAATAATTAGTTATCTATTTTTGTGTCGCTACAATCACCTGTGCTTCTCTCAAGACTTTATCGCCCCATAAATAACCCCTGACTACTTCCTGAATCACGGTATTCTCTGTAATATCTGCTCTTAATTCACGTCCCACAGCATACATTGTCTGGGAGTCAAAAGGTTTACCCTGGGCGACAATGGGAACAACACGGCGTTGTTTGAGGATTTCTAAAAGCGATTCCTACGGAGCGATTCGCGATCGCCATTATTGCTTCTCCATTTATAAAAGCCTGGAAGTATATCAAAAGTGATTGGTACATCATGAGAGAGCAAGCAGCGATAAATTCTCATCTTCATGAAATAATTTAATCGCGTTAAAATTCCGGCGCAGTAAATTTTCAACTTGTAATGTCGAACAGTTTCCCAGACGAAGCCAAATAACTTTAGGTGGATTTCCAAAGACTAAGCTCAAGTCGTGCATATCCGCATCTTTTGAGACAATCATCAAATTATTCTCTTTTGCATAATTCCAAACTACTGGGTCAGTCGTTGCTTTCATACCCATATCTCGAACGTGAAGAGAATTTGGAAAAATATCGCTCAAACGGTTCGACAACTTGGGCGACAAGTTTTCATCGAAAAGTAATTTCATGCAGATAATGGTGTGGTCATAAACCGACGCTCACGGTCAGCAGCATAAGCAATGCAGGCCTTTAAATCCTCTCGTGTCAGATCGGGAAAATCGTCGAGAATTTCTGCTTCAGTCATCTCAGAAGCCAGATATTCAAGCACTTCATAGACCGTAATCCGCAAACCACGTACACAGGGTTTACCACCGCGTTTCTCAGGCTCAATTGTAATGATGTCTCGGTAGTTCATAGGTTTTACAATCATTAGTTGTATTCGTATATTTTACCGAAATAAAGCAATTCAGCGGATATCTTTCAACTAGGATTTTGCTCTGAATAAGTTACTCATCTATTTTTGTGTCGCTACAATTACCTGTGCTTCTCTTAAGACTTTATCGCCCCATAAATAACCCCTGACTACTTCCTGAATCACGGTATTCTCTGTAATATCTGCTCTAGATTCACGTCCCACAGCATACATTGTTTGAGAGTCAAAAGGTTTACCCTGGGCGACAATGGGAACAACACGGCGTTGTTTGAGGATTTCTAAAAGCGATCGCCTAATTAACTCTACTCCCTGTTGATTGCTAGTAAAAATTTCAGTTAATGGTTCTGATATCAGTAGTTTTTCAGACATACTAGATTGGGTAGAATTGCCATTAATCCAATCTCCTAACTTTTCCCAAAAGCTTTTTTGTATTGCTGGTTTTGAGGTAGCAGATAATCCTTCTAGTTGCTCTTGCCAGTAAGTACAAGCCTGATCTAAAGCATCTACAATACCCAGTAACTCTTTGAGAAGTTTCTCCTGCTGCTGCTCAAATTTATCCAATGCTTGTTTTTGACTTTCTTCCAGACGTATTTGCAGCTGTTCTTGATCTGCACGAGTTACGTCCAATGCTTGCACCAGAGCATTCTGAGTAGAAAGCAATAATTTACCCTGTTGCTTGACTTCATGACGTAGAGCAGTCCATTCTGCCACCATTTGATAAGGATCAAAGGTATGAGCAGATGACGGTGCTTCACCTAAATATTCAGGGGGTAGTTGTTCTGAGTGTAAATAATCTAGAAATTTGGTAAATAAAGCTTCTTTGTCAGTTGTCATTTGTCAGTTGTTAGTTGTTAGTTGTTAAGAAGTTTTCCCTGTCACCTGTCACCTGTCACCTGTCACCTATTCCAATTATTTAAAATGTGGCACGAATTAAATCATCTAAACTAACTTCTAGTTGAGCCAGGGCTTTTTCTCGTACCTGTTTTAATATTTCTGGATTCAGTTCTGCTTCTAGGGGACGAAATTTCAAGAACTCCTCATTTTGACCTGTTTCTCCTTTACGAAGTGCTTCATAAGCTACTCGAATTGCTTTAAACTCTTCTGGATAAGTATGAGCAGGAAATTCACGTAGCTTGGCATGATACGCCGCTTTAATTTGGGCGCTTGTTGCTCCTGGTGAAATGCCTAAACGTTCGTAATTATCAGCCATAAATAATTCCCAATTAAGATGAAATCAATTGAATTATCTGCGTTTATCTGCGTTCAATTATTCTTGATATCTGACTTTTACAACAATTCCTGAAAACCTGCCTTTTTTCTACCCTTGCGTTTTTTAGATGTAGATGATGCGTTTCTAAAAAGAAAGTCTAAATCTATTTCATCTTCTTCGTCTTCATCTTCATCTTCATCATCTGAGAAATCAGGCATACTGTTTAACATCATTTGCTTGAGTTCTGGAAGCATCCGTTCAAACTCCGCTTTAGGCATTTTGTTGCCCAATAATTTTTTCAGCATTCCTGCTAATAAATCATCAACATCTGACATATCGAGATTATCAAATTGCTCTGGGTCTGGCATGACGCTCTGAGTTTCTCTATTATTGAGAAATGCCTGTTCTTCCCGAAATGCTTGTAATGCTTTGGCATCTTGTAAGCGACGGGCTAATTCAAATCCCTGTTGCTTTAATTGTTCATAGTTTGGATGATCAACGTCATAAGTAGTAGCTCTAGCTAATAGCAATAAAGGGTTTTGTGGCTCCCGACGTAGTGCTTCATCTAAGAAAGGGACAAGGGTTGTAATCTCGCCAAAACGGCGTGCTTGAAGTTGAATATTTGCTAGAGCATTGCCTGGTTGGGGCATGGTATCGAGGTAGAAATGCACGGGAATTTCTAGTTTTTTGGAACTATTTTCTTTGACGGCTAAGATGACTAAATTGGCAACTCTGGCTTCTGGGTATTCTATTGATAGGTTGATTAATTTTTGTTGATACTGACTTAGTAAAGCGGCAATTCCTTTTTCCCGTTTGGCAAAGAGTTGGATAGAAAGAGCGATCGCTTGCAAGACAGCTATTTGTTCTTGACCAGCTAATTTTTGTAAGAGATTGTCCCATGCTTCAACTGCTGCTTTTTGGTTTAATGAAACTCGACCACCGGAATTGGGTGGACTTTGGACTGCATTCACGAATATCTGACAAGCACGTATAGCCGGATCTGTTGGATCTTCTGTCTCCACCATCCGGCTAAATAAGGGATAACTTAACGTAGATAGAGCATCTATCCAAGGCGATGTTTCCACTTCAGGTTCAATATTCAGGTCGCCAAAGTGCTTGCCAAATTTGCGACGAGCTTCATTGAATGCTTGTTTGTTATCTAGTCTCTTCCAACAGTGCAGCAACATCCCATAAACTTCTTCATACCGGCATCCACTTTCTAGTGCTTGGGTAAGCAGTGCGATCGCTTCAGTATAATTTTCTTCTGCTGCCTCAATTAATCCCTTGCGCCCCAGTACCTCTGGTGATGTGGGACAGATGCGTTCGGCTTGTTGCACAGATCCCAAAGCTGCACGCGAGCGATCCAGTGCCATGTAAGCATCTGCCATCCAGCAGTGAAGATGTGCTTGGGTCGGTTTCAATCGTTGTGCAGGCCATTCTTGAGGTTTTTGTTTCGCTTCCTGCTCTAACCACTTCAAAAAACGGGTCAACAGACGTGGGCGTTCTTGATCGTTATCATTAGCATCGAAAACTTCTAAGAGATTGATTGCCAGTTGGGGGTTAAAGGGTTGCTCTGTCAATAAAGGCTGCCAGAATAGTTCAGCACAGCTTGGTTCTCCTTGATTCAGTGCTTGTTGTCCAGCTAGAGTCAACAGCAGTGGACGGAGACTTTCTAGTTCTGGAAAGCGTGGGGAACGTCGCTCCATCCTCAACAATAGATGTGCAGCCTCATGGTGATCACCTTGGTCAATCAGTTGCAGCATTTGCAACGCTGTTAATACCTCTTGGGTACTTTTATCTAGTATTTTTTGCGAAATTCTCAATTGTAGGAGTTCTTGTCCTGTTTTTCCTCGTTGGAAAAGTGCCAATCGCTCTAAAATTAGGTGTTCTAAATACTTTGGTTGACCAGATGTAGATGATTTCAACCCTAAAAGATTAGCCGCAGCATCCCAATTACCGCTAACTTGTTGAGTGTAAACAATCCAAGCTAGGGGCAAATCTCCATCGGTGACGGCTCGCTTAATTTTCAGAAAAGATGTCAAAGCTGTTTCTGGTTGCCCATTTTTTAGCGCCAGAACACCACGTACCCAATGGAGTTGATTAGCACTAAAGCGTTTGGATTGTTCCTGAATTAACTGCTCAACTGTAGCGGTATCGCCTTTGAGTAACAAGAGTTTCAGGTAACAGATGCTGTAATCTTTCGGTAGAATACCCGCTTCAAAAGCATTTCTGAGCAATTTTAGCGCCGCATCTAATTGTTTCAACTCCAGCAAACATTTAGCTTGCCAGTAATGAACTTCTCCCACCAAACCAAATTCTAGTGCGCGGGCAAAAGATTTTTCTGCCTGTTTAAAATCTTGTTTTTGGAATTCTTGCTGACCCCGTAGCAACCAAATCTCTGATTCTTGGGGAGTGAATTCAAGATCAGGATGCAATCGCTGATTTTTCTTGATTTCTTCCAATGCTTGCCGATATTTTTTCTGGTTCAGCAATTCTTGCAGTTGCTGCTGGAAAGAGTTTTCAGCAACTTTTGTCTCTGTACTAGAGACCTGTTGTTGCGATCGTTGTTTAGACTGATGTTTAGCCACTGGGCTTTCTTCCTAATAGTTTTTTAAGTTTCACCCTCATAGTTAAGGGCAGCTCTGGCTACTCTCTTAATTTCCATATTAGTGGGCCGTTCGCATAAATTTTACTTGAGTTCGATGTAACATTTTCCTCTGAGAGTGTTCCAAACAATAAATGATCCAAAACCTGCCTTTCGCTGCGGGAAGGCTACCCCTACGCAATGATAATTGGGCATTTTTTTAGTTGGAATACTCTGAATGTTTTTCTCCTCTCCAAAGCCACCTTGTCACCCGTGAAGGGTAACATTTTGTTGTTTTGTGGGGGCTTCCTTGCCCCTATTTTTTTTACCCCCTTATTTTCTCAAATTATTGCCACCTCTCATTTTCAACTGCCTTGTCACCCGTTAAGGTATCTGTCATTATGGAAACACCGATTAATATAAGTTTTGTGCAGAAACTATTTCCAGAAAGACTAAATATTCATAACGCCCCTTTGCTCATTTATTAATACTGGGGATATTCCCATGATTGAAATCCTTGCCGCCTTATCTGCCGGAGCAGCAGCAGGACTGAGATTAGGTATACCTTTGCTAGTCATTGGCTTGTTACAAGGTAGTAACCTCTGGTCTCAAGTCCCCCTTTTATCACGTATTTCACCTTATGTATTAATCTGTTTACTCACCAGTTGGTCACTATTTGAATTATTTGCATCCAAAAAGCTGGGAGGTCAGAGAATATTACAACTAGTGCAATTATTTTTGTCTCCCATAGTAGGAGCAATTATGGGTTTAGCGGTTGATTCAGCAACAGAAATGCCAAACTGGATAATTGCCTTGATTGGTGGTTTGTTGGCTTTGGTACTTCAGCTAGTTCAATTAGGCTGGTTTTATCGCTTGCATGGATTGCCCTTGTGGGCTGTTTTTATTCAAGATGCTTTATGTATTATCTTGGTGCTTTTTGCCGTCGATGCTCCCCGTTCAGGAGGATTAATTGCTTTAATTCTCCTCTGGTTTGCAATTCGTAGTGCTAAACAGTGGTATGAGTGGTACTGGCAAAATCGCAAGAACAGGGGTAAGGTGTAGGGCTAAGAAACTTAATTCCTGTCACCTGTCACCTGTCACCTGTCACCTGTCACCTGAACTCTTTTTATAGAATACCAATGGCATGGAGTAAGCCCCGACCAGTTACTATCTCAATGATTAAAGCAATAAAACCGAGCATTGCTATTCGACCATTCCAGACTTCGGCGCTGGTTGTCAATCCCCATTCCCAACGTTCTTGGGGATACATTTTTACCCTTTTTTTCATTTGGGTGACTTGGGACAGTTTGAGGCTAGGTTTTTCTAGAGACTCTATTACCAAGTCTGCCAAGGCTTTAATGAATACTGGATGGGTATTGGGTGCAGCAGCGCGACGGAAGTTGTGAATTCCTGCTTCTTCAGCTATTTCTCGATATTCAATATCAATTTCTTGCAGTGTTTCAATGTGTTCAGAAACAAAACTAATCGGTACAACTATTAAATCTTGGACACCTTTTGCGCCTAGTTCTTTAAGGGCATCCTCAGTATAAGGTTGCAGCCACTCTACAGGACCAACGCGACTTTGATAAGCTAGGGTGTGGGGATTAGGGCGATTGAGGGTTTCCATAATTAGGTGAGTACATTCCTCAATCTCTTGCTGATAAGGGTCTCCTGCTTCTACAACATAGCTTTTTGGCACACCATGGGCGCTAAAGAATATATGTACTTGATCTGGTTCAGAAAATTGATTAAGTTGTTCAATGATCAGTTCCGCCATTGCTTGCAGGTAGCCTGGTTGTTTGTACCAGGAAGCAATAACAGTGTATTCCAGAGGCTGAAGTTTAGGATTCTCTTGCCAAAGTCTTTCCAACAGCCGGAAGCTAGAACCACTGGTGCTGATAGAAAATTGTGGGTAAAGTGGCAGAATTACTAGTTTTTCAATGTTATCTTGTGCCAGTTGAGCGATCGCTTCTTCTGTGTAAGGATGCCAATAACGCATTCCCACATAGATCCTGGTTTCTTTCCCCATCGCATCCAGTTGTGCTTTTAAGGCTTCCCCCTGCTCTTCTGTAATGCGCCGCAGTGGTGAACCACCACCTATGTGCTTATAATTTGCCTGTGATGTTTTTTCTCGTCGCGTAGCAATAAACCAAGCCAATGGCTTTTGCATCCAACGAAATGGTAGGCGAATAATTTCGGGATCAGAAAACAGGTTATATAAAAACGGACCGACATCCTCTAATTTATCGGGTCCACCGAGATTAAGTAATAATACGCCTACACGACCCATAGCAGTTACTTTCCCCCAACCTTGCACATTTTTTACTAATGATGAACTACCCCAGCCTACTTCGTTGAGACTGGGGTTTCTACATCCCCAGCAGCAGGTTGAGATTTCTGACGCTTCACTTGGGATAGTTGCCTCAAACTGCCAGTTGCCCGACGTTTTTTGGTAGAGCTACTCCCATCTGCGTCTGCGAGGCTCGTTCCAAGCCCCGGTAGTTGATTTTGACTCCAAACAAGCATTACCTCAGCAGCAGCAATATCGCGCTGTTGGGTATAACCACAATTAGCACAAATATGAACACGCTGGTCTAAATTTTTCTGCTCTTGATGTCCACATTTAGGACAAGTTTGGGATGGTTTTACCTTCTTGGTAGGAACTTCTAAAAACACACCTTGAACATCTTGTAATTTATATTTCAAGGCACTTCTTATCATTCCCATTCCCACATCAAGAATTGATTTATTCAAACCAGCTTTTTGTTTTTTGCGCTTACCTGTCTTAGCCTTGGAGGTCATTTTCTTGACTTCTAGTTCTTCCGTTACAACCATGCTATTACCGCTAATTATCTGTGTTGTAACTTGGTGTACCCAATTTTGTCTGGAGTTAGCAACTTGACGACATAATTTACTAACCTTTGACTGTGCTTTCTTCCACCTTCTAGAAGCTTTCTGTCTTTTCTTGTAGTTAGGTGATTGTTTACGACGTTTTGATTTACTGAGTTTTTTGATTTGCTGTTCAGCTTTTCTCAAAAACCTTGGTGCTTCAATTAATCCATTTTCATCACCATTAGTCCAGGCAATTGCATCTTTACAACCCAAATCAATTGCGATTTTTCCAGTATTGGTTTGACGACTTTTTTTGAGTAGTTCATCATCAACTTCCAATGCCAGGGAAGCATACCATTTACCATGGCGGTAAACAAGATCACAGGTTTTTGGATTTCCCCACAATCTGGCTTTACCACGCATTTGTATTTGACCTATTTTGGCTAATTCCAAATAGCCGTTATCACCAATTGAGTGTACTTTCCATCCTGTTCCAGATGGGTAAGTCCAACCAGAATAATGTCTAATTGATTTTAGCTTGGGATATTTTGCTAGACCAGTAAAAAATCTATTGAATGCAAAGTCAACTCTTTTTAGGGTTGCTTGTAATGCTTGGGAATTGATATGTTTATATTCTGTCCATTGGTCTTTGAATGCTGGTAAACAATTTTGTTGGTCTAGATATTTGATTGATTTACAGAATTTTTGATATTCTGTTTTTCGGTGATAAACAGCAGCATTGTACAAGTCTTTGTGTAACTTGCGGTGATAGTGCAATATTTCGTTTGTTTTCTGTGTGGGATAAAGCCTAAATGTTGCTCTACGTAATGCCAATATTTATCACCCCCTTGGTTTTGATGTATTGTTAATTATAACCAAATAACTCTTGGTATTTGACAAAAACTCAATCACCCTTGAGCCGACTAACCTGTAGTTAGTTTCGACTCCAGGGTATTTCATTTTTGTCCCGCTATCCATCCCCGCCCTATAGAGGGACGGGGAATTTCGCGCATTCGCATTTTTATTAAATATAAAGCTTTATTAGCAGGAAATATGCAATGGCCACAATTTTCAGAGACTTAAGTTATCGGTATCAATGGTTATACGATGGTATATCCCGTTTAGCAGCCTTGAGTGTAGGGGGTGAAGGGCGTTTTCGCCAACTAGCTTTACAAGGTTTAACACTACACTCAGATACTCATATCTTAGATTTGTGCTGTGGTAGCGGTCAAGCGACAGAATTTTTGGTGAAATTATCACAAAATGTTACAGGTTTGGATGCTTCCCCATTATCTTTACGACGAGCGCGTAATAATGTGCCGAATGCTACTTATGTGGAAGCTTTTGCGGAAAATATGCCCTTTGCAGACAATTTATTTGATATTGTCCATACTAGCGCCGCTTTACACGAGATGCAGCCGGAACAATTGCGAAACATCATTCAAGAAGTTTATCGGGTATTAAAGCCAGGAGGAGTATTCACATTGGTAGATTTTCATCCTCCCACAAATCCTATTTTTTGGCCAGGTTTATCGGTGTTTTTCTGGTTGTTTGAAACAGAAACCGCTTGGGAGTTGTTGAAAACTGATTTACCTGGTTTACTGCGAGAAAATGGGTTTGAGGTAGATACACCAAGTTTATATGCTGGTGGTAGTTTACAGGTAATTCAAGGGAGGAAGAAGAGGTGACAGGTTACAGGTGACAGTTAATAGGGAATATGTGATTAATACATTATTCTCCTCTGCTCCCCTGCTCCTCTGCTCCTCTGCCCCCCTATACCCCGCATTCCATTAAGCCGATTTAAAAAATCTAATAATCTCGCGGACATGATCGAGAAATTGTCCATCGGTAGAAAGTTGTGCGATCGCATTTTTGGCTTCTCTCGATAAACGCTCATGTTCCGTTTGGTTTGTAGCTCTTAATTCTTCTAAATTAGCTAGAATACGAGCCAATTCTCTGCGTGTTTCTTCACTAAATCTTTGATTGTTAGCCACTAAAGAATAGGGCTGTTCTGGATTTAATTGATCTTCTAAAGATTTCACCTTTTGTTCTATTTCATAAAAGCGGTTACGCAGTTCCAGAATATCTTCACGAGGATAGGTAAAAGCTTGCCTAATCATTCTCAACCTCGCATATAAGTATTCATAGGCGCTAATTGCTGGACGCAATAAGGTTAATAACAAAGCAGCGCCAGAACTGATATATCCAACAGCACTAATTCCAGTGACTGCTAGAATATACAACGCCATAGCTGAGATTAAGTGTAAACCAATAGCCACCCAGAGCGATCGCTTGGCTAAAATTCTTACATACCTAATTTGTTTCTCATCTACGGAAATATTTTTTTCAATTGATTCAGCAGCTTCAGCTAAAACTTCTTTCGCCTGAAAATGGACATTCCACGGAACTGTCACAATTACCAACAACCACCAAAAACTCGCACCACCAATTACCCAGTCGAGAAAATTACCAGCAGCTATATGAAACCATTGTAAAACACCAAAAGCTACTAATACTGCTACTATTATCCCCACAATTGAACTGATAAAAAAGTTTAAATACATCTGATTTTTTCTCCCATAAAACTCTTACCTATATCATTACTAGAGGTTAATTGTTATACCACTAATATTGTGCTGCTTTTTCTACTAGCACATCCTACTTCGCCGCGTTCAATTGTCAAAAATTATCATCTCGATGCCCATAAAATCTTGACAAAATCACCCTATTTGTGGGAATCATCAGTCCTAATCATCAAAAGCAAACTCAGCATTTCCAGTATTCTTTGTTTAAACTTTATAGAGACTTGACAATTAATAGTACAAGATATAGGCTAGAATCATCGTGGGCGTTTAATGAAAACCTTATTAATCAATACAATCAAAAATTAAACCCCAGAAAATCAGTAAAAACTTCAGGATCTTGGTAAGTTCGTTTTGGTAGGTTCGTTCGGGTGTCATCGGCAAAACACCAAGTCTCATCAGACATGGAAGACCATGATATGCAGTAGCAAATAGCTTTTGCTTCTAGCAGATCGTATTTTGGGTAATTGCATCAGAATCTAGGTTTTATTTTGCATAGATTTTAACCCGGATTTTCCTCATACCCATTGCAATACATATTAAACTCTGACTGCTTAACCACAGTACACCAGAGAAATATTAACGCAGATTAACAGTGGGATTAACTCATATCCCTATTGCTATTCATAGCAACTCTGGCTGCTTCACTTCTACAGCCTAGAGAAACTTCCTCATGCAGATTAATCGCGGAGTAAACTTCTATCCTCCACAGCGATTCATATCAACTCTAGCTATTGACAGCATAGAGAAACTTCCTCATGCAGATTAACTGCAAAGATGAGCCGATTACAAAACAGTAGCGGCAATTTATCAAAAATTCAAAAAGCCAAAGATACTACAGAATTATGACTGAACAAGTTTTCAACACCTCTTCACTTGACGGCACAAACGGTTTTATTATCATCAATAACAATGCAACCGATGACAAACTAGGCTACTCAGTTAGCGCAGCCGGAGACATTAACAACGATGGTATAGACGACCTCATTATCGGCGCACCCGAAGCCGACCCCAATGACAGAAATAATTCTGGCACAAGCTATATAGTATTTGGCACCACCGAAGGATTTGCTTCCACCATCGACATCTCCACCCTGGATGGAATCAACGGCTTTACTATCACCGGTGCTACAGAAGGCGACATATCAGGCCGTTCTGTTAGCGCAGCCGGAGACATTAACAACGATGGTATAGACGACCTTATCATTGGCGCACCCTCAGCTAATCCCAATGGAGAAAATTCCGGGGCTGCATACATCATATTTGGCAAAAATAGCTTCAGTTCCAACCCCACCATAGACCTCTCCAACCTTAACGATAATGGCGTTGTCATCAATGGTTTGACTGCGGAAGATAGATTAGGCTTCTCCGTTAGCAGTGCTGGAGACGTGAACAATGATGGCATTGACGATCTAATTATTGGCGCTCCCAATGCCTACACCACCAGCAACGGCAAACCTGGACAGACCTATATAGTATTTGGTCAGAACAACTTTGATTCTAGCTTCAACCTCTCCAGCCTTGATGGTAGTAACGGTTTTATCATCAACGGACAAAGCATAGAAGACCATTCAGGCTTATCCGTCAGCAGTGCCGGAGATATCAACAATGATGGTATTGATGACCTGATTATCGGCGCTCCCCAAGCAACTCCCAATGACACAAATTCAGGTCAGGCGTATATAGTTTTTGGCAAAGAAGGCGATTTTAGTCCCAGTCTTGACCTTAACAGCCTTGATGGTAGCAACGGCTTTATCATCAATGGTGAACAAGATAGCAAATTAGGCTTCTCCGTTAGCAATGCGGGGGATGTTAACGGTGATGGCATTGATGATCTGATTATTGGCGCACATGATGCCGACCCCAATGGGATCACCAATGCTGGAATCAGCTATGTGCTATTTGGTAAAGATGGTAATTTTGATTCTAGCTTTGACCTCTCCAGCCTTAACGGTAATAACGGCTTTGCCATCAATGGTATCAACGAATTGGACAACTCAGGCTGGTCTGTTAGCGGTGTAGGAGATATCAGCGGTGATGGTATAGACGATTTAATTATTAGCGCCAACAACGCCGACCCCAATGGTGAAAGTTCCGGTCAAAGCTATGTAGTATTTGGCAAAAATAACTTTGGTGCTGCCATCAACCTTTCTGATATAGATGGTACTAACGGCTTTATCATCAATGGCCTTCAAGAATTTGACAACTTAGGTAATTCAGTTAGTGGTGCAGGAGACGTAAATGGTGATGGAATCGCGGACTTAATTCTTAGCGCCCCCTTTGCTGACGATTCTGGGGAAAGTTACGTGATTTTTGGCATCAACAGCGCCCCTACTGATTTACTACTCGACAACAACAGCGTTGATGAAAATGTTGAATCTGAAACCGTAATCGGTCAATTTACTACCACCGACATCAACGCTACAGTTCAGAACTTCACATACAGCTTAGTCGCTGATGAAGACTATCCAGATAATAGTTTATTCACCATTGATGGTGAAAGTCTGAAAATTAACGCCTCTCCTGACTTTGAAACCAAATCAAGTTACGTGATTCTGGTCAAAACCACTGACCAAGGTGGACTATCTTATGAAAAAGAGTTCACTATCAATATCAATGACATAGACGAAACAGAAGTAAATACAGCACCAACAGATTTAGCATTAACTGTCACCTCCATTAATGAGAATGTTAACTCCGAAACCGTAATTGGTTCATTTATCACTACTGACCAAAACACAGGTGATACTTTCACATATAGCTTAGTCACTGATGAAGACTATCCAGATAATAGTTTATTCACTATTGATGGTGAAAGTCTGAAAATTAATGCCTCTCCTGACTTTGAAACCAAATCAAGTTATGTGATTCTGGTCAAAACCACTGACCAAGGTGGACTATCTTATGAAAAAGAGTTCACTATCAATATCAATGACATAGACGAAACAGAAGTAAATACAGCACCAACAGATTTAGGATTAACTGTCACCTCCATTAATGAGAATGTTAACTCCGAAACCGTAATCGGTTCATTTATCACTACTGACCAAAACACAGGTGATACTTTCACATATAGCTTAATCACTGATGAAGACTATCCAGATAATAGTTTATTCACTATTGACGGTGAAAGTCTGAAAATTAACACCTCTCCTGATTTTGAAACCAAATCAAGTTACAACATTAATGTTAAGACAACAGATGCTGCTGGACTCTCTTTTACTAAGCAGTTGACTATTAATGTTAATGACATTGACGAAAATGAAAACCCTACAGATGGAGGATCTTCCACAACTAAAATTCTCAAAGTTAGTGATGATGTTTTTAAAATTGTCAGCCCAAATAGCACGGCTAGACTTCAAGTTACAATAGCAAACAATAATTTTAGTAATGTTAATGAATTAGTAGCATTTGCTGTTGATGATGCTTCTGGAAAAATTGATGGTATCGCCCCTGGTGAAGCTGGATATACTGAAGCAGCTTTAGAAAATAGTAAGATCATTTTCTCTACTATTTCCAAAATTCCCAACCAATTTGATAGTAGCGACCTCAATAAGTTATTAGGATTGAACACCAATACTAACTTGAGGTTCTATTTAGTGAGAAATGGATCAACCGATTCCGTAAAAGCTGGTATCACTCCTATTTCCAACGTGATTTTCCCTAACTCCTCAACTCTCCAAATTAGTAACTTAGGAGAAAATGATTTTTCTCTTGGTTGGAAGGATAGTTCTACTAATTCTTCGGAATTTCAGGATTTGGTTGTCAATATTCAAGCTACAGATAATCCTTTAACTTTGGGTACAGGATTACAAGATACTCTTCAAGGGGAAAATATTGATTTACGGAATGTTACTGGTTTGGTGAATGCTGAGTTTACAGTCTACCGAGAAGCAGCTTTTGATAACTATGTCGGCTTCTATAAAGTAACTGATCAAAATGGTGGGATTGATCTCAATGGTGATGGTACTGCTGATATCCTTCCTGGACAAGCTGGCTATACTCAAGCTGCGGTTAATCAGCATTTAAGCAATCTGGGTTTGAGTGTAAGTAATGGTCAAACAGCGACTTTTAACGGTACTTTAGAAGGTGGTGCTATTTATGTACCATTTTTGATTGTGAATAGTAGACCCGATGCTATTCTTGATAGTAATGCCAATAATGATCCAGCAGTTTACTTCACCTTCTTAGGTGCTAATTCTGATCAAGTAGATCATGTCCGTCTTTTAGGAGATAATACCTTTGGTTTTGAAGATTTAACAAATGGCGGTGATCAAGATTTTAATGATATTGTAGTCAAATTTGACTTGCAAACCATAGCTTAGAACTCAAAAAATAGGGGTAATTCATGAATTACCCCTACAGGATTAAATTTTTAGTTTTTAGGTAAGTATTGAGTCATCAGCAGTAAGCTTTTTCAGACTAACGCCAAAAATACCTGTTTGATAAACAAATTTCTCAAATATTCTGATTTCTGACTCCTGAATTATTATGTTTTTAATTTTTGTTTTTAGTTTTTTATTTTTACTTGGTTTTGAGAGATATGTAAAATCCTTCTCAGAGAATTTCCTTTAACAATCATGGCAGCATGACTTATATCTAACCAGATCCTTTCTCTTTGGGTTGCTTCTGGCCAATCTTCTAAGACTTGTTCTACTGGCAATAAAAATAAATTTACGCGATAAATATTACCGCGTTTACGATATTGATAAGCGCCGATTTTTTCAGTATTTACTTGACCAACAACTCCTGCTTCTTCCCAGGCTTCTTTAGCTGCTGAATCAGGCGGAGTCATGCCTTTACAAACACCTCCTTTGGGTATTACCCAGCTTTGGCGTTTACGGGTGGTAATCAATAAGACTTCTATTTTTCCATCTCTCACACGATATGGAATCACTCCTGATTGTTTGCAGATTTTGTTGGTTTTTCGGCTCATGGGAATATATTCCTGATAGATTAACCTCTAGATTGTGATAATTTTGAGAGCAGTAGGCTAAGGCCTATTGCTATGTTGGCCATTTTAATTATAAATTCATTGCTCTTGCTAACATCTTTCACTTAGTTAACTGTTTATTCCGTATAATATTTAACGAAGTTAGATTATTTGTCCTGATTCATGCCAAATTTACAAGATTGCTGTCTGGTAATTACAGGGCAGTTTTCACTGTATTTTTAGACTATGTTAATCACAAATAATTCATAAAAACAGCCATGTTGGCAATAAAAAAGTGTAATCTATGGAACTCAAACTACAAGCATTTTGGTTGATTGAACCAGAAAAAAAGCCATTACAGCAAATAATAGCAGGGGGAGTTATTTTACCAGATGGACAAGTAGCCATTGCTAGATGTTTGCCAAATGCTAGTTATGCTACTTTCCCATCTCTAAACTCCTTTCAACAACTCCAAGACAAAAGGGGTAGACAGTTAATATTTGATCAACCGTCTTTAGAAGGATATAATCTCAAGACTTTTCAGCTAGTTAGGAAAAAAGATGTCACTGGTATTAGCGGAACTGGTGTAGTTGCAGTAGGATGCTATTTTCAAAGTTGTGGTGGTATTGCTGTTATGCAATGGCTGGGTGAAGTTACTTCAACTGCCTGGTATACTGGAGGCGTGGAGCAAATCGAATTGATTCATGGACACAATGGTAAAACTCAAATTGTGATGGATGTTTAAATTAAGATAAAATCATATAGGATTTGTATTTGATTTATGCAATTACTCAATATTAAAAAATAATGGCTAACATAGAACTTTCCAGAGAAGATTTTGTATTAGTTGTTGGTGCTACTGGTGGTGTTGGACAACTTGTAGTCAGCAAATTATTAGAAAAAGGTTTGTCAGTTCGCATTCTTACACGAAATGCTCAAAAAGCTACAGAAATGTTCAATCAAAACGTTGAAATTGCTGTTGGTGATATCCGTGAACTAAATACCTTACCAGCAGCAATGTCAAACATAACTTCTATTGTATGCTGTACTGGAACTACTGCTTTTCCTTCTGCGAAGTGGGAATTTGATTCACCTCCTAACATGATCGAATGGGGACTGGCTTTGTTTGACCCTCAATCAATAGAAAATAAAGCTAAAAATACACCTCGTAAAGTTGATTCCCAAGCTGTTAAAAACCTAGTTGCAGCAGCACCAAAAAATTTACAAAAATTTGTTTTTGTTTCTTCCTGTGGTATTCTGAGAAAAGATCAATTTCCTTTTAATATTCTTAATCGGTTTGGTGTCCTAGATGCCAAACAAGAGGGAGAGGAAGCCATTATTCATTCAGGAATTCCTTACACAATTATCCGTCCTGGACGTTTAATTGATGGACCCTTTACTTCCTATGATCTGAATACCTTAACAAAGGCAGAAACATCAGGTAAATTAGGTGTAGTAGTGGGTAAGGGTGATATTCTTACAGGAGAAGCCAGCCGCATTGATGTTGCTGCGGCTTGTGTAGAAAGTTTATTTTATCCAAGTTCTAATGGACAGGTTTTTGAATTAGTTAATCAAGGAATAAGACCACCTGTAATTGATTGGCAACAGCTTTTTTTACAGATCAGTAATATGTGATTTTACACAAAGCTAAAGGAATCTAATCTTCCTAAAACAGACATATCTTCAGCATCTAATTCTACAGGTATACCACTACGAATTAATTCTGAAAAATCTTCATTTGGTACCATAATTGTCAGCGTATAAAGACGAGTTTCACCAGTATTTCTAATCAAATGAGTGCCTGTAGGTGGAACTAATAAACTATCTCCAGCTTTGATTGGTACTTTTTTGCCATCACAAATAGCCACTCCTTCTCCTTTGAGGATAAAAAACATTTCTAATGCCCATTGATGACGATTTGGTGGTGTTTGTCCACCCACGTCAAATATTTCCACACAACAAGTTAAGGAAGCGTTAGCATTTGTGGAGTCAAAGATAATTGCTAACCGGTTAGAGTCACGGGGGCTAATGCGGTATGCTTGGTAATCTTTGGGAGATTTGATAACCGGAATTACACAACGAGTAGAGGTCATAATTAATTCAAAATTACAAATAGGGAATAGGGAATAGGGAATAGGGAACAGGGAAAAAATATATTCGCAAGTATTCAGGATAGAGAACACTCCAAGTCAGCAGAATAAAGGCTTTTTTAATCAACTTTGATGATTTTGATAAAATCTCACTGCTCTCTATTCTTCATTTCATCAGCATTCTGACTCCTGATTTCTTACATATATTCTTCTTACTTCTGTCTCCTAAATTCCTAATTAGCGACTGAGATTATGATTTTCTGTTGTTTTCTGCTAAGGCTGTAAAAATTGCCGATGAATCTGTGACAAACCCAAAGCATTGTTTAATGTTGTACAAAGTTGCTAACCAACAATATTCTGGTGAAGTTGTGGCTGTACAATCTTGCAATAAAATACAGTCGTATCCTAAAAAATTAGCATCGCAAAGGGTTGTAAAAACACATTGATCGGCATTAACTCCAGCAAATAATATTGTCGTTGTTCCTAAGTTCCGCAGAATACTATCTAAGGGTGTATCCCAAAACCCACTCATGCGATATTTGTCAATGGGAATATCATCTGGTAGTTGTTCGAGTTCATCTACTACCGCAGCAGCCCAACTACCTGCCATAAGAACTTTAGCTCCATTTTTAGGTAGAGGATCACCTAATCCTACACTTTCTCCAGTGGAATTATAAACGTGCAGTAAACCGGCGCTAATATTCAATAAATCAGGGCGATTGCCCCAATTTAGCCAAATTACAGGTACGCCATGCGATCGCAGTTGTGGTAATAATTTTTGTAAAGGTTCTATTGGTTTACGTGCAGGGCTAACATCTACCCCAATATGTGACAACCAACCATCAGGATGACAGAAATCATTTTGCATATCAATAACAATGATGGCGGTTTTTGCTAAGTCGATACGCAGGGTTTTGGTTTCTGTTGATAAAATAACAGGCTGTGGAGTCTTTTGAGGACGAGTAATGTCTGCAAAGGTTTGATTTACTCCCCAAGCATTGGGGTAAACGCCTAATGTTCGCAATGGTAGATTCATAAATTTTCAACACCCAACATTATTGTCTCCTTTGTACCTTGAAATTCTGTTGCGTGTTCATTTCCTTAATTAAGGTTAAGATATTAAATTGCGCTACCAAAGTGAAAAATCTGTTCCCCTGTCAAATTTAACTCAAGGAAGAGAGAGGAAAATAACTGATAACCATTCCCCAAACCTATTTACAACTTTCAGCTTCACAAAAAGATTAGTATTGATTGTGGCATACAATAAATTTATAGTATGGTTAAACACTTATGAACTGGACTATTAAAAAAGCTTTAATTCCTGTTACAAATGGTTACGCCACTTTAGATGTACAGGTTGTGGATGGTATGATCGCTGCCATTGCACCGAATTTAGAGGTGATTGGTACAGAGGTTGATGGTGAAAATAAACTTTTATTACCTGGTTTTATCAATGCCCATACCCATTCTTCGGAACATTGGCAACGGGGAGTAATTCCTCCTTTGCCTTTAGAATTGTGGTTAGCAAATTTATATGATTTTACTCCTCTGGATACAGAACAAGTTTATCTGAGTGCTTTGGGTACGGCTGTAGAAACTTTACTTTCTGGAGGTACAAGTGTAGTAGATCATTTGGTGTTAATTCCTGGTCAGGAGTTAGAAACTATTGCTATTACTGTTCGCGCTTATAGAGAAATTGGAATTAGGGCTTTTATTGCACCTTTAATTCAAGATGAGTCTTTTAGTGCTGGTATACCATCGGGGGAAGTTGAACAAATTCATGACCCTTATTTTCGTTCTACATCGGAAACTTTAGCAATTATTGAAGAAGCTGTTATTAAGTTTCATCGTCCAGATGAAGGTATAAATATTTTAGTTGCACCAACTGGTATTCAGTTATGTACTGATGGTTTATTTACAGGTTGTATTGAGCTAAGTAATCGTTATGATCTGTGTCGTCATTCTCATTTACTGGAAACCAAGGCACAGGAAAAACTGGCACAGGAAAAATATGGTTGTAGCGGAGTTGAATATTTAAATAGGATTGGTTATTTAAGCGATCGCACCAGTTTAGCACATTGTGTTTGGTTAACTGATGCTGATATTAATATCTTGGCTGAAACTCAGTCTACAGTTGTCCATAACCCGTTAAGTAATCTGCGTTTAGGTAGTGGTATTGCCCCGATTTTAAAATATCGTCAAGCTGGTGTTAATGTAAGTTTTGGTTGTGATGGTGCTTCTAGTAATGACTCTCAAGATTTGTTAGAAGCGATTAAAATTGGTTCGATTCTGCACAATGTTACTGAATTAGATTATCAGTATTGGATTACACCCCGTGAAGCTGTAGAAATGGCTTCGTTAGGAGGTGCAAAAGGATTGAAGATAGATGATAAAATTGGTTCTTTGTCTGTTGGTAAGCAAGCTGATTTAGTGCTTTATGATTTAACTCATTTATCATTGTTGCCGCGTACTGATCCAATTGGTTTATTAGTTTTGGGTCGCCCTCATAATGTTGTTAGTAGTGCTTGGGTAAATGGTAAACAAGTTATTGCTAATGGTGAAATTATAAGTATTAATGTTGCTGAATTGCGACAAGAATTATTTAACCGTAGTCAATGGAAAACTCAGCAAAAATCGGCTGGTGTAATGCAAATTGAGTCTCGTTATCGTCAAGTGATGGGTTTATAAAACGCAGAGGTAGGCGGAGGGGGTTTTTGTCATGGTTAAGGTTAATAGTGCAGAGGAGTTATTGAATTTCTACGCAGCAGGGGAAAGGAATTTTGAAAATTCTGATTTAACTGCTGCTATTCTTCCAGGTGTGAATTTGCGAGATATTAATTTGAGTGGTGCAATTTTAGCCAGGGCAGATTTGAGTGGTGCAGACTTAAGTAATGCCGTTTTATTAAGGGCTAATATGAGTACAGCTATGTTAAATAAGGCTGATTTTAGTCACGCCAATTTAACTAGGGCTGATTTTAGTCGCGCAGTGATGACGAAAACAATTTTTGTGCAAGCGACAATGCTGAGAACTAATTTGAGTGGTACTATTCTGTTGCAAGCAAATTTAGAAAATGCCCGTCTGCGAGAAGCTAATTTAAAAGATGCAAATTTACGGGGAGCAAATCTGGAAGGCACAAATTTAGTTCAGGCACAATATAATCATAAAACTTTATTTCCAGAAGGTTTTGATCCCATCAAAGCTACGAAAACCCTAATGCCTGATTATCCAATTCCTACTAATGTTAATGATGCTGAGGGTTGGAATTATTTTTGGAAATATTTGATTACTAAGGGATATCAATATGATTTTTTGTGCCATATATTTGATGATAGTGATTGGCTAATACCGTTTTTGCAAAAACTGGAATATAAAACTGTTCTCTGTGCTGGTAATGGTATTTCTTTAGAAGCTTATATTTTAGCATATATTGGATTTGATGTAACTGTGCTTGATGTTTCTGCCTATGCAAATCAATATTTAGCTAATTATCCACTCAGTTATCAGGAATTAAATTGGTTTGCTTATTTCTCAGACAATAATTTAGATAATATCTCAACAGCAGAGATTAGTAATAAAGTGAAGACAGTGAAATTTATTACGGGGAGTATATTTGATAGTGAGATTTGTCCTGGTTTATTTGATGTGATTATCACTCGTAGCACTGTTCAACTTTTTAACCTGATGTCCGAAGATAAGCTGATTGAGGCAATGCAATCTTTGTTAAATCGTCTGAGTCCTACAGGATTACTTATTAATCACGGACATAATGCTTATAAAATTAATGAGTTTTTGCAAAATTGGCTTTTGAATCAGGGTATATGTGCTTCGACAAAAATTGATGATAAATTAGAAAATACGAATCAGAAGTTTGTTTATTTGCGGGGAACTTCTGGTTAGTCAAAATCAACATTAAGCGTAAAAATATCAGTTACTATCAAAATATTCTATGGTATCTACTTCTTCATCATTCCCAGATATTCAAAATCATTGGGCGCGTCTATTCATTCAGGCTTTAGTCCAACGGCGCATTGTTAATGGATATCGAGATGGAACTTTTCGCCCTGATTATCCTGTTACCCGTGCTGAATTTGCGGCTATTATCGCTTCTATATTTACGCCGACTAAAAAACGGGAATATGTTGCTTTTAAAGATGTTCCTGTTACATTCTGGGCTAATAGCGCAATTAAAAAGGTTTATGAAACAGGTTTTCTGGTTGGTTATCCTAATCAGACTTTCCGCCCTAATGATAGTATTTCCAGGGGTGATATTTTAGTTTCTATGGTCAATGGATTAGAGATTGCTACTCAGGTAGCACCGGATCTGGTGAGTAAGTTAGCAGAAATTTATCAAGATTCTACTGCTATTCCTAACTATGGTATAAATCAAGTTGCGATCGCAACTCGTGTGGGTTTGGTGGCTAGTTATCCCAATCTTAAATTACTCAACCCCAGAATGCCGGCGACTCGTGCAGATGTAGCTGTAATGGTATATCAAGCTTTGGTATATCAGGGAAAAGCGGAAAAAATTGCTTCTGATTATATTGTCGTACCGCCATTATTGACTCCCAACACTATCAAGGTCAGTCATAACCGCGAGTTCCGGGGTGCTTGGGTGACAACTGTGTGGAATAGTGACTGGCCTTCCAAACTGGGACTGTCTGTAGAACAGCAGAAAACGGAACTGCTGGAAATTATTAAACAATTACAATCTCTGAATTTTAACGCCTTAGTATTACAGGTGCGACCGGAAGGTGATGCTTTATATGCTTCTGCTTTAGAACCTTGGAGTGCTTGGATTACAGGAACTCAGGGAAAAGCACCAGAACCATTTTATGATCCTTTGGAGTTTGCGATCGCAGAATGTCATAAACGCAATATCGAACTTCATGCTTGGTTCAATCCTTACCGCGCCAAAACTACCACCAAAAGCGGTTCTAATGTCTCTCCCCACATAGCTATAACTAATCCTGAAGTTGTTTATCAATGGGGTAATCAATTATGGATGGACCCAGGCGCAAAAATAGTTCAAGACCAGGCTTACAATGTCATTATTGATGTTGTTAAACGCTACGATTTAGATGGCGTTCACCTAGACGATTATTTTTATCCCTATCCCATATCCGGCCAATCTTTCCCCGATAATAAAACCTACGCAACTTACACAGCTAATGGTGGAAAACTAAGTTTAGAAGATTGGCGACGAGAAAACGTCAATCAAATGGTATTACGTTTATCTCAAGGAATTAAAAAAACCAAATCTCACGTTAAATTCGGGATTAGTCCCTTTGGTATTTATCGCCCCGGACAACCAGCAGGAATTGTTGGTTTAGATCCCTATAGTGTGCTTTATGCAGATTCCAAGAAATGGTTACAAGAAGGTTGGATAGATTATTTAGCACCGCAACTTTATTGGCGTACTGACCAAACACAACAAAGTTATGAAGTCTTACTAAAATGGTGGACTGAAGCCAATACCAAACAACGCCATATTTACGCCGGTAATAATATTGGACAACTAGATGGGAAAGCATGGAAAAATGAAGAAATACAAAAGCAAATTCAGCTTTCTCGCAACTTAGCAGGTAAACTTTCACTGGGAAATATCTTTTTTAGTATGAGTTCCCTATCTGAAAATCGCCAAGGTATCGCAGACCAATTTAAAAATGTCTATTATTCCAGACCGGCAATTGTTCCCACAATGTCATGGCAAAATAGTACGCCACCATCTCCTCCCAAGGAACTAAAATTTGAAAACGGTAGACTAAATTGGCAAGCTGGAGATAATCAGCCTGTGCGTTCTTGGACGCTGTACCGTCAAAATGGAGATAGTTGGATAATTCAGCGTATTTTATCTGCTGGTACGACTTTTGCCACTGTTCAACCTGGTATTTATGCTGTGTGTGCGGTGGATAGGTTGGGGAATGAAAGCGCAGGTGTGACGATAACTGTTAGTTAGTTCATACAACTAGGAGGGTTTGGCGGTGCTAAACCCCTACTGACTAACTAGTTTTGCTGTATTTTTATTTTGTTATTGCTTTTTCAAAAATGTATGTTATGATGAATAAGGCTTGTTTAAGGACGTATAGCTCAGTTGGTTAGAGTACATCGTTGACATCGATGGGGTCACTGGTTCGAATCCAGTTACGTCCATATTTTTTAGTTATATGTTTTCCAGATGTTAGCCAGCGATCGCAGTGTTGGTGCAGTCTGTAAAAACATTTTTACTTGTTTGATTTTTCCAGTTCATCAATCCCACCCTCGCGTTAACGGATCAATTGGGATATCTGGATCAATCTCAATCACAGTAATTTTAGCATTCTCCACCACTGTATTACCCATAACAGTATTGTGTATTGCCTGAAATTTTGATTCTTCCTCAGCAATGCGTTCGTAGTGCAGAATTACGTGGTAATGCTTGGTAATTGGTTCTCCTGAGTCTGATTTCTCCACTGTCAGCCAATCTATGTTTTGTTGTTCTTCCGCTATTCGGCGATACTCATCGGCTAGTTGTTCTAAGGCGATCGCTATCGCGTGTTCTTTGGTTTGACCGTAGCATTGTATATTGTCTCTAGGAGAATCGCTCAGAGACGATGATAATTGACAAATATACTGTCCATTGCTTTGGGGTTGCAATGTGATTGTGATAATTCCGGTTATATCTGGGTTGAGTTCTGTCATGTTAAAAGTTGTCTATTCCAAAATTTTACAATGAGCGATCGCAACTAAGTAGCTTCTTACCATTATTGTATTGACATTGTGTACACGATTATCTATACTAAACCTAATGAAGTAATTAAAAGAGAGGAAACTAAAATGGTAGCTTCCTTTGACACAAATAACCCTGGACGCAATCAGGTGATTAATATTAGAGTTCAAGAAAAACAGCGTAATTTAATTGATTATGCTGCATCAATTCTTGGTAAAACTCGTTCTGATTTTATGCTAGATGTCGCTTGTCGAGAAGCAGAAAAAGTAATTCATGATCGAACTTTTTTTGCCTTAGATGACGAAAAATATCAAGAATTTCTGGATATTTTAGACGCACCACCTCAAGTAGATGAGGAACTACGCAAGTTTTTAACTGCTAAATCACCTTGGGATTAAGAATGGCAGCAGAAAAAATTATCGAAGCTCCTCAACCAATTAATGATAATCATGATATATCACAATTTAATTCAAGATCAGAAACTTTAAATAATTGGTTGAGAGAAAAAGCCTTTAAAAATGAGGGGGATACTGCCAGAACTTATGTAGCAACTTTTGAAAATAGAGTCATTGGTTATTACTGTTTAGCAAGTTCTGGTGTATATCGCTCAGTGGCTATTAGAAAAGTCAAGCAAAACGCACCAGATCCAGTACCTTGTATGCTTATTGGTAGGTTAGCAGTTGATGAACAATGGGAGGGAAAAGGGATAGGATCTGGTTTATTAAGAGATGCAATCTTTCGGGTTTTACAAGCATCCAAAATAGTAGGAGTACGATGTATTTTAGTTCACGCTAAAGATGAAGAAGCTAAACAATTTTATTTAAAACATAAATTTAAACCTTCTCCGATAGAACCTTTAACTTTAATGTTGCCTTTACAAGAAATTGTTGCCAATCTTTAATAATAGAACTAGCAGCATAATTTACAAATACAATATGATTTACGTCAGGCATTTGCAGAAAATTCAGAAGTTTACAATCAAATTTCTAAATTTCTCTCTGATGATGTAGCCTAAAGTTCATACAAATCATGAGATGATGGCTCTATTCGGCTGTTTCACGTTTGCGTTTTTCGATTTCGGCTATGGGTAATAATAATAGTTGCTCAATCTTTTCCTTTGTCTCCTTGGTAACATTAGAAACATTTAAACACTCTACCAAGAGAATATTGGCATTATAATATAGTTCTAAGAGATCAGTTTGTTCTTTTATAAAACACCAATTATGACCGAAGTTACGATTTTTTATCATTAATGATCTCAAGTTATGTACCCAATCTTCGCCGTTGATTTCCCACCACTTATCTATTTTATCAATCATCACATCATCAAAAAAATTTTCATTTAACCACCAATCAGGCAATTTATTTATAAGCTGACTTATTTCATTTTCTAGCTGGAAATTTCTGGGGTAAATATATTGTAGTTCGTTATCAATTATCTGTTGAAGAATGATATTAAGAGGTACTTTAAGGCTCGGAGATACAACACCTCGATTGTCAGAAGCAAAAGACAGAGCAAGTCGAAGATTACGATCAACTGCATATTCTGAAATTAACTGCTCATCGTTTGATGGTTCATTTGGTAAAAAGTTAAAATCGAGATCAATTCCAAGATAGTAAGGAAGTTCAAGATTTTCTTCGTCAAGATTAAGTGCCATACAAAGAGCGCGTAAGGCTGTTTGACTGTAGGAGAATTTTAGTGAACTAGCTTTTGTACTTAGCCATATTAAATAATCTTGAATTTTCTCATCATCAGTTAGAAAAGTATCAATTTTAATTTTCATTAATTCAAGTAATAAAACAGGGTTAGTAGTTATTTCGGATGCTAACAAAAAAATTTCTCGCCAATGAGATGTGGTAATTTGATTAACTAGAAACTGCCAATCAGCTTGATTGCAAAACCACTTTGCCACTAAATATTCTTGAAACGTCAAATGTGAAAAAGACCAGACTTTATTTGCCCTCTCAATCAATAATCCATGCTGCGCTTCAATAGCTCTCAAAACTGATCGACTATCCCGCAGACCAATTCCCAAAAACTCTGCAATGTAACCCTCAATTTCTTCCTGCTCAAATAAAACATACTGCGGTTGCTCAAACTTTTTCACCGCTAGATAACTAAGTAATTCTAGCTTTCGTTCCGGTGATAAATCTCGGTAAATCTCATCTCGCTCAATCTCCCGTGACTTGTCCCACCGCTCTAACAGTAGCTCTAATCCTTCCTCATAGAGTTTAGAACGCTTGGAGTAAAATTTACCAGTTTGGTGAAATACAACACAGGTCAAACTCAACAAAATCGGTGTAATTGCTAAATTCTGAATCGGCTTATTCGCTTCCAGAAAAAGCTGATTGAGAAACTTCTGTGATTTTGCTAGTCCAGCGGAGTCATCCCTAATAACTGCCTTAAACCAATGCTCAGAAAAATATCGTACCTGGACTTCATTAAAATCTGCTATTTCTACATAATCAAACCGTTCAAACCGTGATTCTTGGCTTTGTGTTCGACAAGTGATAATTACCTGCACCTGCGGATAAGAACGAGCGAACTGCTTAATTTGCTTGGTGATGTTTTTACCGTCTTCTCCTGTTACTTCATCTAAACCATCAAGCAAAACCAATGCTCGACCTTGATGGAAAATCAAACTAATTTCTGTGTTTGATAACTGCCAGCACTGCTCAAAATAACGCTCCAGCGAATAGGCAAACTTGCGTCCATCATCTACAAAATCTCGCAGTTTAATCAAAGCTGGAATTCGGTGCGTTTGTAAATTGCCAGCGTTGCATTCGGTAACTACTCGCTGCAAATAAGTGGTTTTCCCTGAACCTGGTTTACCCACCACCATTAAATTCGTATTTTTTGCCAGCACTTCTAGTCCTGAAATCCTTTCCCGTTCTTCACCCAAGCTAATGCGATCAAAACTGCGATAACTTGGATTTTGACTGAAATATTGCCACAAGTCATCTAGTTCTGACTTTCGACTACTACTCAGTTCCTCTAGGATGTTCACATCTACAAACAAATCACCTAAAGAAACCCAGTGATCTACACCCCATAATGGCATGGTGCTATGTAATCGCTGGATATCATCATGAATATGCGATCGCACTTGTTGTACTAAGCCTTCTATCGCTTCCTTATCCCACTGATGATTAATGCGATCGCCTATCTGCTGGATGTCTATATCTTCATTTTTTTTTTCATAATAATTCCATCCTTTGCTCGCATATATAGCACTGGTGTAGCAAAGTCAGGTTTATCCAAGCCGACTTCTATAGAAATGGCATTGCGGGTAGTCTGGATAGCTGCATCTACAGGCCAGCCTAATGCCAGAGTGCAGTAAAACTCATCAGCAAACAACTTAGCAGTGCTATCAAAAATGGAATATTGCATAGCGACTACTGCTGGTATTCCGCGCTGTACTAGGTTAGGTGCTGTACCTGCAAATGCTTGCTGGGAAGACACTGCCGCACCCTGACAGGAATTTAACACTACCAACCCCACATTGCGATTACCTAAGAAAATGTTGGCAAAATTCTCATCATCCAATAGTCTGGATTTACCATCATTATCTACTAAAGCAATATAGCCTTTATTATTGTCAAAAACACCATGACCGATAAAGTGGAAGACATTGTAAGGCTTTTCACGTAACTTTTGGTTGATGTTGCGAGTAGTAGCATCTTGTATAACATCTAATTCAACTGTTCCCGATTCGATGTGTTTTGCCAATGCTTCACGAATTAGTTTTTCTTCTCCAGTCACGTCCAATTTATCTAAGTTACTAGGACTAGATATAACTAGCAAAACTTTGAGAGGTAAACTAGCAACTTCAAGTTCAAGCTTTTTTAGGGGAACGTCAATATAACGAGAAAGGACGGTTTGGGTATTGTTAGCAAGGAAGGTATTTGTTCCTTCATCATAGAGAAATTCCCAAGGTAGCGCGGCTAGTTTTGGAGAGTCAAACACTAAGCGCAAACGCACATTATAGTTATTCGTTTGTGCGCCTGCAATTGTAGCCCGGAAAAGTCCATGAATTTTTGTTGGGAAAAGAGCTTGGTACAATTGGCTTCCTAGTGATTTGAGCAATTGTGTATTTGTTGAGCGAGATTCAATCAGTTGTAATGCAAGTTTAATTTGATTTGTTTCTAACCGTAATTCTCCTGATTCCTCTCCTTGTTCTGAGGAAGCCCGAATATTGTTGTCTTTACCAACCAATATTTGAAAATCGTGGTAATCCATGCGGGAACTTTCTTCTAACATCTCTTTGAAAATCTCTATAATTAAGGCTCTAATGGTTTCCTGATGTTGTGATGTAATGTCTCTTGTGGCTACATTCCCATCTTGAGTATTTTGATGAATACCGCTTGTTGCTTGAATAGCTTCCCCAAGGTAAATCTACTCTTGAGTTGACACAGTTAAAACCTGTGGTGGTGAAGCATCAGGAGGATAGAGAAAATCTACTTCTACTAAAGAGCGATCGCCTGGTTTCATATTTAATAACGCTAAAGGTTGACCTGGTTCACCTCTGGTTTGGACTAAATGCACAAATTCCGTTTTTGGTTGACCTTGGTTATCTGGATACCGAATCCGCACAGTTCCCCGGAAGAATACTTGACGCGCTGGTGTAGTGAAAAAGCGCAACCCTGACTTGCTTAATTGATCTTCCTTAATTGGAGTTTGCACCAACACACTCACCTTTTGTTGACTTTGGGTATTGTTATATAAAGGCAACTTCAGACTATATTGAATTCCATAATTACCATGAGCGCGATAAGCTGTATCAGGATAACGCACTAACATAGATGCACTTTGAATTTGACCAGTTCCCAAAGTACCACCATGCAGTGTGCTTAAAGCATAAGAAAAAGCTTGACCTGGTTGGGGAATAGTTAAATAATTAGTTTTAGGATTATCTACCAAGAGCGATCGCCACACCGAACCACGCGCTACACCCGCAACTCTTCCATAAATTCTCGGTTTACCACTTTCCTCCAAAGGAGTGGGAACTTTATCTCTGGGTGTGGATAATTCACCATTATTCAGTAAATTTTGCCATTCTCCTAAAGTTGGCGCACGCTCACTACCATCATCATTGATAGGTGCAAACATAGCCAGACTAGCAGCATACACCCTACCATTACTCCGCACACGCATAAATGAAGATCGACCATTTAATGGTGGAGTCAATCCTTGTACCGGAATTGGCAGATTTAATAACATCCGACTTTCCCCTGGAGGAATGACAATTTGAGCAGGGAAAATTTCTTGTCGTCTTCCCCGCAGCACATCAGACATCACACGACTACCCGGACCAGCAAACACCGTACCTGCATTATTAGGGATAAAAGCATCCAACTTAATAAATGGAGCATCCGGTTGACTTAAATAACTTGCCCCCTGCAATATATTCACCTTTACTGGCTGAGTTTCAGGGTTATGTAAGATGATGCCTAAATACAAAGAACGTAAATTTTCTGGTGGTTCTGCTTTCGCAACATGATGAGCAAAAATATCAAAGCGTCCCCGAAAAGGAAAATTTAAATGTGCAGTGGGTACTTTTTTGCCGTTCGGGGGAAAGGTAGAAAGTAATATACCTTCTTTTAATACCAATTCTGGGCTATTGCTATTAAAAACTGGCACAGTATCTAACCGTCCTGGTAACGCTCGAACTTCTTGTGGTTGTACCACTTCTTCCGGTGGTGGTGAGGATTGAGTTGCTTGAGCGAGAGTCAAACCGAGTAATAGTGGAAACATAAGCAATTAAAAATTAAAAATTAAAAATGAGAACCCGCTTAAATTGGTCAGGACTTAAGGCATTCTACATCAAAAAAATCTTGCATGAGTGTTTTCTGCTTCCTACCTTCATTAAGTAATTACCAGATTATTAATAATTAAAACAAAATCAGCCATAATGCTCATCAAATTTTCTTGATTCAAAATCGGGACGTGAACAAAAATGCAAGGAATAGGTAGTTGAGATTGGTATAAGTAGTCCAATACTGAATAATAAAGACCTTCACATACGAATCCACCACAGTCGTAGCTAATCTCAACTGCTGCTGTTCCCGCCACCAATTGTTCAACATCAACAGTAGTTTGCAAAATATTTTCTGCACAATCTATAAATGTAATATCAGTAGTCTGTAGAGACATGATACTTGCACGTACTTCCACACTTAAATTTATCCGACTGGCCGCCATGCCACAACAAATAACATAATCAGGTTTGACTTCATTGATTTTCACAATGAGGCGAGAACTAGCAAGGTCAACATCTACAGGTAGTCGCCGCAAAAAAATTAAATCATTACAGACACAAGCCATTTTGGCTAGTTCGAGTAACAAATCATCGGAAGAATTTGACTGTT
This sequence comes from Anabaena azotica SJ-1, assembly GCF_047275885.1. Lineage (NCBI taxonomy): Bacteria > Bacillati > Cyanobacteriota > Cyanophyceae > Nostocales > Nostocaceae > Anabaena > Anabaena azotica. Next base: position 5,455,686 of record NZ_CP178454.1, read on the forward strand.
GATCACTCAGCCAAGTGTCAAAAGAAGTTAATAATATTTTTTTCTGCATAACAAATATTATTTAGAATTAGAATATAAATACCTTCCCTAATAAAATTACAAGGAGCAGGTAAATGCCAGTGATTGCGGTCGTAGATTACGAAATGGGAAATTTGCACTCAGTCTGCAAAGGCTTAGAAAAAGCTGGGGCAACTCCTAAAGTAACTTATTCTGCCAGAGAATTAGAACAGGCAGATGCAATAGTTTTGCCTGGAGTTGGAGCATTTGATCCAGCAGTGCAACACCTGAGAGCGCGAAATTTAGAACAACCTATTAAAGATGCGATCGCATCTGGTAAACCGTTCTTAGGTATTTGTCTAGGACTGCAAATTCTCTTTGAATCCAGCGCCGAAGGAACTCAACCAGGACTAGGAATTGTGCGTGGAAAAGTTCGCCGTTTTCGTCCAGAAGCGAGTATTGCTATTCCCCACATGGGTTGGAATCAACTACAACTCACTCAGTCAAAAAGCATTTTATGGGAACATTTACCCGCTCAACCTTGGGTTTATTTTGTCCATTCCTACTACGTTGACCCAACTGAACCACACATTCGAGCAGCAACAGTTACCCATGGTAGTCAAACTGTCACAGCTGCGATCGCTCATGAAAATCTCATGGCAGTCCAATTCCACCCCGAAAAATCTTCTAATATAGGTTTGCAAGTTTTATCTAATTTTGTGGCTCAAGTCCGCGAAAAAATTCCTGCTTAATAAAAATTTGCACTATGATCTGTTGTCCGTTGTTTAAAACTAAAAACCAATGACTAATGACCAATAAATCATGAGTCTGAGAATTTATGGGAATCGGCTGCTAAAAACTTTACCAGGGAAAGAAACTAGACCTACCAGTGCGCGAGTACGGGAGGCAGTTTTTAATATTTGGCAGGGAAAAATAGATGGTTGTTGCTGGTTAGATTTATGCACCGGTAGTGGTTCAATGGGTGCAGAAGCTTTATGTAGAGGAGCCAACTTAGTAGTAGGAATTGAACTATCTAGTCGAGCTTGTGCAATTATCCAGCAAAATTGGCAGCAAGTAGCCACTAAAGAACAAAAATTTCAGATATTACGGGGAAATTTACTCCAGCAGTTAAAAAAGTTATCAAATCAAAAATTCGACAGAATATATTTTGATCCACCTTATGCTAGTGGATTATATCAACCAGTATTAGAAGCGATCGCTCAATATCAGCTTTTAAACACTCATGGAGAAATAGCCGTCGAGCATAGTCCCCAAAATTTTCAACCACCAGACATCCCCAATTGGGAAATCTGCCATCAAAAAGTTTATGGCAACACAGCACTCACATTCTACAAAACCAGGGAATCAGAAAAAATAGACCCACAAGAACAGGGTGAGCAAGAGAGATAGACAAGTAAAATCATCATTCTCACCTTCCTCACCTCTGTCACCTAACTCCTAACTCCTAACTCAATTTCAGCCTCCCAACTCAGTAGGACGCTTATATTGCTTATAAGCAGCGTAAAACAGCCCGCTAAGAGTAACGAAAATCAGACCAAGAACAATACCGGACAGCAAGGGTTCAACCACAGTAAATCTCCTCTTTACTATTATTCAACATTCGTTTCCTGCTTTTGATTTTACCAAATCCAGCATCAATCCCGCGCCCTACACCGTTTTTAGAATGTAAATACAATTTGAATTACCTGGCTCTAAAAGTACGTAGAATCTTCAGCAGTCCAAAAAAGACTCTTAAAGGTGTAGTCAAACCACCTCTAATACCTTTACTCTCGTTAATTTCAATCTCGTCTTTCAGACGTTTGAAGTTCGGCAAAAGATTTTTAGGATTTGATTCCAGGGTTTTCAGCCTATTTTTTTATAAAAATTTTCATCTATGCTTGCAGGTAGAATCAAGAAATTTTAAGCTATGTGTAGGAAATGAAAAATTTTTTGTACACCTAGACAGTAAAAGCAACCCTTTTGAATAACCAGCTTACCAAACCTGAAACTTTAATTCAGTGGATCGCTTTGTCGGCTTTAGCGATACTCATAGCAATACCTTTGGTCATTCTTGGTGTTCACATCGTTCAAGCCTCCGATCCATACATCAAAAGCGTTGTATCACTGGAGGGAAACCCAGTACAGGGAAAAGCTATCTTTCAAATCAACTGTACTGGATGTCACGGTTTACAAGCCGATGGGCTAGTAGGCCCAAGCCTGCAAGCCGTCTCCAAGCGCAAATCTCGATATGGATTAATTCACCAAGTTATTAGTGGTGAAACCCCTCCCATGCCAAAATTCCAGCCTAGTCCACAAGCAATGGCAGACCTTTTGAGTTATTTGGAAAGTCTGTAGATTTTTGTATAAATTAACTAGTTTTTAACAAAGAGGTAAGTTAAGATTTATGCATTTTTAAGTTCTAATGTCTTTCAAGCCGGAGATATAAGAGAAGCGTTCCCGTAGGGTAAACTGCCACGAAGCGTTTACGCCTCAATGACATTATGCTAATAGGCAACATTAAATATATCTTAATTAAAGCTATTAGAATTGCTTTGGCTACGACTTTAAGAATTCATTGTTGGAATCCTTAAGAACCCCCATACCTTTAGGTTGGGGAAAGTCAGTTCAAAGTTTTCTGATAGCTTTTCTTGATATTTTGTTTTTCTATACATCCTCATGCCTGATGGTGCAAGGATTTTTACTGGTTTTAACCCTTTTCCTTGCACCTAACTACATTTCTTTGCCCTGAATATCCATAAATTAAGACTTTTAACCACTAATTCCGCAAGCCCTAACTAAGTTTCAGCGTACATTCGAGAATCAATCTTTGATTTACTAACGAATATGGTTGAATTACTAATGCTTTTTGAAAAGCTTGGATGGCTTCAGCATATTTTCCCAATACAGCCCAACACAAACCCATACCATGAAGCGCACCAAAATGTACTGGATTTAGCTGGACAACCATCTGACAGTCAGTCAGAGATTTTTGATAATTTCCTATACTATAGTATAAAAAAGCTCTTCGATTCCAAGCTTCAGCAAAATCTGGTTGTGCTTGGATGAGTGAAGTCAGTACCTCTTCCGCAGTAGCTAGTTCACCTACATCTATTAACTTTTGACTGTAATCAATTTTTTCTAGTCCATATATTCCCTTTTGCTGAAACCAGAGCCGCCAAATTCTTCGCGTTGCTTGTTCTCGAACTATAGCATCAGGATTTTTCAGATTTTCAAGCAGATAATTTATAGATAAAGAATCCATGAATTTGAGATAGGTTTATTTTGAGGACAACTTTTTCAAGAAATTATCTCCTAAGTTAGATTTAAAATCATCATTAAATTCTCTTATTTTAATTAATAATTTTTGTCGCCAATAAATTGTATTGATTAATACAATTTCCTGCACCCAAGTCATTTAGTGTTATAAATAAGTAATTAAAAGCTTATCGACACTCTAGTAATTAGCAATACGGAAATTATTAAGCAGCCCAAAAACAGACTCCTAAAGTTACTGACTGATAATATTGCTTTGTGTTGGGTGCATGAGGGACGACATTATAAAAAATTAAGTCCGTTTATTGCCTGCCTTTCACCAAAAGATTTTAGATAAATTCTTGGATGATTTCTGGGATTACTACTGAGACTTACTTGCTTACAAAAATTCTCCCAGTCAGCAAACGGCAGCAAAACTCCGGTCTGAGTTTTGGAAACTTTTTTCGACAGAAAATAGTTATCAACAGTTAGATGAACGAAAACGATTAACTCGGCTAAAAATTTCGGAGTTGCTTTTAGTATTAGAGCATTCTGAATTGCCTTTGCATAATAATCCGGTGGAGTTAGCTGCTAGGACGATGGTGCAACGACGCAATATTAGTTATGCTATGCCACTCAGAGTCTTGAGGGTACTCAGGCTTGGGATACTTTTATGTCTCTTGTCGCCACTACTCGTAAGTTGGGAATTAGCTTTTTTGAATATAATCCGTGACCGCATTTCTCAGCTTGGAAATATTCCATCTTTGGGGTCTATTATTCACGAAAAATCTGTTCTCAATCCCTTTGGTTGCTCATGGGTTCTTGAATAACTCTTTCCCCCAAATATTGAGGGGATACAAAAAGTATCTAATACAAAAAACAAAAGCCACCCTCAAGTATATTGAAGGAGGCATTTGTAGAAGTATAGAACCTGGCATAGAGCTATTTTGGCGTGGGGCTACCCCCAGACTATCGTCGCCGCAGCAGCGTTTCACCTCTGAGTTCGGGAAGGGATCAGTGTGGTTCCACCGCGCAATCAACACCAGGAAAAATTGTTGGGTAACAAAACCCTGAAGACTGCAAGTAACGCGAAAAAAGAAAAGAGGTCAAGCCCTCGGTCTATTAGCACGGCTCGGCTGCATACATTACTGCACTTCCACCTACCGCCTAAGAACGGGTGTTCTGCCCGTGACCTTACCTACTTATGTAGTGAGAGCACTCATCTTGAGGTGGGCTTCCCACTTAGATGCTTTCAGCGGTTATCCGCTCCGCACTTGGCTACCCAGCGTTTACCGTTGGTACGATAACTGGTACACCAGCGGTGCGTCCTTCCCGGTCCTCTCGTACTAAGGAAGGCTCCTCTCAATGCTCTTACGCCTGCACCGGATATGGACCGAACTGTCTCACGACGTTCTGAACCCAGCTCACGTACCGCTTTAATGGGCGAACAGCCCAACCCTTGGGACGTACTTCCGCCCCAGGTTGCGATGAGCCGACATCGAGGTGCCAAACCTCCCCGTCGATGTGGACTCTTGGGGGAGATCAGCCTGTTATCCCTAGAGTAACTTTTATCCGTTGAGCGACGGCCATTCCACTCTGCGCCGTCGGATCACTAAGGCCTACTTTCGTACCTGCTCGACTTGTCGGTCTTGCAGTCAAGCTCCCTTTATGCCTTTACACTCGCCGCACGGTTTCCAAGCGTGCTGAGGGAACCTTTGCGCGCCTCCGTTACTTTTTAGGAGGCGACCGCCCCAGTCAAACTGCCCACCTGAAACTGTCCTCTCTCCGGCTGACGGAGATGAGTTAGAATTCTAGCTTCGCCAGAGTGGTATCTCACCGTTAGCTCCATATTCCCCACAAGGAATACTTCATCGCTTCCCACCTATCCTGCGCAAGCGAAGCCCGAACACAATTCCAGGCTACAGTAAAGCTTCATAGGGTCTTTCTGTCCAGGTGCAGGCAGTCCGTATCTTCACAGACATTCCTATTTCGCCGAGTCTCTCTCTGAGACACCATCCAGATCGTTACGCCTTTCGTGCGGGTCGGAACTTACCCGACAAGGAATTTCGCTACCTTAGGACCGTTATAGTTACGGCCGCCGTTCACCGGGGCTTCGGTCGCCAGCTTCACTTACGCTGACCGACTTCCTTAACCTTCCGGCACTGGGCAGGCGTCAGCCCCCATACGTCCTCTTACGAGTTTGCGGAGACCTGTGTTTTTGGTAAACAGTCGCCTGGATCTCTTCACTGCGACCCACGTCTAAGGTGGGCACCCCTTCTTCCGAAGTTACGGGGCCATTTTGCCGAGTTCCTTAGAGAGAGTTATCTCGCGCCCCTTGGTATACTCAACCTCCCTACCTGTGTCGGTTTCGGGTACGGGTACTATGCTTTCATCGCATAACTAGCTTTTCTTGGCACTATCCTTCACCACTCGACCGTCGTAACGGTCTCCCAAACCAATCAGGGTATGGCTATCTTTCATGCGTCCCTAGTCATGCTCCCACATAATAGTCAGGGATTATTGACCCTGTGTCCATCGACTACGCCGTTCGGCCTCGCCTTAGGACCCGACTAACCCAGAGTGGACGAACCTGGCTCTGGAACCCTTAGGGTTTCGGGGTGTATGATTCTCACATACATTTGCGCTACTCAAGCCGACATTCTCACTTCCGTTTCGTCCACAGCTGCTTGCCGCTACTGCTTCTCCCTACCACGGAACGCTCCCCTACCACTTAGATTAATCTAAGTCCACAGCTTCGGTACATCACTTAGCCCCGTTCATTTTCGGCGCAAGATCGCTTGACTAGTGAGCTATTACGCACTCTTTCAAGGGTGGCTGCTTCTAGGCAAACCTCCTAGTTGTCTGTGCAATCTCACCTCCTTTATCACTTAGTGATGATTTGGGGACCTTAGCTGGTGGTCTGGGCTGTTTCCCTCTTGACAATGAAGCTTATCCCCCACTGTCTCACTGGCAATGTGTTCTCTGGGTATTCTGAGTTTGCCTCGATTTGGTACCGGTCTCCCAGCCCGCACCGAAACAGTGCTTTACCCCCCAGATTTAATCATTACCGCTGCGCCTAAACACATTTCGGGGAGAACCAGCTAGCTCCTGGTTCGATTGGCATTTCACCCCTAACCACAGTTCATCCGCCGATTTTTCAACATCGGTCGGTTCGGACCTCCACTTGGTGTTACCCAAGCTTCATCCTGACCATGGTTAGATCACCAGGGTTCGGGTCTATAAACACTGATTATCGCCCTCTTCAGACTCGGTTTCCCTTTGGCTCCAGCATTCTCGCTTTAACCTACCAGTGCCTATAAGTCGCCGGCTCATTCTTCAACAGGCACGCGGTCATCCGTTTAATCGGACTCCCACTGCTTGTAAGCTAATGGTTTCATGTTCTATTTCACTCCCCTTCCGGGGTTCTTTTCACCTTTCCCTCGCGGTACTTGTTCACTATCGGTCACACAGTAGTATTTAGCCTTACGAGGTGGTCCTCGCTGATTCACATGGGATTCCTCGTGCCCCATGCTACTCGGGATTCAGCTCCTATCCTTTAACTTTCGACTACAGGACTTTCACCCCCTCTGGTGCAGTATTTAGCTGCTTCGTCTAGTCTCTAGATTCGTTATTGCTGTCCCACTACCCCAATCAGTAAACCAATTGGTTTAGGCTCTTCCCCTTTCGCTCACCACTACTTAGGGAATCTCTAGTTTGATTTCTCTTCCTCCAGCTACTAAGATGTTTCAATTCGCTGGGTTGGCTCATACCTGTCTATATATTCAACAGGCTGTACTTGGGGTTGCCCCATTCGGACATCTCCGGCTCATAGTTTGCTTCCAACTCCCCGGAGCATTTCGTCGGTAACCACGTCCTTCTTCGCCTCTGTGTGCCTAGGTATCCACCATTAGCCCTTATTAGCTTGACCACTTTTCTTTGGTTCGACTTGCTTTCACTTTCATCCTCTCGAATGTCTGTGTCTGCCTGCTTTTTTTCGCGTTACTATGCAGTTTTCAAGGTTCTGACTGGACTCTAATCCAGCAGTCTGTACTCTCTCTGACTACAGTTGCTGAATTTTTCCACTTTTTTATTCTTAGGTTATGAACCAAACCAAGATAATACTTTGAAAGTTTTCAACCAATTCTCGACCGACCTAGGATAGACCAATTCAGAATCTAATGACAGAATGTGTTCGATTTCTAAATGGATTAGGTCTCCCTAAAAAGGAGGTGATCCAGCCACACCTTCCGGTACGGCTACCTTGTTACGACTTCACCCCAGTCACCAGTCCTACCTTAGGCATCCCCCTCCTTTCGGTTGGGGTAATGACTTCGGGCGTGACCAACTTCCATGGTGTGACGGGCGGTGTGTACAAGGCCCGGGAACGAATTCACTGCAGTATGCTGACCTGCAATTACTAGCGATTCCTCCTTCACGAAGGCGAGTTGCAGCCTTCGATCTGAACTGAGCTACGGTTTATGAGATTTGCTTGCTATCGCTAGCTTGCTGCCCTTTGTCCGTAGCATTGTAGTACGTGTGTAGCCCAAAACGTAAGGGGCATGCTGACTTGACGTCATCCTCACCTTCCTCCGGTTTGTCACCGGCAGTCTCTCTAGAGTGCCCAACTTAATGCTGGCAACTAAAAACGAGGGTTGCGCTCGTTGCGGGACTTAACCCAACATCTCACGACACGAGCTGACGACAGCCATGCACCACCTGTGTTCGCGCTCCCGAAGGCACTTTCAGCTTTCACCGAAATTCGCGACATGTCAAGTCTTGGTAAGGTTCTTCGCGTTGCATCGAATTAAACCACATACTCCACCGCTTGTGCGGGCCCCCGTCAATTCCTTTGAGTTTCACACTTGCGTGCGTACTCCCCAGGCGGGATACTTAACGCGTTAGCTCCGGCACGGCTCGGGTCGATACAAGCCACGCCTAGTATCCATCGTTTACGGCTAGGACTACTGGGGTATCTAATCCCATTCGCTCCCCTAGCTTTCGTCCCTCAGTGTCAGTTGCGGCCTAGCAGAACGCTTTCGCCACCGGTGTTCTTCCTGATATCTACGCATTTCACCGCTACACCAGGAATTCCTTCTGCCCCGAACGCACTCTAGTTCTGTAGTTTCCACCGCTTTTACAAGGTTGAGCCTTGCTCTTTAACAGCAGACTTACAGTACCACCTGCGGACCCTTTACGCCCAATCATTCCGGATAACGCTTGCATCCTCCGTATTACCGCGGCTGCTGGCACGGAGTTAGCCGATGCTTATTCCTCAGGTACCGTCATTTTTTTCTTCCCTGAGAAAAGAGGTTTACGACCCAAGAGCCTTCCTCCCTCACGCGGTATTGCTCCGTCAGGCTTTCGCCCATTGCGGAAAATTCCCCACTGCTGCCTCCCGTAGGAGTCTGGGCCGTGTCTCAGTCCCAGTGTGGCTGATCATCCTCTCAGACCAGCTACTGATCGTCGCCTTGGTAGGCTCTTACCCCACCAACTAGCTAATCAGACGCGAGCTTATCTTCAGGCAGCAAGCCTTTCACCTTCCGGCATATCCGGTATTAGCCACCGTTTCCAGTGGTTGTCCCCGACCTGAAGCCAAATTCTCACGCGTTACTCACCCGTCCGCCACTAAATCCCTAAAGATTCCGTTCGACTTGCATGTGTTAAGCATACCGCCAGCGTTCATCCTGAGCCAGGATCAAACTCTCCGTTTTGTTAAGTTTGTAGCTCTTTTGACCACTTTTTACAACCACGGTCAGGTTATTTTCTTTACTGACGCAACTTCTTGTTGTATACTGGCTTTCAAACTATAATATTTTCAAGGTTCGGTAGTCCCTCCGAGTCCCGCTCTCTCGCGGCTCTCTCTTTGGCACTTATTCAATATAGCGAACCTCCTTTTACTTGTCAACTACTTTTTCAAAAAAAAGTAGGGAAAATTTTTTAGCGGCTGAAAGCTGCTCAGAATACTGAGTTTAGGCAACAATGGTGTAGGCGTTGTTGACTCAAGGAAGAGTAGATAGTGAATTTTCAGTCAGTAATAGCGGTTTTACATCAGTTTTGGGGTGAGCGTGGTTGCTTGATTGCTCAACCTTATGACATGGAGAAGGGCGCAGGCACTAAGAATCCCCATACTTTTTTAAGGGCTTTGGGTCCTGAACCTTGGGCTGTGGCTTATGTTGAACCTTGTCGTCGTCCGACGGATGGGCGTTATGGGGAAAATCCTAATCGGTTTCAACATTATTATCAGTATCAAGTTCTGATTAAACCTTCACCAGATAATATCCAAGATATTTATCTTGATTCTTTAAGGGCTTTGGGTATTTGTCCAGAAGATCATGATGTTCGTTTTGTGGAAGATAACTGGGAAGATGCGACGGTGGGGGCTTGGGGTACTGGTTGGGAAGTGTGGTTGGATGGGATGGAAATTACTCAGTTTACCTATTTCCAACAGTGTGGGGGTATTGATTGCCGTCCGGTGTCAATTGAGATTACTTATGGGTTAGAGCGATTGGCTATGTACCTCCAGCAGGTGGAAGCCATTACTAAGATTCGGTGGACGGACAATATTACTTATGGAGATGTTCATCTTCAGGGTGAGATTGAGCAATGTACTTACAACTTTGAAGCGTCGAATCCTGAGATGTTGCTGACACTGTTTAATATATATGAGCAGGAAGCTACTCAGTTGACGGAACGAGGACTGGTTTTACCTAGCTTGGACTATGTGATTAAGTGTTCGCATACGTTTAATTTGCTGGATGCACGTGGTGTAATTTCGGTGACGGAACGGACTCGCTACATTACCAGGATTCGGCATTTGGCAAGGAAGGTGGCTCATTTATATGTTGAGCAAAGGGAGAAGTTGGGTTTCCCGTTGCTTAAAAATGCCGTAAGTTGAAAAATAGGCATTAAATTTTTTAACCCCTCTAGATCGGCTACCGTGTACACATAAGTCCTATATGTCTTGATTTCAGCCTATTTTGCCCCCCAAAATCCTCCATAATTGGGGGATTTGGAAAATTCTTGTCTTCCCAGAATTGAGGGTTAGGGGGTGGTTTGGTGAGGGCTTGGCTAAAATTCGATCGCTTGTGTTTACACCTTACGCTGCTTGGGGGTCTTGGTTTACGGTACAAACATTGGTGTGTATTAGATGATAAATTTCAGTGAAACTTTAGAACCTATTGCAGCTTGGTTCCGTGCGTTGGGTGTTCCTGAACCAATTGTGCATTGGGGACATCCTGTGATGATGGGAATTGTGGTTTTTGTGGTGGGTAGTTTTGTGGGTGTGACGGGTTGGCGAGGAAAACTGCTAGAAGATAAAAATAAAGATGCTGCTGTTAAAAGTCGAAATTCCCATCGTCAGTTAGCACCTTGGTTATTTATTTTTTTGGCAGGTGGTTATACAGGTGGTGTATTGTCCTTGGTGATGCAGCATCAGCCACTTTTTGAAAGCCCTCATTTTTGGACTGGTTCAATTGTGCTGTTATTGCTGTTTGTTAATGGTGCAATTTCTCTAAGTGGATTTTTTGGAGATAAAGCAGGTCTACGTGCAGTTCATGCTTATGTAGGAAGCACAGCACTTTTGATTTTGTTGGTTCATGCTGTCTTGGGATTTAAGCTGGGTATATCTTTGTAAAGTTGGTATTATCAGGGCGGATAAGTAGGGCGGAACGAAGGTTAAGTTTTTTGGATTTTGTTGGGTTGCGCTGTTGCTTAACCCAACCTACAATTATTTTTTACCAACCTGGATTGGTTTATATATAAATATTGGTTATATATGAATTTTATTAACTGGGTGCTTTGGCTATTAAAGTTTTATGATGCAGAGTAGTAGCGTTATTATTTGTCTTGCCTATATTTTAGGGTTGCTGTTTACAGCAGTTCCTTGGGGTGGGATATGGGTTTTGGTGCTGGGAATATTAGCCGCAGTTCTATTTCGTGCAATTTATATTAATTTGTGTAAATTTGCTCAGAAACGAGAAAAGTCTATTAGCAAAGGTAAAGCTGGGGCTAATGTTCCGTTAACTACTCCTCATCCTAGAGTATGGCTAATAGCTGGCTTAGTGGGGTTGTTAGCAACGCTGTATTTTCAATTGCGGGTACCTCAACCAGGAGAAAAAGATATTAGTCAGTTTGTTTCTGGTGAAAATAATAGTAATCAAGAACAATTGGTAATTGTGCGTGGGGAAGTTGCAAGCACTCCCCGTTTAACTCGCAGTCAGAGGGGACAATTTTGGCTGGAAGCAACGCAGCTAGATGAGGTTAAAAATGATCAGGGACCAGCAAGTTTACCAAAGGGGGTGACGGGTAAACTGTATGTGACTGTGCCTATACTTCAAGCTACTGGTTTATATCCTAGTCAACAAATTGCTGTGACTGGGATGTTGTATAAGCCAAAGACGGCATCAAACCCTGGTGCTTTTGATTTTCAGAAGTATCTAAAGCAGGAGGGTACTTTTGCTGGTTTGATTGGTAAACAGATCAATTTTATTGATGAGGAGAAGCAATGGGGATGGTGGCAGTTTAGGGAAATAATTGTGCGATCGCAAGTTCGTTGGTTGGGTGTTCCTGAAGGTCCGTTGGTTAGTGCGATGGTTTTGGGTAGTAAGGCTGTAGATTTACCTTATGATATCCGTGATTTATTTGTGAAGGTGGGTTTGGCTCATGCTTTAGCGGCTTCGGGATTTCAAACTTCTCTAATTTTGGGTGTAATTTTACAATTAACTAAACGGGCAAAAAAGACAACTCAAATTATTCTGGGTGCTTTGGGTTTAATCACTTTTTTGCTTTTGGCGGGGTTTCAAGCTGCTGTACTTAGAGCAGTAATTATGGGTTTTGCGGCTTTGGTTGGTTTGGCTTTGGAAAGGAAAGTTCAACAACTGGGATCTTTGTTGTTGGCTGCTACATTGTTATTGTTATTTAATCCTCTTTGGATTTGGGATTTAGGTTTTCAATTGAGCTTTTTGGCTACTTTAGGATTAATTGTTACAGCTACACCTATTACTCAACGTTTGGATTGGATACCATCTGCGATCGCTTCTTTAATTTCTGTTCCCTTAGCTGCCACTATTTGGACTTTACCTCTGCTGTTACACATTTTTAGTGTGGTTGCAGTTTACAGTGTACCATTAAATATTATTACTACACCCTTGATTTCTGTTGTTAGTATCGGTGGCATGATCAGCGGTTTAGTAAGTTTAATTGTGCCAGATTTAGGCAGCACTTTAGCGAGTTTTTTATATTATCCAACACATTGGTTAATTCAATTAGCAGATTTTTTTGCTGGTCTTCCAGGCAGTTCAGTTGCAGTGGGTAGTATATCTAATGGGCAGATGCTGGTAATTTATGGGTTGATTATATCTACTTGTATGGTGCGTTGGTGGCAACGGAGATGGTGGTTTGCTGGTTTAATTGCTATTGTTTTAGTTATAATTCCTGTTTGGCATTCTGCCAATAATTTATTGCGAATTACTTTACTTGCTACTGATAAAGAACCTGTTTTAGTAATTCAAGATAAGGGTCAAGTAACTCTGATTAATAGTGGTGATGAGGGTACAGGACGTTTTACTATTTTACCTTTTTTACAACAACAGGGTGTGAATAAAATTGATTGGGCTGTTTCTAGTAAGTTCTTAGATAATGAAAATGATGCATGGCTAGAAATTTTGGAAACTTTGCCTATTACTAATTTTTATGATTATAATTCTCAGTTAGAAAATAATATTGAAACTCAAGCTATTCAAGAAAAATTGCAAAAGCGCCAAGGTATTTACCAATCTTTATCACTCGGTCAAACTGTAAATAATGGTTCAGCTACTGCTCAATTTGTTAATGACCAATTACCAATTTTACGGTTGCAAATTTTTGGTCAGAATTGGTTACTAATAGGTAGTGTTAAGTCTCAACAAATAGAACAATTAATTAAAACTGGCGGTTTATCTAGTCCAGAGGTGCTTTGGTGTCCATCAGAATCTTTGCAGGATTTGGTTTTAGCATTGAAACCACAGGTGGCGATCGCTAATCGTTCTGTAGGTATTGCATCTGCAAATAGTGTTGACAACAAAGCTTTATCGGCTTTAAGTAAAGGAAAAACTAAACTGTTCTTTACAGGCCGTGATGGTGCTATTCAATGGACACCTGATGGTGACTTTGAAACTTTCATCCAAGTTACAGAAAATAAATCTTCGAGTTTGTAGCAAGTTTGCCAATAGCGATCGCTTGTTTGATATAGATGCTATAATTACAAAGGAGATAAAATAGCGTCTCCCGTGTTCACTACAATCAGTGAATAATATTTCTGGAGAGGTGTCCGAGTGGTTGATGGTGACGCACTCGAAATGCGTTTTGGGGAAACTCAACGGGGGTTCGAATCCCCCCCTCTCCGTTTAAAGAATTAACTACGAACTTTTTCCGGCCAAAGTTCTCGCAAAGCTGGTGGCATCATGTTAATAACATCTTCAATTTCTCCTTGAGAAACCCGTTGAGCCATAATTTTGAAGACAGCACGTACTAAAGATTCAGCATCAATATCAGCGTTAATGTTGCGAAAGTAATGACGGATATGGTTCAAAAATTCTTCCTTGGTTCGATCTTTCGTTGGTCTTGCTCCTGGTCGCCAGTTTTCGTAGTAAAATCCACCTAATAAAATCGGTAATTGCGCTCCTAAATGAGCAGCTTCTTCTACAGTTAAGCGATCGCGTAATGCGTGTAAGGTCGCTCTCAATCCTTGAAAAACTTGGTGTTTATTTTCCCATCCTAATTCTTTTGCCAACTCATTGACCCAAGGAATTGTTTTTTGTAAAGTAGCATCAAAGATATCTAATCCTGTCATAGTCATAATTATTTCTCCTCAAGCGCAGCACTATAAATGGTGTTTAGAATCTAAAAAATCTATTATTAGTTAAGATCATATAAATCATATAAAGCTGAATATTTATCTACTTCTAGCTAATGAAATAAGATTTTATTTATATTCCTCTATCTGTGAGGGGATTCAGAATATCTTTGTACACCAATTGAATTCAAAATTCAAAATAATCAGTGGAGACTTGAACCCACCACTGATTGTAGACTACTAAATTTCATTCACTGGTAGCCTGTACTCAATACGGTTTGCATAAAAGTGGACTCGTTGAACTAAGAATCTGCGCTCCTTTAGGACGCAGAGTGTCAAGAATAACTTTTATGGCTGACACCAAGCTATCAGCAAACCCTAATTACTCTGATTTTCTGATTTTTCCTCTTTTGAAGATTGGTTATCGGTAGACGAATTTGATTTTGTGTCTTGGGTGGGTACAACCACAGCAGAAGAATCTGTACTTTTAGATTCCTTTGGTGGTGCTGGAGGTATGACCACAGAATTTTTAGGTGGTGATGCTTCTGGGACAACTACAGAATTATCTGGTTTTGTCGGTTGGGGTGAATCAGAATTCTGAATAGAAGCGGGTGGAATATTTTCTGATGATGGTGTGGAAATAACAGGAGAAGATGATTTAGCTTCCCGTAGTTTCTCACTTAAGGATGGTGTGGGAGTAACAACAGGTGTGGATATGGTGCGCTTAGTTTTGCGGGGTAAAGATTCTGAAGATTGATCTTGAGATTGTTGAGGATAGTTCTCTGGAGAAATACTATCACTTGTCGGAGTTGCTTCTGGGTAAATACGACGATTGCGTCTGCGTCGTTCAGAAGTGGACAATGATGCAGCAGATTCATGAGCAGAGGAAGTTTGATTTGCTTGATTTTCAGGAGAATGTGTACCTTCAACCACAGGTTCTGGAGTGGTAAATTCTGGAGTGGATTCTTCCGAAATGGGATTAGGGGTTTGTAACTGAGACTGAGGTAATATTCTAGTCATGCTAAACCCTGCTGTACCAGCAACCAATACTACACCAATGCTTGCTAATACCTTGCCCAGTGGGAATTTTCTGGGCGCAGTTGTAACTGTCTCCACTGGTGATAATATGGTGTTGGGAACAGCTTGTTTCAGGATATTTTCTGACTCTTGGGCAGATAAATCAATGGTTGGTGCTGGTTGAGTTGGTAATGATGGTGTGAACTCAAATCCATTGCCTGGTAGTAATTCTAGCCACTCTGCTACTGTAGTCGGACGAAAACGGGACTCTACAGCCATACCTCGCATTACTGCTTGATTAATAGATGCACTGAGATGGGGTTGCAGTTCACGGGGAGAAGGCATTGGTTGGCGATCGCGCAATAATGATGGAAGAGGTACTTGTCCTGTTAATAGTGCATATAAAGTTGCGGCCAAACCATAAACATCAGTCGCTGTAGTGCGTGGTGCTTGGGTCAAATATTGTTCAATAGGTGCATAACCTTCACTAACTAAACCTGTGTGAGTTTGTTTTACACCGCTGTTAAATTCCCTAGCAATGCCAAAATCAATTAGCACTACTTCCTGAGTTCCTTGGCGGAGGATGATATTATCAGGTTTGATATCTCGGTGCAGCAAACCATTATTATGTACTACCTGTAATGCTGCCCCAATTTGGCGGATATAATGAACTGCTGTTTCTTCTGGTAATGGTATTCCCGGTAACACAAACGCTTCACCTAAAGTTTCCCCAGGAATATATTCCATCACCATGTAGGGTAGTCCATTCTCCACAAAAAAGTCACTGACCCGGACAATATTGGGATGGACACAAGTGGCTAATCTTCTGGCTTCATCTTGAAATTGACGTTCAAACTTGGAAAAATCAGGATTTTGTCGCAGTCGTTCATTTATAGTCTTCATCACTACTTCTTGACTTAAGTAATGATGTTTTGCTTTGAACGTAATCCCAAATCCACCCCTGCCTATCTCTTGGATAATAGTATATTTTCCACTCTGTAAAATTGTGCCTGTTAACATAGGGAAACTTGAATCCTTAGTGGGTGGTTGACACTCCCCTTAACGGTTTTGTCTTTTTGATCATATAACTGAATAACTGATAACTGTCAAAACCGTTGACCTATACCAATATGTACTCGGCTATTTCCTTGGTCATTAATTCCATAATCAGCCCGAATTAAGCCTAAAGGTGAGTCAACACGGACTCCTGCACCATAACCAAAACCACTACCAGGTTTATTTCGTTCACCAGCAGGATCTCCAATCACAGTATCACCAGATCCTAAATCGGAAGCAAAGTCGGCAAATATCACACCTCCAGCAATGGGGAAGATGGGAAAGCGATATTCAGCGGAAGCTAAAACATAACTGCGACCACTTCCCACCTGTCCTGCATCATAACCGCGTACCGAATTAGAACCACCCAAATTAAAAGTTTCATAAGGTGGTAAATCACCAACTACAGTACCAGCTTGCAGATTTAAAGCAAATACTTGTGGCTTTTGGCTATTAAATAGTTTAACCGGCATAAACTGGCTATAGTTACCCCGGAGACGATTCATAGTAATTTGACCATGACCAACAGGAATAGATTGTTCGGTGCTGAAAGTGAGGAGAGAACCTTGAGTGGGTTTAACTGGGTTGTCCCGTTCGTCCTTTGTGGCTGTGAAAGATACGGTAGTTAGGTCATCTATGCCAGTATCACTGAAGGATAATTGGTTATTGTTGGCATCTCTAGGGGTAATATTACCTTCGCGATCGCGTATCGTCACACGAGTATAATTAAGACCAACAGAAGCATCCCAACCATCAATTTGTTGTTGAACACTCACGCTACCGCCAATTTTTCCTTCCCGCACTTTTTCACCATTTGCCAGCTTGATGGTATCGTCAAATGTATCTGAAAGTTGCCTTCTACGAAAGGTTTTGACGTTGTAGCCTAAGCGGTTGGGGTTTGTTTCTCGATAGGGACTGTTAAAATTAGTATTAAATAATACATCTTGACGATTAATTTCCACATTAGCAGCTAAAGTATCATTAACGCCACCAACATTCTGGTCTTTGTAGCTGACGACCACGGATATACCATCATCAGCATTGTAACCGCCACCTAAATTAACTGAACGCGCTCCAACTTCTTGGAGTTCATAGATCAAATCAAGCTTTGTTGCATCTCCTTCAAAGGCGACATTGACAGTTTTAAATAAACCTAATTTATATAAAGTTTGGACATCATCCTGAACTAATTTATCTTGAAAAACTTTACCAGGCTTTAGTTTGAGTTGCTGTCTGAGGAAATCGTTTTTAGTGCGTCCTTTAATGGGATTACCGTTATTATCAACTTTTTGCCCCTCTTCATTGACAAACCGAAATTTGATATCACTTACTAAACCTTCAGCTACATTGACTGTGAGAACACCTTGGCGGTTTGGTTGAATTGAGAGTACCCTGGCTAGGGTATAACCATTTTCTGTATACCACTGGTTAATTTTTTGAACTATTTGCTGGAGTGCAGCGGGGCTAATATCTTTACCAATTTGATTTTTAAAGTTTTCTAAGGCTACTTGATAGGTGAGAATCTTTGCACCAGAGAGTTGTATTGCTTGTACCAATACAGGCTGAACTTGATAGGTTATATTCAAACCACTAGCTGTACTGATGGTGTTGACATTAGCACTAGCAAATAATCCGGTATCTAGAATTGCTGCGACATCTTTTTGTACCTGGGATTGACTGGTTTCTCCACCTGTTTGAGTTTTGATGACTTTGCGAATTACCTGTTCTAATTCTGGATTAGCACCAACTATCTGCACATTGGTAGCTATAACAACCAAATCGTTATCCGTAATCAAGTTTTGATTGATGTTGTTGACATTGTTGGGTACAACTACAGGCTGGGAACTAAATTCTACAGCATAGGTAGTTTCTGGAGAGGTTACGACTTTTGTTTGTGTGGGCTGAGTTTCGACAAACGGCACTACCACCACATCAGTGGCTATTTCGGTTTGAGCCTCTGGATTTGTGGTTTGATTGGGTAGAGCATTTGCTTGCTGAGTGGCATTACTAGCAGCTAGGGTAGCTAATGTCAGAATTGCCGCAGAAGAAACTCGCATAATTTAGTATTGATTAACTTCTTCAACTGGTAGTTAGTTGCAGTCGGGTCAAGCATTGGAGATAATACAGCAGATTGCAAATCAATGAGGTACAGCATCAAAAGTGAAACCTATACACAAAGCCAGTTTTACTCCTGACTCCTGACTCCTGACTCCTGCTGTATATTTTCCCTATACCTGTGGATCAACTGACTGTTAATTGTAATTTTTTGTTTCTGATCAAAAAAGCGGTTAGTTTCCCCGATCAATAAAATTTAGATAAGTATTTATCTCTAGGGATGGTTTTTTGCAGGGAAAATACAGGTTTATTTAGTAATCAACAATACCTATTATCAGACGCTATGATTACAAATTGCAATAGGCCGCAGGTATTCTCCATCAAAAATATCAAATATTAAATCCTATAAAAATCTTATGACTGATTTATCGCAATTACCTTTAATTACAAATTCCCTGGAAACTACTTCTCGTTTACAGTTACTGGTTTTAAGTAATGGTCATGGAGAAGATATCATTGCTGTCCGCATTTTACAGGAATTGCAACGGCTATCTTCACCACCGGATATCTTTGCTTTACCAATAGTGGGTGAAGGACGTGCTTACCAACAGTTGAATGTGCCGTGTATTGGTGCGGTACAAACTATGCCTTCTGGTGGCTTTATTTACATGGATAGTCGCCAATTGATGCGAGATGTCCGGGGTGGTTTGGTGCAACTTACCTGGAAGCAAATTCAGGCTGTTCGTCGTTGGGTTAATTGTCAAACCAAGTTGGGAAATAAGAAAGCGATTTTAGCGGTGGGAGATATTGTACCGCTGTTGTTTGCAGCTATGAGTGGTGCTAATTATGCGTTTGTGGGAACGGCAAAATCTGAATATTATGTGCGGGATGAGGATGGGTTATTAACCAGAAGATCGAAATCGGCACGTTGGGAAAATTTTTCTGGTTCTATTTACCATCCTTGGGAGAGGTGGTTAATGAGTCGTCGTCGTTGTCGTGGGGTGTTTCCTAGAGATGCACTGACAACGGAAATATTAAAGAAGTGGCCGATTCGGGCTTTTGATTTGGGTAATCCGATGATGGACGGTTTAGAACCGACTGTTAGCAGTTCTCAATTTTATGGTGCTGATGCTGAACAAAAAGAGATTGTTCGTCCTTTGGTTGTGACTTTGCTTCCTGGTTCTCGTGCTAATGAGGCTTATGCTAACTGGGAAATGATTATGACTGCTGTATCTGGTTTGATTACTGGTTGGCGGGAGCGAGATATGGTATTTTTAGGTGCGATCGCTCCCGGTCTAGATGGGGATATTTTATCTCAAACTTTGCAAATTCAAGGTTGGCACAGATGTGCAGAATCTCCCATTCAAATTGCTGATCCTGATTATTTGACGTTTAAACAGAAGAATAATTATGTAATTCTGAGCCAAAAAGCTTATAGTGACTGTTTACATTTGGGAGATTTGGCGATCGCCATGGCAGGTACAGCGACAGAACAATTTATTGGTTTAGGCAAACCTGCGATCGCTATTCCCGGAAAAGGCCCTCAATATAATCCTGCTTTTGCTGAAGCCCAAAGTCGTCTTCTCGGCTCATCTCTAATTTTAGTAGAACAACCAAGCAAAGTTGCCCAAGTAGTACAATCCCTGTTGAAAAATCCTGACCTCATCAATGAAATTGCCGAAAATGGAGTTAAGCGTATGGGTCAACCAGGTGCTGCCAAACGTATTGCCGAATGTTTGCAAGCAAGATTAGGTTGAAAATTAACTCAACCTACTAACCCAGAACGTAACGCGCGAACCGCGGCTTGAGTGCGGTCATCAGCACAAAGTTTATTTAAAATGTTGCGAACGTGAGTTTTTACCGTCCCCACCGTAATGTATAATTTCTCAGCAATTTGTCCATTACTGCAACCTGCAACAATTAACTCTAAAATTTCCAATTCCCGTTGAGTTAAAGGATAGGTTTCCAAAACCTGCTCATATTCGGTAGCCAACGCCTCAATTTTCACGGTTTTTGGTTTATCGGCTGCTGTACTTTCTCCTGGTATACCCAAGCGCATCTTCCTTAATACCACATTGGCAATAGCTGGATCAATCCAAGAGTTACCCGCATAAGTAGCTTGTATTGCCTCAGTTAATTTATTGATGCTTGTCTCCTTCATATAATATGAATCCGCTCCCGCTGCAAAAGCGGCTAAAACAGCATCTTCTGTATGATTCATGGTCAGAATCAGAATTTTTGTATTTGATTGCCCATTTTCCATTTGTTGGCGCTTAAACTTACGAGTAAGTTCAATCCCGTCCATATCTGGTAAACCAATATCGACTACAGCCACATCAGGCTTGGTAGTTTCCAAAAGTTTTAGGCCTTGAGTAGCATTAGCGGCTTCACCAATTACTTTTAAGGCACTGTTTGACTGTAAGGCAGCCCTTAATCCCATCCGGGTTAAATCATGATCTTCAATTAAAAGAATGCTGATTTCATTCATTGTTACACCCAACTCTCTAATATCCAACTGCTGCTTTGAACTTAAAACCTTTTGTAACTATTTAATCTAATTTCTCCAACCCAAAGGTAGATGATATTTTGATTGACTTGCATCCACCGAGAGAAATAATAAATTTCACTTATTTTATGTTAGGTAGAAGTAAAAATCTAGCTACGGATATATGGCTATTTATTGCAAAAAAATTAAAGATTGATACGAATGAAACATCTTTTCCTGTTAAAAAGCTACATCTGTAGGGGTAAAGTAAAATGCTAAAACTACGCATGAAATGAATCGAATCAGAGTAATATACAACTGTTTGAACATATATCTGCTAATTACCTATGTATAACAGATCCGTCCATGAATAAATTCATAAGTAGTCGGATAAAATTAAATTCATTCGTTGAGATAGGGAACAGGGAACTCTTAACAGAGAACAGAAAAATAAGTTGTGTAATTAATTCTGTCCCATTACTTATAAATGGTAGTTACTGAAACCGTACATTTTAGGCTAAGTTAAGCCACTACCCCTTCCTACGGAAGTCGTAAAGTTTGGCTTTAACCTTTTCATTAAGTAAAGTAGGTATTTGAATTGTAACAAAAAAACCATATTCTGCACACAGGAATTTACTAACCAGATACCAGCGTATCAATTTATAATAACACAATGCAAAAATTTGCTGTAAAGTGCGATAATTTCTCCAGATACTAACTTAACACAATGAACTAAAATTAGACAGACTTAGAGCTATATCCTCTCAAAAAATACACGTAACAGCTAACAAGTGACAAGTATCAGGAAATAGTGATATGTATTTCTTTCTTATGCACATAGGACGCGAGCCAATTTTTGGCGGTTAAGGAGGAAAAAGGAAAGAAAAAACTTGTATCCTTTGCCCTTTAACCCTTCCCCAAACAAACTACTATTAACCAAGTAGTATTGGGGAGGCAGGTTTAAAACAAATGAGTAATGATTTTTCCTTGTCTGACACGCTCAAGGTATGTACTTAAAGGTGGCTAATATTTAATGAGTGAAAATTCACTTATCAATACTGAATACTGTTTTAGTGAGTAAAATTGCTCAGGCTGATGATACACAATGTTTCTGTGCAACTCTCACTAATGGCTGAGGACGGTGAATCATCTACTCATTTACAATTGTGTTGAGATGGATAAAGTATTGTATTTTACTTGATATTGACTCTATTTCATTTAGGAGTGAAACATTTTCATCTGCAATAATTGCTAATTGTTTACCAAGAATTATTAATTAAACATGAGCAATTTTCTATTAGCTAGATTTCTAAGTAGCAGATTCCTAGTTATATGGGTTAAAAAAAGCAATGCTGTACATCAATCCATACTGCACAGCGAAAACAAAAACTGATGGAAGAGACGTTGAAAATTTTGGTTGTAGATGATGATGAAGTAGATCGCATGGCAGTCCGTTTAGCCCTGACGAAAGCAGGTGTTTATATGGAACTGAGTGAAGTTAGTGACAGTGAAAATGCGTTCTCTGCCCTCCAAAATGCTAACTTTGACTGCGTTTTTCTTGATTATCACTTACCAAACCAAAACAGCTTGACTTTAATACACAAGCTGCGTTCTTCCGAAATCAAAGTTCCTTTAGTCATTTTGACTGCTCAAGGAGAAGAAAAAATTGCTGTTGAGTTGATGAAAATAGGTGCTACAGATTATCTAATAAAGTCTCAGTTATTTTCAGAAAATTTAACCAGGATTTTACGCAATGCGATTAGACTATATCAAGCTGAAATTAAAGCGGATTTAGCCTATCAACAACTAAAAGAAAGTCATGAACAACTGATTTGTAAAAACCAAGAATTAGAGAAACAAAGAGAACAAATCCAGTTGCAAAATTTGAGATTATTGGAAGCATCACGACTCAAAACAAAGTTTTTAGCGACTATATCTCATGAATTGCGAACTCCAATGAATGCCATCATTGGTTTTTCACAAATACTCTTACGTCCGAAATTTGGTGAACTTACCAATCAGCAAGTGGACATGGTAGAGCGTATTCTTAATAATGGCAAGCATTTGTTGATGCTACTGAATGAAGTTTTGGATTTTTCTAAATTAGAATCTGGAAGATTAGAACTAAAACCAGAAATTTTGGATTTGGAAAAAATCGTGAATAATTCTGTATCAGAAATAAAGTCTTTGGCTGAAGCTAAAAAATTATCTTTGGTAGTGGAAACAGATTTACAAAACACATTGATATTTAATGATCCATTACGAGTACGCCAGATTTTAATTAATTTACTAGCCAATGCTGTTAAGTTTACAGAATCTGGAGGGATTTGGGTAGAAGTGAAAGAAATTACCCAAAACAGATTAACAATTACCATTAGAGATACAGGAATTGGCATTTCTTCCAAAGATTACAAACATATTTTTGAAGCATTTAGACAAGTAGATCAAGGCATTAGTAGGAAATACCCTGGAACGGGGCTTGGTTTAGCTATTACTCATTCATTGGTACAAATGATGGGAGGAAAAATATTTTTAGAAAGTAAATTAGGAGTGGGTTCAGTATTTAAAATTGAATTGCCAAGGCACATAAGATTAGCATCCAATAATGGAGGAGATGGTTATAATTTAAATCTAGGTCATGAAGAAGGAATTTATTATTCTCATCACAACCCACCTCAACTACCATCTCAATTCAATAAAGTTTCCATGGAATATCCTCATCTTAAACAATAAATTAAGATGGATTAAGTTAGGTACTTTTACAAAAAGTGGATAAATTATGTCTATTGTTAAAAGTGATAAAATTGATCGAATTCTTGCTGTTGATGATACTAGAGATAATCTAATTTTAGTGCGAACCCTTTTAGAAAGTGAGGGTTATGAAATTGATTTAGTATCAGATGGTGCAACTGCTTTACAAAAAGTGGCACAATCTCCACCGGATCTAATTTTACTGGATGTGATGATGCCGGGAATGGATGGTTATGAAGTAACACGCAGAATTCGTAATTGTCCTGATCTCAACTATATTCCAATTTTGTTGATTACCGCTTTTCATGAATCTAGTGTGGTGGAAGGATTAGATGCTGGTGCTGATGATTTTATCCGCAAACCATTTGATACAGATGAATTGCTTGCTAGAGTGCGATCGCTCTTGCGACTAAAGCACAGTATTGACGAACAGCAAAAGATGACCCGTCAGCGAGAAGACTTTGTATCTCGTCTCACCCATGATTTACGGACACCCTTAGTAGCAGCGGATCGAATGTTAGCTTTGTTTCAACAGGAGACTTTTTGCAAAATTTCCCCAGAAATGAAACAAGCGATCGCTGTAATGATTCGCAGCAACCAAAACTTAATGCAAATGGTCAACACTCTACTAGAAGTCTATCGCTTCGAGGCAGGTAAAAAAACATTAAATTTGGACAACTGTGACTTAAAGGAAATAGCGCAAGAAGTCATCAGTGAAGTAACTCCCCTGGCTATCGAGAAAAATTTGACCCTCAAATTAGACACTCATAAATTAAACCAACTAAGCAAAAATCCTGGAATTATCATCGCTGATAAACTAGAAATGCGTCGTGTGCTGAATAACTTAATCGGCAATGCCATTAAGTTTACAGATACAGGAGGTATTGAAATTCGCATTTTTGAAACCTTATCTACTAACACTGAGTCAATTGAAGTCGTCATTGAAGTTGCAGATACAGGTTATGGAATTTTACCTGAAGATCAAGCAACTATTTTTGAGCGATTTCGTCAAGGTAGAAATAAGAGATCTGGTAGTGGCTTAGGACTGCATCTATCACAACGAATTGTAGAAGCACATGGTGGTAAAATCGAACTTTTGTCAGAATTAGGTAAAGGTAGCATATTTATAATTAGACTACCAAAAGCAAATTAGTTGCAGTTATTTTTAACTTTCATGACATATTTCCAGCGCCGAATAGGTCGCAAATTTGTCATCAAGCAACCGCCAAATGATCTCTTCTAAATCCTCAAGCATATAGGGTTTACTAATATATTCATTAAAACCTGCTCTGAGGATACGTTCTTTCTCTTCCCTACCAGCCAAAGCTGTAACTGCAACTACCGGAATATTACAAGTAAGCGGTTCTCTTTTTAAAGCTCGCACAATATCTAAACCATTGAATCCAGGTAACAAAATATCCAACAAAATCAAGTCTGGCTGATATTCTTTTGCTACTAATATTGTTGTGTAACTTTCATTTTGACAAATACATCTACACCCTAATAACTCCAGAGCATAACTTAGCAAGAGTAGACTATCATCATGATCTTCTACTACCAAAATCAAAGGGGGCTGAGAGCTTTGCTTTTTTTCATCACTACTCATGAATGAATGTGTCAAATACATCTCTTCTCCAGGAAATTAAATAGGGCTATATCATCTTTATAGTTAAACCAGAGGATAAACCCACAAGCCATCAAAAAATTTTTATTCAGAATTAGCTCGTGTTTTGCTACCGATCAGTTGATAATCCTGACCAACATCACAAAGGAAAGGAAAACTCAAGCGGAATGGCTTTAGCAGACACCCCTTGATTATATGCAAAATTACAGAACATTTTCCTCATAAGTTCACAATAACTTTATAGAGAAAAAGATAGTAGTTATTTACTTTAGTATCACTATTGACCTCTTTATAAGTGAAAAATCAAATTACATGAATTGAATTTAATATTCAATCTAGTATGAAAATAGACTATTAAGTATATAGTACCTGTATTTTACTCCGCTGCTGATTACAAATTAAAAATCGCTATAAAAACTCTTAAATTAATAGCTAAATACTCTCATAAGTCATCAAAGCAGGTAAATAAATATTACTTGAAGTACAACCGTACATGGTCAGTTTGTAAAGAAGTGAGATGATACTTGCTCAAACAGAACTATTTTAAGCATAATACTTGACGTAGCCGTATACCTGTAATATATGTATTATTATGTATAACATACTTGGTTAATGATTTAACAAAAATTAAGTAACAACTGGGTTTTCCTTTTGAACAGCAGTTGTTCTACTTGGGGAAACTCCAAGACCGCACTACCTCGTCCTGACTCCTGAATTCTATGGATTTTGATTATTTCCGCAATAACGACAACAATTCCACGAACAACAATCGACAAAACCTCCTCTCCAGTGGTTGGCGACCATTTAACCGTGATTTTGATTGGAAATATTTCCAAGAATTAATATTTAATGACACTCAAGAGTTAACCCAAAAAAGTATTAATTTACTCAGTTATTATGCTGATGCTTTAGCCAGAAAAGAGTATGCCTGGTGGGCAAATATATTAAATTTAGCTTCTGACTATACTCGTGGTGAATTACAAAAATTTTGGAATTTTATTACACCGGAAGCACTCACGCCTGATTATCGGTACAAAGATGTTTTAAGTACAGAAACTCCTCTTGTACAATTTGTCAGTCGTAATAGTATTCCCATTGACTATGTTCTAAATTTACTGCAAGAAATTACGGTTTTGAGAGTTCTACGTTTACTGGAACGCCCTGATATTATCACTCAATATTACTCAGAGAGAGATTTTTATTTTCCAGTAGAAAAGTTTGTGAATTGGGAACGGCTCGATGTCATTAATACTGTTTATGCTTACTGGTCTAAATACGATATTTGGTTACAAATTGACCCTTATGAACGAGGACGTAGACAATATACTTTAATGTCTCAGAATCTCGCACCATTAATTAATAAAGCTACCTATGATTTAGCTGTAATGTTAAGCGGGTATCAAAGTCGTGTAGGTAAAGTCCATAATCAGTTTCCTATTCGGACATTTCCTCAAAATATTCAAGATTTTACTGATTTAGTACAGCAAACCATTCTCAATCAAAACCAATTAGCAGTTGTGGTTCATGGAGAACCAGGAACAGGTAAAACAGCATGGACACAATCAGTAGCCAAGGAAATTTTAGTACCTTTAGGCTATGTAATTTTTATTTTGGATCATGATGCCATTACTAATTTTGTTCCTCCAAATTACTTGGAAAGGATTTGTATAATCATCAATGAAGCAGATAACTTAGCTCAGGATAGAGCTTCGGAAGTAGCCCAATATAACAACAAAACTGAACATATTTTAGCTTTGTTAGATGGAACTTTGTACCAAAGTGTGATAGATGAATCAGGTGTCCAGATGAAGCAGCGTTTAGTGGTATTGATGACTTGTAATACTACAGAAAGATTAGATCCAGCTATGTTACGTAAAGGAAGGGTGGATTTAATGTGTGAATTTACGCAACGGTTTGTTTAAAAAAATCAATTGAAGAAGAGAGGAAACAAATTTGATTAATTACCGTCACTTCTCTAGTAAGAATGTAGGTACTACTACATAAGTTAATGTACATATTGCCAGGAGTGAAAACTGAATGTTGTTAAATCGTATTTCTGTGATGACACTGTTGATTTTGACTTTAGGTAGTTCTGCGGCATTTTCCCAGTCTAATCCCACTCCCACTCCCACTCCCACTCCCACTCCTACTTCTACATCAACTCCTACTCCCACAACTACTAAAAAGCCTACTACCAATTTGGAATATCCAGGGGGATTACCCAAAGACTTGAATTTAACGCCTAAACAACTGGAGCAAGTTAGAGAAATTCGCAGAAACAATCCGGTTAGAGAACGTATACAAAAAAAGAGAGAAGAACTGCGTCAAGCACAACAGGAATTTTTGAAACTCATGGCGGGGAATGCTAGTAAGCAGGATGTAAATACTAAATATCGTCAAATTAATAATCTAAGAGAGCAAATAGCTAATGCAGAGTATCAAGATGATCTGGAGATTAGGGAAATTTTAACCTCAACACAACGGCAGAAATGGGTTGAACATATACAAAAACGTTTTCCTGCTCCTCCAAATCCTTCAACACAACCAAAATAAGGCTATGACCTTAATCAGGAATAAATATTGGGTGTTGTCACTGTTGCTGTTATTAGGAAGCGTTATTCCTAGTGATGCGGCAACTACAACCATAAATCCCAAGGTTCTGCATATCATTAATCGTTTGAGCTTTGGTCCTGCACCTGGGGATATTAAAAAAGTTGAAGCTATGGGTGTAGAGAACTATATCAAACAGCAACTCTCTCCTGATTCGATTTCTGAGTCGGAAAGTTTGACTCGTAAACTTTCACAAATGAAGACTCTAAATTTTAATCCAGTACAACTTTGGCAATATTCCGCAACCATTCCAGCGGGAGTAATATCAAGTCAGGAGAAAAAGCAAGCGATAATCAAGCAATCTAGGCAGATTAGCAATGAAATAATGCAGTCTAGATTGTTAAGGGCTACTAGCAGTAACCGCCAACTTCAAGAAGTGATGGTGGATTTTTGGTATAACCATTTCAATGTGGATGCTAATAAAGGACGAAATCGCATTTGGGTAGGTGCTTATGAGCAAGAAGCGATTCGTCCTTATGCTTTGGGCAAATTCCGGGATTTATTAGGAGCAACGGCACACCATCCGGCGATGTTACTTTATTTAGATAATGCCAAAAATAAAGTTTCTAATCGTCCAGATGCTAAGGGTAAAATCGAGGGTTTAAATGAAAATTATGCCCGTGAGTTGATGGAACTACACACATTGGGAGTAGATGGTGGTTATACTCAACAAGATGTGATGGCGTTAGCAAAAGTTTTCAGTGGTTGGGGGATTGTTAATAAACCTAATCAAGATAATAGTGATGGATTTGAATTTAATTCCAAACATCATGATTTTAGTGACAAAGTTTTTTTAGGTCACAAAATTAAAGGTAGTGGTAAGGCTGAGGGGGAAGAAGCTTTAAATATTTTGGCTCGCAGTCCGGCTACTGCTCGTCATATTAGTTACAAGTTAGCTCAGTATTTTGTTAATGATAACCCTCCAGAAACTTTAGTCAAAAAATTGGCGCAGCGATATCTTGTGACTGATGGAAATATTCGTGATGTGCTGAATACTTTATTTCAGAGTTCTGAGTTTTGGGACGAGAAAAACTTTAACAGCAAGTTTAAAACACCTTATCAATATGCAGTTTCAGTAGTTCGAGCAACGGGAATGGAATTGAATAATACCATCTCAATTTCGGAATTTTTAAATCAGTCAGCGATGCCTCTCTATAGGTGTCCGACTCCAGACGGTTATAAAAATACTAAAGAAGCTTGGTTAAATCCTGATGCGATGACTCGACGGCTGAGTTTTGCCAGTGCGATCGCTAATGGTAGTTTAAAAATATCCAGCTTGCCACCGCAAAACAATCCAGATAAAGTAAAAGCACCAAAACTGAGAAAAACCATCCCACCTGCTGGCAATAGAGATTTAACCATATTTAAACCAACACGACAAATGAAACCAGGTAAACCAAAAGGGGTACAACAGAGAAAAGCCAATCAGCCCATACCTGTAGATTATGAACAACTGATGAATACATTGGGTAATTCATTTTCGCCTCAAACCCAAAAAGCGATCGCATCAAGTCCACCAGAAATTCGTAGCGGTTTAATCTTAGGTAGCCCAGAATTTATGCGGCGTTAGGCTGGTAATTCGTAATTAGGAACACTCTTCCCAGTCCCCAAGCTTATGAAAAGACGTGATTTTCTCATCCAAACCGGGCTATTTTCCACTTCACTTATTACCACTATTGGTAGTAATGCTTGGGTTGCTCATTCAGCTACTCCTAACAACAACCCAAAACGCTTAATTGTCATCTTTCTGAGAGGTGGAGTGGATGGTTTAAACATCGTTGTTCCCTATTCAGAAACAGCTTATTATCAAGCCAGACCAAAAATTGCCATTCCCCAACCTGGTAAAGAAGGGGGAGTGATAGATTTAGATGGTCGCTTTGGATTACATCCTGTATTATCTCCATTAATACCTTTTTGGGAAAAAGGCAATTTAGCATTTGTTCATGCTTGCGGTTCAACTGACTCAACTCGTTCCCACTTTGATGCTCAAAAATATATGGAAAGTGGCACTCCCGGTAACAAAGGGACTAGAGATGGTTGGATGAATCGTTTACTGGGAGTGATAGCGAAAAAAACGCCTGTGCAAGCTGTAACGGTAGGACAAAACACACCTTGGATTTTGTATGGTCAGATGCCCATAGCCAATTTACCATCAGGGGCAAATCCTAAAAAACGGCTGTTGATTGATCGTCCCCAAGTAGCAACCGCATTTGATCAACTCTACAGTGGAAACGATAGCCTCAGTCAAACTTATCGTCAAGGCAGAATGGCGCGTGAAGCGATTATGAAAGACTTGGATCAAGAAATGACCATGGCCAACAATGGAGCGCCTTTACCTGATGGTTTTGCTAAAGATGCGAGCAGATTAGCACAACTAATGGTGAGAGACTCCAGAATCGAATTAGGATTTATGGCTTTAGGTGGTTGGGATACTCATGCTAATCAAGGTAGCACCCAGGGAACATTAGCTCAGAATTTGGGCAAATTGGGCAAAGGTTTAGCAGCTTTAGCTCAAGGCTTGGGCAATGTTTATCAAAATACGACCATTGTTGTCATGTCTGAATTTGGTCGCACAGTGCGCCAAAATAACAACAGTGGAACAGATCATGGACATGGTAATGTCGTTTGGGTTTTGGGTGGTAATGTTAAAGGTGGCAAAGTTTATGGAGAATGGCCTGGTTTATCACCATCTCAATTGTATGAGAAAAGAGATTTAGCGATCGCTACAGATTTTCGTGATGTAATTTCTACAGTGCTGCAACGTCATATTAATTTGAATTCTAGCCAACTCAATCAAGTCTTACCAAATTATAAACCTACTCAAAAAATAGCCCTACTTTAACAGTTATCAATTGTAGGCATATCTCGTTCCCAGTTTCCAACTGGGAATGCCATCATAGAGACTCTGCCTCTGCTGTTAATCAAGGCAGAGCCTTCTAACATTCATTTCCATACAGAGTAGAACGAGAAAGAGAAATTCAGCGTAAATCAAGGATTTTTGCTACAATTATTTACATAAATTAATATATTCTTCCCGTTTTGGGCAGATACTTGAGCAAAAATCCCTATGAAGACAGTTCTCCAATCAGAACAAAAGCAAATCACTAGATTATTTTCTCACCTGGAATTTGATGGAAATAAATTAAATCATCAACCAGGTAGCGTCTTAGGAAGCACTGCTTTGATTGCTGGAACTACCATTGGGGCTGGTATTCTAGCTCTACCTGCGGTGACTTTACCATCTGGGATTTTACCATCTACAATTCTCATCATTGCGGTTTGGTTATACACATTATTTTCAGGCTTATTAATTGCAGAAGTGACATTAAATGTCATGGGTGCAGAGGGCATTTCCAGCATAGGTTTCTTAGCAATAGTAGAAAAGACATTAGGTAAATTAGGAGCAAGAATTGCTGGTGCTACATACTTGTTTATGCACTATGCACTTTTAGTTGCATATATCAGCAAAGGTGGAGAAATTTTAGTATCGGTATTAACTAAAATCTCCGGGTCAGCAACTAGTTTACCTAACTGGATAGGAACAACAACTTTTACCCTCTTATTTGGTGGCATTCTGTATTTAGGAAAAGAAAAATTTATTCAGAAACTAAACAGTGCCTTTGTGGCAATTGTGATTATTTCTTTCATCGGATTATTACTGTTAGGATCAGGACAAGTAAAAAGTTCACAGTTCCTATTTCAAAATTGGAATGCTGTAGGCAGTGCGGTTTCAGTTATCTGTGTTGCTCTTTTTTATCATAATGTTGTACCTGTAGTGGTGACACAATTAGAAGGTGATATCCCGAAAATTAGAAAATCAATTATTATTGGTTCTGCCATTCCCTTAATTATGTTCTTGGCTTGGAATGCCGTAATTTTGGGCAGCGTTAGTCCTGATGTGCTACATAATCATTTAGAAAATGGCAGTATTTTTGATCCGCTGCAAATTCTGCGTTCTGGTGGAGCAGGAGAAGTTTTAGGATTAGTATTAACTGTTTTTTCAGAGTTTGCAATTATCACTTCATTTATCGGTTTCGTTTATGGGTTGGTGGATTTCTTTAAAGATATTTCGCGAATGACAAAAGGTGAACTTTCCCGTTTACCTATTTTCTCTCTTGTTCTATTTCCACCAATGAGTTTAGGCACAATTAATCCCAGCATCTTTTTTACTGCTCTGGATTATACGGGAATCTTCAGCATTTCGGTTTTAGGTGGAATAATTCCCGCAGTTATGAGTTGGCAACAACGAAACCAACAAAAATTAACAAATAGTATTTACCAATCACTTATACCAGGTGGTAAAATCACTTTAACTGTAATGATCACAGTTGCATTAGCCTTGATAGGCAAACAAATTTTCTCAATTTAATTCCAATTCAAATATATGCATCCACAATTTCCCTTACAGTTGACGAAAGGGGCAATTTTACGTTTAAGCCTGTTATTTTTGGCAATGCTTGGGTTTGTTGTGTGGTTGAATCAGTCTGGTTCTTTGGAAAATGCCCAACTTTTAGAAACCCTTTACCGGCAAGGAAATTACATTGAGGCAGTATTATGGGGTTTATTTGCTTTGGGGTTTATAATCTATAGCTACAAACGAAATTCCCTGATTGCTAAACGCAAAAATCAAATTACATCGGTAATTTTTATTTTGTTTGGATTATCTGATATTGTCGAAGTTCAAACAGGAGCATGGTGGAATCCTTGGTGGTTGTTTCTCTGGAAAGCAAGCTGTGTTTTAGGTTTTATATTTTGCTTTTGGGATTATTTAAAAAGCCATTATTACAAAAATAATTAATTCAATTTTTTTTTATTTTTATTTAAAATGAGTAATTCTCGCTTAATCAAAATTAGTAAATTTCTGAGTAAATATTTACGTCACACACCAGAAGAAATAGGTATTAAATTATCTCCTGGTGGTTGGGTTGCTGTGGATGAACTTCTAATAGCTTGCATTAATCACAAATTTCCTATTACTCGTGAAGAATTAGAAGAAGTAGTTGCTACTAGTGATAAAAAACGTTTTGCTTTTGATTCTACATTGACTCTGATTCGTGCTAATCAAGGACACAGTACACAAGTTGATTTGCAATTAGAACCTGTTGTCCCTCCAAAAGTGCTATATCACGGCACAGGCAAAACATCTGTAGATGCAATTATGCAAACAGGAATTTCTAAAATGTCACGTCATCATGTACATTTATCATCGGATATTTCCACAGCTAAAATAGTGGGTGCTAGGCATGGAAAACCCGTTATTTTTGCTGTAGATGCTGGTGTGATGTATGCAGTAGGTTACATTTTTTATTGTTCTGATAATGGTGTTTGGTTGGTAGATCATGTACCACCTGAATATTTACACTGTATTTAGTTTTAAATACTTCTTTTGATAGACTTCATAAGTAGATAAAATTACTAATCTATGGATAGGAATTTTCATGAACTAAACTATGAATATTATTGCTTGGATAATTCTGGGTCTAATTGCTGGAGCTATAGCTAAAGCTATTTATCCCGGTCGGCAAGGTGGCGGAATTTTAGCAACAATGGTATTAGGTATGATTGGTGCTTTAATTGGTGGCACTTTAGTTACTTTGTTAGAAACAGGAACATTACAATTTACTGCTGCAACTTTGAGTATTCCAGGAATAATTGTGGCTATTATTGGAGCGATAATCGCTATTTTTCTTTGGGGATTATTTACTGGTCGTGCGAGTTATTAATGGAATAGTTAAGATGATTTAATACCTAGAGCCAAGATATTAGCAAATAAAATTTAGTCAACTATAAAAAGGTAATGAGTTTTACCCCATTACCTATTATTCATTATGGAAATTAAACACCAACTTTTACTCTTGACCAAATACCATTTTCATCTTCATCAAATTGTTGATGAACTGCATCCCAAGCAGATTGTTCAGCGGTAAATTCATCACTTGTATCATTAAGTACGTTGTTATAACGCTGAATAAATGTGCGCTGTGCTTCGTCTGATAGATGAGCGCGAACTTCAGGAGATAAGTCTTCTGGACTGTTACACGGACCAGGACAAGGATGAGTTAGTGCTTTACCAATGGTGTGAATTTCTTCACCTCCAGCACTTTCTAAGAGTAGTTGAAATTCTCCAGTGCGATCGCTCGGAATTTCTGCCATTAATAAGAATTCTCCAGCTTGTAAGCGGGTTTGGTAAACCGCTGCTTTGTCCTCTGGCATTCCCAAAGCCGTAAAAACTGATACCAAGCCAGCACCAGCACTACCTGCGATCGCACCACTCGCAGCACCCAGCAACAAAGCACCAATCGGTCCTGCTGCTACAATTGGTCCGACAAAGGGAATAAACAGTACACCGACACCCGTCAATAAGCTGAGGAAGGAACCAAACAAAGAACCAAAAATTGCCCCTGTTCTCAAACCTCCTAAAATCACATCTCGCTTAGTAATAAAACCAGAAATTCGCGTTTCTGACTGGAAATTTCTACCCATTACCGAAATATGATCCTTCGGTACACCTCTATCTAGTAAACGACGAATTACATCATCAATTTGCTTTTGTTCTTTAAATATAGCTGAGATGGTACGCTCTGCTTGATATCCTTCTGGCACTTCTTTACTCCTTGTATTTTTATGGGAATTTATATTCACGACTCTCAACTAAACACCTACTGGAACTTTAGTTTCTGTTGATTGTTGTTTCCCATTTGGTTCTAAAGCTTGTCCTTCAATAAATGAGCGCAACATCCAAGCTATTTGTTCATGTTCTTCCATTAACTCAGTTAAAAAATCAGCAGAACCCTGATCATGAAATTCTTCACTACACCGATCTACATGATTTCTCAAATTGCGAATCACCTGCTCATGATCTTCCACCAATTGAGTTACCATTCCCGTTGCTGTAGGAATTTCTCCGCTATGTTCTTTGAGAGTAGCAAGACTCAAAAATCCCTCCATAGTGCCAGTAGGATAACCACCCAAAGTCCGAATTCTTTCCGCTATTTCATCAATATTTTCCGTCAGTTTTTTATAGTGTTCTTCCCACAGTTGATGCAAAGTCCGGAACTGAGGACCAACAACATCCCAATGATATTTTTTAGTTTTTACTAGCAGTACATAAGCATCAGCCAAATCTTGATTTAACAAATTCATCACCCCGTGACGTTGTTCATCTGTCAAACCAATGTTGATTTTATGTATTGTCATTATTTTCTATCCCTATTAGCACGTAAATAGCTTAAATATAAGTTTTAAAAATATCGAAGTAATCCACATCAACCAAAAGAAAGATTAACATTTAATTAAATTTATCTATTTAGGAATAGACAGACTATTTACTCCCTAAAATTAATTAAACTTAAATTAAAACCCCCGATTTGTGAATAAATCGGGGTTATCGTTATGATATTTACTTGTTGCCACCTGTAATTTTTTCCAAAAATCCTTCTACTTCCTGTTCTACAGAAGTTGCACCTTGTGAATTTTCGGGAGTCTTCATTTTGTCAATATCAGCATCTCCCTGAACTTCATTCAATCCTCTCCGTGTTTTTTCTTGAGATTCCTTCATTCCTATGGGTGGTTCTTTAGCTGCTTCGTCAGTTTTGCGTTGAGTTTCCAATAGTTGTGTCGGCCCTTCTGTTGGATCACTCTGATAACTACTGATAGCTAAAGCAGGAAAAGCATTAAATAAAAATATGAAGGTACAAGCAAAAGCCACTAATATCAATCTTGATGCTAATTTCCATCTAGATTTAACAAAATCAAGAACTTTCATTTTTTTATATTTTTAGGTTTATTTTGTCGTTCAATATAAAATAATAATCAAATTAAATATCTTTTTAATCAATCTCCAGAGAGAATTAGATTTAATCTTGAATTAATTAAATTGAGATAAAAACCACTCTCTAGACAGAGAACAACGCTGAAGCAAAATATCTCTAAAAACCTATTACCTTTATGTTTTGCGTATCTATCCCTACAAGATATTACGCAGTTCTTCCCGGTTCTCTATCAGTTGTACGTAAGTTCTATAGGACTCCTATAGCAATCCTATTTGATTATTGAACAAAAATCCGTACACCTAAATATTCTAAAACCCTTTTGCCTCTTGCCTTTTGTCTATGAGTAGATTTTCGACATCTGATTTCACATTATTTAGTCATCTTTAGATGACTTAAGCTATGAGACAGGAATTAATTCCCTGTCGGAACTAAACCCCTACACCACATCTAAATTTTTTGTTACCCTAGTAAAAATTCAAATTCCCATCCTGTGAAATATATCTATCGCAGAAAAAATCTCTTATGCACTCTGATAATTCCGCCACCAACAATTACAACAGAACCATGAAAATGATTGCTGTTGCTACAATAGCATTATCTCTAACAGCTTGTACTAACATCCCAAATACACTACAATTAAAAACTAACACCGAAGCATTAAAAATTCCCATTCCTGAAAATAAATTACACCCAAAATCACAACCATCAGCTACAATCTACAACTTAAATTTTACCGTTCCTGCTAAATTTCAAGGGAAGACAGTTTATAAAGTCAAACCCAAAAACAACGAAAAAGTTATTGCTTTAACTATTGATGATGGTCCCTGGCCAAAAACCACAGTAGAAATGTTAGACATCTTCAAACAAAATGATGTTAAAGCCACATTTTTTTGGGTAGGAAGTTCCTTGCAAGCCAATCCCGAAATAGCTAAACGAGTTGTAGCTGAAGGCCATGCTATTGGTAATCATACCTGGCATCATTTATATAAACGCATGGATGCAGCCACAGCTAAAAGTGAAATTGAACGAACAAATGAATTAATCTACAAAAAAACAGGTGTAAAAACATCTTTATTTCGTCCACCTGGAGGTTTTTTAAATAATGGTTTAGCGGCTTATGCCAAAAATCAAAATAATGCCGTTATTATGTGGTCTTTAACTTCAGCTGATACCGATCCTCGTGCAAAATATCAAGCATTTGTGAAAAATGTTCTTAAAGGTGCAAAACCAGGAGCAATTGTTTTAATGCACGATGGTGGAGGAAATCGTGAAAGAACAGTCAAGGCTTTACCAGAAATAATTTCTGGACTGAAACAACAAGGTTATAAATTTGTCACGATTCCTGAACTTCTAGAAATGGAACAATAAAAGAGGCAAAAGTATTGAATCTCTTCTCTCTTCTGCCTCCTACTTTCTTTATTCATTCACAACAGATGCACACAGTTGAGCCTCTTGCCACAGTTTCCGTAAAAAGAACTCAGTGCGATCGCTCATCGCAGTCACAAACACACCCACCGCATTCTCAGAACTATCTGATAACCAAGAACCCTGCAAAGTGACTTCCAGATATTCAGCATCACAGACAGACAATTCCATGACTTCAGCATCATGTTGCTGCACCTCAGCCTTCAGCCTTTCTACCCCTGGTAACTCCACAGGAAGCAAAAAGGAAGCTGTGCTGGGTTCAAAATACAGTGGTTGACCAACCCGTAGCGCCAAAATCACTCTTTGTTCTACCCATTCTTCTAGGGAGAGAGTGAGATGTTCCAAATAAAAACAATTTTCAGTGTAAATTAACTTCAGCATTCCTTTTGCTCTCCTGTTATTCCAGGTTGGCTTGCATATCTATCCAAAACTGTTCTGCAAAAGAAACAGCAGGGTGTTGTGGTGCCTTGGGTTTTTTTTGCAATTGCATACCAACTTCCCCAAGGGTTTTATCACCTTTGCGAGAGTTACATCTTTCACAAGCTGTCACTACGTTATCCCAGGTATGCAAGCCACCCTTCGATCGGGGAATCAAATGATCCAGAGTCAGACGTTTGGTGCTACCGCAATATTGACAACTGTGATGGTCTCTCCGCAGCACTTCTCGTCGAGTCACTGGCGGCATTTTCCACATCCTTTCAGCCGCAGCGATTTTTAAGCGGATGTGCTTTGGTACGGAAACTACCAAGCTAGGTGAGCGAACTAACCATCCCCCCTCTGTAGAAAAATCTACTGGTTCAGCCTTATTACTAACTAACAACACAATCGCTCGCTTGATATTTACCCGACACAGTGGCAAGTAATTTTGAGAAAAAACCACCACGGATTGTTCTAACACTTGCATGGCGCTTGTCACAGTCTGACTCCTTATCAACATTTGTCAGAGAAGAAGGAATGGGAATGGGGAAATAGATTATTTTGAATTGATTTGTTACCAGTCTCCAGTCCCCAGTACCCAGTCCACTGACTAAAAAACCCCCACTTCTGATTTAGGTGAAGCGGGGGTTAAAGTTTGACCTGATATTTTTCTGGTCTTATTGCGGTACAGCATTTTTGCTCTTGTACCTCCCGCTTTGTATTTCTATCTGTGGTTTACTATTTGGCGCATCAAAGCTTATATATCTAAAATCATTATTACCCTCTGTTTTTTGCCCACCATGCAGGCTGCGATCGCCCATAAATAGATACTCCACTCCCACAGTGGCAGATTCCCAACAAACCTGCCAAATGTGGGAATGCGAAGTAGTAGAAATGGGGTAAATGGATTTCACAGAAAATTTCACCTATTGAACATTACTGTAAACATACTACACTTGTATTACTATCTTGTCTATACCTCTAAGGAGAAAAAATCATGCATACCATCACACGCACCTCAACCACTGATATGGAAGTTACCAGCATCCGTTTGGAACGCGAACTAAAAGATAAACTCAAAGAAATAGCAGGTAATCAGGGATATCAGGCTTTAATCAGAGATGTCCTCTGGAATTATGTGCAGCAAAAATCCGGCGAATGGAAACCCCGATTTTCTCGTGCTGATATTCGAGCCAGTATAGCCGCCACAGCACAGCAAGATGAACGCTGTGTTCTAACAGGTACATTAATTCCATCTCAACAACCTATGTTATTGGGACTAACAAAGAATGGTGATATGGTGCCTCTAAGTGTTGAAAGTCTAACTGACTAGTTCAATAACCTTTAAGCTTTGGCAATAGGTCAGAATAAATGCAGTTTAGTTATTTATAGCAGTAACTAAGCTGCATTTATTGCTGACAATCTTTCTAAGACAGAAGCTTGATATTTGCTGAATATCTCTAACACAAGCACTATTTATACAATCTTTTTTGGATAAATTTGACTTGATTCGATAGAATTTAATTAAATGTCAACTTATCAAGTAAACTAAGTATAAAGTATCTTATTAAGCACTAACAGGCTAAGTATTGATGCGTATATGAGTTTATGATAATTTTTCTTTAATTCTAGAGAAATTACGGTTTATGTAGAGTTACAGACAGGATATCCTAGTTTTGAGATAGTAAACTAAATCAACTTCAAATTTTCGTCAATCCTGAAAACGAGGCTCCCACATTAGCAACATTATCGTGATCTAGAAAGCAAAAATTAGTTGATAAAGCTAACAAATACCATTAACTAAAACATAAATATGTAATCAGATTTTAGTAAAATTCTTCATAAACGACTGACGATTTATCCGGGTGCTGCAATATAACTCAAAAGTTAAAAACGACACAAAACTTGGGTGCAAAGTAAACAAACGGATTTTTATCCCCCAGCGAACCAATAATGAAAAAGCGTTTATTATCACCGCCAGAATATGTAGATGAAAATGACGTAGAACAACTACAGCCATACCGAGCCAAGCTCATGCATCAACAAGAAAACACCGCCCAAGCCTTGGCGCAAAAGATAAATTATATCATTGCCAATAGCCAGGCGACATCATTGATGTTGCAAGAAATTGCTCACTTATTGGGAGATGTCTTCAAGGTAGATTGCTGCTGTTTAATGAGCGTAACCAGAGATACTCCGAATAAAAGTTCTGCCGTTAATTGGTGTAGTGAAAAATATTTGGGATCACCACCTTCCCCAGAAATTTCCTCAATGGATCATTTATTAGTAAGTTCCCCAGTTGTACAATGTGTTGCTGAACCATTGACAGTTGAGGATATTTCCTTAGTTCAACAAACTTTATTAATTAGCTATCAATCATTGCCAATCCCGATCAAATCGGTTTTAGCAATTCCTACCCGATTTAGTGGTCATAATAACGGTGTAATTTGCTTGATAAAATTCCAAACATATCAATGGGATGAATCAGAAAAAAAATTACTCCAATCAATAGCTTCATCTTGTGCGATCGCTTTAGCTCAAGTAGCACAAGCACAGATATTAAATACTCAAAAACAGTATTTACACAAGAGCAGCCAGCATCAAATTTTAATTAAACAATTAACTATACTAAGCCTTAGTAACTTGGAGTTAAATCAAATGCTCCAGTTAGTTATTTCATCGACTGCTGAATCATTAGAAGTGGATCGAGGATTACTAATCCTATTAAAATATACAGATCCCATGTTCAGAAATCGTCCCAAAAAGCAAATTCCTAAAGCCAAAGCCACCATAATGGGAGAGTGGACTAAATCTCAAAACACCAATCACACTGAACAAAAAAACCTAGAACAAAGTTTCTTTTTATCAGAATGTGATTTATGCCAGCGTGTATTTACAGAATCGGGGAAACCGATCATGATTGATAACTCGACCGAGCAGAAAGAGAATTTCCAGCCAAATCCCTTGTTTGCCATTGAACAATTTCCAGCCACAATGTTAATGCCATTAGAAAATCAAGGCAAAGTTTTAGGATTTGTAGTTTTACAGCAAGAAGTTACTCGTAATTGGCAACCCGCAGAATTAAATCTTGTAGAAATGGTCTGCGCTCAATTGAGTAATGCCATAATTCAATCACAAACATTGCGGCAAGTACAAAATTTAGTAGATGAAAGAACAGAGCAACTCAAACGAAGTTTGGAAGTACAGGCAAAATTGTACGAAAAAACAAAGCAGTATGTTGAGCAGCTACAACAACTCAACGAACTCAAAGATGAATTTGTCAGCAATATTAGCGATCGCTTGCGTTATCCCCTGACCAATATGCGAATGTCAATTCGTAACTTAAGATTGCCAGGAATCACCCCAGAACGTCAAACTAGATATCTAGATATTCTAGAGTCAGAATGTACCAAAGAAATTAACTTAATTAATGACCTCCTCACCCTCCAGAAACTAGAAACCCATCAAGAAGAACCACAATTAGAAACCATAGACCTTAATACCAAAATTAAGGACTTAGTAGCTGCTGTAGAAAAACCACTAGCAGAACGAGGATTATCTGTAACCATAGATTTACCCGAAAAACCATTAAAACTTCAAACCGAAATTGAAAGTTTTGACCGCATCCTGCAAGAACTATTAACCAATGTCAATAAATACTCGGAACGCGACACCATCGTTAATTTACAAGTAACTCACAAAGTCGAACCAGAACTTGATAACGAAACGCGACCTAGTAATCAAGTTATTATTAAAGTAACCAACATAGGACGTGGCATCTCACAAGAAGAAGCAGCCTATATCTTTGACAAGTTCCGTCGTGGGAAAGGACGTTGGACTCCAGGAACTGGCTTAGGACTGGCCTTAGTCAAGTCTTTAGTACAACATTTACATGGAGCGATCGCCATAGAGAGTACCCCAATAGCTAACTCTCAATTGAGTGAAATTTGTTTCACCCTTACCCTACCTCAGTTTTCCGCAGCAACTAAACCAAATTCTCAACAGTGACTACAGAAAACAACACAGCGGGACTTAATTCCCCCACACCTCTTGACGATAGTGAACTAGAAAGCAACTTAATTGCTGATCAAGTAACAATCCAAGTCGAGAAATTATCAGAGCGACAACGGCAAATTACCGCCAAAGTGCAAATCCCGCACCCAGTCGAAAAAGTCTGGAAAATTCTTACAGACTATGAAGCCTTAACTGAATTTATCCCCAATCTAGCCAAAAGTTCGCTCCTAGAACATCCCAACGGAGGCATACGGCTAGAACAAATCGGTTCTCAACGCTTACTCAATTTCAAATTTTGTGCGCGTGTCGTTCTCGATCTAGAAGAAATCTTCCTTAAACAGATCAACTTTCAAATGGTAGAAGGAGATTTCAAAGGCTTTTCAGGTTTTTGGTGCTTAGAGCCTTATTCCCTTGGAGAGCATCAAGGAACAAATCTCTGCTACACCATCCAAGTTTGGCCTAAGCTAACAATGCCTATATCCATCATTGAAAGCAGACTCAGCAAAGACCTACAACTAAACCTACTGGCAATTCGGCAACGTGCAAGCGAATTAAGCATTGGTTGAAGATGAGAGTCGGCAGAATAGGATCAATTATTTACAGGATAGAAAAGAAATACTTAACTTACCTTTTCTATCCTTTTCATGAACGCTTGGTTTTAAAATACCCCCAGGGGAATTCGAATCCCCGTTACCTCCGTGAAAGGGAGGTGTCCTAGGCCTCTAGACGATGGGGGCATGGACTTCAGACTTTTAATAATCTACCGGATTTTTTCGAGGATGTCAACACCTTTTTCCAAAAAAATTTTCACGCCCTCTAAATTGGGCAGGGGAGCAGGGAGCAGGGGGAAAGATTAATTCCTTCTTCCTTCTTCTTCCTCCTGCCTCCTGACTCCTGACTCCTGACTCCTGAACTCCTGAACTCCTTGTTAAAAAAAAAATCTCTTAATTTCTTAACGATGGGTGTGCTGTAGTACCCTGTAGAGTTAGTATTTATGATTCTTTACAAAGGATTTTGAAATCAATCGCTCAAAATCTACAACATGGAAGCATCTTTTGAAATTACCCTACAGATGGTGTTCACAGTCCTGGCAGGCATTAGCGCCCAGGTAATGGCCGCATATCTTAAGCTGCCCAGCATCGTCTTATTACTTTTGTTAGGCATCCTATTGGGTGCTGATGGTATTGGCTTATTACACCCGCATTTGTTGGGAACTGGACTGGAAGTAATTGTCTCTCTAGCCACAGCAATTATCTTGTTTGAAGGCGGACTCAAATTGGACGTGCGCGAGTTGGGCAGAGTTTCAGTGAGTTTGCAATTACTTGTCACCTTGGGAACACTCATCACACTTCTGGGCGGTAGCATGGCGGCTCACTGGCTGGGAGAATTTCCTTGGAATATAGCTTTTCTCTTTGCTTCCATCGTCGTTGTTACAGGGCCTACCGTCGTTGGACCTCTGCTCAAACAAATCAACGTAGATCGGCAAGTAGCAACTCTATTAGAAGGTGAAGGGGTTTTAATTGACCCAGTGGGAGCAATCCTAGCTTATGTTGTCCTGGATACGATTTTGAACGGTGATGCTGACCCACTCAAAGCCATCATGGGTTTAATATTGCGCTTGGGTGTGGGAGCCATGATTGGTGGTGTGGGTGGTTATCTGATGAGTTGGGTGTTCAAACGTGCCAGTTTTCTATCTTTTGAACTCAAAAACCTGGTGGTGCTGGCGGCTTTGTGGGGTTTGTTTACCCTAGCTCAGATGATTCGCGCTGAGTCGGGAATTATGACTACAGTTGTGGCAGGGGCTGTATTTGCCAATTCATCAGTTCCAGAAGAACGGCTATTGCGGAGCTTTAAAAACCAGTTAACAATTCTCAGCGTTTCTGTACTATTTATTCTCCTGGCTGCTGATTTATCTATTGCTAGTGTGTTGGCCTTGGGTTGGGGTAGTTTATTTACTGTTTTGGTTTTGATGTTTGTGGTGCGCCCAATTAATATTTTGTTGTGTACTTGGAATAGTGATCTCAATTGGCGACAGAAACTGTTTTTAAGCTGGGTTGCACCGAGAGGAATTGTTTCTGCTTCTGTGGCTTCTTTGTTTGCTATTTCGCTGACACAAAGGGGCGTTAATGGTGGTGATGCCATTAAGGCTCTGGTGTTCTTGACAATTATCATGACTGTTGTCTGTCAAGGTTTGACAGCGGGCTGGATTGCTAGGTGGCTGGAAATCACTTCCAAAGATGCTACTGGAGCGGTGATTGTAGGTTGTAATCCCTTGAGTTTGTTGATTGCTCGGTTTTTCCAAGAACGGGGAGAAGCTGTAGTGATAATTGATACTGATTCGGAATATTTTGCTCAAGCTGAGGCTCAAAATCTGCGGGTGATTGCTAGTAGTGCGCTAGATGCAGAAGTTTTGGAGGAGGCTGGTATTGCTTCAATGGGAACTTTTGTGGCTATGACTAATAATGGTGAGGTAAATTTTGTCCTAGCACAACGGGCATCTGAGGAGTTTAGTCCGCCTCGTGTTTTAGCGGTGTTTCCCCGTGATCCGCAAGCTCCTAATTCTGCCAATGTGAAAGTTAATCAAGCTTTTGTCTCTGACTTAGCTGTGAAAACTTGGAATGAGTATTTAAGCAATGGACGGGTGAAATTGGGAACAACAACTTTAAATGAGGCAGAATTTTCTAGTCAGCAGGAGCATATCCAAGAGAAGATTCGGTCTGGAGTTTTAGTACCGCTATTGCTAGAGAGGGAAGAACGGCTACAGGTAATGTCAGTCAATCAAGATTGGGAAGTAGGCGATCGCATTATCTATCTGTTGTATGATTCTAGACCAAATCTGTTAAAACGCTTATCTGGTGCTAGTCAATCTACGGCTTTAGCTTTAGAAAAGCTCCCAGAAGTCGAAGAAGTACCCATTGCTAAATTGTCTCAACTTTCTGCTACTGAAGCTTCGGATAATTGAATGTTAAGAAAAAATACTTGTTTGATAATTAACCAATTTTTCCAACATTCTGACTCCTGACTCCTGAATTCTGACAAAATAAAAACTGCATATAACTTGAATCTTCCTGTTTTGGATGCCAAGATAGGGAGTTATTATTTGTTAGAGAACTGATCTCTGAAAATTGCAATATAATTTAAAAGATAAAATCCCTTGTACAGTGAGGCAGAAAGTTATCTGTATCAGCAACAGATAAGTAAATCCTATCAGTATTACAACCTTCTGCCTGATTGAACTAGTCAACTGCAACCGAGCCGAGTGAACGATAACAGCTATGTCTTACGTCTCCCTGCTGAAAAATTTACCAGAAATATTAAGCCAACCT
The DNA here is from genome assembly GCF_047275885.1 of Anabaena azotica SJ-1. Taxonomy (NCBI): domain Bacteria; kingdom Bacillati; phylum Cyanobacteriota; class Cyanophyceae; order Nostocales; family Nostocaceae; genus Anabaena; species Anabaena azotica. The sequence continues at coordinate 5,500,318 of NZ_CP178454.1, forward strand.
ACTGGGATAGCGGCTATAGCCTCTCTTGGCATCCACGGTGCTATTGCCTTGATTGTGCCATTAATGCCTGTTAATTCTAATAAGTCTTCAGAAACCAATACAGCTAAAGCTGTGGGATTGATGGAATTAAGTCCGGCTGACCAAAACCGCTTACCACAAACTCCTGGTACGTCTGAAGTTGCTTTACAACCGCCCCAATTGCCTCTACAACAGCAACTTCCTCCGGCCAGCTTTGATACCCAATCAATAGCATTACCACCCTTACAACCTGATTTAACTAGCCAGCCAGTATTACCATCTATTCCTGCATCACAAGCTAACTATAATCTTTCCTACTTACCTCGCAGGTTGCCTGTTCAGAAATTTAGCAGAAACGATTTTAGAACGCAAGTTTCTAACTATCGACCCAGAACTACATTCTCTGGTTCAGCATCTCCTTTTGTTGATGACATAGATGCCAAAATTAAAGAAACCCAACCGCTGAATTTAAACAGGTTGCCAGAAGTTCAAGCGGATAATAAATTACCAGACGAACCCCTGAGTAACCCATCTCCTGATGCTATTGATATTGGTTCTACAACCACAGCACAGGGAATTACTCCACAGCAAAGAGGACTGTTAGCAGATAACTCAGTTCAAATTGCTGAAAATTCTCCCTCTAAGATTGGTGGAGAACAATCTATACAAGATAAACGCCAATTAATATCAACAGCACCAGAAATTGCTACGAATCAACCTGTTTTAAGCTCGTCTGATTCACAAGCGAAGAAAAGAGAGGAGTTAATGGCTAACCTTAACTCTTACAACAACCTGAGACAAAAAATTCAACAGGAATATCCCAACGCTAAAGAAAAGCCTGTGATTCGTGAATCTGTATCTACAGATAAACGAACTATGGAAGGTACTGTTTTGGGTAGATTAGTTGTAGATACTGATGGCAAGGTCTTGGATATCAAGTTCCAAGATGGATCAGTTGCTCCTGAATTACAATCCCAAACCAGAGCATTTTTCAATGCTAATCCTCCTAAAGGTGAGCAGCGCATTAGCTCTTATCCATTCCAATTGCGGTTTAAAAATACTGGCGATCGCAATCAGACTAGCAAAACTCCTGAGCTAAATCCTTCACAAAATCTAGATGCTCAAAAAGTAATTGAGCTAGAAGGAAGAAAAACTCAGGCAAATAATCAAGCTGTGATTATTCCCAATCCATCTTCTACACCTGTCGTCAGTGGTAATCAGTCTGTCGTATCTACTGAACCTGCTCAAAAGCTGATTAAACAGTTGCGTCAAATTAAGGAAGAAAGAGAAAGCTCAAATCAAGAAAAATAAAATCATCAAATTTTAGATTTTGGAGAGGCAGTGCTGTTTTCGATATCTGAATAGATGAAGTGGGTGTAGGGTGTGGGGAGGAATTAGTCTACAATCCACACTCTCAACACAGGATGCATCACCAGCCTGTTTCAGCTTTTTGAAAAACATAAGCGGCCACTTCTAGAATTTCTTGCTCACTCAATTTGTTTTTGAAGGCGGGCATGGCGCTTTTACCATTCTGAATTTGGTGGATAATAGCCTGGATAGGTTCAAGTTCATAATTTTCCAGGTATTTTGATAGTGCTGATTTTTGTAAAGTTTTATGTTCAACAAGAATGTTAGCTCCGCCTATATGGCAAGCAGCGCAGTTAGCATTAAAAATTTTGCTCCCGTTGGTTGTTTCTGCTGCTAAGGCTGGATAAATAATTGTCAAGTTAAACAACAGAGCGATCGCTAAAAGTAGATTTAATAAAAATAGTCTCAATAGATTTTCCTCGCAACCAACATTCTGCAACCGAACAACTCCAGTTATTGGCTATTCCGTATAATATAATACGAATTATCTAGATTTGAACACAGGTAATTGGTGACAGGCTTGAAAATTTGTTTGTATAGGAGTTTTTCTAGCCACAGCTAAAGTGATGAGGACATGAATCTTTTTCAGCAAACCCTAGATAGAGATAAAAATTAGCGGCAACTAGCTGATCCCTCTATTTTTACCTGGGAATAAAGCTAGTTACCGCTGCTTTTCAATTATTTGTGCTACCTAATGAGCAAAAAAAATCATCTAGTGTTAAATTAGCAAGATTTCTAGCCTTCAACAGTGATTTTACCAGCCATACCAGCACCACGGTGAGGAGTGCAGTAGAACAAGTAATCACCTGTTGGCGCATCTGCGGGAAAAGTTGTTGTGACTTTCTGTCCAGGATTCAACAGTAATTTAGTGTGAGACAAAGATGCAGCTAAAGCTTTATCCTTTGCAGGGTTCTTCGCAGCATCAAACACAACATTATGGGGCGCAAGTTTGTTATTCACCCATTCAATTGTGTCACCAGGTTTAATGGTTAATGCTTTAGGTTGAAATTGCAACAGTCCTTTGTCACTGCCCAATTTGATAGTGTAGGTTTCAGCGGATGCAGTGGGAGCAAAAACAGCAAAGCTGCTGACAACCAAAAGAACAGTCAATACCGCTAAAGTCAAGCGTCTCCAACTTGCTGCAATTAATTTCATGGCTCTCTCCTGAGATATAGTTTTATTTTCCTGTTCCCATTTTAAATACATTTAACGCCAAATATGACAATCTGTCATAGATGATTTTTTTTTAATCCTTGGCGGTTATGAATGGAAAAATTACAGCTTAAATACAAAGTTCCCAGTCCTGGTTCAAGAGAGCAAACTCAAGTAGAAGCAGCTGGTGTATTCAACCAAAAACGACAATTATGCTTGAATGCACTCAAGTATCAGGACTCGGAACTGAGATTTTTCAACAGTAAGGGTTAAATTACCCCTACTTTACTTAATAAGAAGGCTAATTAACAGAGTTTTAGTAATAAATCTTACCGCCACCCCATTTCGTACCAACAACTTTGGGTTGAATGAGAATGTGACCTGCGATCGCAGTTAAGTCATCATCGGTCAAATTTCTCATTTCTGTAAAGATATCCGCACTCTTAATGCTGGGATGTATTTCAGAAATGTCATCTTCCCCATCGTAAGTTGTGGGATTCTTCATGTAGTCTACTAACCCTTGAATATTGTCACGCTTTGGTGTAGCACCTGCCAAAGCTTGTGGTTCTAGTCCCACGTTTTGGTTAGTTTTGGTTACACCACCAGCATGACATTGAGCGCAAGTGTCATTAAATAATTTTTTACCTTGTGCCAGTTTTGGCACGCTGATAACAACAGTATCACCAAGTTCATTCAATGGTACGGTTCTGGTAGCTTCATCCAGTTCCACAGCTGTTGCACTACCGATAAATAACTGAAATGTCAGTAAAACAGTAGCAACAACAACGCCAATCAGTCTTCTAAACATATTTCCCCTTTCAATTTTTAATGCTCAACACAGCTAAGACACTAATAGTTCCAAGAAGCATAGATATTGATCTGATGCTAAAAGTTTGCCAGGTATAACACCGACGGGGAGAACTAGAACGCCCTTGATCCCTGGGCTAAAAGCTGTCGGGATTACTTTACGTAAAATGTTCAGGCTATCATTAACATCAGCATGAATCAGTTTACCATTAGCTGCTCTATGCTGTTGCTGAACAGAGTTTCTCCATAAGTAAGAATAGGGTCAAGAGTGAGTGCTAGAATGGGGAGATTTTATTTTTTGATACAAATCTTTATAAAAAAGATTTACAACTTGTAAAGTTATAAGAAAAAAGGCTGAAAACCCCGATAGCGAAGCGTGGCGTTAGCCATACTAAAAACCAACAAGTGTTTAGGGATGAACGTCTTTTAAGTTAATATCCTGAAATTAGGATTAAGTACCGTAGGGCATACGGGAACTTACGCTACAGGAGATTTGCCACGCCACTTGCTTCAAGCCGGGGAACTCGTCCAACGCAGTGGCTCATCTTGGGCGATTGGTGTAAACCTGTCATCTAATGGCAAGTCTGTGAATGTAGAATCCCTTAGGCTTTAGCCAGGGGAGTGTCAAACCTGAATTCTTACAGAGCTTGTAAAAACATTGCCATATTGATCAACTCGAAGGCCATCAGGTTGTCCTGGTTCGATAACTGCAAACACACACCCATTTTTTGCCCATCGACCATCTACAACTTCGTACACACGGATATGATGAGGCCTGTTTGGAATATTAAAAGCTACGGACAGATACTCATCAATCAAATATCCTTTTTATCAAAAAAATATCTTCATGCCCTACTCTTCATCCCCTAATATTTGTAATAACTTCCTTGCAACTAAAACGCCCACAACTCCAGCACCAAATAATTCCACCGCCTGCACAAGTTTTTTACCTACATCGTGAGAGTCAAGATGGTGATGAAATACCTCTTCATCTAGCCATTCTGTAGTCGCTTTAAAGTCATGAATTGGGGTTGGTAATAATGTTAAATAAGTGCCTTGACGAATTAAGTGCGCGGGTTCGCCTGCAACTTCAAAAACATTGAATAAGTTAGCCGCAGCATCATTTAATCCCAACTTTAATAAAGTTCCCCGGATGTTAACCTTGGCAGGTTTGGGTTCTTCTCCAAAAGCCAATGCTTTCAAATTCCGCGCAATATTTGCTCCTTGTTGATAAGCTACTTGGGCTGTAGGTGGTAGTGAATTATCTTGAACTGCTGCACAATCACCACCAGCAAACACCTCTGGAAAACCAAGCAATTGCATTGTGGAAGTAACTAGAGGACGACCATGATGATCACGATGTTCTTGAGGAATTGGTAACTCTTGAATTAGGGGATGGTTAGAAGTACCAGCCGTCCAGATTGTGGTATGTGTCGCCAATGTCTTAATTTCATCATTGCTTTTATATTCAATTGCATGAGGATGAACAGCAGTGGCTTCTGCTCCCGTGAGAATTTCAATTGGGATAGTACGTTTTTGTAATTCTTTCTGGGCAATGGGACGTAAAGGATCATTAATATCACCATCAAGAATTTCTTGACCATGATTGAGGAGAATTACCCGGATTTCTGTCGAATTACCGCCTAAAGCACCATACCAATGGGGAAGAAAATCAGCTAAAGTTGCAGCCATTTCCACACCAGAAGCACCACCACCAACTACAACCACTGTTAATAATTGGCAACGTTGTTTTAGATCATCTGTTTGCACGGCTTTTTGTAAGCAGTCACGTAAATGGCGGTCAAGGGCGATCGCATCTGCTTGTGTCCAAAAAGGAAAAGCATTCTCTCTAGCACCAGCAACATGATGATAACCAGTAACGCTACCTAAAGCTAATACTAAATTACTGTAATTGTAAGAATCACCCGAAGCTAATTTAACCTCCCGTTGATGTAGGTTTACCATTTGTACTGTATCTTGCACAAAAATGACACCACTACCTTTAAGTAATTCCGAAAAACGCGGTACTACTTGAATTGTATTCATCTCGCCATCGAAATATTCATAAAGCAATGGTTTAAAACAAAATCGCTCATTCTTATCAATTAAAATCACCGAACGGGGGTAATGTTCATGGGTTAAATGTAAGGCGGTAAATAGTCCGGTAAAACCACCGCCAATAATCACAGTTTGATAAATTGGGATGTTCATAAGAAAGGAGTGGGGGGAGATGTGGTTTGGTTTAGCTGCGAGGTAATCTAGCGGAGCTTACCGAAGGTATCGCTACGCCAATAATGCCTATATAATGTTCTTTTTGCAACCATTTGGCAATCAGGGGATATTGATATTTTTCTGGGACAGGAGTTTCTTCAATTGCTTTTGAAGGTAGTAATTCTTGTACTAATAACTTCATTAAATTACTCCAAAGAATCACTAATTTTTAAATATTCTTACGCTTGCCAAATATAGAGACCGCAGAATAAAAATATCCAAACTATATCAACAAAATGCCAAAACAAAGTAGTTGCACTCACACCGAAATGACCTTTATCGTAATTACCTGGCATGAATGAGCGAAGAAGCATAGTTATTTGGAAAATTACACCAGCAAGAACATGAAATCCGTGAAAACCTGTTAAGATATAGAACGTAGAACCAACCAATCCTGTACTTAACCCAAAATTAAGGTTGCTCCATTCAATTCCTTGACCAATTAAGAAATAGGTTCCCATACATATTGTAATCAGCCATAGCCAACGAAATTTATTTAGCTGATGCCGCTTAAGAGAATTTTCTGCTGGTTGAATAACAAAGCTGCTAGAGAGTAATACTACCGTGTTAATAATTACAAAGGTAGACAATTTTGGACCCGAAACACCAGGTGGTAGCCAAGTTTTTAAATGTGTTAATCGCAGCGCAATGTATGTAAAGATAAAGCTCAAAAAAACTATGCTTTCTGACAACAGAAATACAGTAAACCCAAACATACCCTTTCCATGATGATCTTCAGAACGTCCACCACGAAATGGCAAGTAACGCTTGAGCCAATTTGGTAAGTATCGCCGCCACCGTTCTAAACGAATAGGACTTTCATCTATATGAATTACGCCACGGTTCATAAGTTCTGGGGATTGGGGATTGGTATCAGTCTTCTTGTTGATGATAGTCAGGAGGTTCTACTACTGAATATTTAGGATCGCCATAGTCGTAGGGTGGTCTTTTGACAATCGGAATTTCTACAAAGTTATCTCGCGGTGGTGGTGAGGTGGTTGTCCATTCTAGTCCTGTGGCGTGCCAAGGATTGTTGACTGCTCTTGTACCATATAGGCAAGAACCCACCATGTTGGCAATAAAAGGTAGTATGGATACTCCTAACAAGAAGCCGCCTAAACTAGCGATGACATTCCACCCCTGATAACGTGGGTCATAGGAAGAAATGCGGCGTACCATTCCCTGTAAACCTAGTGGGAGCATGGGGAAAAAAGTCAGGTTAGCACCGATAAAGGTTAACCAGAAATGCAGTTTGCCCCAACCTTCGGCATACATTCGTCCAGTAATCTTGGGAAACCAAAAATAAATGGCAGCAAAGATTGCCATCGTAATGGTGTTAAAAACAATGTAGTGGAAGTGTCCCACTATAAAGTACGTATTATGGACGTGAATATCAAACGGTACTGCTGCCAGCATTACACCAGTAACACCACCAAGCAGAAACATAGCCGCACCTCCCATAGCGAATAGCATGGGTGTCTCTAGGTGGAGCTTACTTTTCCAAATTGTCGCAGTCCAGCCAAATGCCTTGACACCAGTAGGCACAGCAACCAACATTGATGTCACCATAAATAACATCCGCATCCAGCCAGGGGTGGCGCTGGTGAACATATGATGCACCCACACAAAGATGCTGACTAAGGCGATGCCTAAAGAGGCAATAGCTAATGAGCGATAGCCAAATAGGGGGTTACGAGAAAAGGCTGGCAGAACCTCGGCAAAAATACCAAAAGCTGGTAATGCCATAATGTAAACTGCGGGGTGGGAATAAAACCAAAATAAATGCTGATAGATAATCGGGTCGCCATTTTCTAAGGGTTTAAAAAATTGCGTCCCAAAACTGAGGTCAAATAACAGTAGGATCAATGCAGCTGTGAGGGAAGGCAAATTAATTAGCTGCAACAACTGGGCGCTGAGAACTGACCAAACAAAAACAGGCATACGGAAGAAAGTCATTCCTGGGGCGCGCATCCAGAAAATAGTAGTCACAAAGTTAACTGCCCCCATAATTGAGGAAATGCCAATCAAAACTATACTGATAATCCAAATAAATTCGCCGTTAATCGGTTGACCAGGAGGAACTTGCAGACTAATTGGTGGGTAAGACCACCAGCCAGACTGCGCTGTACCATTGGGTAACAAGAAGCTCGATATTAATAAAAGCCCGCTAGGGGGAATCATCCAGAAAGAGATGGCGTTGAGCAGGGGAAATGCCATATCCCGCGCCCCAATCATCAGTGGTAGTAAGTAGTTCGAGATACCTGCATTGAAGGGGATAATCCATAAAAAAATCATGATTGTCCCGTGCAAGGTAAACAAGCCGTTGTAAAGGGGACGATCTACTACATTTGACTGTGGTGTAATTAGTTCAGCACGGATGAGCATCGCCAATAGTCCGCCAATCAGGAAAAATATGAAAGTCGTCACCATGTACTGAACGCCGATCACCTTATGGTTAGTGCTGAAACTGAAGTATTGCCGCCAGTTATTCTCGGATTCGGTTTCAGGCTCTCTATTCTGGGTAAGATTTTCACTAGTATTATGTGTCATTCCTTACTTTCCTTTCACTAGCGATCGCGCTTTGCTCTGGTGCGACAATGTACCAGTTACTCTTGAACAATGTTTTTGGCGGTTGCACATACTCAGCCACCGCTTGATTTTTCATACTTGCTGGTTCGCCTTGGGCTTTACTCAGCCACTGGTTATATTGCTGGGGGGATTCAATGTGGACATTCGCCTCCATCAAAGCAAAGTATGTACCGCTAAATAAAGCGTCTTTGAGTTTGTATTCACCGATACGAGTGGGTGTAACTACAAGGTCAATATCGCGTCCAGGGACAATATATTGCTGTAAGCGGAACTCAGGCACATAAAAACTGTGAAGTACGTCTTTGGCGTGCATATTTAGGCGAGTCCGACGATTTACAGGCAGATGTAATTCATTACTAGTAACATTATTGGGATAGCGGAAAGTCCAATCCCACTGCTTCACGAAAACCTCAATAGTTTCATCAGCCGGTTTAGGGATATCGCTGATTAATGCGGCAGAGGCTGGTTCTTCTAGAGGTGTATGCAAATGTACAACTTGTTGCAAACCTAGAATATCTAATTGCTGATAAATATTGAAGCCTTGCCAAGCCAGCCACAAAACTAGCAATGTTGGAGTGGCTGTCCATAAAATCTCTAGCCTAATATCGCCTCTAGATGGGTGTCCCTCGCTGTAGTCATTTTTGGGTGCGCGAAAGAAGAGTATCGAGTACACCATCATCCCTACAAGCCCAAGGATAATAAATGCACCAACTGAGGTTAAGAAGCTAAATAGACTATCTACCTTTTGTGCTTCTGCTGTAGCTTCTACAGGCATCCAAGTATAAGCCCACTTGCCAATCAAATGACTAACAAAGAGCAGAACTGCAATATAACCAGCTATCAATAAATATTTTAAGAATCGCCACATAAACTCAATATAATTTCGTTTATTTGAGTAGTAAGCTTGGGTCTCGTCCCTCTTGGACTAACTTAGCCGCCGTAACGTGAATGCCGAATTGTGATCCTAATTGCCCTCCTAAAGTGCCGTGGACAAACAAAATTCCGAACATTGCTAGACCTACTAACAAGTAACCCCACTGCACCTGTCTAGATTCATTTTTGCGCCAGTGGTAGCGTTGTAAACCTCTCCACACGGTCATGGCAACGATCGCTCCCAACAACAACACACCACCCAAACCATGCAAAATCATTGTCCATGAGGCATTTAAGCCCCAATCACTTTTTTGATTAATTGGTGGGTTTGCCAGTATTAACTCGAAAAGACCAAAGATGACGGTAAAAAAAGTGATAATAGATGCTCCTAGCAGGTTATACCAGCCAACATCAAAGAAGCCAGAACGCAAAGCAGTCAAACCCAAGAATTTAAAGATGGGTCTTTCTATAGGAAAAATTGATCCTGCTATGTCAAACAAGATGGCAATAATAAATAAGCCTAATGTCAAATGCACCAGCTTTGGGTGCATAGGAATTTCGTAGGGTAATCCGTTAATGCCTAATCTCAATCTTAAAGAGTCAATTAGTTGCAAGTTCATGGCGATATCCTCTGTTTCATCGCTTCAACGACTGGCTCAACGTGCAAGCCATATACCCAAAATAGCTTGCTTCCTAAATATATTTGCAACAACACTAGACATACTAAGACAGTTGCTGCACCAAGATAAGCAGGCGGAATTTTGCGGGGGTTACGATTGCGAATGACAAACCGCCAAGCTGTAATAACAGCAATGATCGCCCCTAGTGACCAACCCATGATTGTGTGAAAATTCAGTGTAGGTCGGACTACTGGATACACTTGTGCTAACCCTGCTTCAAACTGTCCAAAAATTATGGCGACGAAAATGGCGATCGCCGCGACAAATATATTCCAAAAACCGACCTCAAATAGACGTACATTGCGAGTAAAGTAACCTAATACATCGCAAACGAATGAGAAAAGCACCATCGCTATTACGAAATGTACAACTATCGGGTGGATGGGGTCGGGATACGGGAGATTTTGGCTATTAAGGGGTAGAGAGAACATCGCTTTTTTCTAGCGTTCACAGACTAATAAAAGTCTTTCTTTTCTCATTTATAGCTGCTGTAACTCAGGACTGATATTTAAGCAATCTAAATTTTTGTTGAGAATTGGTAGATAGAATAACAAAAAATTATCATTAACGGAAATTTTGCTAATTTCGTCAACAATAGACGATAACTTATGGACTCTGTTCAAGTTGAAACAGTTGCTTCTTTAAATCTGGAAATTCCTCAGATTGATTCATTAACAACAGTATTATCTTCTCAATCTAAATCTAGCTCTCGTTTTCCTAAAAATGCTATTCGTACTAGTTTGCAAGCATCTACTTTAGATGCTATTTTCGCTACAATTTTTTCTATTACTACTGGAGGTATTTTACTTAGTAAGTTTTTGGTGGAATTGGATGCTAGTCCAGTCGTTTTTGGGTTGCTATCCTCAATTCCTATGCTGGTGAATCTAATTCAGCCGTTGGGTGCTTATATTTCAGAACGCACTAGTAGCCGTTTTCAGTATTCCATGCTTGTTTATGGGATTTCTCGGCTATTGTGGCTGATTTTAGTAATAGGTATTGTTGGCGCTGGTTGCGGAGTTATAAATTCTCAGCAGTTGGTGATATTAACTCTGTTAATTGTCTTTTTTAGTCATCTTTCAGGTGGACTGGGAAGTGCATCTTGGATGAGTTGGTTAGCAATTATTGTTCCCCGACGTTTACGCGGTAGGTATTGGGGAATCCGTAATAGTGCTACTAGCTTGACTAATTTGTTGTGTGTACCTTTAGCTGGTTTAGCTGTTTCTTATTGGTATGGAGGTACTCTTCAAGGTTATGGGGTAGTTTTGTTTGTAGGGATTTTGTTTGGGTTAGTTAGTTTGGGATGTCAGTATTTCAAAATTGATGTGAATCCCCAATTACAAAATATTTGTATAGTTGATTCTTTGGTAAGCAGCAAGATCGAATTGGGTGAAATAACTATTAGTGATACGGTATCAGTCCCCCAAAAGCAATGGGATGAAAATATTGGGAAAAACTCTAATTTTTGGATATTTATACTGTATTTTAGTTTATGGATGCTGGCTTTTAATCTCTGCGCTCCATTTGTTAATCTTTATCTGCTGGAAACTTTAAATATAGATGTGGGTTGGGTGACGGTTTACAGCAGTTTGCAAGCGGGAGCAAATCTGGTGATGGTTGTGCTGTGGGGTAAGTTAGCAGATAAGGTGGGAAACCGACCTATTTTGATATTTGCAGGTATTATTGTTGCGGTTACGCCTTTGCTGTGGTTTGGAATTGATAATAATAGTTTAGATATGTGGCTGTGGCTACCACTATTACATATTTTTATTGGTGGTACTGGGGCTGCGGTTGATTTGTGTAACAATAATATGCAAATTGGGATTACTCCAGTTAGAAATCAGTCTATCTATTTTGCGATCGCAGCTGCTATAGCTGGATTCACTGGTGCGTTAGGAACAACCATTGGCGGCTTTATCGCCCAATCCCCCCAATTTGGCGGTTTATTAGGTTTATTTGCCCTTTCTAGTGTATTCAGACTGGCAGCATTGATACCGCTTGTTTTTGTCAAAGAACAGGGAAGATGTGACAGGTGATAGGTGATAGGTGATAGGTGACAGGTGACAGAAAGCAATAGGAAGAAGGAATTAATCTTTCCCCTGCACCTCTGCACCTCTGCTCCCCTGCACCTCTGCTCCCCTGCACCTCTGCTCCCCTGCTCCCCCTCTCCCCTGCCTATTCAGCAGCGGTAGAAGTCAAACTCATGCTTTCCCACATCACCATATTGGGTGTAGTTGGCATTGGTTGATGTAAAGCTATTAGTTGTGCCAATGTGTTCTTTAATTGAGTACGGGGGACGATATCATCCACAAAGCCATGTTTGAGTAGATCTTCAGCGGTTTGGAAATCTTCGGGTAGTTTTTCGCGCAGTGTTTGTTCAATAACTCGTCTACCTGCAAAACCGATGGTGGCTTTGGGTTCAGCAATAATTAGATCACCCAACATGGCAAAACTCGCGGTAACGCCTCCTGTGGTGGGATTTGTTAATACGGGAATGTATAATAAACGGGCATCCTGATGGCGTTGTAATGCGGCGGAAATTTTCGCCATTTGCATTAAGGAAAGCATTCCTTCTTGCATTCTCGCACCGCCAGAGGTGCAGATAATGACTACAGGATAGCGGCGTTGTGTGGCTTGTTCAATTAAGCGGGTAAGTTTTTCACCGACAACGGAACCCATGCTACCACCCATAAAGCGGAAGTCCATGACTCCCAATGCGATGGGTAAACCGTTGATTTGACCTAAGCCGGTTTTTACTGCGTCTATTAAACCGATTTTTTCCTGGGTTTCCCGCAAGCGATCGCTGTAGAGTTTGCGATCGCGAAATTGTAAGGGATCCGTTGGTCGCAAATGCTCATCTAAGGGTTTCCAGGTATTTGCATCTATCAACTGACGGATACGTTCATCACTATCCACTCGATTATGATGACCACATTCCACACAAACCATTTGATTAGCTTTCAGGTCTTTGGCATAGGTTAAAACACCACATTTAGGGCATTTATTCCATAAACCGTCTGCAATTTCTCGTTCTTGGCGTTCTAAATTGCTAGAACCTGATTTATTCCGCCGATTTGCAAACCAATCAAATAGAGACTTTAAACCGCGTGATTCTTCGTTGTTTGCCATTTTTATTTTATTCAAGTAGGTATGAGGTCAAAAACAGGTCAATCAATTTGGGATGTTAGATTTGAGATTTTGGATTGACTCCACCCGCTTTTTGTGTGGGTGTTGAGCATTTTTGATTTAAGAATGAGGTTTTCGGTTTTTGACTACATCATCAAATTATGCTTGTAACCAATTCAGACCTGATTTTGTATTTTTTGGATAAAAATGCTGCTGCCAATACAACTCTTTGCCAGTTTTGTCAGGGAACTTAATTATATCAATGTATGGGCAAAGGTTTGAAAATACAAAACCACTATGAACATGAATCTTCCTCCCAATTTATCATGCTTATTACTTAATAATAAGCAGTCAAAATTTGTGGACTTATTTGTATTTGCCAACAGCCAGAAGTGGTGTTTGAGGGTAATACAAGTCACAGGTTAATCTTACCAAAATATAAAGATCAAATGAAGTAATGGTGGTTACAGTCATGGGGGATGTAGATTGATGAGGATGATAAGAAAAGACATTTAAATTAGATATTCAAGAAAGGATATTTTCAAATTTGAATTTTTTTTTATGTCAAGATACAGGTAGAAATAAACGTAAGTAATAAGACAAAATAGCTTGTCCACTAAACAGAGTAATTACTGCTCCCAAAGCTAAAAAAGGACCAAAAGGCATCTTTTCTCCCATTTTATGACGTGACAGCACAATTGCACCTCCGCCTACTAATGCTCCCAAGGAACAGGCAATAAAACAAGCTATAAGTAAATTTTGCCAACCTAACCAAGCGCCCATCATGGCTGCTAATTTGGCATCACCTGCACCCATAACAGGTTTACCATAGATGAGATAACCAAGAATTGAGATGCTATCAAACAGCCATAAACCCAGGACTGCACCACCTATACCGAATATTAGGTGTTTTATTACACTAACTAAGCTGGGTTCTAATAAAAAACCCAAACCTATTTGAAAGACTAAACCCAATAATAACCCCGATTTAGTAAGTGGATGGGGTAAGGTCATGGTATCCCAGTCGATAAGGGATAGGGCTAATAACCAACTGCAAAAAGCCCAATAACCTATGGTCAAAATTGAAAATTGAAAGACCCAAAATATGATTAAAAATATTATGCCTGTTATTCCTTCTACGACAGGATAACGGACAGAAATTTTACTTTTACAAAAACGGCATCGTCCTTTTAACCATAACCAGCCCAAAACCGGCACATTATCATAAGCTTTGAGTCTGTTTAAGCAATGAGGGCAACGAGAAGGTGGCCAAAGTAAGGATAATCCAGAAGGTAGGCGATAAACCACAACATTGATAAAGCTACCAATAGAAGCACCCAAAACAAAGACAATGATACTCGCAGAGACGATAATCAAAAAGTCCATATTGTTTAGTTATCAGTTATCAGTGGAAAAAGGCAATAGGCAATAGGCAATAGGCACAAATTTCTGAATTTTGAATTCATTTTTTACCTGTTCCCTGTTAAGAGTTCCCTGTTCCCTGTTACTAATACATATACGACTCAATTTGATTTAACGGGACAAAACATTCTTGTGGTAAAAGCACTGGGGTTTGGGTAAAAATCACCTTTCCTCGATAGGTTAGGCGACTAATTGCTACTCCTGAAGGTTGCCCAATGATTTCGGGATGTACCTCGCAGTAGGTATAATAAATGTGACCAGCGGCTTTGATGACGGTAGGATCAACCAAAGGCGTGTGGTTTGGTGGTGCAGAATAATTTGCCTGTCCTTGTTGTGCAGCGTACACTATTGGTTTTTATGTGATTTATAGATTTGCTTCTAGTTTATCCGAAACTTTTAGCAAAAAATGTGAAAATATTCAACCTGTGATCAGGAAATTATTTTGTTTTCAGGATTTGAATCAGTGCGTTGCCCATAGCCTGACAACCCAAAAGATTCATGCCTTCAGACATGATATCTCCTGTGCGATCGCCTTGTTGTAAAACCTGTAACACTCCATTTTCAATATAATCTGCTGCCTCTGGTTGGTTTAAAGCGTAACGTAACATCATTGCCGCACTGAGAATCTGTGCCAAGGGGTTAGCTTTATCCTGACCAGCAATATCGGGGGCTGAACCGTGAACAGGTTCAAATACACCGGGTCCAGAAGCACCCAAACTTGCAGAAGGTAACATTCCAATACTACCAGTCAGCATGGCCGCCGCATCAGAGAGAATATCCCCAAATAAGTTACCTGTAACGATGGTATCGAACTGCTTGGGAGCGCGGACTAATTGCATGGCGGCATTATCTACATATAAATGAGATAGTTCTATATCTGGATATTCTGAAGCCAGTTTAGTCATACCTTCCCGCCATAGTTGGGAAACTTCTAACACATTGGCTTTATCCACAGAACAGAGTTTACCACCACGCTTCCGTGCTGTTTCAAACGCTACTCTGCCAATGCGGTCAATTTCTGACTCGCTGTAAACCATTGTATTGACACCGCGTTTTTCTCCGGTTTCGGTGGTAAAGATGCCTTTGGGTTTGCCAAAATAAATTCCCCCTGTTAATTCTCGCACCACCATAATATCTACACCTTCTACAACTTCTCGTTTTAAGGTGGAAGCGTCAATTAATTGGGGCAAAATTTTCGCAGGACGCAGATTAGCAAATAATTCCAAACCTGCCCGTAGTCCTAATAAACCCGCTTCAGGACGTAGATGAGAGGGTAAAGAATCCCATTTGTAACCACCGATAGCTGCAAGTAAGACTGCATCACTATTGCGGCAAGTATCGAGAGTAGCAGCAGGTAAGGGTTCACCTGTTTCGTCAATAGCTGCACCACCGATGAGGGCTGTTTGAAAATCAAAAGCAAGATCAAACTGTTGTCCGACGACTTTTAGCACGTCTACCGCTACGGCCATAATTTCAGGGCCAATGCCATCGCCAGGAAGTAATGTAATGCGGTAGTTCTGAGTCATAGCTAATTAGGATGATGTAAAGTTGGGCAGATTTATTATCATACAAAGCAAGTGTACCCAGTGGATGGTTAATTTCTTGATTGATTAGGATTTAACATCTTAAAAAACAGGAAATTAATCATATTTGGAAAAATTAGCTGTATGTTTACTGTATTAAAAAATCAAAAATCAACCTAATTTATGGATTTCCAAGAAATTACTAAAGTAGCGATCGCACTGTTGACTACTTTTGGACTCAAAGTAGTTGGTGCAATTCTCCTGTTATTTATCGGTCTGCGATTGATTGAATTTAGCATTAGGTTGTTAAGACGTACCTTTAGAAGCCAACAGATTGAACCAACACTGATTAACTATCTGTTAAATATTATTTCCGTAACGTTAAGAATTGTTTTAATTGTGGCAATTCTTGGCTTTTTCGGTGTTGAAACAACTTCCTTTGCGGCATTACTAGCTGCTGCTGGTATTGCTATTGGTGCGGCATGGGGAGGACTGTTGGCCAACTTTGCCGCAGGGGCATTTTTAATTATTTTTCGACCCTTCCAGGTTGGTGATTTTATTACTGCCGGAGGTGTAACAGGAACGGTAACAGAAATAGGACTGTTTACCACTGCTTTAAACACACCAGATAATGTGATGACAATTATCGCCAATAACAAAATCTTTGCTGATAATATTCAGAATTTTTCCGCTAATCCTTATCGTCGTGTTGATTTGTTGGCGCAACTTGCTCATGAAGTTGATCATAACCAGGCGATCGCACTCTTAAAAGCCAGGCTCATGCAAATTCCCAATGTTCTAGACAACCCATTACCCGATGTAGAAGTTCTCACCTTTAACTTAGCTGGCCCTGTTCTCGCAGTTCGTCCCTATTGCCACAATCAAAACTACTGGCAAGTTTATTTTGACACTAATAAAGCAATCTTAGAAACGTTTGGCGAAGCAGGTTTTTCAGTTCCTGAACAACGTTATACAGTCAATGCATCTGCAAATGGCGCTCATCCTTTTATCCCTGCACCATCATAAATAGGGTAAGCATTCAGATAAAACTTTTTTCTCCACTGAGTTTAAAGAGTTGAGAGGAGACTGAGTCTAAAAAAGTCAGTATTCACCAGTCAGCCGGCGTTATGAGGGAAGCTTCTGCTACTGAAAACTGAAAAAGAATGAGAACAAAAGACAAGTGTGTAACTTTCATGAAATAAGACTGCGGAATCTGTGCTTTTGCTGTTATTGGCTGATTACTGTTTACTGAATGCTTACCTAAAAAATATCAATATTTAAGATTAGGTAGGGTTTACTCCTTACCTAGTTTTAATTAATAAGACTTTTATTCTAATATAGTGAACTTAAAAAAGAAACAAAAATAACACTTATTCCCACAGAGGGTTGAATGTTAAAAAATCTGCCATGAAAGATACTGTTTAGATAATGAATGATGATAAAATTTTCCAATATTTTTAAAGAAATTCTTAATCTGTAGTCTTAATTTTTTATCAAAAATAAATAATAAATAAAGTAGATCATATCCAATATGAAGAGTATGTAAAAAATGAATATTCAACCTAGATAATGGAAAGAGATAGATTATTATGTGTTTAATAAATAAACCTGGTCTTGCTGTATATCAAGCTAAAATACACCAAAGTCACAAAATTAACTTCAGAAGCAATAAATCAAACTATTATTGCGTTAGTTAATTAAAGTTTTGCTTGAAGATTTCAGAAAGATCAATCATAAGGCGAACTTTAAATATAATTTCAGGGAAGAAAGCAGTTCGCACAATATTAGAAGTAAGGAGTCAAGAATTATCATCCATGATGCTTGTCAGAACTAGGATATCAATCTTAGACATTTTAATCTCCCATCACTCCAATAGCTACAAGCAATATTAATTCTGGATGCTATATTCTGAATCCTTACTATTAATCTACAAGTACATACACGGCAATTTATATTTTCTATACCAGGTAGCCATAGGATTTGTCATTCAAATTAGTAATTGACAAATTGGATGTAGCGTTCGTCTATCAGAAATGACTTTTGGGTATTTTTCGCATTTTAAATTAGCAAGACCTAGTTTCCGAACAACCTGATTAAAATTCGGAGAAATTATGGCAATTATCTTTGGTAAGGACAATGGATACGGTCAAGACGCAGGTGGTACTGATATAGTCAGGTCTTCTGTAACTTCGACTTTGAGTGATGATGTTAAAAATCTTATCTTCACTGGCACAGATAGCATTAATGGTACAGGTAACGCCCTCAACAATATCATCAAAGGCAACAGTGCCAATAATTCGCTTTATGGTGAAGCTGGTAATGATAACCTGGAAGGTAACGAAGGCAATGATATACTCTACGGTGGTGATGGCAACGACATACTAGATGGTGGAGTTGGCAACGATACACTCTATGGCGGTGCAGGTAACGATACTTACACAGTTGATAGTACAGGAGATGTTGTCAGTGAGGATAACGGCTCTGGTGGGGATGCAGGTGGTACTGATATAGTCAGGTCTTCTGTAACTTTGACCTTGAGTGATTATGTTGAAAACCTGATTCTTACAGCCACAGATAGCATTAATGGTACAGGTAACACCCTCAACAATATCATTAAAGGCAATAGTGCCAATAATATTCTCTATGGTGAGGGTGGCAATGACAGTCTTGAGGGTAACGATGGCGATGATGTGCTTCAGGGTGGTGATGGCGACGACTTACTAAAGGGTGAAGTTGGCAACGACACACTCTTTGGTGGTGCAGGTAACGACACACTCTTTGGTGGTGCTGGTGCTGATATCTTTGGCTTCAATAGTTTCAGTGAAAGCGTTGATAATATTAAGGACTTCAATGTAGCTGAAGATTTTTTTCAGATATATCCGCTTGGTTTTGGTGGAGGGTTAACTATATCCCCACTTGACCCTAATCAATTTATCATTGGTTCTAGTGCGACGAATGGTGAGCAGCGATTTATCTATAACAATAGTACAGGCGCACTTTTCTTTGACCAAGATGGAAATGGTACTGCATTTGCTCAGACGCAATTCGCACAGTTATCTACAGGACTATCTCTCAGTGCAGCAAATTTCATTGTTTTAGTCTAATTGTGATATCAAATTCTGTTGTCTAGAGTTTACAGGACTTTAGCAGAGAAAGTATAAATTAATCCTGTGAGAATCCATCTCTTCAACAACATGAAGGGGTGGTA
The DNA here is from genome assembly GCF_047275885.1 of Anabaena azotica SJ-1. NCBI lineage: Bacteria > Bacillati > Cyanobacteriota > Cyanophyceae > Nostocales > Nostocaceae > Anabaena > Anabaena azotica. The sequence continues at coordinate 5,519,352 of NZ_CP178454.1, forward strand.
TTTTTTCCATTAATCAGGATTTATACACAGCAATTATCTATAGTGACGCAGCGTGACGTAAGTCATGGACTGAGTGTAAGGGTTTAGGGGTGTAGGAGTTTTCCTCTATTCGACCTTGATTTTTCTATCACTTTACTTCTTTGTCAAAACTCTTATTTTTTTCAGTTTTCTGCGTCAGTCCTAGTAGATTGGTATAAAAAATAAACTAAAACTTGGGGGCAATTTTCCCAACATTACAGAAATTACAGAAATAATAAAGCCCGTTTCCATTTCCGAAACCAATGTAGATGCAGCTGTAGATACAGGTTAGTTTAACTGTTAAACACAAGCCGCATTTCAGCAGCTATGGTAAAAGAATTAGCAATTAGCACCCGTGGACTAACTAAGCAATTTGAACGGCACATAGCTGTCAATGATGTTGACTTAGATATCCAGATGGGTGAAGTGTATGGATTAATTGGACCAAATGGCGCGGGTAAAACAACTTTAATTAGAATGTTAGCTGCTGCGGACGAGCCAACTACAGGGGAAATATATATTAATGGCGATCGCTTACTCCGTGACAAAAGCAACCCCAACCTTAAACGACACCTTGGTTATTTACCCGATGACTACCCGCTTTACAATGAATTAACAGTCTGGGACTACCTAGATTATTTTGCCCGTTTATATCGTTTGCGAGAACCACGACGCACTCAACGTCTCCATGAAGTCTTAGAACTCATCCAACTCGGTAATAAACGTAACAGCATGATTTCTACCCTATCACGGGGAATGAAACAGCGTTTAAGTTTAGCCCGCACCATTATCCACGAACCAATTTTACTACTTCTGGATGAACCTGTTTCTGGACTAGATCCCATTGCACGAATGCAGTTTCGGGAAATCATCAAAGCACTGCAAGAAGCTGGAATGACAATTTTAATTTCTTCCCACGTTCTTAGTGACTTAGCAGAATTATGTACTTCCGTGGGCATTATGGAACTAGGCTTTTTGGTAGAAAGTGCCTCACTGCAAACACTTTATCAACGTTTAGCCCGACAGCAAATTTTTATTTCCACTTTGGGCAACATAAATGTATTGGTAAGTGAGTTAAAAAATTATCCTTGGGTAGAAGAGTGGGAGGTGATACCCAGCAAGAATAGTGTGCGAGTGAATTTTTCTGGAACACAGGAAGATTGTGCTGAATTATTGCGATCGCTCATCACCACAGGTATTCCCTTAACCGATTTTCACTGCACCCAAGAAGACCTAGAAACTATTTTCCTCAAATTAGGTCACAAACAAGCATCGTAGACAATTCAAAAATCACAAATCAAAAATTACACCACTTGAGGATTTGGATGATGTTAATCAATTTTATAGACCGAGTGGGTGAATTTAATCCCCAGCTTTTTCGAGAACTAAAAGGAAGACTAAAACCACTTAATGTCATCCTCGCAGTTGTATCATCCTTATTACTGCAATTAGTAGTATTTTTATATCAACTCACCAGCTTTCCTGATGAAAAATACTCCCTTAGCGCCCCTTACTGCCGCCTATGGCCAGCATTACAAAAACAACAAAACCAGCTTTACCAACAGCAATCTCTACTTAACCAACAATTAGCAAGTTATCAACAAATTAATCAAAAAACAAAACTTCTAGACCCAAACACAATTCCTAATTTACAAACAGAAATTGCGGAAGTTAATAGCAAACTAAGTACCCTGCAAAATTATTTCAATAATAACTTTTGTCCCCCAGATCAAATAAACTGGCAAATGTGGTGGCGAGATCATTGGGAATACTACTTTCTCACATTCAGTGTAATTTTTATATTTACACTCCTAATCGCTGGTACATATCTATTAATCAATGACTTAGCCAAAGAAGAACATCGAGGCACACTCAATTTTATTCGCCTCAGTCCCCAGTCAGAAACCAGCATTTTAACTGGAAAAATCCTTGGTGTACCCAGTTTAATTTATCTCTTTGTAATCACAGCAATTCCTTTACACTTTTGGGCTGGACGTTCTGCTAACATTGCCTCCAGTTACATTCTTAGTTATTACGCCATTCTTGCGGCCAGTTGCGGTTTCTTTTACAGTGCAGCACTTCTTTTTGGCTTAGTAAGCCGCTGGTTCAGCAGTTTTCAACCTTGGTTAGGAAGTGGTGGTTTGTTGGTTTTCTTGTTAATGACAATGATCATGGCATCTTCTTCTTATAACAGTGTAGTTAATAACCCTCTGACTTGGTTTAGATTTTTCAGTCCTTGGGATATCACCAATTACCTGTTTCCCAACCTCTTCCGTGTATATCAAGGTACAAGATTAGATGATATCCAATTTTTCTACCTACCAATCGGCAAAAGTTTTCTCAGCCTAGTTGGTTTCCATCTTATTAATTACGGAATTTGTACATACGGCATTTGGCAAGCAATGAAACGCTGCTTCAGTAATCCTCATGCCACAATTTTGAGTAAAGGACAAAGTTATTTATTTATAGCTTTTACTCAATTCATGTTTTTAGGATTGACAATGCAAACTATTAACAAAAATCAATATTTAGATATGAGATATCTAATTGCATTCGTCAATTTGGCTTTAATTCTTAGTTTAACTATTCTCCTATCACCACCCCGTTCAATTATCCAAGATTGGGCTAGATATAGACACCAAAATCAGAAAAACGAATCTATATGGCACGATTTAATTTTTGGTGAAAAAAGCCCTGCAATTCTGGCAATTTTCATTAATTTAGTAATTGCCTACATACCCTTGCTAATTTCATTCATAGCCTATCCATTAGATATAAATGCAGGCGATCTCAATCCCAGCAAAATCTTATATACTCTGTTGTTATCCATGAGTTTAATAATGATTTATGCTACCATTGCCCAACTCATGTTACTGATGAAAAATTCCAAGCGTTATGTATGGGCAATTGGTGCTATGGGTGCAACAATATGCTTACCACCAATAATCCTCTCAACCTTGGGTATTAATCCTGGAACCCATCCTGCTATCTGGTTATTTTCAACTTTCCCTTGGCCAGCAATACAACAAGCAGCAACAGTAACAGTTTTCATGGCTGTATTAGCTGATTTTACAGTTCTAGCATTGTTAAACTTCCAATTAAGAAAACAAGTCAGAGTTTTGGGTGAATCTGCAACCAAAGCATTATTAGCAGGAAGATAGCATAGGAGTATCGCGCCATTATTCATCCAGGCTAGGCAACATCCACCAAAACGTCAGAAATATTATCTATTTAGATCCTCGACTTCTTTCAGACATCGGGGATCTATTTATTGCCATTTTTGTATAAAATTAGTATTGCAAATTACTGCACATATATTCACCTGATAAATTTATGAAAAAATCGCTCCCACTACCCCAAAAATTGATGCTGCTAGGTTCAGGAGAACTAGGAAAAGAATTTGTAATTGCTGCCCAACGCTTAGGCAATTATGTAATTGCAGTTGACCGCTATGCTAATGCTCCCGCTATGCAGGTCGCTGATTGTAGTGAAGTTATTTCTATGCTGAGTGCAGATGATTTAGAAACAGTAGTAACTAAACATCAGCCAGATTTTATTATCCCAGAAATTGAAGCAATTAGAACTGAAAAATTACAAGAATTTGAACAACGCGGAATCACAGTTATACCAACTGCCGCTGCGACTAATTACACTATGAATCGGGATAGAATCCGCGAATTAGCACATCAAAAATTAGGTATAAGAACAGCTAAATATGGTTATGGACTAACTTTAGAAGAATTGATTACAGTTTCTGACCAAATTGGATATCCTAATGTTGTTAAACCTGTAATGTCATCATCAGGAAAAGGTCAATCTGTAGTCCAAGATAGAACAGAAGTTGAAAAAGCTTGGAATTATGCTATTTCTAATTCCAGAGGTGATAGTCAAAAAGTAATTGTCGAAGAATTTATTAACTTTGAAATCGAAATTACATTACTGACCATTAAACAATGGGATGCACCAACAATATTTTGTCCTCCCATTGGACACAGACAAGAAAGAGGAGATTATCAAGAATCTTGGCAACCAGCAGGTATTTCTGAAGATAAAATATTAGCATCTCAAGAAATTGCCAAAAAAGTTACAGATGCTTTGGGAGGTGCGGGAATCTTTGGCGTGGAATTCTTCATCACTCAAGATGAAGTCATTTTTTCTGAACTTTCACCCCGACCTCATGATACAGGCATGGTAACATTAATCTCACAAAATTTGAATGAATTTGAATTACATCTGCGAGCAATTTTAGGCTTACCTATTCCCCATATTGAACAGTTAGGTTTTTCCGCAAGTGCGGTAATTTTAGCCTCTGATAAATCTGATTCTATTGCTTTTACTGGTGTTGCTGATGCGTTAGCTGAAAAAGATGTAGATATTAAGTTATTTGGTAAGCCAACTGCTCATCTCTATCGACGAATGGGGGTAGCTTTAGCTAAAGGTACTGATATTGAAGATGCTAGAAAAAAAGCAGCTACAGCAGCAAGTAAGGTGAAATTGATTTAAATATGTTTAAACATGGTGAATGCTTAAGCACTCACTAGTTTTAGTAGGTTGGGTCTAAAGAAAGCGTAACCCAACAAAACCCGTCAATGTTGGGTTTCCTAACGTCAACCCAACCTACCTATTTTAATGTTTTGAGCTTAACCTATTGCCTTGAATCTTTGAGGATGAATATAGACTTTTTTGGGATTTATAGTTAAAATACACTAAGTCTATAGAAATAGTGTATTTATGAATGATTTAGCCAAAATCAGTCAAGATTTTAGCAGCACCTCAGAGGAAATTGAGCAAAGTGTTTCAATCAAACCCAGATTGAAAATTTGGCAGCAGCTAAGAGGTGGATTTTTTCTGGTGTTTGGATACTTGCTTTCCCCTTTATGCTGGTGGAATGATTTATTATTCAACCTACCAATTGCTTACTTTTTTGGGTATTTATGCAGTTTTTTTTCACCCAAATTACTTTTTCCTTGTACAGTTATTGGCTACTGGCTATCGAATATTATTGGTATTCTATTGATGCAATATGGTTCAGTAGATATTTTTCAGAAAGAACCCAAAGAACGTAACTTGAAAAAAGAGTTATTGAATACTTTGGTTTCTTCCACTGTTTATACATTAGTAATTATGTTTCTAATTCAGTTGAAAATTATTGATATTCCCATTGCACTTATCAATAATTCCTGAACTAATACTGTTCGGTTAATAGTTTTTGTAGGTTGGGTGAAGCGATAGCGCAACCCAACAGAATCCTATCAATGTTGGGTTTCCTAACGTCAACCCAACCTACATATTTATATTTTTTGAGATTAACCGAAAAGTATTGCTATCTGATGCACCCTACAAGAAATTTGATTGTGATACTTTTTAAAATCCTATTCTTAAAGAAGTTATTGGGGATATTTCTATGTTTATTTTGACCTAATCATTAATTTCCACTGGCTGTAATTAACTGCTGAATATCCCAAAGTTTGAAACTATCTTTACCCATGATTAATGGTAATTTACCATTCCATTTTTCTAAAGCTTGCCTTTGTAGCAATTCTGGGGTCAAGATATTTTTTAATAAATTGAGAGATTCAGCTTCACCCTTTGCTAAATTAACTTGTGCTTCAGCTTCTTTTGCTGCTTTTAAAGCTACAAATTCAGCCCGTTTTGCTTCCTGTGCGGCAATTTGTTTTGCTTCTACAGCTTCTCGAAAGCTATCAGAAAAGCGAATATGAACTAGCGAAATATCATCAACTGCTAGATTGTAGTTTTCTAATCTTTTGGTTAGAAATTCATCTAGTTTAGTCTTGACATCTCCACGTCTGGTAATTATTTCTTCGGCAGTATATTGGGCAATTACTGATTTTATAATTTCTTCTGTTGCTGGATTGATAATAATTTCAATTACATCTTTTTCTCCACCAATTTGTTGAAAAATATGGTTGGCTGCTTCTGGTTTAATATGCCAATTAAGCGCCACATCCGTAAAAACATTTTGTAAGTCTTTAGACGCGGCTTCAGCCGATATTGTCTGTTTTTGAATTCTAATATTGATTTTTTTAACTGTATTGACTATAGGGATAATGAGGTGTATTCCTTCTCCTAATACCTGATTTTGAACTTGACCAAATTTCATTAATATACCACGTTCACCAGCATTAACTATAACGATTGGTGTAAGTAATATGGTGAGTAAACAGATTAAAGCAGTCAGTTTACCAGCATTGTTCAGAGTGTTAGATTTTTTCATCTCTAGCTAAAATTTTTCATATTTTTTACAAAAAATTCTGTAATTTTATTGATTTTAAAAGTTTGATAATATCATTTTTTTCCTAAAAATACACTAAATGTACTGAATTACCGTAGTTGACCAGCAATAATTGTATATTACCATACTCATTTGATACTAAGAAGGATTTTTAGCCCTGGTAATGCCAAAAAATATATTCACAAAAAATGTATTCATCAATACCGCAATTTTAAAATTTTTGTGAAATACTGGCAAACTAATATAAACCACAGTAATTCGACCTAGATACTGTAGATTAAAATCTTTGTCTCAATTACTCCACAGAAGTTACAACTAGGATATCAACCCATCATGGTGCAACTATTTTTTAAAGAGGAATCTCAAGATGGTATTAAAGTCACATCTTCTCTATCTCAAAAACTTGCTTTTAGTGCAGTAGAAAGAGATATTAACGGTGGATTTCTAGATGTAGAAATTGAAAGGCTTAAAAAAATTGGTTTATTATCTTTAGTCGTTCCCCTAGAATATGGTGGTGCTGATGCTACTTGGGTAGAAGCTTTAAAAATTGTTCAGGAACTATCGCAAGCAGATGGCTTAATTGGGCAATTGTATGGAAATCATCTCTATTTAACAGCTTTAGCTCATGTTTCAGGTACACCACAACAAAAAGAAAAATATTATCGAGAAACTGCTAAAAAGAATTTATTTTGGGCAAATGCCGTTAATGCACGCGACACAAAGCTGAAAATTACTCCAGAGGGAGAAAATTACTTGGTGAATGGTGTTACAAGCTTTGGAAGAGATGTTGCGATCGCAGATTATCGGGTTTTCGCTGCCCTGCATAATGGTGTAGAAATGCCATTAATATTTGTAATCCCTAAAGATCGAGATGGCATTATTGCTAACCAAGACTGTGGACAATTTAACCAGCAACGGGAAGATCATGATACTTATGTCTTCCAAAATGTTTTGGTCAAAAAAGATGAACTTTTAGGATATGCTTATCCTCCTAATGGTGCTTTTATTACATTTTTGGGAATCATTGCTCAATTAACAACCGCTTATGTCTATCTAGGAATTGCTAAAGGGGCATTAGAAGCTGCAACAGAGTATAGCCAAAGTTTTACCAGACCCCAGAATACATTTGGGATAGATAAAGTTAAAAATGATCCCTATCTTCTACATTCCTACGGTCAATTATGGACAGAATTACAAGCTGCCCTTGCATTAGCGGATCAAACTGCTAATCAAGTACAACAGGAGTGGGAACAAGATATAGATAGAAGCATAGAAGCAAGAGCCAAAGTAGCGATCGCAGTCTTCTCAACAAAAGCCTTTGCTACTCAGGTTTCTTTAAATATCACTAACCATATTTTTGAAGTTCTGGGTAATAACTTCACAGCTAATAAATATGGTTTTGATAAATACTGGCGAGACTTACGGAATTTTACCCTCCACGATCCTGTAGATTATAAACTGCGTGACATTGGCAATTGGTTACTCAACGAAGAATATCCCATTGTTACTAAGTATTCATAAAACATCAAAATGTTAAGCAGTCAGCACTAAAATTTTTCTATTTTTGGGGTGGCAATATTTGTTAGTGTTCGGGGAAAAGATAATTTTCCCCTTGTACTTTTTATTAACCTAATTTAAAAGCTAAACTAGCCTAGTTAATTTTTTATGATATTACTAATATTTTTTTGTAATTCATTTACCCGAAAAATGCTGTATGAATCAACACTCTAACTTTCTTTCGGAAATATCTGATTTTCTTTATCCTCGTAGTCCATATTATGGACAGTTTGAACCAGAATCATTAACATTTAATGCTCATCTCCAAGATTTTTCTCAAAGAGTTGACTACATTTGTAGTTTACAAACTGGTGGTAAACTTTCTTCACAAGAGGCTTATCACCAAATTCACATCCTCTGGAAACAGTTGAAAATGACTAAAAAACAGTTGTCAATTCACTAGGATAGCAGGAAATAGATAAAAATTCTAAATAGTGCTGACAGCAGGCTAAGTCAACAAAATTAATTCAAAATTAATTAAATCCTGCATTCTGCCTGCTAATTAATATAGCAGTAGCCGCAATTATTAGGACATTTTTTTATTGTCTGTTCCCTGTGAATCAAAATACGATGTCCTAACTGATATGTCTGTTGCTATAACTTAACATATTAGTAATAGGCACTCACTAGACTGTATATAAGACTAGTAAGAACTAACAAAGTAATGATCACATAAATAAATTGACGCTGTAATAAAAAAGTAACCAAAGAAATAATTACTCGCAAAATAGGAACAGCAATTAGGATTAACAATCCAAGTTGAATAATTCCACGACGACTACCTGACAAAATCGCGTTTACTACACCTATAGGTGAGCAAAACTCAGATGATGTGCCACGAAATATATGATATTGTGCGGGTTCAGAACCATGATGAATTAAGTATAATATACCTCCAACAAATACCACGGCACTAGCAATTAAAACGCCATACTTGAGAAAATGACTAAGCAGAATTTCTAATTGCTTTTCATTTTGTGATTTAGTTAATTTTTGATTACTAACTCTTTCACCATGAAAATTCATATTATTAACATGATTCAGACGCTGTTTTTCTAACTGTTGAATATCCGAATCTTGTTCTTCTGGCATTAAAGCCAATGTCATTACTTCAGTTTCTGTTTGTGCTGATGAAGTCCACCGAAATCCAGAATTTAGCTTATACATAACTACAGCCCCCCTATTAGACTGTTATAAACCATTTTTAATGCCATTATTACTAGCACAAGGCTGAAGATAATTCTCAAAATTTGGGTTTTAGCACCAATTAAAATTCTAGCTCCCAAAAAAGCACCAGGTAAAACCCCTAACATGACCGGCATAGATAAACCTGGATCTATGTATCCCCGACTTAAATAAACACCTGCTGAAGCGGCAGCTGTTACACCAATCATAAAGTTGCTGGTAGTGGTGGAAACTTTAAAAGGTAGACGCATGGCTTGATCCATTGCTAACACCTTAAATGCTCCCGAACCAATCCCCAATAAACCAGAAAGTATTCCCGCTATTAACATAATGCTAAACCCAGCAGGTAAAGAATTTACGTAATAAGGCATCACACCATCAGGAGTAGGATAAGTACCATTTAGTTGCAGATATTCAGCTATGGGGTCTAGTGAAGCAATTTCTTGATGTTCTGGTCTTGGTCTTTGAGACAAATATGCAGAATAAATCAAAACAACTGCTAAAATAAGTGTCAGAAATTTTACAGAAACAAAGGCAGCTATTAAAGCCCCAATAATTGCACCAATAGTAGTAGCAACTTCTAAAAACATTCCTAAACGCAGGTTGGCAAATCCTGTTTTAATGTATGTAGAAGCTGAACCTAATGATGTGGCAATGACTGAAACAAGTGATGCACCAATGGCATAACGAATATCAACATCAAAAACAGAAGTTAATAAGGGAACTATGACAACTCCACCACCTAAACCTGTTAATGATCCTACTAAGCCAGCACTAAATGATCCCAGCCAAACTAGTAAAGAAAATGCTAGTATGCTCATTTGTTTCCTCTTTAGTTATTAGCATTGGTAATTGGACAAATAAAAATTATTTTTCTCCCTATATTTCATACATTTTTTACTTATTACCTAAAATTATGAGACTAAAGCTATTACTATCAAGGAAAATAAACGCACCTAATCCCATTAAGATGTAAGGCATAAAACGATTTCCATATTTTGTGAAAATATGAGCGATCGCTTGATTATGAGTTAACCTATTCGCTACATAACACAATACTCCTACCAATAAGAAAAATACACCCAAAATAACCAAAAGACTCTGCCAACTACTGCTGGCAAATATCGGCACGTAAATACTAATATTATCTGTACCATTAGCGAAAGTAATAGCCGCCACACTATAAGTTTGCAGATTGAAAAACTTCGCTAACAGCGATTGATGAGACACATCTGTCTCCGTATCCACATCATCTGACTCCTCAATTTCTGAAGTTAGTAAGCTTTTAATTCCAATAATAATTGGTACTAAACCAAATAACCCAATCCAAGGACGAGGCAAAATTAAACCACCAAAAAAACCAGGCAAACTAGCCAGAATCAAAGCTGTAAAACCTACATATTGACCGATAATAATCTGCCAACGACGAAACTTTACATTTACTTGTGAGAAAAACAAAGTCAGAATAACTAAATCATCAATGTTGGTAGCACTGAAAGCGGCTGCTCCTGTACTAATTGCTGTGATTACGCCACTCATAGGAATTTTAGATTTTAGTTGGATTTTGGATTTTAGATTTTGAATTATAAATAGAGGTTAATCAAGGATAAAGGTTGATTTTTACAACCACTATTTATCTATTAACAACTATTAATAGTTATTTTTTTCCGTGAAACTGGCATGAATTTCTTCAACTCGTTGTTGCATTCCTGCTACTAGATGGGGAGAACGCTGTTTTTTGATGAAAAACCAACCACAACTGGCAACTAGATACATTAAAAATAGGTAAGGAAAGATATTGTAAGGAGATGCTGGAACTGGAAACAAGCTACTACCAGGAAGACCTACACTACCTAAAATTGGAATTATCATAAAACCCACCGCTAAAACAGAAAATATTACATCTATCGGACGAAGTTTTTTGATTTTGTATAAATAGACTGGTGCTGCTACAGAAATCAAAATATAGACTGTTAAAAATCCATAACTGCAAATAGAACCCAAATAGCCCATACAATCAAAAAGTTTGATGTGAAAAAAAGACATGACCGCAGGGATAATAAATGTCAACAACGAACACATTGTTACTGCAACATGGGGTGTTCTATTAGCTGAGTGGGCATTACCTAAAGAGGCATGAAATAAACCATGACGAGCCATTAAAAAAGCTACCCTAGCCGCAGGATTGATACTTCCTAAAATGCAAGCAAAGAAACTAAATAATGCACCTAAACCTACTAATTCTCCCAAAAAACCCACTCCTGCTTGTTGAGAGAGAAAACCTAAAGGTTCTTCTGTTTGAGAAATGGATACGCCAGTATTACTAAAACCCAGAACTTCTATATAAGTAGTAGAAACAAAAAATAAACCTGCAAGGATAACGCTACCCATAACTGCTTTGGGTATTGTTCGTAATGGTTTTTTTGCTTCATCTCCTAAGCTAGTAGCACTTTCAAAACCAGAAAAACCAAATATTACTAAAACCAATCCTGTCGCCACATTACCAGGAGTTACACCAGACAAAGTTAACTGGGACATATCCACAGCAAAACCTTTGTGCGCCCAGATAATGATACACAGAACTATAATCAAAACTAAGGATGCAGCTTCTAGCCAAAGCATGGCTACTGCTGAAAGTTGAATATCTTTATAAGCTGCATACCAAGAAATACCTGCACCAATAGCTAACAGTGTGATGCTAGAGGGATGAATACCTAAATGGCCAATAAACATTCCGCTAAAGTTAGCAAAACCGCAGAGAACGGACATTCCCGTAAATAGATAAGCCAGCACCAAACTCCAACCACAAATTACACCTGCTGTTGCTCCCAAACCTTTGGTAATGTAGGAATAGAGGGAACCAGGAGAAGCAGAACGACTGGCAAATTGGTTGATATTAATGCTGACTAATAATAGCCCCACTAAACCAATTACAAAACTTAGCCAAGCCCCATTTCCTGAAAGTGCCACAATTAAACCAATATTAGATGCTGGTATGGTTGTAGGTGCAATGACAGCAAAGGATTGAGCCAAAACTTCCGAAAAAGAAAGGCAATCTGGCTTTAAGCCATGAATGCTGTGATGGGTTGATATTTCTTGACTAATCTTCATGGGTTTCTAATTTGAAATGACGCATATATAAATAGGAAATTGGGAGATTTTGATATTTGTCTGCACAATGCTTAAGGGTAGCTAATGAAAACTGTTCGTAAGAATTCAGGAGTCAGAATGTTTGATAAATTGGTTAATTATCAAAAAATTAAATAGGTATCGTTGGCGTTAGCCCGAAAAAGCTAACTGATGATGGCTGGTAGCTGAATGCTTACGTAAAATCTTCCTTTGCTGTCAATATTTGTAAGCCAATTAGACAGCGAAGAATTTCGCGTCTCTATTCATATATGGCTAATTTGAGTTGTAATTTTCAGGTGTGTTAGACCAATTGTTTGTAATTTCTGTGTAGAATTTGCTTTCATAATCAGCCGTAACTGCTATTTATAGATAACCCCCATATCTATTACTTACAGTTACTATCATTAGCTGTGTTTTCTTTGACAAATCAAATAGTACCTGATGTATTTCTATTATGCAAGTGTTTAGGATTATTTTCTGAAAAATTTATTTCTCATTGATAAATCCTCAAAAGTTCATCGGAGTTTGTGCGAATTAATTTTGTATAAAAAATAATTAAAAAATATTATTTAGAAGTAAATAAAAATACACTACCTGATCATGAGGAATATATAAATAAATATGATTGAAATCATTGATAATACGGGAAATATTGCCCAGGAAAATATGGAATTTAGATAAAATACGGGGTATCATAACAGTGAAAAAGATATTGTTGCCAATTTGAATTGATGATGGTAATTTAAAATTGCCAATTGTTCAGCAAGTAGAAATAATTATGATTTTGTAGCTTGATTTGGGTTAGGAAAATTATTTTTGATATCTGAATCAAAGTCTTTCATACTTCTGAACTATAGGGTTAAGTTAAATATTATCAATCCAGGATACTGCCATGAAAAGTTTGAAGTACATATTGATGATTGCAATATGCTGTATCAGTCTATTATTTTCTGAATCTGCATTAGCAGATCCTCCACGGTATAATAAAAATCCTGATTACATAGCACTAACTAAACAACTGAATCAATTAGAAACTGCCCAAGCTACACAAACCCCACCTGAAAGCTATACACCAGAACAACTTCAGCAAATAATCAGTGATTTAGAATTACAAAAATTGGCCTTTGAGTCAGGAATTGATTGGGGACAATGTAGTAATCAAACAGGGAAGAATTTAGCTATATATGGACCAGAACCAAATTTAGAAGAAGATGATTACTCCCAAGGTGCAGCATTATATTTTTTAGGTGATGGTCAAATTACCAAAAATAAATGGAACTGCAAAGGAATATATTTTCCCGTAGACATCAAAGTTGTAGCTTTAGGATTGGACGGACAAAACCAAGAACTAACGGGTGGTGTTGTTGTCAAAGTTCCTAATGGTACTAAATTAGTATTGAATTCAAACCCAGATACAGGTGCAATTGAGTTTAACCAAGCGGGAACACAAATCCTCAAACCTGGTGAAATTAACTGGTTTATTCCTAATATTTCTCAAGCAATTGTAGATGCAAGAGTTACTAATGCACCTACTAAAAAAGCTTAATAGTCATTGGTTATTAGTTCAGTAGTCAGTAGTTGAAGTTCTGAACTACTGATTTTCTGATTTCTTTAGTGTTTTTCTTCAGGAAGCAGAGTAGTTTCGGTTTTCATGGTGCTATTAACAGCGGTATGTCTATGCAAATTAGGTTTGAGAATTAGACTGACACCAATAGCCCAAGCTAATGCAACCATCCAACCGGCAAGAATATCACTGGGAAAATGAACTCCTAAATATAGGCGTGTCCAAGCAATGGCCAAGAGGTATAAACTACCAACAGTCAGAACCAACCACCGCCAGGGACGATGCCAAGTTAAAATAAATAAAATTGCTACTAGGGTCATACTTGTCATGGCATGGCCGCTGGGAAAAGCATAATCAAATTCAGGTGCTTTTGATATCCACAATTGGGGACGCACTCGGTGCATAAACTCTTTAGCGGTGCGGTTAATGATCAAGTTTCCCACAGCGGTAGTCAGTACATAAGCCAGTGTTCTCCATCTGCGTTTGCGTAATAGTAGAATAGCGATCGCACTCAAAATAGGGAATGCTGTCCAGAATGATCCCCACTTCGTCAGCACTACAGCAAAAATATCTAGTTGAGGATTAGCTGTAGAATGAATCGCTATTAAAATTGGTACATCCCAAGGAAAGCCTCCTTCATTTTGCCAAATTTTTACCGCCAGGATCTCTACAACCTGCAACGGTAAATACACACCTATCAGCATTAACAATAGAGAACGCCAATGGGAAATTAGCAAGTTTTTGATAAAAAGAATTGGCGACTTGCGTTTATTCATGACAACAAACCTAGTTTATATATTTATATATTATGTCTATTTTTTGTTGTGACTTTATATCTATTAGACAAGTTCTCAGGAATTGAAAAAACTTTCTATAACTAATTAACTAGATATGATATTAGGAAGAAATTATATTCACCTACCTATCAGATATCTGATATCTTTTATTTGACTACATATTCAAATTTAACCAACAATACAAACTCACGCAACCGTAGTTTGTATTGACATATATATGTTTAGATTATTGATACTTTTATTTTCTCTCTTGGGCAGGAAAAATACGCAAAAAAATAACTGTTTACTGATATTGACACTAGACTTTTGGGAGTATTAATATTAATATACGGTAAGTCAATCGATTTTTAGGAATTTACGGCAAGTTAAACAAACTACAGCCTACATTTCCAAGCAGTGGAAAATCTCACCCTTCAGGAGTGATGACACCATTAACAAAGGTTTATAGTCATGCTCAACACCTAAAACCCAATACCAGTTAGGAATATGGACTACTCATTACTACCAATTTTTAGTTTTTTCATTGGCATCATCGTTGGTTTAACAGGAATAGGTGGTGCATCTCTCATCACTCCGATGTTGATCTTTGTCTTTCAAGTACCACCTTCTATTGCTATCAGTTCTGATGTTGTAGCTGCCACATTAATGAAAGTAGTAGGTGGAGTAAAACACTGGCAACAAAAAACCCTTGATCTAGAAATAGTCAAATGGCTGGCAATGGGTAGCGTTTCTGGTTCATTAGTGGGTGTAGGAGTTTTGCACCAACTCAGAAGTAGTGGAGAACTTAACATAGATAACCTCTTACTGCGATTACTGGGAATAATGATTTTGATAGTCACATTGACAGCATTAATCCAAATGTTATTGATGACTTTTTTTCCTAAAATCAATTTACCCGAACTGCCCAAATTAAATATCAAAACCAATAAAGGACGTTTTTTCACTGTATTAATTGGTGCTGCTTTAGGCTTCTGTGTCGGCATGACAAGCGTTTCATCAGGCTCTATGTTTGCCTTAGTTTTAATTTCCTTCTTTCGTCTAGATGCCCGTAAATTAGTAGGAACAGACATTACCCAAGCAGCAATTTTATTAATATTCACATCCCTGGGACACCTAACATTAGGAACAGTGAATTGGAGTTTAGTATTACCAATTTGGATTGGTTCAGTTCCAGGAGTTCTCATTGGTGCTAAACTTTGCCAAATTGCACCGCAACGTCCACTCAGATTTATTATTTATAGCATCTTGGTGATGGTAAGTTGGAAATTAGTGGCACAAGCATAATTACCTCCGCGTACCTCTGCGCTAAACTCTGTATACCTCTGCGTTTTAAATTCTCTTCCAAGGTAACAGGTCAAAAGTACCTCTTTCATACATAATAAACAACCCTAAACCAATTAACACAAACGGCACAACAGCCTTACCATAACGACTTAAAAGAAAACCAATAGTAGCTTGACGACTTAATAAATAAGCGATACCACACCAAACCCCTACCATGCCTAAAAATACAGCTAAAATTATTCCTAAACTGGTAACATCTTGTCCAGCAAATAGGGGAATATAAATACTAATATTGTCCCCTCCATTAGCAACTGTCACAGCCGCAACTTTATAAGTATTTGGATGGAGAATACTCAATAAAAAAGCAAATATGGGATTAGGATGTAATGACTCTGCAAAATCAGGATTCACAGCTTGAATTTCTGTACTTTCCTCTTCCCTATTTAGTATTTGTTTAATACCAATAGCTATTGGTAATAGTCCTAATAATCCGATAAATTCTCGCTTGACAACTAAGCCACCAAAGAAACCTGGTAAGCTGAGAAGAATAATTACCGCAAAGCCAAGGTATTGACCTATAAAAATATGCCTACGGCGAAAATTACTATCTATCTGTGAAAAAAATAGTAGGAGAATAATAATATCGTCAATATTAGTAGCGGCAAAGGCAATGATGCCTTGAGCAAAAGCAGTAATTAGACTATTCATGGTAAAATTTGATCATCTACAATTTATCAAGATATCAATATTTGTTACCATAAATTTTCTAAATGTGGAAATTACCAATGATAAATAATTTATTGACATCTATTATCACCGGATTTGCTGCATTTAGTGCCACTAATATTGATGATCTAATAATTTTATTGCTATTTTTTTCTCAAGTAAATAATAATTTACGCCCTTGGCAAATTGTTATTGGTCAGTATTTAGGTTTTACTATTCTTGTCATTCTCAGTTTACCAGGTTTGTTTAGTGGATTTATTCTGCCTCCGACTTGGATTGGTTTATTAGGGTTAATTCCTATTGCTATTGGTATCAGTAATTTGGTAAATAGGGAAACAGATTCATTGTCTGAAGTTTCATCAGAAATAACACCATCTACATTATTCAATTCACAAATTTATACTATTGCACTTATAACCATCGCCAATGGTAGTGATAATATTAGTATTTATATACCGTTATTTTCTAGCACTAAATTAGATAGCTTTTTAATAATTATTGCTTTATTTTTTCTTCTTTTAGCAGTTTGGTGTTACGCAGCATATAAGTTAACCCATCAGAAGGAAATAGCCAATTTTTTAACCAAGTATGGTAATTATCTTGTCCCTTTCGTGCTGATGGGTTTAGGGGCTGTAATTGTCTTAAAAAGTCAGGCTTTAAGTCCGATTAAACTCCTTGCTAGTTGTGTTTGTTTGTTGGTTTTAGTGAAAAAGAATTGACCAATGGTAACAGTGAATTTTGAACTCAGAGACATTGTTTGGTAACGGGAAAGAATAAATTCATTTCCTGTTCCCTATGATTAAACTTGTGTTAACCATTCACTTTCTTCTGGGTCTTTAAACAGCGTAGTGCTGAGGTAACGTTCACCAAAGCTAGGCTGCACCATAACTATCAATTTATCGGCATTTTCTGGACGCTTGGCAATTTGCAACGCGGCATATAAAGCGGCTCCAGCAGAAATTCCTGATAGCAAACCTTCTTCTTTTGCTAAACGCCGACTGTAGGAAATAGCTTGTTCATCTGTAACTTGAATGACTTCATCCACGAGTTCTGAACGGTAAATAGCGGGAATAAATCCGGGTCCGATACCTTGAATTTTGTGTGGCCCTGGTTTACCCCCTGCTAATACTGGACTGTTGACGGGTTCAACTGCTACTGCTTGAAAGCTAGGTTTGCGTTGTTTAATTACCTCGGAAACGCCTGTAATTGTTCCCCCAGTTCCTACTCCAGCGACGAGAATATCAACTTTTCCATCTGTATCGTTCCAAATTTCTTCAGCGGTGGTGCGAGCATGAATTTGGGGGTTGGCTGGATTGCTAAACTGTTGCAACATATAAGCATTGGGGGTTCTAGCAACAATTTCTGTAGCTTTGGCGATCGCACCCCGCATTCCTTCTACCCCTGGTGTTAACTCCAATTGCGCTCCATAAGCCCTCAACATTAGTCTTCTTTCCTGACTCATGGTATCTGGCATTGTTAAAATCAAACGGTAGCCTTTAGCAGCGGCAACCATCGCTAAAGCAATTCCTGTATTCCCAGAAGTCGGCTCAACTAAAATAGTTTTACCAGGAATAATCAAGCCTTTTGTTTCTGCTGCTTCCACCATGCTCACCCCAATTCTATCTTTGACAGAAGCGGCAGGATTCATACTTTCTAATTTGACAACAATTCGCGCCAATGCTCCCCAGGTTTGGGGAATTTTGTTTAACTGCACCAACGGAGTATTGCCAACTAACTCGGTGATATTGTTTGCTATTCGCATCATCATACCTCTTGATGACTAAATGTAATACATGGGACTATTCTGAGCGCGAGCTTCTCTTTCCTGGCATAAATCTTGGAGTGTATAGCCGCGCAACACTTCAATAGAAGCAGCGTTAGCTTGTTCCCAAATTTCCAGAACTAATGTCTTTTCTATAGTCGGAGTCTCAGAATTTTCTTTTTCTTTGCGTTCCCCTTCTACCAAAGTGACTATTTCTAGCAAGGTAATCTGCCAAGGTTCACGCACTAAAAGGAAACCACCTTTTGAGCCACGCTGACTCTGCACCACACCCGCACGTCTCAGGTTAGTGAGAATCTGTTCTAGATAGCGTTCTGGTATAGGTTGCTTGGCAGCAATCTCGTTCATAGTCAGAGGAACTTTTTTATCGTGATGAGTGGCTAGTTCTAACAGTGCCAATAGTGCGTATTCCACTTTGGCAGAAAGATCCAGAAGAGCGTAGCTTTGGCTATTCAAGTCCGTATTTAGAATACTACTGTACATTGATAGATTTAAGGGTGTTTTTACGAAAATAGTTTCCTTTTAAGTGTTAAATGTGATATTATCCCACTTATATTAATAAAATATCATAACTCTATCGACTTACCGGAGTTTATGGACATAATTCTCAAAATTGCTTCATCTTTCGTAGGAATTATGATCAGAAGTCTACGGGAGTAGGGAAGCAAGAGAGAAATAAACTCCTTGTTTCTGGAAAGAAATTTAGAGAGCTTTTTAGAGCCAAAACATTATATACTACGGTTAGTGCATCGGATAAACGTAATATTAATACTGATGTCATTATACACAGGTCTGGCTCAATCATCTATTAACAGCGATCGCCAAAATTTCCCCAGGCGATCGCTCTTACCGATTAAAAAAAATGCTCTATGGCAAATAGAACAAGGCTTTGTGCTGACTTACACTTATTTAGAAGACGGTACCACAGTAGCTTTAGGATTATGGGGTCCAGGTGATGTAGTGGGTGAACCCTTATCGAAAATGAAACCATATCAAATGGAATGTTTAACCACAGTAGAAGCCACAATTTTACCTATGGATAATTGGCATGAGGTAACAGAAACTTTACTTCACCACATCCAGCAAGCTGAAGAATTAATGCTCATTCGCAGCCATAAAAAAGTAGAAACCATGCTGATTCAACTATTAGCATGGTTATCAAAGAAATTTGGTTCCCAAGTAGAACAAGGAAGATTAATAGATATGCGTCTCACCCATGAAGATTTAGCCGCACTGATCAGTTCTACCCGTGTTACCATCACTCGTCTGCTAGGACAATTAGAACAAGAAGGATTGATTGATCGACTGTCTTTGAATCGGATTGTAGTCCGACAAGAAGATATTTGGTATTACGAAATTTGAGATCAGGAGTTCAGGAGTCAGGAGTCAGGAGTCAGAAGTCAGGAGTCAGGAGTCAGGAGTCAGAAGTCAGGAGTCAGGAGGCAGGAGTCAGGAGTCAGGAGGTAGAATGTTTGAGAAATTGGTTAATTATCAAATAGGTATTTTTGGTATTAGCCTAAAGGCAAAAAGTAAAAGGCAACAATAAAACCCTTTTGCAGCAAGGCTTTGTGATTAAAATTCAAAGTCCCAAATCTACAGCAATACGATGAGCGCAAGCAAACCCAGAAAAAGCCACTGCGTTTAAACCCTGACCCGGAAATGTACTATCCCCCACACAAT
Organism: Anabaena azotica SJ-1; assembly: GCF_047275885.1. Classification (NCBI taxonomy): domain Bacteria; kingdom Bacillati; phylum Cyanobacteriota; class Cyanophyceae; order Nostocales; family Nostocaceae; genus Anabaena; species Anabaena azotica. The sequence continues at coordinate 5,539,325 of NZ_CP178454.1, forward strand.
AGAGATTAGGAATAGCTGTGCGATTAAAAGGCATTCCCAGTAATCCCCGCAACTTACGCTGGGGTATGGGTCCATAGCTGCCATCTGTGCGACCTAAAAAGCGACGATGGGTAAGCGGTGTTCCCACTTCCAGATAATCCAAACCAGCATCTAAACCAGGAAAAATTTTTTCTAATCTTTGAATTATTCTCCCCGCTGCCTGTTCTTTCTTTTGTTCATATTCAGTTGGTGTAAGTCCCTGCCAATCAGCAATCCAAGCAGGTGTAAAAGCATGAATAATGTGGTATCCGGTTGGTGCTAAATCTGGATCAAGCAGGGTAGGAATAGAAACGAAAATTGTTCCTTCTGCTAACTCCATATTTTGCCAATCTTCCAGCAAAATGTGATGACATTCTGTATTAGCCTGTAAAATAGACGCTTTTACACCGATATGCAAACTTAAAAAACTGGGCGATTTTTTATATCTTTGTTGCCATATTTTCTCATTTGATGGCATTCTTGCTGAAGGTAGTAATTTCTCAAAAGTATCCCATCTTGTAGCGTTAGAAACAATACGTTTACCATGATAAACTTGACCACTCGCCAATTGTACGCCAATAGCTTGGCCTTGTTCTGTAAGAATTTTTGTCACTCTAGCTTGGTATTGAATTTGACCCCCAGCTTTTTCTAAACCCTCTGCTAGTTTTTGAGCTATTTTTCCTACTCCACCTTGAGGATAATTAACTCCACCATAATGACGATCAGAAAAAACCATCCCTGCATTAATCATGGGTGTCATTTCGGCTGGAACTACAGACCAGCAATAACACTCAATATCAATAAACTTTAATAATAATGGATCTTTAATATAGCGCCGTGCCACATCTCCCACATTTTGGGGTAAATATTTAGCTAAACCCAGACAAGCTAAAGGATTTTGAAAAAATACCCGCACTACATACCGTGGTTCTTCTAGGGATAATAATTCTATATTATTCAGGCAATTGAAAACTTTTTGACATTCATTATAAAAGCTACGAATCCCTTTGGCTTCATGGGGAAAATAATTAATCAGATTTTGCAAGAACTTCTCATAATTTTGTTCTACTTTCAAATCTAAACCGTTAGGTAGATGATAGTGAATTTGTACGGGATCAGGGATTGTTTCTAGGTTGACATTAACTGCTTCTAAGGCACGGGTGAGTAAGTTGGTTGTTCCTTTTTTTCCAAATCCAAAAATCATTGATGCACCAACATCAAATGTATATCCTTGACTTTGAAAATACCCAGCACTACCACCGGGAATTAGATAACGTTCCAGAATTAATACTTTAGCTCCTTTTGCTGCTAACTGGGTGGCTGTTACTAGACCACCAATACCAGAACCGATCACAATAACATCAAATAATTCGTAATTCATAAGTAAGAATTCAGGAGTCAGGAGTCAGGAGTCAGAATAAATAATTTTCATCTTAGAAAGAAATATATAGGGTTTTTGGCTGAATTATCAAGGAGAACACTTTTAATTTTATTGGATTTACTTGCTCAGGTAGTGTAGCTTTGGTTGTTCGCTAAATGTTTACAAAAAAAGAGGGACAAGCCTGCTACCGCTGGCTAATCCCGTCTGCCGATCCTTTAAAGAGAGGAGAACACTTTATAGGAGTATAGCCTTGGTTGAGAATATATGTCAACTACTAATGAAAATATTTTGCAATAAACAGAGCGATCGCCACAGATGAAACCCCGGCAGCATTATATCCAAAAAGGATATCAGCCATACTCCGAAAAGAGTATGATGATGTTTCAGTTCCCTATATAATCAAAAGCTGCCCATTTCTGGCTATGACTCAACAATTGCTTGTTTATGTTCCACCCCATCCCCTAATCAAGCACTGGCTGGCAGTAGCTCGTGATGTGGCTACACCTTCAGTTTTATTTCGTTCTGCCATCATTGAGTTAGGACGATGGTTAACTTATGAAGCGGCAAGAGATTGGTTGCCGACGCAAGAAACCGCTGTTGAGAGTCCCTTAGCTGCCTGTCCAGCGACTTTGATTGATACACAGGTACCAATGGCAGTTGTGCCGATTCTTCGGGCTGGGTTAGGGTTGTTAGAGGGAGCGCAGACAGTGCTACCCTTGGCCAAAATTTATCATTTGGGTTTGGAAAGAAATGAAGAAACCTTAGAACCTTCTTGTTATTTAAATAAACTGCCAGACAAATTTGATCCGGAAACAAGGGTGTTAATTACCGACCCAATGTTAGCTACAGGAGGGTCTATAATGGCAGCAATGGCAGAATTGACACAAAGAGGTGTTGATCCAGCGTTGATCAGAATTGTGTGTGTGGTAGCTGCTCCACCAGCTTTACAAAAATTGAGTGGAGCTTATCCTGGTCTAACAGTCTACAGCGCCACTATTGATGGAACAGTCAACGAACAGGGGTTTATTGTGCCGGGATTGGGAGATGCTGGCGATCGCATCTTTGGGACTTAAGCTTAGGATGTAGCGCAAGCCGGAACATAGCTTAAATACAAAGGAAAGTTGCAGATTTCTTGAAGGCGGTAAAGATATGAGTCAGCGAGATGGTTTTGCTAGTGGTTTTTTACTTGGGACAATTGTCGGTGGAGTAGTTGGTGGGGTTTTGGGTGCCGTGCTGGCATCTCGACGGGATGCCATGGGAGAAGAAGAGACAGAAATGAATAATGGCTCCCTGGAAGCCAATAAAAAAGTAGCAGCCAGAAGAAGGCAAATGAGAGCCGTGGCTAACGAGGGATTAGAAATGGAAACAGCCAGGCGATCGCTAGAAGATAAAATTGCTCAACTCAATGCCACAATTGATGATGTCCGCAACCAGTTAGGGAATGTCAATGGCACTTCATCCCAGTCAGTTGAACGTTCTCTCTCCCAAGACTCCTAAATAGCAGCAGTTTCATCGTGAAAAACCTATTTTGGTAGATGTAGCTGCCATTTGCAAGCGCGATGACATTACCTCTATTAAAATCAATAAATAAGACTGCGTTTAACTTTTAGCAGAAAACTAACCCATCCATGAATTTACTGATTACGACACTAGCAACCTTTGTCCAAATTTATAGCTACTTGCTAATTATTCGGGTTTTATTGACCTGGTTTCCCCAAATCAACTGGTATAACCAACCATTTGCCGCGTTGAGCCAGATTAGTGACCCCTATCTCAATCTATTTCGTTCAATTATCCCCCCATTGGGTGGTATGGATTTTTCGCCCATCTTAGCCTTCCTAGCACTCAACTTAGCTGGAAGTTTTCTGGCTGGTCTGAGTCGTCTGCCATTAGGACAAGGATTTTAACCACCAGTCCAATTGACTTGAGTAGAGACGTTAAAACCAAAAGCGTCTCTACAAATTCCTGAATCAACTTATCTTCGCACTTGACCGCTGAAACCAGACGCTTTAAACTGCTTCAGTTGTAATGGAGTTGGCTGATTGACAGGTACAGAAATTCTTAACTCAAAATTGCTAATACCAGGTGGTACTTCAGGAATAGAACCTAAACGAGTGCGATTTTGTAATATGGGATCATTGTTGGCATCATAGATGCGTCCAAAGATATCTGCATCATAAACTGTTTTATAAGTGCCATTTTCTGCTTTACCGGTGACGATAAAGCAATTAGCAGCCGCTGAACCACTGCTAATAACAGCACCTTTGGCTAATTCTGGTGGACAATCTTGATAAGAGACATCAAATAGTTTAATTTTTGTCAATGCTTGAGCCGGGGGAGTGAAAACCCAGGACAGAAGAACAATAAGTCCAGAAATAAAGATCAGCGTGAGTGAGCGTAATCGCATAAAGCGCACAATAACTTTATTTTAAAGTATACGCAATTTTTAACCGCAGAGAACGTAAAATTTACGCTTAAAGAATTAGAGAGTTGAATTTTACTTTGTAATAATTGTAAGAATAGATCCTCATTTGCTATTAGCCTATGAATCCAGATGAGATTGAAGCCGCTTTGCAAACAGCGTTTAGTCGTTGTGATATAGCAAGCTGTCCTCTCACTGATATGCAGAAACGAATATTACTGCAAGTAGTTGAGCAAATTCAGAACAACTCGATTTGGGTATCAAATACTACCAATCCATTGGATGAACTGACTCCAGAGGAATTAGAAGCATTTTTAGAGTTCGTTAAAGCTGAGGAAGAACAAAACCGGACTTGGAAAGTGCAGTTACTCAATGATTGGCTTTTGTCCCAAGATTCGGGAAAAGTGCAGTTTATTCGCCAGCGTTATGGCTTACAGTGGTTGAATCGGGTGGAATCATACCATTTTGACAAGTATTCTTATTTGGAAGAGGCGCTAAAGCTAAAAATAGGCGATCGCATTGAAGTTTCTAATGCACTGTGGGAATGGATACCAGAGGATGGTTCTTATCAGCGGGAATGGTTTTCCTGTGTGGTGATTAAGATGGATGAATTTCGTGATGGTAACGATGCCTTTACCAGTTGCCAAATTCGCTTCTTTAATGGCACAGAGTATGAGATTCAGGGTATCTATGAATGGAATCGTTATAATTGGCGTTGGCCAAAGACTTAGATGAAGAAATAGCTTTGTTAATAAGTAGTTGCATTTTTGTAAAATCAAAGAGATTTTAAAGTTTCACGAATTCTATTATTCTCAAAAAGAATTTTAAGAAAATTCTCTAAAGATTGAGAAGGTGTTTCTTTTCTCCAAACCGCTGTTGATCGAGCATAGGATATTGGATGGTGAAGCGGCATAAACACAACTTTGGGATGAGGTAGTGCTTTTGCCTCTCTTGGCATTACTGCTACTCCTTGTCCAGCCGCTACAAGGGCAATCATAGAAGCATGACTATCAGCAAACAAGTATAAATTTGGTGTAAAACCAGCTTTGTCGCAAGTATCACGGATGCGCTTATTTCTACCAGGAAAAGTTTCTTCAGACATCCCAATAAATTTTTCTGATGCTATTTCCATTAAATTAATTGAAGTACAAGATGCTAATGGATGGGTATCCGGTAACACAGCATCAATTACAACTTGCTTAACACATCTAACCACAAATTTTGCTTCTATAGCATCCGGTGGATTACCCATAAAAGCAATATCTATAACTTTATCTCGCAAAGCTTTTACTTGATCACTAGGGGACATTTCCTGAAAACGCACAGGAATTTCAGGATAGGTAACTCCAAAACAATGTAACACTTCACCTAAAAAACTCTGTAGGATAGTTGGGATATAGCCAATTATCAAAGGCTCATCTAAATTCTTATAATTATTCTTAATACTTTGAATAGCATTATCAGAACGATTTAAAATATCCTTTGCTTGTTCTAGAAGAAATTTTCCAGCTTCAGTGAGTTTCAACCCATCCGATTCTCGGATAAAGAGAATGACACTGAGTTCATCTTCAAGGTTTTTGATTTGCCGGCTTAACGCAGGTTGTGAAATATACAGTTGGGTAGCAGCACGACTGAAATTTAGTTTTTCTGCAACCGCCACGAAATATTTAAGATGGCGTAATTCCATAATTCTGTGGGGTATGCCTAAAAGTTATAATTGCCATGATTATAAGGCATTAGACTTTAATTATGTATTTTATTATGCTGAATGATTAGAAATATCATCTGTTGAATATGAGGACTCAACAGTAAAGATTAACAATAGAGTTACTAACCTCCATTTAGCAATAAATAACCGTTATAAATAACTAGACAATGGCAACACCAAAACAAACCTTAGAAGAATTGCGAAAAGTCTTTATCAAAATTGCTGGAGAAGACAAACAAGTTGATCAGAAAGAATTTAAAAAAGCTTTAGGACTTAAAGACGAATATTTTGCTGACAGACTCTTTTCCATCTTTGACAAAGATAACAGCGGTGATATTAAAATAGAAGAATTTTTAAAGGCTGTAGAAAACCTGGTTTTAGCTACTACAGAAGAGAAACTAAAATTTGCTTATCAATTACATGATATCAATGGAGATGATCGCATAGAAAAATCAGAAATAGCTCACTTGATTACTGCCAGCCTTAATGAAAATAATCTCAGTTTCAAACCAGAAGAAATTAACAATTTAGTTGATATATTGTTTCTAGAAGCTGACAGCGACAACAGCGGGGCAATTTCCTTTGCAGAATTTAAAGGTTTAATAGGCAAATTTCCTGATTTAATTGAAGCAATGACCGTCAGCCCTGTTAGCTGGCTCAGACCTCATAAACAAAACTCTCAAACAGTTACTTCCTCAGAAAACAAGCGGACAAAAAAAGATTACATCAAGCATTATATTGAAAACAATTGGGTCAAAATAGCTTTTCTATCCCTCTATGTTGCTGTTAACATATTTCTTTTCTTTGGGGCAGTTGATCGATATGCAGATTTAGGAAAAAATGTATATGTTCAAATTGCTAGAGGTTGTGGTGCAACACTTAACTTCAATGGGGCGTTAATTCTCATCCCCATGATGCGGCATTTTATGACTTTGCTTCGTAAAAGCAGCCTTAACGACTATTTACCTATAGATGAAAGTATCGAGTTTCATAAGCTTATAGGTCAAGTCATGTTTGCCTTAGCAATTGTGCATACGTTCGCACATTTTCTCAATTATACTACCTTACCTACTCCTTTTATAGAAAGTTTATTGGGGACAAAAGCTGGTTTATCAGGATTTTTATTACTGCTAGTTTTCACAGTTATGTGGGTAACGGCACAAGCACCTATCCGACAAGGAGGGAAATTTGCGCTTTTTTACATAGCTCACATGGGATATGGGCTGTGGTTTATTCTCGCATTAATTCATGGGCCAGTATTTTGGCAGTGGGTATTATTCCCTGTGCTGGGATTTGTGATTGAATTAGTTATTCGCTGGAGAGTAACAAAAGATGCAACCTTTGTAGTTAATGCCTCCTTACTTCCTTCTAAAGTTTTAGGTTTAGAAGTGCAACGTCCAGCCTCTTTCAAATATCAACCAGGAGATTATTTATTTATTAAATGTCCCAGTATTTCCAACTTTGAATGGCATCCATTTACAATTAGTAGCGCCCCAGAAACACCAGATATTTTATCGTTACATATCCGTGCAGCAGGTAGTTGGACTGGTAAGTTATATCAACTTTTTCGAGAGCAGAGGGAAGAATGGATACGTTCAGGTAGTGGTCAAACTGAACAGGGAGTATCGGTTTATTTAGATGGTCCGTATGGTACACCAAGTACACATATTTTTGAATCTAAATATGCAGTGCTAATCGGTGCAGGGATTGGTGTGACTCCCTTTGCTTCGATTCTGAAAAGCATTTTGTATCGCAATCAACATCATTCTTCTAGCACAAATTTGCAGAAGGTACATTTTTTCTGGCTAAATCGAGAACAAAAAGCCTTTGAATGGTTTGTTGAACTGTTATCAGAAATTGAATCGGAGGACACTAACAAACTCTTTGATATCAACTTATATCTGACAGGCGCACAGCAAAAATCAGATATGAAGTCTAGCACCTTATTTGTGTCCATGGATTTGTTGCACTCCCAAACAAAGGTTGATTTAATTACAGGTTTAAAGAGTCGAACAAAAACTGGTCGTCCAGATTGGGATGATATTTTCCGGGACTTAGCAAAACAACACGCGCCCCATAAAATTGATGTATTTTTCTGTGGGCCTCCTGGACTCTCAACACAGTTGAAAAGTCTCTGTACAAAATACGGTTTTGGTTATAGAAAAGAAAATTTCTAGCCAAAATTTCGGTCATGATTCCATCTTCATCATGATGAGACTACCTACTCACATACTTGTAAATTAGGGAAAAATCAACATTATGCAAGAACCTAATATGCAACCGCAACAGCTTAAGATTCACCATCAGATTAATAAAAAAGATGTTAAATCTTCAAACTCCCTTCCATAAGTTCCGTAATGCCTCCCTAAGTAATCTAAAATTGGGCGACTGGACAATTAAATCCAAGCTGCAAGGGTTGCTTTTAGGAGTTAGCCTCGGTTCTGTAGTGGTAGTTAGTGGAATTGGTTGGTATCAAACACAAGCCACCCTCAGAAGCAAAATCGCTGACCAACTTGCAGGGATCAGCAACACCAAAGCCGAGCAGTTTGAGTCGTACTTTGAAAATTTGAACGACCAAGTGGGGATGCTGGCAGCAGACAGCAACGTCGTTAAAGCAATGGTAGAGTTGAATGGGGGTTTCCGCAACCTGGATCGAAACTTTATTATTCCCCCCGAATGGGATACGGCTTTAGATGCTTACTATAGTGAGCAATTTTTCCCTCGATTGAAAAAGAATTTATCCACTGAAGAACTGAACCCCAGTGTTTATCGTCCCACCGGACAAGCAGCTCGCTATCTCCAGTATCATTATCTTGTTTCTAATCCCAATCCAGTAGGTAAAAAAGACAAACTTCTCGATGCTGGTGATGGGAGCAACTATACTAAAGCTCACGCTAAATATCAGCAATTTTTTGCAGGAATTGTGAAAAAATTCGGTTATTATGATGTATTTTTGATTAACCCTAAAACAGGGGATTTAATCTATTCCTATTTTAAAGAAACCGATTTTGCTACTAATGAGCTACAGGGTGTTTACTCCCAGACTGCACTATCGGATTTGGTGCGGACAGTGCAGGCAAACCCGACAAAAGGTAGCATTCAGGTGGCTGATTTTAAGCCTTACCGCGCCTCTTATGATGCTCCCACCGCTTTCGTGGCAACGCCCATTTATAGTGGTTCTAACATGATTGGCATCTTGGCGGTGCAATTACCTGTTGATAAGATCAACCTGGCTATTAGCCGGAATAATAATTGGCAAGGCAGTGGTTTGCAGAAAACGGGGGAAGCTTATTTAGTCGGACCTGATTCCCTAATGCGTTCGACATCCCGTTTTTGGGTTGAAGACCCCAAAAAATATCAAAACGTTGCTCGTTACATGGGGACTGACGAGAAAACTCTCCAACTAATGGAAAACTTCAACACCACCATTGGTTTACAGAAAATCAAGAGTCCAGCCGCTCAAGCCGCTTTGGAAGGGCAACAAGGCATGATCGTAACCCGCAATTATCGGGGAGCAGAAGTATTGAGTTCCTACGCTCCTTTGAAGTTGAACGGTTTAAATTGGGCGATTTTGGCAGAAATGGAGGTGGGGGAAGCTTATCGTCCGCTTTACAGGTTACAGCTAACTTTGCTGATTGCGGCGGTGATTTTCCTACTGGGGACGGCGTTTTTAGCGGCAGTGGCGGCCAGGATGTTTACCTCTCCCTTGCGTCGCTTGACTGATAGCGCCCGGAAACTTGTTGCTGGGGAACTGGATACGGAAATTGAGATCAAGTCGCAAGACGAGTTTGGGGAATTGACAACAGAGTTCAAAAAGGTGGCGAACAAATTGCGCCAAACTGAGGAGCAGCTAGAAATCAAGAAGCAAGAGAATGATATTCTCTTGCAGAATATCCTACCCAGTGCGATCGCCGAACGCAGGAAACAAGGAGAATTGCTCATTGCTGACAGCTTCAAGCAAATAACCATTCTTAATGCCCATCTGGCAGGTATTGCTGAGTTGAACAAGCGGATGTCACCCACAGAGGTAACCCAACTGCTTACCCAACTATTTCATGAGTTTGACCAAACGGCAGAGCATTACGGCATGGAACGGCAGAACAGCACTAGTACCAGCTACATGGTAACCTGTGGACTCACCCAAGCTAGATTTGACCACAGCAAACGAACCGTTGATTTTGCCCTAGCTATGTTAAACATTATCCAGCGGATGGATAAAAGTCATAATTCTGCCTTTGGTTTACGCATCTGCATTCATGCCGGTCCGGTAACAGCAGGGGTAGTGGGAACCCAGCGACTTGAGTACGTCCTTTGGGGGGAAACGGCGTATTTAGCAAACCGCTTACAGAGCCAAGCTCAGTTGAACTATATTTTGATGACTCAGAGTGTGTACGAACGGGTGGAAGATAGCTTCACATTCATCCAAAACCCATCGCTAAAAGTTCAAAGCCTGGGAAAGATAGAAACTTGGACGCTTGTAACTACTAGGAAATTAGTTCCCACCCAGGTGGAATTGGTTCAGTCATCCTTTGCTAAAGTCAAGCCCATCGCTGATAAAGCTGCTGAACTATTCTACAACCGACTGTTTGAATTAGAACCTTCTTTTCGTCCTCTATTTAAGGGGGATATGAAACAACAGGAGCGTAAGCTAATGAATACCCTTGCTCTTGCCGTGGAAGGTTTGCGTCAACCAGATCAGATTATCCCCGCCGTCCAAAATTTGGGTCGCCAACATGCGGGTTTTGGTGTCAAGGCTGAATACTACGATATTGTTGGCGAGGCGTTGCTGTGGACGTTAGAGCAAGGACTGGGTGAAGGTTTTACTCTGCCAACGCGGGAGGCATGGGAAGAAGCTTACACATTCCTGAGCGAAATTATGAAAGAAGCAGCTGCCGAACTGGAGTTGGAAAAGATAGGTGTTTGAAGGAGGCAGGAGGCAGGAGGCAGGAGGCAGAAGGCAGAAGGCAGAAGGCAGAATTCTCGCAAACCTATTCACTGTTTACGGTTCGTTAAATAACAGTCATGGATAAATCACTTCTGGGATGGCTATTGCTTTTGGGTCTGGGATTTCCAGTGTTGGGGATACTGCTGGGTGAAGCAGTCTCAAGATTAGAACGGCAGCAACACCCCTTAGCAGTTGGTCTGCGTCAGGTGCGTGAGTATGTGTTACCTCCCTTAGCCGTGATCTTGGTAATGCGACAGCTTTTAAGCGTTGCTGGCAAAGATTCCTGGGTGCGTTTTGTGGAAACGTTAACTTGGGTTGCGGTGATTGTCGCGGGACTTTCTTTAATCAACGCTTTGTTGACCACAAAAAAGCAACCGATCAAATGGCAAATTCATGTACCTAACCTGTTCTTTCAGATAGCTAGGGGTGTAGTGATCTTAGCCATTGGGTATCACATTATCAATGGAGTTTGGAATATAAGTTTGGCTGGATTGGGTTCCAGTGTGGGGATAGCTTCAGCAGTAATTGCCCTAGCCTTGCAAGATACCCTCAGTAATCTGGTGTCAGGATTACTATTGCTATTTGCTAAACCTTTCAGAACGGGTGATTGGATTGAGATAGATGGAAAGCAGGGACGGGTACTTGAACAAAATTGGTGGTCGGTGACAATAGCCACTCCGACGATGAAATTAAACATTCCCAATGGGGTGTTGTCGAAGGCAAGCATCATCAATTTCGGTCAGGAAGGAATCTGGAAAAGTATTTTCGCCTCATTTTCTTATGACGATTCTCCCAATCAAGTAATTCCCGCTCTCAATACCTTGACGGAGGGTATATATCTGATCGAAGCCAAAGATCCGGCTCTGCTTAGTTCCTATGAAGATTGCAGTATCACTTACAAGCTTTCCTATAAAGTGCTGCCTGAAAAAGATTGGCTCGTGGCGGCGGAACTCAAATCTCGACTTTACTATCTCACCAAACGTTATGGCTTGACTATGCCTTATCCAATTCAAGTGCAGTACGATGTCGATGCGAAACTTGGGATACCGAACCAGATTCCCCAAGTATTAGAGAACCGCCAACAGGAATTAGTAACTTATTTGCGATCGCTTCCTTATTTCTTGACGCTTAATGATCATCAAATTGAGAAACTAGCCCAAAGAGCTAGATTTAAAGCCTACGGTAAGGGTGAGTTAATTATCACAGAAGGTAAAGAAGACGAGGGACTTTATATTATCTTCAAGGGCAAGGGACACGCCTATCTAATTGATGAGCAAGGTGAGCGCCAGATAGTGGACGAGCTTGAAGTTAACGAAGCCTTTGGGGAAATGGCTATCTTTCCAGGGGAGGTAAGTCCGGTTACAGCCATTGCTGATGAGGATGTTGAGGTTGTAGTAATTCCAGCCAAAGAGGTTATCGAAGTGATTGAGTCTAACAACAAATTTGCCGCAGAGATTCTTGAGTATATCGAAGAACGGAAAAGAATGGTTCGACTTGCTAAAGGAATCAAAGACGAAGCGAGTCCATTAATTAGTAACAATGGTCGCCGGGTGCAAGTGGGATGATGAGGAGAACCAGCGCAAAGCTTTATAGAAGTTGCTTATTTTTGAGCGGCATGGTTTTATTATTGACAACCTGCGCCCAAGGGTCAAAAACCTCAAAGGCAAAGATTGACAATCAAGTCAGTGCAAACAAGACCTCAAAAGAAAACTTAGGTATTCAGGAGGTGGAGCGTAAATTAGTTAAACCCCCCTCAACACAAGACTCAGCTAAACAGGGCATTGTGCTGCCGGAGGTAAAACCCCTGGAACTGGAGGGAACACTGGCGATATCGGGAACTCAGGTCGTTTTGCCGATTAGTCAGGCTATTGCTCAACGCTTTATCCAAGACGGCTACCCCAACAAGATTGATCTTGCTGGTATTGATACTCAGGTTGGCTTCAAGCTATTTTGCGAGGGGAAAAAGGTAGATATTGTCAATGCGGTTCGCCCGATTACCAGTCAGGAGTCAGCCGCCTGTGCTAAGTCAGGTGTTGAGCCAATAGGCTTTCAAATTGCCACTGATGCAGTGACTATTGTAGTTAGTTCTCAGAATAATTTCGTCCCCAAAAATCTGACACGCGACGAAATCGCCAAGGTATTCACTGTTGAAAAGTGGTCAGATGTGAATCCCAAATGGCCAACGGAAGTGATTAAACGCATTGTCCCAGCGGAATTTGGTACGGTCGGCTCAGTTGACCTGTTTGCCCAAGCTATCTTTAAGGGGAACGTCAGCCTACTTATTAATGCTCCCAATACGATGGCTTATGAATTTGTCGAGCAGTTGCACTCAGAAGCTTTAGTTAATCCCTACATGGTTGGCTTTTTAGAGTATAGCTCCTATAAACAAAACCGAGACAAGCTAAAGGCGATCGCCATTGATGGAGTAGCCCCTGACCAATCGGCATATCCTCTCATCCGTCCTTTATATATTTATGCAGATGCCAAAGCGATTTGGAAACGAACGGAAGTAGAAGGGTTTGTTAACTATTACTTAACTTATGTGAACGAAGAAATTTATACTTTGGGCTACTTTCCAGTTAAACCAACCGTATTGGATGAGTCAAAAACTAAGTTTTTGCAAGTGAAGGGTAATAAAAAGTTGTTGAAGGCAGCAAATCGGAGAAATTAATTATCCCTATTTTGTCATTTTGGGAAATTAAGAAAAAAGAGAAAATGGAATTATCCAGAGGGTACATACATATAAACTTGATTCATCAAAGCAACCAGTATTAATAAATATTGTCAGTATTCAAGTGTTTACAACCCAGTCACAGAGGCAGTTTATAAATTGATTTTTGCTTATTACAATAAATACTTCAAAAAAGGTTATTAAGGACGCTAATGATTTTATGAATAAGCTTTGGCAAGAATTAGAAAATTTGAATTTGTAATTGCTTTTTTCAAAAACACAGAAATTTTTAGGTTACAGGGATTTTATAAACAACATGAATAATCTACAAGAAGAGCATCTATTATCAAATATAATTCCTAACTCGGAAACATCTAGCCAAGTAGGAGAAAACAACCATCAAGAAGGAAAAATCTATTTCATTCGGCATGGTGAAAGTACCAGCAATGAACGCAATATTTTTGCAGGTGTATTAGATGTAGATTTGACTGCATTTGGTAGATTGCAAGCGCGTCAAGCAGGTTCTGACCTCAAGAAAAAAGGTATGAAGTTCGATGCCGTGTATGTCTCTCATATGAGACGCGCAAGGCAAACTTGTGAAATTGCCCTTGCTGAAAGTCAGGCTTTGAAATCCTCTGATGTTCCTATTCAAATCGACCATCGAATTAGTGAGAAATCTTTTGGTATCTTTGCCGGTCGTAATTTGAATCTACTTCGTCTAGCTTTGGGCTACGAAGGCTTCGAGGAAATGTTGCATTCACACAACGAAGCACCGCCGGCTGGCGAGAAGATTGGACAAGTTTATGAACGGGCTGCAAGTTTTTACCAAGAGCGAATTGTACCGCATTTAGAACGGGGTGAAACTGTTCTAGTGGTTTGCCACCAATATGTATTGGAGCCTTTAGCACTTTATTTAAGTGATTTACCACCAACTGCTTATAAACATCTGAAACTCCCTAATGGTAAAGCACTCAGTCAAGAAGAGTTAGTCAAGTTCCGTGATAAGGAATCTGGCGGTGCAGCTTCTGTGCGTAAACAGATCAATGATCTGTCAATTATGTGGGCAATTTTTCTCTATGCTGCTGCCTTCTTACTAGGATGCTTGGTAAGGGCGTTAAGTGCTTCCAGATGGGGAATACCATCAGAACTATTTCGAGGAATCATTGTTGCCTGTCTGGCTGCTTCAACCTTTTATACATACTTAGACATTGACTTTGCAGCGAGTAAACGCAAAGTAACTTCAACAGTGAAGTATATAGTCTATGGGTGGATGTTAATAAGATGGATAGTTGGGCTACTTTTAATATTTTCGGGAATCTTATATCAAAGCCCTGGCGATTTATACAAAGTTATGTGGGTGCTTTTTTTAATGGTTCCACCCGCCCTTACTTCTCCAGTTTTATCGGTACTTTGGGGCGGTAATCTTTATCCCTCAGCTATCTTATCCAGGACTTTATCAATCATCACTCCAGTTGTACTGGTTGTGACATTTGGTTTGGCAAAACAATTACCAATTAACAATTCAAGCCTGATATTTTTCGGGATTATTCTAATTGTTGGTCTGGCAATACCGGGAGCTTTAGCCCAGTTTTGGCGTGATAAATCTCCTGTTGAATCAAACCACCACAGTAAGAACTGGAAATTTATTGGAGTGCTTGCTGTCGCATTCATGGCGTTGGCAACAGGGTTTCAATTTACTCCATCAACATTCCTAAGCGACTTATTTTCATCAACAGATCCGAACCGTTCACTAGCCTGTTTGCAACAACTAGCAGTGGCAATATTAGTTTTTATCTTAATCCGCGTTTTTAGCGTATTAACTTTAGTATTGACAACAGGCAAGCTGAATAAGGCAGAAGCTAAGGATGCTTATATCCTGCTTGTGAATCCCAACTTTTTCCTTTGGGCTTCTCTTTTTCTGGGAGTTACTACAACTGCAAATCCCGAAGCTGTAAGATATGCAATTTTTTGGGCAGCACTGGGATTTTTCTGTATACCAATCATCGAGCAAATATTGTTTATGAATTCATTTAGTAATGAATTATTGAGAGAAACACTGCGTTCTTCGAGAATGGCAACAGAACAGATCAAAAAGCTTTTCCTTGAATTGGATACAGATGGAAGTAAGGCACTTGATAAAGATGAAATTATGGAGCTTTTAGGTCAAATAGAAGATATGACAACGGGTGAACGTAGCTCACAAGAAATCAGAAGATACATAACTGATTATCTGTTCAAAACTCTAGACGCAGATAAAAGTGGAACAGTTGATTTGCAAGAGTTAGAAGAGTATGTATCAACTTATGGGTTAGTTGCTAACCTTAACGTTGTTTCTGCTGCTACATTAGTAAACGACTAACTTCCAAAAATCTCAGCTTAATATAGCATCTCCCAGTCTAATGAAGTACCAAATTATCTGCGTTTAATTATTACTGCTTGTACTTTATTTGAATGGGAATTGCTATCAATTAAATCTTATCAATGAAACAAGGAAACTAAAATATGTCAGTATCTTTGAAAAACTTATTTCTACTTTTGCCTACCAGTATTTATGCCATAGTTTGCTTTTATTTTAGTACCACTTTTACAGGAGAAGAAACAGAATATTATCAAAAACTAGTTCTTTGTGGCGCATCAATTCTTAGTAATTTTTATGTTTTGTACTACCATTACACAACCCCACCCCACCCAAAATTTCTCATGCTACCAAAGAGGAAATTATCAATCAAAACTCACGTAATTTCTGGAAGTATAGAGGTTGTTTTTGGTGTGATTGCATTTTTTAGTAGTAGTCCAGAAATACCCGCTATGATTATGGCACTATCAGCCATCATTGGTCATGTCACCTCATCTTTTTACCAAACACCGATTGTTTTTGGTGCTAAGAGTGTCATGATTCCAGGCTATCTATTTTGTGTCAGCTTACACCTTTATACTGCCATTCATTTGCTCTTAGAACCGAATTCAAATTTTTGGTTAATCAACACATTTTTAGTTCTCAGTATATACGTTTGGTGCCGAGTATTTTACTTTATTTTTACTGTTTTTGGAATCTTTAAAGATAATCTTTATTCTGCTTCTATTCTGGCGGCTGGTGTGTTGATATTCCCCTCTGTATTAGGTCTTGCTGGCAACTTATTTTTTATCCTTTTTGTGCTTGGATATAATGTTTTGTACAAATTAATTATGAATCCCTCAGCAGCAGAATGGATCAGTTGGACAAAAGAAAGTCAAAGACAAACATTAATTGATGAAGATGCGAAAGAATTATGGATAAGTAATCATTTGTCAATCAATTCTGATGAGGTTGATGATCAAACAGTCGCAGCAGCAGTTTTTGCTCAATTGGATACAGATAAAACTGGAAGTTTAGATAAGGACGAATTGAGAACTCTTTGGCACGAGTGGCAAGTTCCCGATTCTTTTATCAATACTTTTATTGCTCGAAATACAAATTTTAATGAATTTACTTTTGATGAATTTTATAACAAAATCTGGCAAATTAAAAGTGTTAAACAACGATTAAAAAAAGAAAATGTGAAGTTAGAATGTCTAAGCCAGGGTAAAAATATTAGCAATACAGAAAAGTGCCAACTAATTTTCGAGCAAATAGATATTGATCGGAGTGGTTACATTGATGGATTTGAGTTAAAGACTCTATTGCTAGAATGGGGATTACCTTCTAATGAAGTTGATGAATACATGGAAAAATATGATGATAATAAAGATTTAAAAATTTCCTTTGAAGAGTTTTTTAAAATGCGTCCAATTTGGTCTTTTGCTTACTCAGATATCATTCTCGCCAAATAATCAATAAACTAGTATGACGTTAAACATTGAAATTTTAGAACAAAGTTTTGAAAAAATTAAACCTCGCGCTAATGAATTTGCAGCCAGCTTCTACGATAATCTTTTTCAAGCTCACCCAGAAGTGAAACCGTTATTTGCCAATATTGATATGGTAAATCAACGGAAAAAGCTGATAAATTCCCTGGTTTTGGTAGTAGAAAATCTCCGCAACTCAGAAGCTTTAGAGTTATCAGTTAGCGGTCAACAGTTTTTTATCTCACCAACTGCATAGCATCATTAAAAAATTGACGACATAAACCTCTAGTAACTAAAATTGTCGTCAACAAATTCGCTACAGCCACCATAAAAATAATTAAAACTTCATAGGATACAGCTTCTAAAGCAGGTACTCCAGCTAATAATTGTCCACTGGTAAAGGTGGGTATTGTCACCATACCAATTAGCATCATTTGATTTAAGGTCGGCAGAAATGCGGCTTTAATTGCATCTTTGCGGTATTGGTTAACTGCTTGCTGGGGTGTTGCACCTAAACTTAAATGAGTTTCTATTTCTGTGGGAAATTGGTTAATGTTGCTAACCAACCGTTCTCCGGCTACTACTGCGGCGTTCATGGCGTTACCAATCAATATACCCGCTAAAGGAATCAAATAACGTGGTTCATACCATCTATCTGGTTGGATAATCAACAAGTTAGTATACAGCACCGTTAAAGACGTACTCACAAAAATTGCTACCCAGACTATAGGCAGTACCAGGGGAATTTTTTGGCTGATGCGATTTCGTGCGACAATCGCCGTAATTGTGAGAATGATTGTTAGAATTCCCAAAACTGCCCAAACATTATTAATAGCAAAGATGAATTCTAAAACGTATCCTAATACGATGAGTTGGAGGATGGTTCTACCAGTAGCTAAAGCTAAGTTTAATTCTAGTCCTAATTTTTCCCAGGCTGATAAACCAATAGCGATCGCCATTAAAGCCACAGCTAAAACCAAATCCACAAATTCCAGTTTAATCAAATCCGGCATGATCTTAGCTCCTTGCTGGGATTGTCTATTGACGATATAGCATTTGTTAGTTTCATGAAAACATCAACTGATCATAAAACTTTTACCTCTCTTACCTCTTTTATCTGTCACCTGTCACCTGTCACCTGTCACCTATCACCTGCTGTAGCCTAAATGGGAATAATTGAGAATTGAAAATTTGATTAGCAAACATCACCCATAAAAGTGTATCTTTTGTATCTCACCATAAAATAACAATTATGATCCAAAGCGTAAATTCGATTCCAGCCTTTGATATAAAGCAGCAATACGCCACCATTGAAGCAGAAGTGAGTAATGCAGTTTTAGAAGTTCTGAGTTCTGGCCGTTATATTGGTGGGCCAGCAGTGGAAGGCTTTGAACAAAAGTTTGCTGCTTATCATGGTGTAAGTGAATGTGTAGCTTGTAATTCTGGTACTGATGCCCTGTTTTTGGCGTTACGTGCTTTAGAAATTGGTGCAGGTGATGAAGTTATTACTACACCATTCACCTTTTTTGCGACTACTGAAGTCATTAGTGCTGTAGGTGCAACACCTGTTTTTGTTGATATTGATGCCACTACCTTTAATTTGGATGTCACCCAAATAGCAGCAGCTATTACACCGAAAACCAAGGCTATTATCCCGGTTCACCTGTTTGGTTTACCTGTGGATATGACAGCTTTAATGGCGATCGCTCAATCTCATAATTTAGCAGTAATTGAAGATTGCGCTCAAGCCACCGGTGCAAGTTGGGATGATAAAAAAGTTGGCAGCATTGGACACATTGGCTGTTTTAGCTTTTACCCAACCAAAAATCTTGGTGGTTGCGGTGATGGCGGTGCAATTACAACTAATGATAGTGCGATCGCAGCTAAGTTGCGAGTATTGCGAGAACATGGCAGCAAAGTCAGATACATTCACGAAGAAATAGGTGTCAATAGTCGTTTAGATGCCATTCAAGCCGTAATTCTGCAAATTAAACTCCGCTATCTAGACATTTGGAACCAACAACGCCAAAAAATCGCCGCTTATTACTATCAATCCCTCAGTCAAGTTCCTGGTATCATCACACCCCAAGAACTACTAGGAGGAATCGGAGTCTGGAATCAATATACCATTCGCGTTTCTAGCCAAGAAAGAAATGGTGCAAGTTCCAAATATCGGGACTGGGTGCGGACTCAACTCCAAGAAAAGGAAGTAAGTACCATGCTTTACTATCCTCTGCCTTTACATCTACAACCAGTTTACTCACATCTAGGGTATAAACCAGAACAATTACCTGTCTCTGAACAAGCTTGCCACGAAGTTATAGCTTTACCCATGTTCCCAGAACTAACACAGGAACAGCAAGATAAAGTAATTTATGCCTTGAAAGACTGTTTAAGCTAACAGAGGTGACAGTATTGTAGGGTGCGTTAATGAAATGTAACGCACCATTATCTGACTTTATAAGTTTTTATACCCAAAAATTAAACAAGGTTATAAATATCTTATAAATAACACCATAGTTGGACCAAAGCTCTCATACTAAAAATAATCATTTTTAAATATATTCAGTTGTTATGGCATTAGATTTAAAACGGTTTTTTCAGGCTTGTAATCCTTCTAATACTTTAGTGATTGGGAAAGCTGAGGATAAGCAATATTATATAGATTTCTCTTCTGTCCGTGGTACAAAAATAATTGAACAATTCAAACGTACTATTGCCCGCCTTTCACCTGAAGTTCCTACCTGTCAATTATTTACAGGACATATTGGTTGTGGCAAATCTACAGAACTACTACGATTAAAGGCAGAACTGGAACAAGAGGATTTTCATGTAGTTTATTTTGAGTCTAGTCAAATTTTGGATATGGCTGATGTTGATGTGACAGATATTTTATTAGCCATAGCTGCTGAAGTTACCAAAAGTTTAGAAGCGATCAAAATTAATCCCAAACCTGGATATTTTCAAGACCTATTTAAAGATTTATATCATATTTTGCAAGTACCTGTTACACCTGAGTCGATTGAGTTTTCTGTAGGTATTGCTAAAATTACCTCTAAAATTCAAGACAGTCCTAGTTTGCGTAGTCAACTAAGACAATATTTAGAACCACGCACGCTAGGAATTATAGAATCAATCAACAAAGATATCATCAAACCTGCACAAGAAAAACTTAAAGATCAAGGTAAAAAAGGTTTAGTCGTCATTATTGACAACCTGGATAGAATAGACAACACCAAAAAACCCAATGAACAATATCAACCAGAATATCTATTTATAGAGCGTGGTGAACAATTAAAAAATCTTCATTGCCACGTAGTTTATACAGTGCCTCTTATATTAATGTATTCTAATGCTCTAGGTAGATTAAATAATCGTTTTGGTCAAAGTCCAAAAGTTTTACCGATGGTTGCAGTTAAACAAAGAGATAATTCTGATTTTACCCAAGGAATTACACTGTTAAAACAAATGGTTATGTCTAGGGCTTTTCCTGGTGTTAACTGGGAACAAAACCAAAACCTAATTACCAAGGTTTTTGATAGCGTGGATACTCTAGAAAGGCTTTGTAAAGTTAGTGGTGGTCATTTACGTAATTTGTTAACCTTATTATATGGTTGTTTGCAAGATGAAGATCCTCCCATTACTCGTGATTGTTTAGAAACAGTCATTAAACAACAATGTAATGACTTAAATCGAGCTATTGACAATCAAGAATGGCAACTATTAAAGGAAATTCACCAAAGCAAACGACGTATTCAAGGAGATCAAGAATATGAGGATTTAATTAAAAATATTTGGGTTTTTGAATATGTAGATAGTGAAGGTTCTTGGTTTGATATAAATCCTATTTTGCAAGAAGCTAAAGAATTTAAATTATGACCAACCAACAACCAGATAATTTAGATTTTAATTTAGGTGTTATCAATCAAAGTAGCTTGAGGAAGGTAATCAGAACAATTACCCTTTCTCAAGGTGCATTTTCGTTGATTTTATTACGGTGTAACTACACTTTTTTTCAACAACAAATATTTAACAAATTGCAGGAGATAGAAACCGTAAAAATTAAAAGAATTTATTTTCCACCAAATGTCACAACACTATATGCAAATATAGCTACACAGTTGGGAGATGAGTGGAAAAATGAAAAAGCAGCAGCATTAATGGTGTTTGGTTTGGAGTCTGTGCAGAATATTGATAAAGTGCTGACTTCAGCTAACCAAGCGCGGGAAGAGTTGAGAAATAACTTTAATTTCCCGATATTTTTCTGGGTAAATGATCCCATTCTCAGAAAAATAATTAGATTAGCACCAGATTTTAAAAATTGGGCAACTACTATTGAGTTTAAACCTCCTAGTAGTCAATTACTGGATTTTATTCAACAGGAAACAGATAAAATATTTGCAGGTGATATAACTAATATTTTATTTGCTTATTTATGTCAAGAATTAGCAATTGCAAAACAAGATTTACAACAAAGAGGAGAAGTATTAAACCCCTCTATTAATGCCAGTTTAGAATATGTTTTTGGTTATCGTGATTATTTAGATGATAACTTAGATTCAGCCTTAGAACATTATCAACAGAGTTTAAAATTTTGGCAAGAAAGCAACAATTTAGATAGACAAGGTACACTGTTAGTTAATCTTGGTTTAATCTACTACCGTAAAGCCTCAATAAATCAGGTAGATAATAAAAATTTATGGGAACAAGCAAGGAATTATTTTCAGCAAAGTTTAGAGATTTTTAAACAAATACAACGGACAGATTTATTATCTAGATCCCTTACTTTACTATGTCAAGTCTATTTGAAATTACAAACATGGGATGAATTAGAACAATTAGTTGATCAATCTCTAAAAATACATCAACAAAACAATAATTATCAGTTATTTTGGGCTAAAGATTATGGATTTTTAGCAGAATTGGCTTTATATAAAGCTAATCTTATAGAAGCTAAAAATCAGGCAGAAACAGCATTAGAAATTTTAGAAAATATCAAACAATCAAATACAGTTGATATTTTCACAAATGAACAAGTATATTATCAATTTTTATTAGGTAAATCTTAGGGAGCATCCACTTTTGGAAGAAACACCCAATCAAACAGCAAGTAAGCCATTGAGATAAGCGCAACGAACAGAGAGGATGTGATTGACACTTTCAACATTCCACTGTGCGCCAGAAATTTTTATCCTTAAACCAATTTGTTTAATTGCAGATTCAACTGCACCGGAACCAATAGAACATAATTGTTCAGCTTGATAATAGCTGTAGTTGACAATGCGAGAAAAGTGTTTTTCCAGATAAGCAATGAAATTTTTAGCTTGTTTACCTCGGCAATGATTAAATAAAGTCTTAGCTGCTTCTACTTGACCTTGCCATAATAAAGTTTCAGCAGCCTTAAGTCGCTTTAAAGACCCACCAACTTTATAAAGATTTTCTTTGAGGTGATACCAATCCAAAATTTCACAGCGAGAAAACTGGTCTTGACCAAATTCCCTCACCAGATTCCACACACCATCGTGACCATCTCCTAAGCAAACGAGAGGGTTCACCAACTGTTGGCTATTGACATAATCAATTAATGATTGGTTGTCATCAAAAAATGCACCATAGTAAATCCCTTGCAGACGCACAGTTTTATAGTCTCGCCAGTGACAACCGGCTAGTGGTTTACCTCGCAGTCGAACTTTTCCTCCATCTACACTTACTTCCGAAACGGCTTGTTTTGCAAGTGGTAGTTGAAAATCTTGTGACAGCACTAATTTTTGTTGCGTTGAGTGACCAACTTTTATTCCTGTTAATGCCTCTACCTCGATTTCTGCATTTTGATATGAAACATTCGCTGATAGTCTCAAACAACATTTTTGAAGTAATGGACTTAATCTAATTCTTGGCTTTACACCCAGTTTCTGTAACTGTTTAGTTTTTAATTTCAGTTCTCCAACTAGGCTTTTAATTTTCCTAGTTTTACCTACTTTTGTACCTGTTTTTTGTTCAACAAAAAAAGGGCTATTTCTGGACTTACACTTTCTAGTATTTGGCTACGAACTTTTTTTTCTATACTTTCTAGGTCTGTTAACTGACTCTTATCTGCTTGTTCATACAGTAATGTTGCCAGTTCTCTTACACAGGCTTTGATTCTTTCTTCTATATCTTGGCTCATAGTCTTTGATACGCTTTTTTATCTCTTCTTACATTCTCCCATATTTTGTATATCTTCCAAAAGTGGATGCTCCCAAATCTTATTATGGCTTGGGTGAAATATCAACCAGTATCAAAATATTAGAAACAGCGAAAATTAACACCCAAATAGAATATAATCCCCAATTATATATTGATATCTTAAATCAATTAAATTTACTCTATTTTCAACAAGAGGAATATTTAACAGCTTTCTATACCAAACAAGAAAAACTGCAAATTGAACAACAATATGGTTTTCGGGCTTTTGTTGGTGCATCCTATTTAAACCCCCAACGCAAAATTATTAAATCCGCAGATTCAGATGTTGGAAATACCGGAACAATAGCACAAGAAATATCCGCTTCTGGAAGAGAACAAGATATTATAAATCTAAAAACAAGAATTGCTGACAATCAATATAAATTAACGGTAATTCATGGACAGTCTGGAGTTGGTAAAAGTTCAATTTTACAAGCCGGTTTAATTCCTGCACTGCAACAAGAAACTATTGCAGCTAAACAAGTTTTACCGCTATTGTTAAGAGTTTATACCAATTGGTTAGAAGAATTAGGAAAGGCTTTAAATGTAGGGAAAATTCATGAATTGTCCCTAATTCCACGTCCTACAGATGCAATTATTCAACAATTAAGAAAAAATAGCGAAAAGAATTTATTAACAGTTTTGATTTTTGACCAATTTGAGGAATTTTTCTTTGTTTATCAAGAACAAATAGCAAGACAAGAATTTTACGATTTTTTAAGAGAATGTTTGGATATTCCTGATGTCAAAGTTGTGCTGTCTTTACGAGAAGATTATTTACATTATTTATTAGAAATAGAACGGAAATTTGAGAATGAAAAAAATACAGATATAGTTAACAGTACAGATATTATCGGTAAATCTACTCGCTATTATTTGGGTAACTTTTCCCCCGCAGATGCAAAACAAGTATTTATCAGTTTAACCCAGAGAAGCAAATACCGCTTAGAAGAGAAGTTAATAGATAAATTAGTAGCAGAATTAGCAGGAAAAATTGCAGAAATTAGACCGATAGAATTACAAATTGTGGGTACACAATTAGAAAACCTCAACATTACCACTTTAGAGAAATATCAAGAAATTGGGAATAAAGAAAAATTGATTGAGGGTTTTTTAGACAATGTAGTTAAAGATTGTGGTACAGAAGATAACAAAGAATTAGCCAACCTAGCTTTATATCTCTTCACTGATGAAAACAAAACTCGTCCTTTAAAAACTGCTTCTGAATTAGCAGAAGAATTAACAATATTAGACAGAAATACTGATAAATTAGAGGATGTTGTAAAAATCTTGGTAGCATCTGGTTTAGTTTTATTAATTCCTGAATTTCCAGAAAATAGATATCAGTTAGTTCATGATTATTTAGTCGAGTTTATTCGTCAACAATATAAAGATGATTTATTAGAGAATTACGCTAAAGCCAAGACAGAATTAGAATTAGCAAAACAAAATGAGTTATTAGCAGCAGAAAAATTAAAAAAGGAACAAGAAGCAAATCAAATTTTAATTCAAGCTAGAGAACAAGCTGAAAAGCTACTTAAAGAAGCGCAAAAGGGAACAGAATTAGAACGCGCTGGCATGAATGCTTTAAGACAATTTGAGTTTGCCCAGTTAGAAGGGCTAATGGCTGCTATGCACAGTGGTAAACAACTAAAAAATATAGTTAAAGATGGTCGTCCTCTAGAAAAATACCCAGCTTTTAGTCCTATCCATACCTTAAATACTATCCTCGACAATATTAAAGAACGTAACCAATTTAAAGGACATCAGGGTAATGTCAATAGTGTGAGTTTCAGCCCTGACGGTAAAACTATTGCGACCGCATCCTCAGACAAAACAGCGCGGTTATGGAACTTACAGGGGCAGATGCTTCAGGAATTTAAAGGGCATCAGAATCGTGTGGATAATGTGAGTTTCAGCCCGGACGGCAAAACTATTGCCACTGCATCCTTGGATAATACAGCGAGGTTGTGGAACTTGCAGGGACAAATGCTTCAGGAATTTAAAGGGCATCTGACTTGGGTCAGAAGTGTAAGTTTTAGCCCGGATGGCAACACCATTGCCACCACATCCTCAGACAAAACAGCGCGGTTGTGGAACTTACAAGGGCAAATGCTTCAGGAATTGAAAGGACATCAGGAAGTAGTCTGGAGTGCAAGTTTCAGCCCAGATGGTCAAATTATCGCCACCGCATCTAATGACAAAACAGTGCGGTTGTGGAACTTACAGGGGCAACTTGTTCAGGAGTTCACAGGACATCAGAGTGGTGTCCATAGTGTGAATTTCAGCCCAGATGGTCAAACCATTGCTACGGCATCCTTGGATAATACAGCGAGGTTGTGGAACTTACAGGGGCAGTTGATGAGGGAATTTATTGGTCATCAGGGTGTAGTCTATAGTGTAAGTTTCAGTCCAGATGGTCAAACTATCGCTACCTCATCTTCTGATAATACAACGCGGTTATGGAACTTGTACGGGGAACTACTTCAAGAATTTACAGGGTATCAAGGTTTTGTTTTAAGTGTAAGTTTCAGCCCAGATGGTCAAACTATCGCTACCGCATCCACTGACAATACAGCACGGGTGTCAAAATTGCAGGGGCAACTTATTCAGAAATTTAAAGGGCATCAAGGTCCTGTCTATTCTGTGAGTTTTAGTCCAGATGGCAAAACCATAACCACCGCATCTCTTGATATGACAGCACGGTTGTGGAATTTACAAGGGCAAATACTTCAAGAATTTAAGGGACATCAAAGTCGTGTCATAAGCGTGAGTTTTAGCCCAGATGGTCAAACTATCGCCACCACATCCTTTGACTGTACAGCGCGGTTGTGGAACCTACAAGGGCAAACACTTCAGGAATTTAAGGGACATCATAATCATATCCATAGTGTGAGTTTTAGCCCCGACGGTCAAACCATCATCACGGCATCCCTTGACTGGACAGCCCGGTTGTGGAACTTACAAGGGCAAATGCTTCAGGAATTTAAGGGACATAAAGGTCCTGTATATTCTGTAAATTTCAGCCCGGACGGTCAAACTATCGCTACCACATCAGAAGATAAAACAGTGCGGTTGTGGAACTTAAAGGGGCAACTGCTTCAGGAATTTAAAGGGCATCAGGGTTTGGTCTGGAGTGTGAGTTTTAGCCCAGACGGAAAAACTATTGCCACCGCATCAGAAGACAAAACAGCACGGTTGTGGAACTTGCAGGGGCAACTTCTTCAAGAATTTAAAGGGCATCAACTTCCTGTCTATTCTGTAAGTTTCAGCCCCGACGGCAAAACCATTGCTACGGCATCCTGGGACGGGACAGCGCGGTTGTGGCCTGTGCGGGATTTAGATCGGCTACTGGTACTCGGTTGTGCTTGGTTAAAAGATTATTTGCAGAATCCTAATATGGGTTTGAGTGAGGAGGATAAGCGGTTGTGTGATGATGTGAAATTGTCTGAATCAGGATTTTCAGGATTTAAGGATTTACAGGATGTTGTTTGATGGTTGTCTGTTGGTGGTTCTGGTTTTTGTTGTCCGAATTGGAATGATAATATTCACTTATGCCAATTTGATTTTACTTTGCATATTTAAAACTTACCGCCATTTGTCCTTTACTTTTCTTAATAATTAATTGAGAATTATTTTTATTTACTAACGAGATTGCAATATTTTCAGGCATTTGCTATGATTTGCAAGAATTTCATAATTGGGTTTTTATAATCAATTTTATATTCTTCATAATTTGTCATCCTTAAACCCTTAATTGATAGTAGTTTCAAAAAATCAGTCCTGAAAAATATACGAACCTTTACAAAAAAATTGATCTTACGTTGGACTATTTTAGAAGTAGATTTATCCAAAAGGATAATATAGTACAAAAATACTCTTGACTAGAAAACAATCTATGTCTATCTGCGTTGTCTATCTGCGTTTTCTTGTACCTTAGTCATGGAACTGGAAAATATAGGACTGGGGAATCGAATCTGAGAGGATGTTTGAAAAGTAGTATCCGGTAATTTTCATCCCATTTTTACCTCCCCTTAGCCCCCCCTGATCAAGGGGAAACCAGAAAATCCAGTCCTCTCCCCTTCACAAGGGAAACCAGACAATCCAGTCCCCTCCCCTTCACAAGGGGAGGGTTAGGGAGAGGTAAAAATATTTGATACATCAATCATGACTTTTCAAACAACCTCTTAGCGATCAACAATCTGTGTTGTTTGCACCTCAGCCCCTTCACAAGGGGAGGGTTAGGAAGAGGTAAAAATATTTGATACATCAATCATGACTTTTCAAACAACCTCTTAGCGATCGCACAAAGGACTTAATTCCCCATTCCCTATATTCATCTAAGCAAAAGTGCGAACGTTTGCAGTTGCTAAAGCTTCAACCAAACCACGCACAGCAGCAATCATGGCAATTTCGCTATTGAGTTGGTTGATAGCAGAACCCACACCCACACCAGCAGCACCAGCAGCAACAGCCAGAGGAGCAGTCACATTAGAAATACCAGAAGCGCACAAAACAGGCACAGAAACAGCGCGGGAAATTTCATAAGCTGCCGCTAGAGTAGGAGCAGCTTTTTCCATCAAACCCAAAGTACCACCGTGAGCAGGTTGGCTACTAGTACCACCTTCAGTTTGGATGATATCAGCACCAGCTTTTACCAAATCTTCAGCCAATTGTACTTGTTTATCCAAAGTTAGGATATGAGGAACAGTCACAGATAAAGTAATTTCCGGCAACAAAGCGCGGGTTTGGTAAGTTAGTGCCAAAACTTCCTCAGCTTCAAATCTGCGACCTTGAGCATAAAAAGAATCAAAATTACCGATTTCAATTAAATCAGCACCAGCAGCAACAGCTTGCACAAACTTTTCTGGTTCAACAGCAGAAACACAAACAGGTAAACTGGTTAAACTCTTAGCTAATTTAACCAAAGCCTCATCAGCAGCAATATCCACAAAAGTTGCACCACCAAACTCAGCCGCTTTCACTGTAGCAGCAACAGTTTCAGC
Organism: Anabaena azotica SJ-1; assembly: GCF_047275885.1. Lineage (NCBI taxonomy): Bacteria > Bacillati > Cyanobacteriota > Cyanophyceae > Nostocales > Nostocaceae > Anabaena > Anabaena azotica. The sequence continues at coordinate 5,567,526 of NZ_CP178454.1, forward strand.
ATTAAAATTATTCAAACCGCTAATTACTTTTAAAACACTGCGGTTAGCAAATGCACGTTGCAAATTAGAATCCATAATCATAATTCTTGTTTTGAGTCTATTGAAGTAGGAATATTTTTACACTATATGAATAATAGATGCTAGTACCGCAGAACGAAATTAAAAATTAAAAATTAAAAATTTCATGACTTATGCACAGTATTTCTTAACCCGGATTTCTCAGCGTTACGCCAGTTGCTACAAGTCGGTGAACCCGCCCAACACACTGGCTTCTCTGTGCCTAGAGTGGTTCATTCTTCCATGACTCCTGATAACTTCTAATCTTGCAGAAATGATTTAGGATTTCTGTAGAAATGAGAAAGAAGCACTTGGAGAAAAGACAATGAAGGCTTCGAGAAGTATAAATCAGCGAGATTGGTCATGGCCTTTTTGGCCTGCACTACCACTCTATCCCTACGGTAAACGACGAACAGTGCGTCGAGAAATAGTCAAAGATAGCATTTGGACATTTGACCAATTACAAGGCATCCTGTATACCATCGTACCCATTAGGATGACCATCATCAAGCTGCAAGCAGGAGGTCTTTTAGTTTATGCACCTGTCGCACCGACACCAGAATGTATCCATTTAGTTCAGGAATTAGAAGCAAAACACGGAGTAGTTAAATATATTATTTTGCCTACCAGTTCTGGTTTAGAGCATAAAATTTTTGTTGGACCCTTCGCGAAAAAATTTCCCCAAGCTGTAGTTTATGTTGCACCTCATCAATGGAGTTTCCCATTTAATCTACCACTAAGTTGGCTTGGGTTTCCCCAAAAACGGACTTTAGAACTACCAGAAAATATAGAAAACATTCATCAAAATCCTTTTGGTGATGAATTTGATTATGAAATTTTAGATATTAATTTAGGACGTGGTGCTTTTGTGGAAGTGGCATTATTTCACAAACCATCACGTACTCTGTTACTCACAGATACCATACTTTCTATCCCAGAAGAACCACCAGAAATTTTACAATTAGAACCATATCCGCTATTATTTCACGCTAGAGAAAATGGACAACAGATTATAGAAGATAATCAAAAAAATCGTCGTCAAGGATGGCAAAGAATATCTTTATTTGCAATTTATTTCCGTCCCAGTGCTTTAGAAATTACGGAAATAAAAGAAATGTGGCAAGATGCTAAAAAATCACCAGATCGTTCTGCTCAAGCTTATTTTGGTTTATTTCCTTTTCGCTGGCAAAATAATTGGCAACACTCTTTTGATGCCTTGCATGGAAATGGTCGCCCTTTTGTAGCACCCATTTTACAAATTCTCATTCTTCCCCAAGCACCAAAACTAGTATTAGACTGGGCTGATAAAATTGCCAATTGGGATTTTCAACAAATTATCTCTTGTCATTTTGATGCACCAATTAAAGCTAGTCCGTTGCAATTTCGGCAAGCGTTTAGTTTTTTGGAAAAAGAACCATTATTGAGGGATAATAAACCTTTATTAGTTGAAGATTTACGATTTATTCAGGAACTGGAAGCGAGTTTGGTAAAGCGTGGTATTGCTACACCTACAAAAGATAAAGTGTAAATGTTTGTCCCTATGTAGGGGCGAAGCATTCGGGTGATCACCTATCGCTAAAACCATTGATATTCTGTCCGAATGCTTCACCCTTACGATTACTGCCATATTTTAACAGTTTTATCAGCACTACCACTAGCCAGAAACTTACCATCTGCACTTAGAGAAAGAGAAGTTACCACACCAGAATGTCCAGTGAGAGTTTGTAAAACTTCACCTGTATGAATATCCCACATTTTAATAGTCTTATCCGCACTACAGCTAAACAGAAATTTTCCATTTGGACTCACAGCAATAGATTTTACTTGTTCTGTATGTCCATTCAAAGTCTTTAGCAATTTACCTGTACTTAAATGCCAAACTTTAATAGTTTTATCAGCACTACCACTAAATAAAACTTCTTCATCTGCATTAATAGCTATGGAAGTTACTTCACCTAGATGACCCATCATAGTACGTAAAGGATCACCAGTACGGGGATTCCACAATCTAATTTTATAGTCAGAACTGCCACTAGCTAAAATTGTCCCATCTGCACTTATAGCCACAGCCTCAACTGCTGAAGAATGCCACAAAGTACAAATTCTTTCTCCTTTTTGTAAACTCCATATTTTAATTTTATGACTACCACTAGCCAGAACTGTCCCATCTGGACTTATAGCCACCACATTAACTGGTTTTTGATGTCCCAAAAGAGTATGAATAAGTTTACCAGTTTTCAAATTCCACACCTTAACATTACCTTGTGGATGTTCACAACTACCAACAGCGAGAAATTGACCATCAGGACTCACAGCCACAGAAGAAATTGCACCTGAATTTCCCGTGAGAGTGCGAATTAATTTACCAGTTTGCAGATTCCAAATATTGATAGTTTTGTCTGCACACCCACTTACTAAAACTTCACCATCTGGACTTATAGCCACAGAAGAAACTTTACCAGAATGTCCAGTCAGAGTATAGTGAAGATGAATTTTATCTAAATTGTATTTAGCTTTAAGAATCGCTATTTCTTCTAAAATATTTTCCACATAAACGAGATTTTCATCATCACCAACAGCAGCAAAATATTCTTTTAATTTATTAATATAAGTCTCATCTTCTATTTTTACTGCTAATAGCATGGCTTTTAAAGGATGAGTTACTTCTGTTATTGAAACTTGCCGCATTTGTAACCAAGTATCAATAGAATAATCTACTTGTTCTCGCGACCAATGAGAATTAGAAAAATCAGATAGACCTTGAGCTAATTGCAAAGCTAACTCTGGAATTTTAGCAATTCGCTCATTTTTTAAAGCTTGATAAACTTGTTTATAGCTATCAGTAATTACCTGTAATGATTGTAAATTTATAGCCTCGTTTAGTAAACTTGGTAACAAATCTGGCAACAATGGATGTACATCATAATTAACCAAGTAATAAGCATCAGTCACCCAAGCAGTAACTAAACAGTGACAAGTTATTAAAACTTGATAAAGATGCTGCCAATCCTGATTAGTAATTTTATATTCCCAAGATAACTGATTAACATCAATTCCTTGAGATTCCCATTTTTCAACCTTTTCTAAAAGTTCTAAATTGAAATTTCTTTCTCCACCTAAATTGTTAACTACTTCTAAATCTTCACCCAGCGATAAAAGTTGATTTTTAATATTTCTCCATTCCAAAGCCCGGTTTTTAGCCGATTCTTGTAAAATTTGCCGATAAGGTAATCGAGAAATAGTTTTATAGTAATAATTTTCTTGTCCCAACCCCCAGTAAGCAATCCGAAAATTAAAATAATCTCCGTCTTTTTCCGATTCTAAAATTAAAGTTGGCTGTTTTTTCAACCCACTAAATAAAGCCTTGATGCTAGATTCACTATGAAAACGCTTACTATCCCAAGCACCAGCTAAAAATTCTATCGGTCTTTCTGGATGATGTAGAGAATAATGATTGTTAATAAACTCTCGTAAACCTTCAGCCAATTTCAACTCAATTTCATTAGTAACTTGTGAATTTTGCAAATCAAATTTATCAAATTGAATTTGTGGTGCTGCAATCAACAGTTTTAATGGAGTACGTTTATTATTGTGAGAAACTTCTAAAAGTTGGGAAGGATACAACCGCAAAGGCCAACTATCCAAAATTTTATGCACTTCTGGTAACTTAATAGCTGTTTCCTTTTCTTGATTAGCTATTTTTAGTTGTGTTGCTTGGTGATAAACAGCTAATTGCTGTTGTTGTGTAAATTCGGTTTCAGTAATATCTATTTGCGTAACATTATCTACAGTTTTAATAAAGTCATGAAATACTTTAGTAATGGGAGAAGTATTGTTTTTAAAATTACCTTCAGTTTGCTTTTGGATGATATTTACCATCACAGGTGCAAACTCTAATACCAGTTGAATTAATAAATTTAACCCAGGCTGCATAAGTGATTCTCCGTTAAATCAATTGCATTAATAGTGTAATCAAGGTTGAGTAATTTTCTTTACCAACCTCTATAATTCATTGATAAAATAAATAGATGATAACTATACTACTATCTTAAGGCATAGTTTTTGTTTATAAAAAAATAATCATAATAAAAAATAGGTAGATTGAGTAAAACGCAGAAAAACCCAACAAACCCATAATAAATAATATGAAAGATAGCTAGCTTGAGTAAAATCTAGAAAAACCTAACAAATCCCTAAAAATGTTGGGTTGCGTTCCTTAACCCAACCTACACATCATTAATTATTGTCTGAAAATCCGAAATTAATTGAAATTAATTGAAATTAGTTGAAAATTAGAATTTGACTCCTAACTGTCCATTAAAACCACGCACAGAATTATAACCAGCACCGAGAAAAATGTGTTCAGTTGCATTTGCTTGGACACCACCAGAAAAAGCAACACCCTTATCTTCTGAATAGTAACCAACTCCCACATAGGGAGAAATAACAGGTAAATTGATAAATTTCAAGACATCTACACCTGTTGCACCATCAGCACCAGTTCCCACTTCCACACCCAAATTTAAAGCCCTAGCACCCACAGCATAAGTCACATCACCATCCTTTCCACCCACAGAGACCCAAGGTTGGGGGACAATTTGCGCTGATGCTTGATTGGGGTTCAATAGAACTAATAAACCCAGTGATGTAATAACTGTTTTAATCATAACTACTGGTTTCATTTTTTTCTTCTCACTGTTTGTCACAATCAATAATCATGACGTATTTCGGCTACACTAAGTGCCTCAAAAGTATGAAGATGATGTTGAAAATCTGAAAATATCCATAGCCATATTCAGTACAAACTAGCCTCTCTTACCTAGTTTGCGACAACTGCATAAAAGTATTACTCACTGTATTGTTTTTAGTATCAGCAGCGTATTGAATCAATTTTTCCCGCAGTTCTTTGGCTGCATCTAAAGGAAGCAAGTTGGGTAACGGGACTTTTAGTACAAAATAAGCGTCAAACCTATGCAGGGAAAGGAATATACACCGAATACCTTGCAACCCAGATATATCAACAAACAGAATAAAATGATTTTAAAGTCTTTTGGTATATGGGTTGAAGGCTATTGTATTTGTGTCTTTTGTCTAAATCCCAATAGTAGTTCTGACTTTGAACAACCACTGTCAAGCTTTGAGGTTAACTATAACTGATTGCAGTGAATCTGCTTCTTTATAGCCGGCTTTTTTCAGGTTATTGTAGTGAGTTTTTAATAAAAGTATATCTTGTGGTTTCCAAGAAACTTTTCTGGCAACTACAGCAATTTGTCCTGCTAAGTCTTGCCGTAATTGTGCTAAATCTCGGACGGGTTCCCAAACTTTGAGAAATACTTGGAGAGTTTTTTCGCCATCAGTGTGTGTCAGCTTATCGGGAGTTATTTGAGGTTTACCCAGCCATGTGAGTAGTGTTGTGACTTCATCAGTCCCACCACCAAGGAAATAGGTTAAAAATCGCCAACTTTCAAAATCTTCTTGCTCTTCGGAATCAACACTATCCAGAATTACCACAATATTATTGAGGTTGAGTTGTTCTATCTTACCCAATGCTACTGCTGAAAGGTAACGAATATTAGGGTCAACGGATTTATCTTTGAGGATGTCAAGGATGTCTTTGACGCAGGGTGTGGCAGCCTGTCCCAGATTTCCCAATGCCACTGCTAAAAGGGAACGAATATCGGAGTCAACTGATTTATCCTTAAGGATGTCGGCGATGTCTTTGACATAGGGTGTGGCAGCCTGTCCCAAATTTCCTAATGCTAGTGCTGCACTTCCATGAACAAATTCGTTAACGGATTTATCCTTGAGGAAGTTGAGGATGTCTTTGATGTAAGGTGTGGCGGCCTGTCCCAAATTTCCCAATGCCTCTGCTGCACTGGAACGAAGATTAGGTTCAACGGTTTTATCCTTAAGGATGTCGGCGATGTTTTTGATGTAGGGTGTGGCAGCTTGTCCCAGATTTCCCAATGCCTCTGCTGCACTGGAACGAAGATCAGGGTCAACGGTTTTATCCTTAAGGATGTCGGCGATGTCTTTGATGTAGGGTGTGGCAGCTTGTCCCAGATTTCCCAATGCCAGTGATGCTCCGTAACTAAGATTAAAGTCAACGGATTCGTCTTTGAGGATGTCTAGGATGTTTTTGACGTAGGGTGTGGCAGCCTGTCCCAGATTTCCTAATGCCTCTGCTGCATCGTAACGAGTATCGGGAGCAACGGTTTTATCCGCAAGGAAGTCGAGGATGTCTTTAACGTAGGGTTTGGTAGCCTGCCCCAGATTTCCCAATGCCATTGCTGCACCTTTACGAACACCTGAGTCAACAGATTTATCCTTGAGGATGTCAGCGATGTCTTTGACATAGGGTGTGGCAACCTCCCCCAAATTTCCTAATGCCTCTACTGCACCGTAACGAAGATCAGAGTCAACGGATTTATCCTTAAGGATGTTGACAATGTATGTGATGTAAGGTTTGGCAAGCTGTCCCAGATTTCCCAATGCCATTGCTGCATCTTTACGAACACCTGAGTCAACAGATTTATCCTTGAGGATATCAACGATATCTTTAACATAAGGTTTGGTTACCTCCCCCAGATTTCCCAATGCCACTGCCGCACTTCCACGAACGTAGGCGGATGCCTTTTCATTCTTGAGGATTTTGTCAGCTTTTTGAGCAATATCCTCCGGTTTTTTCCCCACAGATTTTAAATCTTTCAGATTATATTCAACTAATTCATTCAGAGCATATACCTTAACTCCGTCATATCCATCGTCAAGGGCTGCTACGATACCGTTAATCTGCCATGCTTCCGGCTTGGGTTTGGGGGTTTCTTTGGCACTAACCCAAGGTAGACAGAGGAGGAAAGAAAGGATGAAGACTAAAGAATAAAGGATGAAGCGAGAAGGCTTGCTATTATAGCGGGGAGTTGTGAGCATAATTGGGGCAAGGTGGCAGATTACACGCAGATAACGGTATGATACCAGGCTTGCCAGAGTTTTGAAGTTTAAATCTTTCTTAGAGGATGTTTGAAAAGCTTATTTTCATGTAGCGATTATTGATATTAAAATATAGACAAATCGGCAATCAATAAATAACCGATGCTATAGCAGTTCTCGGTTGAATGAAACACAAGAACCCCACCCCCAACCCCCTCCCCGCAAGCGAGGAGAGGACTATAATGAACGAATAAATGATCGTTAATTAAACTTAGTCTTACACAATTTATTTGAGGTAAATGTGATGTTGCAACTACAAATTAAATCCGATTCTCCCGATATTGAAATTGTCCAAAATTTAGTTAAAACAGCCATTGACTCTGAAATTAAAAACTTACAACGCTCACTAGCAAAAACTAATAAATTGTTGATGGAATTTGAAGCAAAATATCAAGTTTCATCGGAGTTTTTTTTCACTAATTGGACAGCAGAAGACCTGGAAGGAGGTGATGAAGAATATGTGAGTTGGGTTGGGGAAATTAGAATCAAGGAAAAGTTAACTAATTCTCTGCAAAAGTTAGAAACAATTGAATATGTTACTCAACAATTACCAGGCTAATATCATTTCCATTATTCAAAAATATGTAAATGATGGATGGATATTATCTTTTAATTTTTCAGTAGATTCTAGATCAGGTTACGTGGGTTTTATCCAAGGAAATTTGGAATTTCTGCAAGGTTCTCGCTTATTTTTCAAAGAATATGTTGATTTACAAGAATTTCTTGAAAAGCTTTCCTATTCATTCCATTATCAAGACCATGAAAATAACTTAATATTTCGCTATGACAATGCAAAACACAAACCAGATTTAGGCTACACAAATCATAAACACATTAAAGATAAAATTATCCCATCTACAATTCCAGATATTGAACAAGTAATTTTAGAAATTATCAAGGACTATTTAAATAATACAAAATGAGAAATATAATGACTTTTACCGATTATAATGCGGTGCGTCAGATAGAGACAATCTGTTAGATGCTCAATTATCGGGTCTGACGCACCCTACAATATTTTTACATCCTCTCCAACACCTTAATTCCCAACAAATCTAATCCCAACTTCAACGTTTTTGCAGTCAAATCACATAACATCAACCGAGAAGTCCTGATAGGTTCTTCAGACTTCAACACCGGACAATTTTCATAGAACTTGTTAAACTTATCGCTGAGATTATATAAATAATCACACAAACGATTTGGTAGTAAATCCTGTTCAACTTCATTAATCACTTCATCCAGTTGTAACAAATGCTTGGCTAAAGTTAATTCTGTTTCTTCTTTGAGAATAATTTTGGCATCTGTTCCCAAATTTTCAAAATCAATATTACCTTCTCGACTAATGCCTTGAGTCCTCACATAAGCATATAGCATATAAGGTGCTGTGTTGCCTTTGAGGGCAAGCATTTTATCATAACTAAAAACATAATTGCTAGTGCGATTTTGGCTTAAGTCTGCATATTTCACAGCACTAATACCAACTACATCAGCAACATTATTAATAAATTCTTCAGTCTCTTCTCTACCTTCTTCTGTTAATCTCGCTTCTAAATCTGCACGAGTGCGGGAAACTGCTTCATCTAATAAATCTCTTAACCGGACTGTATCACCAGAACGAGTTTTGAATTTCTTCCCGTCATCTCCTAAAACCAAACCGAAGGGAACGTGAACTAATTCCACATCATCAGGTATCCAATTCGCTTTTTTTGCAACTTGCATAAATTGAGCAAAATGGTTTGCTTGTCCTGCGTCAGTTACGTAAATTATCCGCTTGGCTTGATCTTCTTGAATGCGGTAACGAAGTGCTGCTAAATCGGTGGTGGCGTAGTTATAACCACCATCTGATTTTTGGACAATTAAGGGTAAAGGTTCACCTTCTCTATTCGTAAAACCATCTAAGAAAACACATTTTGCACCTTGGTTTTCTTCTACTAATCCAGTTTTTTCTAAATCTTCTACAACTGCTGGAAGATATGGGTTGTAAAAAGATTCTCCTCTTTCAATTAATTTAATATCCAGACGATCATAAATTTCCTGAAACTCTTTTCGAGAAGCTTGACAAATAAGATTCCATGCGGCAGTTGTGAATGGCTCTTTTTCAGATTGCAAGCTTACCACTGCTTGTCGGGATCTTTCTCGAAACTCTTCATCATTATCAAATTTCTTTTTAGCTTCTCTATAGAACTCAACCAAGTCTCCTATATTTATATCACCATGTAAATAATTGCCTAGAGAAGTTTCCATCAATCCAATGTCGGGATAAGTATCAACAAGATGAGTAATTAACATTCCGAATTGTGTACCCCAATCACCGACATGATTTAACCGCAATACATCATGTCCACGAAATTCTAATATCCGGGCTATGCAATCACCAATAATTGTAGAACGCAGGTGTCCAACGTGCATTTCTTTGGCAATGTTCGGACTGGAAAAATCAACAATTTCTTTTTGGGGATTTTTCGCTTTTGGAACACCTAACCGAGAATCTGTTTTAATGGCGTTGAGTTGTGCTTCTAGGTATGATGTTTGCAATTTTAAATTAATAAAACCAGGGCCAGCTATTTCTGGTGGTTCGCAAATGTCTGATATATCTAGTTTTTCTACAATAGCAGATGCGATCGCTCTCGGTTGCATTCCCAACTTTTTACTCAGCGATAAAGCTACATTGGCTTGAAAATCACCGAATTTAGGATTACTCGCAGTCACTAAAATCGGGTCTACCCCGGTGTATTCAGCACCAAATGCAGCCGCTAAAGCCTGTGCTAATTTCTGTTTCAGTTGTTCTTGTGTAGCGTTCATATTCAAATATTATCGGTGTCGAAAATGCTTGGGCTGCTTAAAGTTCGCATATTCCCAAACGCTTGATTATTTTAGCCGAATAACAGAAGTTCAGGAGTTCAGGAGTTCAGAAGGCAGAAGTTCAGGAGTTCAGGAGGCAAAAGGCAAAAGGCAAAAGCTTATTTATTCTCCCCCATCTCCCCTGCTCCCCTGTCACCTGTCACCTGTCACCTGTCACCTGTCACCTGTCACCTGTCACCTATTCCCTATTCCCTGCCATAAGTGATTTCACAACTGTCATGTTCTGAATTCGCCAGGAATCTTCTTTGCGAATCAAATCATAACGAACCCGTAACCGATCCTCATTAGACTTTTTACTCACACCATTTTCATAAAACTGGGTAACTTCCTTAACTGTAGCTTCGACCACAGCGTTATCTGCTGCTGTCTCTTTTTGATTGATAAATTCCACCTTTACATCATGTTCGTATTTGCGATAACTGCTACCATCTGTCGCTTGCTTGACAATTGTTCGCCATTGTGATAAGGCAGAACCTGTTAAAATCTCATCTAAACGATCAGTTTCATGATCTGGCCCTAAAGCTGCGGCTTTGGTAGATAACCAATTTTCGATCACTTGTTTTGCGATCACAGTTGTCATCATCCCATCATCCACTTCTGGTTTGCTGTTCGGGTCAGGAATGCTGACTGCTGGTTGATTCAGTTCTATAGCCAACGGTGTTCCCAGCAAAGATGGTCTAGGGAAAAATACATTGTTTACCCATCCCCAAGCTGTAGAAACCAACAACCAAAAAACCAATAAACCTCCCATAGATAAAAACACTAGCCACACTAACCGGGTTTTTGCATCTAAGTTGCCAGCCAAACCACGCCTTCTTCGAGGTGAAGAAGGACGATGTTCTGAACCACGTTCTCGACTGTTACCAGGAGTAGGTTTGCGTTGCCTACGTTTTTGTGTTTGCTTTGATGCGTCTGCCTGAGTCCTGACAGGCATCTGTTGGTTATGTCCTGAAGCTGCCAAATTTCCCGTAGCAGACTGCTCTCCAGGCATTTCTGGTCTTTGACTTCCACTGTATCGAGGTGGAGAAACATGGCTGGAATTAGGTATTTCCCCAGTTCCTGCTGATGGTAACTCAGGTTCAAAATCGTGGTGATGATTAACTTGCCTGCTATTTCCATGATCAGGAGTACGATAGCGGGGACTATTTACTTGTGAACCAGGGAAAGGTTGATGATTAACTGCATTCCATTCATTAGTAGTTTGAGTATCCGTAGGCAGAGCTTCTAAATAAGCTTGTACCTGTTTATCAGCAAAATATTCTTTTAAAGAAGCGTGCTTTCTCCCTAAATCTCGAAAATGAGGAAAAACCTCTTGTTGTAACCACTGTTCACAGTACAAACAAAGTCCTGGTAACAAATCTGGAGAATCTTGAGATTTTTCCCGAATAATAGCCAAAGCTTCATATTCCTGGCTTAATTCCAAAACACGGGTTGCTTCTTCCGTTTGTCCTAGTAACAAAGCACATAAAGATTGTTCTAAATGTACATCTTGGCGTTTACCCAGATGCATCAACATTTGCTTGGCTTGACGAATTAAAGCCGGTTGACGTTGGGAAAAACCCCTGGCTATTAAGGCATAAACTGCTAAATATGTAGCCACAGCAGAAGGACGCTTGCTTTCAGCTTCAAATAATTTGTGCTGTTCTGCAACAGTTAAGTGGTTGCGTAACTGTTGAATAAATCGTAGAAAATCGTCTATGTTTAAACCTGATTGATCATTACCAGCACCATCAATACCCCCACGCTCTTCTAAAATATTCTGTAATAATTCCAACCCTTGACGGCGTTCATTAGTCTTCTCTTGAGGAAGCGCCAATAATTCTAGGATTCTATATGGTCGCAGTTTACAAAGATCCGCAGCAATTTCTGCCTGCACACTGGGAAATAAACCTTCACGCATGAGTAATTCTTCCCCAGTTTCTAGAGATATAGCTGCATTTTCATAGTGAGATTGCTGCCATTGTTCCCGCCCCAATTCTAAACAGGCTAAAGCCACCGTCAAAATAATATCAGGTAATTCAGGACTGGAGGAGAATTCCTCACTGGCCAGATAACTACCTACTCTTACCCCGACTTTCCTATTTTTATTTACCAGGTAGGGACGACCTAGCTTCAGTACCAGTTCGTATTCTCCTAACTCTTGTAGGAGTAATAAAGCACCTACTAACTCCTCTTGGGCAATTTCGATGCTGAGACTTTGGACATCGTGATTGCGGTTGTTATTTTCGGCACGGTTTTCCAACAGCGATTTCGTCCCCGCCCGGTCAGGATTGTATGCGTGGGCGAGATAAAGCTGATCATATATAGCGCGTTCTTTGGAATCTGATAAAACCACGTAAGCTTCTTCTATGAGTTGTTTACGAGAAGAGATAGCTGCAATCGAATATTCCCGTCTGGGCAACTGAACAATGCGATCGCTATAAGCCTGTCGCAATTGTTCTTCGCTTGCCGCCAACGGTAGTCCTAAAATTCGGTAGTAATCTAGCGGAATTCGCACAGCCTACTTCCCCTGCACCGTGTTTACGTAGCGTCTCATAGAGATCGACATAAGTCACCTAGACTATTCCAGGTATGTAAAACCGTGCCATAATCATAGCTTTAATAATACCGTGTCCATTATATAATTCAAGTGTATATTTTAACAGTTATTTTTATTTGTTTCCAGCACTTAATTTATCAATTATCAAATGGCACGAACAATATTTTAATTCTCTCCCCCATCCCCCTCATCTCCCTCATCCCCCTCATCCCCCTCATCCCCCCAGGTTACAAAATTGTTAATGGCTATGCAGAAATGCTGCCATCCTGATTGCTAAATTAAGAGACGAACGCAAAAGCAGCAATTTTGAACCTGATCAAGCGCCAGCAGTCCATCAACAGAAAACATGGAAAAATTACAATTTACCCATTCCCTACAGAGCTTTTTGGTGCATAAATAAGATTTGACTGCCGACTCTTGTCAACGCTGGCCTATTTATAGCTAACGTTATATAAGAGAATTTTAAAACCGTAACTTTAACTTGTACGACAGGGATATTTCACAAGCATGGTTCAAGAACGCACATTACCCAAATTCGACTCTGCCACCGTCCAAATTACCAAAGCAGAAGGGTTGCGGTTATACGAAGATATGACATTAGGGCGGTTTTTTGAAGACAAATGCGCCGAAATGTACTACAGAGGCAAAATGTTTGGTTTTGTCCACCTGTACAATGGTCAGGAAGCCGTTTCCACAGGTATTATTCAAGGCGCAATGCGCCCAGGGGAAGACTTCGTTTCCAGCACCTACCGTGACCACGTTCATGCTTTGAGTTCGGGTGTACCAGCCAGAGAAGTCATGGCAGAATTATTTGGTAAAGCCACAGGTTGCAGCAAAGGGCGTGGTGGTTCCATGCACATGTTTTCAGCCGAACATCGTTTATTAGGTGGTTATGCTTTCGTAGCTGAAGGTATTCCTGTTGCCGCTGGTGCAGCATTTCAAAGCAAATACCGCCGGGAAGTATTAGGAGACAAAAACGCCGACCAAGTAACAGCTTGTTTCTTTGGAGATGGTGCTGCCAACAACGGTCAATTTTTCGAGACATTAAATATGGCAGCGTTATGGAAACTGCCAATTTTATTTGTGGTAGAAAATAATAAATGGGCGATCGGCATGGCACACGATCGCGCTACATCAGATCCCGAAATCTACAAAAAAGCCAGCGTGTTCAACATGGTAGGCGTAGAAGTAGATGGAATGGACGTTTTAGCAGTTCGCCAAGTCGCACAAGAAGCCGTAGCCCGCGCCCGTGCAGGAGAAGGACCAACCCTCATCGAAGCCATGACCTATCGCTTCCGTGGTCACTCCCTAGCTGACCCAGACGAACTCCGCAGCAAAGAAGAAAAAGAATATTGGTTTTCTCGTGACCCAATTAAAAAGCTAGGTGCTTATTTAGTAGAACACAACCTGGCGACAGAAGCAGAACTTAAAGCGATCGAGAAAAAAATTCAGGAAGTCATCGACGAAGCAGTCAAATTCGCCGAAAGCAGCCCTGAACCAGATGCCAGCGAATTATATCGTTTCATCTTTGCCGAAGACGAGTAACAGGGTAGCAGGGGAGCAGAGGAGCAGGGGGGAAAGATTAATTCCTTCTTTTTCCTTCTTTCTTCTTTCTTCTTCCTCCTGAACTCCTGACTCCTGACTCCTATTCCCTATTCCCTATTCCCTATTCCCTATTCCCTATTATTGTGTTTACTATTACCCAACAGCAGCAGCAATACAAAACCTACATCCTCACGGATAATACCGCTAACTCCCAATTGGAAGTAGTTCCAGAAAGAGGTGGCATTATTACCCGTTGGCGGATTCAGGGAGAGGAAATTCTCTATTTAGATGTGGAAAGATTCGCTAACCCGGAGTTAAGTATTCGTGGTGGTGTACCAATCTTGTTTCCCATCTGCGGCAACTTGCCAGATAATACTTACACCCACAACGGACAACAATACAGTCTCAAACAACATGGGTTTGGGCGAGATTTACCTTGGGAAGTGTCTGAACAAGACACAGAAGGTCGGGTAAGTTTAAGCGTAGTTCTCAAAAGTAATGAGTCAACACGCGCTGTTTATCCCTTTGATTTTCAAGTAACTTTTACCTACACCCTGCAAGGTAATACTTTGGTGATTGATCAAGTTTATCAAAACCTGTCATCCACACCAATGCCCTTTTCTGCTGGGTTTCATCCCTATTTTCAGTGTGGTGATAAGTCACAGTTAGAGTTTGAAATTCCCTCTGGACAGTATCTAGACCAGAAAACCAAGGAAATGCACCCCTTTAACGGTAATTTTGACTTTAACCGCGATGAAATAGATTTTGCTTTTGGACATTTGCGGAGTCAGTCGGCTACAGTCACAGATAATAGCCGCAAATTGAAATTGACTCTTGATTATGACCATATCTATGCTATGCTCGTGTTCTGGACTCTCAAGGGCAAAGATTTCTATTGTCTTGAACCTTGGACGGCTGGGCGTAATTCGCTAAATACTGGTGAAAACCTGACTGTGTTAGCGCCAGGAGCAAGCAAAACTACCTCTGTGAAATTAACGGTGAATTTTTTCTAAAAAACCCTTGACAAATCTAGAGAGAGTTTGCTACATTTAGAAAGTTGCAAAATGCAAAAGGGTCGCTAACTCAACGGTAGAGTACTCGGCTTTTAACCGATTAGTTCCGGGTTCGAATCCCGGGCGACCCATTTTTTAGTTTTAATTTTGTTTCGCAATAATCCTTCAGCGGTTTTTTCGGCAAATGTGCTAAAGCAGTTTGCTGTGGCATAAAATACGACAGAACAGACAAAGTTGATTGTCGATTTCGTTAATCATCCAACCATAAATAACCTTTCTCTCCTGTACCATTACCTTTCCATCCTATTGGTTGATTCATAGCTTTAACTTTAAAAATAATTCGTTTTGAATCTTCTGATGATTGTTCCCAATCCTCAATTATTCCTTGTAAATAAGATAATTCTTTTTTGGTTTCATGAAGTGCAAAGTAAATACCTTTATCTAATTTTTCTTTAGTTAGATGATCTTTATCTACCCACCAATGACCGCTTCTGAAATACCCATTATCTAATCTTTCCACTCTAAGTCTGTTTTCACAGATAACATGGATTCCCGCAACTCTTGACATTTGAACGTTTCCTTTAATTATTACACTTGTATTTTTAACGCCTGAAAACTAGTTCATGGTATTACAATACTATAATTTAACTAGAATTTAAAATTCACATTTACATTATTTAAACAAAATATTTCTGAAAATCAAATAAACAGTTTCTACCCTACAAAAAATCCAAAGTGATAGAGTTTTATTTTTCATAAATTTTAATTTATCAAACAAATAGCTACCTTTATATACAGAAGGAATTAAAAAGCTGTGCTGATGAAAAATCTTACCACAGGGCGTGGGGTAGCCAAATGTTGTTAAAGATGTTGTTGTTTTTCTGTCCGGTTTTTCGAGCTTTCATTTGCATGAATTAGGAGGAAGACATCTTAGCATTTATGTAAAAATTACCTGCACAATTTTTATATAGAAGTTGTATTCACAATCTATTTTTGATAAAAATCGTACAATTTATTTTTACATAATGCCTTATAGGCAATGTCTAACCTCAAAAGGGTGAAAGCACTAATTTAGAAATTACGTCTCTGCGGCTAGTTGAGATGAGTAAATTAAAACTTAACACCTAGTTTTGAAAATTTGGTTGATCAAGGTGGTATCTGACGTACAGGCATTTACCAAGAATTGATACTAATTTGTGATTACAGTAGTTTCATCATCAAATAAAATTCATGGTTGCAGAAAATCAAAATACAGTAGTGGTTACTGGAGCCTCAACAGGAATAGGTCAAGCTTGTGCTTTGCTGCTAGACCAGTTGGGTTTCTCTGTTTTTGCTGGCGTGCGTCAAGATGTCCATGCTCAAACACTAAAACAGAAAGGGTCTCAACGGCTGATTCCGATTTTTTTAGATGTTACTGATGCGGAGTCAATAGCATCTGCGGTTGATAAGGTAACACAAGCAGTGGGTGGTGATGGGATTTTAGGTTTAGTAAACAATGCTGGTGTTGCTATCCCTGGACCTTTGGAATTATTAGCGATCGCCGAATTTCAAAAACAAATGCTGGTTAATGTCACTGGTCAATTAGCCGTAACACAAGCATTTCTAGGACTATTACGCCAAAGTCGCGGTCGAATTGTCAATATGGGTTCTATTGCTGGTAGAAGTCCGACTCCCTACTTGGGAGCTTACAATGCGTCAAAATTTGCCCTTGTTGCACTTACTGATGTGATGCGGATGGAATTACGACCTTGGGGAATTTCGGTTTCCCTGATTGAACCTGGTGCGATCGCCACTCCCATCTGGGAAAAGTCTCTCAGTCAATCGGAAATAGCACAGCAGGATCTACCACAATCGGCGCAAAATCTCTATGGTCAGTCCATGAATATTGTCCGCAAGAAAATGCAGATTCTCGCATCTGGGGGAATTTCTGCGGATATTGTCGCTCAGACTGTTGTCCATGCGCTAACTGCAAAGCAGCCAAAAACACGCTACCTCGTTGGACAAGATGCCAAAATCGGAGCCTTGCTGAAACATATTTTGCCCGATCATTGGCATGATCGGTTAATTTTATATTCAATGGGTTTGTAGATTAAAACTAGTTTGATATGGAATACAACCTTTAACACACTAAAAGTTAGACAAATCTAGTCAAACAGTTCCCAAATCTTGTAGGCTGTAGATTCTATGATCTACAGTCGTTTCTTTGATCCAAAAAAGCTAAGTTAGGAAAGGTGAGAATCTAATCAATTACTCAGAGGTAACAACATCCGATCCTCGATTTTTTCCCACTTTTCACGGGACACTCGCACCGCTGCTTCTTTACATTGAATCATGAGATAATTAGCATAAAGATAATTATCTATTGCTTTGATTTCTTCCTCAGATAAATTCACCATTTCTGGGGTGAGATTAAAACCTTGAAGCAAGGTTTCTATCAAATTTTTTGCAAAATCTTGATGTGCTTTTTTGGGTTGATTTCTATCAGGAATTGTATCTTTTATAGTCTTTAATTCAGTAAGTAACGCAGTTAAATTGAGGTTTTGATTATATATTTTTAATTTTTCTACCTCCTCAATGTATTTAATGGACTCAGTGATCGCTTTGGCGATGGCGATGGCGTTGGCGTTGGCGTAGGCGTTGGCGTAGGCGTTGGCGTAGGCGTAGGCGTAGGCGTAGGCGTAGGCGTAGGCGATGGCGTAGGCGTTGGCGTTGGCGTTGGCGATGGCGTTGGCGTTGGCGTAGGCGTTGGCGTAGGCGTAGGCGTAGGCGTAGGCGTTGGCGTAGGCGTTGGCGATCGCCACTGCACGTTTACCCACTGGTTTATAATCACCCTGAGAGCCTACGGTGACTTGTTCTGCCCAATTTAATAAGGCTTGCAGTTTTGGAGTGTTGATGTATTTTAGTGCTTCCTTTTCCATCAACGACAGCAACTCATCTGCACCACCCCCCATGACCCCAGCCACTAATAAAAACACCTCTTTCCAGCGTTTATCAATCAAATGTTCAGCAACTAATTTTTCAATTAAACCATGATCATAGATATACTGTGCTGTTAAATATTCCTGTAAAGTCAGATGAGAAAATGAAAATACATCTCTAGCACGTTCTACTAAAATTCCCTGTTCAATAGTCATAGCATCCAATAATTTACCAGCATCTAAATTTTTAGGTGCATTATCATTACTAGCTAGAAAATTTTGAATTTGATTTAAAACTTCTTTTTGAGAAAAGAATAGCTTATTTACCACAAAATTATGATAAGCTATTTCCGCTAACATGATTTTTTCTAAATCAATATCTATTATCTGAGAAATCGGCTCATTTGGTAATCTCTTTTCTGCTGCCCATCGTCTCAATAATATATCTAACGCATTACTATATAAAGTGGCTCGTTTTTTCGGTAAATTTTGAGATTCATCATATTCTAAACATAAGAAAGTTAATAACAAGGGTGTTCTAGCTAATTCCTTAGTAGCTTCTTCACTTTTAATTTTATTCCAGCATTTTTGGGCAGTACCTAATTTCTTATCAACTTCTGAATAGAACCAGTTATTAATAAACTGTTGAATTTGCTGATCATCAAAATCCGCAATAATAAATTCTTTAAAGTTATTGAACTTTTGGCGATAAGCCGCAGTACGACAAGAAATAATAAATGTATTTTGTTTGTACTGCTTAACAAAATCCTGTATTTTATCAATCACCAATTCAAAATTTGTATTCGGTACTTCGTCTAATCCATCTAATAAAAGTAATAATTTACCTTGCCGTAATACTTGATTAGTAAATTCTTTTGCTAATGGTAATTGACACGATACAAATTCTTGCTGAAGAATATCGTAAATATCAACTTTATCTGTAGTAAATTGTTTCAATTCTAGTAAAACAGGAATAATTTCTCCCTGAATTTGTCCAGATTTCCCTTTCAGTGCTTCTAGTCCTATTTTCCTTAAAAAAGTAGATTTACCTGCACCCGGTTGTCCCAAAATCATTAAATGTGCATATTGGTTAGCAATTTTTATTCCATCTTGTCTTGCAGATTTTTCATTAGTCAATCTGGAACTACCATTTTGACGATAATTTTTTTCTAATGCTGTTACTGATTCAAAATTGCTAATATCATCAGGTTGTAAACATTGAACTTCTGTATAAATATCATCTAAATTAACATATTGATATTGCGACATTCCCAAAACTCGCAACCGATTATATCGCTTTTGATAATTAAGAATGTATTGTTTAGAAGCTTGATAAATTATTTTTTTTGTTTTCTGATCTAACTCTATTCCTAAAATTTTAATATACAATTCAGCAAAATGATTAACTGCTTCATCGGGAGCAATTTCTAGTAATCCTATTAATTGATCTAAACTAACATGATTAACACCAGATAATTCTAATGAGCGTAATATATCCGTTGCTGAACCTTCAACAACTAAAACCCGGCTCATTGTGCCGCCATGCATTATTAAAGATATTTTTTGTAACTCTTGAATTGTATCACCAAGAACTTGAGAAATTTGATGTTTTCGCTGTTCAATTAACGCTTGTCTGTAGGCTGTAGGTGATGGAAAATCAGCAGGTTGCAAATTTAAAACATTTTGATTATTTCTGAGTTTATTGTCATCACCCAAGGTCATAATTACCCGCATTTTTTCATCACCCCTTGCATTCATTAAAGCTTCTTCTAGCAAAGGGTCAATTTTATGAATGTGGTGTTCTTTGAGGTTCATATAGTGCTTTTGGTACTTGAACTAAACCTTTACCTTGGCGTTCTTTATCCAGTCCTAAATCTTGACAGTTCATCAGAATTTCATCTAATAAATTTAGCACTGAGATATTTTTATTGTACTTCTCTAATATTAAAGCCGCTACACCAGAAACAATCGGTGTGGCCATAGATGTACCATTCCACGCTTCATAACCTCCACCTAAGACAGATGAATAAACGCTTTCTCCCGGTGCAACTACATAAGGAACATTATAAGATTGATAGTCATTTGTGATAGTAGTGTTACCGCTAAAGGATGCAACTTTATTTTTATTATTGATAGCACCTACCGAAAGTGAACCTTTACAGTTACCCGGAGTACGAGAACGGTTAAATCCTTCATTACCTACAGCACAAATGGGAAGTAACCCTACAGCTATTAAATCATCAATTAAAGAATTAAATAGCTCAAAATAACCTGCTGGTAAAGAAAGTTCACCCGCAGAAATATTCACTATATTGATTTCTGGTTGTAATGCTAACCAATCAAACCAAGATATCCAATCTGATAGATTACATACACCATTAGGAAACATAATACTGTTGATGATTTGCGCTTCTGGTGCAACACCAACTTGATTTCCACAAATTAAACCTGCAACATGAGTACCATGTCCAACTGTATCTTCAAATGGTACGGTTTGAATCTCCTGTGTCCTGGGATTTAAACGATAAGATTCAATAATTTTACCTGTGATCTCTGGGTGGTTTGCATCTATACCAGAATCGAGAACCGCAACAGTTATTCCTTTACCTGTTCCTGTAAATCCTTGCTGACGTGCGGTAATCAGAGATATAGCTTCTAAATGCCAAAGGTCATCTACATCTACTGTGCCTTTTTTTCCTATTATATTTCGTTCTGGCTGAATTAACTCTATTGGCAAATCACGTAAAATTAAAGCATTAGGTAAATCTTGACGTATTTGCTCAATATCTTCATCAGGTATATCAATAACTTGAGTACCTGTAATACTGGTACGGTTTTGATACCTAATGAGTTTATCTGCATCTTTTGAAGAGGATATTATTTCTCTAATTAGACCGCCACTGCCACAGAAGGGATCTAAGTAGGAGGAATCTAAGTAAGAGTTTATTTCTTTATATCCAGGGTCTTGTTGCCAAAAATTCACCACTTCTGCAACTTGTGAAGGACGACTTTCACGGGTAAATTTTCTCGATGCTAATTTAAAAGAACGCGCTACCGATGTTGTCTTAGGACGAATAATGTAAACACCCATGAAATACTCCTCACACCAACCTGAATAATAAACACTGGTATCAGCCCATATTCTAGTCATTTTATGGGATTATCAGTGAATATATCTAAAAAATCTAGTTAAATTTTATTATCCACACCTAAACCCCATGATGACCACCAAAACCACCTTCAACTCCTGGGTAACTTAATTTAATTAATTAATTTGCGCTTCTAGCCAAGATGACAAATCAGCTAAACTGTTAAAATCCAAAAGTGCTTCACTCAAATCTTCCAAAACAGGCAAAGGTAAGCCAGAAATTGAAGAACGCATTTCCTCAGACAATGTTCCAAACCGCTTCGTCAATTGTCGAGAAATTGCATTAGCCATAACCTCTCGTCCTTCTTCTCGTCCTTCTTCTCGTCCTTCTTCCTTGATTTCTCGGTAAACTCTCGTTTCTTTTAGTGTTATCCCTAACATAGACTCTACCTCCAAACGGCTTAGTTGTTCAAACTTGTACACCATAATCGTCGTAATCATCTCTATTATGACGCGATTTGATGGTGATGATACTTCTTGGCTGGTTCTGGTTAATAAATACCTTGCTGCTTCTGGTGCTTGTTCTTCTTCTACTGTAGTGAGTACCATCAGTGCTACCCATAAAGGTAATTGATGAATATCCCCCAATTCATCTAAATATACTCGATGCACTTGGTTTCCATTGAGTAGAGTTCGATGAGGATAAATATCGGTCTGTTCAATGCTACGAGATGGATAAATAATCACAGCTTCCCAATCACTAAATCTAGTACGGTTGCGGTAGAAATAGAGTGAAGATTCAGCAAATACTCGTTCATAAAGCTGTTCATCCTTTTGGAACTGCACTTCACAGAAATATACAACTCCCGCACCTTCATTTTCAGGTGGCAGAAACACCCCATCAATTTCAAATTTGGGTTCTTTGACAGCTACCGAATCAAATCTATAAGCATCTGCATTTATCGGAGGATTTGTCAAGAATTCAAATAGTAAAGTAGGAGATTGTTGAAACAGTTTGTAAAAAATAGAGTCCCGACGCATGAATAATTGTACTTAATTTATTTTTTAACCCAGCGATACATTTAAATCATATATTAGATTGGGAGCATCCCAATTGTTGAAAAATTTCTGGCAATTATAAAAAACCCCATTATGACAACCAAAACCACATTTAACTCCTGGGTAACTTGTCCTAAACCCAACCCCCAAGCTAAACTACGCTTATTCTGTTTACCCTACGCAGGTGGTAGTGCAATCATATTTCGCACCTGGCCTAATGACTTACCTCCAACTATTGAAGTGTGTCCCATAGAACTTCCTGGAAGGGGAAGAAAAATGAACTTACCTCCCTACACAGAAATGCAACCTTTGGTCAGTGAAATAGCTCAAAATATCATTCCCTATCTAGATAAACCCTTTGCTATTTTTGGTCATAGTATGGGTGGACTGGTAAGCTTTGAATTAGCTCGCTTATTACGCTCAGATTATAATTTAACTCCATTGCATCTATTTATATCTGCTCGTAATGCTCCACAAATTACTCCTGCAAAACGACCAATTTACAACTTACCCGATGCAGAATTTTGGCAAGAAATTCGTAATTTTAATGGTACTCCTGATGATGTCATAGAAAATGAAGAAATTATTCAACTTTTTCTACCAATTCTCCGGGCTGATTTTACGGTTTTAGATACCTACAATTACACTCATCAACCACCTTTTGATTTTCCTATTAGTGTTTTTGGTGGTTTGCAAGATCAAGAATTTACTGATTATGAACTAGAAGCATGGAAAGAACATACAATTGCGTTCTTTAATTTACATAAGTTTGAGGGTAATCATTTCTTTATCAAAGAAAGTCAAAATGTTTTACTGAAAAGCATATCTCAACAGTTACAATAAAAATATTTCCCTGAAAATAATTTTTATACTTGGGATAGAGTTATAGTTAATTAATTTTTGATATGGCTTCTAAATAATTAATAAATAACAACACACCAGACTGATCTTAGAAATCAAATTATGATTGTTCTAATTAAATTTGTAACAAATTATGAACCTAGCCAGCAGGTACGGCTATTGCGATTCCCATACCTATAAAACCGAACCAACTGAATTTGAAAGTTGGTGTTATTGTTTAACTAGGAAGCAAAACATTAAGCTTCAGGCATCGAAAGATTAAAAAAAATATTACTAGTATTGTTTGCCATTTGTGAAGCTTGAATTTAAGCCTCCGCAGTCCAAATACAGCATTGTACAGGAGATAGATATGGCACTAGTTCGTTGGGATCCCATCCGTGATATTGAACGTTTAGAACCATTTCGTGAACTTGAACGCTGGGACCCATTCCGCGAAATTGATACCCTCCAACGGCGGATGAATCGGTTGTTTGAAAGAATGATACCGGGTGATGGAGGTGAAAGAGCAGGATTAACTTTTATCCCTGCTGCTGAACTTGAAGAAACTGATGATGCCTTTAAATTAAAAATAGAACTACCTGGTCTGGAAGCAAAAGATGTCAATGTGGAAGTAACTCCTGAAGCTGTTTCTATTACTGGTGAAAGGAAATCTGAAACTACCACAGAAAAAGAAGGTTATACTCGTTCTGAATTCCGTTATGGCAAATTCCAACGGGTAATACCATTGCCTTCTACTGTGCAGCATGAACAAGCACAGGCTGAATATAAAGATGGTATTTTGCGGTTGAATTTGCCGAAAACAGAACCAGAAAAACAAAAAGCTTTCAAAGTTAATCTTGGTTAATTTAGTAGCAAGTTCTGATTTGTAAAAATCCAGTTTCTTGTTTCTTGTTCCCATACTCTGTATGGGAATGAATTCTAGAAGGTTTTCTCGTTTCTCGTTCCCATACTCTGTATGGGAATGAATTTGAGAAGGCTCTGCCTTCTATTAAAGCAGAGGCAGAGCCTCTGTGATGGCATTACCAGTCGGAGACTGGGAACGAGGTATTTATTCTACTCAAGCCCAGGGGGAAGATATGGCAAAAGTAGTAGGAATTGATTTAGGAACTACAAACTCTTGTGTTGCTGTAATGGAAGGAGGGCAACCTTTAGTAATTGCTAATTCTGAGGGACAACGGATTACTCCTTCGGTGGTAGCTTACACAAAAACTGGTGAACGCTTAGTTGGTCAAATTGCTAGACGACAAGCGGTAATGAACCCAGAGAATACTTTTTATTCTGTGAAACGTTTCATTGGGCGTAAATATGAAGAAATTACCCATGAAGCCACTGAAGTTACTTATAGAACTCTGCGGGATAGTAATGGCAATGTGAAACTCAATTGTCCCGCAGTAGGTAAACAATTTGCACCGGAAGAAATTTCTGCCCAGGTGCTAAGAAAGTTAGTTGATGATGCTAGTAAATATTTAGGAGAAAAAGTTACTCAAGCGGTGATTACAGTTCCTGCTTATTTTAACGATTCTCAACGACAAGCTACTAAGGATGCAGGTAAAATTGCTGGGTTAGATGTTCTCCGCATTATCAACGAACCAACAGCAGCAGCTTTGGCTTATGGGTTGGATAAAAAGGAAAATGAGACTATCTTAGTATTTGACCTTGGTGGCGGTACTTTTGATGTTTCTATTTTGGAAGTTGGGGATGGTGTGTTTGAAGTTAAATCTACTAGTGGGGATACTCATTTAGGTGGTGATGACTTCGATAAAAAGATTGTTGATTGGTTAGCGCATGAGTTTCAAAGTAATGAAGGTATTGATTTACGTAAAGATAAGCAAGCTTTGCAAAGATTAACGGAAGCTGCGGAAAAGGCCAAGATTGAGCTTTCTAGTGCGACTCAAACTAATATCAATTTGCCCTTTATTACTGCTACTCAAGCAGGACCCAAACACTTGGATATGATGCTGACACGGGGTAAATTTGAGGAGATGACAGCCGATCTTCTCGACCGTTGTCGTCAACCAGTCCAACAAGCACTGCAAGATGCAAAACTCAGTAATGCTCAACTTGATGAAATTGTTTTAGTTGGTGGTTCAACTCGCATTCCGGCTGTGCAAGAATTGGTGCGAAGGATGACGGGTAAAGAACCTTGTCAAGGTGTAAATCCTGATGAGGTTGTAGCGGTGGGTGCGGCTATTCAAGCGGGTGTATTGTCTGGTGAAGTTAAAGACATTTTATTGCTTGATGTTACGCCGTTGTCTTTGGGTGTGGAAACTCTTGGCGGTGTGATGACTAAAATTATTGGCCGCAATACCACTATCCCGGTGAAGAAATCAGAAATCTTTTCTACTGCTGCTGATGGTCAAAGTAATGTGGAAGTTCATGTTTTGCAAGGTGAGAGGGAATTAGCTAAAGATAATAAGAGTTTAGGTACTTTCCGTTTGGATGGTATTCCTCCAGCACCGAGAGGTGTACCACAAATTGATGTTACTTTTGACATTGATGCTAATGGGATTCTTTCCGTTACTGCTAAAGATAAAGCCACTAGTAAACAGCAGTCAATTTCTATTACTGGTGCTTCTACTCTCGATAAGCGGGATGTAGAAAAGATGGTGCGGGATGCAGAATCTCATGCGGAGGAAGATAGAAGACGACGTGAACAAATTGATACTAAAAATTTGGCTGATTCTTTAGTTTATCAAGCTGAGAAACAAGTCAGAGATTTGGGTGATAAGGTGAGTGCTGTTGATAGAGGCCGAATTGAAGATTTGGTCAAGGATTTGCGGGAAGCTATCAATCAAGATCATTTTGATCGGATTAAGTCTCTGAGCAGTGAATTACAGCAAGTGTTGATGCAGGTTGGTAGTACGGTTTATGCACAAGCGGGAAGTTCTGATGGAAGTAGTCGGAGTGAAGATGTGATTGATGCTGATTTTGTGGAAAATAAATAACAAAAAGCATGAATCCTAAAGTTTCATCCTTCTATTTCATCCGTGAGGAGGATGCTTTAAAAACCAAAGTTATCCAGATTATCACTAGGTAGGGATGAAAAAGTAAAAAGACTTGATTATATATCAATGGTCATTGTCAGGAAAGCATAAACAGCGGAACAATCACAATGATGAGGAGATTGCTTCGCTGTTTATTGTTGACAAATAAAATTTACATCCTATGCTTGGTTTTATTTTAAGGATTTGAATAAAACTTACACTAAAACAAACACTGATGTAGTTTCTTTTGCTTGAATAGCTATATTAAGAGTACAGAAATGGGCAATTCTTAATTATGGCTACTAAAACGATTGATGTTAGAGAATATACTGTTAGAGCGCATAAAAGGCTGATTCATACTCGTGTTTTTAATTTCGTTTGTAAAGAATGTAATCAGGCTACAAAACGGGAAACTTTCGGACCTAGACCTTTATATTGTGAAAGTTGCCGTCCTCCTCAAGCACCTAAAAGCTCATTATCGGAATCTAGAAAAATTAAACCTCGGGCGATGACTTACAAGAGTGATGTTGATTTAGATTGATTGAAGTAATATGAATCCTAAAGAACAATTGCAACCTCCTTCAGAGGTATTCATTACTCCGTTGTTGGAATTACGAGACTATTATGCTGGTCTAACACAAGAGTACCAACGGCTATTTATAGAAGCGCGATCGCAACTGGATCATGTGGAGGCTTTGTTGTCTCCTTGGTCTTATGATGAACATGAATCAATTTCTCAACTGGAAGCTGCTGATGAAGACGATTCAGGCTTGTTTCTGTCATCTGACGATAGGTCGGATTTAGAGTTGTTGGAGTCTCTAGAATCTGAACTTGCTAACTTGGATAAATGGGAAATAGACAGTTCAATTTCTGCTAGTGTTGCTACAGAGTCAGAAAGTTCTGATCTGATCAATACCTTTGCAGAGAGTCATGAGTCTTTTACGAAGGGGGCAGAAGTTCCTATGTTACCCCAATATCAATCTCTGACTCGCATGGAAGCTCTAAAGATGCTGCTGCACGAATATGCTGGTACGGTATGCCATATAGATTTTATTGTGCGATCGCTTTACGGAGATTTGAAGTCAACTATTTTCAAAATTGTCAAAGGTAGGGTTCAATCTTCTCTTACCCAAGGTAGAGAAAGGGGTTATTGGTCTGCTATCCCTAATGAACCTGGTTGTTATACTCTGGCTTTAAGTCTGTTAGATCCAAATCATCACAATGGCTCATCTTCCCGTGCTAAAAATAAAAAGAAGAAGTCTTTTGTGACACCACACACAACAGATGTCCCCATGCTTAAACAATTTGAGGGTCAATTTTTAATTGATGCTCTCACCTCTTTTTTAGAACAGCATCGAGGACGAGCTTTTAGTGTCAATGAAGTAGTTAATGGCATTTATGGAGAGCTTGATGATCAGGAAATCAGAGAGGTAAAGAACAAGGTTCTCAATGAATTATCTAGAGGTCATCGTACAGGTAGATTCTCTAGAGTTCCTAACCAAATTGGTTTCTATACTTGGGATGCGAGGATGATCCAAAGAAAGATGTAGGGTGTGGGGTGTGGGGTGTAGGGGGAGAATAATGTACTTATTACCTTCTGCCTTTTGCCTGTCCCCATACCCTATTCTCTGTCACCTATTTTTCTTATTAGATTTTCACAAATGGTCGAGGAATGCTATTGTATGTAGATACAAAAGAGTTTAATGTTTGATCAAGGTTTGTTAATTAACATGAATATTACTCTAAAGCCCATTTCCGAAAAAATCGGTCAGCAAATCATCAACCAAGATGATAAAAGTATTTTGGAAATAGATAGAGAAAAAATTATTAATCTGTTTAATGAATATGGAGTTTTACTGTTTAGAGGATTTGAGGCTAATACTGAAATATTCCGAGAATTTAGCAATTTATTCAGCACTGATTTTTTAGATTATGCTGGGGGTGCTTTCAATAGAAGGGTTATTAATGGTGATCAGACTATTTTAAGTGTCAATGATTTTCAAATAGAGATTAAGTTACATGGAGAAATGTACTATCAGAAGCATATTCCCCTGATGTTGTGGTTTTTCTGTGCTAATCCCGCTGCAAAAGATGGTGAAACAACGGTATGTGATGGTAGGCATTTTTTTGCAGAAATCAGTAATTCAACTAAAGAATTATTCAGTCAGAAGAAGCTCAAGTTTACTGTGAGCATGAATAAAGAGCAATGGCAGCAAAAATATAAAATTGATGCTGTTAATCAGCTACAAGAAATGTGTAAAAAGAATAATACACATCTGACAGTATATGAAGATCAATCAATTCTCCTTGAATATATTTGTCCAGTAGTTATCCCTAGCAGATGTGGAAAATATCAGGTTTTTATTAATAGTCTTCTACCCACAATGCAATTAAATCCTGATGTTCTGAGGTTTGATGATGATTCACCAATTCCTGATGAACTTATGAAAGAACTAACTGAAATTGCAGAAAAAATTACTACCAATATTAGCTGGCAAAAAGGGGATATTTTAATGATTGATAATACAAGAATAATGCATGGCAGAAGGGCTTTTACCGATGAAAAAAGAGATATTTATATCAGGCTGTGTTCTCCAAATTTCCAATTTTAAAATCATACTCCCCTCCTGGTAGAGAGGGGCAAGTATGAGTCTTACTTCATATCATACCCAAACAAATTGGGGTCAACGTCTCCTAGTTTTAAATCTGCTAAACCATATTCTGCCCAGCGTCTTTCTACCATTGCAGCAACATCAGCATCTGATTCTAATGGTTCACCCCATTCATGTTCAGTTTCTGGGGGCATTTTTGTGGTTGCATCTATGCCCATTCTTCCCCCTAAACCGAGTTTTTCACTAGCAAAATCTAAGGTGTCAAAGGGTGTATTTGGTAATATGAATACATCCCGTGAAGGGTCTACTTTAGAACTAATTGCCCAAACAACTTGACGCGGATCACGAATGTTGATATCTTTATCCACAACAATCACAAATTTAGTATATGTGAATTGGGGTAAGGCACTCCAAAAAGCTAAAGCTGCTCTTCTTGCTTGTCCAGGATATGCTTTATCAATAGAAATAATCGCGGCTTTGTAACTTAATGCTTCCATGGGTAGGAAGAAATCGACTATTTCTGATACTTGTTGCCGTAAAATAGGGGTATAGATGCGGTTGAGTGCGATCGCCATCATTGCTTCTTCTTTGGGTGGACGACCGCTAAATGTGGTCAGATAAATCGGGTCTTTGCGATGTGTCATACACTGGAAACGCACCAATGGCGAATCTTCCACACCGCCATAATATCCCATGTGATCCCCAAAAGGTCCATCGGGTAAAACTTCCCCTGGGGTAATTGTTCCTTCTAAGACAAATTCTGAATCTGCGGGAACTTCTAAATCTACTGTTTTACACTTGGCTAATTGCACCCCTGAACCGCCATAAAGCCCTGCAAATAACCATTCTGATAAATCTACCGGAATGGGTGTGGCAGCTGCCATAATGATTAAAGGATCTACACCAAGTGCGATCGCCACTTCTAATTTTTTACCACGTTCGGCTGCTTTGCGTAAATGTCTCGCACCACCCCGCACTGATAACCAGTGTACGGTCATGGTGTTGTTGGATTGCAGTTGTAGCCGATACACACCCACGTTTGGCGTTCCTGTCTCACAATCCTTGGTAATTACTAATCCTAACGTGATAATCTTTCCGGCATCTCCCGGATAAGGACGTATCAACGGCAACTTATTTAAATCTAAATTATCCCCTTCCACTACCACCTGTTGACAAGCGGGGAAAAAATCTCTTCCCGGTTTGGCTTTCACCACGTCAAACAGCACTTTACCAAAGTCTATCGCTTGGGAAATCTTTTTAGGTGGTTTGGGTTGCTGAAGCATACTCAGTTTCTTTCCCAGGGTTTCCAACTCCTCTGGTTTTTCCATATTCATCGCCCAGCATATCCTTTCCACTGTCCCCATTAAATTGACCGCAACGGGGAAAGATGCACCTTTAACATTTTCAAATATTAATCCTGGCCCACCTTTTTGTAGCATTCGGTTGGAAATCTCGGCAATTTCCATATCTGGGTCAACTAAAGCCGAAATTCGCTTTAATTGTCCTCTCTCTTCCAGAATTTTAATAAATCCCCGTAAATCTCGCGCCATGTTCCCTAAGAATTAAGAAGTGTAAAGTCTTTTTGATCTTAACTTGATCTTTGGGTAGTTTTTTTGTACTTAATAAATTGAGATTTACATAATTAAACGCGAATGAACGCAGATAAACGCGGATAATTTAATATAGATATTTATGTAAAAATATGTTATTTTAAAGATATTGTTGCTGTGAGGTTAATCAAACAATGACACAGGAATTAATAGACCTCAGAAATAGTATTTTAGAACAACGTTATAGTGATGCTTTAGCTATTGTAGATGAGTTAGAGGGGATGGGTAGACAAGTAATTTTAAGAAACATTCAATCTTTTTTATTGAGGTTGATGATTCATTTAATTAAAAATCTGGTAGAAAAAAGATTAACTAATTCTTGGGCTAATTCTATTCGCAGTTCTATTAGAGAAATAAAAAAAATAAATTTACAAGATAATAAAAATTCTTACTATATCAAAATAGATGAGTGGGAATCAATGTTAGAAGATGAATTTGAGGAGGCTATTCGAGAAGTAAGTGATGAAGTCATGAACGGTGTTTACAGTCCATTTCAGTTAACAAAAATGGTTGATAAATTGGCTGTGATTAATCAATCACAAAGTTTGTTGAATTTGACCTATAATTACTCAATTAAGGAATTACCCGCAGTGGTTGATGATTATTTAACCCAGTTACCTGGTGGTGAAGATTGGAAGTTAGGTAAAAGATGATTAATATAGATAAATTATATAGAAAATATGCGATCAATAATCAAGATTTGTTGTAGGATTTGCGGATCTAAAATATATATACCATCTTCATCTCTTTCAATCACTACATAAAATTCTTTATTTTTCATCATTTCGGTTGTTATTGCTATAATTTACTGGCAATGTTAATTATGTTAGATTCTTATTATAACACAAAGAAAAATACACTATTTATAAATTAAATATTTGATGAATTTCTCGTTCCCAGTCTCAGACTGGGAATGCTAATAAGAGGCTCTGCCTCTAAAGAATACATGACAAACATATCAATTTACAATTTATGTATGACAACATTAATTAATTAAAAAATAAGTCGGTAATCTGGGTATTTCATCATTTTGGTTTTTTGCTTCTTTCCCAAGCTTTCGATGCTGGTGGTGGTAATGATGGCTTTTCTATAATTTCAATAATTGTACTAATCACTTGATTAAGTTTATCATCTTTGAGTTTTCCAATGTACCGAATTAAGTTACTTTTATCAACCGTAGCAATAATATTAGGGCGAATATAACAAGGACTTAAATTTAATTTACCAACCCTAAAATCTTCATCTTCTAACTTAATCTCATAATCTCTACCTGGTTTACTGGTAATAGGACAAATTATAATATTATAATGGTCTGATTCTGCTATCACTAAAGCTGGTCGTTTTTTTGTGGTAGATGTATCAGAGAAAGGAAAAGGAACAGATATCACATTACCTTTAATTAAGGGTTCTATAGATCCTTCCATGCTTCGTCTTCCTCTGGTTCAAGCCAAATTTTATTTAACGATGATTCACTCATTTCTAAAAAGTTTTTAACTAAAATTTTATTATCATCTATATCAACAGTTTGTAAATTTTTAACTACTGCTAATGGCAGTCCAGTTAGTTTAACAATAAAATCTAAATCAATACCTTCTCGTAACATATTTACAGCAACTTGGGTTAAACCTTGCTGTAAACCTTTTTCCCATGCTTCCTGTAATGTTTGCGCTGGAATTGATAGGTTGTTCATATTTTTTATATTTATGTAGTTATATTTTTTGACTTTGATTCTATTGTATCATAGACAATTTCAATATTTTCCATTTCTTGAATGGCTTGTATCCTTTGTCTTTGGGGCTAATTTTTCCCCTACATCTGCTCTCAGAGGAAACAGAGAAACAGAAGTTGGGGATAATTTTTGCGTAATTCCTAGCCTCTAAACTAAAACTTGAGCTTTTTCTTCTTCAAGCTTAACTTGTGCTTCTGCTGCTAAGAATTCAGCCACTTGAGCCTCAATTTGATCTCGCACAATCTGACGATATTCCAAGAAATGCTCAATTTGAGCGCATACGGCTAAATAACTACTAATACCACCAGGATTATGTTTGTACATATTCCAGAGATTACGCCAGAATTGCCAACGGGTATTACGTAAAGCACCTTGTCGCCAGCAAATTGTCAACAAAGCCCGCAATACTTTCCAATTCACTGGTTTTTTAGCACCTTTGCCCTTTTTAGGATAGGTTGCTTCACCCAAAATGCGGAAGTGTCGGTAAGCACGGTCTAAAAATCGTGATGGTTCGTATAGTTCCCAAAAAGCTTCTACATATTCGCTGGCTATTTCTTCTAAAGGTCTTGTAGGAACAAAATTCATCAATGTGGTTTGATTGATGTTGGCAGATTTACTGCGGAGTCGGTTTTCTTTTGCTAATCTATGCCACAATGCTGTATCAGGCAGGGCTTGCAGCATACTAAATAAAGCGGTGGGAATAGCAGTCTGTTCGACAAATTTAACAATTCTCGCCCCAGCACCGGATTTTTCACCATCAAAGCCAATAATAAAACCTGCCATGACTCGTAACCCTGAGCGCGTAATTTTATATACTGCTTCGCTGAGGGAATCTCGTGTGTTTTGGAATTTTTGAGTAAAAGCAAGGCTTTCTTCGTCGGGGGTTTCAATTCCCAAGAACACAGCCCCAAAGTTACACTTTACCATTGCATCCATCAATTCTTGATCTTGGGCTAAATCAACGGAAGCTTCTGTGGCAAAGGAGAAGGGATAATGATGTGCAACCATCCAAGGTTGTAGTTCTTTCAAGAATAATTTGACGTTACGCTTATTGCCAATGAAGTTATCATCAACCATAAAAATACTGCGTCGCCAACCTAATTCATAGAGATAATCAAGTTCTGCGAGGAGTTGGGCTGGTGTTTTGGTGCGGGGTTTACGACCGTAGAGGACGATAATATCGCAGAATTCACACTGGAAGGGACAGCCACGGGAAAATTGTACCGACATTTCCGCATAGGCATCAAATTCTAATAGGTCAAAACGCGGAATGGGAGTAGTGCTGACATCTGGTTTTTCACCACCAGAGCGAAATATCCCTGAAGAATCACCGCGGGAAATTGCATCTATAAATAATGGTAAAGTAATTTCTCCTTCATCCAAAATCAAATAATCTGCTCCCACATCTGTGACTTCGTTGGGTAACGCTGTCGGGTATGGTCCACCTACAGCCACACGCTTACCACGACGCTTTGCTTCCTGAATCTGTGCAAGCAAATCCTCTTTTTGGACAATCATCGCTGATAAAATTACCAAATCTGCCCAAGCCCATTCTGCTTCGGTGATTTGGCGTATATTCCTATCTACTAGCTTAAAATTCCATTCTTGGGGTAAAATTGCGGCTACTGTTACCAAGCCTAATGGTGGTAACATGGCTTTCCTATCTAGCAAAGCTAGTGTTTTTTCAAAAGACCAAAAACTTTTTGGAAACAACGGATATATAAGTAAAACATTCATGATGTCAATTGCAAAACCTGAATTTGGTTTGTAAGTTTATTTTCAACAAAGACTGAAAATATGTTGATGATAAGTCAATGATACGGTTTATTTATTAATAATAATATCTGATATTTTGAAGCAAATCCTGACCAGCTTGAGCTAATGTACCCTAATAGCACTATTTATCATCGAGATTAGGGTAAAATTAAATATTGCCAAATTACCCGATGCCATGCTGGATATATTGCCCTTTCGATTTGAGTTGGATAAAATTGCGATCGCAGGATCGTGTTTGTGGTCTTTGGCGCTATATCTTGCTTTCTCTCCAATCGGTGAATGGGTGACAGAACAACTAAATCGGTGGTTTAATTTCGCCGAGCGATCGCTGTATACTAGTCAAACAGAATTTGAAAAAACACGCAAGGCCAGAGAAGCACAAAACGCTTTTTACGCCTCGCTTTTTAGCATTGTTCCTTTTATCATCGCTGGTGCTTTGTTTAACTGGGTGATAAAAATCAGTTTAAGTGATAGTTGGGGAATTAGCACAGGTATACTCGCTTGTATGGGTGCAGGTATTTATGAACTCGGACGCAGAGATGGGGAATCTTCGGAGTAGGTGCAGGGGAGCAGGGGAGCAGGGGAGCAGGGGAGCAGGGGAGCAGGGGAGGCAGGGAAGCAGGGGAGGCAGGGGAAGCAGGGGAAGCAGGGGAGGCAGGGGAAGCAGGGGAGAATAAATAAGCTTTTGCCTTTTGCCTTTTGCCTCCTGAACTCCTGAACTCCTGAACTCCTGAACTCCTGAACTCCTGAACTCCTGAACTCCTGAACTCCTGTCACCTGTCACCTTCCCCCTTCCTCCTATCTCATATTTTGCTTTTTCTCGGCTTTGGGATCACGATTTGCTACAGCAGCTAATTCTGCATCTAATAAAGTTCTTCCTGTCGCGGCCAGATAAACATCATCTAGACTAGGACGAGATTGGGCGATACCAAAAATTGGTAAACCTGCATTATTTAAAGCTTTTTGGATTGTAATTAATGCGTCATTTTGGGGTGTGATAACTAAATTTAAAGAGTTACCTTGGGCATTATTAATAATAATTTCCTGCACAAACGGTAATTCTTGAAGTAGGTTTTTGGCTTTGTCGGCTTCGTCACTGGGTGAAAATTCGCGTATTCTTAAAGTAATGCGATCGCCTCCCACTTGATCTTTTAATTGGGAAGGTGTACCAGTAGCAATCACAGTACCTCGATCTATAATTGCCACTCTATCAGCTAAAGCGTCAATTTCTTCTAAATAATGGCTGGTAATGACAACTGTAGTTCCCGCAGCACGTAGTTTCCGTAAAAACTCCCACACTACAAACCGGGTTTCAATATCCAATCCTACCGTTGGTTCATCCAATACCAACACATCTGGAGAATGCAGTAAACCCGCAGCCAAATCTAGACGTTTGCGTAAACCACCGGAATAAGTTCCTGTTTTTTTATCTGCGTATTCTTGTAAACCAAGTAAATCCAAGATTGTGTTAATTCGCTGTTTGATCACTGCACCAGGAAGATGATAAAGTGCCGCTTGCAACTCTAACAACTCCTTACCAGTCAGCATTTTATCTAAAGCCACCTCCTGGGCTACATAACCCAGTTTTTGCCGTGCTAATTTAGGATGATCTAAAACCGAAATTCCCGAAACTTCGATTTTCCCAGCATCAGGAGTAGTCAGGGTACACAAAGCCCTCAGAGTAGTGGTTTTACCAGCACCGTTAGGACCGAGTAAACCAAAGATTTCTCCCGGTTGTACCTGAAAGGAAACGTTCTTGACGGCTTCGACAGTACCGTAACGTTTTTGTAGATTTTCAATTAAAACGGCGGCAACCATGACAGCTATAATCCCTAACTATACAATTCTCAACAATCTATCTTCTATTGTACGAGTTAGGCGTTAGCTGTGATGAGTTCTGTTCTACTATTCTTGATAAAGTGTAGGTTAGAGGCAAAGCCACGCTTATTTCCTGTATCCTAGAGGGAGATGATTATTTTATGTATAAGTGCAAACTTGTTTAATTAGTTATATCAGTAGTTCCGCCAGTTAGATATAGATAAGTTTTCAAAATTAAGTTTTCAAAATTATGAATCAACCTATTTTACAATTTATTGTTACTCAAAATTATAAAAATTTGTCTTTACCTCAGCCTGTCGAGTTAAACAGACTCAATATTTTTATAGGTTCTAATGGTTCAGGTAAAAGCAATTTTATCAGTTGTTTGAAATTTTTAAAAGATTGTTTAACTACTATTCCTGCTGAAAGTCGTGGTGTGAGTAGTTTTGAGGATGCAGTTAGCAAAATTGGGGCTGATAGAATTTTAGATAATAGTGTAGAAAGTCCTGCGGTTATTAATTTTAGCTATTGTTTTTCTGAGATTGAACAAACTAATGAATTGATATATAAAAATATAAAACTTGAATTCAATATCTATGTTGATCGAAAACAGCACACATTGATCCTTGACAGAGAAACTTTATCAGATTCATCTGGATTTTATTTTTATGTTTTTGATGTAGATAATAGAAATATATCAATTTCTGATCAAGAAGGGCAAAATCATGTGATAGATTTTGGTTCTAATTATAATAAGATTTTTAAGAATGTGTCAGTTTTAGGGCTTGATGTTCTTCCATTATTTTTTGAAAGCAGCAAATTACGTCCCTACTATACACCAGCTTATAAAATCAGAAGATATTTAATTGATTTTATTTCCAAGTGGCAATTTTATAACGCCAATAATATGGACTTGAACCAAATTAGAACTTCCGAACCAAAAATAGGAGGAAGTGATATTTATTTATCTGCTTCTGGGGATAATTTACCCTTGGTTTTAGATAATTTAATTCAGGAAAATATTGATTTTGAAGATAGCATTAACCAAGCGATGAAGTCCATTTTACCTAAAACTCGTCGCCTTCGTCCTATACGTTCGGGCAGATTATCTTTAACTTTGGAATGGTATTTTGAAGATAGTAAAGAACCTTTTTATTTAAGTGAAATATCTGATGGAACTGTA
Source organism: Anabaena azotica SJ-1 (assembly GCF_047275885.1). Lineage (NCBI taxonomy): Bacteria > Bacillati > Cyanobacteriota > Cyanophyceae > Nostocales > Nostocaceae > Anabaena > Anabaena azotica. The sequence goes on from NZ_CP178454.1 coordinate 5,604,173, forward strand.
AGGATGTTATGTTGGGCAACTATATTACATTCTCCTGTACTTCCTTCATTGTTAGTCATTGATGAACCAGAATTAGGTTTGCACGTTTCATGGATGCGAATTTTATCTGAATGGATTAAACAAGCAGCAAGAAAAACCCAAATTATTATTACTACACACAGTCCCGATCTTTTAGATCATTTCACAGATTGTTTAGAAAATGTATATTGTTTTTACTCTGAAGATAAAAACCATTTTGCTATGAAAGCACTTTCAAAAGAAATCCTCAGTCCCAGTTTAGAAGAAGGATGGGAATTAGGAGATTTATACCGTGTTGGTGATCCTAATGTTGGAGGGTGGCCGTGGTAGTATGGGTGTTTGCTGGTGGTGGTGAGGCTGAAGTTGCTGGACTAATTCCTTTTTTAGAAAAAAATTTTCCTGGTTGTAGATTTGAACGTAAAACACCAGTGAAAAAGAAAAAAGGTTCTAAACCTGGTAAGCAAAATAGTTATGGTAAAACAGGTAAAAGCTTAATCACAGAAATTAGTGAAAGACTACCGCTATCTTTACAATATGAACCAAATAAATGTGATTTAATTTTAGTATTTGATGATTTAGATTGTCGCAATCATATTAAACAAAGAGAAAAAATTTTAGAAGCATTATCTAAAATACCTGAATGTGCTGATATAGAGAAATTTGTTGCTTTTGCTGCACCTGAATTAGAAGCTTGGATTATTGCGGATTGGGATAATACAATAGGTAAACATCCAGATTTTCGTGGTAGACATGAAAGAATGCGTTGGTGGTTAAGTAGCCAAAGAAACATTCCTTTTGAGCATCCTGAATCATTTAGTGAGTATGACCCTGAAAGAGATTGCTGTCAAGAAAAGCTATCAGAAGCATTAATTGAGTCAAGTATCCTTGAAGAATTTGATAGTAGTACGACACGATTTTCTAAAGGATTACATACTTCTTTAATGTTATTATTAATACAGCTAAGCGAAGTTCAACGAAAATGTCCCTTATTTCAATCAATGTATAACTGTCTAAACAATTTATGTCGCTAACAACGCAATTAATATTTAATTTATTAATTGATGCGGTAATAAACACAAAAGCAAGACTTCTGCAATCTACTCTTTTCTTTCTGCTATTCTCAACTTAGCAGAGCGCGATCGCACATTTTCGGCAATTTCCGTTTCTGTAGCTAGAATTGGCTTCTTTGTCAAGACTCGCAACAGAGGTAAATTTCTTAAACCATGTTTGACCAGCCTATCTTCCAAACTATGAAAGCTGATAATAGCGATTCTCCCACCAGGAATTAAGGAATGAGGTGCTTTATCTATCAAAGTTTCTAAAACTTTTAACTCATCATTAACTACTATTCTTAAAGCTTGGAAAACACGGGTAGCGGGGTGAATTCTGCCATGACGGTATTTAGGAGGAACAGAATAGGCGATCGCATCGGCTAATTCTGTAGTAGTGTGAAATGGACGCTTTTCTACAATTCTTCTCGCTATTCTTCGAGAAAGTCTTTCCTCACCATATTTAAAGAAAATATCTGCCAATTCGCCTTCATCCCACTCATTAATAATATCACCAGCCGTTAAAGATTGTTGCTGGTTCATACGCATATCTAAATTGGCCGTATTTCTAAAACTAAAACCTCTTTCTGGGTTATCCAAATGATAGGAACTCACACCCAAATCCGCTAAAATTCCATGATATGTATTAGCAGGAAAATCGTAATTAGCAAAATTGCTATGAATAAAGTTTACCCTATCTCCAAACTCAGCTAAGTTAGCTTTTGCAGCCTTTAAAGCAGCCTCATCTTGATCAACAGCAGTGACTTTCACATCTTCCGCAGTTTCTAATATTAACCGACTGTGGCCACCACCACCGACAGTTAAATCTAAATAATGTCCACCCGGACTTACCGCTAAACCCTCAATCACCTCCTGACTCAGAACAGGAACATGAGAAAAAGCAATTTCATCTAAATCTAGTGATGTTTGTAAATCTGATTGCATTATATTAAAAGGGAACAGAGAATAGGGTTGTAAGTCTTGTGATATCTAAAGTACGGGTTATCTGATTGCGGTATTAGAGTATAGTGTATTCACTTTTTATAAATCAAAAACACCGAACCAATAGGACCAAAATTTTCCAAATATGTTTTCTGATTGTAATATAACCCCGGAGACATTCCTCCATCAAATAACATCCCTTCTTGAATTCTTCCTAAACAATTATTAGTAGCAATTCCTGACAACACATCATCAAACTGACTTGGTAATAACTCCTTATTAATTGCCGAAGTTTGAATACTAGAACTAGCTTTCACATCATTCACCAACAAAATCACATAACCCTTGCTTGTAACTGCTACCATAGAGCGATTAGTTGCACCATTACAAGCAAATTCACCCAAAGCTTGACAAATATCTTTAAACTTACCTTGACGGTAAAACCTGCCATTACCTCCCACCAAATTATAATTCAGAAAATTTGCCCCTCGTCTCCCAGTGTCAATAGTAGCTATTCGTTCCCTTGGGTTTCCTCCAGATATCCCAAACGAAGAACGTTTATTTTTAAATGCACCAGAATATTCTACCCCACGAGAAATATTTAACCCTTGGGGTTTATGCACAGTATCTATATAGTCAGCATTAATAGCCGCAATTGGTGATTTACCATTTAACTGGGAATTTTCATCTGTAATCAGTTGACTAAACTGTTTAGGTATGTATTCTTTCCGAAAATTTCCCCTAGCATCTTTAGCATATATTTTATGAGCTAATCCCACATTCACCTTAAAATCTAAAGCTGGTGATTTAGGATTAAAAATAATCACATGATTGATACCTTTAGTGTATCTTTCACCTTTATTATTAGTCTTAAAAAATTCAATACTAAACTGAGAATTATTACCCGGACAATTACCTGCTGGTTTTGGTGCTGAATTAGCTACCCTATCCTGACAACCTAATAATAAACCTGTGGTAATGATCAAAATAGATTTCAAAAACAATTTATCCGTGTTCATCTGCGTTTATCTGCGGTTCTAATCAAAAAAAACCCGCTACAGGATTACTATAACGGGGAATATTAAAAAATGCAGTTATGACGTAATGTAAAATTCAAGCCTTACGCAAGCCATTCCAGAACAGCTTCTTCCTTAGTATTGGTATTGCGAGAAGGTGTTTCACGTTCAAACTTCATGTGAATAGAACGGCTTTGTTCACCATCAGCAGCAACAGCCAAAATTGGGTAGTCAATTACACCATCTTGGAAGGACATTTGGAAGCGGAATGTACCATCTGGATTGAGTTTAATGGGACGACCACCAATAGTTACATTTGCATCTGGTTCAGTTGCACCATATACAATCAATTCCGCATCAGCAATTAACCAGAATTTGCGGGGACGTACTGGTACAGCAGAAGCTGAGAAACCGACACCAGACATACCCACACCGGACATATTGATACCAGATGCGGTAGGAACTGCCCACATACCCACACCAGATGGGAAGACGTAGGAACTGATAGCTTGTTCTGGACGTACAGAACCGGCTACGTGCTGCATGGAACCGAACAGAGAACCAGCAACTCGTTGTGCTTCGGCAGATTCTGCCATACCAAAGATTTGGTCGTAAATGGGGTTTCCACCTGCACCAGCAGCAGCAGTGGCGATTTTCTTGGCTGGGGGAACTAGTTCGTACTTAGTCTTACCGCGCAAGTCTTCTTCAAAGTCTACAGTGATGAAGACATCTTCAATCCAGTCAGAAGGATAAACAGGAGGAATGTGAACTCTAGCAGAACGAGCCAATATCAACCAACGACCATCTGCGGTACGATAACCAATATCGATCACATAATCGCGATCGCTCACAGGAACTGGTAAATACCATTCTCTTGCCAGTTCATCAGCAGGATATTCTTGGATACTGTGAGGACTTTGGTACTCAATGTTTATATCAGTAACATCATAAATCCGCAGTGCTAATTGCTGCCCACCTTGGCGGCGCAATTCTTCTTTATGATCATTGGGAATATCCCAATATGTGTAAGCCCATTGAGGATCGCGTGGTAACAGAACAATCCGACTTTCTCCGTAACCACCTGGTAAATCTGCCAGTCCCTCATCCACATCAGCGAGAGAACCACCAGTACGATCTTCCTGACCTAATTCAAATTTTGCTGCTTCCACGGTTTCCTGTGCCTCCAGTGAACGAGATGGACTAAGCGAAACTTTGTTGCGCTGTACTTCTTGAATTGATGCCAACAATTGAGATTTACGCATTCGGCTATAGCGAGAAATGCCATATTCACTAGCAACTTTACGAAGCTGCCTTAATGTCATCTCCTCTAGCGGCGGGCGCTCTTTTGCCATTGATTTGGCCTCCAGTAGTGTTAAATTATTTATCCGGGTTATAATAATGTTTCCCAGATGAATTTCTTATTACTGACTCCTGGTTTTGCCCAGTTTATAAGTGTTTTAGTGTGTTTTTTAAAAAAACAATTCACAAACCTCTGATTCCTTATCCTGCCGTGATTAGCATTTCTTCGGGATCAGCGGTGTGCTTTTGTTAAAGAAATATTAACAGGTATTCATGCCTAGTGAGCAAGGGGTAAGAAGACGGTTTTTCGTCTATTTGACGAATTTATCAGCCCTTTGGGGATCATCATGTTATGATTTCATGACATAAGGCGTAAACAGAGGATTTTATGTCAAGATTTCATGACTTATAAAAATCGAGCGAGCCTAAACTGTATTTGAACGTAGCGAAAACAAAGAAGACTACAGCGACGAAACGAACAAATCTTATTTTTCTGGTGAATTTTGCCTTGTATGGAGTACATCACCAACTCCTAATTGAAAGCCAATGCTCTATTTTAGCCCTTAAAATTCTCATAGAAACAGGTTTAGATAAATAATCACTTGCTCCCGCTGCTAAACAACTTTCTCTATCACCACGCATTGCTAGGGCTGTGAGCGCAATAATAGGAACACTCACTAAACTTTCATCACTGCGAATTTGGCGAATCACCTCTAACCCATCTATTTCCGGCATTTGAATATCCATAAGAATCAATTGCGGCTTTTGCATCTTAGCCATAGCTACTGCTTCAGAACCGTTAACAGCCACAATTACTTCATAACCAAAATGACTGAGATAGTCTTGAGTTAATTGAATATTATCTGGGTTGTCTTCTGCTAGGAGGATGAGGGGAATTTCATTGACTAGCAGTGTTGAAGTTGCAGCTGATCCTGTCAGCTGTTGTAAATCAGTTAGAGATTGATTTTCTACACTTTCATTAGCTGCATAAGGAAGACGAATTGTAAAACAACTGCCTTGACCAAGTTTACTGGTAACAGTAACAGTTCCACAGTGAAGCGTCACTAACTTTTTGACTAAAGCTAAACCTAAACCAGTACCTTCATAGTTGCGAGATAAACCACTATCAATTTGTACAAAGGCTTGAAACAAACTTTCTAAATTTTCTGAAGCAATACCAATACCTGTATCTTTAACCAAAATCATTAACCAAAGTGAGTTATCAATCTCAACTTCTAAACTCACATTTCCACCTGCTGGTGTAAATTTCACCGCATTACTCAAAAGATTAATTAGCACTTGACGCATTCTTAGTTCATCAAGGTTAATTCGCACTAAATTTTCAGGAATGCTGAAATTTAATTGAATACCTTTCTTCAAAGCTTGTTCTTTCACAAATGCTAAACTTGACTCACACAATAGCTTAATATTTGTGGGCAGAATTGTTAACTCTATTTTACCAGCTTCTATTTTCGCTAAATCGAGGATATCGTTAATCAAAGAAAGGAGATGGTAGCCACTATTTTCTATTGTTGTTAAAGCTGATAGTTGAGCTTCGTTCAAATTACCATGTATACCTTCTTGGAGAATTTCTGTTCGTCCTAAAATAGCGTTCAAAGGTGTCCGCAACTCATGACTCATATTAGCCAAAAATTCATCTTTGAGGCGGGTTGAGCGAGCTAATTCAGCATTAGCAAGAGTGAGTTTATCATTAGCAGCTTGCAGTTGTGCTGTTCTTGTTTCTACTCTGGTTTCTAACTCTAGGTTTAATCGTTGCAATTCTTGAGTGAGTTTTTGCAGTTCAGTTTGTGCATTTTTACGTTCAGTAATATCTTGTAGAGAACCAACCATGCGGATGGGTTCATCTGCCTCATTCCATACAGCTTGTCCTGCGGAATGTACCCATAAATATTCTCCTGTTTTTTTGCGGATGCGAAATTCAATATCATGGGGAAGTTTTTGTGTCAAATGTGTTGACATGGCATTTAATACCCATTCCCGATCTTCAGGATGTAATAAACTTTGCCAAAATTCATAAGTCCAGGTAACTTCCTGATTTTTATAACCTAAAATTTCTTCATACCGGGCTGAAACGTAAGCTTGATTAGTTTGCAGATTCCACTCCCATAAACCTTCACCAGAGGCTTTTGTTGCCAGTGCGTAGCGTTCTTCACTTTCTTTGAGTGCTAATTCAATTTGCTTACGACTGCCAATGTCTCGCACGACAATAATAACTTCATCTGCACCGTTGGGAACAAAAGATTCTTCCTGCCAATACAGTTGATTATTTATTTCTCTTTGAAGTTCATAACTCTGTGTTTTACCTGTAGCTAATGTTAATTCAATATAAGCCATTCTTTGTTGAGCAACTTCTGGCGGCAAAGCATCTTGAATATTTATACCGATACGTTCCTTTTCAGGAGCTAAGATGGGGAAATTTTCAGGGACATTAAAATCTAAATAAGTACCATTTCTATGAACACGAATAATCAATTCCGGTAGGGCTTTAGCAATAGCTTGGTTTAATGCTTGACTGTGGCGCAAAGCTGCTTCCGTTTGTTTGATCTGAGTTATATCAGTGGAAATTCCACACACTGCATAAATTTTTTGATTCTGGTCGTACAGAGGGAATTTAACAGCAATGTAACTGTGCAATACTCCATTGATATTAGCTTCCTCTTGGAAATTAAAGGCAGAATTATTTTCTATAACAGTGCGGTCATTGTTCCAAAATGAATTCGCCATTTCTGGAGGGAATAATTCAAAATCTGTCTTGCCTATGACCATATCATTTGTTAAGCAAGTTAAATATTCGGATTGACGATTAATCAGAATGTATTTTCCCTGAATATCTTTAACGTAAATTGCCGCACTAGAATTATCTATAATAGCTTGGTTTAATGTTTGACTGTGGCGTAAAGCTGCTTCTGTTTGTTTGATCTGAGTTATATCAGTGGAAATTCCACACACTGCATAGATTTTTTGATTCTGGTCGTACAGAGGGAATTTAACAGCAATGTAACTATGCAACACACCGTTTATAGTAGATTCTTCTTCAAAATTAAAGGCAGCATTATTTTCTATAACAGTGCAGTCATGACTCCAAATTACCCCTGCTATTTCTGGCGGGAGTAATTCAAAATCTGTCTTACCTATGACTACATCTTTTTTTCCAATTAAAGATTCACATTTACGATTAACCAGAATGTATCTTCCCTGAATATCTTTGATGTAAATTGCCGCACTAGAATTATCTATAATTGCTTGGGTTTGCGCTTGATTTTGATGCAATTCTAAATTTATTGTTTCTAATTTTTTTTGACTTTGTTTAATATCGTTGATGTCTACGAAATTTAACACCAAACCATCAATTTTCTGTTGATTTGGGACGGAATAAGGATAAATTTGTAAAAGTAGGTAAGTATCTATATCCTTGAGCTTGACTTCATGTTTTTTGATTTTTTTGGCTGTTAAAGCCTCTTCTAATAAAGAGATGAAGTTATCAGCAGTTAAGTTATGAGATAGATGATGAATAGGTCTGCCAATATCGGTTACTACTAAATTAATAGCTTGGGTAGCAGCAGGTGTAAATTTGCGGATTTTTAGCTCCTGATCTAAAAAAATCACACCAATGTTGGTAGCATTGAGTAAGTTTTCAACATCATTGGTGAGTTGGGTGATTTCTTGAATTTTTCTCTGATAATCATTATTAATAGTGTAAAGTTCTGCATTCACTGAATGGAGTTCTTCATTAGTGCTTTTTAATTCCTCATTAGAAGCAATTAATTCTTCATGTATCGCCTGATGTTCCTCTTGTTTAACTTCTAGTTCTTCAATTGCTGATTCTAAGATAGTTTGTGTTTGATTTAAATCGGTTTCTAAATCTAGGATGCGTTGATTAGCTTCTGCATTCAATTCCAAAGGTTGAATGTTATCGGCAACTATATCTTGTTTTTCAATCATGACCATGAAAAAATCTTCCCCCAAGACTGAATTATTATGGTAATTTACAGTCATTTTCCAACTGGGAGAATTGTCCTGTTCAGTTAGACGCAATCCTTGATAATATACAGTTCTATTATCTTTTTTTGCCCGTTCTAAAGCTGTCTTTAAGAGCAGTTGTAAGGGAGGAATCACTATTTTGGTAACATCAGAAGTAGACTCACCCTTGGGTAGTTGTAAAACTGGGGCTAAATCTTCTACTAGGTACAGTAGCTTATAGTCTGAGTTGACCAAAAAACAAGTCATTTCCCGGTCAATTAAAAATGCTTTAAAAGCAGATGACAGCATAGGCTCAAAAATTGGCCTTGTTCTCTCCTTTAGGGATATCTTATTAGGATAAGTAGGGGTTATAGTCTCATAATTATTTTTAAATGGTAGGGTTAAGCGAATATTTCGACGTTTTTCATATATATTCCAAACTTTACTTAGAGGCAAAAACTCTGCTTCAAGTTTCCCTAAGTTTTCGGATTTACCTAAAAATAATTTACCTCGATTTGTTAAAGCAAAATGTAACATCTTGATAACTTGCTGTTGAAATTCAGCTTGCAGATAAATTAGCACGTTGCGGCAAGTAACCAGGTTCATGTCGATAAAACCCACATCTTGAACTAAATTGTGGGGAGCAAAAACTATCTTTTCCCGTAAATGTTTTATTATTTGACAACTTTCATCTCGGTTTATAAAGTAACGTGCTAGGTGTTCTGGTGTTATTTCATGGCTAATAGATGAAGGATAGATACCACGAGATGCTTGTTGTAAAGCAGTAGAATCAATATCTGTAGCAAAGATTGTGAAGTTAATTGGTGAATGATGTTTCTGAATTGCTTCGTCTAATAATATTGCTAAGGAGTAGGCTTCTTCTCCTGTAGCGCAAGCTGCCACCCAACATCGAATTTGCCCATTTGGTTCTGTTTCTTCTAGTAGTTGGGGAATAACGTTAACTGCAAGAAACTCCCATGCTTCTGGATCTCGGAAAAAACTAGTCACAGAAATCAATAAATCTTGTCGCAGTTTTTGCCGTTCTTCTTCAGAGGTTTGCAAGTATTGAATATAGTCTTGAATACTGTTGCAATTCACAGATGAACAACGGTGTTGAATACGGCGCTTGAGTGTACTTGATTTGTAATGAAGAAGGTTAATTTCTCCATCTGCTGCTAGGATTTCTGCGACTAGGCGAAGTTGAGAATCTTCTGGTAGCATGGCATAAGTAGTGTTTTTGAATTCGATGGTGGGTTAGTTATTATTTATGGCAGGGGGAATAATATGTTCATGAGAAATATCTCTTTTTTACTTTATTAAATACTCTCTGTATCAATAACTTTGTTAAACGCCATGTAGTTAAATTTTTAATATTACCAGAATAATGATTTTTCTGATCTAAAAATTCATTTATTTCCGCCAAAATAACTGCAAATCGCTGAATTATATTCTTACTTCGATACTCTGCTAAAACTTCGCTTGATAAAGACAAAGAAAGTGGAGATGATAAAGTCTTTAATATTTTCTGCACATCATATTCTAGAGAATATCCAGCAATTTTATAGCAATTAAATCCAGGGTCTAAATAATCAGAAAGTCCACCGTTTACACTAGAGAAAACTTGACAACCACAAGCTAATGCTTCCATAGGTTGTAGACCAAAGCCTTCACTTACGCTTTGTTGCGCCCAATATTCAGCAGAGTCATAGAGATAGATTTTAGCTCGATTGAACAATCCAGGTAAATCTTCAATATAAGAATCAACTACAAAGACTTTACATTGTTTTTGCAATGCAGGAATTAATTCTTGAATTAAATATTCAGAAGATTTTCGGGCTTGAACTAAAACATCAATATCTCTCTCAATATGTAAATTTGTAAATTCATCAGCAATTTGATTAGGTAAATAATAAATCAGATTATTTGGCGCTTTTTGTCCCCAATATCCCATTGTATTGCGGCTAACTGTGATGATGGGAATACTGCTAGGAAGATTGAATTTATAACCTGCACTGTGAGCATGATAAACTACATTGTATTTTTGCAATTTAGGAGCTAGTTTAGCTATATCAAATCCCCAGCTAATGACAAAAATTACATCATCTAAATTTTGGGTTTGTAATAAATCATCAAGAAAAAGTTTGTCTTTTTCTTTTTGTCGATAGGTGACAACTTCTGCACTACAAACTTGTTGAGCTAAATTAAATGTTTTTAACTCTGCCCAAAGACCACCACAGGCAAATTTTCTATCTGTTCCGGGAACTAAAAAGTAAAGTTTTCTCATATAATATAGTAATTCGCTTTGATTACTGTCACCTGCCACCTGCTATATTTACTCCCGCCATTTTACTTTAATAAAATGAGCTTCACGTCCCCAAGTGTCTCGTGTACGAATAATATTTTCAATTGATAGGTTAAAGGGAATCGCTGTTGTTAAGTAACGTTGGGCGATAGAACCTAAATCTGGTGCAAGTTCAGAGGCTGTAGTTGCAGCTATTCCTAAGCCTATCAGTTGTTCAATTGGTCGAAATGGTAACATTGCGTATACACCTATAGCAAATCCAGCTGTTAATAGCATTGCTACAGATAAATTTGTACCGCAACGGGGATGTACGGCTAGATCCCATTCTCCATTGGTAAGGCGATTTTGGGCTAGTGTTACCGCACGCCGCAAATGACTGATATTGACTTCACCATAAAGGTAAAATCCCTGTTCTGTGGACAACCCGCTTAATGATTCGTTATCAAACTGTACATTGCTGGGGTTTCCGAGAGGGGAATAAACGCTTGTAGTCTCACTCAGTACCCAAACAGTAGCGTGTTCTAGGGCGTGAACTTGACGCAGCATCAGAATTTCTTGCAGGCCAGGGACAAAAGATAGCTGTTTGAGTAAATCGCTATCTTGATTTGGTGATGGTGCGATAAATTCAAGGTTAAAGAAGTTAAAGGGGAATGAGTCGCCTGAATAGGATGTTGAAGTATTCATTTTCCGTTAATTAACCTCCAAGCTGATAAAGCTGGGACAGATTTCTTTCCAATTTAGCGTTTGTATCACTGAAGTGTTACTAATTTTTGTTGTTCATTTCTTAAATAGGATTGCTATATTTACGTTGTGTTACAGCAGGAGTCAGGAGTCAGGAGTCAGGAGTAAAACTGGCTTTGTGTATAGGTTTGAATTTAGATGTTGTACTTCCTAACTACGCAAACCGCTGTAACTATTTTTAAGTAAAAGTAAAGTTACTATTTGCACCATCATTATTGCCAAAGTGACTAAATCAAATTTGATAATAATGTTATTTTTGAGGATGGGCAATGCCCACCCTAGCATGATTCAGAAGGTACAAGATTTAAGTTACTGAACTTGTGGTAGAGGTTCACACTGAAAAAAAGACGTGAGGAGGAGACTATCAGTAAACCTCAAAATTGACGTTTCCGCATCTTAAAGGAGAGCAGCAGCACTTGACTAGTCAATATTTGAATCATTGTTGTTAGGTAAAATGCAGCAGTTAACATCATTTAAACAAACTTTTCCCCACTGTAAAGCCCAGCGAACCAATGCGACTCGGTTGTCTGTTTTGGTTTTGGTGAGGATATTGCTGATATGGTTATCAACTGTGCGTTTGCTGATTTCCAGTTTTGCTGCAATTTCTTGGTTAGTTAAGCCAGCGGCCACTAAGTCGATAATTTGCAGTTCTCTGTCTGACAGACTAACAGGGGTCCCAGACTCACTAGCAGCCATGACTTATTTATTCCTCCCTTGGTATATGTACTCAATCGCTCTATCTCATTCTAAAAGATTCTCTCAGAGCTAGACGTGATAAATGTTCCTACTCATACCAAAGTCCATATTTTCTTTGGATTTGATCTGGATATTAATCTATTTTCTAAAACTTTTTGTACTAAATATTGCTTTTATGGTTAAATTATACTTAGATGATGGATTAATTGAAGTTGGAAATTAAAAAGTATCGTAAAACTGCGCCCAATCCATTTGCATCTATATCGGTTTTTTTCTAGCTTGAGTTGTACGCTGTACACTAATTATCAGGCTCTTAATCCCTAGTCGAAAATCGAAAATGAGATGAGTAATCCCCGTGTTTTGTGCCTTGGCGAAATTCTGTTTGATTGTTTAGCTGATCAAATGGGGCTAAAGCTGGAAGAAGTGAGGTCATGGACTCCCTACCCAGGGGGAGCGCCTGCTAATGTTGCCTGTGCTTTAGTGAAATTGGGAACGCCAGCAGGGTTTATTGGGGCGGTAGGAGAGGATGAACCTGGTAATACTCTGGTGAGGTTGTTACAAGATGTGGGTGTAGATACAAGTGGTGTACAACGTCATCCTACGGCACCAACGCGACAAGTTTATGTGGTCAGGGATTTGGCGGGCGATCGCACTTTTGCCGGTTTTGGGAAATATGATACTAGCGAATTTGCAGATACTCGTTTACAAGCTCAACAATTACCGCATTCTTTGTTTGCAGAGGCAGATTTTTTGGTTTTGGGTACTTTGGAATTAGCCTATCCTGAAAGTGAGGCAGCAGTTCACCAGGCATTGAAATTAGCGGAACAATATGACCTGAAAATCATATTAGATGTAAATTGGCGACCTGTATTTTGGCAAGATGCAAATATAGCACGACAAAAAATTGAGGCTTTATTGCAACGATTCGATTTTCTCAAGTTGACTAAAGAAGAGGCTGAATGGTTATTTGATACTACCGATGCAGGAGCAATTACTTATCGCCTCAACTCATTAGAAGGGGTTTTAGTTACAGATGGAGAAAATGGTTGTGCCTATTGTTTAGGTGAGAACGAAGGCAGATTACCTGCTTTTTCTATGCCTGTTGTTGATACAACTGGTGCGGGAGATAGCTTTTTGGCTGGGTTTATCCATCAGTTGAGTTTGTCGGGTATTCAAAATTTGAGGGATGCAGAAACCGCAAAACGAGTTATTACCTATGCTAGTGCTGTGGGGGCGCTGACTACTATTAAACCAGGTGCGATCGCATCCCAACCAACTGCGGCAGAAGTGGATGCTTTTCTAGTTTCCCATCAACTTTAAGTAGTAGCAGATTCAGCCGGAATATCAGCTAAAATCGGTTGATATTCCTGGCTATATATAAATGCAGTCAATATTTATTTTACCGATTCTATGGCGATTCGTGCGATCGTACTATCTCATTTCAGAAAAAAGGCGATCGCACATTAATATAATATAAGTCCAGTTTTACTATTCCCAATTAAGCTAAAAAGCTTAACGGGTGACAAGGGGGTTGAAGATGAGATGTGGCAATAATTTGAGAAAATAGGGGGAAAAAAATAGGGGCAAGGAAGCCCCCAAAAAACAAAATGTTACCACAATCATATCAAACAATTTTCAGAAAGCATTTGAGTGAACAGCAGTATTTGACATTGGAGATATTGTTGTTATTGATACAAGCTCATCGCCAAGTAAAACTGTCAAAATTGGCAAGTTTATTTCCCCAACCAATTCAATATGAAAGCAGGAAACGCAATCTACAAAGATTTTTAGCAATAGGGAAACTCTGCGTAAAATTATTATGGTTTCCGTTGATAAAATATTGGATTAGACAATCGTTAAAACCAAAGCAACTGAATCGAGAACAGCGTCGTTATTTTCAGAAAAAACAATATCAAAAATATGGTTATTGGATGGTAGCACTGGATAGAACACAGTGGAAAGGACGTAAGGATTCAGGTCGGGGGTATTGACAAGTGTGAGATGGGAAGCAGAATATATCAATTATGGAAAAAAACCTGCCCCCAAAACTAGACAGTGAAACCTTGAGACAGTTGGCGACAGAGCAACTGGTAGGGATAATCATGGAGCAGGCGCTCGCCATAGAAGCACTAAAAACCAGAGTAATAGAACTAGAAATTGTAATAGAGAAACTCAAAGCCAGCAGAGATTTAGACAGCACAACATCATCGAAACCACCATCAGGAGACATTCTCAAAAAAACCGAGAACAAACAAGAAGAGAACTCAGAAGAGAGCGAGACACCAAAACGGAAACCAGGCGGACAACCAGGGCATCCAGGAAAAACGAGAAAGGGGTTTGGCAGAGTCGATAGGTTTGAGATATTAAGGCCGCAAGTGTGTAGTTGCTGTGGTCAGAGGGAATTGTTTGGCGAACCCATAAAAATAGAAACGCAGCAAGTAGCACAGTTGGTAGACAGACCAATAGAAATATTAGAATATCAAAGATATAGCTGTATTTGCAGCCAGTGTGGAGAAACACAAACAGCAGACTGGTCACCAGAGATAGTACCAGGACAAGATATAGGAATTAGACTGCAAGCTTTTTTGGGATGGATAAATAACTACGGACATTTACCCTACGAAAAACAACAAGAATTGTTGTGGGAACTAGGTCAAATAGAAATTGGGGTAGGAACATTAGTCGCCACAAATGAACGAATAGATAGTGCAGTGGCTCAAAGTATTGACCAACTGAAAGAGTGGATAAAACTTACCCAGCCCAATATCCATGCAGATGAAACACCCTGGGTAGTAAAAGGGGTAAAAGAATGGTTATGGATTTTTGCTAATACCGACTTCGCTCTATTTCATGCGGCGGATACTCGTTCTCGTGCGGAATTGGAATCTATCCTGGGTTCAAGTTATGAGGGTGTACTCAGTTCTGATGATTTTAGTGCCTATAACGGTTATCCAGTCAAAGCTCAACAGAAATGTCAGGCACATTTACGTCGTCATTTCAAGAAACTCATTAAGCTTCCTGGATTGAATAACCAAGAGATTGGGTCAGCATTCATCAGCCTTATAGATGAAGGTTTTAAACACTACGCTTTATTCCAACAAACCCGAAACCTTGATGAATTCTTGAGTTGGGCATCCGAGTTTAAACAAAAAGTTGAAGGAGCTATTCATTTCTGGATTGATAAAGCTGGAGGGGAAGCTGGTAAACTTTTACGCTCCTTACGCAATAAAGCTCATCAATGGTGGTATTTTTTAGACCACCCGCACATACCCCCTGATAATAATTTAGCCGAGCGAACGTTACGTTTAGCCGTGACAAAACGAAAAGTCAGTGGCGGTTCTCGTTCTATGGAGCGGTTTCAAGATACTGCCAATTTATTGACGGTTATTCAAACCTGTCGTCGTCAAGGACGTTCTGTAATTGAGTTTTTTGACCAAGCTATTAAAGCTATGGTTAATCCTTATGTCCAGACCCCGAATTTAATCCCTCAAATTTAGACCTGAATCCTTACACAAAAAGCATTTGGGTAAATCCCCCTTGGAAAAATGCAAATAGCATGAAGACTTTTCAAATAGCCATTCAGGTAATTAGTAAATTAGTGATGCAAACGATTCAAAAATGTATAGCAATCCTCAATCCTATGTAAACAAAAAGATCCCCGACTTCTCTAAAAAATCGGGAATCTGATTAATTTATACTTCCGCAGTGTAATGTTCCTGTTCTCGTTCGACAAAAGTCTGCACACGATTACGGTAACTTCTCAAACTGTCATCTACCCAATCGCGATCGCTACTGTTAGCAAATAAATGTACCATTGGTTCACTAGCATCAGGCAGAACTAACACCCAACTATCATCATAGGGTTGACGAATTTTTACCCCGTCAATTAACTCCAAATTCTGCGCTGGGTGGGTTTCCACCAAATATCGCATCAACGCCCCCTTAGCAGTCCAAGGACAACGGATGGTATAATCTTTGTGAATGACACGGGGTAATTCTGCGCGAACAGATGCAAGCGATCGCTCTTGAATAGTCAGCATTTCAATCAACTTAGCAATACAGAACATCGAATCAAACCCCGGATGCAACTGTGGGAAAATAAAACCAGTTTCCCCACTACCACCCAAAACCACATTGGGATTTTTCTGACAAGCCTCCATCAAAGCAGTGGGATTTGCTTTTGTCCGAATTACCTTACCATCATGACGACGCGCCACTTGTTCCACCGCACTAGAAGCATGAACCGGCACAACTACCGAACATCTAGGGTTAGACGTTAACATCATTTCCACCATCAACGCCGTCAGAATTTCCCCCCGAATCGGATAACCAGACTCATCAACTAAAATCAATTGTTCACCATTAGCTGATACCTGTACCCCAAAATTAGCCTTCAATGCTTCCACCACATGACCCAATTGAGTCAACAGCCCTTCACGGCTAGTAGTTGTCATCGCAGTTTTATTGACACTTGCATTTAACACCACCGCATCAGCACCAAATTTATCTAACATTAGCGGTAACACCGCCCCAGACACCGCATAAACATAGTCAATGACCACTTTTGCCCGACTATTGCGAAGAGTAGAAACATTTAACAGCTTCTCAAAAGCCGTACAATAACGTTCAATCACCTGACTAGGATAGGCCACATCACCAATTTCGTGACTTTGCGCCCTCCGCATATCCTCCTTAAAATAAGCCCCCTCAATTTTCTTTTCCTGAGCCTTAGAAATATTAATCCCCTTACCATCCATGAATTCAATCAAGATATAATCAGGGCGGTCTGGGTGTACACGCACATGAATACCACCCACTACTCCCATAATTGGAATCACAGTGCGAGTAATAGGAATAGCAGTAGAATCAAGATTTTGAATATCCACACCTACCGACATCAAACCAGCAATTAAAGAACGAGTTACCATCCGCGACACATTACGCTGATCACGAGAAACCGTCACCTTAGAACCTGGTTTTAAAGTCGAACCATAAGCCGCACCCAACTTCACCGCAAATTCCGGGCTGATATCAATATTCGCCAAACCTTGTACACCACGCTGACCAAATAAATTTCGTTGAGCGGTATTTCCCCAAATCAGGTTAATGTTTAAAATTGCACCTGACTCAATCTTTTTGCTCGGCCAAACCCGCACACCAGGGCTAATTTGTGCCTCTTCTCCCACCGTAGAAAGCGAACCAACCACAGCAGCTTCTAATACATGAGCGCGTCTATCAACACGAGTCCCACGGGAAATCACACAAGCCGATAACTGGGCTTCATCCCCAATAATCGCCCCATTCCAAACTATAGGCCGCTTCAAATTAGCATCTGCACCAATAGTGACATTATCACCAATTACCGTACCATCTTCAATTTGTACTCTTGCCCCAATTCGGCAATTATCACCAATCACAGCCGGAGTTTGAATCTTGGCTGTCTGGTCAATATAAGTATTTTGTCCCACCCAGATACCAGGGGAAGTTTCTTGATAAGCAAACTCCAGTTTTACCTTCCTGGCTAAAGCATCATATTGTGCTTCTCGATAAGCATCTAAATGACCCACATCACACCAATAACCTTGGGCTACATAACCATAAATAGGTTCATTTTTTGCTAGTAGTAAAGGAAATAAATCCTTAGAAAAATCAGATTCTGTGTGTTCTGGTAAATATTCCAAAACTTCTGGTTCTAAAATGTAAGTACCAGTATTAACTGTATCGGAAAAAATTTCGCTCGTTGAAGGTTTTTCTAAAAATCGGTTAATGCGTCCTTGTTCATCCGTAATTACCACCCCAAATTCAATTGGGTTAGGAACACGGGTTAAAATTAAAGTAGCTTTTGACTGTTTTTGTTTGTGAAATTCAATGGCTGCGGTGAGGTCAAAATCTGTAATACTATCGCCACTAATTACTAAAAAAGTTTCGTCCAAAAGTTCAGCAATATTTTTTACACAACCTGCTGTTCCTAAAGGTTGGTCTTCTTCAATAGCATAAGTCATTTGTACTCCAAAATCACCACCATCTTGGAAGTAATCTCGGAGGACATCTGGTAAATAGTGTAACGTAGCAATAATTTCTGTAATGTGATGTCGTTTGAGTAAATTGATAATATGTTCAGCAATTGGTCGATTTAGTATAGGAACCATCGGCTTTGGTAAATCACAAGTTAAAGGACGTAACCGTGTCCCCGAACCACCTGCCATCAGCACTGCACGCATAAATCCTCCTAATTGCAGCCTTGGCTGCATCGAGATTCGTTATAAAATTTGATTGTTTCTTTCTTTAGTCTCCTATGGATTTTGATCTTTGAGAAACTTCCACAAGAAACATCTCTATCAAAAAAGGAGTCATTCGATTTTGGATTTTGGATTTTGGATTGACCCCACGGATCAATCCAGGGTGTACCATCAAGAAGTTATGGGTTAGAAAGCAGGAGAAAGAATGAATTTTTCAACCTCTAGATGACTCTATCACCACCAAGTAGGCTTTCCAGGGTTTTAGCTGATTGATAACTGCTGAAGTGCGAATGCTTACAGACAGTAAATTTAAGATACTTCTAATTTTTTCCTAACCCAGCAAAATTTCTAAGAACTGGCAGCAATCTATAATACTAATCTAAACTAGAATCAGGTGACTCCAAAGTCGGAATCTGAAAGTTTAATGTATAAGTTCTGTATTTTGGGGATACAGTTTTTGTAATGTGTGGTAGTTTTTAACTAAAATTCTCTGAAGTTATTAAGGGAGTTAATGGCAGTGAAATTAATTATTATTGGTTTGATAGTGGCTTATGTAGTTGGTGCTTGGAAGTTTTGGTGTGGGTTTGATAAGACTCATTTTACACAAACCCTTCCTAATCGCATCGGTTTTACTTTATTATGGCCTGCATTGTTTATTGCTAATCCGTCCTATCGTCGCAACTTTAAAAGGGCGCTGAAAGGATAATTCGTAATTCATAATTCGTAATTCGTAATTAATTATGAATTACGAATGAATTAAAAGACTTGAATCCACTCTTTAACAGCATATTCTATCCAGATGCCATTTTGCCAATAGGGATCAGCTTCCACTAATTGACGGACAGTAGCTTCATCTTCGGCTTCATAAATACCAAAAACCTTGGTGACATCTTTGGTAGGACCAAGGGTGATTAAAACACCGGATTCTTTTTGTTTGGCTAATCCTTCTAAGTGTGCTTGACGATAGGGTTCTCGTTTGGTTAAAACGTCTTCGCAGTAAGTTCCCCACATTACATATTTAGGCATGATGTTGTTATTTCTATTCCAGTGAAAAAATTATTTTAGATGTATTGTGAGTTGTAGTCAATTATAATTATGAGATTTTGGTATAATTTATATTACTAGCCTCTCCTAGATAACTAGTAAATATAGGTTAAAAATTTTATGATACCGATGATTCCTTTTTTATTTGGTGTTATGGGTCTTGCTATTGGTGCTTTTGCTGCTTATGCTGCGGGAGGTAAGAGTGCGATCGCTTGAGCTTTATTTTCATAACTTTTCTTAACGGGTGACAAGGTGGCTAAACAGCTTGTTTCATAAGGGATAGAGCCTGAAAGCCACGTTGAAAAAAGAGGCGTTTATGAGGCTTGAGATCGATTAAGTTCAGAGCTAAATCAGCCCATAATTCCATGCCATAAATCCAAAGTTGTCCGTAGAGAGAAAAGCTAAAATTACTCTGGCGTGGGTACTTGTCCTGATGTTGTTGAATACGTCCGGCATAAGTTTCTATACCTAGTTTTTTCATCTGTTGACCGTGCATAGTAGCCAAACTATAAGCAATGATAATCAATAATACTAAAGCTAAAAATCGTGTTTCATTGACTTTGGTATCCTCTAGATTATAACCACCAGTTTTACAATCCTTGAAGAATTGCTCAATTCCCCATCGGCATCTATAGAGGCATAAAGTTTGTTTCAAAGTTGGCAAATTCGTTAAAATATACCAAGGTTCTTTTGGTCCTTTATTTCGATATTTTCTCTTCCAATAAACAGCGATATTAAATAAACCTAATTCATCCCCTTTCCCACATTTGACTTTCTCATAAAACTTCGACATTCCTGGCTTAAACCCTTGGTTTTTAAGAACTTGATATTCTTGTTCAGGTTTTTCTTGGAAATGAAGGTCTTTTTTCTGACGTAGAGCAAAATATATTCCTTGCTCATCAAGCCATTTAGCCAGTTTTGGACTATGAAATTCTCTATCTGCTAACACCACAATTCGACATTTTTTTAACAACTTTATTGCCGTCTTTATCAATCGTTTTTGGGTTTGTAAATTACTATTTCCGACATGATTTAATGTTTCCCAATACAGTGGTAAGGCATGAGTACCCCATACCAATGTCACCATAAATATATTTCGTCCTTTCCACTGTGTTCTATCCAGTGCTACCATCCAATAACCATATTTTTGATATTGTTTTTTCTGAAAATAACGACGCTGTTCTCGATTCAGTTGCTTTGGTTTTAACGATTGTCTAATCCAATATTTTATCAACGGAAACCATAATAATTTTACGCAGAGTTTCCCTATTGCTAAAAATCTTTGTAGATTGCGTTTCCTGCTTTCATATTGAATTGGTTGGGGAAATAAACTTGCCAATTTTGACAGTTTTACTTGGCGATGAGCTTGTATCAATAACAACAATATCTCCAATGTCAAATACTGCTGTTCACTCAAATGCTTTCTGAAAATTGTTTGATATGATTGTGGTAACATTTTTTTGTTTTGGGGGCTTCCTTGCCCCTATTTTTTTCCCCCCTTATTTTCTCAAATTATTGCCACATCTCATCTTCAACCCCCTTGTCACCCGTTAAGATAACTTTTATCACTTACCAAGCCAATTTTCCAAAGAAAAATTAATAACAGTTTTGATTCTGATAAAATCAGTATCAGCCGAAACTAAAGTTAATTGATTACGAATTCCTATTGCTGCTATCTATCCAAACATGATTTTCATCAAAACCTAATTGAGAGATTTTAGTTGTTTGACGTTTAGTTTTTTGCTTGTGTCCAAATTTATTAATTAATCCTGATTTTATTTGTCCATGTTCCAGCATGACGTAAAATAGAACGACCAGAAGCAGGTCTATAGTTTGTTGGTTCTGCTAAATTTGTTTCTTGTTTATTTTCTTGTTTATATTTAATAAACTCCACAAATTCATCAATTAACTTTAAATTTTCTGGAAAAATAGTTAATAAATCTTGTTCAATTTTTTGTCTTAATTCAGTAGAATTCATAATTTTTTCTCTGTTTTAACATTTACTACAGATTTTATAGTTTTTAAACACTACTATTACTTACAATAATATCACAAGAATATTGATGGTAAGGAAAATTGGCAATTAGTAAATAAACAACAATTACCAATTACCAATTACCAATTACCAATTACCCATTAATTAACTTCTCAAACTCACGCCGAATTTCTCCACTAAAGCTTCACGAACTTTATTATGGACTGGTTCAACTTCTGCTTCGGTGAGAGTGCGATCGCTTGAACGATAAATTAAGCGAAAAGCTAAACTCCGCTGTCCTGGTGGGACATTCTCTCCACGATATTCATCAAACAACTCCACAGAATCTAATAACCCTTTACCAGCTTTGGTAATTACCTTTTCAATTTCTGAAACGGTGACTTTTACAGGAGAGAAAAAGGCAATATCGCGATCGCTGGCTGGATAGGTAGAAAAAGGCTGGAATTTAGGAACTAGCAGTTCATCATCATCCAAAGCATTCAACAGCGCATCCAAACTTAATTGGAATACATATACGGCTTCGGGTAAACTTTTTTCCCGTCGCAGTTGGGGGTGAACTTGTCCAAAAGTACCCAATCTGATCCCCCGCACCCATAAAGAAGCGGTACGTCCTGGATGCAAGCGAGAATCTCGGTTTTCTGGTTGAAATTCCACCGATAAATTCAATTGACGAAATACACTTTCTAAAATGCCTTTAGCTTCAAACCAAGTTAGGGTTTGTTCACGGCCACCACTTGACCATTTACCAAGGGTAGAATCACCACCCATGATCCCAGCCAGCATTTCCGCTTCGTCTAAACCTTCTTCTTCTCGCCAGAAAATCCGCCCAATTTCAAAACCATTTAGAACCCCATTTCCCTGTTCTATATTATATTGACAAGCGTCAATTAAACCAGCAATTAAATCAGTTCGTAGTGCTGAATATTCGGCAAATAAAGGATTGGAAAGGACAATTTGTTGATCTTCTCCTGGTTTGACTAAAGAATAATGAATTAATTCTGTCAAACCTTCTGCCCGTAAATAAGATCGTATTTTGCGGAGTAGTTCTTGATCTAAAGATAAATAGCCAGCTTCTGCTTTATCTGGTAGAGTGTCGCAGAATTTATCATAACCATAAAGACGGGCAATTTCTTCAATTAAATCAATTTCTCGTTCTAGATCCCGATAACGATAAGGGGGTACTTTCACCTTCCAAGTACATTCCTCATCTTTGACCAATTCACATCCCAAAGCAGTGAGGATTTTTTCTACGTCATCTACTTCCAGTTCTCCAGTTTCTTCTTCTGATTCAATCGGACCTAGCACTTCATTGACTCTATCTAAACGTAGAGAAATAGAATGTGACCAGGTGGAGGGATCAGGACGAGTATCAGATATTTCTTGTTGCCGAATTACACCTGATGCTAATTCACTAATTAACGATAAAGCCCGGTTATTAGCTATTTCTAATTCGGCTCGATTTACGCCTCTTTCATATCTACCAGAAGCTTCACTTCTTAATCCCACACTGCGAGAAGAACGACGAATGGTGACAGAATCAAATAACGCAGCTTCTAAAACTAAACTTTGTGTACCTTCATGAACTTCAGTTTCTTCTCCACCCATTACTCCTGCTAAAGCGACGGCTTTGTTATTAGCAGTAATTAATAAATTTTGAGTAGATAAATTGCGGGTTTGTCCATCTAAAGTTTTTAAGGTTTCTCCAGCATCAGCAAAGCGAACACCAACGGTTAAATTTTCACCCCCAGCTACAGATTGTAAACGCTCTTTGTCAAACGCATGGAGCGGTTGTCCCCGTTCTAATAAAACATAGTTGGTGATGTCTACAACATTATTAATTGGTCTGACACCAGCTGAACGCAAACGCTGTTGTAACCATTCAGGAGAAGGGGCGATTTTGATTTGTTCAATAACTGTACCGATGTAAGCGGGACAAGCTTGAGTTTCTCGGATTTTTACGGTTAAATTTCCTGTATTTTGGGCAATTGTCACGTTTTCTGGTTGCGGAATAGACAATTTACCACCTGTTAAAGCTGCCACTTCCCTGGCGATTCCCACCATAGATAAAGCATCAGCACGGTTAGCGGTGGCGGTGACATCTAAAATTACATCATCTAAACCCAACAACGGACGGACATCACTACCCAGAGTGAGATTTTCTGGGGTAAAAATATGGATTCCGTCTAAATCAGTCGGTAAACCCAGTTCTTTTAAGGAACAGATCATCCCGTTGGAAGGGACACCTCTGAGTTTGGCGGGTTTAATTTTTAAATCAATATTTGGTAAATAAGTTCCTGTAGTGGCAACTGGGACATAAATATCAGCACGGACATTAGCCGCACCACAAACAATATTTAATGTCTCTTCTGCACCAATATCTACTGTACATACGCTCAGTTTATCAGCGTTGGGGTGTGGTTGACGCTCAAGCACTTTCCCCACAACTACGCCATTGGCCCATGTGCGGCGATCTTCAATATCTTCTACTTCAAACCCGGCTATTGTCAGGGTTTCGGCTAATTCTTCGGGACTAAGTTTAATTTCTACTAGTTCACGCAGCCAGTTTAGAGAAATACGCATGGAGTGTGCTTGTTTTCGGATTCGTCTTTTGCTGCTTTCATTTTATAGCACTGGGCAGTCAGCTTTTTAAAAGTAGGGGAGATGGGGAGTAGGGGAGATGGGGAGCAGGGGAGATGGGGAGCAGGGGAGATGGGGAGCAGGGGAGCAGGGGAGCAGAGGAGCAGAGGAGCAGAGGAGCAGGGGGGAAAGATTAATTCCTTCTTTCTTCTTTCTTCTTTCTTCTTTCTTCTTTCTCCTGCCTCCTGAATTCTGAATTCTGACTTCTGAACTCCTTCTTGGAATTATTGTAACGAAATATGAAGTAATTCTTATTAAAAAAGATTGCAATCTCTTGATTTAGTTGCTAAGGTGTGTAGTGGCAAGCAACTGGTGAATGTTCGGATTAAAGAGAGGTAAAACCGATGCTCTGTATCCACTCTGCCAATAAACTTGAGTTTTGACTTATCTATGGTACCAACGAGGATTTTCTGTTTTGGATAGGCAATGGAGGGGTATTGCAAAGAAAGTAATCATAAACAGAAATATCTGGCGTAACTAATCTTACTGTTCATCAATGTCTTACCTTTTGGATGGCAAAAAGCAGAGGTAAGTCCAAGAATTTGGAGGTGAAAACCGATGAATATTCAAGGCAAAATTGCTTTAATTACAGGGGCTTCCCGTGGAATTGGTAAAGCGATCGCATTAGAATTAGCCCAGCAAGGAGTAAAGAGGCTGATATTGGTAGCACGCGATCGCCAAAAATTAGCCCAAGTCGCCCAAGAAATTGAGGAAATAGGCACCGAAACGATTATCATCGCCTTAGATTTAACCCAATCTGTCAACGTAAATATTGCGATCGCCCAAATGTGGCGCAACTATGGACCTGTCCATATACTTGTCAACTGTGCAGGAGTTGCATATCAAAACTCATTTCTGCAATCAAAACTTCCCCAAGTCCAAGAAGAACTCTCCGTTAACTTGTTGGGAATGTATAACCTCACGAGTCTGATAGCAAGACGTATGGTTAGCCAAAAAGAGGGAACAATTGTCAATGTTTCCAGTCTGATGGGGAAAGTTGCCGCACCAACAATGGCCACCTATTCAGCCACCAAGTTTGCAATCTTAGGTTTTACCCAGGCATTACGTCGGGAACTAGCAGAACACAACATCCGCGTTGTGGCTTTACTTCCCACCCTCACCGACACAGATATGGTGCGCGACTTAAAACTATTTCGTGGTGTTACCCCAATGACACCCCAACAAGTAGCGCAAGCACTCATGATCGGACTGCAAAAGGATACATCAGAAATCTTAGTTGGATGGCAATCTCATTTAGCCGTCTGGTGTCAAAACTTTGCCCCTTGGTTACTAGAGGTCGTTTTAAAAATAGCAGCACCCAGAAAACAACCACAAATCAGCTTAATTAGGAGTTTAGCTGCGAAAATACAGCACTTTAATGATTGGTTGTTCTCTAAAAATAAAGTTGCGTTGGTATCAGATCGCAAGTAATCAATAGTAAGATCCCCAGCTTTATAAACAAGTTGGGGATCTGAGGAAGTGAGATTATTATTTCTTGCTTGTCAAGACAGTAGTAAACATCATCACCATTCCACCGAGAAGAATAGCGATCGCTAATCCACCTGTTACCAAGTCTAAAGTATTACTATCTATGCTCATGTTGAATCCCTCCAAAAGCTACTGGATATTTTTTAGACACTTGTAGGATTATTCGTGTTTTTGTCTAGTTTGCCAAGAAACATAAAAAAACAAAATAGCCAGCAAAATATAACCCACAGCCCAGCTACTTCCAGTTCCCCAACCCAAATTAACAACCGTATCTGCGATCGTCCACTTATAACTGTGCATCAAACCTACCCAAGATAAAACAGCCCCTGCTAATGACCAATAGGCAGCTTGACGAAAATCTCGTTCAATAATGTAAACAGTGATAGAAGCTAAAATCATAGACGAAAAAATAAAGCCCTGTTCCAAAGCAAAAGCACCATCAATATAGGTATCACTCAATTTAAATTGCTCAATTAAAGCTGGTGTAAACGGCTGATCAGGAGTACCTAAACCCGCCGCACGCAAGGCATTTTTCGCCACCAACGCCCCCCACCCTGCAATACCAGGTAACAAGCCCACAACCACCGCAGGAGCGTGATGAGAAGGTGTAGCAGTGAAGCTTTGAGCTACAATTACAATCCCAATCCACAGCAAAATAGCCATACCAGCATCAACAGGGACAAAGTAGGCAAACATGGCTACAGTCCCACTTAAACACAGGATACCCATAATAATACCATTGGCAATAGAATAACCCACTCTTGCCCCTAAAGCCTTCCATCCAGGATGACCTATATATATAGTTGTAGGGAAACAGGAACCAAAAACCGCCGCCACAATAGTACCAATACCGTTAGCAGCTAAAGATGGAACAGCAGGAAAAACATCTCCCGCAGCTTCAGCACTTTCTAAATTTTGAATACTAGCAACGAGATTAAATAATCCCATTGGTAAGATGATGCTGAGATATTCTAATAAAATTGTGTGACTTTCCCAAAGTTGTCCTAAAAATAAATTAGGGAAATAAAAACCAATCGGTGTAATAGCAGCAGCAAATTTAGTCTGATCCCAATTCACTAAACCGGTTCCCCATGCGAGGGTAATTCCTAACAACACAGCTAATAAACCCCCAGGGATGGGAAAACGTACTTTACCAAAGTAGGTAACAAGAATAACACCAAGAGGAACTAAGCCGACCACAGGGTGAGCAAAAGTCCGAAATAAAAACCCTATGGAAATAAAGGTGATAGCGATACCACTGAGGGTAGAAAGCATAGCTGCACGGGGAGCAATGCGACGTATGGGGTTGACAATAAAAGCGCCAAAAAGTTCAATTAAACCTGAACCTAAACAAGCTACCATACCTGCTTGCCATGCTAATTCGGATGCTTGTTCAGGAGACACACCTTTAGCTAATGCGGCTAACCTCACAGGTAGCATAACTAAGAAAATATAGGCAAACAGACTAACGGTATTGATACCATAAGGCAGGGCGGTAATATCATCTCGTTGTTCTTTTGTACCTTGCTGTTTAGCTAACCAACCATAATAAAAGTTACCAACCATTAAACTAAAAGCTACACCAGGTAAAATGCGTCCATAGACGAGGGATGGTGGGAAACCTAATACACCTTGGCACAAACTGACAATTAATAATATTTGAATGAAGTTATCAAGTAGTAATCCAAATAAACCATCTATATCTCTGCGAACAAACCAACGCGGGGTTTTTAGTGTTGGGGTTTCCATATTTTGTGAATATTGCTGTTTCTGGGTTTCAGAATACCAGGAAATTGTTAATATTAGTTTTCAAATCTAGAAATTTTGCAAGAAGCCTAATTGTTTGCTAAGGATTTTGATTTAGCTCCTAGAGGTAAACTACCTTTAGACTTAGAATTTTATCTCAATTGTCTGGTTGAACGTCAAATTGAATTAGCAAATCTTATATTATTAATGTAAAATAAATACTATCAATCTTTAATCCCGAATTATGACAACTATTAAAGAAAAACTCCTAGCTGCAATTGAAACTGTTCCTGAATCAATACTAGAAGAAACCCTGGATTATCTCGAATATCTCAAAACCAGAAAAATTCAACCAGTAGATATTTCTCACAAAGAGGAAGAACCAAGATTTGCTACAATTTGCTGGTACTTGGCAAGGTGATGATTTTGAAGAATGTCTTCAACTTGTTTATGACACTCGTTCTCAGGCTAGATTTTAATGTATCTCCTATACACTTTTATATATTGATAAATTTTTATAAACAAATTGTATAAATTTTTATAAAATAAGATATATTCCTATATATATTCGACAAATACAAGATGAGGTATAAACTATGAAGATTCAAGGAATCATTAAAGGAAATACCATAGAATTGTCAGATGTAGTATTAGATAAAATTGTGCTACCTGATGGAGTTAAAATTTCCATAGAAATACCAGATGATTTAATCATTAAAAGACCCAAATGGCAAGAATGGGAAAGTATTATAGGTTTATGGAAAGATGATCCTGAAATTGATGAAATTTTTGATATTATTAATCAGGAACGTCATCAAGATTTGGGACGTGAAGTTAATTTAGATTAGTTTTAGAAATTTCAAGTTTGATTTGAATAAATCCGAATTCATGAATAATTAATAATAAAAAATCAGGAATTTATGTATTTACTAGATACTAATATTTATATTGCGATAATTAAGGGTAATGAGAATGTTGTATCACATTTTCATGAAAAACATGAATCTTGCTATCTTGCGACTTTAGTATTAGCTGAATTGTATAAAGGGGTTTATTGTTCAAGTAAGGTTGAGCGTAATTTGGATAATTTACAAAGGTTTGCTAGTCTATTACCAATGATAGATTTTGATGAAAAAGCAGCTATTGAGTTTGGAAAAATTCAGTATGAATTGAGGAAAATTGGTAAACCAACGGGACAATTAGATGCTTTAATTGCTGCTGTGGCTATTTGTCATAATTGTATTTTAGTAACTGATAATACTCGTCATTTTGAAAATATTAGTAATTTGTTGATAGAGAACTGGTTAAAATCATAATTACGAATAGGTAAATATTTATTCTCTATTATATGATATTTTTTGTCTGAATCAGGATGTCCGGGATTTAAGGATTTACAGGATGTTTGTCTCCCTCCGTTCTACTAAAAGAATGAACCACGAAGATACGAAGGACACGAAGGAAGAAGAGAGGTACTTTTGGACAGGGAAAAGAATATTTAGACAAGTGGCAGCATTTGGGAAACAAGAATTTCTAGATCAGGAAAATCTAAAGGTGATATTTTTTGATGTTCTGTGAGAATTTCTTGATTTTGATAACCTTCTGTTGTGGGATTTCTAAATACAATTAATTCGCGTTTCACTACATCTAATACCCAATAATCTTTAATTCCTGCTTGAGAATAAGCTTTAGCTTTGATTTCTGTATCTAGTTTTAAACTACTATCTGCAACTTCGATAATTAAATAAATTTCTGCTGGGGTAGGATGATGATCTGCATAGTCTAGGGGATCTATTTTCACTACAGCAACATCTGGTTCAGGTTCAGACCTTTCATTTAATTTTACAGGGTCTTGAACAGCTATCCAAGCCTGATTTCCTAAGCGATTTTGTAATAATTTATTTGTTCTTCCTACTGCTGAACTGTGGGCTGTTCCTTTAGCAACCATCCAAATTATTTTCCCTTCTAATAATTCTACTCGTTCACTTGGATCAAATATTACTGCTTCAGCTATTCTGTGGTATTCATCAACAGTCCACAGCCGCAATTGTAAGGGTGATTCTGTGGTTTGCATAGTTAATTGAAGTAAATATTTATTTTACTATTATATGATATTTTATTGGTCTGAATCAGGATATCCAGGATTTAAGGATTTACAGGAGTTTTGCCTTACTTAGACAATTGGTAGCATTTCAGCTACTACAATTTATAAATCAGGAAAATCTAAAGGAGATATTGTTTGGTGTTCTGTGAGAATTGCTTGATCTCATAGTCATAATCATTATAATCGTCAAAATAATCATCATAATCAGAAATATAATCGTCAAAATAATCATCATTATTGTTTAAATCCTCTGCTAGATAATTATCTTCATAATCATCACTAACTTGAGTATTATGCTTTGTTAATGGCTCATATATTTTTTTGGATCTGATATTATACAGTTTACAAATCTCAACGCGACGGAATAGATAGTCATCAAACCAACCATTCACAAATTCGTAACCAATACCCTCTTCCCAACCCAACCAAATTCCCCCTACACTTCCTGGGAAGTATCCTTCCGGTGCGTTAATATCATTTGGTGTGTTAATATCATTAATATATCTGCCTATCTTATGAATAAACTGATCCCATATTTTGCTATCATATTCTAGTGTTACACCTAAACATTGATAAATCCTTTTCTGTACAGAAAAACCAAATTTACCATTACTGTATTTCACCCATAGATAGTCAATAGTGCGGAGGTCTTCAGAGGGAAAATTATCAATACTATCATGATCTAACCAACTTTCTTCTTCTCGTTTTGCAACCTCTAACATTACTCGTCTGGTTTCTTCATCTGCTTCCATCCATTTTCCCGTTTTTAGTAAATCACGCAGCTTTCTATAATCCATTCCTACTGCTGATATTAAATCAACATCATTGCACTGAATATTTTTAAGTTGTTCAAGAGTTTTATGGTAATCATGAAAATTATTTTCTTGTTTATAAATAGAGGTTGCTTTTTTAAAATCATCTATTGCGGCTTGGTTATTTTCTAAAATTAAATTGACTGATCCCCTATTGTAGTAAGCAATAGCAAATTTTGAATCTAAATTGATCACCTGACTAAAATCATTAATTGCGTCCTTATACTTTCTAGACTCTTTATAAATAACTCCCCTGTTGTAGTAAGCAATGGCAAATTTTGGATCTAAATTGATAGCTTGAGTATAATTATTAATGGCATCCTGATATTTTTGTAGAATTTTATAAGTATTTCCTCTATTGCAATAAGCACCAGCAAATTCTGGATTTAACTTAATAGCTTGAGTGTAATCATTAATGGCATCCTGATATTTTCCTAAATTTTTATGAGAAATTCCGCGCTTATAGTAAGCACCAGCAAATTCTGGATTTAACTTAATAGCTTGGGTGTAATTATTAATTGCATCCTGATATTTTTCTAATGTGTAATAAACATTTCCTCGATTGTAGTAAGCACCAGCAAATTCTGGATTTAACTTAATAGCTTGGGTGTAATCATTAATGGCATTCTGATATTTTTCTAATGTGTAATAAGCATTTCCTCGATTGTAGTAAGCATTATCAGATGCAGGATTTAACTTAATAGCTTGGGTGTAATTATTAATTGCATCCTGATATTTTTCTAATGTGTAATAAGCACCTCCTCGATTGTAGTAAGCATTATCAGATGCAGGATTTAACTTAATAGCTTGGGTGTAATTATAAATTGCACCCTCATACTCTCCTAAAGTATAGCGAGCGTTACCTATTTTGCAATAAATAATTGCCATAATTGCATCACTCTCATAATAAGTAATTGCCTCATTTGATCTTAAATGTAACGCATGATAATAATCGAAAATAGCACCTTGATAATCTTCATTATTAACACATTCATCACCTAATCTGATATATTTATCATAATCATAAGATGTAAAGGATTTGAAATTTTCTAAATAACCACGTAACCCACTAGGATAAAGCAATTCATCTATTCCGACTAAAGTTTTATCACCAGTTGATTTAATGATATTCGTTGGTAAAAATCCAGCTATAATAAGACCATATTCTTTTTCTGTTTCACTAAATTCCTCTTGACATAAAATACAAACTAAAACAGCATTTTTTTCTATTTCTTCCTGGCTTATTGACCATTTAATTTTATTAAAATTTCCATAACGGACTTTAACCTGAATACCAATAGATGAATCAGAAGTTAAAGTAAAATCAACTTTTCCATCTCCACCAATGCGTTTTTCATAATCAACCTCAGTGACAAAATCACCCAAACGACTTTTAACAACTTCCTCACCCAGCTTTCCTTTTAAATTATTGACAAAAACATCACGGATAGGAGTTGAAGTTCGTCTATATTTTTCAGCCATATCCCAGCAAAAATCCCGTAATTGCTGTAACCTTTCTCCAGAGATAACTGTCAACTCACTATGTCGGCCTTCCTTCTCACAATGGAGTAAGTCACCAGATTTCAGTCTTTGAATAAAATCAGTCTGTTGTGCTTTGAGTATAGTTGTCCAGTCCATTTGTCAAAACTCACCTTTATCTGACAAGGAGTATTTATTCTAGTATTCCCTACCAAGCAGCAAAAAGCACTAATCTAGATCACATTGCAGTGTTTTTAGCCTAACCCAAAAGTATAGAATCCTCAAACCCTAAAAACACAACTCAAACAAACATCCTGTAAATCCTTAAATCCTGGATATCCTGATTCTGACAATTTAACTTTATAACCCTATGAGTTTTGACAACGTTTGTAAACTACTAGCAGAAAAATATCCCTTTGATTTTGCTAAGTGGTTACTTCCCCAAGAACCAAAAACAATTAAAGTCTTAAAAACCGAATTGAGTATAGAACCAATTCGCGCTGATTTTGTCACCTTCTTACAAACAGAAAATCGCATTTTACATATTGAATTTCAAACCAAACCACAATCTAAACCTCCTATTCCTTTTAGAGAGTTAGACTATTCAGTGAGATTAATCCGTACATATCAAGTTCCGGTTACTCAAGTCGTGATTTTCTTACAAGAAACAGATGATCCAATTGTTTTTACTGAAGAATATGTTAACGAAACAACCAGACACCGTTACCGTGTAATCAGAATGTGGGAACAAGAACCAGAATTATTTTTGCATAATCTGGCATTATTACCATTAGCGCCATTAACCCGGACAAATTCACCCCAAGGTTTATTATCCCAAATTGCCAATAATGTTGCTAAAATTGCAGATAGGGAGACTAAGCAGGATATTGCGGCTTACACAGAGATTTTAGCAGGTTTGCGGTTTGAAAAAGATTTTATTCGTCAATTGTTAAGTGAGGATCTTATGCAAGAATCAGTAATTTATCAGGACATTTTGCAGAAGGGAGAAGGAAAAGAAGCAGTTAAATTTTGTCTAATGTTACTTAATCAAAGATTTGGAGAACTTGATTCTGAAATAGTGGAAAGAGTTAAAGTTTTACCTGTGGAACAGTTAGAAAATTTAGGTGTAGCGTTGTTTAATATTTCTGAAGTTGCTGATTTAGTAACTTGGTTAAATCATCAAGAATAACATCGCTAACAATGATTTTTAGGTTGGGTTTTCTCAACCTAAATAAAAATATTATGCTTTTAGGACTTACGCAAGTGTCACACTAAACATCTATTCTATGGTGCGTCAGATATCAAATATCACTTTATTTTCAGGATTTATGAAGTCTGACGCACCCTACTAATATGCCAGTTGCGTAAGTCCTGGCTTTAATAGTAATTAATTTCAAAATCAGGGTTTATGGCTTACATTTTAATTTAAATTAGCTATTATTTATGAATAATACACAACTAAAAACTATTCTCTCTAATTCAATTATTGCTACTGTCTTACCTGCAATTTCCCAACTTAATTTATCTAATTGGTGGTTAGCTGGGGGTGCTGTCAGAAATACAGTTTGGCGTTCTCTTTTTGGGCAAGAATGTGATTTATTTATTAAAGATTTTGATATTGCTTTTTTTGATGAAGCAGGGAATCGTGAACAAGAATTATTAGCTAAATCTACTCTAAAAACACAATTTCCTGAACACGAATTTGATGTAAAAAATCAAGCTAGTTTTGGGCATTGGCGTGCCGGAAGTATGACTTATAGTAGTACAGAAGATGGCATTAAAAATTGGTTACATACTGCGACTGCTGTAGGGATTCGTATTAATAAACAGGGAGAATGGCAATTTTTCACTCCCTACGGTTTAGATGATTTATTTAATGGGATTATTCGACCAACACCAATACATATTAATAATCCAGATGCTGAGAAAAAAGCATCCGGTTTTTTGCACAAATGTCCTTGTCTGAAGTTGGGAAAATAAGAGTTTTTAATTTAGAGATTTTGTCCCCAACATTTCAAATAGTCGGGGATCTATTTCCTCAAGGTTTTAAAAATCAACTCCACGCTTCAGTTCTACACCTTGATTAGCATAGTGTTTATGACAATAAACTTCAGAGTGAATACTGGCTAAATCAAAATATGCAGGTTGATTTTGACAACGACCGGTAATGATAACTTCTGTGTCTCTTGGTTTACGTAGCAAAGCTTGAACAATGGGATCTACAGGTAACAATTCTAAATCAACGGTGGGATTGAGTTCATCGAGAATGATGGTTTTATAGATTCCAGATGCGATCGCAGTTTTGGCAATTTCCCAACCTCTCTCCGCTTCTACATAGTCTAACTCTTGCCGAGAATTGCGCCAAACGATCGCATCCCGTCCACAACGTTGATGATCTACCACTTCAGGATAAGACTGTTGCAAAGCAGCGATCGCAGCATCTTCAGTATATCCACTGCCACCTTTTAACCACTGCATAATTAATACACGGGTAGAGCCAGGATGATTTATTCCCCGACCAATAGCCTGTAAAGCTTTACCCAAAGCACTAGTAGATTTACCTTTACCTGCTCCAGTATAAATTTCAATTCCTTCTAATAAAAGTGCTTCAGCAGTAGGATGGTGCTGAGGTTTCATTTCTGAATGTAAATCCGCAATATCTAGTAGTTGTTGCGGTGCAGCGCGTCCAGTCGCAATAATTTCCAACTCTTGGGGTTTAGATTTTAAAGTTTGTACCACCTCATTCACAGGAAGTAAACCCAAATCTAAAACCGGGTTAATTTCGTCCAAAACCACAACCGAATACAAACCTGATGCGATCGCACCCTTGGCTACATCCCAACCCCGCGCAGCTTCTGTTCTGTCAAAGGGGGTAATCTCATCATGTCCAAAAAATTCCGCCCTCCCCGTGCGAACCTGATCAATCAAATGAGGAAAACCACGCTGTAAAGCGGCGATCGCTCCATCTTCATCATAATCACGTTCTGGCCCCTTCAAAAACCTCAGCAATAAGACGCGATTAGAATCACTAGGTGTATTTATTCCCAAACCAATCGAGCGCAGAACTACCCCTAAAGCCGCTTGGGACTTACCTTTCCCAATGCCATCATAGACGTGAATTTGACCAGTGAGCCGTTCAGAACGCACTTGCGCTGTGCGAATACCGATCCCATTTCTTGTCATCTCTGGAAAAGCTATAACGTGGCAGTTTCCTATTTTACAACCAACCTGTTGAATAATTAGACAAGTTAATTTTGGCTAACTTATCCGTATAACAGTCATCCCCATGTATTAATAAGATTAATCAAAATATACTGGTAAACAAAGATAAAAAATGGTAATAAGAATGAGATGATTTCCACAATTATCCGTATTATCTCAGTTATACTCTAAAATTAACTCCTACCTTTGACGGTTTATGTCTGAAGAATTGTCACTTCCCAGAATTTTGCCCATTGGTGCAATTTTGTTTGAAACTTTATTTTTACTAGTTGCCATTTCCATAGAAGGGTATGTTTTACATAGATGGCTAAAATTTGACAAAAAAAGCAGTATTTTTTATGCCATAGCCATGAACGTTTTTTCTAGCGTCTTGGGCTGGAATATATTTTTTCTAGTTGAGCCAATATTAGACGTTAACTTAAAATCAGAATTAATCAGCTATATATTTTTTAATAACTTTAAAAATCCGGGAACACAGAGTACCATAATTTTTCTAGCTTTTTTAATCTTCCTTGGTACTTTTTTGATCAAGTTTTTATTGCTCAAGATTCTAATTATTACCTTAAGGGAAATTGGTAAAAAAGAAGAAATGGAAACATCTCAAAAAGAAAAATTACAGAGAATTGAAAAAATACAATTGCAAAACAATAATTTAATTGCGACTACATTAATAGCAAATTCCATGAGCTATATAGCCATAACTTTAATTTTAGTAATTCGCAATTTATCTATAGGATTAAAGTAACTTAATAAAATCCCAATAATTGAAGGTGATACTATGAACTCATCATTGTTTAAAGAAGTAATACTTCTCTTTAAATTTATTCAGGATCTATTGTTAGGAATTCAAAAGCTGATCATGCCTCCCAAGGCTTATTCTTGGCAGACATTAATATATTTAAGTGTTTTTTCATGGGGAATTTCATATTTTGCCATAGGTTTTATTAAAGATATAATTGCATTTTCGGGTTGGTTATTTTTGTTAGCTGGTACAGCTTGGTATACTACAGACGATCCGTTAAGAGTTCCTGGTACTTTCATGCCAGTGGGAGCATTAATAACCGGTTTATTAGTCAGTGTTTTTGCCTTTGGACATGAAGTAAATGTAGTCACACCTAAAACTATCGTTTTCTGGCCAACCATTGCAGCCATCATTACAGCCATACCAGAATTTTTTGCAGGTACAGGTACAACAGCAAAAGCTGCCATTCCCAAACTAGAAGTACGCCAAAAAGTTATCATTTTGCTGGCTTGGTCGATGCTAATCAGTTGTTGGCTTCAGTTTTACTTTGTTCTAGATAAATGGTTAAAAGAATATCCCAGCTTATCCGCACAAAATTTTCAGCGTAGCACTTTTGTAATTAGACTAGAACCCAAATCCAAAACACCTCAAAACGGTAATATTATCTTAAATAAAATACAACCACTGGTAGAAGAACAAATATTTAAAAGACCTTGGTCAGAAGTAGAAAAATGGTTAATAGAAGCTAATCAGCAACTGGGAAACTTGGGTAAGGGTGTCATTGACAAAAACCTAGAAAAATATGATGAACAGGGATTATGGCGGATTGAACCCCGTGTAGTTAATGTCAAATCAGGATATAGATTAGATATCCTCACAATTTGGACAGGGCCAAGTGCAAATGCACGGGGGTTCTATCTCCAGAAATCTTGTTTAATTCAACCAGTTGCAGCCGTCAACAAGCCAGAAAATCAAAACGCAGTGGCAGAAATTGAATGCGATCGCACCAACAAATTTTTTATCGGTACACCACCACCAAAGCAATAAAATCACCTATCAGTTGACATTTATCATCAATCCCTAATTACCAATTACCAGACAATATGAATGCAAGCAGAACCTTTGTAATGGCCAAAAATGTGTTTCAGGAAGTGATACGCGATCGCATCCTGTACATCATCGGTTTTTATGCAATTATCCTCGCAGTTGCTAACCGTACAATTTTTGAATTTGCAGCCACAACCCAAGACAAAATCTTCTTAGACTTTGGTTTAGCAGCAATGAATATCATCGGCTTAATTGTTGTCGTCTTTATTGGTACGGGACTAGTTAACAAAGAGATTGAAAAACGTACTATTCTCATGTTAATTGCTAAACCCATCAGCCGTAGCGAATTTATCACCAGTAAATACTTAGGATTATCAGGTGTACTAGCTGTACTTATAGCGGCAATGACAGCAATTTATTTGGTATTTTTACAACTTGGGAAAATGTCCTATCCCATAAACAGTATTCTCATTGCCGTACTCTTTTTATTTTTACAATTAACCTTAATTACTGCTGTAGCAATTACATTAGGAGTTTTTACCAGTTCCCTCATAGCTACCGCTTTAACATTTGCAGTCTATTTAATGGGGAATATTACACAAGATTTAGTCGCACTTGGTCGCCTTAGTCAAAACCCTGGTGTAGAAAAGATCACCCAATGTCTATATCTGATTCTCCCTAATTTATCTCGCTTAGATTTAAAAAATGATGCCGTTTATGGACTGCAAGCAATACCTGATACCGTGACATTAATAGGTAATGCAACTTACGGCTTACTTTACAGCTTCATGCTGTTAGCAATAGCTGTTTTCATCTTCTTAAGAAGAGAATTTTAATAAAGCAGGTGACAGGTGAGAGGTGACAGGTGACAGTGAAGAGGACAAGGAACAGGGAACAACTGATAACTGAGTTACCCTTCTCCCCAAGTTCTTAATTGGAAATAAACTAATACCAACGTCACCACTAACAAAACCGTTGCTACTGCTGCGGCATAACCAAAATCAAATTGACCAAAAGCTTCCTGATAAGTGTAATAAACCAGCAAATTAGTAGAATTCAAAGGACCACCACCTGTAATCACATAAACAGGTTCAAAACTCCGCAATGTAAAAATAGCAGTAGTGACTGTGGTAAATATTAAAGTAGGTCTTAATCCTGGTAAAGTAACGTGCCAAAATTGTTGCCAACTATTTGCACCATCTAATTCGGCTGCTTCATAGTGATTGAGAGGAATTGCTTGCAAACCTGCCAAAAAAACCACCATATTGAAACCTATTTGTTTCCAAATACTAAATAAAATTATGACTGGCATTGCCCAGAAAGTATCACTTAACCATGATATGGGAGGAATATCAAAAAAATTCAACAGTCCATTCACAGGGCCTGTATTTTGAAACAGCCAACGAAATCCTAAACCAGCAGCAACAAGAGAGATAATGGAAGGTAAAAAATAAACACTTCTCAAAATACCCCTTAAAGCCAAAGAACGATTTAATAATACTGCTAACCCCAAGGGAATGACCAAACTGGGAACAAGACTACCAAGGGTAAAATAAGTTGTATTAAAAATAACTTGCCAAAAATCAGCGTTCAAAAACAAACGCCAATAGTTTTTGAAGCCTACCAAATAAATACCAGTTGAAGTGAAACTACCAGCTGTGAAACTGAGATAAAACAAATAGGCAATTGGCCAGATTATAAACAAGATTAACAAAATTAGTGCTGGAGTCAGAAAAATCCAAGCAGCAACTGTATCATTATCTAGCATTTGCATTGAAGGCAAACGAGGTTTTTTCATGGTACTCTTAGTAATTCAGACGATATTCATCATTTTATGAATCAATATTATCCGATTGAGGCAGCATCTAGCTTAATTTGTCCCGATATTTCCCAACAAAATTTCCAATCAATGAAGTCATTGAAATTAGGAATAATGGCTTCTGGAAATGGCAGCAATTTTGAAGTAGTCGCCCAAGCTATTGAAGAAAGGAAACTCAACGCTAAAATTAAAGTTTTAATTTATAACAATCCATCAGCTAAAGCAGCATTAAGGGCAAAAAATCGCGGTGTAGAGGCAGTATTATTAAATCACCGTGATTACAAAAAACGTGAAGATTTTGATCAAAAAATTGTCCAAACATTGCGTCAATATGATGTTGATTTGGTGATTATGGCTGGCTGGATGCGCCTGGTGACACAAGAATTAATTGATGCTTTTCCTGACAAAATTATTAATATTCATCCCAGCTTATTACCTAGTTTCAAAGGAGTTCAAGCTGTTGAACAGGCATTAGCAGCCGGAGTGAAAATAACAGGTTGTACTGTCCA
Organism: Anabaena azotica SJ-1; assembly: GCF_047275885.1. Taxonomy (NCBI): domain Bacteria; kingdom Bacillati; phylum Cyanobacteriota; class Cyanophyceae; order Nostocales; family Nostocaceae; genus Anabaena; species Anabaena azotica. Next base: position 5,643,098 of record NZ_CP178454.1, read on the forward strand.
TCTCCTGCGTTTAGAAATGGATAGCGGTCCAATTTTGATGCAAGCCGCAGTACCAGTTTTTCCAGAAGATACAGCAGAAACACTACACGCTAGAATCCAAATTCAGGAACACCGAATTTTACCATTAGCGATCGCTGCCCTGGGCGAAGGCATCGCTTATACTGGCGCAACAGGGAATAAGTGAACAGAAAACAAACACAGAATTTTCTCCCCAGTCCCCAATACTCTGTATCAATGCTACAATCCTCAGTTAGAAATTTAGGATATCTCCATGCCCGTTGTAACTAACCCAATCAAGTTTGGTACGGATGGCTGGCGGGGTGTAATAGGTGAAGAATTTACCTTTGAACGCCTAGCCTTAGTAGCCCCAGTTGCAGCCCAAGTATTATATAATACTTATTATTCTCACGTCAGCAGCCGCACCATCATTGTCGGTTACGATCGCCGTTTTATGGCGGAAGAATTTGCCCGTGTCGTCGCTGATGCTGTCAAAGCAGTTGGTTTTGATGTCCTATTTAGCGAAAGCTATGCCCCAACACCAGCATTTAGTTGGGCGGCTAAAGACCTCAATGCTTTGGGGGCGCTGGTCATTACCGCTAGTCATAATCCGGGAACATATTTAGGCTTAAAAGTCAAAAGTGCTTTTGGCGGTTCAGTACCACCAGAAGTTACTAAAGAAATAGAAGGTTTGTTAACAGTAGAAGTCCCAACCGCAGCTATTCCTGGTAAAGAAGAGAAATTTGATCCCTGGCCTAGTTATTGTCAAGCCTTAGAAGGTAAAGTTGATATTGACAAAATTCGCCAAGCTGTATCATCAGGTAAATTAACATTATTTGTTGATGTCATGCACGGTGCAGCGGCTAGTGGTTTGGGTAGACTATTAGGCGAAAAAGTTCAAGAAATTAACAGCAACCGTGATCCCTTGTTTGAAGGTGGTGCGCCCGAACCCTTACCAAAATACCTTTCCCGACTATTTGCAGAAATCAAAACTCATGGGGAAAGTAATAACTCAGGTTTAACTGTGGGTTTAGTATTTGATGGAGATTGCGATCGCATTGCAGCAGTAGACAAAAACGCTAATTTCCTCAGTTCCCAAATCTTAATCCCCATCTTAATTGACCACCTCACCCGCAGACGCAACTTTACAGGCGAAATCGTCAAAACAGTTAGCGGTTCTGATTTAATTCCCCTTGTCGCTAAATTACTGAACTTATCTGTATTTGAAACCGCAGTCGGTTATAAATACATTGCCGATAGAATGTTAGTCACAGAAGTATTACTAGGTGGTGAAGAATCCGGTGGGATTGGTTATGGTAGTCATATTCCCGAACGAGATGCTTTACTTTCAGCATTGTATGTATTAGAAGCCGTTGTAGAATCAGGCTTAGATTTAGGTGATTATTATCAACAATTGCAACAACAAACGAATTTTACCTCAGTCTATGATCGCATAGATTTACCTTTAGCGAGTATGGAAGTGAGAGGAAAGTTATTACAACAATTGGCAACCCAACCTTTAACAGAAATTGCAGGAAAAAAGGTAATTGATTGCAATACAATTGACGGCTATAAATTCCGTCTTGCTGATCAAAGTTGGTTAATGATTCGTTTTAGTGGCACTGAACCAGTTTTACGCCTTTATTGCGAAGCACCCACAATAGAACAAGTCCATCAAACTCTAGCTTGGGCAAAAAATTGGGCAGAATCAGATAATTCATAATAGTGCCTCCGGCTTCTGTTAGAGATTTTTCTTCTGCGCCATTTTTGGCTTCCCCCACTTGATCCCCTTCCTACTCTAGTGCAAGTTGCAATTCTTGACCGTTAAATGCTTCATAATCAACAATGAGAACTAAAAATTGGTTTCTCTCAAGAATAGCTTGCATTAGAGTAATTACCAAATTACAGTGAACTACTTTGAACAGCAATTTTTAGTAGTTTTGCTATTTCTGTTACTAACACTTCTACTCCCCCAGGTTTTTCAATATAAGTTTGAAACCCAGAGTCAAGAGCCTTCTTCTTTTCTTTATCTTCAGCATTGCCGGTAAAAGCAATCGCTGGGATTTCTCTTTTCTGTAGTAGTGTAAGTGTTCTGACTTTCTGTATTAACCAATAACCATCTTCTTCTAACATAGTAATGTCGCTAATTAAAAGATCCACTGGGGATTGTTTAATAATCTCAAAAGCAGATTTAGCTGACCATGCCTTTAGCACATGAATTCCGTAGATTTCTAGAATCTCAGTAATTAAACAAACTATATCTTTATCGCTATCCACTACGATAATTGTAAATCCTTTCAAGATATCTAAATCTATAGTATCTTCTTCAGAATTTGCATTATTAAACCTGTTTATTACTTGGCTAACATTCATAGTTATGTATATGTATGTAGGGTTTGCTGAAAAAGTTTTTTCGTGGAGACAGGGAACAGGGAACAGTTTTAGCTATCCGTCATCCCCAAGCTTTCTGATTTCTCAGAACCAAAATGCACACTTTTGATGCCACACCCTTCAAAAACCTTGCATTTATTTTCCTTTTTATTAGGTTCAAACCTTTTATTTATCCAGGTTTCTGTTTTATTCAGCAAGACCTATGTATTTATTTAAACAAATATGTTTTCAATAAAGCCCCTTTTAATTTCATCAACTTAGTACCTTTCTGTTGTGGCTGGCAATCTGATAAATTGTTTTTGCCAGTCAAAAATAATTTAGTAATCATTAAAATTAATTGGTCTAGGTCAACTGGCTTAAGTAAATATCTTTCAAGCTCTATCTCTGGAACCTCACTAATGACACCTGTGCTGGAGGTTGAAGTGACAATAACTGGAATATAATTCCTATTAACTGCTTCCATAGCACTTAATTTTTTGAACAATTTATAAACACTTTCACCTAAGAACCTAATTTCACAAATAATAATGTTGGGAACAAACCAACGCAGGACTTCTAAAGCTCCCTCGATAGAGCTAGATGTCATTACATTTGCACCAAATTGGGTTAAAAAAATAGTATATAACACTCCGCTATCGACATCGTTATCTACAACAAGTATTTGCAAATCTTTGAGTATCCCATCTGTGAAAGTAGAGGCAATGCTTGAATTCATAATAAATCCTACAATAAGCATTTTAAGTGTAAAGCGAGCTTGAAAAAACTGTAATTACAAGAGTGCTAAATAATCATTTATTCAAATCAAACGCCGCAGAGAATTATCTGAATGCTTCAAATAAAACTTTCTATTACTGAGAGTATGATTTGGTGTTGTTTGATTTGGTGAATGAATTGACTCATTACAACACAAAACTTATTAAAGATTTTTTTGCTAATCAAGTTATTGCCATTCTCTGTCTTCCAATTCCTTTTGAGGCAACAATAATGTAGCTTCAATTTCCTGTCTGATAGCAGGCGTTACTTCACAATTGCTATGCAGACAATCAAGCAATAATTGATTGGCATCGTAGTAGCGTTGTAGAACTTGCTGTTGTTCTAGACTAAACTGCCACTGGTGGTTAATATTGCGGTAATTCATCACCGTCATCCTTAACTGTTCAGCCCAAGCTGAATAGTTAGTTTTGCACCATAGCTCAAATCTTTCTTGATTTTGACTATAATTTGGTAATTGGTCAGAGAGTTGTTGCAGGGATTTATAGAGTCCAAGATCCACAACAATTCCCAGAATATTCGAGAGCGCATCTGCACAGACGTGGAAGTGGGCAAAGTCTTGGCTCTCAGCAATTGCAGACTCCAGTAGCAGGTTATCTAATGCCGCATCAAGAAACATCCCCTGGTCAAGGCTGCTGGCTAAAGCAAAGTGAGGAGCTAGGCGAGGAGTCCGACTCAAAGCCAGGTAAAATGCCCGAACGGCTGCATCTTTTGGTTGGGTAGGAATAGTAGCAGATTTTTGGCTAGCCCAGGTCAAAAACTCTTGTAAATAAGGGTCTTGGGCTACCAAAGCATCAATCTGTTGCTTCATTAACTGGACTAGGGAGTCTGCACTCCGAAGCATGGTAGTTGTCAACAAAAAGATTTCCCGCCAATGCGGGTCAGTGATGTGACTAACCAGACCTCCCAAAGCTTGTTCTAATGCTTGTAGGTTATGGCTGGCAACGATTTTTCTTGCTGTGAAGTATTCTTGAAATGCTAGATAAGAGAAGGAAAAAATTCCCCGCGCCCGTTCTGCTAGTAGCCCATGTTGAGCTTCGATTGCCTTTAGCGCCGCTTCGCTTTCTATTTGCAGTTCTTCTGCTTCCATTGGCATGTTGGTTAGGTTCTGAATATAGTCACCAATGTATTGCTCAATGATGCGTTGCTCAAAAAAATACTGACCTTGCTCAAATGTGGCTGCTGCAATTTGACTTAATAATTTGAGCTTTTGTGGTAGTAAAAACCCCCGGTAAACCTCATCTCTTTCTACACCTCTAGCTTCATCCCATTTACCCAATAGCAGGTCTAGTCCTTGCTTATAAAAGTCAGTGCGCTTAGTCGGAAATTTGTCTTGACCGTGAAACACCCAACAGGCAAGATGCAAAAATAGGGGTGTGACTACGAGTTGACGAAATTGCCAATTTTCAGCTAAGTTCAGCTTCTCAATAAAGTCAACAGACTGGGCTTGACCATCTTCAGTGTTGGTTTTGGTAAAGCCTACAAACCATTTTTGAGCAAAGGCTAGGATTTGTTCTGAAGTAAATGGAGCAATTTCTACATCGGTAAAACCTCGCAGTCTCAGTCTTTGTGCTGCTGTTCGACAGGTCGCCACAAACCGATTTTTGTGATACTTCTCTGAAAATATACGAATTTCGCTTAAGACACTATTGCATTGTTCGTTCAGAACTTCATCCATACCATCAAGCAACAGTAATACTCTGCCTTCCCTCAGTAATGTTTCTATAATTGAGGGGTCTAAAATTCCAGATGTGAGAAACTCCTGGCGGATGTAGTTTAATAAGCTGAATTCGTTGGTAAATTTAGCTTCTTGAGCAAAATTTCTCAGTGTGATGAAGATTGGCACCTGATGGGCTGCAAATGCACCTTGGTTACACTGAATGGCAAGATTTTGTAAGAAGGTGGTTTTGCCAACTCCTGGTTTGCCTAAGACTCTGAGTTTGGAGTATTTTTCTACCGCTTGTATCCCAGGTATCTGTTTCTGGTCAATGTCTCCTAAGCCAAAGCGATTAAATTCTTTGGGATCAAGATTTTGCAGTTCAGTGATTTCTAAGTATTGTTGACTGGCAATTTCCTCCAAAATATTCACATCTATATATATGTCATTGAGCGCAACGGGACGACTGATGTCCAATAATTGCAAGATGCCACACTGGTCTTGAATTTTGTCAAATCGTTGCGATCGCACTTGTTGCACTAATCTATCAATATCCAGGGCAGGGGGCTGGATAAATTCTTCTCTGTCAATAAATTCTGCTGGGGGTTCAACAGTAATCTCTCGCCAATCTAATTCCAATACAGAACAAATTTCCATAAAAGTATGACGTTCAATGGGTTTTCCACTAAAAAATCGCCAAATGGGTTGTCTAGTTTTTAAATTGACTTCAAAAGCTAAATTTTCTTGAGTCCAACCCTTGTGGGCAAACGCTTTTTTAGCCTGTTGAATCCCGATGGATGATGCCTGGAGCGATCGCTTAACCATAGGAAAAAAACCTGACTTTCAAATTTTTCAATCCAAATTTTAATAAAAATTTACACTATTACATTTTTTTTGTGCTATCACCATCGTAGCCTATTAATCTTATACAAAATATAATAATATTTTCTCAATTGTTAAAAGTTTTGTGACAAAATCAAACACTATACACTCATATTATACATATCAATCTTTATCAAACTTGAACTCAAACATTGATCTACAATTAACTGGAAAAAACAATTACAAGCCTAATTATTAATACTTACTTGCTCGGAAATTATAGTTGTACTAATAGATATAAAGTACATATATTTATAGCATTAATTCAATAATATTTTATACAACGATTGGCGAATTTTCTACTAACAACTTTGTGATTATTGATTCCAATTTTTATAAAATAAGTAAGTTTATTGTCAAGGCAAAAATATATAAGATTATTCAAAATAATCAATTAGGTTATGGTTTAAGGATTAGTGGAAGATTGAATAATTCAATTATAAAGTTGTGATTATTTACTAGTTATTAGTATGACATTTTATTGTTATAGATCATGTTTGAAAAACTGGTAATTATTGTATTATTTGTATAATATCTGTTTAAAATGTTTCAGTATTTACAATTATTCACAAAAGAATTATTCGCATAAATAATTTTTCAACCATTTCCAAAAATGCTGATATTTGCTCTCAAATTTTATCGAATCTTTCTTCTAGATACCCAACGATATCGGCAACTTTAACGCCATCTAATAGACATAGGAGTGAAAATTAAACGTGCGTTTCCTAAATCTGAACATTTACAAGTACAGATTTACCTCATAGGTCGGTATAATACAAGATAAGTAAGTGGTTGCTGTTAATTTTGGGTCACTATTTGTTTGTCAATGCGTAAGTTCTGTTATTTAATATATGACTAAGATACTGGTTGTCGCTACAGGAAATCCCGGTAAATTGCGGGAAATGCAAGCTTATTTAGCTGATTCTGGTTGGGAATTAACCCTTAAACCCGAAGATTTAGACGTTGACGAAACAGGGGAAACTTTTGAAGCAAATGCTTGTTTAAAAGCATCCGAAGTTGCCAAAGCTACAGGTAATTGGGCGATCGCAGATGATTCTGGTTTGGCTGTAGATGCGCTAAATGGTGCGCCTGGTGTATATTCTGCCCGTTATGGTAATAGTGACGCAGATCGTATTTCTCGGTTATTAAGGGAATTAGGTGATACAGAAAATCGTCAAGCACAGTTTATTTGTGCGGTAGCAGTTGCAAATCCTGAAGGGGAAATTGTTTTGCAATCTGAGGGTATTTGTAAGGGTGAAATTCTCTATGCAACCCGTGGTGATGGTGGTTTTGGTTATGATCCGATTTTTTATGTCCCAGACAAGCAGTTGACTTTTGCCGAAATGTCACCGGAGTTGAAAAAGTCTATTAGTCATCGGGGTAATGCTTTGAAAAGTTTAGTTCCCCAGTTGGTGAAGGTGTTGGGGTAAGGGTTTTTTTGGGGTTACTCGTTTTCCTTTGAGGATAATTTTAACGAACCGCGAAGGCGCGAAGAACGCGAAGGAAGAGGGGAAGGAGAAATGGTTGCTTTAATTTCTTTACCAATTTTTTGTTCAGCTAGTTTGAGTTCATAATTTTTTTGCAAATTCATCCAAAATTCAGCACTCGTACCAAACCATTGTCCTAGACGTAATGCAGTATCAGCAGTGATTGACCTTTTACCATTAATTATTTCTGTAATCCGATTCTTTGGAACATGAAGCAAACGAGCTAATTCACTTGCACTTATTCCTATTTCATGCAGTTCATCAGCCAGAATTTCTCCAGGATGAATAGGTGGACGCGCCATATAATTCTCCTTCAGAGATAATCTATTTCTTTGCGCGAAGCCTGATTAATTTATCATTTTTCACACAATCAAACCACAAAAGGTGTTGCTGATTTTAAGGATGAAGAAAAATTGATCATCCCCAAATTCAACAACGCCCACTATCTAAATATTCAATACTTACACAGCTTCTGTATTCTTTTCTCCGGTACGAATCCGTATAACTTGCTCAACAGGGGAGATAAAAATCTTACCATCACCAATTTCACCAGTCCGGGCAGCAGCGATAATTTTATCAACCACCATATCTACCTGGGCATCTTCAACCACAATTTCTACTTTGAGTTTTTGCAGAAATTCCACTGTGTATTCCGAACCACGATAGCGTTCAGTTTGACCTTTTTGACGACCAAAACCACGGACTTCAGAAATGGTCATTCCCACAATTCCCGCATTAACTAAGGCAATTTTCACCTCATCCAGCTTAAATGGGCGGATAATAGCTTCTACTTTTCTCATTTTTTTCAATTCCTAACTTCTAAGAACGTTGTTTATATATCTAACCAGATTAGTTGTCTAAAGCTGTAACTATAGCTTTACTTATTTAAGATGAGGGTTGTGTATTTTAAATCACCTCTTCTCCTGTTGCTGAAGCAGCGATCGCCAATCTGCGATCGCCTTTTCTGTCCACAGCCAATTTTGAGCTAACTTATCTACTGTAAAACTTACCGGATCATTCTGAATCACCAGTTGACGCAGCTTAATCGCCTCATTCATATATTGCGCTTGTTTTGCAGTAGGTTGATTATTTACAGATTTATATAAACCCAAAGCTAACCCTGCATAGGCAGTCAAAGCTTCTGGTGGCATAATACTATTAGCATTTGGTGTCACTGGCAAGTTTGTACTCTGGTTTTTCAGTGCTAAATTCACAGCTTTGAACCACGCATCATTAGCCCGATTTAGATTTCCTTCAGCATAATAGGCAAATCCCACGGCGTTATTATACAAAACAGAATTGGGTTGATCCCGCACCGCAATTTCCCAATAACGACGGGCATCATCAATACTGTATTTTGTCTCTCTCGTCTGGGCAAGCTGCCAAGCCAATCTTCCCCGCATAAAGTTAACAGCAGCATCTTCCGTTTGTTTGGCGGGAATCAAAGCTAAAGCCGTATCTGCTGAAGCTAAAGCCCCACGATTCAGCAGTTCTTCCACAGCTTCTAACCCTGGCTGTAAATAACCTTGACTCAATTGTTCTGTTGCCGTAGCAGTAACAATACCTGTTGATGATGTTTTTAAGTCAACAGCTACTGGTTTGTTTTGAGGCGCATTCTGGACAGGAATAGGTGGAATTTTTGTAACCCTCGACTGGCGATGATTAGACCACCAAATTAAACCAATGATGGCAGCTAACAAACTTACACCCACAATCCCAACCATCGGCCATCGCCGACGAAGGCGACGTGGTTGGCGAATTGGTGGTAATGGCATCTGTGGAGAAATGACCTGATTACCTTCAGTATCCGGCAAATTTGGAGTTCTTGAAGTTGATTTATCTCCCCATAAATCTATGTCCTCTTGCTTCTCTGAAGCCTGTATTTCCTGGCGATGATTCTCTTCCACAGATGATTCTAATTCCGCTTTCATGGAAGTTTCTTCTGTGGGGACTTGTGGATTATTACCTAACTGCCGAAATAAATCCGCAACTATCGCCGAATCCTCATCGTAATCAGGGTGATCATAATCTACTTCATCTAAAAGATCCCCCCAAGTATCATCCCCCAGCCAATCTAATTCCGCAGACTCCCTGGACAAACCTGAAGGCATCATATCCTCGAAATTTAAAGGCATTTCTAAATCATCTGCTGAAGCATACATTGAATTAGCAGATGTTCCGGGTGACTGATATTCATTTAGCAACTCCCCATTGCCAGAGAAACTAATTTGTGGAGATAGAAAACCTTCAAATTCTCGATGCAGATACAGCATCGGCAACGCCCAGTACATCTGGTGAGAACCATAGGCAGAAATTAAGCCCTGACGCACCCGACTGACACACAAATCCAACGGATAGCCCTGACTTAAGTTGCGGTAAAATAATTGTGTTAGTGTCAGCGCCACTTCATCAGGAATGCGTTCTGACATTGCCAAAACGCTTTTAAGACCCCTTTTTACCAAGCTTTCAGTTAAATTGCGTTCTCCTGTATCTCCAGAAGTTTCAGATTTTGCCCTATATGCGCCCAAACAGGAGTTAAACACCGCCATTTGAATATTATTATTAATCAGCAACCCTGCTAAATCATCACCGCTAAGGGTTTCTGTTAAACCAGTTCTTCTACTAACTAAATAAATTTCTCCCCCGTTGGCACCCACATTACTATGACCAGAGTAATGAAGAACGTGATATCGTCCTTGTTCTAAAGCTTGGGTTAACTCTTCCCTTCCTGGTTGATCAAGAACTGTCAGATCAATTTCTGGGAGATAATGACCATTTTCTCCACGGGGATTTTGGCGATGTAGTTCTGTTTGCAGGTTAATAGCTTCTTGTTTGAGCAAATCAAGACGCACTTGATCAGTAGGGGAAGAGATGATCATCAACACTTTTACCCCGCTTTCTTCCTGTTGTGTCGGAAGATTGCGTGTGGGTAGTCTTGATGTGGAAGGAATTCCACTTTGGTAGCGGGAAAAAGCGATATAAGGACCCGTTGCTAAAGGGCGATCGCCTGCGTGCATCACTTCCCACGGCAACCGCGCTAACCGAGTATCTTTGAGTCCTAAACGTAAGCGCAATACCTGTTGCTGATTCTGGGCAATACCTTGGGCAGTAATCCAACTGTCTCTCAGAGTGCCTTGAAACAGTGCATTATATAATTGCTGACCCAGTGCCACCAAGTTTACAGAGTTTCTGGCGATGCCTGCGGCGGACTGCGTCAACGCATCCCCCTGTAGCACCAACTGTAAAGGGTCATTCATCAAATGTCCTGCTGCTGCTAACCACTCAGCCACAGGCCAAGTTACCAGTTCTTCTGCCAACGGTACCCCAGGTGCGACTTGTTCCGTCCGCACCAAGTAGTCATTCTGCCCTACTGGGGTTACGGAAATGTGAAATTCCTGGGTCACAACTTCTCCTATTTGCCTCCTAAATTCGGTTTCCACCGTAAAAGTTTCTAGTGGTTTTTCCTCTTGTTGATACTTTAGATGGATATTTGTGAGGAATGTTTCTGATTTGGCGTTGTTTTGCCTTTTTCAGCTTATACAACTTTATCCGGATTGGATTACTTCCAACTAGAACACTTTATTGGTAGATGCACCTTGATCTTCAACTCCTCTGGTAGGTTAACACCCACCGGAGGTTTTCTTTTTAATTTTGGCAAAAAAAGCAATCTTTGACCTAAGAATTTCTTAAGAAAACTCTACAAAAATAAATCCCCATCATTAAAATTAGGGGTTTCAAATCAGGATTTTGTATTTCTGGCATTGCGCCTCTGGAACTACATATTTTGTTTTCTCGTAAGTATTCAGGAGTCAGGAGTCAGAATGTTTGAGAAATTGGTTAATTATCAAATAGGTATTTTTGGCGTTTACCCCAAAAAGCTGACTCCTGACTGCTGTGCTTCTTTCAGAGGAACTAGGCTAACGAGTAGCGTGTGCGGTATGACTCCTACGTCGTCACGCAAGTTATAGGCATTAGCTGAATGCTTATCGGTCTATTGGTTTGGGAAAAGGTTCAAGGGTAAAGATTTTTTTTCTTCCCCCTTTCTCCCTCACCAACCAGTATTACCGCCAATAGCTATTGCTACCTTGTAGACTCCTCAAGTGCTGAATGTTGATGCAATTTTCTCTCAGACTATAGATTATACAACCCTAATAACCAACTCCCCTAACCAGCTACTAGCCATAGGAATTTTTTCTGTAAGTGACATCCACCTACATTTGGTGAAATTAATCCGGAGCATAGTAGTTAAAGCCAGAACGTTTATATGGTAGATGCACCCTGATAACTAATCTCCCCTAGCTGGCTAACACCACTGGGGGTTTTTTTTGACTTAAAAATATCAATGATGGAAGTGCAACCAACTTTTTCCGGAGATAAGATGAAATTTACGAACATTAAACTAGTAGATGCACCCTGATAACTAATCTCCCCTAGCTGGCTAACACCACTGGGGGTTTTTTTTGGTTTACCAACAACAATAATGGAAGTTTCAGGAAAGTTTTCCGGAAATAACATTAAATTGCTGAATACTAAATTAGTAGATGCACCCTGATAACTAATCTCCCCTAGTTGGCTAACACCGCTGGGGGTTTTTTTTAGGTTCACCAACAAACACAATCATGCACCTGAATTGATCCGGAGATCAGATGAAATTTATGAACATTAAATTAGTAGATGCACCCTGATAACTAATCTCCCCTGGTTGGCTAACACCACTAGGGTTTTTTTGTAATTAGCATTATTTTAACTTGGTCAGTATTCCACCGTCAGCGATTAGCGACCAGGAGAATTTAATCTTTACATTCCAAATTAATACTAGCAAAGTGAACCTGATTCAAAAATTTATCCGGAGGATGGTGCAGTGCCTGAGAACATTAAATTGGTAGATGCACCCTGATAACTAATCTCCCCTGGATAGCTAACACCTACTAGGGGTTTTTTGTAAGTAAAAGCACAATTTATGTACTATCCAGTTAAGGTTTTACCGTAGCAATATTCTATCTTAGTTGCTGCTGGCTGGAAAGTACCTGTTTAACTTTGTTATTTGCCAAAAGTAAAATGCTGTCCCTCAATCCCTTTCACTTCATTTTGGGATGAAGGTATGACTTCAGAATGATTATCGCGATATATAATACTATTCTTAATTATTTTTACATATTTTAAATCAAGGATGGGGCAGTGATCAGCGTGGAATAGTCTTGAAGACAGTGACAGAGATGATTTTTGCTTACCACAATTAGAGCAAGTTTTAAGCTGTGGGACATTTAACTTGCATATTTTTGATTTTTGGGTCAAGCGTTAATCCTTCTCCCCTGCTTGTCTCAATGTGCTTTCTTAAAGGTTTAACAGCTTATTATGTTCAGGTGTTTCGGTTTATCTTTAATGAATGAGAGATCAAATTTTGCAAGCAATACAAGAAAGTAGTTATGGCAAGCGGTGATGTATTTGATACCCAAAAAGAAACCCTAGCTGTGCCAAAGGTCAACTTAATGACCATGTTTCGGCTGGGATTATTTCAGATGGGTTTGAGTATGATGTCTATTTTGACTCTGGGTGTACTCAATAGAGTCATGATTCAGGAAATAGCGATTCCGGCAACACTGGTATCTTTGGTGTTAGCATTACCGGCGTTTGTGTCTCCTACCCGGATTTTATTTGGACAGATTTCTGATGCTAAACCCTTGTTAGGTTATCATCGCACTGCTTATGTTTGGATAGGGGCAGGAATATTTGCGATCGCAGCTTTTTTAGCGGTACAAGTAATGTGGCAGTTAAATGCCGCTAATACTGCTGATACTTGGGTCTGGACAGGTCAAACTATTGCTTGGACAGGAGTTTTAGGTTTAGTTTTCGCTGTCTATGGTTTAGCCATTTGTCTTAGTGGTACGACCTTTGCAGCTTTGTTGGTAGATATTTCAGAAGAAGATAACCGTTCCCAAGTTGTCGGTATTGTTTGGTCAATGCTGATGGTAGGAATTATAGTTGGGGCAATTATTAGTTCTAGCTTGCTGAAACAATTAACAACAGGTGCGGCTATTGAAACTTTACAAGCAGCCATCAATAGGCTATTTATGGTTGTCCCTGCAATTGTATTTGTATTGTCAATTGTAGCGACTATAGGCGTAGAAAAAAAATATTCACGTTTTTCTAACCGTTCTACACCAGGAAACCGAGAAGATGGTATTAGCTTGGGTAAAGCTTGGTCAATATTAACAGCTAGTCCGCAAACAGGGATATTTTTCACCTTTTTATTGGTGATGACTATTAGCTTGTTTATGCAAGACCCAATTTTAGAACCTTATGCGGGTGAAGTGTTTAAGATGCCTTTGGCTGAAAGTACCAGATTAAATATTTTTTACGGTACAGGAATTTTAATTGCTTATGGTGTAACTGGGTTTTTAATTGTCCCACGTTTGGGTAAACGCAGAACTATAAAATTAGGTTGTGTTTTAGTAGCTTTCTCAGCTTTATTACTTGGGTTTTCAGGATTTTCTGCTAATCCTAATTTCTTGAAATTTGGTTTGGTGATATTTGGTTTATCGACAGGTTTCTTAACTACGGCAGCAGTTAGTTTAATGTTAGATTTAACGGTTGCTGAAGCCGCTGGTACGTTTATTGGTGCTTGGGGATTAGCACAATCTATATCTAGGGGAATAGCTGTAGTTATTGGTGGTGCGGTTTTGGATTTAGGACGGAATTTGCTAACCAATAACTTAGTATTAGCTTATGGTTTGGTTTTTGCTTTAGAAGCAGTGGGTATGTTAGTATCCATTTGGTTTTTGAATCGAGTCAATGTAACCGAATTTCAAACCAATACTAAACAAGCTTTAGCTTCTGTTTTAGAAAGTGATTTAGATTAGGTGATAGTGGATAGTTGATGGTTGATGGTTGATGGGGTTATTTGTTTTCTCAATGCCCAATGCCCAATAAATAATAACTAATAACTAATGAATGATTTTTGGAACACAATTTTAGAATTTGCTGAAACCACTACTACTAGAGTGGGACAACAATTAATGCAAGATTTTGGGAAAGTGCAAGCTTCTCAAAAAGCTGATGGGAGTTTAGTTACTCAAGCTGATAAATGGGCTGATCAAGAAATTCGTGATGCGATCGCTTCTACTTTCTCAGGTTACGGTATTTTAAGCGAAGAAAGTGACCAAACTTTTCCTGATACTGAATGGTGTTGGGTAATTGATCCTTTAGATGGAACAACCAACTTTACACGAGGTATTCCCATTTGGTCGATTTCTCTGGGCTTACTTTATCAAGGAATGCCCATTTTTGGCTATGTTTACGCTCCACCATTAAATCAAGCATTTTACGGTTTTTGGCCTGGTTCTTCAGGTTTAACAACACCAACGGGAGCATTTTTGAATAATCACGCTATTCATACTAGTCAAGATGCTCCCAGTGGAAATCATTTTTTTAACCTCTGTTCTCGCAGTACGGGAATTATTCAACCAGGATTTCCTTGTAAACTGCGGATGTTGGGAGTTGCTAGTTATAATTTTCTGACAGTAGCGACTGGTGCGGTTTTGGGTGGAATTGAAGCCACACCGAAGGTTTGGGATATTGCAGGTGCTTGGGTAATTGTTCAAGCTGCTGGTGGTAGCTGGATATCTTTGAAGGATGAGCCTTTTCCATTATTACCGGGAACAGATTATAGCGATCGCTCTTTTCCGACAATGGTTGTTAGTCAACCCGAATTAGTTCCTGTATTTACACCATTTCTCAAAAATATAAAGTTGTAATGAATTAAACCCGCTATATCCAAGGGATTAGCGGGAAATTACCTATAAAAAAAATCATATAAAAATTATATATATAAAGTAATAAAACAGAGATAATAGAAAATTCAGTTCATAGTTTACCAAACAAAAGTAATTAGTAAATGAGAGTAAATTGCGATAGTTAAGATCCAGTAAGTAGCAGGGAATGAGGTTTTTATCTAATTCATCATTCTTTTATAAGAATATCTTAATTTACGTATTAATACTTTATTTTACTGTTTATTTACATTTGATTTGGGTGCATTTATACTGATTTATTGATTATCATGTTATCAAATTTAGACTTGGTGCGAGATTTTGTTCATCACTCTAGTCAAAACCAAGAAGTTTTGTTAGGGAATTCTATTCTCAGTTCACAAACCATTTGCCGGAACAATCAGCTTATTGCCAAAAAAGAGGGCGTAATTATGTACGCTCATGCAACCGATACACAAACTAAATTTTTAATCAAAGCCAGTTCATCCCACTGGGAATTGATGAATCAGGTGTTAGCTGAATATGGATATCTTTTACAAGGAGATATAGACAGCCGAGGATTCTATGAATATCAAGCCGGCAAAGTCCCTAAAGGCTATCAGATGCACTGTACTAGATCTGTGATGCTATGGCGAGCTTGGTGGAAATATCGTAAATATGCTTCTAGAATAGGCATTCCTATGAATCTACTCATTCGGAGAAGAGATTCATGGTATCCAGTCAAAGATTTAATTATTAGCAATGGTACATTATATATTAAAACGCTGGGAACTGAAATAGCACTTGGTTCAGAGGATCTGATTACTTGGCTAAACAAAATTGAAGTGTCACCGCTTGGTGAAAAAGTTGAAGAAAATTCACAACAGCAGTTAATTCATAACTTAGGTGAGAATAAAAATGAAGGGACTTTGGTTAGAAAACAACCAATTACAACTCAAAACAGATATTCCCATTCCTGAACCACCTCCAGGAGAAGCTTTGGTTAGGGTTTTGCGTGCGGGTATTTGTAACACTGACTTAGAATTACTTAGAGGCTATTATCCCTATAAAGGTATATTAGGCCATGAGTTTGTCGGTGTTGTAGAACAAGGTTCGGAACAATTAATTAATAAAAGGGTAGTTGGTGAAATCAATGCTGTTTGTGGTTATTGTCGGTTTTGTCGTAGTGGAAAACCTAGCCACTGCGAAAATCGCACAGTTTTAGGTATTGTCAACCGCAATGGTGCATTTGCTGAATACCTTTGTTTACCTGTAAAGAATTTGCACCCAGTCCCGGAAAATGTCTCAACCGAAGCTGCAACTTTTACCGAACCCATAGCTGCTGCTTTGGAAATTCAAGAACAAGTAAAATTATCTAAAGATGATCGAGTTTTAGTAGTCGGAGATGGAAAATTAGGACAACTGGTAGCGCAGACAATAGCATTAACTGGTTGTGATTTGTTGGTAGTGGGACGACACAGAGAGAAATTGGTTAATTTAGAAGTACGGGGAATTAAAACCGGTTTAAGTGATGCCGTTACAGATAGGACTTTTGATATTTCAGTTGAGTGTACAGGAAACCCAGAAGGATTTTCTACTGCTCGTCGGGCTTTACGTTCCAGAGGAACATTAGTCTTAAAAAGTACCTATGCTGGTAATCTGAGCCTAGATGCTTCCTCATTGGTGGTAGATGAAATCACCCTGATTGGTTCTCGTTGTGGACCATTTACTCCAGCATTAGAACTATTAGCGACAAAACAAGTAGATGTAGAATCACTAATTCATGCTCGTTATCCCCTAAATGAAGGGTTAGCTGCTTTTGAAAAAGCGCAAACTAAAGGAGTTTTAAAAGTGTTATTAGAGATGAATTAGTAATCATTAAAAATTTCACATTGATGATGCACCATGTGTAATTAATCGTCTAAATAAAGCTTCTGACCAACCAGTTTCTTTTAAAACAGCAGATGCAGCAACATCTATATAAGACTGTTCAATAAACGCCAAATCAATCATGCAAATTTTACTCAAAGCCTCTTTTAAGTCCGCTGGCTTTCCTTCTGATTGGAGTTTTTTACCGACTTCATGAACTACCTTGGCCATAGCTGGAACTATATGCTGGGATTGAATTCCAATCTGAACATGAACAACCCCAATTCGCCAACGATTTTGAGAATAGGTATTACCCCAATCATCAAGTCCTGTAAACATTTCATGAAACCATCTGATGAATGTTTGATGTAGGCGATGAATTCTTCCTTCGGTTTGATTTAAAATAGCATTCATTTCTGCATCACGTCCTAGATAAGTATAGAAATGATCTGCCATTTCTGGAGCAATTGTTAGCCCCCATTCTGCATTTAATTTCAGAATAGATTTATCTTCAGAGGTAAACTCCATTCTTTGTTCCAGTGTACTCATGAAAGCAAGAGGATCTATAGCCATAATTAGTTCTTTTTCCTTTGTCAGTTAAAAGTTACGCGCACCTAATTGGGTGCTATACAAACAGATGTGCTTTTGATCAGCTACTACTGTCTGGTGTTAATTTAACCGACAAAGTTGAGGAACTTGTGAGATTGGCAACAATTTTTACAAATATTTGTGGTATTTCTGAGGAGAATCAACTACTGGTTTTGTAATTCTGTCAATCCTGATTCTGATCTTTATATCTGACATTCTGCAAGTCTAGACGTGAGAGAAGATACACCCGTCATAGCAAAAAAAAGCCTCCAAACTTCGTATTCCATCCACAAAACTTCGACAGGGAGGTGTCCTTTTGGTGCTGTTATGTCAAAAGTAATATCAGCGTAGTATAACCAATTTCCCTCTTTCTTCCATCCTACCTTCTCCCCGAAGTCTTCCAATATTGTTAAGTGATAATCCATGCTTCTACCCCTTCCACCCAAACCTTCATAAATCTTTTTTTGAACTGAAAACCCAAACCTTTCATTGCTATATTTTACCCACAAATTGTCAATAGTAAGGAGGTCTTCACAAGGGAAATTATCAATAATTCCAGTATCTAACCAACCATCTTCTTCTCGTTTTCCGACACACAACATTACCCGTTTTGTTTCTTCATCTGCTTCTTTCCATTTCCCTGCTATGAGTAAGTCACGCAGTATACTGTAGTCCATTCCTACTACTGATTTTAATTGCATCTTGTAAATCCTGATTCTGACCAATAATTCCTTGATGGTACAAGCCCCTGGATTTATCTGTGGGGTAAATCCAAAATCTAAAATCCAAAATCGAATGATTGGAAAATAATCATTAATTTGATTGATAATCTTTACAATTAATTGCTTCTTCTGTGTTAGCAATATATGGATTTACCGTACATTTAAGACGATAATTATTGGTAAAAAACTGGCAATTATGACAGGGGATTTTGTGCATTTTTTGAGCCGTCTTAATAGTGTCTTTTGTGGCTGTCCATAAGTTTAAACACACCAAAATGATTATAGTCCAAGCTATGACAAAGCAAATGGGAATCAATAATGGTTGTATCCCCTGCATTAAGAAAGATATAAAATTTAACACGGCATTTGCTAATACAAATGAGGAGTTAGAAATTAATATAACTCCTAACTCCTCATTGATCACTTCTAGCTAAAGATATATTACAGATCAAGGAGTCAGGAGTCAGGAGTCAGAAATCAGGAGAAAAAGAATTAACCTTTAACTTTTACTGTCTCATCTGTTACCTGTCATCTAACAATTAAACGCCAGCATGACCTAATGCAATACCTGTTATCAGCATTCCCAAAACCAAGAAGGGTTGGGCGCTGGCTTGATATTTTACGTCATTGGCTATGGGGTCACGCAGGAAATACATATCCTGGAAGGTAATTTGGGGAATGATTAATAATACCAAGATGGCAGCGTACAAGTTTTCATGAATACTGACGAGATAAGCTGCAACTAAACCCTGGAATAAGTCAATCATGACTACACAAATCAAGGCCGCAGTTTGCACACCAAACATGACTGGTAGTGATTGTAATCCTAATTGGCGATCGCCCTCTACACTCTTGAAGTCGTTAACAATGGCAATACCCAAACCTGCCAAGCTGTAAAATAAGGTGAGAACTACAATTCGCCAATTGAGTTCACCAAACAAAGCATGACCAGCCCACCAAGGTAAAGCAATGTAACTTGCACCTAAAGCATAGTTACCTAACCAACCATTTTGCTTTAGTTTCAATGGTGGTGCAGAATAGATATAGGCGATGAAAGTACCAAAAACAGACAACATCAAAACATTAGGAAATGTATGACCTGCCCATAAATCTAAGGTGTAGGCTACCCCATATCCTAATAATAGTAAAAGAACAAATTGGCTAATTACTTGCTTTTCCGAAATTGCTCCAGAAGGAATAGGGCGGTAAGGCTCGTTAATAGCGTCTATTTCCCGGTCATAATAATCATTGATGGTTTGGGTGTAACCTGTCAACAACGGACCAGAAAGCAACATACAAAGGGCGGACTTCAAAACATTTTCTAGAGTCCAGGTGTAGTTACCAGAAGAAGCCGCACCGCAGACCACACCCCAAATCAGGGGAATCCAGGTGATAGGCTTCATCAATTGCAATCGGATTTTCCAAATCGAGGTTTCTCCAGGTGCTGCACCCTTCATTCCCAGGAGTTGGCGAGTTTTGGCAGTACGTTCAGCAGATGTTACTTCCGCACTGGTAGATTCTACAGCCTCAGTAGGTTGAGGATTTGGGTTAATGGGAGTTGATTCAGACATAAGGTGTAATGGTAATTGGTTATTGGGAAAGGGAACAGGGAACTCATAACAGGGAATAGAGAATTTTCTCACTATCTCCCTATTTCTGACTGTCACCTGTCACCTGTCACCTGTCACCTGTCAAAACTAAAACGAAATTATCAAATAACTATTTTGAAACTTGGCTCCGGTTACTGGTTTACCACTTAAGGCAGGAGGTAGGAAGATATTGCGTCTTTGATCTCCGGCTTCTACCGTGACTTCTGGACCCTGTTGAGTAAGTTTGACTTGTTTTTTGTCAAAACCAGGTAAAAATAAGCGTACTTGGCGATTATGTACGTCAATTTCGATTGGTTTGGGAGCTTGTAATGTTTGCTCGACAAAGTTGGGTAAGGCATCTACCAGGGGTTGCCATTCACCGTTGGATACATCGGGAACGATGCTGATAGGTAGGGGTGTAAATTCTGCTGATAGGTTGGTGTTTTCCTGATCAGACACTAAAATAGCACCACCAATAGTTAGACCAATTTGTTGAGCAGTTCCCCAAAGATAGCGAGAATTTGCGACATCTATGGGATCTGGGGTTGTCACTAAAAAAGCTGCTACACGCTGGGGGTCAGCTAAAGCAGTTTTACCTTGTTCGAGAAAATTATTAACTTGGTTAGTAGGTTGGGCGAAGTTATCAGCCGTCCAATTAACATTAAAGAAACTGGTAATCAGTGGTTGAATTAAGGGAGATTCAGAAATTGTTTTGCCTAAATCGGAGTTAACAAACAATTGTCGAAATCGCCGTACATACCAGCTGAGAGATTCAGGCATTCCCAACATCCGCAAGGTGGAAGAGTCGCCTGTGCCATCATAGATAATTGCGTCATATTTGCCACTGGCATCATATTCGCGGATGGCATTGAGAGCGAGGGCGTTGTCCATGCCTGGTAATACTACCAATTCTTGACCATAAACCTCTTTAAAAATAGGTGTGCGTAGATATTGCGCTTCCAGTTTTTTTGCTTCTTCCCAGTTACGTTCTAGCAGTACAGAAGATTGAAACTGTACTGCTTGGAAGTTGGGAGCGATTTCTTGGGGGTCAGGAGAAAGAGAAGTACCTAGTAGAATTGACAATGTTGGCTCTGCAAGTCCTGCTAGGAGTACCCGTTTGCCTTGGTTTGCCAATAACTTGGATGCTGCGATCGCTATTTTGCTACGAGCGATGCTGCTTGTTCCTAAAAATGTCAGTATCAAGGCCATGACTTGATTTCCAATTACCGCCTATCTTTTCAACTCCAACTTAGCATTCAACTAAACTGCTAACGTCCCTATATGGCTTTAATTTCATCCTCAAAGAACCAGGTGGAGGAGTTATCATCAAATTTGACGACTACACCGAAACCTCCACCATCGGTAACTTTGTAGCCTTCGATTATACCGATTTGTCCTAATTTTTTGGCGATGAGGGCAGATACGCGATCGCGGATACGAATCACTTTAACCTTTTGTCCGATTTCCATGTCTAGTTACAATCCAATAATCCAAGTCTCAGTGTAGCGGAATCTGGCACTTTGTTATAAGCTAAGTCAGCCTTTGGGATTGTGCCTATGAAGTGGAAGGTGAACTGTTGCGATTTTCTCGCTTAAACACAGGTGATAAACAACTTATACCAACAGAACTCGGAGAACGAGCTGATAGACTAACAAAAAGATTGCCATTCCTTCGGAGAGCTTCTTAAAGCTCGGAATTGATCCTGATTGTTTGGGTTATTTATATTAATACTGAAAATAGTATAAAATGCCGGAATAACTTGGCTGTGGCCTGTGGTGGTGTTTGAGGATGACCATTTTTTTGATCAAAGACAATTTAACTTGGTTGCAGGTGCAACGTTACTGGGAACTGTTGCACGTCTTAGTAGTGCGGACTCTGAAAGTGCGTTATCGAGGTTCATTTCTGGGAGTTTATTGGTCGCTTCTAAACCCATTAATTATGACCGGGCTTTACACTGCCATTTTTGGAGATGCCTTCTCATCCTATTATGGTAACTCAATACTCAACTATCTTTTAGCAGCATTTACAGGTTTAGTCGTAATCAATTTTTTCTCAGCTTCCACATCCCAAGCTTTGGCAAGTGTAGTAAGTAATGGAGCATTATTGAATAAGATTCGTCTGCCAGTCAGTGTTTTTCCTGTATCTATGGTAGCAGCGAATATATTCCAGTTTGCCGTCGGGGCATTTCCGTTACTAGCATTGATGACTTTATTTAATTCCAAAAATCTAGTAAATGTCCTGGCGTTGCTATTTCCATTTCTGGCATTAATTTTAGTTTCCACAGGAATCGGATTTTTGGTCAGTGCTTTGTATGTATTTTTCAGAGACTTACCTTACTTCTATGAGTTAGTAGTCTTTGTGATTTGGATCAGTAGCCCTATCTTTTATCCAGCTGCGATCGTACCAAAGCAAGTTAAGCCATTTCTCAGTTTAAATCCCCTATCCCCAATTATTGAAAGTCTGCGTCAAATTACATTATCAGGAACTCCACCAGATTTAGGTTTAATATGGGGTGCTTTACTTAGTGGCATAATTATTTTGTCGTTAGGATGGACTTGCTTTCATCTATGGCGACATCAGTTTATGGATTTACTGTAAATGGAAGTTATTCGGCTGGAAAAAGTTGCACTGTGGCGACGTACACAAGAAGAGTTTTCTTATGATTTAAAGAAAACTATGCTTTCTATTTTAGAAGGTAAATATCGCCAGCCTGCAAAAAAATTAGTTTTAGATAATGTTGATTTAGTAGTTGATAAAGGTGAAAAAATAGGTATAATAGGTGCTAATGGTTCTGGTAAATCCACCCTTTTAAAGATAATTTCTGGTATTTTACAACCTACTAGTGGAACTGTAAGAGTACGTGGCCACGTTGCTCCTTTAATTGAACTTGGAGCAGGTTTTGATTCAGAAATTTCTGTACTGGACAATATACTCCTTTATGGTGTATTGCTGGGTTTTTCTAGGTCTGAGATGAAAAAAAGAGCGCAGTCTATTTTGGAGTTTGCAGAATTGGATGATTATGCTTTAGTTCCAGTGAAGGGTTTATCTTCTGGTATGGTCGCACGGTTAGGTTTTTCTATTGCCACAGATGTGCAGCCGGATATTTTGATTTTAGATGAAGTGTTATCAGTGGGAGATGAGAGTTTTAAGAACAAGTGTAAACAGCGAATTGATAATTTCTGGAATGGAGAAACAACCGTTCTAGTCGTTTCACATGATTTAGAATTTATTAAACAGTCCTGTGAACGAGCTATTTGGTTAAACAAAGGACAAGTTATATTCGCAAAAAATTCTGAAGAAACCGTATATCAATACCTGCAAGCAGTGAAATGAGTTGCTCCATCTTTTTCTAATTCTAGATGGAATTATTGCTAAAAATAAAGTCTATACCCTTGAAAATTAATTTGGGAGTGCATGCAAATGAAAATACTAATTACTGGAGGGGCTGGTTATATTGGTTCGGTATTGACACCAACCCTGTTATCTCAGGGATACGAAGTAACTGTATTAGATAACTTCATATTTCATCAACATAGCCTTGCTGATTGTTGTCACTATGATGGCTTTCAAATAGTAAGAGGTGATTGCAGAGAAGAAGATACCATTAAAACTCTTCTCAAAGATGCTGATGTAATTATTCCCTTGGCAGCTTTAGTAGGTGCGCCTCTTTGTAAAAATGATAAAATAGGAACACAAACTATTAACAGCGACGCTGTAAAAATGTTATGTCGTTTGGCTAGTAAAGAACAAAGAATTCTGATGCCAGTAACAAATAGTGGCTATGGCATTGGTGAAGCTGGAAAGTATTGTACAGAAGATAGTCCCTTGCGTCCTATTTCTCTCTATGGAGTTACCAAAGTAGAAGCAGAAAAAGCTGTTTTAGAAAGAGAAAACAGTATTACTTTTAGACTGGCAACTGTTTTTGGTATGTCTCCCCGTATGAGAGTTGATTTACTCGTGAATGATTTTGTTTATAGAGCATTACATGACCGAGCGGTAGTCATCTTTGAGGGACATTTCAAGAGAAATTATATTCACATCCGTGATGTAGCTAAAGTATTTTTACATGGCATCAAAAATTTTGAAACTATGAAAAGTAAGCCATATAATGTCGGCTTAGATGATGCCAATTTATCTAAATTAGAATTATGTGCAGAAATTAAGAAACATTTACCTAACTTTGTTTATTTAGAAGCACCCATTGGAGAAGATCCAGATAAACGTGATTATATAGTTTCCAATGCCAGAATTTTAAATACAGGTTTTGAACCTGATTGGTCTTTAAGTAGAGGGATTAAAGAACTAATTAAAGGTTATACAATCTTGCGTAATAGTTTATATTCTAATATTTAGGTGAGTATAAATAACGCTATCTAATATGAATAATATCATAGCTGTAGTTCTGGCTGGTGGCTATGGGACAAGGATTAAACACCTGCTTCCTGGTATTCCTAAACCTATGGCAATGGTAGCAGGTAAACCTTTTTTAGAGTGGGTTGTCCGTTATCTCAAAACACAGGGAATCGCAAAAGTAATAATTTCCACAGGTTATTTAGCAGAAGTCATAAAACAACACTTTCAACATCAACCTGTAGAAGGTGTGGAAATTATTTGTTGCCAAGAAATGCAACCATTGGGAACAGGAGGCGGTTTTTTAAATGCCGTTCAGCAAATAGGAATTTTACCCTCAGCTTGGTTAGTGTTAAATGGTGATTCCCTGCTTTTTACTCGCCTAGATTCATTGACAACTCATTTATTAGACCCTAAATTAAGTGGAGTCATACTTGGTTTATCAGTAGACGATACTACGCGATACGGTTCTCTAGTGTGTAATCAAACTGGTGTACTAGTAAAATTTGCAGAGAAGCATCCTGGTGTTGGCATAATAAATGCTGGAGTGTATTTACTTAAAAACTCTTTACTCAAAGAGTTTCCTCACAATTATCCTTTGAGCTTTGAACACGAAATCTTTCCAGCATTACTTGCCAAAAATATTAGCTTCAAAGTACATATTACCGATGCTCCATTCTTGGATATAGGTACTCCGGAGTCCTTACCAAAGGCTGAAGGATTTATATTACAAAACTTAGATAGATTTGATTTTGTATGCTGATATCTCGCGCTCCTGTACGGATTAGTTTTTTTGGTGGTGGAACTGATTATCCTGAATACTTTCTCCACCATGGAGGTGCTGTATTAGCAACAGCTATAGACAAATTCTCTTACGTAACAGTTAGTCCTTTTTTGAGTCATCTATTTGATTATTCAATTAGAGTTTCTTACAGACAAGTAGAACTAGTCAAGACAGTAAACGAAATAGAACACAAAGTTTATCGAGAATGTTTAAATTTTTGCGGCTTAGATAAAGATATTGAGCTGCATAATGTAGCCGATTTACCTGCATTTACAGGACTAGGTTCTTCTTCTTCTTTTACTGTTTCTCTACTCCATGCCTTGCATAGTTTTAAAGGGGAGTTTGTCAGACCGATAGATTTAGCCTATGAAGCTATTTATATAGAGCGTCATTTACTCAAAGATAAAGTGGGATGTCAAGATCAGCTAATGGCAGCAGTTGGAGGATTTAATCTAGTTGAATTTAGGACAGAAGATGATATTGTAGTTAATCGTGTACCTATTTCTCCAGAACGCCTACAGGAGTTTGAAAAACATCTATTTATAGTATTCACTGGAATCAAGCGCAAAGCAGCAGATGTAGTTGCTAAACAATTACAAAAAATAGGAGATAATACAGATACTTTAAAAACTATGCGTTCTATGGTTGATCTGGGATGGGATATACTTACTGGAAATGACAGCTTATCTAAATTTGGTGAACTATTACATCAAGCATGGGTAGCTAAACGCAATTTAGATGGAGGCATTTCTAATCAAGAAATTGACAAAATTTATCAAATGGGTATTGATGCTGGTGCTTGGGGTGGTAAATTATTAGGTGCGGGAGCAGGTGGATTTATGTTATTTTTTGCTCCGGTTGAGGTTCATGCCAAGTTAAAAGAGGTATTTTCTGAACAGCAAATATTAGATGTAAGTATAAACGCTCCTGCCTCACAAATTATTTTTTCATAAATCACAATGTGGAGATGAATCATTAAATAAGTTAACTGATAGTCGCATAATCTGACTATATAAACAAAGAGCGAATTATAGATTTAATATTCTTTACATAAAGAGGTAACTTATATTTATGCCAAAATTTGTAATAATTGATCAATCTCTGCGTAACTTAGGTGGACATCATTATGAATATGATATCTCTGTAGCAGAAGCGGCAAAAAAAATTGGTTATGAACCAATTATCATTTCTCACAAACAGTTCCCCAGTTATTTATATCCACAAGATATAAACTTAATAGCAATCTTTACTCAAGATTGGACAGGAACATTATTTTCTGAAGCTAGTTTGATAGGTCGGTTAATCACTCTCGTTAAGAATTTCAATAATAGCAAATTTCTGCTTAAGCAAGAAACACGATTAATACTGAAAATAATTTATGATTATCTTTTCATTTCACTGCCTAATTTACAATCTTTATGGCCTAAATTTAAGGAAATAAATTTTCTCCTTAAATCAGCACTGAAATCTGATGTAATAAAGTTGGCGATCCCCTTATATGTTATAATTAAGCTTTTATTAAAAACCAAAAAAATTTTAATTCATATATTACCTGTCAAAACTATTATACTTTTAATTAAGATACCTATAAAATTAGTAAAAATAATCCTAGAATCTAATATAAATACGATCATCAAATTTATTCACCACTATAAACTGCAACAGGAAAGAATTTTTGCTAAAAATTTAAAGGTTTTATTTAAGAAAATAAATCTTACTGCCCAAGATCATATTTTTATTCATACCATTAGTGTTGAACAACTAGAGGAATTATTTAACTTTTTAGCTGCCAACAACTCTGAAAGCACTCCGCATTGTCATATTTTGCTGCGACGAGATTACTATGAACAAATAGTTATTAATGCTAAAGGAATTGGTCTAAAAGCTTGCTTAAATAGATTTTATGGATCAGGATTATATCCAACATCAGTCACATTCTACACAGATACAGATGAGCTAACGCTACAGCATAATAGACTTAGTCCAATTCGTTTTATTACAGCTCCTATTCCTTTTCGGCATGAAAAAATTAAAGAGCGTTCAATTTCTTGTGACTATACAACAGAAGCGATTAACATTGTCTATCTGGGTGATGCCAGATCAGAAAAAGGCTATCAGTATTTACCTCAGTTAGTAGATGCTCTATGGTTGAGTCATATCTTGCCAGGGAAAATTAGATTTAAAATCCAATCTAACTTTAATCTGGATGGGGGAGAACCAGGTATTAAAGAGGCACGTCTCAAGTTAGAGCAATATCCATCCAGCAAAATACAGTTATTTAAAGAAATACTGTCTACTGAAGCTTACTATGATTTACTATCAAGTGCAGATATTATAGTGATTCCCTATTCTCCAGAATGCTATGGGGCCAGAAGTTCTGGTGTTTTAGTAGAGGCATTGGTGGCTGGTAAGCCAGTAGTTGTACCAGCAAACAGTTGGATGGCTGCACAAGTCGATGATTCACGAGCCAGTATATATGAATCACCAAATCAGATGGCTGATGCAGTGCTGAGAATATTAAATAATTGGCAGCAAATTACTCAAGCTGCATTAGAATATAGTTTATTTTGGCGTGCCAAACACTCTCCTGATACTTTGGTGAAATGTTTAGTTCAACAAAAGAATAACTCCTTAACATTCAGTCCTAGTGTGGAGCAATCTGCACCATCTATAGTCTACATAATTGATGCTGATTCAATAGTTAATAATACTGGTTCAGGACAAGTAGCAAGAAGTCATTTAGATTATTTATCTCGCTGTGGATATCGTATTTATGGAATATTCTTTTTTTATGATGCCAAATTATCTGAAGATGAATTTTCCTATCAAGTATCTGTAGCGAAAAAGAAATTAGCACCATTTAATGTTATTGAAAGTTGGTTTTTAAAATATAAATTGCCGTTACTTTCAAATATTTTTGATAATGTTAGCTACATTACATCGCGCATCAAGGGACAGCCAAGCCTGCAATCTGACTTATTTGGTCGCTCCAATCTTGAAGTTACATCTGATTTAGCAGATTTTCTCAAGAATCAAAAAATAGATGCTGTTCTACTCAATTATATTTCTAGTTGGTCAATAATTGAAAAATTGGGATTAAAACAACATCATATTATTTGCGAAATGCATGATATCCAGTCCCATCAATATGCCTTCTATAATAACCGTGGGATAGCTTCTCAAGAATGGGAATTAGAATGCAATTTATTGAATAAATGTGAAGTTTTGTTAGTTAACAATCTGCAAGAACTTGAAAAGGTTAAAGAATCTGTACAAAAACCATCACTTTATCATGTTCCATATATTGGACGGTTATATCCTCTTCAATATAGTGATTTATCGGGGTGTTTCAATTTATTAGATATTTTGAAATTAAGCGGCTCAGACATCCTGGAAAATTATGCTCAAAATGAGCGAATAAAACAAGAAAATTCTCTAGATTTATTATTCGTTAGTTCATACCATGCACCTAATGTTTTATCACTAAGGTGGTTTTTTTACGAAGTTTACCTTCCTTATTTGGCAGATAAAAATATCAATTTGTTTATTGTCGGAAATATCATGAAATCTGGCGACTTAAAGGATATAACTCATCCTAAAGTGTTTATCGCTGGAGAAGTCAAAACATTACGTCCATTGTATGCCGCAACTCGCTTGGTTATTTTGCCAGTTAAAATAGGTGCTGGGTTTAATATTAAAACCATAGAAGCTTTGTCAATGGGAAAACCTGTAGTTGCTACTAGTACAGCGTTACGAGGTATTGATTTTGAACGCGATGCTTTTCCTGTTTTCGATGAGCCAAAGGCTTATGCTGATCAAATTTTAAAATTGTTAAATAATTCACAGATGCGTCTCGAAGTAGCCAAGAAAGGTTTTGAAATAGTTAAAACTGGTTATAGACAGGAAAATTTTGATGCGTCAATGAATGCTGCATTTAGGCATATCTTTAAGGAGAGAATCCTTTTACCACGTCCCTTAGAATCTGTTTCATGGAAACCTCAACTTGTAGAATTATCACCAGAAACTTTATTATTAAACCGGATTATTGAACCATTTTTAAATCGAGATGATTTTGGGCATGATAATTTCTGTAAAGAACTTTATGATCAAATTCTTAGTTCTTATTCATATCAACTAATGGGGCAGAATGTAAGCAGGATAAACTTAGAAGATATCAATAAATATAATGATTTGCCAGCGAATGAGAATTTTAAACACATTTGCATATTAATACATCAGGATATTGGTTATCTTTCACCTACAATTAAGCTAGTCGCAGATCAAATAGTTGAGGAAGGAATTAGTGTTGATATATTTTGTCTAACTTTTGAGAAAAAATATGAATTACAGCAAAAACATAAGTTTAGAATTATTAGTTATCCTACTACATTAAACGAGTATACAAAAGCAGGCAAAACAGAGTTTATAGCTAAAGCAATCACTCAGCTAAAAGGATACGACGCTTATATAGGAATAAATGAAACTGCTTTAGCTGCTACCTATTTTCTCGCCAAAATTTTATTTAATAAACCTTTAATTGGTTATATGTTAGAAATTCCTACCATTAAAGATGATTTTGATAAATATATAGATTCATTATTAAATAAAGTTAATGCTTTTATAGATGTAGATCCTGGAAGATTGCATTATCGTAATAAGCAATTTCCAATAACAGATACTCAATTCTATATTAGAAACTTTCCTCGGCAAAAAGAAGTAAATGAAATTGTAAGTAGTAAAAAAATAACTACAAATTCATCGACTATTTTGTGGTATCACGGTACTATTAGTATCTACCACGGAATTACAGAAATTCTTGATGGATATTACAAAAGTAAGTTAGCAACTGAACTACATCTTACTGGACCATTTTTAGATGTTGAATATGAAAAAGAATTAATAACTCGAATTAATTCAGGAAATAAACCAGTATTTCTACACCAACCTGTACATAGAGATATGGTACTCAAACGCGCTTTTGAATATGCTGATATAGCTATTTGCTTTTACCCTTATCGCTATTCAAATCCCCAAGATTATTTAGGTAGATTATATGCAAATCCAGCTAAAATTTTCGATTATATGGCTTTAGGTATTCCTACTATTGCATCAGATAATCCCAGTTTAATAGACTACATTCAAAAAGAAGGTTGGGGACTTTGTGTGCCTCCAGAAGATGCAGAAGCGGTAGGAGAAGCAATAGATTTACTAGTTAGTGATCCTCAATTACGTTTAAAAATGAGTCAAACAGCTAGAGAATTATTTGCAGTCAAATATAATTTAGAGCAAGAGGTAAAACCATTTATGAATTGGTTAACAACATATTTAAAAGATTCATATTGATGTGATTTCATTCATTGATTTAATAGACACTGTATAAACAACATAAATTTTTCAACCCCAACTAAAGGAGAGCTTATGAAAATTCTAGTAACTGGAGCAACTGGTTTTTTAGGTAGGCATTTACTGCCGATATTACATAATAAATATCCTCAAGCTGATATTGTGGGCGTATCTTCCAAAGATTATGATCTAATGAATCCATTGGCGGTTGAGCGCCTATTTATAGAAAATAATCCCCTAGTTGTTGTTCATTTAGCAGCTTATTCTGGTGGGATTGGTGCTAATCGTACCTACCCAGGAGACTTTTACTATCGTAATACTCTACTCACAGCTTTAGTATTTGAACAAGCTGCTAAATTTAAAGTACAAAAGCTTATATATACAATGGGCGGTTGTAGCTATCCTGCTACGGCGAAGTCTCCTATTGATGAATCTCAAATGTGGGAAGGATATCCCCAAGAGGAAAGTGCTGCTTATTCTACAAGTAAAAAAATGGGCATTGTAGCTAGTCGTGCTTATCGCCAACAGTATGGACTAAATTCTGTAGTAATTATTCCAGGTAATCTTTATGGAGAATATGATAATTTCCGTCAAGGAGAATCTCATGTAGTACCGGCAATGATTCGCAGGTTTTATGAAGCTAAGTTGGCTAATGCTGATGAAATAGTGATGTGGGGAACGGGTAAACCTTGTCGTGATTTTGTTTATGCGGGAGATGTTGCTACAACTATTCCTTATTTTATAGATAACTATGACTCTAGTGATCCTGTCAATATTTCTACAGGAACAACTACCTCTATTAAAGAATTAGCAGAAACTCTGAAAGAGATGACTGGTTTTTCTGGGAAAATTGTCTGGGATGCTGATAAACCCGATGGACAAATGGTTAAGATTTTTGATGTTAAAAAACTTAATTCTCTGGGGCTTTATTCTCTTACATCTCTGCGAGATGGACTGCAAAAAACCATATCTTGGTTTGATCAACATTATTTAAATAAAACTGATGGCATCCGACTCTAATTTCAAAGTTTTTATCTTGGGTGGTCAAGGCTTTGTTGGTTCAGCTTATGCACGTTGGGCTGTAGCTAATCAAATTGACTATACTGTAATAACTCGTGATAACTATGCTGAATACGTTGGCAGTTCTTGTGATTTGTTCATCAATGCCAACGGAAATTCTCGTAAATATTTAGCTAAGGAAAGTCCTCTAGAAGAATTCGATGCATCTGTACGTTCGGTGAAGAAATCTTTAATTGATTTTCATTCCAACTGTTACATTCATTTATCTTCTTGTGATGTTTATCCAGATTGTTCTCAGCCTAGTACCACTAAAGAGGATAATATTATCAATATATCCCAACAAAGTCCATACGGATTTCATAAATATTTGGCAGAACAGTGTGTTATCCACAGCCACTCTAATTGGATAATTTTCCGCATGGGTGGGTTTGTAGGTAATGGGATGAAGAAGAACCCTATCTTCGATATTCTTCAAGGACAAAGACTTTGGGTTCATCCCCAGAGTCAACTTCAGTATATTAATACGGATGCAGCAGCAAGTATAGTCCTGGAGTTAGCTCTTTCTGGCAAATACAAAAATGAGATATTCAACATATGTGGTGAAGGTTTAATTGAACTGATGGAGGTGATAAATTTAGTTGGTAGTCAAGTTAAAGTTGAACCGAATAGTCCAAAAGTTAACTATGAAATTTCTCTGGAGAAGATTCAACAAGTCGTGAAATTACCCCAAACTCGTGAAACAGTTTTGAAGTTTGTAGAAAATCAGGTAGGGACTTTTAGCTAGTCATTCTAGTCAAAACGGTTGTGATCTAACAGTGAGGCCATAAAATTGGAAACATGGGTTTGTGATAGGATACGTCTAATAGAGTCAGCATTCACAGCTAATTATTGTCAGTCCATTTCAATGGCTGCTGATGTAATTATTAAGTGCTTTAAATCGAAAAATAATTTGTTAATTTGTGGAAACGGTGGTTCGGCATCTGATGCACAGCATATAGCGGCAGAGCTAGTGGGGAGATTCAATATCAATCGGTCTGGCTTACCTGCGATCGCACTATCAACCAATCCTGCTATTCTTACAGCTTGGACTAATGATCATGAATTTGAAACTGTTTTTTCCCGTCAGGTCGAATCTTTAGGTAAACCAGGAGATATTCTGTGGGGTATTTCTACTTCTGGTAAATCCAAAAATGTTATCTGTGCCTTAGAATCAGCTAAAAAGATGGGACTAACTACTATTGGTATGACTGGTAATAATGGAGGAGTAATCAATGATTTAGTAGACTATCCCTTATTTGTCGAGGAACA
The DNA here is from genome assembly GCF_047275885.1 of Anabaena azotica SJ-1. Lineage (NCBI taxonomy): Bacteria > Bacillati > Cyanobacteriota > Cyanophyceae > Nostocales > Nostocaceae > Anabaena > Anabaena azotica. Next base: position 5,675,604 of record NZ_CP178454.1, read on the forward strand.
GCATACACCACTTGTCCAAGAAATCCATGTAATAACCTACCATCGAATTTGTGAGCAAGTAGAATTACAACTGTTTAGTAAGCCCGATTAAGAAAATATTCTTTTGAATCTGAACGAATGAAATAATAATTAACTACCCATTAGCAATATGTGATATGCAGCCTAAATCATACAATGGTTATAGCTCTAATGGACAATTCAAAAAAGCCTTATTCTTAGACAGAGATGGAGTATTAATAGAATATGTACCCTATCTTAGCCATCCTAATCAAGTGAAAATTCCTATTGGTGCGGGTGAAACTTTAAAAAAATGGCAAGATGCAGGATATCAACTAATAGTTATTACTAATCAGTCGGGTGTTGGTAGAGGTTATTTTACTATGAATGATGTGATAGCCGTTCATGATAAAATGCAGCATGAGTATAAACGTTTTAATATCAAGTTTCAAGATATTTTTATTTGTCCTCATCATCCATCTGATAATTGTAAATGCCGTAAACCATCACCACACATGATTCTGAAAGCTGCGGAAAAGCATAAACTAGAAATTGAGCAATCACTCTTTATTGGTGATGCTATTAGTGATGTAGAATGTGCTATTAATGCTGGGTGTAAACCTGTTTTTTTACAGACTAGTAGAATAGAAAATAAAAATATTTGGCAACAAAAATCTTCTATTCATGTTATCAATAACATTGCCGAAACGGCACTACTTATTCCCAATTAAACTGATAAAGTTACTAACATGAATAAAAACGATAGTCTTGCAGATACACCAATTTTAATTTCCATTATTCCTAACTTAATGGGGGGAGAAGGACACATAATTCCTTATCATATTGCTGTAACTAAAGCTGCTAATTTACTAGGATGGAAACACATAGCTGCTGTTCCACCTGATGCAGGTGTACAGAATTTACCTAGTAATTGGTATCCTTGTTTAAGCGATGTCAATTTAGAAGCAAAAATTAATCCTCTTATCAGAATATTGAGATTTAATGATGTTTGGCATTTAGGAAAAACTATTGCTAATTTTTTAAAGAAGGAAGTTTTACCGGGATCTAATTATCCCATCATTTTCACTGAAAGGTTTATTCATATACAGCTTTTTGCTTTGCTAATTGCTTTATACCTCACCCCCAGAAAAAATTTATCAGTTTGGTTACTTTACCGTCGGGATACACATAAAGATAAGACTCGCTGGATTTACAAATTATTAAATAAATTAATAAAGCAAATTTTAGAACCTGGTAAATTTCATCTACTAACAGATAGTGAATTTTTAAGTAAATCCTTAGAAAATTACTTTCAGGAAGTAGTTACCGTAATGCCAATACCGCATACACATTTTATTAATGTGGAAACAAACTCTCAAACAAGTATAGAAATTAAGTGCTGGTGGCCAGGAACACCTCGTATGGAAAAGGGGTGGGATAAAATCAAATCATTAGTAACTGCAAATTCTGATCTGGCAAAACATATCCATTTGGTAGCAGCACAAAGTTCAGAACTATTGCAATCAATTAATGGTGTGCAAGTTAAATTAATTGCTAATTATCTGACAGAAGAAGAATATTTACATTGGCTAAAAACAAGTGATATTATTCTCTTACCTTATGATAATGTTGCATACAGCGAACGCACATCAGGCATATTCACAGAATGTATTATTGCCGGTAAAATACCTATAGTTACACAAGGTACTTGGATGGCGAAGGAATTAATTAAACATGGATTAAATGAATTAATTATTGATTGGAGTCAGCCAACATTAATAGTTGAACAAATTATTAATATAGCAAAGTCTGAAGTTTTAAAATACAAAATTGAAGCAATGCAAACAGATTATCAAAATTTTCATTCTATAGAAAATTATGGTAATTACATGAATCAATTGTTGAACTTTAAATAAAAAATATGGTATTAATATGTTCACTGTAGCAGTTGATTCTACTCCTTTAACTTCTCAGCCGAGTGGTATAGGACTATATGTATATAATTTAATCAATGCCTTAAAAATACTTCAAAGTACAGAAAATTTTAAACTACAAATTGTATATCAACCTAGATTAAAAAATTGGTTACAGGGTAAATTTGCTACGCCATATTTTATCAATGAATTTGATATTCCAGTTTACACTTTACCAATTCCCGTAACAATTTCTAATATTTTATCTAAATTCTCTAATCCTCTACTTAGTTATTATGAACAATATTTGGGATCACCAGATATTTGTCATGGTACAGATCATGTAGTTTATCCTTGTGATAAAAGCTTAAAAGTTATGACCATACATGATCTAACTTTTATTAAATATCCCACATTTGTTAACAGGATAGTAAGAACTTATGCAGATCGAGTTAAACAATGCTTGAAATGGACAGATTTAATAATTACTGTTTCTGAAAGTTCTAAGAAAGATATTGTTCACTATTTAAAAGTATCACCAGAAAAAATTTACGTAACGCCTTTAGCCAGTCGCTATAATCCGTATTATTTATCTGTACCGATGATGCAAACATTGGAACAAGAGATAAATTTTAATTTCACTAAACCCTATCTCCTGTTTGTAGGCACTTTAGAACCAAGAAAAAATATCATTAATATCATTTCGGCTTTTAACTGGTTAAAGCAAAAATATAAAATTGAACATCAATTAGTATTAATTGGTAAAAAAGGATGGAATTATGAACCAATATGTACAGCCATTGATAATTCTCCTTGGAAAGACGAAATTTATCATCTTGACTACCTCTCTAATCAATTAGTAGCATTATTTTACTCAAAAGCAGATGTTTTCCTTTATCCTTCTCACTATGAGGGTTTTGGTTTACCTGTCTTGGAAGCAATGACTTTAGGTACGCCAGTAATTACTTCTAACACTTCATCAATTCCAGAAGTTACAGGTGATGCAGCTATATTAATCAATCCCAATGAGTATATGGAGTTGGCTGATGCTATTCTAAAAGTAATAAGTGATTCTCAACTTCAGCAAGATTTAATCAAAAGAGGTAAAACAAGAGCAAAATTATTTTCTTGGGAAAGGACGGCTAGAGAAACGTTGAAAGCTTATAGAAGTATCAGTTAATGAACATAGCAAATAATTCATTGTCTCATCCATTAGTCATAAATTTATCCATTCTCTTCTCTCAACCAACAGGCATCAGTAACTATGCTTTAAATCTATTTCCTTATTTAAAATCTCTTCAACCTACACTATTAACAGCAAATCAATATCCTGAATTCAACTGCTACCCAGTCCCAAATAATCTTACTCCTGCTGACGGTATTCAAGGACATTTACGCCGGCTAATGTGGACACAATTTCAATTACCAAAAATCTATAAAAACTTTAAATCTCAACTTTTATTCTCCCCAATACCAGAAGCACCCCTTTACAGCAACTGTCGTTTTATTGTCATGTCTCATGACATGATACCGTTGCGCTTTCCCAAACCCTTATCTCCACTCACACCATACCACCGTTACTACACTCCCCAAGTTTTTAAACAAGCACAACATATTATTTGTAATTCCCAAGCAACAGCTAAGGACATCACCGACTTTTACCAAATTCCTACTAAGAAAATAACACCCATTCCTCTAGCATATAATCGCACTCACTTCTGTTATCTCAATCTACCCACCAGTAATTACTTCCTATACATCGGTCGTCAAGACCCTTACAAAAACTTGCAGCGACTCATCAGTTCCTTTGCTGCGCTACCTAACAAGGGAGACTATGAACTATGGTTAGCAGGACCCACCGATAAACGTTACACTCCATTACTACAAGCGCAAGTTGAAGAATTGCGTATCACTCATCGTGTCAAGTTCCTCAACTACGTACCTTACAGTGAACTACCAACAATCATAAATCAAGCAGTTGCTCTTGTTTTCCCTAGTCTTTGGGAAGGGTTTGGTTTTCCTGTGCTGGAAGCAATGGCTTGTGGGACTCCCGTTATTACTTCTAATATTTCTTCACTTCCTGAAGTAGCTGGAGATGCGGCTATTCTCATTAATCCCCATAATGTAGGGGAAATCACAGAAGCAATGCAAGCAATTATCAATGATTCAGAAATGAGAAAACAACTTTCTCAAAAAGGCATAGAGAGAGCAAATTTGTTTAGTTGGGAAAAAACCGCACTTGCTACCGCAGAAGTGTTAAAAAAATATCTTTGAACATTTAATAGATGAAAACAAACTCAAATAAAATGCACAATTTATGATTGCCAAAACTGAAAATTTATACCGCTATTAGCCACAACCACCGCTGCGGCGAAATTATCTCCTGGTACTAATTCCTGCAAACTCCAATCTCCAGTTACAAGTAATTGAGCAGGTGTTGTTGGTGTCAAATTAATTTCAATTTGTTCCAGTTGAACTAAACCATCTCCAGTAGCTTTTAAATAAGCTTCTTTGCAAGTCCAGTAACGAAAAAAAACTTGTTGCTTTTGTTCATTAGGAAGAAATTTAATTACTTCATATTCACTTGGTAAAAAGAACCTTTTGGCAAGACGTTCTAAATCTGACATAGGACGAATATATTCCAAATCCACCCCTATTAATCGTTGATAGCTCACACCAAATAAACCCAAATTTTGAGAATGAGATAAATTAAATAACAATCCGCTATCAGCAAATTTAGCGGCTAAAACTGGCTTACCACGCTGTTGATATTCAAACTCTACCTGTGCAGGTTCTATACCTAAATAGCGTCCTAAAATAGTGCGGAGACTACCACGACCAGCAATAAACCGCTGGCGATGTTCAGGGAAATAAAACCGTTCAGCGCGACTTATTTCATCACTAGATAAAGATTCACGAAACAATTGTAATTGTGATTCCGGCTGATTCAGATCTATTTTCCATATATGTACATCATCGGATAACAAAATTAAATTTGTGGGAGCAGGTAGCCAAATATGATTAAAGGTATTCACAGGTAATTCAACATTTAAAATGAGGATACTAACTCTGCGGTGTCTCTTTGTTTTTCCTCGATCCACTGTAAAATGCGGTTCCAAGCCCACCATTGATCAGGATCTTGATTTTGATATTGGCATTTTTTACTGCTCACATAACCAACATGACCACCATAGCGAGTTAGTAGTAAATCTATGCTGGGATTTTGGGAACTGGCAATTTTTAAATCAGGAACAATATCGGGATGAAATAAAGGATCATCAGCAGCATAAAGAATTAAAGTTGGTTTTTGCAACTGAGATAAAATATTTAAACCACTGCTGGCTTCATAATATTCTGGCACAGAAGAAAAACCCAAACGCCCTATTACTAATTCCTCATCAAATCCCCAAATGCTATTAGCACGTTCAATAGCTGCTGCATCAAAGTGGCCAGGATGATGTTCATGTATTTTCCAGGCTAGTTTTTTTAATTCTCCAGCAATACGGGGTTCTACGTACTTACCAAAGGGTGTTGTGACTAAGTAGGTGAGCGATCGCAACGAATCCAAACTCGGACAAATCACCGCCCCACCAGCAATATCAATCCCTTTAATTCCTAAATCTACAGCCGCTTTTATGCCCCAAAGAGCCAGTTGACCGCCCAAAGAGTACCCCGTAAACCAAAATTTATTTGGACAGCCCATTTTTGCCGCTTGTGCCGCAATTCTCACAAAATCTTCCCCTTCATACAACCCATCAGAAGTTAACGTTGGGGATAATTCAGCCGTTTTACCATGCGCTCGCCAATCAAATAACACCACAGCGTATCCTTGCGAGTATGCTTTACATCCCATTAACCTCAAAAACCATTGCTGTTCCAACTCCCCTGTAATGCCATAAGTACCAACAATAGTGCTATGAGCATTTTTAGGAATAGCAACCCAACCGAAAATTGGCACACCCTGCCCACCAGTAAATATCACTTGCTGATAAAGTGGTTCTGGATGAGGAACGCTAGTTTCCCAGTTACGTCCCGCCTGCAAAGCAGTGTAAGCAGTCATAGCAACGCCATTTCGTAAGAAATATGGCGGATTGTAAGTAGAGTGGCACACCATATATGAAAATTCGTGTAATTTGCTCTTGATTTAACAGTCCTTTAATCTTAATATTTATGTTAGATTTAAAATCTTTTTTACAATCCAAATAGTAATCTTTGCATATCACAAAGATTCTTATTTATCCTTAATAGAGAGTAGTCATAATTTTTTAAGAATGCCGAGGATTCTTGTCATAGACGATGACCCAGCGATTTCAGAACTTGTTGCCGTCAACTTGGAAATGGCTGGCTATGATGTTAGTCAAGCTGAAGACGGCATCAAAGGTCAGGCGCTGGCCCTCCAGCTACAACCCGACTTGATCATGCTCGATCTCATGTTACCCAGAGTAGACGGGTTTACCATTTGCCAACGTCTACGTCGGGATGAACGCACCGCAGAAATTCCGGTATTGATGTTGACGGCTTTAAGCCAAACTCAATACAAAGTAGAAGGATTTAATGCGGGTGCAGATGACTACTTGACCAAACCATTTGAAGTTGAAGAAATGTTGGCACGGGTGCGAGCGTTATTAAGAAGAACTGACCGCATCCCCCAAGCAGCAAAACACAGTGAAATTCTCAACTATGGTTCTCTTACCCTCGTTCCAGAAAGATTTGAGGCCATTTGGTTCGGCGAAACTGTGAAACTGACTCACTTAGAGTTTGAACTACTTCATTGTTTGCTTCAACGTCACGGTCAAACAGTTTCTCCTAGTGAAATCCTGCGAGAAGTTTGGGGTTATGACCCTGACGACGACATAGAAACCATTCGGGTGCATATTCGCCATTTGCGAACCAAACTCGAACCAGATCCCCGCCATCCGCGCTATATAAAGACGGTTTATGGTGCTGGATACTGTCTAGAGTTACCCAGTCTACCACCATCAGCTGAGGGGACTACCGCTACAGTGGTGGAGTAAAACACACTCCAATATCCCTCATTATTATAGGGGTGCTATAAATGCACCCTTATTTTATGGGGTGTGGGGTGTAGATAAGGCGAATAATTGATATTTGCACTCTATAGAGATTTATAGACGAAAATGGCTGTATTGTTTTACTTTTTGTAAATCAGTTTCTGCAAAAAATAAATATGAATCATAACATTTACATAGTAAAATAAAATAATTTCTTCCTTTTTTATTTTATTTGATATTTTTATTTTGTGAGATAAACCCAGAGGTGTAAAAATGCACATTTCACGGTTTAAAGTTAAGAATTTTAAGTTGTTTCAAGATATTCAAGTAGAATTTAATCAGACCGTAAGTATTTTTACTGGAGTTAATAATTCAGGAAAAACTACACTACTACAAGCTTTATCTTTATGGCATGAATGTTTTACTAGATTAATCAGGCAAGCTGGCAGATCAACAGCAAATTATAGAAAAAATGATTATATTTTAGGAAATACACAAGAAAAATACTTTGATCACATTAATAGTGTTTTAAGTCCTAACTTTGAAGATATCTTTTATCAAAGAGATAAAAGAAAAAGAATAGAATTATCTGCCACTTTAAGTAATAATGACGAAGAAATAACTATCAGTTTTAATATTAGTAGTTCAGGACGTAATTACGTTATAGAATTAGTAGATTTTACTAATTATAACTTTCAAGAATTTAACAATTTTTTCCAGAATTTACCATCTCCTTTTAGCTTTTACTACACATCACCCTCTGGTACAATTCGTCAAATAGAAAGATTTACCACACCTCCACAAGTTCAAGAATCTATCATCAATCGTGATTCATCAAGTGTCATTCGTAATCGGTTGTATCAACTTTATCGTTCTCCTAACCCTGACCTCTTTAGAAAATTTTTAGATGATCTTTCCTTTGTTCTTTACAACCAAACTCAACAAATCAGTATTTCTACATCCAGTGATATTCAAAAAGATGTAAATGTTGTATTTAATTTGCAAAATCATCAAGGAGAATTTGATCTTGCTCTACTAGGGAGTGGAAGTTTACAAATTATTGAGGTTTTACTCAATGTTTACCATCCTTACAATATTAACAAAGACTTAAACTTAATTCTTTTAGATGAACCAGATAGCCATATTCATAGAGAAATCCAGAGCCGTTTATTGCAAATTTTATTAAGATTCTCCCAAGATAATCAAGTTTTCATCACAACCCATAATGAAGCATTAATTCGTAGTGCAAATTTATCTAATTTATTCCATCTTGATAGTCAACCTACAGGAAGATATAAAAGTATAAATACTAATTTACCAACAGTAAATACCCGATTTTCTGGTATTTATCCATCTCAAGTTAATCCCGTGATTAGTGCATTAGGAATGGTGAGTGGATTAGATTTTTTAAACGCTATCGAATCAGATAAGCTAATATTTGTAGAAGGTGCAGATGATGCACAGGTAATTGATATATTGCTCAAGCAGAATATTGGTAATCCTAAAAAATATGTTTATTGGGTTTTAGGAGGAGTTAATGAAGTTTCTGAGAGAATTTTACATTACAAAACCGTTTTTTCTGAAGTTAAAAATAATCAAACACTCTGGGAGAAATCTGTATTAATAATAGACAGAGATTTTCTTAACGACACCCATCGATCTACACTGACACCAGAATTTCAAAACCGCATTAATCTAAAATCTCATATTTGGTCTGCTTATACATTGGAATCAACTGTATTCACTGATATACCAAAACTAGCTAGACTTTTAAGTAAATGGTTAGTACAAAAAGGTATAAATGTTGATATTCAGGTGTTACAAAATGATTTAGAAAATAATTATTCTCGGTTGAAAACAACATTAACTAATCGTTATGATGATACAAAGTACGAAAACATAATCTATTGGTATAAAAACATTAGGGATAAATTGAATAATATATTGAGACTTAATAGAGGTAATTATGAATTTATTAAAAACAATGATGTGCAATTAGGCACTATTGTACGTCAACATATTCAACAATGTTTAGATAGCGATAATCTTTTTAAACTAATGACAAAAGAAGATGTAGAATTAGTTATTTCCTCTACTTTACAACCTCATAGAGTGACTTTTAATATCACAACTCAATTTATTGAATTAATTGAGCAAGTGGATAGATCGCTTTGGTTTGATGAATGGGATTTTTTAAATTCAATTTAGTAATTTAGTTATTTTATAAGGATTTAGCATTGCTAAACCCCTACAAAATCAACTAACTAACACCAACAGGCTTTTTACTGTAATATTCATTTTGAGCATAAACACTAATTACAGTATCACCCACTACGAAAAATGTCCCTTCCTGCTCACTTTTAGAAAACTGTAAATTAGGATATTTACTACCTATTTCATCAGCAGTCATCGCTTGAGCAGACATTTCATCAGGTAACAAACCAGTTGCACCAATGTAAAATACCAAAGGTGAAATCTTTTCTCGATAAACTTTTTCTGTGTACTCCTCTAAATTATTTTTTGCAGTTGTCATTGCATTGATAATTTCCTGTTTATTCACAGGTGTACCAGCGTGTTTTGCTTGTAGAAATAAAGCCAAACTTCCTGCACCAACTAAATTCAAAATTTTCGCAACTTTTCCGGTTGTTTCTATTCCCAAAAAATCATCAAAAATTGCTTTCATCAGATCATCTGCTTTTGTAATTTTCGTTCTCGAAGACAAGGTTTTAGGACGAAAAGCAATATTTTCATTTAACCCCAGTTCAAAAGTGGGTTTAGTGAAAATTTCGCCAGTTTCCGAATCATAAACTTCATATCTTTTATCAAGAAACTGATTAGCAGAAGACAATTTACTCAAATTGAGAATTTCTGTACCACCAATATCAATTTTATAACTCACCCTTGAGTCTACCGTACCATCAGATAAAGCTGCTTTCAAATCTGTATATTCATTAGTCGTGGGAAAATTTAGATACAGGCTTTTAGAAAGATAATGTTTTTTCAACTCTTCAATTTGTTCGGGAATAAATACATCCGACTCTTCCCGTAAATGGGCAGCAAGAATACTAGATAAAACCTTGATTTCTGCAAGTTGAGTAAATAAACTATCAATACTACTGTAATTACCCTCAAAACTCACTAAAGGTAAATCTTCTAATTGCAGAGTATATTCTTTTTGAAAATCAAATTCTTCACCATCAATAACACTAACTGCTTTTAAATCATCAAAGGCTTTTTTACTGCTAATTTTCACTTTTAAAGCCTTGATATTAATTTCTCCATCACTAACAATAGTGTAATTATTGAAGGTCGTTAAATCATTTAACAACACACCTGCAACTTCTGTAATTGCAGTTTTATCTTCTGCTTTTACCAACTTCACTTTTTGCGTAAGCAGCATATTAATAGTAGCCGTGTTGCGGTTAATATCAAAACTACCCATCTGCACATAATCACCTGGTTCAATATATTCTATTTCTAACCAAGGTTTGATTAATTCTCCATTTTCTCCCCGCACACCATTAACACGCTTGATACCTTTCCTTTGGTAAGTTGCTTGCAGATGTTTGAGGTTAATAATAATATGTTGCCGATGTTGTGATAAAATATCAATCAACTTTAAAACTGAGATTTTATCATTAACTTTGACATGATCTAAAATTTCATGTTCAGCTAAAACATGAGGATAAAAGATTGCTATTTCCAAATCTTTAGTAAAATTTGCAATGTCTTCATTTGTTAAAGCTTTCGCGTGTCTTGCTGTTAAAGTTGCGTTAAAGGTACTCGCAAGCGCATATTTAGCAGTATTGAGATTTCCATCTGCTAAATTAGCCTTAGCAAAGATATAGACAGATTGATCATTTTGGGCAACAGGAATATCTTTTAATTGCTCATAAGCTTCTTTGGTAATTTGCTTATATTTATAGATGTAAGCTTCATCTTCCGGTTTCAAACCAAAAATTTTCAAAGTTTGATTTGTACCATTAATTTTCTTAGCAGTGGGGGAGAAAAACACTTGATAACTGTAGTCACTAGCTAAAGGTTCTTCTATGACTATTCCCGTAGCTTCTTTTAACACATTTCCCGTGTTATAAAGAGCATCATAGACTTCTTTAATATTCCCAGCTTGTAAACAAATGCCAGATACAGAATTAGCAATTTTTGCCAAAAATTTAAAATCAGAATAGGGAGAATAAGCAATGGTGTTAACAAAAACATCCTTGTTCTGCAAATCATTACATATTAATTCTATAGCCTTAGATTCAGCATTAAAACTACTATCATTAGCATAGCCGTCACTATGTAAAGTAATTGCTGTTAATTCACCAGTTTTAATCAATTCTTGTGCTAATTTTAAAGATTGGGAAATACAAGTTGCACAACCAGCATGAATTGCTTTAATTTCTGCAATATAGAGTGAATCTGGCTGCATGACTTCTTGAATAGGTACACGCTGAAAATGACAAGTTACATCACCTTTAGAAGAATAAGAAATTAGTGAGATTACCAATTCGGTATTACTGTATTCATCCAGAGTCAACAGCTTGATTAAAGTTTCTTTTAAAGCCTCAATATCATGATACATTGAACCGGAACGGTCAATAATGATGATGCTATGAGCTATCATTTTTTTAGGAATAGCATCAGGCTTAATTTCTAGATGAACTTTTTCAGCTAAATAGAAAGCTTTTTCTTTACCGGCTAGATTATAAACAGCAAATTTGGTTTTTTGACTTGCCATAATTTTGCGAATGGTAATTTTATACGGAATACTGTTCAGAATAAACCAATTTCTACTTGATTAGGATGAGGTTGTAATATGTTGTAAATAATATAGGACTCCTATTTGAGCTTTGTTGGCGTAGTTGGTACTTTGCTCTTACAAATTACGTACACATCTACTATTCTCTTTCTTTCCTATTCTCTATCTCAACAAAAAATATGCTCCCGTAAGAGATACATAAATCTAATCGGGTTGCTATGGTATTTTGAAATCAAAATAGAGAAAACTTTTTCTTAATTTACATGACCCTACATAATTATATAGTACACATATACTATAAGAATGTCAAGTTAAACTGAAAAAAGCTTATCTTGTCTTGTGTCCAGTCTTACCTACTCTTGCCTATGTATTTACTTTCTACGACATGAATTTTCAGGTTTTTAGTATTTAACCCCTTGCTCGGTTTCTTTCTCGCTGGTCAATCTGATCAATTTGGTCGATTTGAAGTCTCATCCGATTATATAAATTAACTTGAGGATCTGAATGACTAATACTAACTACTAAAGCATAACGTTGTATGTCATCTGGATCTGCCCATTTACGATTACAACTCACCACCAGAGTCATATTTCCTTCATTATATTTTGTAGACTGCGGAAAAATTTGTACTTGTCCCTTTTGTAAAGTTCCCTTTTTACGAATATTAGAACCTGGAGAAAATTTTACTTCAATACCATCACCATATTTTTTCTTTAGCTTTGTCTTTGTATTTTCTACAAACTCATCAGACGAATTATTTTTACTAGCAGCTTCTTTACTAGCAACTTCATAAGCATTTCTAACAATTTTATGATCAATTCCTTTGAAAAGATCAAATTCCATTGTTACTCCTAAATATGAATCTCCACGAGTTGGACGAGTTGGAGGATCAAATGCCAAGGTAACTGATAGTATGCGAGTACCTTTTACATCAAAAAATTCCTGTGGTAGTTGGGGAATTGTATAAAGATTAAAATAGCCAACTTTTAAAATATCTTCTTCTGATAGAACAACATAGTTTTCAGCAGAATACATTGCACGTTCTAAATCAGTCTGTCCATAGCCATAGATTTGTAGCTGCTTTTTAATTTTTTGAGATTCTGTACCATTACTAAATTCATCTGGAATTTCTTTGGGAAGCACCGCAGAATTAACAATCAAAGCTCGAATGAGGTTAGAACTGGCATTTGGATATTTTGTGAAGAGTTGAGCAGCAATGTTAGCTACACGAGGTGCAGCAAAACTTGTACCACTACAAATGTGAAATAAAGAACTTTGGAAATTTTTGGAGAAAGTAACAACAGAAACCCCAGCAACATTATCTCGTAATTGACTAACTTTAGGTAAATCTAAACCTTCTCGATAACTGAGGTCTAATGCTAAATCTCCACCAAAATCTACAACATCAGGCTTAATCATTCCATCTACTCCAAAACCAGTTCTGGTAAAGGGTGAAGGGTATCCTGGTAATTTTGCGATCGCCTGACGACGCACATCCGCAGGTTCTGTCATACTACCACGTCCATAAGATAAAGAACCTACAGTTAGTGCGATCGCAGAAGTTGCTGGATCAATAATTCGAGCATTTTGATCGAGTAAATAATTTGGGTAGTCAGTCTTTAGTTGTTCATCTGATCTTGCTTTTTCATGAAGTGGGTTAGTATTTCCTGCTGAAATCACAAAAACAATGTTAATTTTCTTAATTTGGTATTGATAAGCAATTTCATCTATTTTTGCTGCTAATCGAAATTGCTTCATCCTATCTCTATAAATTTGGTTAGCATTACCTAATGAGATATTAATTACTTTGCAGTTAGGATACTGATCAACAAAAGCATGAATAGCTTGATCTAGTTGAGTTTCTAAGAGAAGATCCTCATAATACTGACAATTTTCATCTGTTACACGAGCAGAAAATAACCAAACTGTTGGATCAAATGACCGTTTTTTAATACAGTTTTCGACATCTCCATAGATAGCAATGCCAGAAACACTTGTCCCGTGACCATTTACATCATCTGCACCACCTTTTATTAATTTCTGTTCTGGATCTGAAAATACATCAGCTTCACCCAGTACAGGAGCAATTAATGGATGACCACGCTGTACACCTGAATCTATAACTAGAATGCCGCAATTGTTTTCAGGTGGAGAAATTACTTCAGGAAAACTGGAAATTGGTAACTGATAATCACCATCTCTCTCAAATGCAGGTTGGGGAGGACGATCAATTTCTTTGACGATTTTTTCTTCTAGTAAAAGTTCTAAAATCTCTTGAGTGACTTTAATTCTGGCTATGCACATATATTCACCAACGTAGCGATCACTCATTCTCATAGGAGCAGTATCTTCTGACAAACTTTCTAAAACATCGGCTATATCATCTAAATATTTTTGCATTTCTTTGCGATCGCCTGTGTGCCAGAGTTCCAAATCTAAAGCTGCAAGTTCACCTATTTGTACGGGCTTTAGTTCTAACAAACGACCAATGCGATCTTCTCTTTCAAGGGGGACTAACTCATCAATTGCCCCTAAATATGAATATTCTGGTCCTTCGGTAATTTGACTGTAATTTTCTAAACGTTTCCTAAATTCTTTTAACTCCAGATCAGACGAAAAGACAACTATGGCTTTATCAGGCTCAATTGCTAAAATATCTAATCCTGTTCTAGTCAAATCCTTATCTTCAATCGATCCTTTTTTAGTAGCTTTAATCTTAAAAATTAATTTTGGATCAAGACGAAAAGGGTTACTCTGTTGTTTTTTCGGCTCAGTTAGTCCAGAAAGTTGATCTAATAAATGCTTACCATGTTCAACGGGATTAGAGCGTTTTCCACCACCAAAGCCACGCCCTGGCCTTCGTGGTAATTCGATGTTTATAGTTTTCGGTAATTTAAGGTGTTCAAACTGACTTACCATGAGGATTTGGCGTAGATGATTATTGTGAGTTTGCTATTATACTTTGCCTTTCTAAAAAGCGTCCTATCGCAACTTCTAAATCATCAGCAGTCAAGGTACGCTCCCCCCGTAGAATTACAGCTTTAATTGCATCAGAACAAATACGTTCTATATCTGCTCCTGTCGCATTTTCTAGCCGTTCAGCAAAAGTAGATAGATTAATAGCAGTATAACGGATACCAGACAGATAACGGCTTAAAAGAGCCGTGCGTAATTCCAGAGTGGGGTTGTCAAAGAAAATCACCTCGTCAAATCTTCGCCAAACTGCACTGTCTAATAGTTTTTCGTGATTAGTCGCTGCAATAAATATACTTTGATTAGTTGCATTATCAATGAGTTGTAACAAGCTATTGACTAGACGTTTGACTTCACCATGTTCATTTAAGTTATCTCGATCACGAGCGATCGCGTCAAACTCATCGAACAAAACCAGCCATTCCCCTTGTTCAATGTAAGTAAAAATTTTCTGAAGATTGGTAGCTGTTTCACCTAAGTAAGAAGAAAATACTGCTGTTAGGTTCACGTAAACAAGGGGTAAACTCAAGACACTAGAGAGAATTTTTGCGGTTTGGGTTTTACCACAACCCGGTGGTCCACAAAAGAGCAGTTTATTTTTGGGCTTGAGGTTATAGGCTGCAAGGATGTCTTGCTTACGGTTTTCGAGAACGATTTCTTGCAGGATATCAAATATTTTTTCACTGAGAACGATGTGATCCCATGTCAGGTCAAACCGCTTGACATCTAGTAAAGCTAGTCCAGTATCTTTATCTTTAGGTGGTTCAGGAAATTGATTCCAGGGAGCTAGGTTAGCTGCTAGGGGTTTGGTGTATCCATTGCCATTGTGCAGCAGTTTTTCCAAATCTCTAGCCAGCAGGATGTGATTTTTATTTCTTTCTTCTTCAATTAGTTCGTTAGCCGCAGCCAAAAACTCCTCTCTCTCATTGCGAGAGAAGCTTTTGAAGAGCTTTCTGAGGGTTTCGCCACGTGCCATAGTTTAGAATTGATATTAGATACCCTATGTACCTAATCTATTATAGAACTTTTGTACTAATAAAGAAATCCGGGTAAACGGTTTATCCTAGCACTGAAATATTACACTTGACAGCAATGATTTCTCAAGCCTGGGTACTTGATTGCTTTCCTCTATTTTCTAATCTCACCACAAATTTATCTTGCGTTCAGTCACGCCTACTTGTAACAAAAAAATTCTCCTCTGGATGATTTGTATATACACCCACGGGAGAAATTGTAAAACTTTTTTATTTATTTTCCAACTTTTTTATCGTTGTACAACAAGAAGAAAGCACAATTACTGAAGCTATTCCACAGTTACCGATTTCGCCAAATTTCTCGGCTGATCTACATCTAAACCCCGTCGTGCAGCAATATGATAAGCCAATAATTGCAACGGAATAACTGTGAGAATTGGTGACAAAAGTTCCTCAACTTCCGCCACAGGAATTAAATCATTAAAGATTTCCGCCGCTTCTCCATCATTGACAGAAGTAACCCCAATCAATCGGGAATCTCTGGCTTTAGCTTCTTGGGCGTTAGAAATGACTTTTTCATACACACTACCAGGCATGGCGATCGCCACTACAGGAACTTTCGCATCTAATAGAGCGATCGGACCATGTTTCATTTCTCCTGCTGGATATCCTTCCGCATGAATATAGCTAATTTCTTTTAATTTCAAAGCTCCTTCTAAAGCAATTGGGAAATTAATTCCTCTGCCTACAAAAATGAAATCTTTAGTTTCTGCAAAATCATGAACTAACTGCTCAATATATCTTTCCTGGGTTTCTAAAATCGCTTCAATTTCTGCGGGTAACTGTCGTAAACCAGCGATTATTTCTGTTAACCTTTCAGCCGTAATTGTTTGCCGACGATAAGCCACATCTAAAGCCAAACCATAAAACGCCATCAACTGGGCAATAAAAGTCTTTGTCGCAGCAACTCCAATCTCAATACCTCCATGAGTATTAATAATATTACTTACCATCTGCCCCAAAGTGCTTTCTGGACGGTTGGTAATACCCAATAGTCGCACTTGATACTTAGCTTCTTTTCCTTGCCTGCGTTCCTTTTCCATAGATAAAGCTGCTAAAGTATCCGCAGTCTCACCCGATTGTGTGACACCAATGGTTAAAGTATTAGCCGTCAGAGGTGATGGTGCGTAGCGAAATTCAGAAGCGTATTGTACTTGAGTAGGAATTTCTGCTAACTGTTCTAACAAATATTTACCCACTAAAGCAGCGTGCCAACTTGTCCCACAAGCGACAATTTGAATTTGTTCTAAATCTACATAAAATTCCTCTGGTAAACCCAGCGTCACAGGTGTTTCAGCACTAGCGGGAAAATAAGCCTCTAAACAAGCCCTCACTACCCCCGGTTGCTCATAAATTTCCTTGAGCATAAAATGTTTGAATCCCTGCTTTTCCACCATGATGGGATTCCAGTTCAGGGTACGAGGATGCTTTTTCAAGCGATGCCCTGCAAAGTTATAGACCTCCACCCCTAAAGGAGTCAAACGGGCAATTTCACCGTTTTCTAAAGGCAATACAGCGCGGGTATAGGGAACAATGGCCGGAGTATCGGAAGCACAGAAAAACTCACCTTGACCAAAACCAATCACTAAAGGCGCTTGTTGGCGAACTACAATCAATTCATCTGGGTAATCTGCACAAATAGCCGCAACAGCAAAAGCCCCCTCTAGCTTACTCACCGCTTCCCGCACCGCTTCCAAAAACATAGAAACGGAAACAGTATTTTCAAAATTATGCTTTAAACATTCAGCGATCAAATGGGGAATGACTTCTGTATCCGTCTCGGAACGAAACTCATGTCCTAAGCCCTTCAGGTGTTCCCGTAACTCACGATAATTCTCAATAATCCCATTCTGCACTACCGCTATCCGCAGCGCCGTATCCATGTGTGGATGGGCGTTATATTCTTCTGGTTTACCATGAGTTGCCCAACGAGTGTGACCAATGCCAATTTGAGCAGGAGTTTCGATTTGTTCGAGTTTAGAACGCAAATTCAGCAGTTTACCCTTAGCCCGCACACAATGAACGTCACCTTCCCAAATTGTGGCAATTCCGGCTGAATCATAACCTCTATATTCTAATTTTTCCAATCCAGCCAGTAAAATATCTGTCGCCGCTTGAGTGCCTATATAGCCAACTATTCCGCACATTGTTTACACCACTCCGGTTATCAGTTAATAGTTATCAGTTACGAGTTGCATTTAGTTTCAGTACCCTACTATTTGCCTGACAACTGTTCACTATTTGCTGTTACTGGAAATTAATTCAGTATAGTTGTCAGCATAAAGGGGTGATTATAGCAAAGAAAAAGGAGCAACTTGCTCCTTTGACCACTCGGTTTTGTAATAGATTTTGGTTGACCAAGATTAAAACAACAAATTTCTGCGGCAGAAACGTCTGCTGCCAGAGTTTAAAGACATTTTCTATGGAGATAATTCAAAATTGTTAAGTGCTGAGTGCTGAGAGAAGGATCAAGTTGTTTCTCCCTACCTCAGTTCTCAGCACTATTATACTGAGTATTTTAATATCTCAGTATTTAATATGCTAGACCCATGCTGCGAGTTGTTTCAGCGCCCAGATAAACCCGGATGCTCAAGAAATCAGTGGGACAAGCGGTTTCGCAACGTTTGCAGCCTACGCAGTCTTCTGTGCGGGGTGAAGAGGCAATTTGAGAAGCTTTACAGCCATCCCAAGGCACCATCTCCAGTACGTCAGTGGGGCAAGCGCGGACACATTGAGTGCAGCCGATGCAGGTATCGTAGATTTTTACGGTATGAGACATTGAAAAAACTGCTCCTTTCGGGTGTTCTTCTCTGCGAAGGAATCGTAATCAAGGCATAGTTTACCGCAGTGCTTGTTAAGCTGTAAGTAAAAGGCTACATAACTTTAAACAATTTAATAGGCAGTTTGGGCAATTTATTCTGGCGATATCGTCCCTATTTGCCTACCAATCAGCAAAATCAACCATAAGCACTGACGGTAGAGACTCCCCAGAACAAAACCAAATTGTAAAGATGTGTAAACCTAATTCAATTCCCCATAGCTAAACCTATAGTACCTATTGGTTAATGACGATGCAACGTTAAACAAAGCCTATTTGTAACGAAACTTTAACATTGGTGTACAGACGTAAAGTTGATAGTTTTTATGTACTATTCAAATGTGATTCAGAATCAATGGAGAAAGAAAATTAGGTCATTGGGTATTGGGGCATTAGACTTTCTTCTACACCCTTACACCCTTGGCCTAATTCCTTTTAATAACTTGCTAATGAGGCACAGCTAACCTTTGATCTTTTACCTGAACTTGTGTATTTTCTTCAACAATTTTGCGGAATAAATCACCATCTATAGTTTCTTGTTCTGTTAATAAATCAACTAAACGTTCTAAAATTATGCGGTTTTCTTGCAGAATTTCTTTGGCTTTGATGTAACAACTGCTAATTATTCCCCGGACTTGAGAATCAATTCTAGAAGCAATTTCTTCAGAATATTCTGATTTATTCCCCCAGTCACGCCCCAAGAATACTTCTCCTTGTGGACTTTCCAAGGACAACGGACCTAAGTCAGACATCCCAAATCGCGTTACCATTTGTCGTGCCATATTTGTGACTTGTTGCAAGTCATTTCCAGCACCTGTTGTGACTTCTGCTTTACCAAAAACAATTTCCTCAGCAGCACGACCACCTAAAGCTGCCATAATCCGCGCTAGGATTTGAGAACGAGAAATTAATCCTTGTTCTTCGTTGGGTGTAAACCAAGTTAAACCTAATGCTTGTCCTCTGGGGATGAGGGTAACTTTTTGGACGGGGTCATGGTCTTTAATTAATGTTCCCACTAAAGCGTGTCCGACTTCATGGTAGGCGATTAAACGTTTGTTTTTGCTATCTACTAAAGCTGCACCTTCCATCCCAGCTACTACTCTGTCTACTGCATCATCAATTTCTAGGATGGTAATTGCGTCTTTGCGTCTTCTCGCGGTGAGAATGGCTGCTTCGTTGAGGAGGTTAGCTAAGTCTGCACCGGTAAAGCCAGGGGTGCGCCGGGCGATCGCATCTAAGGATACACTAGGATCTAATTTCTTATTGCGGGAATGGACTTCTAAAATTTCCAAACGCCCCTTCAGGTCTGGTGCATCCACAATTACTTGTCTATCAAAACGACCAGGACGCAACAGTGCGGAGTCTAAAACATCAGGACGGTTGGTAGCAGCAATAATAATAATGCCTGTATTGCCTTCAAAACCATCCATTTCTGTCAATAGTTGGTTTAAGGTTTGTTCTCTTTCATCGTTACCACCACCGATACCTGCACCCCGTTGTCTACCGACTGCATCAATTTCATCAATAAAGATGATACAGGGAGCGTTATCTTTGGCTTTCTTGAACAGGTCGCGGACACGGGAAGCACCCACACCCACAAACATTTCTACAAATTCTGAACCGGAAATACTAAAGAAGGGTACACCAGCTTCCCCAGCGATCGCTTTTGCTAGTAAAGTTTTACCAGTACCTGGAGGTCCAACTAACAGTACACCTTTAGGAATTCTTGCACCCACAGCAGTAAATCTTTCTGGCTGTTTGAGGAAAGTGACAACTTCCTGTAATTCTTCCTTCGCTTCCTCTATTCCTGCCACATCGTCAAATTTTACTCCGGTTTTCGCTTCCATTTGAAACCGAGCGCGAGATTTACCGAAATTCATCGCTTGGTTAGAAGCATTGGTAGAACGACGCAGGAACAACAGCATTAAAGCCACAAGTGGCAAAATCCACATCAGATTAATTAATAGTCCTACAGCAGCCCTGCTGTTAGCGGAGGAAACCTGACCGAATTCAACGTTTTTTTCCTTGAGTTTATTGATTAACTCCGTATTTTGTTCCAACAGTTTTACTGGTATAGGTGGTGCATCTGGCTTTTGATCTGCCAAATAAACCTTAGCTATTTGTTCAGTTTCATCAAGTTCTACTTTTCTCACTTCCCCTTGCTCAGTTTTTTGGAGCAATTCCCCATAAGATAAAGAGTTTCGCTCTGCTTTTTGAGCCAAGACGGGACTACCACCAAAAAT
Source organism: Anabaena azotica SJ-1 (assembly GCF_047275885.1). NCBI lineage: Bacteria > Bacillati > Cyanobacteriota > Cyanophyceae > Nostocales > Nostocaceae > Anabaena > Anabaena azotica. Next base: position 5,696,356 of record NZ_CP178454.1, read on the forward strand.
TCCTGGCAGCATAATCATAGTAGCTGCTAATGCCCCAGTCCAAGGAATTCGCTTTGATTGAAGCTGTTTTTTCAATGCCTTCTTACCAAGATTTGTCATAAAATTTACCCTTTTTCTGTTGGCATAAGCTGATTTTTGGTTTTATGCCTATTCTTCTAGCAGAAATAGCAATAACTGGAAATTACAGTTTTCTCATCTAGTCTAACTTCGGGATATGGGGAATTGGTGAGTGATGTTCAGGAAAGATGATGAATCAGTACCTGAGTAAAATTAATTATACATTTTGCCACAAAATAGAAATCCCTAGAATCTTGTTCTGTTCCTTGTTCCCTTAGCGAAATGTGTAATTGATTTGGCATGACTATTTATTAGTATCGCTTTTTCTCTGTCAACCTTTGCTTTGTTCCATGCTCCCCCAAAAGGAGTTTGACAAATAATAAAATTCGTCGTTAAAATAATCATAGTCGTAATGACTCCGCTTTTTAATAATTCTAGTTTTGTGGGTGAACTATGGTAAAAATTGTTGGTATTGGTGGTAGTTTAAGACCCGGCTCATATACCCAGCTAGGGTTACAAGTAGCAGCACAACGAGTAGCGGCTTTAGGTGCAGAGGTGGAAATTCTCGATTTACGGCAAATGCAGCTACCATTCTGCACAGGTGCTAAAGAATACCCAGAATATCCAGATGTACAACGGTTGCGCGATACTGTTGGCAATTCTGACGGCTTAATTTTAGCCACACCAGAATATCATGGGGGAGTTAGCGGTGTGATCAAAAATACGTTAGATTTAATGAGTTTTGATCAACTATCAGGGAAAGTGACAGGATTAGTTAGTATTTTAGGTGGTCAATCTAATAGTAATGCGCTCAACGACCTGCGAATCATTATGAGATGGGTGCATGGTTGGGTAATTCCCGAACAGATTGCTATTGGACAAGCTTATAGTGCTTTCAGTCCAGAAGGTAAACTGTTGGATGAAAAATTATCTCAACGATTTGATCAGTTTGCTCAAAGTTTGGTAGATAATACTCGGAAATTGCGCGGGGTTAATTAGAAATAGGGGAGTAGGGGAGGATATTTACTGGCTATTCTCCCTGTATAATTTTTTCCGAATCCTTCAGTAGATAGATTTAAAAATATAACTAGAGATATATTGCTAATTACAATTCAGTATAGTCAAATTAATTTTAAACATACCATAGTATAAAAATCTATTGATTACGTAAGTCCATAGAGTATTTCCTGTATGTCTTGCCAGGATAACATTATTGTGACTAAAATTTATATTGATAATGCAAATCTTAATTCTTTAGCTCGTAATCTTTCCAGTAAGTTGGGTATAACCACAGCATTAATAGGCTGTATAGTTTTACTGGGTTGGATTTTTAATATACCAATTCTTAAGAGTATGCTACCAGGACTGGTGGCAATGAAAGTAAATACAGCACTAGGTTTTATTTTTAGTGGAATATGTTTGTGGCTGTGGCATCAATATTGTCAAACCAAGTTATTACACCTGAAATTAATTTCCCAGATATTAGCAGTGATGGTGGCGCTGCTGGGGCTATTAACAATCATCCAGTATATTTTTAATATTAATTTAAGAATTGATCAACTGTTAATTAAAGAAGCAGAAAATGCGGTTTTTACATCCTATCCAGGACGAATGGCTCCTAATACAGCCCTATGCTTTTTATGGTTGGGTTTAGCCTTAATTTTGCTAAGAACAAAGGTTGTAGGTATAACTCAAATTTTAGCTTTTTGTAGTTTTTTAATTGCCTTGTTAGGGTTCATTGGTTACATATTTGGAATTAGATCTTTTTATCAAATTCCACCGTTGACTACCATGGCAGTGCATACCAGTATTTTGTTTATTTTACTGGGGTTAGGAGTTTTATTGGCTGATCCAGAAAAAGGTTGGATACAAGAAGTGATGAGTCCTTATTTAGGTGGGATTATTGCCCGTAATCTCTTGCCTTTGGTGATTGGTATTCCGATTGTAACTTCAGGCTTATTTTTGTCGGCATACAGAACTAATACTATTGATATTGAGACGGGATTGATTGTTAGATCTATTATCAATATCGGTTTTTTAGGTGGAGTTGTATGGTGGAATGCAAGATATTTAAATGCTACTGACCAAAAATACCAAAATGCTCAAAAAGCATTACTGGAATCTTATGAGAATTTAGAAACAAAAATCCAGAGGCGTACATCTCAATTAGAATCAACAAATCAAGCTTTAGTCAATAGCCGTCATCAGTTAGCCAATTTGATTAATACTTTACCAGGAATTGTTTTTTCTCGCAGTGTGAATGATGATTTCTCCGTTGAAAGCTTAAGTGATGGCTATTTGTCTATTATTGGTGGTAATGGCAAGGAATTAGCTAGTGATGAGAATCGTACATTTCAAGGTTTAATAGTGCCAGAAGATTTACCCAAAATTGACACCGCTATTAGAAAAGCAATTGCTGATCAAATGACATACGAAGTAGAGTATCGCATTCATTCTCAATGTGGCCAGGAAAAATGGTTGTGGGAAAAAGGAATTGAAACATTTATTAATGGAGAGCAAAAAATTCAAGGTTTTATCACGGAGATTACATCTCTAAAACATACACAAGCTGCATTACAAGAAAGTGAAGCTAAGTTTCGGGAACTAGCTGACAATATCCATGAAGTGTTTCATATTAACTCCGCTGACTTGAGTGAGATTTTATATATCAGTCCTGGCTATGAAGAAATATGGGGACAAAGTTGTGAAAGTCTGTATCAGCACCCTGAATCTTGGAGTGAATCTATACACCCAGATGAGCGCGATCGCATTTTTGCTGCTTGTGCGCGTCTGGTTCAAGGAGAACCCCTAGAGGAAGAATATCGCATTATTCACCCCACAGGTGATATCCGCTGGATTTTTGCTCGCGTTTTCCCTATTTATAGCCCATCTGGACAAATATTACGTCATGTGGGGATTGCGGCAGATATAACCGAACGCAAATTAACAGAAATTGCTCTCCAGCACAGTCAAGAACGTTACCGTTCCTTGGTACAAGCCACAACCCAAGTGATTTGGATTACCGATGCCACAGGTAAATTTACTACTGTACAGGAAAGTTGGGAGGCTTTTACTGGTCAGACTTTTACAGAATACCAGGGGTTGAACTGGCAATACTCCCTTCATCCTGATGATAGAGAACGAACAATAAAAATTTGGTTACAGGCGATCGCCAAAAATTGTTTATATGAAAATGAATGTCGTATTTGTGACTCAAACGGCGAATACCACTGTTTTTGGGTGCGGGCTTTACCTGTTCTGGAAACAGACGGTTCTATCCGCGAATGGGTGGGAGCTTGTACAAATATTACTGTTCGCAAACAAACTGAACTAGAAATTCGCCAACTTAATGAACAACTAGAGGAAAGAGTACAACAACGCACTGCTGAACTTATTGCAGCTAACAAAGAATTAGAAGCGTTTTCTTACTCAGTTTCTCATGACCTCCGCGCGCCTTTACGCGGTATTGATGGATTTAGTAAGACATTGCTAGAGCGTTATCAAGATCAATTAGATGAGCGAGGCCAGCACTATCTAACTCGGATTCGGGCTGGAACTCAACGCATGGGTGAACTAATTGACAATTTGCTGCAACTTTCACGAGTTACCCGCACTCCGATACGATATGCTCAAGTTAATCTTAGTGCGATCGCTCAAGAAATTGCTCAACAACTGAGTGAAAACGAACCAGAAAGGCAGGTACAGTGGCTAATTTCTCCTGATCTTATTGTCTGGGGTGATGCTCAACTTTTACGCATTGTGATGGAAAACTTATTCAATAATGCTTGGAAGTTTACATCCACTAAAATACAAACAAAAATTGAATTGAGTTGTATTTTGTTAGAAAACAATAATCATTCACGTTTAACCTACATGATCACAGACAATGGAGTCGGGTTCGATCAAGCTTATGCCAACAAGCTATTTCAAGCATTTCAACGTCTCCATACCGTGGAAGAGTTTCCAGGAACAGGCATTGGTTTAGCGACTGTGCAAAGAATTGTTCGTCGTCATGGTGGTGATGTGTGGGCAAATGGGGTAATTGGAGAAAGAGCAACTTTTTATTTCACCTTATAGAGTGAGAGTGAGTTTTTATGTTACAAACAGGGCAATAGTTTTTTGAAGAATTCAAAAATCAGAATCCGAGAATCACAATCAATCTATGGTGAATCTAAAACCAGCCATGATGATTCGTGCCAAAGCTACGCTGTAAAGAATATCAGACCATCCAAGAGGAATATTAAAGCTAGTTATTCATATTTCAATCATCCAGAATTAATTCTGAATTCTCAGTTGATAAACCATTTGTTTTTAAAGTAGTATGGCTCAGACATCCACATTATTAATTGTTGAGGATAATCCTGATGATATAGAATTAACATTACTTGCTTTTGAGCAAACTGGACTGCGAGAAAATATTGTTATTGCCAGAGATGGTGTAGAAGCAATTAACTATCTATTTACAGAAAACACAGCATTAAATTCCCTACCATCGCTCATTTTATTAGACTTGCAGCTACCCCGAATCAATGGGTTAGAAGTGCTGCGACTAATTCGTTCTCATGGTCGAACTAAGTTGTTACCTATTGTAATTTTGACAACCTCTCACGAAGAGAGCGATCGTCTTCAAGGCTATAGTTTGGGTTGTAATAGCTACATTCGTAAACCAGTCGATTATGACCAGTTTGTGAAAATTTTGCACCAGCTAGGAATGTACTGGTTGATTATCAACAGTCCTCCGCCTCTAACCCAATAATTTATTTTTATGATTGATCAAATTAAAGTTCTCATTGTTGAAGATAACTTAGATGATGCTGAATTAATTGTTTTGGAACTGGAAACAGCAAATTATCAAGTCGTCTATAAACTTGTTGACACCGCTGAAAAAATGCTAGAAGCTCTAGAATTTGAAGAATGGGATGTAATTTTAACAGATTATTCCATGCCTTATTTTAGCGCGATCGCAGCATTAAATCTGGTCAAGGAACGGAAATTAGATACGCCTTTTATTGTTGTCTCAGGTTCAATTGGTGAAGAAATTGCAGTTGAATTAATGAGAGATGGCGCTCATGATTATTTACTCAAGCACAATTTAACCAGACTAGCACCAGCTATTGCCAGAGAATTGCGAGAAGCCAAAGTAAGATATGAACGTAAACAGGCTTTGGAAAAAGTGAAATTTTTAGCATTTTATGATGAATTAACAGGTTTACCTAATAAAAATTCTTTGTTAAATGTACTGTCCAGCTATATTCATAACGTTCATAAATTTGCAGTTTTATTTATAGATATTAATCAGTATCGCAAAATTAAATATGGTTTTGGACATATAAAAAGTGAACAACTGCTAATAGAAGTAGGAAAACGTTTACAAAAAAACTTACGTAACTGTGACTATTTAGCCAGAATAGGCAAAGATGTATTTACATTTATACTAGGAAATATTACTGATGCAAGTGATGCTGAGAGCAAAGCCATAGAACTACATCGTTTGATTGATCCTCCTTTTGATTTAGAAGGCTTTATTATTTATGTCTCAATTACAATCGGTATTGTAGATAGTAGCGTTGATTTTCATGAACCGGAAGAGTTTTTGCGATCAGCAGAAATTGCTAATTACAATGCCAAAGAACAAGGATTACAATATCCTACAGTTGTCTATAATCGCAGTATGCAGACCAAAGCTTTAGAGCGATTGCAGATGGAAACAGAACTTAGACAAGCAATCAGTGAGCAGCAATTACAATTATTCTATCAGCCAATAGTTGACCTAAATCCTTTTCAAGTTTTGGGATTTGAAGCTTTAATTCGTTGGCAACATCCCCAGCGAGGATGGATTTCACCAGATGAATTCATTCCCTTAGCAGAACAAACTGGGCTAATTATTCCCCTTGGTGATTGGATTTTGGCAGCAGCTTGCAGACAGTTAAGTATTTGGCAAGATCAATTTTTGGATGATCTACCCTTAAGTTTATCAGTAAATTTGTCAGGTATACAGTTAAATGAACCGGATATAGTTTCCAAAATTATTCATCACTATCAATCTCTCCAAGGTCTTCAAGTAACGCTCAAATTGGAAATTACTGAAAGTACATTGATGATTAATACACAAACAATGATTAATTCTTTGGAGCAGTTACGCGCAGTAGGTATCAAGATTAGTATTGATGATTTTGGGACGGGTTATTCTTCTTTATCTTATTTACGTGATTTACCTGTTGATACCCTAAAAATTGATCGCTCTTTTGTCTCATGTATGGAAAAAGAAAAATGCAGCTTGGGAATTATACAAACAATTATTACTTTAGCGCATACACTAGGCTTAGATGTGATTGCAGAAGGTGTGGAAACAGTTTCACAAATGAAAATTTTGCGATCGCTTGGTTGCAATTATGGACAAGGCTATCTATTTTCTAAACCAATGCCACCCCATCAAATTGAGGATTGGTTGCAAACAGCAAAAACAAAATTAAGCCTAGATGCTAACCTAGATTTGCAATTAATATCAAAATCTCTTGATCTTCAATGATATGTTAGACAAGTTACAAAATTTGCAAATTGTCAGCAGTCAGTGGTCAGTTAGGGCAATGGATGCAGTCACACATAGACTAAATCAAGCTCAAGATTATTTAGAAAATAGCTGGCAAAAGGCTACACAAGTTCAAAATACCACATCACAATTAATTGACAATACAATCACAACTTATGTAAACAAATTAACTACCCAGCATCCAACTTTTTTACAGTTTTTACAAATACTCAATTGGGCAGTAAATCACCCAATTATCAGTTTAGTAATTCTCCTGTTTGTCATAGCATTGGCTTGGAGTATTATTAAAGGTATTATGCGGTTAATTGAAACAGCGAGTTGGTCAATATTAAAAGTTCCCTTAAAATTATTGCAAGTTTTAATCAAAGCTATTTATTTATCATTGGCTAAGTTTATTAATGATAATTGGCACAAAATAACATTTATTCATAAAAATCATCAAATTTCCCCAGTCCTACCTCTAGATACAATAAATTTAGAAAATAAATATCAGGATCAACAGAAAAGACTAGCAGAAATTTCTCATCGTTTAGACTTAATTCATCAAGAACAGCAACAACTTTTACAAGAAGCTGCTCATCTCATTAATTTGAACAGAGAAAATACGGAAGAAGTTACAGAGAATAAAATTAATAATTACGAATTACCAGTTGATTAATTATTTCATCTTCCTGACCCGATACAAATTGAGCAAAACGTTGGGCTAATGGTGGAACAAAAACAAAAGGACTAGTGAAACCAGAAAAAATATAAATGTGTTCAAATTCGGGAATAGCGCCAATTAAGGGTAATTTATCTTTACTAAAAGCTACTAAACAATGATGATAATTCCCCGATAAATTGCCCAAATCTGGCAATATGTTCATGATTTTTGTTCGCAACCATTTTTCACTTTCCTCTGAGTTAATTTGAGCATGAGGATCTGTAAGAATGCGAGTAATTTGACCTAACCGTAAACTACCATCAAGAAACTGTACTGCACCAGCATCTAAAATTGGTGGTACTAGTTCGTTACCAAATTCATCCCATAATTGATCAACTTTAGTTGACTCAATTTCTAATTGAAAGCGTTGCAGATTAGCTGGTGCTATTAAGGTATTTAGCCGCAGATTTACAGGTGGAATTTCAATTATTTCTGCGTGAGAAAAATAGACTTTAATGGGAATACCTGCTGATTTTAGTAACTTGCGGCTAAGTCCACCAGTACAAATGGCTATTTTGTCACTGTGGAAAGTTGCTTTTATCGTATTTACTCCCCGAAACACCTTCTCATTCATCAAAGCGGGAGTAAGTTCTAAGACTTGGTCAAACTGTATTTCTCCCCCTATTCGCAGAAAAGCTTGAATATATGCTTGTGTGATTTTTTCAGGTTGGATATGACCGTGTTTGATTGTTAAAGCCCCAGATATGGCATTTTTGTTTAACAGGGGTTCTAATTCACAGGCTTCTTGAATACTCAGTAAGTGGGGCTGGGTGTTAAGATGGGAGTAAGATGTGGCGGTTAATTTGGGATCAGTATCCGCAGGGATTGTCAGTAATAAATCTAATTCTCGAAATTGGATATCAGTATCCAACTCTTGAGGTAGGATTTGATAACGTGCGATCGCATCTTCACATAGTTGTTGTGTAATTGGTGTTGTCCCCGACCAATAAGCAACCCCACCATAACTATAGCGAGTAGCATTTTGTGGCGTTTGATTTTGGTCTAGTAACAAAACAGAAAATCCTGTTTTTGCTAGTTCATAAGCAAGTGTAGCACCAGTAATTCCAGCACCCACCACAATCCAATCATACACTTTCATAAATAATTAAAAATTGATGATGAATATTCGTCCTGAAAATACACTAGACTACCCAACTATAGCAGAAGTAAATACACTAGCCTTCGGGGGAGAAAAAGAAGCCAAACTTGTACACATAATTCGTGCATCTAACGGTTACATTCCCGAACTTTCTTTAGTTGCAGAAATTGAAAATACTGTAATTGGTTATATTATGTTTAGCTACATTGATTTAGTATGTGAAGAACAACTACCTGTATTAAGTTTAGCACCGATGGCAGTTCATCCAGAATTCCAAAAGCAAGGTATTGGTAAAGCTTTACTAAAAACAGGGCTACAACTAGCAGACAAAAGAGGAGAAGCACTAATTGTTGTATTAGGTTATCCCAAACTTTATACTCCTTTTGGTTTTCAACCATCAATAAATTATCAAATAGAATCTCCTTTTTCAGTTCCAGAAGATGTATTTATGGTGAAAATTCTATCAGGTTATGAGGAAAAATATAAGGGGAAAGTTGTTTATCCTCCAGCTTTTGATGGAGTTTAATATTATTTCTAATTATTCGGTATGTTCACTTCTATCACTCCATTAGATTCTAATAATGCTGCTACTCGTAAAATTAAAGCTTCATTATAAGGTGCAGCAATTAATTGCACTCCTAAAGGTAGAGAACTTTCCTGATTAATTGGTACTGACAAAACAGGTAAACCAATAAAAGATAATGGTTGAGTAAATAAACCCAAATGCGGACGAACAAGGATTTCTTCACCATCTAAAATCATCGTTTGTTGTCCGATTAATGGGGCTGTAATTGGCGTGGTTGGGGCAAGAATTATATCTACATTTTGAAAAATTTCTCTAACTTGATCTTGATACCATCTTCTAAACCGCTGTGCTTGAATATACCAATGTCCAGGAATTAATGCCCCAGCTAAAAAGCGATCGCGTGTTGCAGGATCAAAATCTTGAGGACGGGATCTTAACTTATCTAAATGCAAATTTGCACCTTCACAAGCTGTAATTACAAACGCCGCAGCACGGGCAATTTTTGCTTCTGGTATTGTTACATATTCAGTCACACCCAAAGCGGTAGCTATTTTCTGTACGGCTGCTAAAGCTGCGGTATCTGCTTTTTGGGTAAAATAACCATCTGCAATAGCAATTCTAATCTGAGAAATATCATTATTTATTTGTGGTACACAAAACTCAGGATAACGTTTTGTACAAACCGGATCTTTTTCATCTAAACCTCGCAAAACATCAAAAATCGTCGCAATATCTCTAACTGAAGTTGCAAAATGACCGATATGATCTAAACTGCTAGAAAATAATTTTACCCCGGCGCGGGATAACCTGCCATAAGTAGGTTTAAAACCAAAAATACCACACAAAGCCGCAGGAACACGAATAGAACCATTAGTATCTGAACCCAAAGTAAAAGGAACTAAACCTCCAGCAACAGCAGCAGCAGAACCACCAGAAGAACCTCCAGCTACTCGTTGTAAATCATGGGGATTGCGAGTTACACCATAATGAATATTTTCTGTCACAAATCCATAAGCATATTCATCCATGTTTAAAGCACCAACCAATACTGCACCGGCTTTTTTTAATTTACTAACTGCGGTTGCATCTTGGATAGCTGGAGAATTTCCAGCGTTAATTTTTGAACCAGCTAAGGTTGTTAAACCAGCAATATTAAATAAGTTTTTAACTGCAAAAGGTACACCAGCTAATACACCAGGATTTTTACCTTCAGCGATATTTTGATCAATATATGCTGCATCTTGTAAAGCTGTTTCCACAGTGATATCAGTAAAACAATTAAGTTCATGATCCTTAGTACCAATTTTCGCTAATGTAGCTTGAGTAATTTCTACTGCACTAACTTTACCTGATAATACATTTTTGGCTACAGATACAGCATCATTCATAGTTTATCTATGGTTCAAAGATTGGTACAATTTCAATTTCTTCTGGCAAGGGAAAATTATTAACTATTTGTGCTATGGATTGGAGTTTTTCAAAATTTACTATCACTTCATTTCGATACTCATCTTTTATTTGCAAATTCAGCAATAATGACATTTGCTCAACATATTGTTTTAGATCAATATTTTGATTATTCATGTTTTACGTCTAGACCTTGAGTTTTATTGTCAGAATTCAGGAGTCTTTGCCGAATCTATAAACAGCAGAACTAAATCATGTTGATTGTGAAAGAAAGCATTTGCTGATTTAATAACTTGTGATGCTAGGGAGCAATGAATAAAGCCTTCAGTCTCTAAGGTACTACAACGATAACTTTCAAACTTTTTTGCTTGTTGCCATTTTTGGCTTTCGGTGAGATGGAGGATGGTAGTTATACTGAATTATTGTCAATCAATATAATTCCGAGTAATTCATATTTTTAGAAATGTGTTGTAAATTTTCTAATGGTAATAGTTCATCCAGGTTATCAGGATAAAATTCCATATACACTTCATCAGTATGTTTACCTTGAGGTGATATAGATATTTGAACTTTCAGTTTTCCATTCTGCCAGTTTTTACTACCTATTCTGAGTAACAAACAATCTTTGAAGAATTCAAATTTAATGCTATTTATTTCTATCATTTCTTCGGATATTTTTATATCTTTCAATGATTTGATTATTGCTCCCTGAGCCTGTTGTTGAGGATTACAAATTGGCTGCATTAATTTTTCTCTAATTTCTCGAATTAGCAACTCTCTCAGTCTATTTATTTTAAAAATATCTTTCTGAAAAGATAAAATGTCATCATCACAATTTAAAGAAATATGCTTTTTGTTCATATTTTCCTCTTTTTTTAATGTTTATTGAACCCTCTTGGTAAAAATTTACCAGTGATCAAACTATTTTTAAAACGATATATTTTTACTTGTCTGACCTACTTTGCATAGTTATATCATTTATTTTGAAACTGGCAAGTGACTTTAGACTTATATTTCTTTTATTTGCTGTGATGTTTCTGGAAATTAGAGCATCTTTAAATAATTTAACCATATTGTTATTATTCCACGCATAGATACGGGTCAGATTGTTGTTCGTGTAGAAGATCATGGGCATAGATAAAATTAGGTAGGAATAAATTTAGCAACAAAAATGTGGTCTAAATAGATAAATATTTGTGTAATTTTTAATATATTTTTGTGCGTCTACATACATGGTTTTGCTTAAATATTTATGTGATAAAATAAAATTTTTACAATGCCTATATATGAGAAGATAAACAAGCACTAGGCGCACACAAACCATATAAATTTAATGTGGTTACTTTGAGAGTGTTTAAATCTACACAACGAATGGCGTGATTATTGGTATCACTAATATAGATTGTAGAATCCATAGCACTCAATCCAGAAGGTTCTGCAAATTTTGTATTCTGGCCTTGACCATCTTTATAACCAGGTAAACCATCTCCTAATACGGTTTGACAATTCCCCGTTATGGGATGCACCAATTTAATTTTATGGTTGTAAGTATCTGCTACCCACAGATTATTTTGGAAATATTCCACACCTAAACAGTGCTGTAACCTGACTTCTAGCTTTTGTCCATCTATATCACCAAAACTAAATAACATACCACTACCGCAAATTGTCCTGACTTGACCTTGTTCTTTCAGTTCCACACCTCGTATTGAACTAACTTCACTGTCAGCAATAAATAATTCCTGACCATTGGTAGTGATGCCACTAGGTTGAGCAAAAGCGCATTTCGTTAACGTGCTATCGAAACAACCTTCTGCACCAATACCAGCAAAAGTCTCAACAGTGCCTGTTTCTAAATTCATTTCCCAAATTTGATGTGATCCTGCCATTGCTATAAACAATTTGTTGCCTATTTTTTGTAAATCCCAAGGAGAATTTAGGGACGTTTCTAGTGCAGCACCTCCGTGAGGATAAATGATATGGCTTTGCTTACCAGTTCCCGCAATAGTTTCTACCACTTGTCGCTGCAAGTCAATTTGTCGTAAGGAATAGTTTTCTGTATCAGCAACGTAGAGAATTTGACTCTCATGATCATAAGTCATTCCCTGTGGTGCATAAAACTGTGCTTCATTAAAAGCACCATCAGTTAATCCCAATTTTCCTGTACCAATTATATGAATAAGTTCACCTTGTAAGGTACTCATGATTATGCGGTGATGTCCAGTATCAGCAATAAACAAACCTATTGGTGTTGCTAACACTTTACCCGGAAAAGCTAGAGGTGTAATTAATGGTTGATGATGCTTTTCTAAGGTGAAGCTAAATTGTTGAAAATTGATGTTATCTTGATTTTTATGTTGAAGCTGAATAATTATGTTCTCAATTACTGGAAGATGTCCTTCTCCAGCAAATTGACCAATCACATATCCTTGTGGATCAATAATGATTAAAGTAGGCCAGGCTTTGATAGTATAATTGTCCCAAACACGAAAATCACTATCGACTATAACCGGATGTTCAATGTCATACCGGAGAATGGCTTGACGGATATTTTCAATTTCTTTTTCGTTGTCAAATTTCCCAGAGTGAACACCAATAATAGTGAGGCTATCTTGATATTTTTGTTCTAAATATTTCAAGTCTGGCAATATGTGCAGACAGTTAATACAGCAATAAGTCCAAAAGTCTAAAATAATTACTCTACCTTTGAGTGCTTTGAGAGATAATGGTTTATCTGTATTGAACCAAGGTTTATTTTGTGGTAATTCTGGTGATCTAACACGGGGTATCATAGTAATTTAAAATTTATATTTCAAACTTTTAAAGTTTATATTTTGTCTGGGCTTTCAGGGTTACATTTGTTCCTGGGTTTTGATTTGGTATAATTTTATATCTTATATTTAGGTTGGGATCAAAGTTTTGATCAAACTACAAAGCATCAATACAGATAATTTATCTCTTTGGGTGAAGCAAGCACAAACTCAAGCAGAACAAGGAAATGTTATTCAACGCATTCCGCTTTTAGCTGTTGCTAATCCTAACTGGTTTGCTGTTTATATCTGCTGTCAGTCAGGTATTAATAACAGTTTAGGTGATAATGCTTGTATATTTCCTTTAATGAGTGTTGTTAAACCTTTTTCTTTTCTATATCTGCTAGAACATTTAGATTCAGAAAAAGTGTTGGATTGGGTTGGGCTTGAACCTTCATTAATGCCTTTTAATTCTTTAGAACAGTTAATAGCTGATAATGGATACCCCCGCAATCCAATGATTAATAGTGGTGCTATTACTGTAGCTGATAAGTTACCTGGTAAAGATGGAAGTCATCGCACGCAATTATTCTGTGCATGGTTGAATAAATTAGCAGGTAGTAAACTATATTTAGATACAAAGATGTTGGATTCTGTGCGTGCTAATCGTTCTCCGGTAAATGTTGCGATCGCACAATATCTCCACCAAACTCAACACATTGATAATATTGAATTAGCTCTTGACACTTATGAAAAAATATGCTGTATATCTGGGCAAGTAAAAGATTTGGCGAAAATAGGACAACTCCTAGCTTGTGAAAACAGTTGTATAAATTCTCAACATCGTCAGATTGTTAACGCTGTCATGTTAACTTGTGGATTATATGAAGCTTCTGCCCAGTATGCGGTCACAATTGGTTTACCCATGAAATCGGGTATAAGTGGTGCATTGTTAGCCATCGTACCAAATCAAGGGGCGATCGCCTGCTACAGTCCTGCCTTAGATAGTATAGGCAATCCTGTAGCGGGTTTGGAATTTATCAAAGCCTTATCTCAAAATTTGCAACTGAGTACGTCACCTAATTAGATTTTTCAGGTTCAGTCAAGGTTAACGCTCAAAATACTTACTTAATCGGCTTAATCCTGTTTTTTCTGGCTTTGATTGCTCTTTTTGTGTTGAATCAATAGGACTTAGTGTTTCCTGCGGTTCAGGTGTTGGTTGTATTTGAGGAGTGGGAGAAACTTCAATTTCTGGAATTGGCGATTTTTCTGGCTTGGGTTGAGGAGTGGGAGAAACTTCAATTTCTGGAATTGGTGATTTTTCTACTTGAGGTTGAGGAGTAGGAGAAACTTCAATTTCTGGAATTGGCGATTTTTCTGGCTTGGGTTGAGGAGTAGGAGAAACTTCAATTTCTGGAATTGGGGATTTTTCTGGCTTGGGTTGAGGAGTAGGAGAAACTTCAATTTCTGGAATTGGGGATTTTTCTAACTTTGGTTGAGGAGTGGGAGAAACTTCAATTTCTGGAATTGGCGATTTTTCTGGCTTGGGTTGAGGAGTAGGAGAAACTTCAATTTCTGGAATTGGGGATTTTTCTAACTTTGGTTGAGGAGTGGGAGAAACTTCAATTTCTGGAATTGGTGATTTTTCTACTTGAGGTTGAGGAGTGGGAGAAACTTCAATTTCTGGAATTGGCGATTTTTCTACTTGAGGTTGAGGAGTAGGAGAAACTTCTACCTTGGGTGTTACAGCAGGTGTAGGTTCAGTAACCGGAATCTTAGTTGTGTAATTCGGGTCTACAATACCACGCACCTCATTAGCCGTAAGTTCTCCTCTGACAATTCTTGAAAGCGAGTCCTTACCTTTGGGTTCGTAGTTAATTACTCTAACTGTACTGTTAAAGACATTTTTAACAGGGTTGCCCTGGTTATCAAGGAATTCCAGTTTTACCCAGTTTTTACCAGGTTTAAAACCTTTGAGATAAACTGACTGCCAGCGATCAAGAATAAAGCTTTCACCATTAATTGTGCAACGAATACGCCAGTCGCTGATTGTGTCATCAGGATTATTTTCAGCAGCAATACGTAATGGCGCATTAGTTAGGTAATAATCCAGCATAATAGGTTCAGCACCATAACTGGCATTAGGACGGCTATAAGTAAGCAGAGGCAAATTAGCATCAGGATTGTTATCATCAGTTTCAGTAAAAACATGAAATCTTATTTGGGCATAAGCACCTTCATTTTTAAAACTTTCATGCCAAGGACGCGACGCAAAAACACGCAACGTATGTGTGCCTGCGGACAAGTCTGATAAAATTAAAGGCTGAGTTAGGTCATAAACCGCTATATAAGGTTCATTATCAATAATTACGTGCAGATGAGGTCCTAATTGCCATTGGGGATCTTTAAATATTGGTAAATCTTTAACCTGGAAACGGACTGTAATAGTATTGTCTTGAATAACTTCATCTGCCATAGGAGTCACAATTGTTACTTGTGGCTGATAAGCTTCCAAAATTGGGCGTAGTTCTTGAATCACTTCTGGTGGTGCGGTTTCTGAAAATTGCCGAGATATTTGGGAGATTTGTGGTGCTATTTTTTGATTGTCAATAGATACTTCTTGGCTTCCAGCTTTTTCAGTACAACTGATTAAACTCAAAATTAGCAGTAATGTCATTACCCATTTGAAAATAGGGAAACTCTGAGAAAGAAGTTTCTTTACAGCCGTCTTTTGCCTAGATGTCATACTTTCCACCTTTTTGATTGTCCGTCTTCAATACCATTCTCTTTTGTTTTCTTCATGACAACCCCACAATGCCAGTAGCCACCCTGCGGGAAATTGTAAAGGTTGGGGTATAGGGGAAGAATAGATTGGTGCTAAAGATAGTCATTGAGACAAGGTAGGGGGCAGGGGAGCAAGGAGAAAAGGGTTTCAGTCCTATTTACTTTTCTTTACACATTTTGGTTATCTCACGTCCACCTATTTAGCAAAAAGAAAAACTTTTTCCTCTGCACCCTGCCTCCTGAATTTTTATAAAAATTTTTTACTTCTTTATCATAAAATTTGTAAAAATGTAATATTTTTGACAGAATTTTCCAAGAAAACTCGAAGCACAACGAAAATATACAGCCATAACAGCAATATTTACGGCTATATTCAGGATTAACCATAAGTTTTAAGAATTGTTATAGTTTGTAAATTAAATAGAAAAAGTATTGACTTTTTTACAATAACTTTGAATATAAAAGGCAGATATAACAATAAATCTGGCGAGTTTGAATTATTGTTAAAATCTCTCCAACAATGTACAAGTACAGACTCTATAATTCAACAGAAACAACAAATCCACATGGCTCCAGAAAAACTCTGGAAACGACGAGTAAAATTCACTCGGTGGTATACATGATTCCTCAATCCTTATTGACAGAGGAGGTCGAATGACGATTAGTCCTCCGGAGCGAGAGGAGAAAAAAGCAAGAGTCATCGTTGACAAAGACCCTGTACCCACCTCATTTGAGCGATGGGCGCAACCTGGACACTTCGATAGATCCTTAGCTAAAGGTCCAAAAACCACCACCTGGATTTGGAACCTTCACGCCCTCGCCCACGATTTCGATACGCATACAAGCGACTTAGAAGACATTTCCCGCAAAATCTTCTCCGCGCACTTTGGCCACCTGGCTGTAGTGACAATCTGGTTAAGCGGAATGATCTTCCATGGCGCTAAGTTCTCTAACTACGAAGCTTGGCTGACCGATCCATTAGGAGTTAAGCCCAGCGCCCAAGTAGTTTGGCCCATTGTGGGACAAGACATTTTAAACGGTGATGTTGGCGGTGGCTTCCACGGCATTCAAATCACCTCTGGTTTGTTCCAAGTATGGCGTGGCTGGGGTATTACCAGTTCCTTCCAACTCTACTGCACTGCAATTGGCGGTTTGGTATTAGCAGGTTTATTCCTGTTTGCTGGTTGGTTTCACTACCACAAACGCGCTCCCAAACTGGAATGGTTCCAGAATGTGGAGTCCATGCTGAATCACCACTTGCAAGTATTGCTAGGTTGTGGTTCCTTGGGATGGGCAGGTCACTTGATCCATGTGTCTGCACCAACCAACAAGCTTTTGGATGCAGGGGTTGCCCTTAAAGATATACCCTTGCCCCACGAATTCATTTTGAATAAGGATTTGTTGACAGAGTTGTATCCCAGCTTTGCCAGCGGTTTAACACCTTTCTTCACTTTGAACTGGGGAACTTATGCTGACATTCTGACCTTTAAAGGTGGTTTGAACCCCGTAACAGGCGGTTTGTGGATGACTGATATTTCTCATCACCACTTAGCGATCGCTGTACTGTTCATCATCGCTGGTCATATGTACCGTACCAACTGGGGTATTGGTCACAGCATCAAAGATATCCTAGAAAACCATAAAGGCCCCTTCACTGGTGAAGGTCACAAAGGTCTTTATGAAAACATGACCACCTCATGGCACGCTCAGTTGGCTACTAACCTGGCCTTCTTGGGTTCTTTGACAATCATCATCGCGCATCATATGTACGCGATGCCTCCCTATCCATACTTGGCAACTGATTACGCTACACAATTGTGTATCTTCACTCACCATATTTGGATCGGTGGTTTCTTGATTGTTGGTGGTGCTGCTCACGCAGCAATCTTCATGGTGCGGGATTACGATCCTGTTGTTAACCAAAACAACGTTCTAGATCGTGTGATTCGTCACCGTGACGCTATAATCTCTCACCTCAACTGGGTTTGTATTTTCCTCGGCTTCCACAGCTTTGGTTTGTACATTCACAACGACACAATGCGTGCCTTGGGTCGTCCCCAAGATATGTTCTCTGACACAGCAATTCAGTTACAGCCTGTGTTTGCTCAGTGGGTACAAAACCTGCACACACTGGCTCCAGGTGGTACAGCACCCAACGCTTTAGAACCAGTTAGCTACGCTTTTGGTGGCGGTGTATTGGCTGTAGGTGGTAAAGTCGCAATGATGCCCATAGCTTTGGGTACAGCAGACTTTTTAATTCACCACATCCACGCTTTTACCATTCACGTAACCGTTCTGATTCTGCTGAAGGGTGTACTGTACGCCCGCAGTTCTCGTCTGATTCCAGACAAGGCAAATCTAGGCTTCCGCTTCCCTTGCGACGGACCTGGTCGTGGTGGTACTTGTCAAGTTTCAGGTTGGGACCATGTGTTCCTGGGACTGTTCTGGATGTATAACTCTTTGTCAATTGTGATTTTCCACTTCAGCTGGAAAATGCAATCTGATGTATGGGGTACTGTAGATGCGAATGGTGTGGTAGAACACATCACTGGTGGTAACTTTGCTCAAAGTGCCATCACCATCAACGGTTGGTTGCGTGACTTCCTGTGGGCGCAAGCTACACAAGTCATCAACTCCTACGGCAGTGAACTGTCCGCTTATGGACTCATGTTCTTAGGCGCTCACTTTGTTTGGGCATTCAGCTTAATGTTCCTGTTCAGTGGTCGTGGCTACTGGCAAGAACTAATTGAGTCCATCGTTTGGGCGCATAATAAACTCAAGGTAGCTCCTACCATTCAACCCCGCGCATTGAGCATTACTCAAGGTCGGGCTGTAGGTGTGGCTCACTACCTACTCGGAGGAATTGCTACAACTTGGGCATTCTTCCACGCACATATCCTTTCAGTAGGGTAGCAATCAGTTGAATTTTGGATTTTGGATTTTAGTAAGGCATCGCAGCGAGTTCATTCTCTATGGTGGTTTTCTCCATCAGCGACTGTCATACCACTTCGTGAAGCTAACCTAACTCCGTAGCCACACCCGAAGGGATTTTAGATTCAATCCAAAATCCAAAATCTAGAATCTAAAATTTTGCTGATACCTGATGGCTAAAGGTCAGAGGACATATCAAACCTATGGCAACAAAATTTCCAAAATTTAGCCAGGATCTCGCACAGGACCCGACTACTCGTCGGATTTGGTATGCGATCGCTACAGGCAACGACTTTGAAAGCCACGATGGCATGACGGAAGAGAATCTTTACCAAAAGATTTTCGCCACTCACTTCGGTCACTTGGCAATCATCTTCCTGTGGGCATCCAGCCTCCTGTTCCACGTAGCCTGGCAAGGTAACTTTGAACAGTGGATCAAAGATCCCCTCCATGTACGTCCTATCGCCCATGCGATTTGGGATCCCCACTTCGGCGCTCCAGCAGTTGAAGCTTTCACCCAAGCTGGCGCAAGCAATCCTGTAAACATTGCTTATTCCGGTGTTTACCACTGGTGGTACACCATCGGGATGCGGACAAACCAAGAACTGTACACTGGTTCTTTAGGCTTGCTTCTGTTGGCAGCAGTGTTCTTGTTCGCTGGTTGGTTGCACTTGCAACCCAAGTTCCGTCCTAGCCTCTCTTGGTTCAAGAGTGCTGAACCCCGTTTGAACCACCACCTGGCTGGTTTGTTCGGTGTTAGCTCCTTAGCTTGGACTGGTCACTTGGTTCACGTTGCTATCCCCGAATCTCGTGGTATCCACGTTGGCTGGGATAACTTCTTGACAGTTGCTCCCCACCCAGCAGGGTTAACTCCCTTCTTCACAGGTAACTGGGGCGTTTACGCTCAAAACCCTGACACCGCTGGCCATTTATTTGGTACTTCCACTGGTGCTGGTACAGCGATTCTGACCTTCTTGGGCGGTTTCCACCCCCAAACAGAATCCCTGTGGTTGACCGATATGGCTCACCACCACTTGGCGATCGCTGTATTGTTCATCATTGCCGGTCATATGTACCGCACTAACTTCGGAATTGGTCACAGCATCAAAGAAATGCTGAACTCCAAATCCGGTTTAGTTCCCGGTAGCAAGAGTGAAGGTCAGTTCAACCTGCCTCACCAAGGTCTGTACGACACCATCAACAACTCCCTGCACTTCCAACTGTCTTTGGCATTGGCAGCACTGGGAACCATCACTTCCTTGGTGGCGCAGCATATGTACTCTCTGCCTCCTTATGCGTTCATCGCTAAGGACTACACCACACAGGCAGCACTGTACACCCACCACCAGTACATCGCTGGTTTCTTGATGGTTGGTGCTTTCGCCCACGCCGCCATCTTCTGGGTTCGTGACTACGACCCCGAACAAAACAAAGGCAACGTATTAGACCGGATTTTGCAGCACAAAGAAGCGATTATTTCCCACCTCAGCTGGGTATCTCTCTTCTTGGGCTTCCATACCTTGGGCTTGTACGTTCACAACGACGTAGTAGTTGCTTTCGGTACTCCTGAAAAGCAAATCTTGATTGAGCCAGTATTTGCTCAGTTCATTCAAGCTGCTCACGGTAAAGTTCTCTACGGCTTAGACACTTTGTTGTCTAATCCCGATAGCGTCGCTTACACAGCCTATCCCAACTACGGTAACGTTTGGTTATCTGGCTGGTTAGATGCCATTAACTCTGGTACTAACTCCCTCTTCTTAACAATTGGCCCTGGCGACTTCTTGGTTCACCACGCTTTCGCTTTGGCTATTCACACCACCACCTTGGTACTTGTTAAAGGTGCTTTGGATGCTCGTGGTTCTAAGCTGATGCCCGATAAAAAGGACTTCGGCTATGCGTTCCCCTGCGACGGTCCCGGCCGTGGCGGTACTTGCGATATCTCCGCTTGGGACGCTTTCTACCTGTCTATGTTCTGGATGTTGAACACCATTGGTTGGGTAACTTTCTACTGGCACTGGAAACATCTAGGTATTTGGCAAGGTAACGTTGCTCAGTTCAACGAAAACTCTACCTACTTGATGGGCTGGTTCCGTGATTACCTCTGGGCTAACTCCGCTCAGTTGATCAACGGTTACAACGCCTACGGCATGAACAATCTGTCTGTTTGGTCTTGGATGTTCCTTTTTGGACACCTGATCTGGGCAACTGGTTTCATGTTCCTCATCTCTTGGAGAGGTTACTGGCAAGAGTTAATCGAAACCTTGGTTTGGGCGCACGAGCGTACTCCTCTAGCTAACTTGGTTCGCTGGAAAGACAAGCCCGTTGCTCTCTCCATTGTTCAAGCTCGTGTGGTTGGTTTAGCTCACTTCACTGTTGGCTACATCGTCACTTACGCAGCGTTCCTCATTGCTTCTACTGCTGGTAAGTTTGGTTGATCCTGACAAGCTGGTTTTAGATAAGTAACAAAAAAATCCCCTGCCGTGAGGTGGGGGATTTTTTCATGGGTGGATTTAGATTATTAATTGTAAGAACGCTGCACATATATTTCTAGCTTAAAAGATATAAAACGCGTCGGGTTTGGTTGCTATTGTTGGGTAGTTTTTGCATGAAAGTAAGCGATACCTCCGGTGCGCTTCGCGATCGCATCATCCCAACATCCTAAAACAGCGATCGCTTATCTATAATGTATATTTAAAGTAATAACATCACCTAAATTGGCTCATAGTAAAAAGTATGTTGCAAGCAATAGAAGGAATTTACAAAGATGGTAAAGTAGAACTTAAAGAATTACCATCTGATATTTCAGAAAGTCTTGTTATTGTCACTTTTTTAAAATCGGAAAAAAATTACCAAAAAAATCAAATAATGAAGTTTGGTATGTTTTCTGGCAATAACCAGTCAACCGCAGAGGATCTTGAAATTGCTGAATTTCGTGGGGATAGTGAGGACAGTTTAGACTGGTCATAATAAATTATGAAATATGTCCTAGATACTCATGCTTTAATCTGGTTTCTTGAAGGTAATTTAAAGTTGGGTGCAAATGCTAAAACTATCCTTTGTGATCCTAATTCACAGTTAGTTATTCCTGCGACTACTCTAGCTGAAGCTATTTGGATTGTAGAAAGAAGTAGAACATCTATTCCTGCTCCTAAAGATGTAATTTTAGCAGTAGAAGCTGATCCTCGTGTGGTAATTTATCCCCTTGATCAAGATGTTATTGAAATGACTATGAGCTTATATTCAATTAATGAAATGCACGATAGACAAATTGCAGCAACTGCGTTAGTTTTAGCTAGTAAAGGTGAAATTGTACAGTTGTTGACGTGCGATCAAAATATCACTGCGTCGGGTTTAGTTGCTATTGTTTGGTAGTTTGTAAATGAAGTCTATTTTAGCGATACCTACGGTAAAATTTGCTAATGTACTCTACCCACTACCAAAAAATGATAAAATACTAATAAAATTTTATTCATATTAGACACTTATGAATGTGAGTTTTCCGATACCAAAAGAACTGGAGTCTTATCTTGAGGTTCAACTTCAATCTGGCAATTATGATACTGTAGCGGACTATTTTTTGATGTTGTTGCAGCAAGATAAACGGCGTAAGGATGCTCAAGCAAAATTAGCTAGTTTGTTGCAAGAAGGTTTGGACTCAGAAGCAGAACCTGTAACTCCTGAATATTGGCAAGATTTGCGCCGATCAATCTTTGGTGCGGCGCAGTAGTGAGTATGGCTTTTCAAGTAATTGTTCGCAATCGTGCTACTCAGGATATTAGACAACAAGCAAATTATATTTTGGTCAATGGCAATCGGGAATCAGGGGAGAAGTTTTTGGAGTTTGTTGAGTCTGCTTTTGCTCAATTGGCAATAACTCCCAATATGGGTAAGGTTGTGTCGTCTTTGTCGGATATGGGAACAATTCGTCAGTGGCGGATTAAGAATTTTAAGGACTATTTGATTTTTTATAAAGTTCAAGAGGAACAAGTGGAGGTTCTACGGGTTTTGCATGGAGCGAGAGATTTAGAGGATCTCTTGCCATTCTTAGATGAGGAAGTTTAATTTTTTGATCGCACTCCCAACATCCCAAACAGCGATACCTTCGGTCAGCTTCGCTATCGCACTCCCAACACCCCAAAAGCGATCGCATCCCCTCATCCCAAACAGCGATACCTTCGGTAAGCTTCGCTAACGCACTCCCATATCCCCAAACAGCGTATAGTAAAATTAGGCTTAAAACTATAAGCAAGCGAAAAATGTATGTCTAATTATCAAGAATTGTTAAAACAAGCTAAAAATCTGACTCCTGAAGAACAGCTTAAATTAGTTGAAAATTTATCTATCTTAATTCGTCAACAATTGAAAATGACATCAAAACCAAAGCGTAGTATTTTAGAGTTGCGTGGTTTAGGTAAGGAAATTTGGGAAAATATTGACGCTCAGGAATATGTCAATCAGGAACGTGATTCATGGAATGGTTAAATAAATTACAGGGTAAAATTGTAGGTTTAGATACTGCACCGCTAATTTATTTTATAGAAGAAAATCCTCATTATTTGCAAGTTACGGATGCTTTTTTTTACAGCAATGTATAGAGGTGAGTTTAGTGTTGTCACCTCGGTTTTAACTATATCAGAAGTTTTAGTTTATCCTTTACGTGCGGGAAATACAATATTAGCTCAACAATATCGTGATATTCTCTTCAATTCTGAAGGTTTAACAACTATTGAAGTTTTACCAAATATTGCTGAAAATGCAGCTAAACTAAGAGCAGATTACAATTTAAGAACACCGGATGCTATTCAAATGGCTACTGCTATTTATGGAGGTGCGTCTTTTTTCTTAACCAATGATATGCGTTTACCTTCTTTACCAGGGTTAACTGTGTTGGTTTTAAATCAGTTGATAAATTGAGTATTTTTTTTAAATTTTGTTGACTCTGATTTGTGAAATCACAATTCAAGTTTACCAGATTGATTCGAGATTAATAACAAAGCCAAGTAGTACATTTTCACCTGATAAACTAGCAGGAGATTCTAGCACTTCAACACCTGCATCTTGGCGATAAATTTCTACTCTCTGTGTTTGTAAATCAATTAACCAACCCAATTTAGTACCATTTTTTAGATACTCACACATTTTATTTTGTAGTCGTTGCAAACTATCGTTGTGAGAACGCAATTCTCCTACAAAATCAGGACATATATGTGGAAATCTTTCTTTTTGTTCTTGAGTTAGGGTATGCCATCTTTCTCGTTTTAACCAAGCAAAATTAGGAGAACGCATCGCACCATTTGGTAAAATAAACCCTACAGAAGAACCAAAAAATATGCCTAGAGATTCATCACGATTCCAATTTCCTAATTGAGCCGATAAATTAGCATTGTGGTTACTTGTTAAAGCTCCAACTAAAGACATTAATAGAAGAGTACCATCAGCATTACGCTCAAATCTGATTAATTCATTAATTTGGCATAATTCAAAAAATTGCTCTTCACTTAATTGAATAACTGGTGCAAGGTTGAGAACTATAGCATCCATTATCAATTTTAACTTTCCTATTTAGTAAAATATTACTACCAAACCTCACTCCATGCGATCGCTCTCCCCCACATCCCTAAAACAGCGATACCTTCGGTCAGCTTCGCTATCGCACTCCCAACATCCCTACACCCTCAAAAAGCGATTCCTACGGAGCGCTTGCGCTATCGCACATCCCTAAACCTGCATACAGCGATCGTATTCCCAACATCCCAAAACATTGAATCTATGCTTTGACTGATTTTTCAGCAGCATTGATTAATATTTCATCCATCCAAGCATTGATACTTTTACCAGCTTTTTTAGCTGCAATAAAAATTTTCCGATGATGTTCTGGAGTAGTTCTAAATGGCAATTTTCCAGAAAAAGGTTTATCCGGTTCTTCTCCTAATTCTTCACAAAAAGCTAGATAACCATCAATAGAAGTTTCAAATTCTTGACGTGCTTCTTCGACAGTTTTAGCTTTAAAAGTAATTACATCATTAATATCAAGAACACGACCAAAAAGTATTCCTGCTTCTACATCTACTTCAATTGATGCTGTATATCCTTTGTAAGTCAACATAATTTTAATAATCCTCACTTAGTTTTTTGTGATTGATTTTACAATAGACTATTTATGGTTCAATTCCTGCTTTTATCAAAAATTCTCTCACTGATTTTACTGCTCCTTTATCGGTTTCTTTTTCTGGATGTGGCTCATGGAAATAACCTCTAACATCATTTAATTTAACTCTTACTCGTGAACCTCTGCCTTGACTAATATCAGCACCTAAAGCTATAAATAAGTTTTCTATATCTTGCCAAATAATATTTGCTGGTACAGGATGTGTAAAAATTAATTCTAAAATCTTTTGGTGTTTATTATTAAGATTCATCCTTTTTACTTTTAACAGAAGCTAACATATAAGATATCATATTATGATATCATGTCAATAGATATTCTGAATAAAATGTGATTGTATCTCTTAAAACAGCGATCGCACCTCCCAACATCCCCCAACAAGCGATCGCACTCCCACACCCCAAAAGTGATCGCACTCCCAACATCCCCAAAAGCGATCGCACTCCCACACCCCAAAAGCGATCGCACTCCCACACCCCAAAAGCGATCGCATCCCCACACCCAAAAAGCGATTCCTACGGATTGCTTCGCTATCGCACTCCCAACATCTCCAAAAGCGATACCTTCGGTAAACTAACGCTAACACTGTAGAAGTATAAAATTATGGTATAATTATGATGTCAATTTCTTTAATCTCTTGTAATTTATAAATTTGCGTTATAATTTTGATTGGAATTCAGCAAAAGAAAAACAGAATATTCGTAAACATCAAATCAATTTTCGTTTAGCATCAACTGTTTTTCGTGATCAATATCAATTAAGTTTATATGATGAAGAACATAGTGATTATGAAGACAGATGGATTACTATAAGTTTAGATGAAACGGGGATTTTAAGGGTTGTTATTCATACTTTTGAACAAACAGAAGAAGATTCATGTTTGATTCGTATTATTTCAGCACGAAAAGCAACTTTTAATGAACAACAGTATTATCAAGGAAGAAAGCTATGAAAGTAGAATATGATTTTTCACAAGCTGAACAAGGTAAGTTTTATAATGCTGATGCGACTTTTCATTATCCGATTTACCTTGAACCAGATGTTGATAATTTTCTCAAGAAAATTGCTCAGGAAAAAAACATTGATGTGCAAATTTTAGTCAATGAATGGTTGAGAAATAATATTAAATTAATTGAAAGCATTCAGTAAAAGCGATCGCTCTCCCACTACATTCCCAAAAGCGATCGCACATCACCAAACCCCTAAAACAGCGATCGCATTCCCACATCCCTAAACAGCGATCGCTCATCCCCTCATCCCCCAACAAACGATCGCACCCCACACATCCCAAACAGCGATACCTTCGGTCAGCTTCGCTATCGCACCCCACATCCCCAAAAGCGATTCCTACGGAGCGCTTCGCTATCGCATTCCCACATCCCAAAAGCGATCGCACCTCTCCACATCCCTAAAAAGCGATCGCACTCCCAACATCCTCAAAACAGCTATCTCTTCCCTTGACAAAATATTTTCATAAAATTAACATTAAATTATCAAATAATTTATTGAAATTATGATGTTTAGCTTAAGCGATATTCACCCCTTATCAGAATTTCAGCGTGGAGCAAAGATGTTTCTGGATAAGTTAAAAGAAACTCAATCTCCCATTGTGCTGACTGTGAATGGTAAAGCTGCTGCTGTGGTTCAAGATGCGGAAAGTTATCAAAAACTTATTGATAGACTTGAATTACTAGAATCTATTGCTACGATACGTAAAAGTATAAATGAGTTTGAACAAGGTGAGGGTATGCCCTTAAATCAAGCATTTGCAGAATTTAAGGAAAAGTATGGCATACCGGATTGAGATTTCACCTAGTGCTATTGCTGATATTGAGAGTATTTTCCTGTGGATAAAAGAGGAGTCACAGGAACGAGCTTTTCGTTGGGTGCGGGGATGTTATGAAATTATGCTGACGTTGGAAAATTTTCCCCAACGTTGTTCTTTAGCTATTGAAAGTAAGTATATGGGAATTGACGTTCGACAACTTATTTACCAAAAACAATTTTTAATTTTATTTACGGTTAAAAATCTTGGGGAAGAGGAAGAAGTTGTATATATTCATCGTGTTCGTCATGGTTCTCAGCAGAGATTGGAAAATATACAGGATTTATTAGGAGATGAGTTATAAAATTTGAGACTCAAAAGCGATCGCACCCCACACCCCAAAAGCGATCACACTCCCAACATCCCAAAAGCGATCGCACCCTCCAAAATCCCTAAACGCGATCGCACTCCCAACATCCCCAAACAGCGATCGCACTCCCACATCCCCAAAAAGCGATCGCACCCTCCAAAATCCCTAAACGCGATCGCACCCCCAAAATCCTCAAACAGCGATCGCACCTCCCAACATCCCCCAACACGCGATCGCACTCCCACACCCCAAAAGCGATCGCACATCACCAAACCCCTAAAACAGCGATCGCATCCCCACATCCCCTAATAGCGATCGCACCCCAAACTCCCCCAACCAGCGATCGCATCCCCACACCCCAAAAGCGATCGCACCTCCACAAACCCCAAAACAGCGATTCCTACGGAGCGATTGCGCTATCGCACCACACACCTCAAAACAGCGATCGCACTCCCCACATCCCCAAAATAGCAATACCTTCGGTAAACTTTGCTAACACATCATAGTTTTATTATTTTTTTAAATTCTTCTAACGTCGGTGTAGGTTTTATTCTATGTATCATACGATGGCAATTAGAACATAAAACAGTAAAATCCGTTAATGGATTTAGCTGAACCTTAGTTTTTTCTAGTGTTGCAATTGGTACAATGTGATGAGCTTCTATATAGTTCTTTCCTATTTCACCATATCGAGTTTCAAAGTTAAAATTACAAGCTTGACATATATATCCATGTATTTCCTTTGCTTTTTTGCACAATGCTTGATTTCTTTCTACTCTGCGATGGATTTTATATTTTGTTAAATCCTCAAACCAAACATCTTCAACTGTAGGATCACTTTCTTGAGATTCTATAGGTTGATTCTCAATCAATTGTTCATAAATACTTATGAAGTATAGCAAATCACTGACTAACTTATCTGATGTAAGTAAATTATTTTGTGAATAATAAGTAGCTAATATATTACCAGCTTGATATGCTTGACCTAATCTTCTAGCAGTAGTTTCTTTAGGAATTGCTTCAAGCTTTAAATCAATGTTTTCATAAAAAGTAATATTTGTATCAATAGATATAATTTTTCTAAAAACTTTTGCTTGTTCTCGTAACACTTCTCTTGCACCTCCAAGACCATATCTTTCTTTCAAAGATGCTGTACCTTGATTAAGAGAGAGGTAAACACCAGAAAAATCTGCTTGATAGAGATATACTAGAAAAAAACCAAATCTTACACTTTCTGTAATTAGCTTATTGAAAACTGCTATCCAAGGAATACTAGCCCAAGATCCATTTCCAGCAGAAGCCTGTATACTATATATATCAGGAAGATTTAACGACTCATTTAATAATCTCGGAACTTCATTCTTTAAATATCTTGGATATTCATGATTTTTAAATTTTTCTCTACTCACTTTTGGGTATTGATATAACAGGTCTTCAATAACTTCTTTTAACATTTGTATCTATTCGTTTAAATCAAAAATTTTTGATAAATTCTTTGTTATGTTGATTATTTCGATATTTTCCAAACATCTCCTCAGAGACGTAGATTGAAAGATTACAAAATCATCCCCAAATTCAACACAAAACCATTTAAAACATCTTCCCCCGAAACCGTAGCAGGAGATTCCAAAATCTCAACCTCCTTACCAGGTCTATAAATCTCCACTTGACGAGATTTGCGATTAATTAATAAACCTAAACGTACACCATTATCTATATATTCCTTCATTTTTTCCTGTGTAGTCTTCAAACTATCACTAGGAGAAAGTAACTCAATCACAAAATCAGGATAAATGGGAGGAAACTTTTGTTTTTCCTCATCACTTAAAGCATTCCATCTTTCCAACTTGATCCAAGAAGCATCAGGAGAACGATCTGCACCATTAGGCAATTTAAAACAAGTAGAAGAATCAAAAGCTATTCCCGTACCATCAGCATCAGTCCAATTCATTAATTGTTGAGTGATTCTCCCGTTACGATTTCCCGTTTCTCCTCCCGTTGGTGGCATAATAATTAAATCCCCATTTGCAGTTCTTTCAAATCTCAATTCGCGGTTGTTTTGACATAGTTCAAAAAACTGCTCATCAGTCATTTCTATTATTGATTTAAAATTGACAGTTAAAGCATTCATAGTCATATCCTCATTCAAGAATATTAAGGCAGGTATAAAACCTGCCCATTTAAACCTATTCTATACCCTCAATCCGGTTTTCCACCTCCTGATACAACTCTCTCAACCTGTCTAAATTCTCCTCGCTAGTCTCCCAATAACCGCGACCATTGACTTCCAACAAAGTAGAAACAATCTTGCGGAAAGAATGAGGATTGAGATTCATGAGACGCTTTTGCATTTCCTCATCTTTAATAAACGTCTCATTCGTGTCCTCATAAACCCAGTTATCCACAGCACCAGCAGTCGCACTCCAACCAGTGGTATTTACCAACCGTTTAGAAAGTTCGCGCACACCTTCATAACCGTGAGATAACATCCCCTCATACCATTTGGGATTTAACAACTTAGTCCGCGCATCTAAACGCACAGTTTCCGATAAACTTCTTACTTGTGCATTCGCGGTAGTTGTATCTGCAATGTAAGATGCTGGTTTCTTTCCATCTGCACGCAGACTTGCTACTAACTTAGTAGGATCTGAGTCAAAATAGTGGGAAACATCTGTTAAACTGATTTCCGAAGAATCAAGATTTTGGAAAGTTGCATCAGCAGTTTTCAAGGTAGTTTCAAAAATCTGCCGTGACTCATCCATAACACCAGGGTTATCAGAATTGAAAGAGAAAGATTTGCGTTTCAAATACATTTCTTGCAATTCAGCTTCACTATCCCAAGTGCTATTCTCCACCGCTAAGTTGATATTAGAAGAATAAGAACCAGAAGCATTAGAGAAAACGCGAGTTGCAGCTTGACGCAGATTTATGCCCATTTCTTCCGCTTGTTTCAAAGCGTGCTTGCGGACAAAGTTCATTTCCAAGGGTTCATCAGCTTCTGCTGCCATTTTCACACCTTGGTCAAGCAGGTTCATTTGGTTAATGAACAGGTCGCGGAATACGCCAGAACAGTTAATTACAACGTCAATTCTGGGTCTTCCTAACTCTTCTAAAGGTATCAATTCCAACTTATTCACCCGTCCCAAAGCATCGGCAACTGGACGCACTCCCACCATCCACATAATTTGGGCGAGGGATTCACCGTAGGTTTTGATGTTATCTGTACCCCAGAGGACACAGGCGATTGTTTCTGGCCAATTTCCATCATTTTCAGCCTTGTTGCGTTCTAACAACCTATCAACGACGATTTTCGCTGATTGGACTGCGGCGGCTGTGGGGATAGATTGGGGATCTAAGGCGTGTATATTTTTACCTGTGGGCAATACGTCTGGGTTACGGATGGGGTCGCCACCGGGGCCAGGGAGGATATATTCACCTTCCAAACCTTGGAGAAGTCCACCGAGTTCGTTATCTGCACAAACTTGTTTTAAGCAGAATTCCAAATATTCAAACAGGGGTTTCAACGCAGAGGTGTCAACTTTGGTGTAACCTGATTTGTGCAAAGATTCTACCCATGGTTCTTTTTTACCCATGTTGAAGAAGTTCAACTTGGAAACTAGGGAAACTCTACCTTCTGCGTCAATTTGTTCTTGTACTAAAGCTGTGACAGCGGCACGGGTAGCGAGGGTGATATCTTGTAAGAGTTGGACATCTGCCAAAATGCCGGCATCATTGTTTTTGTAGATATCTTCAATGCTGCGTCCCAGACTTTTAGCGATAATTCCGGGTAAGCCTTGAATTTCTTCCTCTTGACGATCTAAACTAGCAATGTTGACTAAAGTGGCGATCGCTTCTTCAGCAGTAGGAGGTTTACCAATTACGTGCAGTCCACAAGGCAACAACCGCGATTCAATTTCCATCAACCGACGATAAACATTACCAACGATATTATCCCGTTCTTCTGGGGTCATATCCTTAGAATCGGTTTCTGGTAACTCAATATCTTTGTCTAAGTTGACAATGCGGCATTTATCCATGATGGAATTGACAATGGAAACACCGCGTCCTGTGTCTTTCAAAGTTTGGTAAGAAGCAATTAACTCGCTGAGTTCCTTCAAACCTTTGTATAAACCAGCATTTTCCGCAGGTGGTGTCAGGTAAGAAATTGTTTCTGCGTAACTGCGACGTTTGGCAATTGTGGCTTCACTGGGGTTGTTAGCTGCGTAATAATACAGATTCGGAATTGAGCCAATTAGTTGATCTGGGTAACAATCGCCAGACATCCCCATTTGCTTACCGGGCATGAATTCCAATGAGCCATGTGTACCAAAGTGTAACACAGCATCAGCACCCCAAACCCTTTCTAAGTAGGTGTAATAAGCTGCAAAACCGTGGTGAGGACTAGCGGAACGGGAGAATAACAACCGCATGGGGTCGCCTTCATAACCAAATGTTGGTTGGACTCCAATGAAGACATTACCAAATTGCTTTCCGTAAATTAGTAGATTTTGTCCGTCGCTGTTCAAGTTTCCGGGAGGTGGTCCCCAGTTTTCTTCTAAGCGTTGGGAGTATGGTGTCAGTGCTTCATATTCTGGCACGGACATTTTGTAAGCGATGTTGAGTTCGGGGCTGTTGTATTGTGCTTGTGCGTCGTGGATGACTTGTTCCATCAACTCTTGGGCGGTTTCGGGAACGTCCTGCACATCGTAACCATTGTTTTTCAGTCCTTTCATGACTTCATGAATAGAACCGAATACGTCTAAATAGGCGGCTGTACCAACGTTGCCTTTATCGGGGGGGAAGCTGAAAACGGTGATGGCAACTTTCTTTTCTAGTTTGGGTTTGCGGCGCAGGTTTGCCCATTTTAAGGCGCGTTGGGCTACTGATTCTACTCGGTCTTGGAGGGCGATCGCTTTTCCTGTCGTTCCATCTCTACCTGATAATATGATGGGTTCGATCGCTCCGTCAAGTTCAGGTATGGCAATTTGTAAGGCTACTTGGATGGGATGTAAGCCTAGTTCGCTATCTAACCATTCTTCGGTGGTTTGGAAAACGAGGGGTAAGGCCACCATGTAGGGACGGTTGAGGCGTTTGAGTGCGTCTATCGCTTTGGGATGGTCTTGTCTTGCTGGCCCACCGACTAAAGCGAAACCTGTTAGAGATACTACTGCATCTATTAAGGGTTTATTAGTTGTAGGTTCATAGAAGTAAGCTTCTATGGGTTTGGAGAAGTCTAAACCACCAGCAAAAACAGGTAATACTTTTGCCCCTAATGATTCAAATTCCTGCACAATAGCTACATAGTGGGCATCATCACCAGTTACTAAGTGAGTTCTTTGTAAAACTAATCCAATACATGGTGCTAGTGGGTCTTTTACATCCTTGGAAATATCCTTCCGGGCGGTATACCAGTTGAGGTATTCACGCACATCCTCAAACATGGTGGTAGCTAAAGGATGCCAAATACCCATATCGGGATAAACGACAGGTGCAGCATAATTAATAGTCTCTTCTGTTCTCTGTTCCTTGCTGCCTTTTAATACATATTTATCAGCCAGCATCAACAAGAAGTTTTCCAGGTTTTCGGCTGAACCGCCTAGCCAATACTGGAAACTGAGCATAAAGTTACGTGCATCCTGTGCTTTGTCTATGGGTAAGAATTTTAGCACCTGGGGCAGCGTTCTCAGTAGTTTCAACATCCCATCCTGAAAACTAGCGCCGGATTTTTCCTTGCGCTTTTTCATGAATTGAGCGATCGCACTCTTGGATTGTCCTAATTGTGCTAGAGAGAAAGTACCCATCTTATTAAGGCGCATTACCTCTGGCATAGATGGGAAGACAACGGAAACATCCAAGTTATCCCGATGGGGTTCAACAGCCGCAACGACTTTCTGGGCTAAGTCTTCGATGAAAATTAGTGAGGCAATGAATATATTGGCACTAGCTATATCACGCTTAAACTCTTCATAATTTTCTGAGTTGCGTAGTTCTTCAATTAAATACCCACTGATTTCGATCGCTATATTAGGATGATTAGCATTGACTTCTCGCACTGCTTGTGATAAAGCACTTTGGTACTGAGACTCAAGCACAACATAAACAACCTTAATCAGATTACGTCCCCGTAAATCATCAGGTGCAATATGTCTAATAGTGGACTTGACCTGGGTAAACATTCAGATAAGCTCCTAGAACATTAACTATCTTCGGCAATTAAGAGTTTTTTAGCAGAAAACTCGGACTCAGTGGGGATTTTGCCCCCTAACTGACACAAAATGATATAAAAAACGTAATCATTGTTCACGAATCTTAACAAAGAAGCAAGATTTTCTCAGGGGTTTTTAAATATTATTTACATCTCTCAATTACTATTTAGTCATAAAATAACTAAAAAACTAGAAAATATAACAATTATTAAAAAACTTGCTATTCTAGTATTTAGGACTTACGCTTATAGATTTTTATCTCTTGTAGGGTGCGTCAGACCTGATAATTTACCGACAATTAACAAAATTTGCTATCTGACGCACCTTACTAAAATATGCCAGAAATGATTACTTTCTGTTGATGCAGATGATGTCTAATTTGTATAGTGCGTAAGTCCTATATTGTATCGGCTACATAGTGAGTAATTAAATTAAGTACCTAGTAGCTGAACGAAACAGTCCTAATACTGGTCATTTGGGATTTTAGATTGACTCAACGGATAAATCCGAGGCTTGTAACATCAAGCAATTATTGGACAATAATAATACTGTTTTCTAATAAAATTTTATACCGCTGGGATATCTTTTATATTTCCAAATATACCTTAAAACTCAGATGGAATTATCCATTTATCCACACGGACAATTCCATTAATCTGTTAAAAGTTGATAACTTCAAATCCTGGTTATACGTTACTGAAAATGCTGATGAAGTTGTTCTTTGTCACAGTTATTTGCCTAAACCATCATATCTGTTTGGATCTTTTTTCTCTTTTTTGTCCTTGGGATCTTTTTTAGGCTTTTTAGCTTCTTTATTACCTTTTTTTTCCTTAGACATTAGTGTTAACCAACTAGGTTTACTTTTCAAAACTTTCACATTCTGCCACTAGTAGATCAAGGTGTAGCTGACTTGACATACTTTTAAAACAGCAAAGAAAGGATTGCATATTTAAGCTACTAACTACCATTATACATTGTTATTTGGTTTTATTATGAATTTGAGTAGCTATGATACAAAACTTAGTAGAAATATAGGGGTTTACCATTACACAGTAGATTTACCATTAAGCAAAACTTATTTCCTGGAAGAAACTCAAATTTATTCCTACGAATAAAGACTAAAAATTTGCAAACTTCTGAAAATAACTAATAATTGATTTGTATACTCAAATAAGAAGTCGGGGATCTTAAACCCATTAAAAATTATTTAGTATTGTTTTTCTGATCTTTTATATGGTTGGACTGTGATTAGACCTGGAATAACAGTATAATGCTTAATATTAAATGTATGTAATGGTAAACAGAAAGCGATTGATGTTTGACCTATCAAAGCATCAATTAATCCCAAATTATGACTAAGATTATAATCTGCAAATACTTCTAATGCTTGATCACAAGTTTCAGGTGTTGGCCAAATTACTTCAACATTAGCAATAAAGAAAGCGAATTTCCTGCAATTCCAACTTATTCTTACATCCTTGCATCAATTCCATCGCTACATAACCAGGTAAAGCAATTGCTTCATCTCCCAAAGAACTTAACCAACTAATTGCAGGTGGATATTTACGGAGAAAGTCAATAACAATATCACTATCTAGGAGAATCATAATCTCTCCTTTGGGAATGTTCACGTAACTGACGAGCGTAAACAAGACTATCTGTAATATCGTCCCTTTCTTCCCATAAACCTATCACACTTGAATCAAGTAACGCACGAGCAGTTAATACCTTTTTCTTTGCAGGTAGGGGAGATAATAAAACAATTATCTCCACCTCTTGTCCTGCTACCACAGGTAAATTTTGAAAAGAGATTTCACCATTTTTCTCTATGGTTTTTTGTAGCCTAATTGCTTGCATAATTTTGTCATCCTTTTTCCAAACACATAATATTGATTGGACAATGATATTGTATCATAAAGATAATACGCAATCACTATAACATGATGACACCAGTAGATATTCTCATTCTTTCCAACGGACCAGGAGAAGTCACAACCTGGGTACGTCCTGTTGTAAAAGCATTAAGAGAACTATTAGGAAATGACCGTACTCAGGTGAGAATTTCTGTAATCTTATCACCTTGTCCCCATGCTAGTGGAAAAGAAGCAAGCATAGCTAAATCTTATTCAGAAGTTGATAGAGTTCAATCACCTGAATTTTTTTGGCAGTTTTTAATCTGGGGTAAAACCTCCCAAAATTGGGATTGGAGAAATCAAGGTGTAGTAGTATTCCTGGGTGGTGATCAGATTTTTCCAGTGATTATTGGAAAAAAATTAGGATATAAAACTGTAGTTTATGCAGAATGGGAAGCAAGGTGGCATAACTTTATAGATAAATTTGCCATTATGAAAGCCGAAGTTGTTAAAAATGTCTCTCCTAAATATGCCGATAAATTTACCGTTGTCGGTGATTTAATGTTGGAAGCCGCAGCAGTTGACATCAAACCCCAAAGCGAAAATCCCCAATCTAAAATTGACATCATTGGACTTTTACCAGGTTCAAAATCAGCAAAATTAACGCAAGGTGTACCGTTAACTTTAGCTATCGCTGAATATATTCATAAAAAAAGACCACAAACAAAGTTTTTTATTCCCTTAGCACCAACTTTAGATATCCCAACTTTACTGACTTTTGCTGATCCTAAAACCAATTCATTTACAAAAGCTTTTAATTTTCAAGGTGCATCTTTAATAGATAATAATTTGGTAACTGCCACAGGTTTAAAAGTAGAATTAAAACAAGAAAATCCTGCTTATCATTTATTATCGCAGTGTTCTATTTGTTTAACTACAATTGGTGCAAATACAGCCGAATTGGGAGCTTTAGGTGTCCCAATGCTTGTATTATTACCAATGCAACAATTAGATGCTATGCGGTCTTGGGATGGTTTACCGGGTTTATTAGCAAATTTACCAGGATTAGGTTCTAGTTTTGCTAAATTAATTAATTGGTGGATGGCAAAACGTAAGGGTTTGTTAGCTTGGCCAAATATTTGGGCGCAAGAAGAAATTGTACCGGAATTGCTAGGAAAATTGCAACCTCAAGAAGTCGGAGAAATGGTTTTAGATTTATTAGAAAATCCAGAAAAATTAGAGAATATGCGTGATAAATTACGCAGTGCTAGAGGTGAAAGTGGTGCAGCACAAAAGTTAGCTGCTTTGGTAAAAGAAGAGTTATTGTAAAAACGTTCCACAGGAAAAGAGGTTTAAATTTATGAACGCGCCATCTAGCATTATTCAGCTTGTTGAACATTTTCACCAACAAATAGATTTATATCGTTCTGGTAGTTTAAATGAAACGCAAACTAGGATTGAATTTATAGATCCATTTTTTGCAGCATTAGGATGGGATATCAGCAATGAAAAACAAGCTTCTGATATTTATAAAGATGTTGTTCACGAAGATACTTTAAAAATTAGTGATGCGAAAAAAGCAAAAGCGCCTGATTATAGTTTTCGTGTAGGTGGCGTTAGAAAGTTTTTTGTTGAAGCTAAAAAACCTGCGGTCAATGTTGGTAAAAATATCAGTGCTGCTTTTCAAGTTAGACGTTATGGATGGTCAGCCAAATTACCGCTGAGTATTTTAACAGATTTTGAAGAATTTTCGGTTTATGATTGTCGAATTATGCCGAATAAAAATGACCCAGCATCAACAGCGAGAATCAAATATTTTAAGTATACAGAATATGTAGATAAATGGAAAGAAATTTATGAACTTTTATCTAAAGAAGCTGTATTAAATGGTTCTTTAGAAAGATTTGCAGAAACTAAAGTTAAAGCGGGAATTACTGTTGATAAAGCATTTTTACAGGAAATCGAAAATTGGCGAGAAAATTTAGCAACTAATATTGCTTGGAGGAATCTGCAAATTCAACAACGGGAATTAAACTTTGCAGTGCAAATGACGATTAATAGAATCGTCTTTTTACGCATTTGTGAAGATAGGGGAATTGAAATTTATGAACAGTTATTTAATTTATTAAGACTAGAAAATATTTATCAAGAATTAGGTCGGTTATTTATTAATGCAGATTATCGTTATAATTCTGGATTATTTCATTTTCAAACTGAGAAAGGACGGGATAACCCTGACGATTTTACCCTCAGTCTCAAAATTGATGATACTACTTTAAAACCAATTATTAGAAAACTCTATCCTCCTGAAAGTCCCTATGAATTTTCTGTGATTTCTGTGGAAATTTTAGGACAGGTTTATGAACAGTTTTTAGGTAAAATTATTACTTTATCAGCCAGTCGTCAAGCTGTTGTCGAAGATAAACCAGAAGTGAGAAAAGCAGGAGGTGTTTATTACACTCCTAGTTATATTGTTGATTATATTATCAAACAAACTATTGGTAAGGTTTTAGAAGGTAAAAAACCAGAAAAAATCCAAGAAATCACAATTATTGATCCCGCTTGTGGTTCTGGTTCTTTTTTAATTGTCGCTTATCAATTTTTATTAGATTGGTATTTACAGCAGTATCTTCAAAATTTCAAGAAATATAAAAAAAAATATATCAAATTACTGGCGATAATTGGCGTTTAACTTCAACTGAAAGAAAACGCATTTTATTAAATCATATCTATGGAGTTGATATTGATCAACAAGCTGTAGAAACAACAAAGTTATCTTTATTTTTGAAGGTACTAGAATGTGAGTCTGGAGAAACTATCACGAAGCGGTTAGAGTTATTAAAAGAAAGTGCTTTACTAGATTTAGATAATAATATTCAATGTGGTAATTCTTTGATAGATGGTGAATTTTATCAAAATATTCAGCTTAATTTATTAGATGAAGATACAGCATATCGAATTAATATTTTTGACTGGGAAGCAGCTTTTTCTACAATCATGAAACGAGGAGGATTTGATGTGGTTATTGGTAATCCTCCTTATATTAGAATTCAAGCTTTAAAAGAATGGGCTGCTTTGGAAGTTGAATTTTACAAAAAACGATATGTTTCTGCTAGTAAAGGAAATTATGATCTTTCTGTTGTATTTGTAGAAAAGGGATTAGAGTTATTAAAAAAAGATGGAGGTTTAGGTTTTATTTTACCTCATAAATTTTTTAACGCTAAATATGGTGAATCCGTGAGAAATTTAATTACTAAAGGTAAATATCTCAATAAAATTGTTCATTTTGGTGATCAACAAATTTTTTCAAAAGTTTCAACTTATACTTGTTTACTTTTTTTAAAAAAGTCGCAGCAATCTGATTTAGAAATGGAAAAAGTTATTAATTTAATGGACTGGAAAATTAATAATAATAGTCAAAAAGGAATTATTGATTCTTCTCTAGTATCGTCTTCAGAATGGAATTTGATTCTAGGAGAAGATGCTAAACTATTTACGAAATTACAACAAATTAAATGTACGCTAAAAGATGTAACAGATAGAATTTTTCAAGGTATTAAAACTAGTGCAGATAAAATATATATAGTGGAAGAAATCTCACGTCAAGATAACTTAATACAAGTCTTTTCTAAAGAAAAACAAACAGCATATTGGTTAGAATCTAATTTACTGCATCCTTTAATTAAAGGTGGGGATAGTAAAAGATTTTATTTATCTCAAACTAATAAGTTGATTCTTTTTCCTTATATTGTCAACAATAATGGTTTAATGGAATTAATTTCGCTTAATACTTTTGAAAGACAATATCCTTTAACATGGAACTATTTAGTAGATAATAAAAATTATTTAGAAAGTAGAGAAAATAATAAAATGTTAGGCAATAATTGGTATGGTTATGTGTATCCAAAAGCCTTGGATGTAATGGCTTTACCGAAAATATTTACTCCTGATATTGCTATAGTTTCATCATTTGCATGGGATAAAACGGGTGAAATATTTTTTACAGGTGGTGTGGCTGGAGGATATGGAATTTTAGTTAAATATAGTTATTCATGGGAATACATTCTAGGACTGTTGAATAGTAAAGTCTTAGAATTTTATTTAAAAAAATCATCTACATCAATGAGAGGTGGTTACTATAGTTTTGAATCTCGATTTATTTGCAATCTTCCTATTAAAATTATTGAGAACTCTCAAGTTGCAGAGAAGCAAAAACATGATTTGATTGTTAATTTAGTACAACAAATGCTTTCTCTTCATGAACAATTAAATCAAGCACACACACCTCCAGCTAAAAAAAGAATTCAACAACAAATTACAGGGACTGATAGACAAATTAATCAATTAGTGTATGAACTCTATGAATTAACTGATGAAGAGATAGCTATTGTAGAAAATGTATAAATTTATGGGCTTTCAGTAGTAAATTCTACCTTTAACTGATGAACAACCCGATCTAAACCTACAGAATGGGCTGCTTTAAATAGTAAGCGATCGCCTGCTTGCATAAATGTTTTTAATCTTGCTATTAAATCAGCATGGGTGGCAAAACATTCACAAGGAATACCCTTAGCACTATTAGCAATAAATTCCGCATCTTTGCTATCAATTAAGACCAACAAACCATCTAAATTCAACTTCTGTACCATTTCCCCGACTTGTTGATGCAATTGTTGTGATCTTTCTCCTAACTCCTTCATTGCCCCTAATACGGCAATTTTCCGCTTTCCTGGAGTATCTGCTAACAACTGCAAAGCTGCTAACATTGCTTCTGGGGCAGCATTATAGGTTTCATCTAAAATGACCACATCATTAGGTAATGTAAACCGTTGCGATCGCCCATTAGGCATATTCACAATTACCCCAGCTTGCAAAGAGTTCCAATCAATTTCTAATACCTTGGCTACTGCTAAAGCTGCTAAAAAATTAGTGGCATTATGACGACCAGGTAATGGTAAAGGTAAAGACATTCCTGCCACTTTTATGGTTTCATTATCAATTAATTTTCCTTGAATATCTCCACCAGAAAAACCATAACTAATAACTTTCCCCTGCCAAAATTTATTTGCTGTCTCCATTAATAATGGACTATCATAATTAAGGATCGCCACACTATCATTAGGCATTTCTGCTAACAATTCACATTTAGCTTCAGCTATAGCTTGTTCTGAACCAAGTAACTCAATATGTGCCGTTCCTACATTAGTAATGACACCAATAGTTGGCCTAGCAATTTGTGTTAATTCCGCAATTTGTCCTCTTCCCCGCATGGCCATTTCTATGACCGCAAAATCATGTTCTGCACCCAGTTCTAAAAGAGTTTTAGGAACACCAATTTCGTTATTGAAATTGCCATAGGTTTTGTGAACCTGTCCCTTTGTGGCTAAAACTGCGGCTATGAGTTCCTTGGTTGTGGTTTTACCCACCGAACCCGTTACCCCAATCACAGGAATAGAACAAGAATCTCGCCACCATCTGCCAATTTGCTGATATGCTTTCAATGTATCAGTAACTTGCAATACAGGAAACTGAGGGTTTTCATAAGCATAATCTACTATGGCTGCGATCGCACCCTTGGCGATCGCCATCGCTACAAACTCGTGTCCATCAAACTTTTCACCTCGTAAAGCCACAAACACTTCACCTGGCTGCAAAATCCTAGTGTCTGTTTGAATACCTTGACTAACCTGCGCTAACGCAGATGCAGATAAATTTACAGCAGAAGCTGACAGAACTTCAACTAATTGGGATAAAGTGGCCGATACAGGCATACTGATAATCAATAAAAGTTAATTACCAAATCCTACAATCCTTGTGGACATAAATAAAGCAGTACACAACAACAGGGTATAGGGAAAAGTTTTTCCCCATACTCAAAAAGAACGGGGAAGGATTAATGGTTTTTCTTTACAAATCTTTATATTTACAAAACTTCATCACAAATTATTCATCCGAGAATTTACATAAAAGAGACATCGGTCGTCTTCATCAAAAATATAAAATTCTGTTGTCGTACCTTTGTACTGTGACAAAAAATAGGATTTTGAATTTGAGATTGGTCAGCTAATCAAAATCACCAATCAGCTTGCGACAACAATCTTTCTTGATTTTGAATTTTGAATTAGTATCAACGTCCCAGTAGCGGTACAGTTACCTGCGGGGCTGACAAAGTTGATCACTTCCAGGTAAACCTGCAACGCTGTGAGACCTGTAGAGTTTGCTGTTACCCAAATTGAGGGTGAACAAGCCCATAAAATCTTGTGGTTTGGGAACTACACCCAAGAAGTGTAAATTTAGTGTTCTCCCGTTTTTTCAATTGTCTCAATCACTGCCAAACCTATACTAGAAGCTGCAATTAACACGACTGCTGAAATCAAATAGGCATTGGTCAGCATTCGGAGGGCTTCGTCAAAAAAAATGTAGGTGGTCATTTGTTCACCTTCTGAACTTTAATTGGCTACTAGTGCTATTTATTTCTCAACACTCTGATAGGTCAATCTCGCTGATTAATTCCTAGCAATAGTATCTTAACAAAACTTTAGCTCTTTCAGAATACCATGACAAACTTTTTTCCCTAAAGTTTTGATGAATTTAATCTCGATTTGGTGAGAGACAATACAGAAAAATACTATAAGTAAAAATAACGCCCTTTGGAAGTACCGCAAATATTCTAAAATATTTGTACTTTTAAATACATATTATTTAAATAGGATTATGGAATATCTACATTTAGAAATATTGACAGATCGCTTATTATTAAAGCCAATCTCACTTCAATATAAAGAAGAAATTTTTCAGGAATTCACTGTGGAAATTACAACTTATTTATATGCAGCCCCACCTAAAGAACTTGGAGATACTGAATTTTTTATTAATCAATCTTTACTGGAAATGCAAAGAGGAGAGAGTTTAATTGTTGTGATTCTCAAGAAAGATTCTCAAGAATTTTTAGGCTGTAGTGGCATACATAAAATTAATAGTAAATATCCCCAAACTGGAATTTGGTTAAAAAAATCAGCATTCGGTCAAGGGTATGCAACAGAAACAATTCAATCCCTGAAAGCATGGGCTGATACTCACTTAGATTATGAATATCTCAGATATCCTGTAGACCGGGAAAATGCTCCCAGTAGAAGGATTGCAGAAAAATTAGGCGGACAAATATTTAGTAAATACAAGCATACCAATTTGAGTGGAAAAGTTTTAAATGTAGTTGAGTATAGAATCCGTAAATAATCAAATCTCTATACTCTCAAAACAACACTAAATTAGACAGCGTTCAATAGTGGCAACTACTGATTTTGATAATGTTGGTAAATCATAGCCGCCTTCTAAACCAAATAGAATTTTGCGAGTTATACCTAAACAATATTCTGTGAATAAACCAAAATCTTCAGGTTGTAAATTAACACTTGCCAAAGGATCATCTGCTAAAGCATCATAGCCAGCACTGACAATTAGTAAATCTGGCTGAAATTTAGTTAAAAAAGGCAATATCAAACTTTCCCACAGAGGTCGATAGGACGTAATATCACTACCAGGGGGTAGAGGTAAATTAAGGACATTATTGTGCAAACCTTTTTCGGAAGCTTTCCCAGTACCGGGATAAGCTGGGTACTGATGTAAAGAACAATATGCAATTTGTGAGTGAGTCTGCACTATTGCTTGAGTACCATTACCGTGATGTACATCCCAGTCTAAGATAGCGACGCGGTTAATTCCTGGTTGTTGTAAAGCGTATAAAGCAGCGATCGCCGCATTAGAAAATAAGCAAAACCCCATTCCTGAATCGCTTTCCGCGTGATGTCCAGGTGGACGCGCTAACACAAAAGCTGGATTTTCCCTAGCTAAAACTATATCCACCCCCTCTAACCAAGCACTTACTGCTAACAAAGCCACGTCATAACTGCGGGGAGAAATGGGGGTGTCTCCATCCAAATAACCACCACCACTAGAAGCAATATCTTTAAGTTTCTGAATATAAGTCTGATTATGGGCTATTTCTATCCAAGACATTAACTCAGGTTTAACTGGCTGGGGATTTACCCATTCTATTTTTTCAGCAAAGTTAGCAGTTTTTAAAGCGTTGGCGATCGCCCTTAACCGTTCTGGTTTTTCTGGATGATAGCGCCCTGTGATGTGATCTAAAAATTCATCAGAATAGATGACTGGTAGCATGAGATAGAAAAGTCAAGATACTTGATTGCCATTCTAGCCTGACAGAATAATTACCGCCCCAGGCTATTTCATGAACCACCCCAAAACCCCCAGAACCAACAATAAAGGCATCAACCAATCCCCAAAACGCACATATAAAGTCTGAGTTTGGCGAGGATAAATAGTTTCGGCGTGGGTTTCGTAGGTGTTATATGCTGATTTCCATATAGTTCTCCCATGGGGATCAACAAAAGCTGAATAACCGGTATTTGTTGCCCTAGCTGCCCATCTATCGGTTTCAATTGCTCTCATGATATCCTGGGCATGATGTTGGTCTGCCATAGCAGCAGTATAATGGGCATCATTGGAAGAACTAAGAATAAATTGCCCACCTTGAAAAGCTTGATAACGGAATTTTTCCGAAAAAGCAGATTCGTAACAAATGCCAACAATTACCCGCCCCAAGGGAGTATCAAAGACTTGATTTGCTGCGCCATGAACTTGATGTTCATCTAATGGTGATAAACGCTGTATAACTGCCCCTAAAATTTTTTCAAAGGGAATATATTCTCCTAAAGGTACAAGTTTAGATTTATCGTAACGACTGGTAATTTCTCCTTTACTATTAATACCGAATAAACTATTGGTATAGCTTTTTCCTCTTTCTCCAAAACCACCTATCCAAGCAATTACCCCTTTTTCTTTGATTGCATCTAAGAAAGGTGTATTTTTAAAGTTGCGTTCATATAAAGGTAATGCACCTTCAGGTGTAAGAACTCCATCTACACCTTGATTTGCTAATTCTAAATATCCATTAGTGTAACCTGTAATTGCCCGACGAAATCCTTCAGGAAGTAGTTTGATTTGATTGGGAATATTACCTTGAATAATGCCAATTTTTAAAGCTGTATCTGGGTTTTGGGTGAGAGGTTGAGTGTAAAGAATAAATCCCAAGATATGGGAGGTAATTAATAGTGAAAATCCAGCAACCAAATAACCATTAACAAACCCTTTTGTTAAACTGCTTTCTTCCTTTGCGCCTCTGCGTCTCTGCGTGCAAAAATAAATCCAAGACTCTGCAATTAACCCATTAACAGCAACAATAATGGCTGTTACAGTATTGGGGCCTGAAAGTTGCCCCAAATGTAAAATTACCAAGTTATGCGGTGATTGTGTGTAGGAAAGAGAA
Organism: Anabaena azotica SJ-1; assembly: GCF_047275885.1. NCBI lineage: Bacteria > Bacillati > Cyanobacteriota > Cyanophyceae > Nostocales > Nostocaceae > Anabaena > Anabaena azotica. The sequence goes on from NZ_CP178454.1 coordinate 5,740,869, forward strand.
CTCCACCATAAAGATCCTGAACTCCACAAGCTTTCTAAGGCACACCATAAAGCTGTACCAATGAGAACCCGCAGCCACGGTTTTTGTTTATCTAGCCGCACCATCAAAATAGCCCATAGGGAGACTAATATTCCTCCCCACAGGCTGATGAATGTCCAACAAAAGATGGTGATAGCTAAACTTGGCCACCAGGGAACACCTAGCCAGTTCATGGGATGAATGCCGGTGATCCAGGAAAGGGCGATTCCATGATAGGCGATCGCCCACAGGAAGGCGGGGGGCAGGGATTTTTGAGTATATTTAACGACTAATACCCAAAGGGGGGCAAGGGCAAACCAAGCACAGAACCAAGCGCCAATGGGGGCGACGGTTATACCCATGAGAATCCCACTAATGAAGGATAAAGCGTAAAGGTAAAAGGATGAAAACATCTTTGTTTCTAAATACTTCATGGTTCATCCTTTATCCTTGATCCTTTATTCTGCCTCTTCCAATTCGCCTGTATCACCAGTGTCGGGAGGAACGATCGCTACTCCGGTGATAGCGTCATCTTCATCTAATTTCTGTACTCTCACTCCGGTTGCTGATCGTGATTGTACGGAAATCGCATTGACGGCTTGACGAATAATAATACCGCGATTTGTCGCCATCATAATTTCTTCGTCGCTGTTGACAATTCGCAGGGTTGCTAGTTTGTCTTTGGTTTTGCGGTTTTTGAATTTGGTGGCGGTTAATCCTTGTCCGGCGCGGTTTTGTAGGCGGAATTGTCCCACTGGTACACGCTTTCCATATCCTCCCATGGTAATTACCAACACCCAGGGACCTGTGCTGTTTGGTGTTTCTGTGGTTTCTGTGGTTTCTTCAGCGATTTCTGTGATTTCGGTGGTTTCTTCAATGTCGATGGTTTCTTCTTCCATTTCCGCTTCTGTTTCTGTATCTAAAGTTTCCAGAATTGCGGCGGGTAGAATATCCATCCCTACCAGTTCATCACCTGGCTTGAGTTTCATTGATTTTACCCCACGAGTAGCCCTACCCAGAGGACGGAGTTGATCATGGGTACAACGGAAGTGAATGGCCATCCCGTGACGTGAACCGATGATGATACTATCTTCTACTTTGGCGCGTCTTACCCAGCGCAGTTGGTCGCCTTCTTCTAAGGATATGGCGATTAATCCGTTAGCGCGAATATTGCTAAATGCTTCTAGTGCGGTTTTTTTGATGTTACCGCCTTTGGTGAGCATGACTAGATATTCTTCGCTGGTAAATTCGTCTACGGGGACGATGGAAGTAATTTTTTCTTCTTTGGGAATGGGTAACATCTGGACGATGGGTGTACCCCGACTGGTGCGGGAACCTATGGGTATTTGATAGGTTCTGAGGCTGTAGACTACGCCGCGATCGCTAAAGAATAATACGCTGTCATGGTCGCAGCAGGTTAAGAAATGTTCAATGGTATCATCATCTTTCACCTTAGCCCCGGCTTTACCTCTGGTAGCGCGGCTTTGGGCTTCAAAGGTGCTAACGGGCATCCGCTTGATGTAACCTTGTTTGGTCAGCAGAATTAGGACTTTTTCATTGGCTATTAAGTCAATGTCATCTATATCCCCTTCTGCGTGGGTAATAATTGTCCGTCGGGGGGTAGCAAATTGGGTTTTGATTTGGGTAACTTCGGTTTCAATAATTTCCAGTACCCTTTCCCGTCTGTCCAAAATATCCTGCAAGTCGGCAATTTGCACCTGTAGTTCTTCGTGTTCCAGACGAATTTTATCTGCTTCTAGGGCTGTTAACCGTCGCAGCTGCATTTGCAAAATTGCATCCGCTTGGACTTCGGAAAGTCCATAATTGGTGATTAATTCACCTTTGGCTGAGGGTGCATCTGAGGCGCTACGAATGAGGTTAATAATTGAGTCTAACTGTGATAGGGCAATTAATAAACCTTGCAGTAGATGATCTCTTTCTTCTGCTTTTCTGAGTTGGTAACGGGTACGTCTGTTAATGGTTTCTATGCGGAAATCCAGGAAGACGCTAAGGAAGTTTTTGAGGGTGAGTAGTTGGGGTTCCCCGTTTACCAAGGCCAACATATTCGCGCCAAAGTTGGATTGGAGTGGGGTTTGTTTATAAAGGTTATTTAAAACCACGCGGGGATAGGCATCCCGTTTTAATTCGATGACGATTCGCATTCCGTCGCGATCGCTTTCATCCCGAATATCTGCTATGCCCTCAATTTTTTTATCATTCACCAACTCGGCGATTTTTTCAATTAATGCGGCTTTGTTGGTTTGGTAAGGCAATTCTGTAATAATAATTGCTTCCCGTTCCGGTCTATTCCGTTGTTCTATGGTTTCAATGGTAGCCACACCACGCATAGTAACGGAACCGCGCCCAGTGGTGTACGCTTCTTTAATTGTTGATGTTCCCAGAATTTGCGCCCCAGTAGGGAAGTCTGGACCGTGAATATATTGCATTAACTGCATATTAGTGATTTCTGGGTTGTGAATTAATGCCACTAACCCATCAATCAATTCTCCCAAATTGTGCGGAGGAATGTTGGTAGCCATCCCGACTGCAATTCCAGAAGAACCATTGAGTAATAATTGGGGGATGCGTGATGGTAAAACCGTGGGTTCTTGTTGGGAACCGTCGAAGTTATCAGCAAAGTCTACGGTTTCTGATTCGATGTCTTGCAGTAGGGACGCGCTGGTTAAAGCTTGCAGACGACATTCTGTGTACCTCATCGCCGCTGGGGGATCGTTGTCCACAGAACCGAAGTTACCATGACCGTTAATTAAGGGCGATCGCATGGAAAAATCCTGCGCCATCCGTACCAAGGCATCATACACCGCTGTGTCACCGTGGGGGTGATATTTACCCAACACTTCCCCAACCACACGGGCGCATTTTCTAAAGGGGCGATCCGGCAGCAATCCCAACTCGTGCATGGCATACAGGATGCGACGATGCACAGGTTTTAGACCATCCCTGGCATCTGGCAGCGCCCGACCTACAATTACGCTCATGGCGTATTCCAGATAAGATTGCGACATTTCTTGTCGTAAATCCGTCGGGATAATCCTCTCCTGTGAGGTTGTCATAAACAACAAAACTCCAAAAATCGTAGATTTTAGCCTTTATACTTGACAAAATACAAAATTATGTCAAATTAATCTTGAAAAATTGTCATATTTTGCTATGATTTTAACATAAATTAGTGGTGTTTGTGGAAAGAGTCGTTCATAAAGGTAGACTATATGATAAGTTTAAAATTAAAATCTTATCTTCATTGAGATATTAAGCATTAATATTGACATATTTACCCTGTTATATTAAAAGCTAAACATCAAGTTATAACTGCTTTATATATTCTAAATTAGGAATAAATAACGTGGGTTATTTGTCCTAAAGTTGTGTTTTACCTTTGCATCTTGGCAACTTTGTTTGCAACCAAAGAATCATATCATTCACTCTATTAAAATCATCAATTTTTTTTCAGAAATACAGTACAAGAAAACAAACAATGGCAATTAGGAATTAAGAATAAAAAATTACGAATTATTGTGTTTTCGTCATACTCATACAACTTATTTTGAAACCTTGCCATTACGTCAAACACTAGATGCGAAAATAGTCAAACAAATATGCAATCAAAGCATATCAGGAGAACACCTCAAAGACAAGTGAGAGCGATCGCACTGCAAAACCCTATCATGTATACAGAAGTTCTAGCTGTCTTTGTTTTATACCTATCTATCCCCCTAAATTCCCTGCCCCTGTGACTTGATTTTTTCAGAATCAGCTAATAAACCATCTTTAGGTAAATAAAATTTATCTACACTCATTACTCAAATTGAGCAAGAGTAATTTCCTCATTGGGAAAATGAGCTACTATTTTGAGATTTCCACCAAGAGCTTTGATATAATGAAAAAGAGCGGAAATTTGAATAACCTCTTGGTTTTCTAATTCAGCAAAAGTAGCTTCAAAATTGTTGAAGTCTGCTTCTATTTCCTCTGGTTTCAGTCCCAAAGACTGCTGTAGTTCTAGAAGCGTAAGATGTAGTGACATCAGTTGAGCGCGAGTTTTGTTTTTTGATCTGCGCTCAGATGTCATATTTTTGCGTAATTCACTGAAAGGTTTTGTTTTCATATTAATCCTTCATCTTCAAGCTCTTGTAAGTGTTCGTCATAGAGCTTATGGGCTTTTCGTATATTCTCTGCATACCATTTGGGTATAGATTCTATGTTACAACCTTTACGCAAAATAGTGTAATAAAAAAGAATTCTCGTTTAGTAAATATCCTTTATGAATTAAATATTTATTCTATAACTCTTTTTACTTTTCTGATACATAAGCCTTGACATTTTTCAATTTTTACTTTTACTACATCACCTATAGACAGATTAACTTCTTGTTTATTCACTTCCTCATCTGATTGGCAATCAGAACCTTCAATTTGATAAGTTATTAGAGTTCTTAATTTAGTCTTTTTACCAGATTGAACGTGCTGTTTATCAATTTTTATTACTGTTGCTTCTACAATTTCACCAATTTTGAACTTATCTTCAACTATTGGTTTTACAATTTGCACAGCAGGTACTTTAATTTCCCCAATGGGAACACCTGCTTCCTTGTAATATCGCATTAAGCGGGATACCCAACCTAAAATTTGCAGAATAGTTTGAGCATCACTATTAGATTTAAAATACTGACTACAGGTAATTTCTATATTGCGGTAATATCTGGGTGTTTCTTTACTGTGGCTAATTTGTTTACCGTCTCTGACTAAGGTTTTGAGGTAGGTTAAAAATCTAGATGTAGCATCAGATTTATCAATGATTGTCCGCAGATATGCAACGGTTTTACCTACTTCATTGACATCTGTATCTTGTTGGACTAAAGTTTGTGCGATCGCATGGGCAATTTCCCATTGTCCATCTGTTAAACTCATAATTAATACATTCCTGCTGGTGGTTGTCTGTCACTGGGATAACGTAAAATAGCTGCAAGTTCTTCTAGTTGCGGTTTTTGAATCAAACTTGAATGTGCAGTTTGAATTTGTTTTTGGATAAATTGGTCTAATTTTGTTCCTGTTAATTCGTCATTTTCGCTAATTTCATAGGCTAAATAACGCTGTTTTAGATTTTGTGGTTGATTGATTTTATCTACATTGACCGTCATTGTTCCCATTCCAATAGGTTTACCACCACCTACTTTTAAAGCCATGGGATATTTTTTGTCTTGTCCTAAAACAATTAATAATGTTCCTAATTCTTCGGAAAGTAAATTTTTAAACTGTATTTCCGTTTTAAAAGTATATTCTCTTCCCGCTTGTTGTACAGAAATTCCTTCTTTTTGTCCTTTATCAATAGCTTTAGACGTATTAAAATAAAACTTTCGTCCAGCCACCTTACCATTAACAAAGTATTCATCCCGTTTATCTGGACGTGGACGGTGCAAAGAAGGCATAAATCCTGTAGAAAATCCTATATTTTCACAGTTAGCATCATTAAATTCTATCAAACCTTGCCAATCTAATGCACCAAATACCCGACTAGCTGGACAAAGTTTTTCTTTATTTTTACAGGGTAAACGTTCTTGAGGAATTTTATCTTTATATCGAGAAGTAACAACTGGTAATGTACTATTAGTAATTGCTTCATAAACAGAACGAATGCAACCTTTTAAGGAACTACCTTGAATTGATAATTTACTATCCACTCCCTGTACCATTGTTTTAATCAGAGAAATTTTACTACCAATATCGCTACCCAAAACCACTGCACCGGTGGACACATGAAGGGATGTTTGCACTTTCAAAGTTAGATAAATTGTCCCATGTAAACGACTTTGATCATATTTATGATGTCCATAGGGACGCTGTAAGTTAGGTCTTTCTTTTGGAAAGGAAACAAAATCATAAGGTTTGGAATTTTCTAACTGAGATGCACTTTTAGGAGTTGGTATTTTTGGTGGTTGGTAAGTCATGATTTATTTCTCAACTGTGAGTGCTATAAAATGTACAGTTGCGGTTGTTTTATCTAGAAAATATCGCTGTTTGATATGTAGATTATCAGGATAATCAAAATCTTTAGGAAAGCGAGTTTCTGTAAATGGATAAAAGTAGGCTTGTCTTTCTTCTGTTTGCCATTCTCCACCTAATGGTTGGAATTCTGAACTGGCATCATTAATACTTAAAAACAAAACTTCGTAATTATTATTTTGCTTGTATTTCCATCTAAGTTCAAATTCATGATTAAAAATTTGACCCTCTAACATGGGAAATTTATCATTTGTGATTGTTTTTTCTGTAAATTTCTGTATGCCGCTTACCTTATGATTCCAACGCAGAAAACAGTAGGTGTTATTTGGTTTTAATTTACTTATTAATTCCAATAATTTAACTTGAGACAAAAGATTTTCCTTGTATCCAACAAAAGCTGTCATTTTGCACCTACTAATAATTGACTCCAAGACCTAACACCACGTTCAAATAAATCATTAACTGTACCTTCTTGCCAAGTTAATTCCACACCAAATCCTAAAGACATTTCTTGAGCAGCGACTGGTGTATCTTGACTATCTTGAGAGGGGAAACCATATAACTTTGCGTCATCTTTTGTCAAAAATTCACCCACTCCTAAAAGATGAGTATTTCGCCATTTTTTATTACTACCAAAAGTGCAAATTTCTTGTTTATCCTCTGATAAAACACAACTGGGATATTGAACAACAGCTTTATTTAACTTGACTTCTACAGTACCCAAACCGCGAGATTTCGCAAAACCTAAGCCAAACCAACCATCATTTAAATCTCGCAATACTAAACCAATTAAACCTAACTGTGCAAGAGTGAAGTTTTTTAAATGTAATTTGGTTTTAAAATCTCCCGCAGTGCAGACTTGATAATTAAATGGACCGACAGCAACAGAACCAAATACTCTGTCAATAGCTACACCATTTCTTTCTTCTGTTTTTAATGGTTTTGAATTATCTGGATAAGCATCTTCTATTCTCAGACGACTAGCAATAGAAGTATTACCAAATATCTGATCTGTAAAGGAAGAAAGTTGATAAATTTCACTAGATGATTTATTTTTCAAATAATCATATTTATCATTTAATGGGTCATTAGCCCAAGGTAGTTTTTTACTGTTAGGTTTTTCTTCTCCTACTGTTCTCACAATACGTTCAGCATGAGCGCGAATTGCACCTTTTAAACTGCTTCCAGGTAAGTATATGGTACGTCCACCTGCGTGATAGGTTTCGACAAATTCCATATCTGGTTTTGTGGGGTCTGCACCTTCTTTTCCAGATTTTATAAGAATGGGACCATCGGGTATGATAGTTAAATCTATGGTACAGTGATTGACAAATTTTTTGTGCATAATTTTAAATTGATAATGTCACGTTAAGCAGCAACTAAATTATTTAACTGGATTTCACATTGTTTAAAGATGAAATTTACAGCATTGAATAATTTATCTAATTCTTGAATGGTGTAATAGGTGCTATTCCTAGTAAATATTTCACGTTCTAATTTTCCAAATTGCCAACGATCACCATTAGAAACAATACCAAAAATAATGATTTGATATTCTCCATTTAATCTTTGCGCCGCAATCATTTCAGCTAAACATTGCGCCCAACCTGTTTCAAAATTATCTTGTTTGGCTTCTACTAAAATAAAGTAGGGTTTGTCAAAAACAACTTTACCTAATGGGGAACGTTTAGCTAAAATATATTCAGGAAATCCTGATAATTTTTCGTCATAATTTAATGATTGATGACTCCATAAAATAAAATTTTGCCGGTAGGTTTTCCAAATTTCTTTGAGAACGGGATAAATGAGATTTTCACAGATAGCGAATTCTGAGTTATCAACAACAGCATCCCGCATCATCAGTTCTAAATCTTCACGGAAGTAATCAGATATAGTAAAGGCAATTTCGTTGATAAAATTGGCTTCGGTATAGGTAACTTGAAATGCTTTGAGGACTTCACCGATGGTTTTGTAATTACTGAAAGCCATTTTTTACTTCCTCAAGAATTTGTTTGAGTTTGAGAAATTGATTTTTTTGTGGAGATTTGTTTATTTAAATAATCAATTAGTTGACGTACCCATTCATCTCTATAGTCTGCTGCATCTTCATAAGCTGTTTCATCTCCCATAACTAATTTTTGCAGATATTCTAAAAGAAATTGCGGGTTATCTTCAACATCAACCCAGCGCATTTTATCAATCTCTAGTTTAACAACTCCCAAACCGCGAGAACGTCCACCACCAAGGGGAATTTGTTCTGTCTCAAATTGGTGTAAACCAATCATTAATAATCCCAATTCCCAATCTTCTGCATTTTCAACTACTGTGCGAAATTCAAATTCTGTACTAGCTGGTACTACTTGAAAGTCGTAGAGTTTACCATCTGCTGCGGTTTCGGTGTCTCTGTCAATTGATACTCCGTCTCGTTCTTGATATTGTCCAAACCATGTATCAGGTACTACGGTTAAGTCGCGGACTTGGAATTTACTTGCTATCCAAGGTGAACCAAACAAACGAGAGATTAAATCTGTTTTGTTGATGATTTCTTGAGTAAAAATATGATCATCATCATAAGCATCTTTTAATTCTTTCATCTGTTGAGATGTAATTGACCATTCACTTTCTATTGCTGGGTTAGCTGCAAATTTAGAATCAATTCCTCGCAGGAAACTTTCAAGACGGGATCTTAATGCACCTTTAAAGCTAGAACCTGGTATTAATGGTTGTCCTAATGCGTCTTTGATGACGGGTAAATCTGTTCCGATAGGTTCGGTGGATCTTCCTTGACTAATGCGTAATGCGGTAATTGTTGTGAGTTTACCTGTGATTTCTAGGCGGTTTTTGAATGTGTCGAACATAAGTTAATATCTCCGTTATTTTTTAATTCCTTCTTTTTTATATATCCATTCATGAGTACCAAAAAATCTTAAAGATAACTTGTTGCTGTTAATAACTTTACAGCTAACTCTTAATTCTTTTTTGGTAATATTAATGTGTTCGATATCTGTATTTTCGTACTTGCGTAATCTTAGAATGTCATCAGCTTTTAACGCACTAATACCATCACGGTATTTTATAAAAAAAAATGCGACTCTTGCTAGTTTTTCTTGTAAGATGATTTTTTTATTTACATCAGTTGTATTTTTATAATCATCTTCCAAACTTGGTAGATATTCTAATTGAGGTATAAATTTGGGCAAGTTTAATAATTTATCTTGACAAAGTAATTCACTTTTACATTCATTCCAGATCAATTTACCCCAAACAGATAATCCAATTTCTTGACCTGTATATGTTAACCAATCATTAGGAACTTTATTCGCTAGTTCCCATGATATAGGTACTGCACCAATATCCATAACTGCAAGTGGAATTGCATACTTATCTACTTGAGATTTATCTATTACAATTGGTAGCTTTGGAATTCTAATAACTTGATTTGAACCTTCAAAAATATATATAATTTCGTCTGCATATAACATTCCTATTGTATTGAAATATCCCTGCATTGCTTTAAATCCACCTACAAGATTAAAACAAATGGTATATCCTTTATAATCATCAAATATTTTTTGCTTTAGGATAGGTACTAGATTAGCAATACCTTCCATAAATTGTTCATTGCTATCGGTTGAAAAATTTTCACTAGACAATAGTAAAGTATTATTTATTCCTTTAGATTGTAGGAAATTTTCTAGCATGATTGCACAGTATCTCCCCTGTGCTGTATCAGTATAGATTAAGCAATGATGGTCTAATTTCGCTTGTTCTATGTTTTTGTCGTACAAGCCTAAACCGTAAATACCGTTTATTTCAGCACTGGCTTTACGAAAATCTTCAATATCTCCATCTAATTTATTTTTAGCTCTAGCTTTTAACTCCTCTATTATATCTATAATATGTTCAGAATTAAGCATTTCCTCATCGCTATAATTAGCAGTCTCTAACAACTTTTCATACCAGTCATTTTCTTCGTCAGATGATCTGTCAATTTGGTTGGTTAGTAAGCTAGTACCAACAGTTGTGATTACCAATCTTTGCATAAAATTAGACCTCTAAAATAAATAAATGTGTGATTATACTTCACCTTTTCGCTTATAAACCAAATAACGTGCGCCATAACCTAAATAACGCCTAGTTAACTCCAGATGGATATTTTTTAAATCATCAGGATCATCTGTATTTGCATTTTGAACAATTTTACTGGCCATATTTTTAATTTTGGTATCAATATCTTGGATAATTCTAAAAGCTAATGAATCTTGACCTCTCCCCCATTTTTTATCACGTCCTACTTGATAAAAAAGAAAATTTTTGATCACTTCTGTGCTTTCAGTTGTATCTGAAACTCTTACCAAATTACGAAATTGCGACTCTTCTAAATCACCATAAGAATTATGATTATCCAATGCTATTTGAATCAAAGTAACTAATTCATCTTCTCGCTTACGAATTCCTTGTTGAATTTTTAATTGTTGTTGAGTTGATAATTCACTCATACTGCTTCCTCTCTTAACACTAAATGAAACTCATTGCAGATTTGCACCTGTCCAAAACCTTCGGAAGTGCGATCGCCTATTCCATACACTTCCAAATCTTCCCAAGCTTGTAACCACAAGTCTTTATTATCTGTACTAAATAAGTACACACCCCCTCTATTTGTCACTAACTCCACATCTTTCATCAAACCCCAAGCAGCATTCCACCCGGAACGATAGTCATAGCTACTATAAGCAGTGTGAAGTTGCAAAGATGAATCCTTCACCCCTGTAAACTGTTGTAGCATTGTTTCAGAAATTACCGTTGTGCGTTGCCAATTTTCTGTTAAAATTGCATCCGCTTGTAAATCAATGGTGAAATAAATACGATTTGCGGGTAAGTCGGAAACTGTGCCAAAAATATTACCCCATTCATCCCAACGTTTACGCAATTTTTGATTAAATTTATCTATTTGATCATTGACTTTTGATTCAATCTCTTGAGGTGGTTTGGCTGTCATCTTTACCTTTCCTAAACCACGTGAACTTGCACCTCCTAAACGAAAACTATCTTGATGATTATGAATAAATGTTTGCAGAGTATTAGCTAAATCATCAGGTGCTAAAATTGTGCTTGTGTATATGACAGCTTCCTTTTTTTGTTCTTTTGATTCATTCAATACTTCAATACTGTAAAGTACCCTTTCTTCAGAAGTAGCACGTCTTCGGTTTATTCCTACTCTAGTTAATAGACGAGTTTTAGCAGAGTTTTTAGAATATTTACTGCTTTTCCGACTATAAAAACCAGGAAAATTATCTACTCTATCTCCTTCTACTTCATTACCCTCTATCGGACTATTAAAATCATAAATTTGTCCATAATTTTCTGCACAAAAGCGGTCTATTAAAGTGTCAAAAACGCCATCTCCTTTTGTTTTAAATCCAGGTCTGATTTTAGAACTTAACGCAGTTGTAGGTATGACTATAACTTCGGCTTTAATTTTAGCATCACCTGGATAAGCATTTTGAAAAATTGCCGGATTTCCACCCAAAAACAATTTATAAAAATCATCATCTGGTTCAATTTCTTGATTTGTTTGTTTCAATATTTGACCAGCGACTGCACCACGAATTACAGAACCAGGAATACAATCTTCAACTTCACTAATATTACCTCCTGGTTTCTTTTGTCCAATTGCTAAAGGTGATAAAGCCTTAATCTCTAACTCAATTTTTTTCATTATTCTCTACTTCCTTTAGCTAAAAATTCCCATGCTTCTGCTGCTATTGATAAATCTGGTAATTCCCAAGTTAACCAACCTAAACCGGCTGATTTGCTTCCACCCAAAGCGTTAATATGTTTCAATCCTGCTAGTATTAATGGTGCTGCATAAGGAGGTGCATTTAATAGATGAATATCACCTTTAAACCTCAATTTTGTATTTGCTGGTGACGTTTCTAAAAAGTAAAGTTTGCTTTCTTCTGAGGTGCGACGACGACGGTTGATAGTAACTCCAGGACGGATAATTTCTGGTAAATTATCAGGGTCTTCTTGACAAATTAAATCATCTACTATGATGCGAGAAGGTAAAACTGGATTTCCGAAGATTTGACAAATTAAACAATGATGGTTTTTGTGATCTTCTGATATTTTATACTCTTCTCTTTCAAAATTACCATCTAATCCCGCTCTTTGGGGACACATTGTTTGCGGGTTGGGAGAATAGCAAATATCCCATTTTAAACCTCTGGCTATTTTCTCACATTCGTGGCGTAAACGTCCTTTTAATTGCGAAGCAGGAATGAGTAAATTTCCTTCTGCGTTGCGAACTATGGGTTTATCTGCGAGTGAACTGGAAGAACCACCAGCACCTATACATAATGCTGTGTCAATGATAGCGGTAATGGTTTTAGTTTGGGTTGAGTTAGTTATTTGTTCTAATTTAATCATGACTCAACCCCCGCTGTTAAATGTTCTGATTTATCTGATTCTTCACTTTCTGGTTCTTCTACAAATTCATAAATATCAACCATATCCCGCCAAATTGTTTCGTAAGGAATATGTTTGGTTTTGTCATCTTCTAGTGAACCGTCGTCATACATCCAAGGTGCTAAGTTACCATTATTATTTTCATCTTTTGGTAAACACCAAACTTCTTCAAAATCTCTTTTTAATTCAGCTTTACCTTGTTTAAGTCTGACTCGGAAATAACGATAGTTGAGGATAGCTGTGTGTTTACCTCGTTCTAATAAACTACGAATTTGGTAAAGTTGTGATTTGGGAAACTTTGCTTTTTTCAATGCTGCAATGGATTTTAATAATCCTCCTATTTCATGTAATGTATAGGGTGCAGCATAAAGTCTTAATTTAGGAGAAGTTTTGATAATTAATGCTTCACTACGGAATTCTTTAACATTAGATGCAATCATGCTGACTGATTTTAGAGTTAGAAAGTCTATTGTTCCACCGTGATATTCTACTTTCTTTAATTTTTTGGCCTTTTCTTTGGCGGATTTTAGTAATTGTTCTGTTAAATCTTTGGCGTAGTAAATTGGTGTGTTAACAGCAGTAATTAAAACTCCTATGGATGTACTCAACTTACATTCTGAGTTTTTAGCTGTTTGTGGTTGATAACGGTGAATTTTTCTCTTATCTACAGGTTTATTTACTTCAATTCTATAATCTGCTTTTTCATCTGATCTGTCAATCATTATTTCTTCAAATTTCTCTCCTATCATTTGAGAAATTTCTAAGGCTTTGTTAGCAGGAACAATGATGAAAATGTCGTCACCACCGATGGTAATAATTTCAAATGGATGCACTAAATCACCATTTTTAAATCTATGATCTTCATCATTATTGTAATTCTTCAAAACATGAGGATGTAAGTTTTCTGCTATTGCGTGAAAAACAGCTTCTTCTGTAGCATCACTTACGTCTAAACTAAATTTTTTATATTTCTGAGGAGTGCGAATTTTTTGGATATATCCACCCATGTTATTACCATCTGCGTAAATATAGGCTACAAAGCCATTACTAGCATTAGATACATGAGTTAATGTTTTAGGAATTTCTACATCTTTAGGTTTGAGATTTCCATAATATTTGGTTTTTAAATAGTCATGCTTTTCTAAAAATCTATCAAATCTTTTTACCCAACTTTCAAATATACCTCTATGCCATTCTAATTTAGAATTAATATACCATTCTGGTTCTTCTGTATCTCCATCTTTGGCTCTATCACCAACAAGATATTTTCTAACTGATGCTTCAGAAAAATAGGTTTCTCTTGGTAATTCACCTTCACTTACTCTCATAATAGTAGAACGTCTATCGCTTCCATCTCTCACTAAATAAGGATGGGTTTCAAATATAACTGGATATCGCCGGTTGGTATGTCGTCCAGGAATAATATTACCGCTACGTCGTTGATTAAATAAAATGGCTAGTTTGGTTGTGATTTCATTAAAGCTTTTGCGGTTTTGAAATACTTCTAAACGTTCATTTTCATTTTTAGGAAATCCGAAATAAGCCTGAACAATGGGTTTTTGATAATTCTGTTGATACCAATCTAACCAAGGTGTATCTTCTATTTTTTCTTTGAGTAAACCAAATCGAATTTCTAATAATCTAAATGTATCACCAACTGCACAAGAATTAGCTGTTAATGTTTCATGAGTATAACGTTTTTCGATAGCATCAGCTAAGTCATGAACATACGCAGCAGGACAAAAAGCGAGAATGTTTCCACCTGTTGAATAGATGATTAATTGGGGAATGAGAACTTCTGATAAATCGTAGTCTTTATTAAAGTTATCGTTTAACCATTTTTTTACATTATTACATTGAATAGTATATAAGTTTTTATCTCTTTCATTAGAGGATGCTGGTTGATAAATTTGATTAAAAAAAGCAGGTAAATCAACTAAATTAATTCTATCTAATAACCCAGATGCACCACGCACTTCTTGAATTTTTGCTGATTCAAACACATACTGTTTAACTTTGGTGACACCACCATAAACTAAACCAACTCTAGTAGTTTGATTCCATAAATCAGGATAATCATTTTTTAGCTTTTCTAAAGTTTCAGGAAAATCATCCTTATCAATACCTTGCAAATCTTCAACCTGTTTAACAATAGTTCTTACTGCTGCTGGAACTTCTCCCCCACTCCTCAAAGCTTTGCACATTTCCCGCAAAACCGTAATATCAAACTGCGGTTGACGTTCATTACCCCAAGCTAAACACCAAGCGATCGCAATATTAACAGAATTCATCTTATCCATTTTCAAATTCACCTCAAACTAACCCCACCAAAACCCGCGCTAAAGCTTGAACCATTCGACGACTAGAAACTTCCTCTCCACGTTTTAACCGATACACACTACCTTTCAGGTACTAAATGAGAAAATAATCAAGACTTGTCACCTAAAACTTCAATCTATCAAGTCTCCCAATTTATACGCAGGATTATGTGTGATGGAAATCACGTACTTACCTATTTTTGGGTCAAAAAAACCAATGGCTCCGTAAATATGGGCTAATTTATGTGCTAAAACAAAGGCTACAGGTATAGAAACAGGTCCGTTAATCCTCAGCAGTTGACCTCCTGTTAATTCCCCTGACTTTGACATTTCCTCCAACCGACTAGCCGCATCCTTGACAATTTGGTCATTTTGGGCAGGTTCACCAAAACTCACCCGCAAAATATCATCCTTTAATTCGATGTTGTAAGTAGTCATAGCCTTTATTTAGTGAGCAACTATTACATCATACATGGCATTGGAAGCAGCCTGTTCCAAATTGCTCTATGCTGGACTGATACCCAAAATCCTAGATTCTGTGTCTGAGCAAATTTTTTCTGATGTTCCCCAAGCAGAACTACTGCAATGGTTAGCACGTGGTTCTCTCAAACAAAACCTACTGCGTGCAGTTCGTTTATGGGTGTGGTTGCGTTCTTTATACGGTGAAAGTCAAGATCATGTATTGCTAGAAAATGGTTTTACCTTAGCAGATTGGAAAAATGCTTTCTTCAGTTCCACACACCCTAAAGGAGAAACAATTCCTCAATTCCATGACCCTAAGTGTCATTGTGCAAAAACTACTGCTGAATGGTTATTTAATGCCAAAACTGGATTAAATGCAGAAGAATGGAAGCATTCTTTATTGTCTCACGTGAATATTGCTAATTTAGATGAAATTCTCCAGAAGCGATTATTTAGCGTAACTCGTCGTTCCTTGCAAGCTGATTTACAAATCTTAGAAGAGTTAGGTTGGCTAGAAATTCTAGATCATAAATATCATCGAGTCAAAAATTTACCATCTCGTCCTATCACCACCAAACAAAGTTATAATGAATTGCATTTTCTCAATCAAGAAGACTTAGCAGAAATCGCTCAAAATCTATCCCAAAAAATTGGTGGTGTTCGGCGTTTCTTTTGCAAACTAGACTATGTTGTAACCGCCATAGACCAAGTAGATAATTGGCACGATGAACTTAAAAAAATCTGGTCAAAAACTCCAGTACCACCCATAGAGTTAATTTATAACAGCGCCAGATTAGGAGAATCAGTAAAATGTTTGGTTTATCCTGTCTGTATTTACTATGTGCAGCGTGCAGTTTATTTATGTGCTTTTGGTGAAAGTCCAGATAGAAAAACAGATTGGTATAATTTCCGTTTAGATAGAATTGAAAATATTACTGCTATTGCATGGACAAATCCTGCCATTCCTAGCATTCTACAACAGCGTTATCAACAGAGAAATTTACCAAATCCAGAAGAAATTGAAGTACAAATGCCGAAAGCATTAGGTTTTGATTTTTATTTAGAATCTCGGTTGATGCTGCTACGATTTGACCGTGAATATCATGATCGTTATATTCAGGATACCTCGCGCCATGAAACATTCAATTTGATAGGCTACCAAAAAGCGAAAAATTTGATTCAAAGTTCTGTTATCAATCCAGAACAAAAGGCAGAATTATTAAAAGTTATGGCCAATCGTTCACCCAAGGATGCTTATTATAGTCTTCAATATCGACATGGAGATAATAATGTAATTATGCGGTTACGCGCATGGCGACCGAGAGTAGAAATTCTGTTACCTTTTGATTTAAGACAAAGGATTGCTGCTGATGTTACTAAAGAACTATGGTTATATCATAGTCAAAGCGTTAATCTTGACAAGTGAGTAGCTAAATTATACTCTTGTTAAAGAAGGAAAATTTGGCAGAGCAAAGCGTGGTCAAAAACCCTGGAGATCTGCCAAATCGCCAGAACCTTGATAATTAAATACTTTCAGCGTTTTGTTGGTTGCAGTTGGCTGTTCACTTAAAGCCTGAAATGAGGTTTTTTTTGAGGTCTGCCAAAATCGTCTCTAGATTCCGCTTCCAGATTATGTTTCAGATGGCAGGGTTTCTAAACCATAAATCCCCGCAAGGGGACTGAAACATAAGAACTAGTTCCTAATTAACAATCATAACGTAAGGTGTTTCTAAACCATAAATCCCCGCAAGGGGACTGAAACAATCTTCTGTTAGTTGAATAAACAAGCTACCGGGTATGTTTCTAAACCATAAATCCCCGCAAGGGGACTGAAACCCGACCACCTTATAATACTCGACACACTTTTATGTTTCTAAACCATAAATCCCCGCAAGGGGACTGAAACGCCATAGTGTCATAGTCACAAAACATCATGGCTATGTTTCTAAACCATAAATCCCCGCAAGGGGACTGAAACGGTTCAACGAAGGCCACGAGAAACCCATCATCTGTAAGGTTTCTAAACCATAAATCCCCGCAAGGGGACTGAAACTCATCATGCTCAATCGCAGCATGAATTAGTATTACGTTTCTAAACCATAAATCCCCGCAAGGGGACTGAAACATACCCGGAAAACAAACAACAACAATCTAAACTCGGCTTAAGTTTCTAAACCATAAATCCCCGCAAGGGGACTGAAAAAATTGACAAGGATTAACTAGTGGGACATTACCTAATTTGTTAATTCTGTGAATCCTGGTATTCTAGCGATCGCGCAATACTTCCAATTGTTTTAACTGCTGTGACTGTTCTTCCAAACGTATGGAGAGGCGATCGCACACTAGTTCACATATTTCAAAAATTAATGGGTCTGTAATTTCGTAATATACACTTACTCCCTGTGGTTGGCGCTTGACAATCCCCGCTTGGGTGAGTATTTTCAGATGCTTAGAAACATTTGCCTGTCCTAGTCCAGTCGTTTCAATAATCTCTGTGACATTTTTGCTACCTGACTTTAAAGAACACAAAACCTGAAGTCTACTAATTTCAGAAAGCACTTTAAAATAATCAGCAATTTGTCCTAAAGCCGCTGGTGAAGTTTTTAACATTAATAAGATTTTCTATATCACTATATCGTAGTATAGCATCTACAACCCTGTAAAATCGCCCAAAACTTCCTTCCTGTTCCCTCTCCTAACTATAAAATTTATTTTGCACGACTACTTAAAACTACGCGCTACCATCCTGGTAGAATTATGATTTGACACCTTAGAAGATTGAGGTGTATGACGATTCTGCACCAATACCACAGCCGCAACTGCTAACAGAAAATAACCAAAGGTTTTCTGAAGTTTTTGTGCGGGTACATATTGAGCAAAGTACGCACCAGGAATTGTTCCCAAACTGGCAGCAATTATAAAGGAAAACATCAAATTCCAATTGAGGGGAACTTGTCCCATATAGCCTAAAAAGCCTGTAATGGAATTGAAGATAATGATGAGTAGGGATGTTCCAATAGCCTTTTTCATGGGTACTTTTCCTAACAATACCAAAGCGGGAACGATCGCAAACCCACCACCCACACCAACTAAACCAGTTAAAATCCCTACACCCAAGCCTTCTGTCATTAACCACAACCAACAATACTTGCAGACTGGTTGGGGATAAAGTGCCAAATCTGCTTCTGTTACAGGTTGAGAACTACGACGAATCATAAATACTGCTGCAAATAACATCATGACTGCAAACAGCGTCATTTGCACAGAGTCGGTAATAACTGGTAGTGTAGCAATTTTTGCCCCCAGAAATGCCCCTAACATCGTTGTAGAACCGAAGATTAATGCAGTTTTGAAGCGGATGTTTTTAGCTCGCCAGTGGGGGATAATTCCCAATATACTCACAGTACCGACAATTACCAGAGTCATTGCGATCGCAGATTTTGGTGGTACACCCATCACATAAACCAAAATCGGCAACGCTAACACCGACCCACCACCACCAATTAAACCCAAGCTTAACCCAATACAGGCAGCGAGTAAATGACCAATCACCCAGGTCATACACCGCTCCGTTGATTATAAGGTAGCTTTGCCAACAACATACCCAACATACAAGTATCGCTGATACCAGCAAACATTAAACCCGCACCCACAGAACCGCTGAGAATCAAAAACCAGGGAGAAACAAATGCACCTAATACGGTACCTGTAAATACCAAAGAACCTGCGACAATTTGCACCTGACGCATTAAACTAATCGGTGCATTGTGGTTAATTTCCGTAGCATAACCCGCAGCTTTCCATGCACCCATTCCCGAATCTAAATGAGTAACGGTGTTAAATCCAGCATCAAATAGCTTTTGAGCAGCCATTTTTGAGCGATTTCCAGAAGCACAGTAAAGAACCACTGTTGTATCTTCAGATTGGGGAACTTTACGCGCATCAAACTGAGAAAGAGAAACCAATCTCGCACCAGAAATATGCTCCCCTGCATACTCAGATGGTTCTCGTACATCAATTAGTGTTACAGTATCTTGCTCAACTAACTGTTTGAGAGTTTGAGCATCAATAGTTTGCAAAGTCTTCAAACTAGAAGTAGTCATGAAATTCTTTCCTCAATTCTCTGGTTTCTGTATATCTCTGCAAAAGCTCAACTAAATCTATGCAGCAATATCACCACAACGTTGATTAGCTGGTACTGCTTCCATAATCTTTTTCGGATTAGGTAAATTGAGATTTGCCATTAATTCCCTAAATTCATCACGGGTGCGTCCTGCTAACCGAGGATTCCATTGTTTCTCTTCCCCAATGGTGGAAACCATTGAACCCTGATAGTCGTGACCAGGATAAACTAAGGTTGCGTCAGGTAAAGTAAACAGCTTTTGGGTAATAGCATCATACATAGCACCTGCATTTCCGCTTTGGAAATCAGTTCTTCCACAACTACGAATTAGCAAACTGTCTCCTGTTAATAGATGTGTACCATTGACCAGATAGGCATTATGGCTGTTAGTATGACCAGGAGTTGCGATCGCTTCTACTCTTATACTTCCTAATATCAATACTTCCCCATCTTCAATAAACCTATCTGCACAAGCAGCATGGGCATTTTCTGGTACAACCCCTGAACAACCTGTCATTTCCCGGAGTTTACCCGTCCCAGTGATATGGTCAGCGTGGATATGGGTTTCTAAACAAAATTTCAGCGTTAGTCCCAGTTCCTTAAGTAATAGGTAATCTCGTTCCACCTGTTCTAATACCGGGTCAACTAAAATCGCTTCTTCTGTCACCTGGTCAGCAATTAAATAAGTATATGTACTCGTTTCTGGGTCAAACAGTTGCCGAAATAACATACTAACAGCCTCCTGACAAATAGCTTATATTTTTAATTTATCATATTACTATATAGTGATTAATGGAATATGTCAAATCTTGCTCTCCCACACCAGCTACTTCTCCCAAATCGAAGAAACTCTTCCGGTTGGAAATCAGGAAAACCTCGTTTTCGGTAAAAACTGATATCCAACTCCTTATTCTTTGGATTCCAGCATCCTCACTTTATCCATGAGTGTTGCAATTTGGGTACGCTGATCTCGTAAAGCATTGAGTAATAGTGATATTTTGATATCTTGGTCTTTGACAGCTTTAGTTAATACCGCCACAATATCAACAGGACTGATTGCTGTATTATCTGGTGATGTCAGCAAGCTGGGAACATTTTCTGACAAAAATCCAGCGTGAATATCTTTATCTACACTATTTTTGTAATTGAATTTAATCGGTTTTATAGTCCTTAATATTTCCGTCACCTCTTGACTAGATAAATCGGTAATATTTTCTTTCAATTCCCTAGATGAATCTTGAAAAATTCTGCCATTAATTCTCAGATTTCCAGCTACATATAATTTAGCATCTGAAGCAGGGAGAGTATTTCCTATAGTAACATTACCTCCTGTAGTCAAAATCATCTGAGTGATGCCATTTGTTTGTAATAACAAATTATTTGCATCACTACTAATTACTCCTGATTGAATTTGAATTCCTTTATCGAAGGAATAACCATCCAGATTAGTTTGAAAGCGGGATAAATTATCAGTTCCTGTTGCGATATCTAGAAAACTCTCAGTTGTACCGATTCTCACCACACCATTTTGAATTTGAATTCCTTTATCGAAGGAATAACCATCCAGATTAGTTTGAAAGCGGGATAAATTATCAGTTCCTGTTGCGATATCTAGAAAACTCTCAGTTGTACCGATTCTCACCACACCATTCTGAATTTGAATTCCTTTATCGAAGGAATAACCATCCAGATTAGTTTGAAAGCGGGATAAATTATCAGTTCCTGTTGCGATATCTAGAAAACTTGCAGTTGTACCGATTCTCACCACACCATTTTGAATTTGAATTCCTTTATCGAAGGAATAACCATCCAGATTAGTTTGAAAGCGGGATAAATTATCAGTTCCTGTTGCGATATCTAAAAAACTATCAGTTGTACCGATTCTCACCCCACCATTCTGAATTTGAATTCCTTTATCGAAGTAAAAACCATTTAGATTAGTTTTGAAGTGGGATAAATTATCAGTTCCTGTTGCGATATCTAGAAACCTCGCAGTTGTACCGATTCTCACCACACCATTAACGTGCAGTTTTTCATTAGCAACTTCTACACCAATTCCCACATTTCCACTTTCGTTGAAAATCTCCAGTTGCGTTTTGCCATTGGTTTGTAATGCTAAATTAGCAGCTTCATCACTACTAATTACACCATCTTTAAGACGAATACTTTGGTCAAAATAATAACCATCTAAATTAGTAGTAAATTGCATCCATTTATCTATCTGGGGTGCAAAATTCACCAACTTTGTGCCGTTACTAATGCGGAGATTGCCATCAACGTGCAGCTTTTCTTTGGGGTCTTTTGTGCCAATACCGACTTGACCACCGTTGGTGACATAAAGATTAGCCTGAATTTCCAAATCACCGGTCATGGTATCACCAGTTTTATCCAGGCAATTTACCAAGGTTGGGAAAGTAGGACGATAGTCTTGGAGAGGGGTGAAAGTACCGTTATTACTGCTGTTACTGTACTTTAGCAACGCTAGAGGAGAGTAGTAGTGTTTGATTCCTTGCGATCGCTGTTTTCGTGGCTGCCTTGAACTATCATAAGGCCAATCAACATCTTTTGTATAGGCACGTGCGGGAATCAGCCAATAATCACCAGTTTTATATGTAGATTCTGAATCAAATTGGATATAAATTCCCTTTTCTAACTGAATCCAATTAGGAGAAACTGCAATTTCCGCTTTCTTTGTATTTTGATCTTCTTGCCAACCTATCACTTGCAGATGTTTTTTATCAGCAAATTTTGTTTCAATCGGATCACCAACTACATCCAGTTTTTTATTAGACACCTTTTGCAGTTGTAATAATACACCTGGTTCGTTTTTTAATTCCTGTTCTTGATCAATAATTTCTACCCATTGATTAGGCTGAAATGACAATAAATCATCTCTGCCAACACTACTAATATCAATAGTATTGACTTTTATACTGTCAACATTACTAACAGTTATTTTATTATTACGCGACCATTTAAAAGTAGCTTGATTAATATCACCAGACTGATGAATTTCCACTCGATATAATTGATTTTCTGAACCAAGATAACCTTTTTGGGGATTAACTAAATTGCCTTCGGAAATGCTACTAGCTGTAGCAGCTTTTAAATAAACTTTGCGGTTTGGATTTAAAGCATCTGCAAAAAATTTCCAGTTATTGATTTCAGGTTTTTGCGGATTAATATTAGGAACTGGTATTAACTTTACCTGCCAAATTATTTTAGTCCGCGTAGCAGTATCCAATCCTTTGAGTGCAGGTTCGCGAATTTCTGGGTCTTCAAGTGCTGTAATATCACGTTCCCACACATCCAAATAAGCTAAATAAAATCCATCTTCACTTAACTGGGGTGGATTTGGATAATCTAATTGTGTTTTGTAAGTTGTATTTTGTTCTAATTCGCAGATAATACCATTCACATACATTTGTCCAGCAGCTATGGTAAAATCTGCATCTTGACCAGCAGCAAAAATCTTAAAACTGTCACTATTTCTAATTACACCACTATCACCAATCACATATTTAGCTAGAGATTGAGTGAAATAATTTTGAATATCAACTTGTTCATTCCAATCTGCATCTAATTGCACCCGTCCCTGCTGCATTCGCACAGCGTTATAATGTTTTTTAGGATGAAATGTAGACCGAGTAATATCACCATTCATAATTGATTATATCCTTCAAGTTTTATAAAAAATTCCTGCTTCTAATCCAAATCTTAGATATTCATTGAGACTAGCACGTAAATTTGTTTCTCGTTGCGGTTGTTGCAGATAATTGAAAACACCCATTTCCGAACTATCTTCTGCACCAGTGCGTATCTCTGGGATACAGAATTGGCTAAGTTGTCCATAACTAGGTTGTCCATAACTCGGTTTATCATATTGTTCTGATGTGAAAATCGGTTTGTAACTCGTCAGAATGATACTTTTATCATCAAAATTATCAAAACCATTATTGATTGCTAACCAATTATTCCCATGATCTTGGGAACACAAAACATTACCCGCAGATGTTCCTGCATAAATATGTTGATTATGGGGATTTATCGCTAAAGAGGTAATTGCAGTCATAGTCAAGCTGGTAGTAACTCGTTGCCAAGAATTACCATTATTTTGAGATATAAATATATTTCCTCCCATTGTACCAGCTAAGATATAGTTGATAGTAAATGTTGTTTCGGGAGGTAAATTAGCATCAAAAGCAGCATCAATCGTCAGGATGTTATTTTGCTCAATAGCGATGATTGTTCTAGTTTCATTACCAATGTTAATTACGCTACCTTTGGCTAATTCTGTGTTGAATAATGTCTGAATACCCGTGATTTTTGTACCATGACTAGAAATAGTACCAGTCCCTGGTTTGATATATGTTGCCAAGACGGTAATATCTGTATCTGTTAAATTATTATTAATTAATTTCCATTTTTGACAATCATGATGAGAACGGAAAATACCATCTCTAGTGCCAATAAAAAGTTGTCCATTATATTGATTAATTGCTAAAGCTGTAATATAATGATTGTGTAAATTCCGATTTAGTGAAGTCCAAAGATTGCCATTATTTTTTGAGCGATAAATACCGCTTTCTGTCCCAACAAAAATTTCGCCATTTTGATGATTAACTACTAATGCTTTAATATGACGATTTTGCAAACTTGAATTTATTGGTTGCCAATTTTTGCTATTATCTTGGGAACGAAAAACACCACTACCAGAACCTACAACAATATATTGAGTTTTAAATGTTGTCTCAGCGGGTAAATCATTGGTAAATGCTACATTGATTTCCAGAACAGTATCAGAAATAATTTTCGTGACTGTTCTTATTTCATTTGCGGCAATAATTAAACTATCTTTTGTGAGGTCTTTGGTAAATTTTGTACTCTCTCCGGTAATTTTTGTACCTACGCTGGAAATTACACCACTCACAGATATCTGATAGGCAATTAAGGCAGTAATATCAGTACCTACCAATGGGGATATATTGCCATTGATTGTCACTACATTGTTTAAATTCCAAGTTTCACCATTATCTACAGAACTAAAAATACCACCGTCGGTTGTACCAGCTAATATTAAAGTTGCGTCTGCTGTTGTCGTGGGAATATTCCCAAGTAGTTTAGTAACGTTTAGATTAGTTAAATGATTATTGATAGATTGCCAAATATAATCATGATTTAGGTGAAATATACCCTTACCAGCAGTCCCAGCAATAATTTGTCCTGTAGTGTGATTAATGGCTAATGAAGTAATATCTGTTGGTAAAGCAGCAACTTTTTCTAAAGCTAAATCTGGTTGACAACGGTAGCGGCTTGGTGTGATAGAACCATAAGGTAAATAACAAAATCGGATGTAGCCAATTTGTGTACGCAGGACAGTGACTGTTTCGTTAAAAATGCTGTTACTAGCTTCTAAACTGCTAATGTTGGTTCTGCCAAAAATCGTACTTCTGTTAATATTTACATTGCTTCCTAAAGCAGTAATGACAATATGGTTGCCTTGATATACTTCATTATTTTTGTGCCATGCTTTATCTATAATGCTATCTATTATTTCTAGATTTGGTACGGTGTCAGCTAAGATTATGCTTCCACAAATACTGCTATTAATGGTAATTTCTAATTTGCTGTTATCGGTTTCTTCTAAATTAAATAATTTCTGAAACTTATTAAGTTTTTGATCATTTTCATCTGGTAATTCTAAGCATTGCCATTGTTGAGTTATTTCTTGGAAAAAAGAGAAGACGCGAGTTAATTTGTGGAAAGCTAATTGAAATAGTTTCGTGAGATTGTTGGGAGAATTATCTGTATCAGCTTTTATTCCTAAATTGAGTATTTTCTGAATTAAAACCAAAAAATACATAATTATTGCTAATAGTGACAAGTCGTTATCTGTCCCTGGTTCTGAATCTAGTTCCCGTTCTGCTTTTTTCACAATCAATGCTGCTGTTTTCGACAGCAATGTGCAATTGATTATCTGTAATTTTTTAATATTTCCTGGCAGAATGGTGATTTTACCTTCTATTAACAACCCATTGAGAATAAGTTCACCTGGGTTAGTATTTTTTCTGGCTGTTCCCTGGATTAATAACTTACCTTGTAAATGTGGTTGATGTTCATTGGCTGCAATAATTTGTAATTTTTTATCTGCGGGAATTTTGATGGTCAGATTACTTTGGTAAGTGTGGTTGTCTTTGAGGGTAATTACTCCCATTTCTACGTCGGTAACTATATTAATTTTGCCTTTGGGAGTAATATATATAATTCCATTTTGATTGGGATTGATATCAATATCTAAAGTATATGGTGTCTCTATTTGAATAAGTTTAGCTTTGCTATTGACGGCTTTACCAGGAGTGATTTCTAAAGATTGTTTGACAGAATTGATTAATTTAACTTCTAAGCCATTAATAATTCCTGGCTGAAATTTTGGTGCAATTGTTGTGTCAGCATTTTCGATTTGACCTATAGGGTTGATAACTAAGCTGGCTAATAAGATACCTGTTGTCTGAGAAATTTCTGCTGGGGAAATAAATTGAAGTTCCCATTTTGGTTCTTCTGTTGCTGCTTTATAAAAAAGTGCTAAAAATATGGTTTGATTAGAATAATTTCTTAAACTAATTTGGTAGTTAATGCCAATATGAATCCGATTTCCTTGAGTATCTACAGCCGTACCTGGTGCTATAGTGAGTGTATCGGCTTTTTTGTTGGCAGTGATAGTTAAACCGTTGACAATACCTGGTTTAAATTCTGAACGAATATTTTTATTTGGTAAAATAATTTGAGATTGATTATTAATATTGACTGACTGCAAATTAAGATAAATTTTTTCTTCACAGCATTCCCATATTTTGACATTTTTATTCCATTCTTGGACTGCTGTTGTTAATTTGGGAACAATAGGTTTCGCTGGTTTATTTTTTTTGTTAATAGCCGCAGGGGAGATTAGTTTAACAGGAGTAGAAGCAAAGGATTGATTTGCTATTGGTGGTGTATTATTTACCGTTGTTTCTTGCTTTACGTCCCATTTGATATAAGAGAGAAATGGGGGTATGTTCAGAGATTGGCTACGGTCATAAGTCCCACCACCGATATCACCACTAAAAGCGTAGGAATAACTTGTTTCTACTGCTTGAGGTAATGATTTGGTAAGAACTAATAGCCGTCCTAATTCGGGATCTACTACGACTTGAATTTCAAAGATTTTTTCTATTTTTCCGTCGGTGCTTTGATAAGTTCTTGTGGTAGGAGGAAATTGCCATTCTGCTTCATTCCATCTACTTAAGTCGTCTATGAGAATATATTCTGGAGAAATTGATTGAGATTGATGATTAAGAAAAATTTGTAAAACTGGATTATCTCCAAAATAGCCATTACTGGAAGGATTTTTTTGATCAGTTATTAACTGACGACGTGCTTCTAGTTCTGCAACTAGGGTTAAACGACGTAAAGGTGTGGGTAAATTAATTTCTGCTGCAAGACTGGTAATTTCTGTTTCTGTTTGCGGTTGATTAAATAGGGGTATATCAATACCTAATGGATTAAAAGTATAGTAACGTCCTTGACGTTTGCTGTCTGTGTTTTTAATTTGATGTGCAGTTACTTTTGCAAGGGGATAACTTTTTAATCGCCATAAAAATATGCCAATATTGGCAATATTATATTTGCCACCTTGATTACTGATGTTACGGATTTCTACCGTATGTGCAACAGATTCCTCGAAGGGAGTTCCTAAACTTTCGATTTGGCTAGATTGACGCAGGTCTGCAAAAACTTTGTTAGTCCGCAGATTGTTTAAATTCTGGGTTGTGCCGACTAATTTAAAAAATTCTACCACACGCGATCGCCAGCCGGTGATATCTGCAATCAACTGTTCTAGCACTGGTGCCGTACCTTTGCGGCTTCGATATGCCAAAGTATTAGCTACATAAGCACGTCGTTCTTGTCCATAGGTGCGGGATTGTTCGGTATATAAATTTACGGCTAACAAGTCACCAATATAAGGTACTACCCACTGGTCACAAGTTTCAATAAACCAGTTTTCATATAAATTTTCAATATCTGTTTCGACAATTTCCAGTTCCTGTTCAATCACACCCAGCAAAGCGCGTAAAGAATCACCTTGGGTTTGATCACGGATACGGTAAATAGCTGGAAGTAAATTATACAAGCGTTCTTGGTTTTGGTTATTCATAAGGTAATTGGTAATGGGTAATAGTAGGGATATGGAGAATTTATAGATTATTAATTAAAGTGATACCGTGAGGATTGAGTAATAATAATTGTGCTGGTAAAATGTTATTTTGTTGTGCGTCCCAACGTGCAGTTGCTGCTGATAGGGATGATTCTAAAGTTTTGGCGAAACCGAGTAGATAGAGAGCATCTAAATCAACTGCCACAACACCCGTGATATGCTGGATAGCAGCGATCGCTTCTGAAGTTGTTACAGATTGTCCAAAAGCACGGTTTTCAAAGGCAAATGTTTCCTGTAATGCTGTGTGGACTTGCGCCAAGACTGATTTTACCTCATATCGTGAATCTACCAAAATCTTAGCTTCTAAATTGAACAACAAAGGTTGATAACTACGTACTTGCACATCTAACTGTTCCGGTGCGCGAACTTCTGCGATCGCTTGCACCAAATTAGTATAAAGTTGAGAATCTGGAGTTACTGCCTTCCCATTCACAGCCGCAACGGTAATATACACTATCGGCATAGCCTCATTTGCTAAAACCTCCGCTTTAGCCTTACCAATACCAGCAAAGGCTCGACTAAAATCTTCAAAGTCTTGTAGAGATACAATTCTATCCAAACTGCGAACCGTTAAAGGCGCACTAACTCGCGCTTCATTCAATGCTTCTCTAGCCGCTGCACCTGTTGCAGATACAGGATTTGTCACCTCCCGAATTCCCAAAGGCCGGGTTTTTAACAAACTCAAACTATCCTGTGCCACTTCTCCAGCTAAACCAATACCACTCCGATAACGCGCAATGACATTTTCTAACCCACTAGGTAGACGTGCGCCTTTTTCACCATCTCCAAAAGTAATCGTTGTTGTACCATCATCACCAATACGGGTAATATAGTTTTGGTCAAGGTGATTCAATCCATACAACGAAGGGACTTCTTGCCAACGCACACCATCTACAAATAATTCTAAAGTAGTCTTAGCACCATTAGGAGTAGTTGCCGGAATGTAGGTAAGCGGTGGTTTCTTGAGCATAAAACGCTGATTTGCTAAAGTACCATCACCACTACCTAAGACTTCCTCAATTGTCTCACCATGAGTAGCAGGAGTAACGTTAGCGTAAATTACCACCGTTGCAGGGTCATAGCTATTTTGTAGCGGTTGGGTTAAAGTCAGAATTGGTAATAATTGGTCATCTGGTGGAGTCTTAATCACACAAACTTCACTGACGACTTCATCATCTATAGCAGCTGGTTGTAAACTGATATCTTCTGGTGCAATTAATTCTACAAAACCTGCAACTCCATTTCTATCCCGCAAATTCCATATTTGGGATTTTGGTGGTGAAATTAGTTGTAGCTGGTCGCCAATTTTCAAATCAACGGCTGAAAAACCATCAGCGGAAGTTAAGATACCAACACCGCCAGCATATATATTTGTCTCATCAAATGCGATCGCTTGGATATCAATATTCTTTAAGCCAGTATTCTGTGTCCAGGTTTCACCATTGTCTTTTGACTGGAGAACACCATTCATAGCAGTACCAGCAAAGATATCACCTTGACTCACACTCAAGCAACGAATCTTCATACTCGTCAGATAGGTGGCAACTTTCAGCCATGTTCCTGGTAACAAACGCAAAACACCATTATCAGCCGTCCCAATCAATATTGTTCCATCTGAATCAAAGGCGATCGCTGTCACATTCACATTTTGTAATATCTCTTGCCAATTGTTACCAGTTTGAGAACAATACAAATTATTAGGTGTCCCAGCGAAAATTGTCCCATTTTCATTAATTGCTATCACCTGAATAGGTTGGTTAATTAAAGTTCTGAGAATTAAATTATCCGTATTAGCAGCAATGGCGAGAATTGCACCTTTTTGAGTACCAACAAAAACATCGCCAATAGAATTAACAGCCAATGAAAGAACATTAATATTTTCCAAATCCGTCCTAATTCTCTGCCACTTGAAATCAGATTTATGACAGTAAAAAACACCATCATTAGTACCTACAAAAATCCGTTCATCATTACTCACTACCAAAGCTTGAACATCTTTATTTTTCAAGCCTTCATTCATTGACTTCCAATTATTACCATTATCTTCAGACTGAAAAACACCACCTTCTGTCCCAGCTAAAAATAACTTACCATTTTCACTAATTGATAGTGTTCTCACAACAGTATTTGTCAAACCACTATTAACTCGTTTCCAAGTTTCACCTAGCTGAAACACACCACCGATATTCTCGATTTTAATACGTATCTGCTTGCCACTGACAATTACTGTTTTTCCAGGTTGTAAACCGGATATATATGCACTTAAGTAAATCTCATTTTCCCGAATCGGGTCATTAAATATTTTTTGTTGTTGTACTTCTATACTCAGGGTTTCACTCGCTAACTTTAAAACTTCGCTTTGAGCTAAAACTAGAGTTTTGCGAAGACCAAAATCACTCGGATTCACCTGATTTTTCAATAAAATTCGAGTAATTTTATTATCTAGTCCAAAGTCCCGCAGTGTCATATTTGATGAACTAACAACCTGACAAGGCTTGGCTGTTTGTCCATCTTCTGTAAATAACACTATCCAACTTTCTGGCAGAATTTGAGAATAAATATTATCTAAATTAAGTTGCTGGTTTTGATTACCCTGTTGAGGTTGAATTTGAAAGTTAGGCCATTCTTGTTGTGCATCTTCCACAAAACCAGCAAACGCAGTACCAACAAAGATGTTGTTACCTGTACTAATAATGGTATTGATATTGGGATTATTTAAGCCAATATCATCAATGTCAACTGCATTCCAAACATTGGAATCTTGAACTTTTTGATAACGAAAAATCCCATGTTTACCCCCAGCGAATAAATATCTGTTTTCTGCATTATACGCTAAAGAAGTTACATTTTTATTTAAATTTATCTTAACCCAATCATTACCGTGATTTATAGAAAATACAATATCATTTTGCGTGCCAGCAATTATATATTGTCTATCTTGGATTTTTTCTGTAATTAGTGAACGGATAATTTGATTATTATCTAAGTTCTTACGATTCCAAGTTTCTCCGTGATTATTTGAACAATAAATACCATCATCAGTCCCCGCAAATAGGTAGTACAATCCTTGATTTTGATAAGTAACGAGAGAAAGTACCGCTTTACCTAATAATCCTTTGAGTTCCCAGTTTTTGCCTTGGTCTGAAGTGCGATAAATACCATCATCAGTTCCTGCAAATATGTAATTTTGAGAATTGAGAGAATTGAGAGAACTTCGAGTAATTAAAAAAGTTGTATTATCTGGTAAATCAGGTTTGAAGGGTTCATTGATAGTGAGAGAAATATTAGGATTAATCCCAGTTATAGTTCTTGTTTGATCTGCCGCTGTAATAATATCATTGATGGCGATATTGATATTCAAATTAGTTCCACTGACTGTTACAGTGCTGTTATTGCTGGCAGCAGTAATTACAAGAGGTGAATGATTAGTAATTGTGTAACTAACTAAAGAACGAATAACTGTGTTTGGTAAAGCTGTGTTAATAGTATTGACATTTGTGTTATTAACACCCGTGTATTCTACACCCACAGTTCCCAAATTAATCGGAGTCCAATTTTCACCATGATCTTTTGAACTAAACACACCTCCACCGGGAGTTCCGGCTAAAATATACCCCCGGTCATCAATATAAAAAGTTTGAATATGCAGATTTGTTAAACCGACATTAATAGCTTTCCAAGTATCACCATTATCTGTCGAACGAAAAATACCTGCACCTGAAGTACCTGCAAATAAATATCCGTTATTCTGATCAACAGCTAAACAACGAATATCAATTGTTGGTAAATTTGTGTTAGTGGGTGTCCAATTACCATCATTATTGCTGCTGCGAAAAATGCCACCTCTAATTGTACCGTGATAACTACGCTTAATTTCGTTCGGCATATCTTGCCATTTGGGGGCATTATAACCAAATAGGGCTGCTCGTTGACGAAAAGCGAAAACTTGGGGATTGCGGAGAGTGTTGAGAATTGGAGATGGTAGTTGTTGTTCCCAAGTGATTTGGGTATATCCTGTCCCTGGTATTGTCTCCACTGTTGCCAAGGTGAGGAGATACCAAACATCTTCCTGGGGTATATGATCAATTAGTAAAATGCGATCGCCCGCTTGGAGTCGAGTATTGATACCCTGGAGATAGATTTTCTGAGTATTGCTGGTAATTTCCTGGGGTTTTGTCGGTCTGGGTTTGAGTTGATTCCACTCCGCACGAGCAATAATTTCCGCACTAGTTTCAAAAGTTTGGGGAAATTCATCTTCACTAGGAATACTGACGATTTGTGTACCAACGGGAACTGTCACCATTCCCGAACTACTTGCTGCATCATCGACAGTAAACGCCAAAAACGTACTAGCAGCAACACCTGGGTCAAGTTCATAACCGATCGCTCTGGCAAGTTCTAAAATTGACCGGATTTCCGTCCCCGTTGCAATAAAACCCTCATTAGCAATACGTTCTTGATAGAAAGTCAAAACATCAGCAACTACCGCCCAAGCATCTAAAATAGCGATCGCCGGGTCATCATTGGCACGAGTCGTCAATTGTGCTAAAGGCGCAATATTAGCCGAATCAACAGCATATTTAGGTAAATTAGTCAATAAGCGCCGACGAAAACTAGCCCAATCACCAATGCGGTAAGCCAACGCTGGTAAACCAGGACGATTGTAAATTTTTGGCGGTTCATTGGTGAAAGTCATATTAGGCGGGCTATATAGAAAGACTACCGATGATACAATTTAATTTTACACATTATTGAGTAGCGATCGCTGATTTAGTTAATATAGCGGTATGCATTTAAATGAGATACATCATAGCCCCCTTCTCGCTTGCCTATGGTGTATACACAAGTCCTACCAGTCTTCGTTTTGTGCCTATCTTGCCCCCTAAATCCCCCAGAGTTGGGGGACTTTGAAAATTCTTGTTCCTCCCATAATTGGGGGTTAGATGAAACTGTATAAAAGAACGTGCTAAAAATAATTGAACGCAGATAAACACAAATAAACACAGATAAATATGGATGATTATTATTCTGTGCAGCCTCACATAAAATTGGTATAAACTGTATTTAAAAAAGCCATTTTCATTTCAAATAACAGTAGTATTTATCAATAAAAACTACAAAGTTAGTTAGAATTTCAACTGGATTTATGAGTTGAAATCGATTTTTAATAGACAGATTTTTAAAAACCTGTTTACCTCTAGTGTTGGATGATAATTTTTTGTTAAAAAACGATGGTTCGACACAAGTTTTCTATTTAAACAAGAGAATTTTATCTGATTTTTTTCAAAATGAGAATTGCTGCATAAAAACACTGTTACTAACGATAAACCTAAACGCCAGCGACCGGAACTTTGATGCATCATTAATAAAAACTTAATTCATAAATCATGTTTCTGGAAAAATCAAGCGTCAACTTCCCTCCGGGAAGCCACTTCGTGTCTTGTCTGTGTAGTTCCGCGATTTCTAATCGCCAAATTTAGTATTAATACAGAAGTTTCATTTAATTTTTAAATAAATTTCTGTAGATTCACAGTATCTTTTTACAGTTATAAAAATCAAAATAGTGATCACAAGTTATAAAAATATCTATGGTGTAGCCGGAGACACTGGTTCTGATTAATTAGACATTTTTCCAAAAAATAGAAATCCCTGGAATCTTGTTCTGTTACCTGTTCCCTTCTCAAAATATACAATTTATTTTGCACGACTACTTAGTACACCTCCTATTTAGATCCATGCCTACTAACACTTTCACTACTTGGGATGCCTTATTCACCAGTTTAGAGTCTAAGGGTTATCCCGTCCTAGACCCATTAGAAGCCCAATTAAAGAGCGCGATCGCAATTAGCTCGGTTAAGATAGAAGATGTTAATACCAACACGGTAAGACTGAATTACCAACAATCTGCTAACTCCTATGTCCTAGATTTTGGGACAGTGACCCCTTTCGTTCCCATCCTCAAAAATATTAAATTTACCACCCCAGAAATTTACTTTGCCAAAACCGCAAATGATATCGAAAATGACCTTTTAGGAGAAATTGGGCTGAGTCGGGGCTTAAATATTGTTAGTGAGTTCGACCTATCTCAAATCAATCTAGCACCAATTACATTTATTGACAGCCTCTTGGGGTTAGACAAGATAACCACCCAATTAAGCGTCGATCCCGATGGAGCGGCTGAATTAAAAGGTATTTTTAAAAAGGAAATTACCCTTTTTGAATCAGGTAGTTTTACAGTTGAGTTTGTCGATCCTGAAATATCTTTGGGCGTGGATCATAGTGCGGCAGTTTCACTGACTCTGACAGGAAATTTACTGCTTAATGGTTACGATCCGACCCAAATGGGTGAACCCGAATTAAAACTTGCTGGTGGCTATAGCTTTGATGTACAAGAAACTACTGCGGTAGGTGCTTTCTTCAATTTAGATACGAATGACTCAGAAGATCCAGAAAAATTATGGGTAGATCCCTTTGGTTTAAAAGGATTTAAAATTCAAAGTTTAGCTTTTCAAGCAGGTTGGACAGTAGGAACCCCTGTCATTGAAACCTTTGGTTTTGGTGGCAATGTCATCTGGGAAGATAAGGCATTAAATAAAACCGTCACTATTGATGGCAATTTTCTCTTCGATCCTACTGCTGTCGATAATATGGCGTTGACCTTAACCTTAGCTACGCCAGTTAGTTTATTGCAATTGTGGACAGGCCCAGTCCGACCTTTTATCCAGCAACAGATTGATACCTATGTTATTAGTTTAGATCCAATCAATCAAGGTTTACAGTTTTTAGATACCCTGCTGAATGTCCAGATTCAATCTATTGATGGCGATGGTGATGGTACAATTGATCCCCTTATTCAATTTGTGCCTTTTCCGACGGCAATTGGAACTCGCGCTAATTTATTAGAACAGGGATTTGGCATTAATGGCAAATTGACTGCTTGGGGGCAGGAGGCAATTTTACTTGCCCATGTTGATAAGGAAACCAAAACTCTAACGGCTTCACTGAAACTTTCTACCTTAGATTGGGGCTTTTTAAAGTTAACGGGGGCTAATGATCCTAATTTAAAATTAGCATTAAAAGTTTCTAACACAGAACAGTATTTGCAGGGGGATGGTAAGTTAGAAGTCTTTGGAAAAACAATTGCGGCGGTTAATTTCAAGGTTTCTAATACGTCGATCAATATCAAGAATTTTAATCTCAATTTCTTTGATACCTTGGCGATTAATGTCAATAATCTAGATGTCGGTTTAAACCGTATTAATCCTACAGGAAGCGGCTCTGGTCTGATTACCCTTTTTGGTCAGGAATTAGCAACAGGTTCATTTAATATCGCCAACTACAAAGTTAATGTTAACAATGTTAATGTTGGTTTTGGTTCAGTTTTAGGTTTTACTAATGTTAATTTATTCCTCGATCCTAAGAATTTGAATGGTACTGGATCAGGGAATGTTTCTGTTTTTGGTCAGTCGCTGACAAGTGGAGTATTTAGCATTAATGGGGCTGAAGTTAAAATTAGTAATGTTAATCTAGGCTTCGGCTCGCTATTAGGTTTTACCAACGTTAATCTATCTCTAAATCCCAAAAATTTAACGGGTAGTGGTTCAGGAAATCTTACTCTCTTTGGTCAATCTCTTGCTGGTGGTACATTCGGCATTAATGGCTCTCAATTTAATATTAGTAATGTTAATTTAGGCTTTGGTTCACTATTAGG
Organism: Anabaena azotica SJ-1; assembly: GCF_047275885.1. Classification (NCBI taxonomy): domain Bacteria; kingdom Bacillati; phylum Cyanobacteriota; class Cyanophyceae; order Nostocales; family Nostocaceae; genus Anabaena; species Anabaena azotica. The sequence goes on from NZ_CP178454.1 coordinate 5,776,240, forward strand.
CTTAAATAACGTAAATTTATCCCTAAATCCTCAAAATTTAACGGGTAGTGGCTCAGGTAATCTCACTCTTTTTGGTCAATCGCTCTCCAATGGTGCTTTCACGATTAATGGCTCTAAATTAAATATCAGCAATGTCAATTTAGGCTTTGGTTCGATCTTGGGTTTTACGAATGTTAATCTATCCCTCGATCCCAAGAATTTAACAGGCAGCGGTTCAGGCAATCTTTCCCTTTTCGGTCAATCCGTTAGTGGCGGATCTTTGAGTATTAATGGCTCTCAATTAAGTGTTAGTAATGTTAGCTTAGGCTTTGGCTCACTTTTAGGCTTAACGAATGTTAATTTGACCCTCGATCCCAGAAATCTGAGTGGAAGTGGCACAGCGACTCGCACTCTATTTGGTCAAAATTTGGGAAGTGGATCTTTTAGTATCAATGGCTCTCAAATCAGTCTGAATATCAACAGTCTAGGATTTGCCAGTGTTTTAGAGCTAAGTAATGTTAATTTTACTCTCGATCCGAGTAATTTGAGTGGGAGTGGCACAGGCACCGTTAAAGTTGCTGGAGCCTCCCTTTCTAATGCCTCTTTTGTAGTTAATAACGGCAAGTTGACAGTTAAAGGAGGGATTAACGTTAGTGCTGGAATCTTTGGTAGTTTTGGCACTAATTTTAGCGTTACTGTCGGTAAAGATATTAGCAATGCCCAAGCAGGGGTTGCTTTTACTGCTTTCGGACAAACCTTTGACTTATCCGTTTCTCTCGCGTCTTTTACCAGTATTGGGGGACTTGTAGAAGATGCCTTATTAAAAGGTGTTGGTTCTATTCCTAACTATGTTGCTGACTTAATTACTAAAGGTTTCATATCTGGAGTTAGTAGTATTGGTAGTTTTATTTATAATGCTGGTTCTCAACTCCTGAACAGTCTGACAAACTTCTTTGAAAGTTTAAATCCCTTTGGTGACAAAAAAGATGACCCGGTTAACTTTATTGGTGGAGATGGCAATGATACTAAAGAGGGAGGAAATAATACAGATAAACTTTTTGGCAATAACGGCAATGACGATCTATTTGGCAAGCAAGGGGACGATCTGATTGATGGGGGAAGTGGCAATGATTATATAAGAGGCGGACGAGATAATGACACGATCATGGGTGGGGATGGTAATGATACAATTTTAGGTCAAAAAGGCAGTGATGTGCTTTACGGCTGGACTGGGGATGACTACATCGCAGGATTTGGTCAGTCCGATGCAGCTTACACCGATGACAGCAGTGATAAGCTCTATGGCGGTGCTGGCAATGATAAATTAGATGGCGGGTTTGGACAGGATTCTCTCTATGGCGGATCGGGGAACGATATTATCTATGGAGGAGATGAATACACGCTCTCGTTTGCAGCTGATGGCGATAACGATCTGCTCTATGGCGACGAGGGTAACGATACCCTATATGGTAACTATGGCAATGATTCCCTCTACGGTGGCGATGGGGCTGATTATCTCTATGGTGGCAGTGGTAATGATTACCTTGATGGCGGCTTAGACAGTGGCGGAGGATACAACATTCTATATGGAGAAGGAGGAGATGATAGTCTAGTCGGCAGTGGCAATGATTACCTTGATGGCGGCATTGGAAACGATACCCTAATTGGTGGCGATGGAAATAATCCGCTACACGGCAAAGAAGGTGATGATATCATTTTTGGCAATGATGGCAATGACGGCCTTTATGGTTGGGAAGGAAACGACACACTATCGGGCGGGAATGGCAATGACTTTCTAGGAGGAGCGCAAGGTAATGACAGGCTATCTGGAGATGGAGGAAATGATACTCTTTGGGGTGAAGATGGTAATGACACCCTCTTTGGTGGATCGGGGAATGATTCCCTTTTAGGAGGGGCTGGTGATGATATACTCATTGACGGAACTGGTAACGATACCCTAGATGGTGGTGCTGGTAATGATACTCTTGACTACACCGATAGTTCAGTCGCTATTAACGTCAATCTCGCGACTACCTATGCAACGTCGTCTCTCGAAAGCGATCGCATTTACAACATTGAAATAGTAACTGGCAGTAATTACAATGACACCCTAACTGGAGATAGTGCCAATAATGCCCTCAATGGTCGGCTAGGGAACGATCTCATCGATGGAGGTGCGGGTAATGACACGATCATCGGCAATCTAGGTGACGATACCCTCTACGGAAGTGATGGCAACGACACCCTAGAGGGATGGCAAGACAATGACCTCCTCAACGGAGGCAATGGTGATGATATCCTTGATGGCGGGAGTGGCGATGATACCCTAAACGGCGGCAGTGGTAATGATGTCGCTAATGGGGGCGATGGTAATGACACCCTCGTCTTGGCAGGATACAAAAATAATTACACCATTACCAATATCCGTTCTTACTCTGGCAAGCCCGAAACTATCACATTGACCAGAAATAATGTCGTTGTGCGAGCTTTATACGTTGAAAACTATCAATTTATTGATGGAATAGTTCCCTTCATTACACTAATAAACCAGTCTATCGTAGGGACATCAGGTGACGATAGTTTAATCGGTGAAATGGGCAACGACACTATCAACGGCGGTGATGGAGGTGATGTTATCAGAGGTGGATCTGGAAACGATTTTATCTTCGGCGAAAATGGACGCGATTATATCTACGGTGAGGATGGCGACGATACGTTATCAGCCGGATCTGGAGCAAGATGGGGTGATAACCCCATCATCGATTATGTTGACGGTGGCAATGGGAAAGACACGATCCTGTTAGTTGGCTCTAAGGACGACTATACTTTTACTGGCGCAGCAAGCAACGGCGAAGCAACCAGCTTAGACATTAAAGACAGCACCGGAAGAAAACTTGTCTTCAACGTCGAATTGATAACATTTAGCAATGGCACAACTTTCACCATCCAACAAGTGCTGGATAAAAATATTTATGGAACGGCTGGCAACGACAATTTATCGGGAGACCAGGGTAAGGATGTTATCTATGGATATACAGGCAACGACAATTTAAGTAGCTATGGTGACGATGATATTCTCTACGGCGGAGATGGCGATGATAACCTATATAGTTTTGATGGCAATGATCAACTTTTCGGTGAAAATGGTAACGATTTTCTCTACGCTAATTATGGAGGCAATGATAGCCTTTATGGAGGCAATGGAAATGATACGCTTTACGGTTTTGATGGGGACGATCTTCTCGATCCTGGATCGGGCAACGACTATGTTGAAGGTGGGGCTGGCAATGACATCCTCGTTTTGGGCGGATATAAAAATTCCTATACCTTCAGTGGCTCCCCAGAGTATCTAACGATTAGCGGATATGGTGAAACTAAGACTGTCTTAAATGTTGAGAATATTAAGTTTATCAATGGACAAACCTTGTCGGTGGGGCAAGCCCTTGGCAAATTTATAATAGGAACTGCTGGGGATGATCGCCTTAGAGGAGATTTTGGCGATGACACCATTATTGGTCAAGATGGTAACGATACTATCACTGGTTTCTTGGGGAACGATCTTCTTTATGCAGGTAATGGTCAAGATGACTTGGATGGTGGAGAGGGAGACGACACGCTCTGGGGAGGGGCTGGCTATAAAATATTGCGGGGTGGAGCGGGTAATGATGTGATTTATAGCCGAGATGGTCAAGGACTATCGGCTAATAATAACCTTTACGGTGGACAGGGGAATGACACCCTCTATGGCTGGACGGGTAATGATTCTCTCTTTGGTGAGGACGGGAACGATAGTCTAGACGGTTCTTGGGGCAATGATTCGCTTGATGGAGGGGCTGGAAACAACATCCTTAATGGGGGCGACGGTAATGACGTTCTCAAAGGTGGCGTAGGGAATGACACCATTGATGGTGGTGCAGGGGATGACACCATTGATGGTGGTGCAGGGGATGACACCATTGATGGTGGCGCAGGTACGGATACATTAATTATTAACGACTATGTACGAAACTACAGTTTCTATCCGACTAGTCCTGTTTACACCTACGCAGGTAACTTTAAACCAGTTATATGGTGGGCTAAGAATTTTGAAAAATATAAGTTCCTAGATGGTACTTATACGAATTCGGGTGGTAAGGTTATCGACGGCTTCATCCAAGGTGGTACGGTCTTCCTAGACGGTAATCTTAACGGTATCCTTGATGACGGCGAAATATCCACAATCTCCAATCAAAACGGTCAGTTTCAACTGCTAATTGATGACACCACCTTTAATCAACTCGATGCTAACCACGATGGCAAAATAAGCATTTTTGAAGGACGACTCGCCATGATTGGCGGCATCGACTCTGGTTCCGAATTACCCTTTGAAGGTATTTTAACCGCACCCTTCGGTTCGCCAACCATTACCCCCTTTACCAGTCTAGTTGAGCGATTGGCTCGTCTAGCAACAACAACTACTGTTAATGGTCAACCTCCTTTTTACAACCTATCTGGAGCAAATTTCAGTTTCGGTGGTTCTGACTCAGTTGATCTTGCCAAACAAGCCATTTTCACTCACCAATATGTCTCAACGATGGTTTCGTATCCCGAAATCAAAGCCTACGAGAACCAGACTCTTCCAGACGGTAGCACGGTCAAAAACTACCTCGATTCTAGTAATACCTTAATTACCGATAGTACAGTCAAGTTTGAATTTAATGCCCACGGCGTTGATTATCCCCCTTACATTCAAATTAATCCCGATACTGGTAAACTTGAATCCTTTGGTTATCCCCAAAATCTTGACGAAGCCTCAAAAAGCTATTTAATTGGGGCGCAAGTGCAACTGGTGAGCGAGCAACTAGCCGCATTTACGGGTAAGCCGATTAATCAAATTCTAGATGCGATCGCTCATAATGTCCTCCAAACCCCAGAAAACTCTTTACTCGTCGATGGTAGTTTGGTCTATAAAATCGCCCCCGAATTACCCGAAACCCTGAAATTAGCTGCCAAATTAGCTATAGATGGCGCACTCAATGCCCTCAACCATGAAGCACTCAGTTATGGAAACGTCGCTCAAACCTACAACATCTACGACAAAATCTTCCAAATTAACGGCAAATTGCAATCAGTCGGTCAAGAATTACAGGATTTACTGCGTCAAATTCGGGATGGCGATCTTCCGCTTACTGTTACTGAATTTAACGATAACTTCTCTACCCAAGCATTGCTTGATCGCTTTAACAATAGCACTTACCTAGCCGATAACATTTTCCCACCCCAAACCGCAGACTTGAGCAAAACCCTCAGCCCAGATACCTCTTACACCTTCGCTGTTTCTGATTTTCCCTTTACCAAAGGCGACGCTAATGATACCCTTAAATCTGTCATCATTGAAACTACCCCCAATCAAGGCACGTTAAAACTTGGATCTCAAGTAATTAGCAATCAGACTGAAGTATCTATTGCGGATATTAACGCCGGATTACTCACATTTACACCCAATGCCAAAGGACTAGGTGATAATTACGCTCAATTTGGCTTCCGTGTCACTGATGGTAAATTCTTCTCCGATGATATTCATTTTGCAACTATCAATGTTCATCCCAAACTCATCAAAGGAAGCAGCCAAAACGATGTCCTGATCGGTGCAAATGGTAACGATAAACTCTATGGCAAAGAAGGTAGCGATAAGCTGACTGGTGGAGATGGTAACGACTATCTCGATGGTGGACTGGGTGCGGATACTCTCAATGGTGGCGCTGGCAATGATACCTATATTATTGATAACACAGGTGACAGCATCACTGGTGAAGACGTGACTGGTGGGATAGATAGCGTCAAAGCTTCAGTTAGTCGGGTTTTGGCAAACAACCTAGAAAACCTAACTTTAATAGGTACAACTGCTATAAATGGCACAGGCAATAGCCTTAACAATACCATCATCGGCAACATCGCCGATAATATCCTCAATGGTGGTGCTGGTAACGATAAACTCTATGGCAAAGAAAGTAACGATAAGCTGATCGGTGGAGATGGTAACGACTATCTCGATGGTGGACTGGGTGCGGATACTCTCAATGGTGGCGCTGGCAATGATACCTATATTATTGATAACGCAGGTGACAGCATCACTGGTGAAGGATTGACTGGTGGTACAGATAGCGTTAAAGCTGAGGTTACTTGGGCTTTAGCAAACTACCTAGAAAACCTAACTTTAACAGGTACAACTGCTATCAATGGCACAGGCAACAAACTTAATAATACCATCATCGGCAACATCGCCGATAATAGCCTCAACGGTGCCGCTGGTAACGATAAACTTTATGGACAAGAAGGTAGCGATAAGCTGATAGGTGGTAGTGGTAATGACAGATTGTACCTGGGTATAGATGCCAATGTAGATAGTGTGTTCTATACTAAGGGCGCTGGCACAGATGTAATTTGGCAGTTTAACCGTGGTGTAGGTGGTGACTTGCTTTCTTTCTCTGGCATTACTAATATTGATGTGAAGACTGTTGGTACTTCAACACAGTTTAGACTCGGTGATGGAATTTCTGGGAATACTGGTTTTGCTACGGGGGATTTATTGGTAACGTTATCTGGAAGCAATGGCTTTAGTAGTTCTAATATCTCTGAAAACATCACAGGATCTAATTTCTTGTTCTTCTAAGAGAACTCCACAAAAAAGATGATCCAATAGCTATACTGGTTTAGCAAAAATTTCAACAAACCATTTTTTGAGATGGGGGAGGCGGTGAATCTGTGTTTCAATTTCTGCCATAGCTTCTGTTGTGAGTTTAACTCCTGTGGAATAAAAACTGATAAAGAATGGCAAAAAAGAGTTTTAGAGTGTTTAAATTTCATATCTAAAGCAAAATTCACCTCGCTGAAAAAAGCCAGTTTCATGTCATCTGTACATCAAGAACTAACAAAAGCAATTGATAATTACCAATTGCAAAACTAGGTAATGATGGTTTAAGTTTCATAACCTCTGAGGATTTTTAACCGTTCATCCCCATCACCCTAAACCTCCTGAAATTTCAAAAGCGATTCTGCCATTTTGTGGCGCATTAGGATCATTATCTACAATAGCAATTTCCAAACGCCCAAAACTAATTTTACCTGTTTGTAATTCGTTTTGTGGTGGTTGTCCCCAACGTTGGAAACGCTTGGGATTTACAGAAACCACTCCAGGTACTTGCATGGCTGCGGCTATGACTTGACTTAAATAGACAGGTTGACCAAAAGAGAAATTATCTGGATGAAAAAAACCAAGTTTTCCATCAGGTAAAATCTGATTACTAAAAGTAGTTGTTTGTAATTCTTCCTGCACATTACTAGCAAAATAACCAGTTGCCACTTGCACATCTAAAACAATATCTAGAGGTACAAAAATCGGTGCTTCAATTGCCACATCTTGTGCTGCTAAACGGTAGCGTTCTAAAAAAGCTCCTAATTTATCCTTGAAAGTATCATCAACTGGTAAATTAGCCTCTCGGTCTACAGTAATAAATATGGTGTACCAGTTACCAGTCCAACGCCTGGTTGCAACTGCTTTCCGAACCCCTGGATATAGTTGTGCAACATCTGCATAATCAGATGCCGTAACAGCACGTTTTTGAGTACGAAAAGCTTGTGGTGCATAGAGACGGACTTGTTCAATGGGTTCAGGATCAATACCCCCTTTGGCTGGTAAAGGGTTGCGTACCTGAGTAATCAAGCTAGCTAAATCAGGAATTTGAGGATCAAGATGAACGATCGCATCTGCACCTACATTCCCAATAGTACCGTTACCAATGCGGTAAATAGCTGAAAAATCAGTTTCTGGTGTTGGTTTTTTTCCTAATACATTGTCCCCAAAACGCAGATAAGCACGTTCATCGTCTTCTGTTTCCACGACAAACTCACGAGCAGAACTATCACTGTTGAGTAAATCTCGTTGCGATCGCCAGTATATTATCTCATCATCCTGTTCCTCCAACCAAATTTGGGGACGCACATCTCCTAATTCCCAACGCAGTGCAACACTAGCTGGTGCAGTGGGGTCAAAGGCATATTGACAACCTTGATTATTAATAGCGATATCTTTTGTATAAAGTTCCCGCACACTCAACCGCACAAAGCCTTGATGAGTCAAAGGTCCAAATTCTAAACGGGGACGATAGCGATTCCCTGCTGTCACCTCTGGAAGTTCTTCTTTGACAGTACAACCATGATCTACCAAAACCACATTACCCCTTGCTACCGTCACATTGGTATAGCGTTTACCGTTGACAACGGTGCAAATGACCAAATCAAAAGGTAAAGCATCCTCTTGATGCCATTGCACTTCGACAATATCCTGATTTAATAATTTATCTTGACTGGGTTTGACATAAGTTAAACGCACAGCATGACGATGTTGAGGATTAGCGTCAGCTTTGATACCGCTTTCCGTTCCCAGCACTTCCTCAAAAATTAACACATCCCCAACTTGAAGCTTGAGTTGATTATTTTTTAGCGTTGCCTGAGTTGCCCCTGTTGCTAAATAATAAGGTAAAAATTCCTCTGCATTACCCCAAGTATAAAACTCAATTTCATTGTGAGCCTGATATAAAGTAATATCGTGCATGGTTTCAAATACCTGCACTTGCTGTTGGATTAAGGCTGCATAATTATCTAAAGATAGCTCATCTGTCCTCGTCAAAAGTCTAATTCCAGGACGATTTTCAGCAGCACCTAATAAAACTTTGCCGTCACCTTGAGAATTAACTTGCAATGTTACCCAAGTCCGGGCATTGCAACCATCGTGCATGGGATAATCAAGCAAGCGAGCATGACGACGAATAGAGACTCGTTTGCGTGCAGTGCCTAAATAAGCCTCAGTAGCAACAGCATCTTGATAATAACTCAAGCGATCGCCAGCATAAGCCAATAACTCTACCAACATCATGCCCAAATCAGCCGGATTACGCTCTTGCCATTTCGGCATAGTAACCGTGAGACGGTCTAGCATCAACTGCCGAAAACTGGCGTAATCCTTCGCTAAATAGTCAATAACCGGTGGAGTAGATATCGCTTCCCGTGGAGAATCAGACTTAGTTTTGAGGTCAAATTCACTTAATTCATTAACTTGAAAAGAAAATTCAACTTGTGATAATAAAGGGTCAAAACCAGAGGGAGGCTGAGATCCATCACCTAAATTATTGACCAAAAATAAAGTATAAGAATATGCATTTACTTCGTTGACCTTCAAAACCAGGATATTTGCAAAAGTCGTCACCGACTCAACAGACAAACTTTGCGATCGTCCTGTCCCTTGAATAACTACATTTTCCCTCGTCAAAGGCTGTGCAGAAGGTACACCATCCTCCTCTCCAGGCAGATTATAGATAAAATGCACACTCACCGTTTGTCTGTCTTTTAATACCTCCACATAATCAATACCATTAACAACCGGCTTGCCATCTGCACCCCTTGTTGTCCGTACTTTCTCCCGTCGTTGGTCAATTCCCGGCTGATTAGTAAAATTTTGGTACTGAGTATTCATAATTTATTTTTACAGCCTCTATCTAGAAAACTGCCCAATCTGTCGTTGCTGGGTACGCAGTACCACATACTGAATTGTAACTTGCAGACTTGATTCTTCATTAGTAATCTCCAATGCCTCAATCTCAATAATGTCACCTAACCATTGTTCCAAAGTTCCTTTCACCATAAACTCAGTGGCAATAGCCAACTCATCACTATTGGGTGCAAAAATTAGTTGTTGCAGATTACTACCAAAATCAGGACGATTAACTCGTTCACCAGGACTAGTAAACAGCAACTGTTCAATCATTTGCAAAATATGCTCATTCTCAGTAGCTGCGGCTATACGTCCACGTTGGTCAATGCGAAAGGGATAGGCAATATCCATAAATTACATTCCTTTGACGCGGGGTTGACTGAAAACAACTGTGAGAGGAGTACCCGTAGGAACACAGATAGCTTGGCTATCTAATAACAATACAGGTAAACCCATCACCTTGACCCGCAAAGCAGCCAAAATCCAGTTTCCTGCTATACAAGGGCCAACATTAACAGGTAGGGGTGGATTAGCACAACCTGCAACCACATAAGGAGGCCCCTGAGTACACACTGGCGCACCCATAACTCGGACACGGGGATTAGGAACAGTGGGTTTAGCTTGTCCACCGTGAGCGCAAATAACTACACTGCTAACATTCAGTAAAAATCCTGGCATCAAATTACCTCCAACGCACCATTATTAACATTCACACTCAAAGGTGAAAGTTTAACGTTAGCCGCAACATTACTTAATTCAATTGCACTCGGTGACACCTTGACAGTTGCAGGAGTGCTGGTAAGTTCAACCCCAGAGGCTGTTATCTTGGCATTAGCAGGAGCGTTATTTAACTCAATTCCTGAAGATGTAGTCAGTTTCACAGTTGCAGGAGAGCAAGTTAAATCAATACTATTATTTGTCAATTTAATTTCAATCGAACTTTCTTTTAGTTGAATATCATTTTGATTAATCGTAATAGTTGATGAATCACGATTTTTTAGTTCAATCATATTTGCTGTTAACTTAATAGTCGTCTCATCCTGATTATTAATTTCTACACCATCAGCATTAAAAACCATCTTTAATTTTCGTTCTACCACTGGGTTTTCCACCTCAATAGTCAAACCCTTATTATCACCCAAATTGCTCAAAGTAAAAGTAATTCCCGCAGTTCTAAACACCTGAACCTTCTCAGGATCATCCACCTTAGCATTTTGAGGAAGTTCATTTTCCCCCCAAAAGCAACCAGTCCAAATAGGATAATCAGGATCACCACCTTCAAACTCCACCCAGACATTTGTATCTTTAGGTGGAATAGTAAACAAACCTATATCCTTACCAGCATAAGGAGTACAAGGCATAGCCCAACTTTGGCGACCTTCTCCAAAAATAGCAGGAACACTCACCTGAATGCGACCTAAAAATAAAGGGTCTTGATTAGCAGTAACCTTACCGCGATATTTACCGAAAAATTGTGGCATAACTTTCTTAAATTAAAGATAATGCATTACTAACTAGAAAAATCTTCTAACCTCCACTCCCTTCCCAGAGTCAGATTATATATTTTCCTTCTTCCTTCTTCCTTCGCGCTCTTCGCGTCTATCCCTACGGGACGCTACGCGAACGCGGTTCATTTAATCCATATTCTTTTAAAGCTTTAACACTAAACCTTCAAAACCCTTACAGTCGTACCCAACCCTTCACGAGTGATCGTAAAACTTTGCTTATATTCCCCCTTCTTCAAAGTATGAGTAACAGACTTCACATAATAAAGACCATCATAAGTTTGACCCACACCCCGCAAACCAACAACACCACGCAATTCTAATAAATCGCCGTAACGGATAGTATTTAATTCCCCCGTCACCTCCAATACCTTATCAATTGAATTATCAACCATTGCTTGAGCTTTAGACCCAGCTTGTAAAATTTGCCGTCCAGTTTCCCGAAATTGGGTTTTACGCAGGAGTTTCTTGTTATCAAGTCCAGGTTGTTGTGATAAATTAGTGCGATCGCTATTATTAGCCTTTACTGACTGAATTTTATTACTTTTCCGGTCTTGCACTCGACCAGCTACGGTACTAGCAGATAAAGCATTATTCTGAAAATTAATTGATTCAACATTGGTGAATGTCCCCATATTCACCGATAACGCCTTTTGTGGAGTTGTTTTCCGCATCGGTGGACCCCAATAGGCTGTATTTGTCCCAGACGCTGGACCCGGTGTTACATAGAAAACATAATCAAAACGCTGTGCCAGCATTTGCAGATATTTCAAATCAGTATCTTGTTGTACAGGGATGCGTTCATTGATGGGAGGGCGATCGACCAATGGTGGTTTAATAACTTTAGGTACTAAACCATATTTGGAATAACTAGAAATAATTTGATTGGCAATAATTGCTTCATCTTGAGCCGGATGTTCTACTGATTTTTCTTCCAAATCCATCATCACACTCACATCTTCCCCCGTAATAGAAAATGTTGAACCACCTATTTCTATACTGGGAGAAAATTGTTGATGGGTAATAATCCCATCCATGAGTACCTGGGCTGAAGCATTTAAAGTGACAATCAAAATCACACGATTACCAGGTTTAATCAGCGGATTATTAATTAATTGATAGTCTTTTTGGTCATTTTTACCAGAACGTCCCACCTGAAAGTTAATCTGAAATCCAGAAGTTTTCTCATCATTGTGAGTAACTTCCACCTTCTGAAAAGCCTCCATTAGCATTCTCGGAGCCGGTTTGGGGACATTCGCACCAATTAATAAAGTTAAATTAACACCAAGTGCCATCACAGCCTCCTAGATTTGGGGAACTGGTATCCGAATTCTTTGACCCAATTCAGCCGTAAGACTATCTGGATGCATGGCATTATTGGCATCACACACTTGCCAAAACTGTTCAGGATCACCAAGGGATTGGGCTGTAATTAAATCCAAGCGATCGCCCTGTTTCACAACTACCTCCTCTAACACTGGTAAACTATTACCCTGGGGCAAAAACCGACGGCGTGTGTAAGCAATCTTGCGACCATCAGGAGTGGTGAATTTGGCTGTATCTAAGTTGTAGTAGCGACTGGTATGATCAAACATTATTTACCTAAAATAAATTACCTAAGTTACTAATACTACCTAATTTAGCTAAACGTTCCTTGTTTTTCTGGTAACTCATAAATAACCGAGAACTCCTTTGTCCCCAAGGCACATCATCATAACTGAGGACACGCAACCCCAAGGAAACTTTAGCCCGAATTGGGTTGAGATTCACATCATAGGCTTCCTCAGTAATATTAAAATCTGTTAAGCGCACCGGTAGAACCCGATTGAATCCCCAAACCAGCAAAGTCACATATCCTTCCACGGGAATAATTTCTATTTGTCCTTGTCCTGCCCGTGTCATATTAGTTTGTACCTGACTACTTTTCGGGTAAATCAGGACTTCCAAAGCCGAAAGTTGAGGATAAATCCCCAACAAAATGGCGCTAGGATCTTGCTTTTCCAACTGGTCAGTAGCATCAATTTCCACATCTAATTTAATAGTTTCAATTGGCGCTCCTTTCAGACGCTGAGACTCGCTTTGAGCGCCCCCTTCATTTTCCAGTGCTTGCACTTGGAGAGTCCGTGAGAGCGATTCTGGATTGTACTGGAAGGTGACAGTATTCACCACCATATTGGTAGTTGGAGAGAGGGCAATAATCGCCCCTTTAATCAACTTAGGTGAACCGGGGAATGTGGTCATTTTCAGGGGGAGGTGAGGGAGGTGAGGGGGATGAGGGAGGTGAATTTTCTCCCCTATCTCCCCTATCTACACTTTGATTTTAGGCTTTCAACTGCTACAAATTGTTTCTGCAATCTGATATTTTTCTGCAAATATACTTATTTATGATTAAAATCTTTTCAGAAGTATTATATCAAAAATCACTCCCATCCTCACTACCTACTGCCAAGGTAAAACAGACAGAGCCAGTATAAATTAAATTCTCCTCAACTCAGCACTTATAAAACCCATGAACCCTAACCCCATTAACTATCAAGCCATTGAATTATGGCAAACCTTGTCTGATCAAGAAACAACTTTGACTTTTAAACAAGCCGTGCTTAAGGCTTGGAAGTTGCTCCAACAAGCCGGTAGACTAATTTTTTTAGTGGGTCTATTGTTTTTTGTGGTTGTGATCTGGTTGTGGAGTGTGGCTTACCGCAGCGGTAAAGACTTTCGCTACTGGTTGGAAACTGCTCAGGTATCACCTGAGACACTTGTATCTACGACCATTGATATTTTGGTGCGACGACCAATTGCATGGTTGGTAAATTGGTCTGAGGCTAAACGCAAGGAATTACTGAGAACTCCAGAGGTAAAAGCCTTGACAGCCACTGTTGAGCCAAAGTTAATTAAGGGTACAGACGAAAAATAAAGCAAGATCAGGCGATCGCAATAGCTCTATTTTACGAATCAGGCGATCGCTTCGCCTACTTCATTCATATATTGATAACTATACATTTTTCTATCTATGGAGATTTCAACATAGACAAATTCTCGGAAATACAGAAAGGAATTATCTTGAAAGTCGATTTTTCCTCTGATCAAACCTTCATACATTCCTCTCTTTTCACTTTCTATATTAAATAATTTAACTATTTCCGAGGATTCAATTAAAATCTGAATCTGCTGAAAATAACCTTCAATCAACAAAATCAATCTCCTCTATGGATTCTTGTGTTTGTTGTAAATGTGTCAACATTCGAGATTCTCCAATCCATTCATCAAAGTCAAAATTATGGGAAAATTCATCATTATTAAAGCGGCTTATAAAATCCTCTGTCGATAATTGGTATTTGTTTTCAAATTCCAGAAGACGTTCTTCTGTTCTTTTTATTCCTGCCGTCACACCCTGTAATCTTTCTGACAAAGCACTTTGAATAATTCGTCTGAGGGAATCTGGATCTTTTGACCTGAGTTTGAGTTCAGCCATTATTTTTTTCTCTCCTGCTACTGTAGATTCTAAAAAATGTTCCTTGAGTGAGAGTGGTTACTTGTTTTTCTATTTTATCGCACTACAATCAACACGGTCGATACAAGAGCGATAGCGAAGCGCAGATCGCACTATAATATCAGCTTTTCAAGGCAGCCAATCTTGATTTAATAATTGTTCGAGAGTATATGGACAATCTTCAGGAAAATGAATTATCATACCTGTTTTTTGCTTGACATATTTTAATGCTTTTTGATAAACTTTTGATTGATTTTCTTGTAAATGATTGCGTAAATTTTGAGTTAAATACTCGTTGAGTTGGCTTCTAAAACTCATAATTTCAGCTTGCCAATGATTGGCGTTATATTCATGTTGCTCTTGCCAATATTCTAGGAGTAATAAATGTCTTATAATTTGTTCTAAAAAACTTTCAACTGTTAATCTGTCTCGACGACTCACCGCTTCTAATTCCTCAATTAAATGTTCTAAGTCGAGATTTTCTAGTTGTTTTTCTTTTAATAGTTTCAGGGTTTGTGCTAACCATTTCTCATTATCATCTTCATACAGAGAATATAGTTCACTTGTTTGAGTCATTGCTGTACTCTACTTGCTTTCTTAGTAATGACTAAATCTATTCCACTTCTGTATTTTGCCACTTATTGGGGTGAATTGGGTTCTGAAAGAGAGGATAGGCTGTGCGTTACATTTGATTAATGAACTCTACAAGAGCGATCGCAATTCTTCTATTTTACCAATCAGGCGATCGCACTAAAGGATGTTGGGATGATTAGACAATAACAGTAGAGTGTGTATAGCTGCGTGTCTATTTTTACGCTAGAGCGAGATCGTAACGCACCGAAAATTAACATGAATATAGTATGTTACATTTAATTAACGCACTCTACAAGAGCGATCACATTTATGTATATAGAAAAGGTAATCCTACTCCTGATGGATCTGTAACCAGCACAGGGTGTGGTGGTAGCGGCAAAGCAGTACCAACAGTTGGTCCTGTAACTGATGATAATTGACGACGGTTAGCCGGATTTATAACAAAGGTAATCATTTGAGTAGTCTCTTGCTGGTATTGATATACTATTGCATTCGATGCGGGTGTTAATGTTAATACTGTCGTGGGTCCTTGATGAACTCCCGCAGGTGCCACATGAGTACGAACATTTCCACCTGGGTAAAGAACTGTTCCTGGAATGAAGTCTGCATCAAGGTTCTGTCCAATAGACGTATTGATGGCTGCATTACCTACTCGAACATTATCAGGAGAACTATTTAGCCTGGAGAGCAATGCTCTTGCCTCCGTGTGGAAATTTGCAACAGCAGGAGGTCCCGCTGTCATTGATGTAATCAAAGCTGTTCGCATTGCTACCATATTGGTTCTTGGAAACCCTACTGTAGGCATCAGAGCATCGGTGAATCTAATCAAGTGGTTTTGATTCGCCAGTGTGGGAGCAGCCACTATAGTATTAAGTATATTGGCTAAATCATTCTGAATATTTTCAAAATCGACTATATGATTTCGGCTTTGTCCAGGACCTAGAGCCATCGCTCCAACTCCGTCCATCCAGCCAGGACGATCCGCGTCTATTTGAAATTGTCCTGGTGGAGTTACCCAACTGATATGTCTCTGCACGGTCTTCAGAGAACTATCATTAATTAATGATTTAATCGTACCTTTTTTTCTTAACTCAGACCTCTTTCCCTCTAAACCTCTACCTTGCAATAAACTATTGTATTTTAAATTAAACACATCACAGACAGTATTTGTATTTGTATCAATCGGTGATTTTTTTGTCCTATGAATAGCCTTGTTTCCCATCACATTAGCTTCATTTTCTAACCCCTCATCATCATTAATTCCCACGCCCTTAGCCTGTATTATCGGCCTCACCCTTCCCAGCTTTTGCTGGACAACGTGCCATGCTTCATGAGGTAAATGCTTTTCTTGTCCTGGTGCAACATGAATCTCCGTCCCCTGCGTATACGCCAAAGCTTGCAATTGTGAGGGCTTAGAGGAATTGTAATGCACTCTCACATCATCCATTGCTATACCAGAGAGGTCTTCAATTCCGGCTTTCAGGTTATCTGGTAATCCAGTTTTGTTTGATTTCGCCTGTATTACCGATTCTGTATTCGTAACTGGTACTTGGCTAAAATCTTGATGAAAGCGTGACTCACTGTAGTCTGATGATTCCTCTTCCTGAGAATGCACAGCAGCACGCTGTAAAATGCCCCTAACTAAAGGTGTCTCATTCTTGGACTGTTGGTTATTCTGAGTAACTTGTTGGCGATTCATTGGTTAAGTCCTGTATAGATAGATTGGGCTATTTGCTCTCCCATCAAACTGGGTTGGGAATTATTTGTAATATTTAAACTTGCAGGTAATTTGGGAATATTACCGCCATTTTGCAACCTCGCAGGTACGCCATTTACTGTCATCAGCCGAGATAATTCTGTTTCTACTGCGGCTTGTAGTTGGCGACGTTGACGGGGTGAAAGGTCTACTCCCTCTAAAATTAGGCGGTCAATTTGGAGATTTATATTCATATAAAAGGTTTATCCATTTTTCTAAATTCAGTCTTTGTTGCTGCCATTAACAAATCCATGTTTACAGGTGTTCCCGCTTTGGCTGCTAAAAAAGCTGCATTGACAGCGATATTGTGGATGTTTCCCCCCGTTAAATTGTATTTAGCTAACTTGTGAAAATCCAACTCTTCTGTTGGTGTGTCTGGGGGAAAAACTTTCTCCCATATTGCTTTTCGTTCCATTACTCCGGGAAAGGAGAAGTTAACAATAAACCGCAACCGCCGCATAAATGCCGCATCTAAAGCACTTTTGATATTGGTCGCTAAAATAGCTAAACCGCGATAAGCTTCTAATCTTTGTAATAAGTAGTTAATTTCTATATTCGCATATCTGTCATGACTATCTTTAACTTCGCTACGTTTCCCAAATAAAGCATCTGCTTCATCAAAAAACAAAATTGCTCCCCCATCTTCAGCAGTATCAAATAACCTGCGGAGGTTTTTTTCTGTTTCCCCAATATACTTGCTGACTACTGCGGAAAGGTCAATGCGGTAAAGATTCAGCCGCAAATCATTGGCTATGACTTCGGCGGCCATTGTCTTCCCTGTGCCACTTTCTCCGGCAAACATGACGCTGACTCCCATTCCCCGATTCATCCTTTGCCGAAAGCCCCATTGGTCATAAACTATATTCCTTTGTCGCACTTGGTCGGCTATTTGGTGCAGTAAATCTAATTCTTCTTTAGGGAGGACAATATTATCCCAAGTGGCTTTGATTTCTAGGCGTTGGGCAAGGGTATCTAAACGGGGACGGGTGCTGGCTAGGCAATAATTCCACAGTTGTTCTAGGTGATAATTTGATTGTTGTGCAGATTTGGTTATTTTGGCGATTTCTAAGAAGTTCAGGTGAAATTGATTTGCTAATTTATTGGCATATCCATCAGCTTGGTTTTGTAAAGTTAATTCCCAGGCTTGTTGCTGTTCTATTGGGGTAGGTTTGGCAATGTCAAATGTGACTGTGGGCAGTTCTAGAGAAAACCCAATATCCCGAATATCTAAAAAGATGATACCTTCGTTGTGAGTTAAAAATTGTCGCAGTGCCGAATTTCCCGCTTTGTCATCTAACCCTTGAATATCAATATATAAAGCTAGTGGTAATAATCTGCTTTCTCGCTGCCACAAACGTGCAAAATTTGCTAATTCTGTACTTTGTGTGGGCAGTAATTCCACAGGTAAGCGATAAAGTTTTAGTTCTAATTCTTGACAAATTTGCCAAGTGATAATTTGTTTGCTTTGGGTATCAATTCCTGATAACTGGAAGATGGGAAAGTTTTGTGTTTGGATGCTGTTTTCAATTTGGTCAATTATGGCTGATGCTACTTTTTTTTGAGATGGTGGTAAAGGCAATATCTTATCTTGTCCATACCAAGGATTAAGGGGTAAAACTAGTTTATCTAGGCGGTCATCAAGATAATTAATTCCTTTGATATAGTTAACAATTCTCTCGTCTGCACGTAGGGGACTGGTGGTTAGGGGTTGAGTATTTGACTGATGAATTTCTAATAATTGCCAATAACGCAGGGGACGATTTGGTAATACTACATCCCAAGTTACATGATTAAAGCAACACAGAGCTAGGGCAAAGGTGGGATAATGTCGATTAGGGTTATCTTGAGCTTCTGCACATAATTTAGCTATATCGGTGGCAAATTCCATTGCTGCACAGAGTAGAAGTAGCGATCGCT
Source organism: Anabaena azotica SJ-1 (assembly GCF_047275885.1). NCBI lineage: Bacteria > Bacillati > Cyanobacteriota > Cyanophyceae > Nostocales > Nostocaceae > Anabaena > Anabaena azotica. The sequence continues at coordinate 5,795,010 of NZ_CP178454.1, forward strand.
CAATTGTTGATAATCCAAATATCTGACCGAGTATAATTAACGCTGGGGGCGGTTCTATCTCTTCTAATTCCGCCATGATTTTAGCGGCTTTGTCAATTTCTTCGTTGATTTGAGATGAGATTTCTTCTTCACCATAAGATTGTGCCATCAATTTCAGATGCGATCGCAACCAAGTTAAAGATACAGCCAAGTATTCCGCATTTCTTTGTTGCCAATTGTTCAGCATTTTTACACAACCCTCACTCGCTGACTGGTATCAAATACTGGCGGTTGCACAGTTCGATTGATCAATAAGCTATCCACTCCATCGACTCGTAACCGGAGAAAGTATTCACCAGGAGGAATATTGCTGATATTAAACCTGAGAGTATCAGTTTTTTGAGTTATATTTACTACTTCATAATCTATTTGGGGTAAAAGTTCATTGTCCCCTAACAACAAAACTACCCGTTGTTCTGTCCATATATCGGGTTGGCAAGTAAGAGTTAATATTTTGCTCTCACTAATCTCAAATTGCTTGATTTTCGGGGCTAAAGAAAAGGATAATGTATTTGTAACTCGTTGTTGTCCATCCTGTTGCAGGAGTGCTGTTACTGTGTAAAACCCGGCTGGTAAATCTTGATTTTCTAGTGGTATTTCTACGATTATTTTTGTATTATTACCACCTGGTAATGGTATGAGATCAAGAGATGTTTGTAAACGCGAATTCGCAAATCGGACTATGGTATTACCTTCACTTTGGAGATGATAACCTGTTAAAATCAAGCTTTCACCTAAACGCACACTAGGCTGCTGATTTGGTGGTTGTACTGATTGAAGGGTAGGAAATGCTGGTAACAAATTCGCTTGCGCCAAAATCCCTTGATCATCAAATCCCCTTGTTAAAACAGGTAAAGGAGTCCTGACAGGAAGACTACTATCAATTAAGATCGCCGAAACCTCATAAGCAACAGAAATGCGATACTGAGTTTGAAAAGTTGCCCAAAGTTTAGAAATTTCTTCTAAATTGAGAGTTTGGGGTGTAATTTTCACCCGTTCTATTTGATTTTGCAAATCGCTTTCTGGTAAAGCACTGCGAATATCAGCCGGATTAAGAATGGGATAGTCGTGAAATATACGCATCACTTCACCTAAAAGGCGATGACTAATTATATCTTCGTTATCTTGAGCATAAGCTGTAATTAGGTAATATAAGTTCAATGCTAAAGGAGGATTTCCCGTTTCACCTGGTTTAACTCGGCTGGGTAAATCCATATTTCGCCAAGCTGCATTAGGCAAAGTTTGATATAAAAAAATATTGACTTGATTGGTGTTATCTCCATTATCACGGGCTTTATCAGGGGGACGAGTGGTAACAATTCCGCTTCCTAATTCTTCCGTAATGCTGCGTGCCAATAAATTGCGTATAGTAGTAGTGACGGCTGCGATCGCCAACGAGTTACTCATTATTTATCTCCTTGACGTTGTTTTAAATAATCTTGTAGAGAAAGGCCTGATTCCTTGCGAGTCGATTTATGACTACTTTTTGAAGATGTATTTTGATTACTCACTCGCACTTCAATACGACCAATACTAACTTGAATTGTTGGCGTTGGTGTTTGTATCTCTGGAACATATTCACGCTGATTTACCCGTTCAGATTGCCTAGATTCTAACTCCAATTGGGGATAAACAGAAGATGGATGAGGCATAACAACTGGTTTAATTTTTGATGAAGTTTGTTGTGATAAACTCGCCGATTTCCAGCTAGTTTGAGATATTCCCACATCAGGATTTTGGATGATATGAGGTATTTGGCTATCAATCTGGGATTTAACAATAACTGTATTCAAATCTGGTAAATTTTGGCTTTGATTATTTATAGAAATAGGAATATTATTAAGAGCTAAAGAAGAATTTCCTAGTCTAATTAGATTGTTTTCACTAAAGTTTTCTTCCTTGATTTGTTCTTTATTTATTAAAGGTTTCATTTGAAAAAATGCAACTTTCTCAGAATTAACTAAAGCTGATTTTTCTTCAGCTTTTAGATTTTGTTGATTACTAGTCAAAAGCTGTGCAGCTTTAATTGGCAATATTCGATTTACTAATGTTGGTGTAACAGGATTAGTTGACATTTCCAAAGATAATTTTTTCAGTCTTTCTGAAGAACCAATAGGTAATGAAGATTGGATAATTTCCTTTATTTCTGGAATTGCATCTAACTGATTGACTACAGGTTCAACTTCAATTGGTGCAACTTTTTCAAAATTAACTAAATTTGATTTAATTTCAGATTCTGGAATTTCTTGCTTTTTAGATAAAAGCCGTGTATCTTCACTTGGAGATATTGGGTTTACCAATTTTGGTGAAACAGGATTAACTGATATTTCCAAAGATTGTTTTTGCAGTTTTTCTGAAGAATCAATAGATGATAAAGATTGAGTAATTTCCTCTCTTTCTGGAATTGCATCTAACTGATTGACTACAGGTTCAACTCCAATTTGTGTAACTTTTTCAGAATTAACTAAATTCGATTTAATTTCAAATTCTGGAATTTCTTGCTTTTTAGATAAAAGCCTTGTATCTTCACTTGAAGATATTTGGTTTACAAATGTTGATGCAACAGGATTAACTGATATTTCCAAAGATTGTTTTTGCAGTCTTTCTGAAGAATCAGTAGGTAATGAAGATTGGGTAATTTCTTCTATTTCTGAAATTGCATCTAACTGATTAGTTACAGGTTCAAATCCAATCTGTGTAACTTTTTCAGAATTAACTAAATTTGATCTAGTCTCAAATTCTGGAGTTTGTTGCTTTTTAGATAAAAGCCTTTTATCTTCACTTGGAGATATTTGGTTTACCAATGTTGGTGTAACAGGATTAACTGATATTTCCGAATAAATTTTTGGCAATCTTTCTGAATAATCAGTAGGTAATGAAGATTGGGTAATTTCCTCTATTTCTGGAATTGGTTCTAACTGATTGGCTACAGGTTCAACTCCAATTGGTGCGATTTTTTCAGAATTAACTAAATCAGAAGAAAGATAAATATCCCCTCCAATCTCCCTCATCCTCCCAATCTCCCCCACCTCCCTCATTCCCCCCATTCCCACAGCAAATCTTGAAGCAATCATAGGTTGCATCACAGGTGTTAAACCGAGAGTGCGTATAGCCAATGTGGTGAGAAAGTCAGCCATTATAATTCTATAATTCCAAAAATCAATTAACTAAATCTAAATAAAACTGTCTTCTAACTGCACTCATAGCTAAGATATCTGCTTCCCTCCAACCATAATATCGTGCCAGTGTATGAACTTCACGCAGTAAACGTTTAGCTTGGATGCTAATTTCACTCCAAAAAAATGCGACTATATCAAATAAAATCTGCCAGTTATGATTGCAAGCTGGACAAGTTAAATTTAATAATATTTCTGCCTGGGGGTCACATTCAGATATCTGTTTTGACAATAAATCAATCAAATCAGGAGGTAATTCTTCTCCAGCAATTGAAACTCCATTATGACTAACTTCTAACACACAACGCTGTCCAATTAAATATCGTGCTTTGTTAACATCTTGATAACCAACAACAGCAGCTAAATCTTTACTATTGGGTAAACGAAACCGCATTTGTAAATTTCCAGAAGTGAGAATATATTCCTGGTTTATTGCTGGTATTGGTTCAGTTACACGGATATCTGCCACATTAATTGTAAATTCCAAGCGTTCAGCACATTTAGGACACTCAGCATAACTTTCCATTTTGGAACCCAGAGTGATTTCTCGGAGTGTCAATAAATATGTATCTCGTTGCCCAATACTGAGTGATGCTAACTCATCCACAGATTTCTCTGGATAAGCAAAGGTAAGCATAGTCAGCGCCCTGTCTATGGGATGCTGACTTTGACCAATTTCCCAAATTTGCATCATATCTTGGGCGGACAATGAACGCATAATTTATACCAAATATTGGCAAAGGAGCAGGGGGCAGGGGGCAGCGGAGCAGGGGAGCAGGGGGGCAGGGGGGCAGGGGGGCAGGGGAGCAGGGGAGCAGAGGAGCAGAGGAGCAGAGGAGCAGGGTAAAAATTAATTCTTTCTTCTGACTCCTGACTCCTGACTCCTGACTCCTGACTCCTGACTCCTGACTCCTGCCTCCTGCCTCCTGACTCCTGCCTCCTGCCTCCTGTCACCTTCCCCACTCGGTTAAGCAGGTTCTAGGAAACTGGGTTCTGTGGGTTCGGTTACGTCGTAGTCGCGTTCCCAGCCTTCGTTTTGTAGTTGAATGGTTTGAATGGCTACAGCGTTGGCACTGGCATCAAGTTCAGGTAAGGATTGGAATTCTGATACCCAGCAACGAAACACTTTATATGCGATCGCAACTTGTCCTGCTTCATTCATGACTTCAATAATAATATCTTTACGAAAGTCTTTGAGGGAAACTTCAGAACCTAAGCCGGAACCATAGTTCCAAACCTTATTAGCCCATTGTTCAAACTCTTTATCGTGGGTAACTCCCCGTTCTAGGGTAATCGGATCATATTTAGTTTGTCCTGGTGATAAACGGGCGCTACTAGGGTCGCCTCCCACCCGATGAGTTACTACTTCTGTAGTGCGTTTTAAAGCACCAACTTTGCTGATTCCAGCTACATATCTACCATCCCATTTAACACGAAATTTGAAATTTTTATAGGGATCAAACCGCTGGGCATTTACACTAAACTGAGCCATGTTTACCTCTTGAAGTTATGGTTAATTTTTACAGGAGTCAGGAGTCAGGAGTCAGAAGAAAGAAGAAAGAAGAAAGAAGAAAGAATTAATTTTTACCCTGCTCCTCTGCTCCTCTGCTCCTCTGCTCCCCTGCTCCCCTGCTCCTCTGCTCCCCTGCTCCCCTGCTCCTCTGCTCCTCTGCTCCCCTGCTCCTCTGCTCCCCTGCTCCCCCTGCTCCCTCATCTCCCCAGTGAACTTAAACGGCAATCTGCCCTGCCATTTGCTGGAATTTGAGGATGACAAATTCTGCTGGTTTTAAGGGTGCATAACCGACAACGATGTTAACAATGCCCAGATTGATGTCGTTTTGGGTAGTTGTTTCACTGTCACATTTGACGAAATATGCTTCTTTGGGGGACTTACCTTGAAAGGCTCCTTGACGAAATAAGTTATTCATAAATGCGCCAAGATTCAGGCGAATTTGCGCCCATAATGGTTCGTCGTTGGGTTCAAATACTACCCATTGAGTGCCACGATAAAGGCTTTCTTCCAAGAACAGCGCCAGCCGTCTGACGGGAATGTATTTCCATTCTGATGCGTCTTGATCAGCGCCCTGACGAGTCCGTGCGCCCCAAACTATTGTTCCATAGGCGGGAAATGTGCGTAGGCAATTAATCCCCAAAGGATTCAGAACGCCATTTTCGGGGTCTGTTAAGGTGTAGGTTAGCCCTTGAGCGCCACGTACAGTAGCCTCAATACCTGCTGGTGCTTTCCATACGCCGCGATCGCTATCTGTGCGGGAAAAGATGCCTGCGATCGCTCCTGAAGCCGGAAAATCCCGCAGCCGGAAATCTTTTTTGGGGTCAGCTGCCAAAATTCGCGGAAAGAAGACAGCCGCATTTTTATCTTTACTAGCACCTACAGCCCAATCACCTATATCTGTAAAGCCCTTTGTGGGTGGGGGATCAATAATATAAAATGCCCGATGATCTGCACAAAATTTAACGGCTTCCGCAATCACGGCTTTACCCGCACTCTCACTTAGCTTGGTGGTTTCAGGAATCACTAACAGGTTGAATAAATCCACATCCCGCAAGGCATATATCCCTGTTTTGGCATCAAATCCACCTAAAATATCATTGGCACTTTGGGGTGGACGACCATCTGCACCTCCAGTTAATCTTGTATTTGCTACTTCTAATGGCCGACGTGTTCTCGCAGCCTGAAATTCTTTGCCACCATTATCTCTTCCTAATTTCAAGGCTGGTGAGGCATCATTATCGGGTGCGATCGTCACTTCTACGCTGGCAATTTCGGCATTGGTGGAAGTTGAAGCCAGTTTGATGAAATTTCCGGCAGATGCGTCTTCTGCACCCTCTGCATTGGCACGAGATACCTCCAGACGAGAGGTTAAGTTAGCTGCGGTAATGGCGTTATTGATAGCTGTCACCAACTGACTGATATCGGTTGGGGGGAAGGATAACTGAGTATTCAAAATCAACGTAAAGATATCTTCTCCATCAATTACGCCCGAAATTTTGATTTGTTTATCAGTTAATGTAGGGAAGGTGGACAAATCACCACTAAGACTAAAACCGCGATCGCTATCACCACTAAATAATCCTGGCACAACTTCTAGCTGAATTAGCTTAGAACTACTATTTACAACATCTACGGCGTATTTAGCAGACTTGCTATTCATACTCAAGTTGAGAAACTTTTCAGTTTCCACAGGAACAAGAGTAGGACTATTACCTTGCTGTACCTGACGGGTAACTGTGAGATTAAAGGTACTTGTCAAAGTCAAAGGAGAAGTACCGTAATCTACTGTCACAAATAGGTCTTCACCCCATTTACCTTTACTAGCAGCATTTACTATCAATGCCTTTTCATTGTCAGCAGATCCATATTGGAGTATTTTACTGGCTGCGATCGCACCTTGAGCAACACGCACTACATAAGCATCAGTACCACCATTCAAAAAGAATTGCTGTATTGAGTAACTGATTTCGCTATCTGGGTGTAAACCACCAAATCCACGTTCAAAATCGCCAAAATTGAAAATACGTACAGCTTTGTTTAACGTACCTCGTGGTGTGTAACCCACAAATGCTGTAATTGAAGTGGCAACTCCTGTAATGGTGCGGACTCCACTGGCAATTTCCTCAATGTAAACACCTGGATAGGTAGGATTTACAGGCATAAAATATTCCTCTAAGAGTGAGTAAGTGCAGATAGAACCAGGCTAGAAATGTGCCAAATAAAGTCCGCTTTTTATCTCCCATCAACAGGCTTTGATGTAAAAAAACGTCAGCATGAATACCACTGCTAGCTTGTTATTATTTTACTCTTTCAGCGGATGTTTTAAAAGTTATTGGTGATATACCAAACTGTCTGGATTGCTTACCCATTGGGCTAGGCAATGTTAGACTGGCTATGCCAGCAATTGCTGTTTGACCCCAGAATCTCCCCCCTTCTAGGGCGGGTAGTATGTCAAATCCTAACCCCCTACAGCCCTAATGCTTGACAGACCACTAGTAGCAATTAAGTACCTGAGCAAAATTAATTCCACATTTTGGGAACAAACAAAAATCTCTGTATTCCTGATCTGTTCCCTGTTCCCTGTACCCTCTCCCAAATATACAATTTATTTTGCACAACTACTTACATATTCCAATGACCGAACCACTAATTGAACTCAAAGGAATTTCTAAAGCCTTTGGTAAAAATCAGGTTTTAGATAATGTTGATTTGCAAATTTACAAAGGGGAAGCGATAGGGATTATTGGCCCTTCAGGAACTGGTAAATCGACGATTTTAAGAATCATAGCTGGTTTATTACAACCCGATGCCGGACAAATTTATATCCAAGGGCAAAAGCGAGATGGATTAATTGAAGATGGTGCTGATACAGTAGGTATTGGGATGGTATTTCAGCAAGCGGCCTTATTTGATTCGTTGACAGTGGACGAAAACGTGGGTTTCTCATTGTATCAGAACTCAAAATTAGAGCGATCGCGCATTCGCCAACTGGTCAACGAAAAATTAGATATGGTGGGTTTACCAGGAATTGGTCATCTCTACCCCTCAGAACTTTCGGGAGGGATGCGAAAACGGGTCAGTTTTGCTCGTGCGATTATGTCCAATCCAGATCATCCCGCAGACAATCCAGAAGTTTTATTATACGATGAACCCACAGCCGGACTTGATCCGATCGCCTCAACGGTAATTGAAGATCTAATCCGCAGCTTACAGTCTATACAAGATGTCTGTAGCACATACTGCATTGTTACGCACCAAGAAAGTACCATTCGACGCACAGCTGACAGGTTGGTATTTCTTTATCAAGGTAAGGTGCAATGGCAAGGTAAAGTAAGTGAAATAGATCATACAGATGATCCGTTGATCAGACAATTTATGAGTGGAAGTATCAATGGTCCGATTCAAGTAGTTGGTTGATACTATTTTAGATTTTAGATTTTGGATTTTAGATTGTGAGATACTTGCTGTAGAAAGTTTTTATGCTTACATCTGCCGTATTCATTTTTCTAATTGGTATCACAAATCAGGACTAGTTTTATGGAGCGCGAAAAAATGCGAAGTCTAATTAGCGGCTTCACCTCTACACGAACTTTTAGAGAAGGCTCAGTGGGATTATTACTTTTACTGGGTTTAGGAGCATTTGGAATCATTCTCCTATGGTTAAATAGAATCACCCCTGGACGCAGTTCTTATAAAGCTGTAGTGGAATTTGCTAATGGTGGAGGAATGCAAAAAGGCGCACCAGTTCGTTATCGTGGCGTAAAAGTTGGTAGTATTTCCAATATAAAAACTGGAGTCAATGCTGTTGCTGTAGAAATTGAAATCAATGATCCTAATTTGCTCATTCCCGCAGATTCTAAAATTGAAGCCAATCAAAGTGGATTAATTAGCGAAAGTATTATTGATATTACCCCAGCAACCGACCTAGCAACGGAAACTAATATTGCTAAACCCTTAGACAAAGATTGTAATCCCAGTCTGATTATTTGTAATAAAACCAGTACATTAAAAGGTCAAATTGGTATCAGCGTTGATGAACTAATTCGTCAATCATCTGATTTTGCGGCTCAATACAATAACAAACAATTTTATCAAAATGTTAATCGCTTGTTAGTAACCTCTGCTGATGCAGCTTCTAGTGTTGCTAACCTCAGTCGAGAACTCCAGAGTGTGAGCAAAAGCTTTAAAGGGCAAATCGGCACATTTTCTAATACTGCTGTCACCATTCAAAAAGCTACAAATGAACTCACCGTAACTACATCTAAAACCGCAAATCAATTAGGTGAAACAGCCAGCGAATTTAGTAAAACTGCAAAACAAGCAGGTAGTTTGTTGAATAATTTAGATGAATTATTGACAAGCAACCGTTCATCCCTAGTTGGGACTTTAAATAATATTACTCAAACTAGTAACCAACTGCGTCAAACAGTTAGTAGTTTATCACCTGCGGTTAATCGTTTAACTGAAGGGGAATTATTGAAAAATTTAGAACTTCTGTCTGCAAATGCTGCGGAAGCTTCAAATAATTTAAAAGATGCGTCCAAGACCTTAAATGATCCTAAAAATATTGTTCTCCTACAACAAACTTTAGATGCTGCCAGAGTGACATTTGAAAATACCCAAAAAATCACATCTGATTTAGATGAATTAACAGGTGATCCCAAATTTCGCCAAAATCTCCTGCAATTGGTGAATGGTCTGAGTAAATTGGTATCTTCTACACAGGATATGCAGGAACAAGCAAAGGTAGCTGTCACCTTAGACTCTATCAAAGCATCTATGGATCAGCCAGCAGTCTTAAGCCCTGTACCTATGCCAACAATAAAAGCTGATATAGAAAAACCTCAAGTAGAAAAACCTAAAAATATCATCACCACCCCCGTTAAAAAAGCATCACTGGAGAAACCCAAAATCATCACTCCCACCCCAATTGAAACACCAATTACAGAGAACCCAGAAGAGAAACCCAAAGTCATAACTCCCACCCCAATTGAAACACCTGATGTAATTCAGCTAGATTCAGAAATATCTACACCACTCGAAACTTCAGTTGGGGAAGTAGGGGAGCAGGGAAGTAGGGGAGCAGAGGAGCAGGGGAGCAGGGGAGCAGAGGAGCAGGGGAGATGAGGGAGATGAGGGAGATGAGGGAGATGAGGGAGATGAGGGAGATGGGGGAAATATTTTCTTCTTATCCTACTGCCTACTGCCTACTGCCTACTGCCTCCTGCCTACTGCCTACTGCCTCCTGCCTCCTGCCTCCTGCCTCCTGCCTCCTAACTCCTGACTCCTGCCTACTGCCTCCTGCCTACTGCCTCCTGCCTACTGCCTCCTGCCTACTGCCTCCTGCCTCCTGCCTTCTGCCTACTGCCTACTGCCTCCTGCCTCCTGCCTAATTCCAATCTTCTTCGTCTTTTTTACCGCGACTTTTGTAAATGCCACCAATGTCATGGAGTTGGCGGGTTTTGGTGAAAAGTTCAGCTTCGGTTAAACCCCAGCGTTGCAAAACTTTATTTAGGTCGTTTTGGATGTCCCGTGCGCCTGGGAAGCCTTGATAGCGAATTCTCAACCTAGCCAATTCTGCTAAATTGTAGTCTGTAGCCTCTTGAGCGAGTAAAATATTAATAAAGGGGCGATCGCGATTGTAAAGAGGATGTTGTTGGTCTTTACTTGCTGAAGATTCTGTCATAATTCTTACAACTGATAGGATTTCAGACTCATCAAGCTTAGAGGCTTAACAATTTATCTAGGAAACCAAAGTGGTAATCAAAATACCGGGAGCAAAAATAGGCTAAAAGCTTACGTCGTCAGCGTTTTTAATTTTTTATCTTTCATCCTTAATTCTGCACAACGACTGATGACGGCAACTACACCCTAGCTCATACGGCTCTCACCACTGTCATCTAACTTTAAATAAAGATACATTATCTTTAAGAAAATACAAAAAACTTTAGATAAGGGTGAACTTTATCTCACCCCAAGTCCAAGCAGCAAGGGAGCAAGAACCCGCTATGTTTGAACACTTCACGTCCGAAGCCATTAGGGTAATCATGTTAGCTCAGGAGGAAGCACGCCGCCTGGGACACAATTTCGTAGGCACTGAACAAATTCTCCTGGGTTTAATGGGAGAAGGAACCGGAGTGGCTGCGAAAGTGCTAGCTGAGTTAGGTGTCACCCTGAAAGATGCGCGTCGGGAAGTAGAGAAAATTATTGGTCGGGGTTCTGGTTTTGTTCCGCCGGAAATTCCTTTTACACCAAAAGTAAAAAGTCTGTTTGAGCAATCTTTTAGAGAAGCTCATAGTCTTGGACACAACTACATAAACACTGAACATTTATTGTTAGGTTTAACCGAAGCCGGGGAAGGAGTCGCGGCCAAAGTTCTACAAAATTTGGGAGTTGAGTTGCAAGCCATCCGTGCGGCTGTTATTAGTCGTTTGGGTGAAGATGTAACTGTTTTCGCGGGCAGTGGAAGCGGTTCTAAGCGTAGCCAAAACCTAAGTATAGAAGAGTTTGGTAGAAATCTGACCAAAATGGCTCAGGAAGGCAAGCTAGATCCTGTGGTTGGTCGTCAACAGGAAATTGAGCGCACTGTCCAAATTCTCGGTCGCCGTACCAAAAATAACCCGGTTTTGATTGGAGAACCAGGTGTTGGGAAAACTGCGATCGCCGAAGGTTTAGCCCAACGGATCATTAACCAAGATGTACCAGAAGTGCTGTTTAACAAGCAAGTCATCAGTCTGGACATGGGGTTACTGGTAGCTGGAACTCGTTTCCGGGGCGACTTTGAGGAACGCCTGAAAAAAATCATGGATGAAATTCGCTCAGAAGGCAATATCATCCTGGTAATTGATGAAATTCACACCTTAGTCGGTGCAGGTGGTACAGAAGGCGGTTTAGATGCAGCTAACATCCTCAAACCAGCTTTAGCAAGAGGTGAACTCCAATGTATTGGCGCAACCACCTTGGATGAATACCGTAAACACATTGAGCGTGATGCAGCTTTAGAACGGCGTTTTCAACCAATTTTGGTGGGAGAACCTTCAGTAGAAGAAACCATTGAGATTCTCTATGGGTTGCGTAGTGCTTATGAACAACATCATAAAGTCACCATCTCTGATGCCGCGGTAGTAGCAGCAGCACAGTTATCGGATAGATATATTAGCGATCGCTTCCTACCCGACAAAGCCATAGACTTAATTGATGAAGCTGGTTCTCGTGTGCGGTTACGTCACTCCCGCATCATCAACAATAAAGAAATCAAACTGCAACTCAAAAACATCAGCAAAGACAAAGCAGAAGCGATCAGAGTTCAGGATTTTGGCAAAGCTAGTAAACTCAATCAAGAAGAACTAGAACTCCAAGCCAAAATAGACTTAGAAGACAATCTGCAAACAGTAAAAGCGATCGTTGACGAAGAAGACATCGCCGAAATTGTCGGTTCTTGGACAGGTGTACCCGTTAACAAACTAACTGAATCAGAATCAGAGTTATTGTTGCACTTAGAAGAAACCCTACACAAACGCCTCATTGGTCAAGAACAAGCCGTTACAGCCGTTTCTCGTTCCATCCGTCGCGCCCGTGTCGGCTTAAAAAATCCTAACCGTCCTATCGCCAGCTTTATCTTCTCTGGACCAACAGGAGTAGGGAAAACCGAACTAGCCAAAGCCCTAGCCGCTTACTTCTTCGGTGCGGAAGATTCCATGATTCGCTTGGATATGTCCGAATACATGGAAAGCCATAACGTTTCCAAACTCATCGGTTCACCTCCAGGTTACGTAGGCTACGACGAAGGCGGACAACTGACCGAAGCAGTAAGACGTAAACCTTACACAGTGCTACTTTTCGACGAAATCGAAAAAGCGCACCCCGATGTATTTAATATGCTACTGCAAATCTTGGATGACGGACACCTCACCGACGCTAAAGGTCGGAAAGTGGACTTCAAGAACACCTTGATTATCTTAACTTCCAATATTGGTTCTAAGGTAATTGAAAAAGGCGGTATGAGTTTAGGCTTTGAATTTGACAATCAAGCCGACGCTAGTTATCACCGTATCCGTAACTTGGTAAATGAAGAACTGAAAGCTTATTTCCGTCCTGAATTCCTCAACCGTGTTGATGATATTATCGTCTTCACTCAGTTGAATAAAGAAGAAGTTAAGCAAATAGCCGAAATCATGCTGCGTGATGTTGCTAACCGCTTAAAAGACAGAGGAATTAAACTCGAAGTCACAGAAAGCTTCAAAGAACTGGTTGTCAGAGAAGGTTATGACCCAAGCTACGGGGCTAGACCTTTACGTCGGGCTATTATGCGTCTGTTAGAAGATTCTTTAGCTGAGGCTATCTTATCTAGTCACATCCTAGAAGGTGATACAGCCATTGTCGATGTTGATGATGATGGTCAGGTAACAGTCAGACAAGCAGAAACCCGCGAATACCTGTTAGCTAATGTTGGCTAAACTGTGAATACCGTCTCAACACTAATCGGTTGAAAATCAAAGGGTAGAGGGGAAAGGTAAAGAAAACACCTTTAACCTTTACCCTTTAAGCATAAATAGAGTAGTCAGGAGTCAGGAGTCAGGAGTATGGCTTACGCCACGCTTCGCTATCAGAAGTTCAGGAGTATGGCTAACGCCACGCTTCGCTATCAGGAGTTCAGGAAGAAGAAAGAATTAATTTTCCTCCCCTGCTCCCCTGCTCCCCTGCTCCCCTGCTCCCCTGCTCCTCTGCTCCCCTGCTCCTCATCACCCCCAACTGGGTTTAAAATTTGATCTGCAACTGACTCTTAAAAGTTTGATTGCTAAATGGAGTATCACCAGTATCTAAATTCCGAACTGCACTCCAAGTATAACCAAAATCTATATCTACATTTGGAGATATTTTAGCTGTGCAGTTAGTTGTATAACTATTACCTCCGCTAGTACCTCCATTCAAAATCTGTCTTCCTAAAGTAGTATTTAAACGACAATTTAAGAACGAAAAAATATCTCCTCCCCAGCCAATTTCACCATTATAAATTAGGAAATTTTCAGGTGAAAAATAGCCGCTAGTATCTTGTCTATTGTTGTTATATTTTGAATAAAATAAATTGGCTGCTACCCAAAATTGTCCGAATTTATGTTCTAATCGGCTATAGGATTGATGTTCCAAGTTATCATCACTATATAAACCAAGACGATATAAAGAGAAAAAGCTTGTATTAGGGTCTATTTGCCAATAAACATTTAATCCAGAATGGAAAGTTTTAATCTCATTTTCTAAGGTTTTGGCATTAGGTTTATAAGCCCCATATTCTAATAATCCTGTTAAAAATAAACCTGATTTTAATTTGTTATCAGAAGTTGCATTAGTGAAAATTGGTCTATCTATCTGAAGATGGAAATTAGGAACTATTGGCAATCTATCAAATAAATCAACTCCCGCAGATGCCTGGATATTATATTTACCTAATTTTCCTTCCCAGCCAAATTGTAGAGGAATATTCGTGATTCTCTCAATATTAGGTTGTTCAAAGGTATTAAATCCAGTTTTGATGTTAATTTTTTCTCCATTTGGTAAACGAAATTGAAAAGTAGGTTCAATAATTTGAGTTGTCTGGAAATCATTAATATCCGCTTGAAATTCCGTTTGCACACTTTCCAAAGCAAAACCTGGCCGACTTGGTGCGGTTGATTTTATTGTCGGTTTGGGTTTGGGTTTTAGTATCGGCTTGGGTGTTGGTTTGGATATGGGTGGAAGCACCCGTGGTTGGGGGGTAAAGTTGTCAGGTGCAGCGATCCAAATAGGTATGAATTTTCTATTAAGAGTTGTATTACTGTTGTCTAAAGCATCAACATTTATAATTCGTTTTGATTTTTCTGCTGATTTGGCAAAAATATGATCTGTATAATTGGGAGCATCGCAAATGTGTGAGTTTACTGTCATGCTGAATGAAGTGAAGCGCAATGAAGTATCTGGCGAGATTATAGAGCCTAATGGCACGCTTCCTAAAGGCTTCACTGCATTATGCTCAGAATGAAAATTTGCAATGTTCTGGCAAAATTGAGATGCTCCCGTGTTGTCTTTTGGAATCTGGGATAAATTCACAGATGAATTAATGGGCTTGGTAAATTCTGAAATAGAGTTCCAATTCTCATCTGCTTGATTAGCATCTGCTGATAACGTATAAATACTGAAAATAGTAATTGTGATTATTGAAAATTCTAAGTATTTTGACATAAATTATTAAGTATAAATTCAGGAGTTTTTTTAAATGTTAATTTCCCAAAAGGGTTGACTATTTTCTGTATTATGTATGTATACAGCAGTTTGCGTAGTTAGGAGGTACAACATCTAAATTCAAACCTATACATAAAGCCACTTTTACTCCTGACTCCTGAATTCTGCTGTATTTTGTATATCTTATTGTGGTTGATTGAGTCAAATTATAATTGATGGTAATATTTGTCTATCAAATTGGGCGAAGTTTTACCAGTTTGCAATATAGCTACATGGTTTTATTCCAAATTTCATTAGGATAGATTCAAGTGCAGTAAGGACAATGAAGATGATTGTGGAATCAGTATTCTCTTTGATCACTCATCAGCAAATTGTGGACTGTGGTAAACATTTATGTCCAGAACGTCCCGCTTTGCTAATTGCTGCACCTGATAACTTTTATCTGGAACCAGAATTACCAAAACCAACTCCTACCCCAACAATCATCAGAATACCGAGAGAAAGATTACCGAAATCTACAAACCCTGCACCTAGTTCCGTGGGTACACCACAACCAACAATTAACCCAAAATTACCTGCTGAAACAGTAAAATTGACTAAAGAAGCAGATAAAATAGCAGCCAAACTAGCTTGGAAATATTTTGAACAGAATTGGAATCCGCAAACAGGTTTGGTGAATTCGGTAGATAATTATCAATGGACTACTTGGTGGGATCAAGGTAGTGCTTTATTAGGTATTCATGCTGCACGACAATTAGGTTTGTTGTCTTCTGACTTATTTGAGTCACGGATGAATACTTTGTTGAAAACTTTGGAAACTATGACAATACCTGCTACAGGTTTACCCAATAAAGCTTATAGCACTAATTCTGGCGAGATGCGATCGCTCAATAATACTCCAGATCCTAACGGTAAAAGTGGTTGGTCAGCGTTGGATTTAGCGAGATTTTTGTTAGCCTTGGATGTGATGCGATCGCATTATCCCGAATACAAAAATCGCATCAATAGCATAGTTTCTCGCTGGAAGTTGTCTAAACTCGTCAAAGATGGTTGGTTAAATGGTGCTTACTTTACTAAAAATGGCAGCATTAATGAAGTTCAAGAAGGAAGATTAGGCTACGAACAATATGCCGCCCATAGCTTAAAACGTTGGCATATTTATGCCACAAATGCTCTTTCTGTGCCACCAACCCAAACCGTGGAAGTAGATGGTATTACTCTGGAAATAGATAAACGCAACTTAAAAAATTCCGGTGCTACCAACTACTTGACAAATGATCCTTATCTACTTTGGGGTTTAGAAATAGGTTGGCCAGATGCTGTTAAACCTCAAGTCCAAAACATCTTAAAATTGCAAGAACAAAGATTTAAACGCACAGGTATTTTAACCGCCGTTAATGAAGATTCCTTAGATCGTCCTCCTTATTTTTTGTATTATAGTGTCTATGCCAATGGTCAATCTTGGCAAGCTGTAAATACTAAAGAAAAAACCTATCCACAACTACGATTTTTGAGTACCAAAGCAGCATTTGCTTGGTTTGCTCTCATTGATAATCACACTTATACCCAAAAATTGAGAGACTATGTTCAGAATTTAGCTGATAAAAATCGCGGTTATTTCTCTGGGAAATATGAAAATCTCCAACTGGGTATTAATAAATCACTCGACGTTAATACTAATGCTGTAATTTTAGAAAGTTTACTTTACCAAGCCAGAAATAAACAACCAATAATTGATTAATTGCAAAATTTCACTCATCATATCAAGTCCGGGTAATTACTTATGATAAAATTCTCATCTTCACTCTTTCCTGCCTACACAAATGATTTCAGGAATCAAGCCGGATACCTATAGCTCAATGCTTACAATTTAAATTTTATTTTTCGGGGTGCAAAATGAATTCAGTCTCAATAAATAATGATTTATCCAATTTTTCTGGAAACAGTCGTTCAACACTAAAAAAAAGAACACTCCTATTTCGATATTTAGCAGAAATAAATTTAATTTTAGGTGCTTGGTATTTACAGTGGCGCATCACTAATTCCATCAACTTTGATGCGCTGTGGTTATCCATTCCTTTACTACTAGCAGAAATTTACAGCTATTTTGGTGGAGTGATGTTTGTGATTGGACTATGGCGGCCTATAGTCCGACAAATAAAGTCTCTCAACCAGTTAAACCCTCCCATGCCTATATCTGATTGGCCAACAGTTGATGTGTTTATTACCTGCTACAATGAACCACCAGAAATGGTTGAGGAAACTGCCAGAGCAGCTTTAGCAATAGATTATCCTACGACAAAATTGCGTGTGTATGTGTTGGATGATGGTAATTCCCAGGAGATGCGATCTATGTCTGAAAAACTAGGGATAGAGGATTTACAATCACCATTATTACAACAGGAAGCTCATCGGATTGATGAAGAATTATCTATATTAAATGAACGAATTCAACAATTAGAAAGTTTATTTCCTAATTTAGAAGCTGCTGAAGAATGGCTACAACAATCATCTTCTACACAAACGGATATTTCGGCAGATATTCCTGGTAAATTTGTGCAGAGTCTGCAACAGTTTATTATTTGGTTAAAACCAGAAAATCACAACAGTAATGATACGACTAAATCAATTTTATCCGAACGTCTAAATTATGAGCATCAAGCCTTAGCAACAGCTATTAACAAAAAAGAATTAGAATGTGTTGATTTGATGCGATTGCGATATATTGCGCGGCCAAAACAGCCAGGTGTAGCCCATCATGCTAAAGCCGGAAACCTTAATTACGCTATTTTTTCTGGAGAAACAGAAGGGGATTTTATTCTTACCTTAGATGCAGATCATATTCCTAAACCACAATTTCTGAAGCGAGTTTTACCATATTTTTATAACTATAATTTGTTTTCAGGCAAATATGAACAAAATCGCATTGCTTTTGTGCAAACCCCCCAAAATTTTTACAATCTTCCCCCAGGAGATCCCTTTGGACATCGAGCCAATTTATTTTATGGGCCTCTTCAACAGGGTAAAGATGGAATGAATGCAGCTTTCTACACTGGTACAAATGCAGTGCTAAGAAGAGAAGCATTGATTAGTGTGGGACTGCAATATTTTGTTGAGGAATTTGCTAAAGATGAAAAGCGATTAGATGAATTTGACTTAATTGGCGGTGTTTCTAGTAATAGTATTACAGAAGATATGAATACAGCTATGCGTTTACATGCAGCGGGCTGGAAATCGGTCTACCACCATGAATTGTTAGCAGAGGGTTTGGCTCCTGATGATTTAAGTTCTACACTAAAACAACGAATGCGCTGGGCGCAAGGAACTATTCAAGTTTTAGTAAGAGAAAATCCCCTGACTAAAGTAGGATTAACATTTTGGCAAAAATTACACTACTTTAAAACAATATATAGCTATTTTTCCGGGTTTGCTACTTTAATCTTTATTTCTTGCCCCATTATCTATTTTTTCACGGGAATTATCCCCGTCAAAACCTATGGCTATGATTTTGCATTGCATTTTTTCCCGGCTTTTATTATCAATAGGTTGACCTTTTTAGCGGCTGGTTGGGGAATATCGTCTGGAGAGTTATGGCGCTCAGAACAATATGCGATCGCTTTATTTCCCCTGTTAATCCAATCTGTCTTGAGTGTATTTACTGGACAACCTATTAAATTTCAAGTTACTCCCAAGCAGCGACAATCAGGAATTTATTTTCAACTCATTTGGCCACAACTAGCTGTTTTTATGTTGACGGTTTTGGGTATAATATGGAGTCTATATCGCTTTGCTATTGGTCAGTTAGAAACTCCTTTAGTTTATCTCATCAATGGTGTATGGGCTATATATACATCATCACTACTTTGGGCAGTAATTCGTGCTGCTGTTTGGCAACCAGCTAAAAATAATTAAGTAGCGGGTGCTGTACTATTTGTGGAGATGCTTTGTAAGGAGTCAGGAGTCAGGAGTGAAACTGGCTTGGCGTATGGGTTTCAATTTTGATGTTGCACCTTATTGATCTTCAGTCTGCTGTAAGTATTTTTGCTGTTAGCCTAAAAAATCTTACTGCTGTTAGCGTAGCATTCTGTATGACTCCTACTTCTTCACCCTAGCTATGGGCATTAGCTGAATGATTAAGATGCTTTCAAAGATGCGATCGCTAAAATTTAAAAAAACCAAAAATTATTAAATCAAGGATAAATTTATGGATTCTCAAATTCAAATATTTGAACCAGCGGGAATTTTAAACGCCACAGTAGGTAATGAACTACGTCGGAAAATTAAAGATGTTCTGGATAATGACGTAAAAGTTGTACTGATTGATATGAAGAATGTAACTTTTATTGATAGTTCTGGTTTGGGTGCTTTGGTATCGGCAATGCAAGAGATCAAGAAGACTGAAAAGAAACTTTTTATTTGCTCAATCAATGCTCAAGTAAAGATGTTATTTGAACTCACTAAAATAGAGCGAGTTTTAAATATTCTGCGTGATCGAGACGAGTTTAACCGCCAAGTAATGACAACTTAAAAAGAAGTTCAACAACCCTGGCATCAACAGGGTATAAATCCATGTTTTTCGATGATTAATTAACAGCATATAACAAAATTAAATAGCCCCAAAATTAACCTGTAATAATGATAAATCATCATCCAAATTTTTGTTGACACTGAAGTTCATAATTTGAGGTAAGATTTGATGAATATTATTACCTCTTGTCTGGCTATGGCTGAATAATAAATTCATTAAGGAGTCTAAACCCCAAATTTGTCCATCTGGTTGCAGAATTTCGTAAGCACCATCACTAAAGATATATAAAGTGCTGTTTTCTTTAACTTCAAAAACAACAGTTTCAAAGCTAATATCTGGTATAAAGCCAATAGGTAAATCTAGAGAATCCAGTTGTTTAACATGAATGTTTTTTGTATCATTTCCCGATATGAGTACAGCTGGTGGATGTCCAGCATTTCCATAAACTAGCTGATGACTAACACGATGATAAACTCCATACCATAAGGTAAAATATTTATCGCCATGTTTGCTCATTTGAAAACTGTCATTAAGTGCTTTGAGAACTTCCGCAGGTTCACAAAAATTAGTATTGGGTAGAGACTGCGATCTCAAGATATTTAATACAGACACAGATAGCAACGCTGAACCGACTCCATGTCCAGAAACATCTAATAGATAAATTGCCAGATGATCATCATCAATCCAATAGTAATCAAAGCAATCCCCTCCTAACTGTGCTGAGGGTACAAACAGAGACTCTATGGTGATTAAGCCTTCCAGTGGTGGTGGTAAGAGCGATCGCACATAATCAGCAGCTTCTGCTAGTTCTGCTTCTAAAATATGCTTTTGATGTTGCAAATTTTGGTTCAATTCTTCTAAAATTTGCTTTTGCTTTTGCAAATCCTGATTCAATTGATGTAGTCTTAATCCTGCTCTCACCCTAGCTTTCAATTCATTCATCTCAATCGGCTTAGAGATAAACTCATCTGCTCCTGCATCCAGTCCTCTGACACGATCATCTTCTTCTCCTGGTGATGCTCCTTTTGAAGTCAGGAGAATGAAAAAAGTTGTTGCTAATTGGGGATCGGACTTAATACGACGACATACTTCTAAACCATCCATCTCGGACATTATCCAATCACTAATAATCAGAGCCGGACATAATCTTTTTGCTTCTACTATTCCTTCTTCACCATTACAAGCTATTGTAATATCATAACCCTGGTTTTTTAGTGTTCTTTTCAAAACCATCCGTAATATAGGATCATCATCAATGATCAGAATTTTAAACATTTGTTTTCCATTAAAAAATTTTAATACCTAATCATTCATTACTTACTTTACATTAAATCTTATGCAGAGATTTAAATTTTTCTTACTTTCAACATACATTCATCTTCAAATATTCTGTAAACTTACCAATGAATAATAAAATTTATCTCCAAATTAATACAGATATTAACGCTACGAATGAAATTTTATCCTGGTTTGAGCAAATCAATCAACCGCCTTTGACTAATTTACAAATTTGGTGGGAATTGCAAACACTTCTGGTAGAAGGATTTATTAACATTGTTGAACACGCGCATAAAAACTTACCAAAAGAAACTCCGATTGAATTGGAAGTGATTAGATTCAAAAAAAATATAGAAATTCGGATGTGGTCTAGTGGAAAACCTTTTGATTTGGTTAAACAACTACAAGAGACTTCAGAGTTAGAAGATAATCAGCAAGAACGGGGAAGGGGATTAAAAATTATGTCCGCGATAGCCGATAAATTGAGTTATGAACCAACAGAAGATAATCGTTATTGTTTATTTATTAGTAAATCTTATTAATACAATGTAAGAATTCAGGAGTTAGGAGTTAGAATTCCCAAAATCTCCCACTGATTGATGGTGACTCCAGGCTTCTTATTCATGTACAACTATTGTTTAAAAATGCTTGAATTTTCTGGATACATTCTAACAATTCTGCTAATAATTCAGGTACACCAATAAGATCATTGTTAAGAGCTAGTTGTTCTAGTTTTTCTGATATTTTCTGCATGGTTGTAGCTCCTATATTACCACTAGAACCTTTAAGATGATGAGCTTCCTTAGCAATTTGCTGAAAATCATTAGCTGCCATTGCTTCCTTAGTTGCTGCAATATGAAATTGGCTATTTTCTACGAACATTTCTAATAGTTCTAGTTCAAATTCTGGGTTATTTTCTGATATTTCATGTAAATGTTGCCAATTAATAGGAAAATCAACCGATTTGCTATTTGTATTTGCAAGTGTTGATTCAGAAATAGGATTTGGAATCATAGCTTCCTGTGAAGTCATAATTCTCAAACTCCAACGTTCTAGAATTGCGGCTAATTTATCTTTAGCAACAGGCTTGCTGATATAGTCATCCATACCTGCATTGAAACAACTTTGCTGGTCTTCTTTCATAGCTCCAGCCGTAATAGCAATCATTATAGGTCGGCGATTATTAACAAAAGAACTGACTGAGCGACGACAAATTTCTTGTGCTGTCTGCAAACCATCAAGTATTGGCATTTGGCAATCCAATAGAATCAGGTCGTAGGGAATTTTATCCAATAAATCTAAAACTTCTTGTCCATTGGCTACAGTATCGGCATGATAACCCAAATTTTGGAGTTGCTTGAGCAGGACTTTTTGATTGATCAGATTATCTTCTGCTAGTAGCAATTTTAATTGTGATTTAGTAGAAACATCTCTCTGTTGATTTTGTATCTTCTCAGAGTTTTGGGCAACTTTAGTAGGTTCGTTATATTCTAAATTGCTTTGGTAGCCCAAAATGTTCATAATTGCATCCAACAGTCGAGATGCTTTAACTGGCTTGACTAAATAATTGGCAAATCCTATTTTTAACGCTTTTTGTATTTCATCTCGTTGATTAGTTGAGGTTAACATAATCAGCGGTGTACTAGAGATCGCAGAATTTGATTTAATTTGTACTCCCAAGGTCAAACCATCTATTTGTGGCATTTGCATATCAACTACAGCAATATCATAGGGTCTACCCTGTGCCGTAGCGATTACTAAAGCTTGCAAGGCGGCAGGAGCATCATTAGCTGTATCTACTTCTATTCCCCAAGAGGTAGCTTGATGGTAGAGGATTTTGCGATTAGTAGCATTATCATCAACTACTAACAAACGTCGATTAATTAGTAGGTCAGGCTCCAAAATTTGACAATAAGGCTGGGGTTGCTTGACAAAAGGTAGCTCAAACCAAAATTCAGATCCTTGACCAATTTGACTGTTTACGCCAATTTTTCCTCCCATTAAAGTGACTAATTGTTGACAAATTGCTAATCCTAACCCTGTACCTCCATATTGGCGTGTAATGGAAGCATCAACTTGGCTAAATGGTTGAAAAAGTTGGTTTTGATCTTCAGGGCTGATACCAATACCTGTATCTGTAATTGTGAAATTGATGGTGACCGTATCTTGATGTTGTGATGTCAATTCTACTTTTATGACTACCTCGCCTTTATTGGTAAACTTGATGGCATTGCCAATCAAATTCATCATAATTTGCCGCAGACGTCCAACATCTCCTTTGAGATATTTATAGACATTTTGTTGAAGCGATGAGGCAATTTCCAATCCCTTTTTATGTGCTTGGGGTGCCAATAGATCCAAAACTTCTTCAATGCAAGTGCATAAGTCAAAATCTAGAGTTTCGAGCATCATTTCTCCAGCCTCAAGCTTGGATAGATCCAAAATTTCGTTGATGAGGGATAATAATGCATCTCCGCTAACACGGATAGTTTCTACAAAGTCTTGTTGCTCTTGGTTGAGAGGAGTTTCTAATAACAGGCCTGTCATTCCCAAGACGGCATTCATGGGGGTGCGGATTTCATGACTCATGTTAGCCAAAAAACTGCTTTTAGCTAAAGATGCTAACTCAGCTTGCTGACGAGCAACATCAAGTTCTTGTTTTTGCAAAGTTTCTGCTTCTAATAATTTTGCTTGAGCTAAAGCAATGCCTATTTGGTCAGATAGCGATCGCAATAGTTCTACTTCCCAAGCATTCCAGTGACGGATTTGCTCACATTGATGGGCAATTAATAACCCCCAAAGCTCATTGTAGAGAATAATTGGCACAACTATATTGGCTTTTACAGCAAATCTTTGCAGTAATTCTATATGGCAAGGTTGGATGCCAGCTTTTTCGATATCGGTGGTAGTTTGTATTCTGCCTTCACGGTATTTCTGAATATATTCTCCCCGAAAACAAGGATCTTCAATAATCTGCCCCAGAACCACGGGGAAGTTTGGAAACACTGCCTCTTGAACTGCAAGAAAAGAACCATTCTCTTCCAGACGTAGGATTAACACACGGTCTGCTGCCAGCAGCTTTTGGACTTCTATGACAGTGGTTTGCAGGATTTCATTGATTTGTAAAGACTCGCGGATTTTCAGGGTGACATCAGCTAATAATTGCGATCGCAGGTACTGGTTTTGAAGTTCTTCTTCTGTCTGTTTCCGTCTGATAAACTGACCGATTTGGTTGCCAATCGACATCATCACTTTCAGCAAATCTGTGTTTTCTTGCTGCGTATTTTTGTTCAGAAAAACCATCACCCCAATGTTTGCGTTACCACTACGGATGGGAAAACCAAAAGCTGTATGCAATCCTACTTGAGCAGCAATCTCCATCCGCAGGAAATTTTGATCATCATCAATATTATTTAGCCATACAGGTTCAAATCTCGACCAAATACGGCCAGGCATTCCCTCTTCTGGTGCAAAAGTAATTTGTCGAGTAATTCTTTCAAACTCTTTTAGCTCCACCCCTGGTTCATACCAAACGTCTGCACAACGCAGAACATTTGCTTGTTTGTCTAGTAGCCAAATTTCCCCCCAGTCCCATCCCAAACTCTGGCAAATTCCTTTTAAGGTGCGGTGAGTAGCATGATTAATATTCTTAGATGCTGCTAAGGCACTGGTAGCTGCATATTGTACATTCAGATATTGTTCAGCTTGTTTGCGTTCGCTGATATCACGACTAACACAAATCAGTCCCCCATCAGGGAGCAATGTTAAAGATATTTCTTGAGCAAATGTGGTGCCATCTTTTCTTTTGGCAACTGTTTCACCATGCCAATAACCCTTTTCCATCACCAGGGGAAAAACATGAGTTTCTAACCATCTGATCTCTTCTTGTCGGTATAACTCATGCCATGTTTTACCCAGTAGTTCATCAGCATGATCATATCCACATATATTCGCATGAGAGCTATTCAGATAAATATACTTATGATCAGCATCCAAAATCCCAATCCCATCTGTTGCTGCTTCTACTGCACTAATCTGTTTTTGTAGAGAATCTTCGGCTTGTTTGCGTTCAGTAATATCTATGCCTGTGCTGACAATATATTCTATCTGACTCTCTTTATCCAGAAGAGCAGTGTTTGACCAAGTAATTTGCCGACGATTTCCATGTCTCGTTACCCAGTGGCTTTCATACTCTTTTGAACCTTTGCCTAAAGTGAGTTTCTCAAACATAGCTTGGACTGATGGACGGTCTTCTGGTGCTGAGAATAAGTTCCAGAAATATCTGCCTCTCACCTCATTAAAGGAGTAACCGGTGATTTGCTCACAAGCTCGATTGAAGCGGACTATTTGCCCTTGGGGGTCGAGAACCATAACTAAAACGCTGGCTGTATCCAGAATACTGGAGATAAAGTTGCGCTCTTTTTTCAGAGATGTTTCTATAAATTTGCGTCCGGTAATTTCCCGATATATGAGATAATAAATAACTAAAAATATGAAAATACATAAACAAATAGATATGCCTAGAGTAACAATTGAATTTTTGAGTTTGTTATTTAAATCGGTTGATTGATTTTTAAATAATTGGATTTTTTGGTTTTTTAGAGTATCTATATTTTGATATATATAGTTGGTTGTATTTTCTCTCTGATTGGCAATAAAAATCTGCAATGCTATTTCTGATTTCTGGCTCTTGAGTAGTTCGATATTCTCTTTGATAATAGATATTTTTTTTGTGATTTCTAATTCAATATTTGTAATTTTTTGCTGTATTTCAGGTTGGGATGTTTCTAATTTTTTTAGATTTTCAAATTTTTGAATAATTTTATTAATTGCTGTTTCATAATTTTGTAAATGTACTGCTTCACCAGTCAGCATATAATACTTCTGTTCATTTTTAGCTTCCTGGAGATAAAACAGTAGTTCTTCTTGAATATGGATTTGTTCTAGAGTTTGTTGTTGCTTTTTATATGTATGTCTAAAATCTCGGACGTTGTGATATGAGAACATCCCAATTAACAGCAAAATTGATGATGTCAAACCAAACCATCCGGCTATTTGAGCAAAGAATTTCCTATCAACTTTCTTTTTTCGTTGAACTTCATTACTCACTAGCAGCAAACTATCTAAATTACGCCGTAGTTCCAATTGTTCAACTACTTGCCGACCTAAGATTTGTAATGCTTCTAATTGTTCCTTTGTTAGTTCCCTGGGAACATCATCAATTACACACAAAGTACCTAAACCATAGCCTTCTGCATTAATGAGGGGAACACCTGCATAAAATCGGATATTTGGATCAGATGTGACTAGAGGATTAGCGGCAAACCTTTCGTCACAAGTTGCATCGGGAATAATGAATACATCTTTTTGCTGGATGGCATGAGCGCAAAAAGCTAAATCACGGTGTGTTTCTGATACATCTAAGCCAACTTTAGATTTGAACCATTGACGGTTAGAGTCAATTAGACTGACTAAAGCTATGGGAGTCCCACAAATATAGGATGCTAACCGAGTTAGGTCATCAAAGGCAACTTCTGGTTGAGTATCCAGAATCTTGTATTGTAAAAGAGCTTCTATTCGTGCTGCTTCATGATTGGACATTGATGAATTCATAGTATTTATGT
Source organism: Anabaena azotica SJ-1 (assembly GCF_047275885.1). NCBI lineage: Bacteria > Bacillati > Cyanobacteriota > Cyanophyceae > Nostocales > Nostocaceae > Anabaena > Anabaena azotica. The sequence continues at coordinate 5,821,383 of NZ_CP178454.1, forward strand.
ACTATCAGTAAGGCCTGTAGTAAATTAGGATATTTTATCAATCAAATTTGCTTTTAACAAAATGCTGATTTAAGATTCTATGTTAAAAAAGTATCTCTCCTTATCAGCCTAGACTAAAAACTTTGAGGTTTCCCGATAATTGGGTATTTTCACTAGTTATTGCGAGTTTGTTATGACCTGTTAATTAAGTGAAAAAATAGGGAAAAATAAGCTTTGTATAGAACTACTAACCAAAAATTTTTAACAAAACAGGACTTTAAATAATATGAATTCTGATTTTGAACCTCCGCCTAGAAGATTATCAATTTTAGCTACTGTAGGAGGAATAGTCACAGCTATGGTAGCGATCGCCGGATTAAATTCCCTATCTAAGCATTTTGCTGTCACCTCCACTGTGCCAAACCCAGATAAATCACAGGGGATGAAAGATGCAAATATTACCAGTTTGGATCAAAAATCCATGGTTTTAGCGGGGGAAGGGATTAAATCAGAAGCACTAACAACAGCTAAAATCCCCTATATTGCCAATGGAGTTGGTAAATTAACACCACAGGAAATGGAAATAGCTCGTCAAGCTTGGTCATACTTTGAAAACAACTGGAATGATCAAACTGGCTTAGTAAATTCCGTGGATGGCTTTACCTCTGTTACTATGTGGGATCAAGCAGCTGCGATCGCTGCATTAGTCAGTGCTAGAGAACTCAACATCATTAGTATAAAAGAGTTTGAGAGTAAAATGAGCCAGATGTTAAAAACCCTGGCATCCATGCCTTTATACAAAGGAGAATTACCCAACAAAGTCTACAACCCAAAAACACTCCTACCAATTAACTATGGTTCACTAGTAGATAAAAAAGCAGAAATTGGTTGGTCAGCCTTAGATTTGGGGAGAATAGCCCTTTGGTTAAAAATAGTTGGTGCAAAATATCCAAATATGCGATCGCCAACCGAAGCAGTTTGGAAACATTGGCAAGTCAAGCGACTCACCAAAAATGGGCAAATGTACGGAACTGCTGTTGTTAATGGTAAAGAACAGTACAATCAAGAAGGACGCTTAGGCTATGAAAACTATGCGGCCTATGGTTTCAAACTCTGGGGTTTAGATGTCAAACAAGCCCTAGATTATAAATCTAAAGCAGCCTTTGTGAGTCTTTACGGCCAAGGAGTTCCCTATGATCAACGGGATGCCAAAAACTCAGGAGCTAATAACTACGTTCTTAGTGAACCTTATATCTTAGATGGTATTGAAACTGGTTTTCAAGCTTTACCTAAAGCTTATGCAGACCGGATTTTAGCTGCTCAAGAAGCTCGTTATCAAAAAACTAATATCTTAACTGCTGTCACAGAAGACAACTTAGATCGCGCTCCCTACTTTGTTTATAGCAGCTTGTTTGTTAACGGAGAACCTTGGGCTACCATTGCGGATACAGGTCAGAAATATAACAACTTACGTTTCCTCAGTGCCAAAGCCGCAGTAGGTTGGCACATCCTTTACAAAACTCCCTATACAGACAAATTGTTTAACTTTGTCCAAACTAACCTCAAATCAGAAAAGGGTTGGTATAACGGCTTTTACGAATCTTTGAAAGAGCCAAATAAAGCCCTGACAGCTAACAATAATGGCGTGATTCTGGAAACTTTACTCTATCAACAAGTAGGAAAACCATTGACAGTTTGGTCAGGAGTAGAGATGGGGAGATGAGGGGGAGTAGGGGAGCAGGGGAGCAGGGGAGCAGGGGAGCAGGGGAGCAGGGGAGATGAGGGAGCAGGGGAGCAGAGGAGCAGAGGAGCAGGGGGGAAATTTCTTCTTATTTTCTTATCCTCCTGCCTTCAGCCTTCAGCCTCCTGCCTCCTGAAATTTTTACAATAGGAATTTATTAAAATTATGTTTTTACAGCGTCAGCAGAAATTTTGGAAATGGATTGCTTTATTTTTGAGTAGTACATTTCTACAATTTTTATTTCAGATTCCCATTATCAGTTTAGCTCAAAGTCCGAATACGAGTTCTAATAGTTGTAGTTCGATTACATCGCCACTCACACCGGAAGAACAGATTTATGCTCGTGCAGCTTGGAAATATTTTGTGAATAACTATCAGCCCAATACCGGGTTGACTAATTCCGCAGGTGGTTATCCTTCTGGTACGCTTTGGGATATTGGTAATTATCTCATGGCGTTGAATGCAGCCAGATGGATGAACTTAATTGAACAACCCGAATTTGATTCTCGGCTGAATAAGTTTTTGACCAATATAGGTAATCTGAAACTATTTGAAAATGCTTTACCCAACAAAGTTTATAATGCAGCTACAGGAGAGATGACCGATTATGGTAACAAGCCATTAGAACGGGGTATTGGTTGGTCTGCTTTGGATATTGGTCGGATTTTGGCAGCATTTCATGTTATTCGTACCTGTCATCCTCAATATCAAGATTGGTTGCAAGGAATTGTGAATAAATGGCAGGTATCGCGATCGCTCAAAGATGACCAACTTTATGGAGCGATGGTTTTACCTGATGGTAAGACCTTGTTGGTTCAAGAAGGAAGATTAGGCTATGAAGAATATGCTGTTAGGGGTTATGAATTATGGGGATTCAAAGCCCCTAAAGCTCTGGAGTTAGAGCCGTTTCAACTGGTAGATATTTATGGGGTGAAAATTCCTGTAGATACCCGTGATTATCAAACTACGAATGCTAATAATTATGTAGTTAGTGAATCTTATATTTTAGATGGAATTGAATTTGGTTTAGAAGGATCTTTAAAAGCGGATGCTGCCAACGTTTTAGAGGTACAGAAACGCCGCTTTGAAGCTACAGGACAACTAACATCTGTTTCTGAAGATAATATTGACCAACCTCCTTATTTTATCTACAACACTGTTTATTCTAATGGTGTGCCTTGGGCAGCAATTACAGATGAAAATAAGCCTTTTCCTCAATTTAGAAGTGTTAGTACCAAGGCAGCTTTTGGTTGGCGCTATCTTTATCCAGATAATGCCTATGCTCAGAAAATTTTTGATGCTGTGAAAGATTTACGGGAGCCAGGGGGTGGTGGTTTCTATGCTGGTTTATATGAAGAAACAAAGCTACCAAATAAAGCTTTGACAGGCAATACAAATGGTCTAATTATGGAGATTTTGTATTACAAAGCTAGAGGTAATAAACCTCTGATTGGTAGTGCTGGGGTAAGTTTTGCTGGCATACCCTCTGGGAATTCTGCACCAACTCCACCACAGCCAGAGACAAAAACTCCAATTCAAAATCCCATACCTGTAGCTGTTACACCTGTTGAGTCAAAACCACCTGCTGCCAACACAGTATCGGTTAAACCTATTCCACCAGTGGGGAATCTCCAATCATCTTTTCGGTTGTCTAAACCTTTAACGGTGATCCAAAAACGTTATGCTCAGGCAGCATGGAATTATTTTCAGGCTAATACTCAATCTGCTACTGGGTTGGTGAGCGATCGCTCGGATGTAAAAGGTTCTACACTATGGGGATTGGGAGATTATCTGACTGCGCTGAATGCAGCACAAGCGTTAGATATTATTTCTGTCAAAGAATTTGATCAACGCACCCGCAAGCTGTTAGGGGCTTTGGCTCAGATGCCCTTATTTGCTGGAGAATTACCCAGTCGGGGATACGATCCGCGCACTTTACAACCTGTAGATTACACTGGGAACACGGTTCCTGACGGTACTGGTTGGTCAGCTTTAGATGTGGGTAGGGTATTAGCCGCTCTTTATAACTTGAAAACCTATCATCCAGAATACACAAATGCAGTAGATAAAATTGTCCTGGATTGGTCATATTTGCGGGTTGTGCGGGAAGGTATTTTGTCCAGTGCTAATGTAATTAAAGACCAAAATGGGCGATCGCTCCCTCGCATTACACCAGAAACCCGTTTGGGTTATGAAGAATATGCAGCCAGAGCTTTTCAATTGTGGGGTTTTGACACTGATAAATCTGCGGTTGGGGGCGAATATAAAACTACCACGGTAGAAGGAGTAGAAATCCCAATTGAACGTATCCGCAGAGATAGCAAATTAAAAGTTAACCGATACACCGTTAGTGATCCATTCTTGCTTTATGCTTTGGAGTTTGGTTTAGAGCCAAAAATGCGATCGCTATTTACACCAATCTTCCAAGCTCAAGCTGAACGTTACCGAAGGACAGGTACTTTCACAGCCTCAGCAACTACTTCCATAGAAAATCCACCCTATATTGTTCACAGTTCTATTATTGCCCAGGATCAACCTTGGGCAGCTTTAGGGAATGATGGTAAACTTTTACCACAGGGACGAATAGTCAGTACAGCCGCTGCATTTGCCTATTATGCCCTACTACCTGAAAATAGTTATACCCAAGAATTAATCAAAGCCGCGACAGATTTATACAACCCCTTGTTAGGTTTTTATGAAGGATTTTCCGAAAAAACTGGCAAAATGGTCTTGGGTTTCACCAGCAGCACCAACAGTATAATTTTACAATCTTTCCTCTATACAGCCACAAAACAACAGCCTCTGATTCGTGCTAATACTGCTATGAACTCACCTTGGTGGCAAGCGATCGCACAGAACAATTCTGATCGTGGTCTACCTAGCACTGTTAACCAGAAAGCAAGGTTGGTTACTAATACTTCTGGTACTTACTGGATTTCAGAATAGAGGAATGGTTGGCGATAGAATTCAATCCTTAATAGTCATTGTCAGCCACACAAATACCTTTACATTTAATACCGTTCGTAGCAGTGCGTTGACAATGAGAACATAGAACTTTTTCGTTTTCTGTTTCCTGATTTATCTGGATATTCTCGTTTACTTCGAGTTTGTCTGTTTCCATCTGGAGTTTTTCATTCATTTAACAGTTAGCTACTAGCCCTCTGCATTCAAAACTTTGCGAAATACGATTTTATCATCTCCCTCTGTGTAGAAGTCCCGGATGCGTGCTTCCTCCTGAAAACCACATTTCACGTAAAATGACCGTGTGCGCTCAAAATCGGGAAGTCCTGAAGTTTCCACCAGTAGCATCCGTCCACCACGTTCTATCAATGTTTGTTCAACATAGTCCAGCAGTTTCCCACCGCGCCCTTGTCCCTGGAGGTCTTCTCTGATGGCAATTAATAGTAAATTCCATGTTTGATGAGTCATTCTTTCCGGTTCGCAGTAAGCGACTCCAACAGGCTCATTTTCTGCGTAAGTAATCCAAAAACTATCAGTTTCACCATCTTGAAAGTAATCGGACAGCATTTTTTTCAGATAATCAAGTTCTTGCGGCTGAAAGCCGATAGTTTCAGCTACGGCGATTATTGCGTTTGTGTCTTCTGGTGTGGTCGGTCGAATCATGGTCAATAGCAACGAGGATATGTAAGCCAGACTATTGTACTACAATATGCTACAAATTCAGTTCGCTTCAGGTTGGGTTGAATTCAAGACAGATTTACTTAGTCTGCTGCTTGCATTAATATTGCACCCGCACCAAAATTATTATAAGGAGTTGGTAGATCATAAGTTTTTAATTGTTCTAAAGGGGAAATATCCTCTACCGCTTCTACATCTGCTGCTAGAATTTGGATCAGTTTGATTTTTTCTATGATTGAAAGTTGTTGAATACTTGGAAGTATTTCCGCTAAATTCATAGTTAATATCTCTAAATGAAAAGAAATAGTTTACTCGTTAACATTTTACTTGATACTATCTTAATTAAGCTAGGACTTAGCTAGCGCACTTGATTATATCTCACACCCTACATTCCATAATACTTACTGCTGAATCCTACTGATAGAGGTGCGCCCTCATACTGGCAGGATATGCTGATCTTTAACTTCCTCTTGTGGTCGTAGTAAGTATGGAAGTGCGTCTGTTTGCGGACTAATTCTAACTCAGATGGATTAATGCTAAGTACACCTAAGATTTGTTCAGAATCGAACGGACGACTGGGACTCCAGGGCGCAGTTTTTTTGAGTTCAATATCCACATAGCTGATAAAGTTTCCTTCTGCTTCCAACAGCATATGTGATTCCTCAGAATCAATAATAATGTTACCCACTTCATTAGGCTTTCCTCCAACCGCTTTTGCAGCTTCTGTGATGGACATTCCAATATATTGAAAAGGACGGTGGAAGGGTGCAATCAGTATATCTAATCCAGAATCAATAGCTCTCTCTATAGCTTCTGCAAGTGTCAACGTTCCCAGATAATTTCCATGCTGAGGAGTAACAAAAGCTTGTGCATTAACTATTGAAATTAATTGGGCTGGCAAAGATTTTATATCTTTCTCAAAACGGTTTTGGATAGAAACTGGGATTGAGACAGTTTTTTGTTCTTGCCAGTTTTTATTAATTGAACTAATAAAATCTTTGGGAAAAGACCAATAAAAAATGTAATTTTGGCAGTCAACAATAATTAAGAATGTTGGATTATTTTGTAGTAACCAATAGTTAAGAGTCTTTACTTCAATAGGAACTGTAATTGAATTACCTCTTACCTCAGTTTCTTCTGTGCCTTTACATTGAATATTAAATAACTTTCCAGTTGGGTAATCTCCCTGCATGATTTCACAGATAAAATCAATGCCTAGATCCAGTTCTTGAGGCACAGGAATTACATTGCAAAATTTGTTGAAAACCGATTTGAGAAAATCCGCTGCACTTTGGCCTATTCTCTGGGAATTGGTACGCTTTGGTAACTTGTTCATTACAGTGCTAAATATTTTTGATAATCTTAACTCACTTGTATTAATACTTAACAAATTTTGCTCTAATTTTACAAATGTGCCAATGTTATAAAATAGGTAAAATACCAACCCAAAATCTCAACCCTAACTCTCTACTTATGAGTCTCCATCCCCTCTTGAAAGTTGACATTTCCGAACTCAGCATTGCTGAACGCATCCAACTAGCTGAAGATTTATGGGATAGCATCTTAGAACAGCAAGAGGAATTACCCTTGAGTGAAGCCCAACAACAGGAACTAGATCGACGGTTAGAAAATTACAAAAAAAATCCTACAAGTGGTTCTAGCTGGGAAGACGTGAAAAAAAGGCTAGGATTTTCTCGATGAACTATAACCTGATTATTCGGACAGAAGCTGAATATGATATTCAGGATGGTTTTGAGTGGTATGAATCTCAAAATCCAGGTTTAGGTTCTGAATTTGTTCGTGCTGTAGATGCTTGTCTGTCAGGAATTGGACGACAACCTCTTGCTTACCAAGTCATTCATAAATAAGTAAGAAGAGCATTAATCCGCCGATTTCCATACATAATTCTCTATGTTTTTGAACAAGATACGGTTTTTGTTATCGCTTGTTTCCATGCAAAACGCAATCCAAAACAGTGGTTAGATAGAATTGAATAAAACCTCCTACTTAACAAGATGCAGCATACAAACGATCGCCAATAATTCCGCGAATAGTCTCAACTAACTGACCATAAACAGCATCAGATAAAACTGGTTGAGAACCTTCTAACGGCACCTGTTGATCTAAATCAATCCAAGACTTACACCCACCGTATTCAGGCAAATAAGGAATATACTGTGCTTGGGGCAGTTTGTAAGTACGTAACAAAAGAATATATAAAGGCTGACGAGCTTTCCATTTTAGGCGATCGCTAATAAAAAACTCGTTCCAAATATGAAAAGGCAATAGATCACTGACAATAGACTCATCCGCAACGGGTAAAATATCCGTAATTTCTGCCCAACTACCGATGCGAATTGTTTCTGGATGCCATCCTGAAGTGACTGGACAGACAAGATTTGCATACTCAGCCTTGAGCATGAAAGATTGTTGATGTTCATAAGTAGGGTAGAGCAGAACCTGTTGATGTGCAACCTCAAAGCGTCCTCCTCGTTCATGGATACCGCCCTTACGAAGTAACATCATCGTTTGGCCGCTTTCCAAGGCGTTTACGGCTACTGCCCATTCTTTAAGAGCATGAAAAGTGGTAGTCAGTTCCATGAGCATCTACTTTGACTCTGATTTAATTTCAGTTTAAGACCGTTACAGTATATTACTAGCCAGGGAAGTAAATTAGAGAAAAACTATGCAAAAACGAACACTGGGTACATCCACCGTCCAAATATCACCCATTTTGATGGGAACTTGGCAAGCCGGAAAAAGAATGTGGGTGGGGATTGAAGATGCAGATTCGATTAAAACCATTCGCGCTGCTTATGAAGCCGGAATTACAACCATAGATACTGCGGAAGCTTATGGTGATGGACATTCTGAACAGATTGTAGCTGAAGCTTTGTCTGATGTGCGTGAACGCGTGGAATATGCCACAAAAGTTTTTTCCAATCATCTCAAATATCAACAAGTGATAGCAGCTTGTGAACGTTCCCTGAAAAATCTCAAAACCGACTACATCGACCTTTACCAAATTCATTGGCCTGCTGGTTCTTTCAACAGTGAAATTGTCCCGATAGAAGAAACCATGAGTGCCTTAAATTTCCTCAAAGAACAAGGTAAAATTCGTGCCATTGGAGTTTCTAATTTTTCCCGTGAACAGATAGTAGAAGCCGCCCAATATGGACGCATTGATAGTTTACAACCTCCTTATTCCTTATTTTGGCGGAATGTAGAAACAGATGCCATGCCCTATTGTGTAGAAAATAATATTTCGATTTTGGCTTATTCACCTCTGGCACAAGGATTGTTAACAGGTAAATTTGCACCCGGTCATAAATTTGACCCAGAAGATAACCGAGCCAAAAATAGGTTATTTCAAGGAGAAAACTTTGACCGCGCTCAACAGGCATTAGAGCAACTGAAACCCATAGCCGAGAATCACAATTGTAGTTTAGCGCAGTTAGCATTGGCGTGGTTAATTGCCCAACCCCAAACAAATGCGATCGCCGGTGCAAGATATCCCCAACAGGCACAAGATAACGCCAAAGCCGCAGAAATAAAACTTTCTTCTGAAGAAATAGCCCAAATAGACAATATTGGCCGCATCGTTACCAACCATTTCGACAATACAGGAATTATGTGGGAGTGGTGATAGTTGATAGTTGATTGGAAAACATAAAATTGATTACCCAGTCACCAGTCACCTATATTGCTAAATGAAACAGAAAGTCAAGTTTAGTAAACAAGCGATCGCATCTTCATTAGGGTTTGCTAGATTATATTCATCAGGACACAGCAAGAAAAACAACCAACTGGGCATGACCAATGTGTCCCCTGTCAAAAGCCCAAGCAAGTATTAGCATATACAACTTAAAGTGGCATTCCGACTGTTATTATTGATGGTCGTGCCAAATCCCTAAGCGGAAAAACTAAAAAATGCTGAACTTGTCAGTTTTAGTATCCACCTTAGTTATAGACTCTCAATCACTTACTCAATTCTTAACAATTTGAAACTTCTGAATTCGCTAGAACCTGGTCAACCCTGACCAGGTTTTTAGATGTATATTTGTGGTGTTTATTAACTAATAGAAAAAACCCAATCACGTAAAATCGGGTTCACTTGTTCAGGTGCTTCATCATGGGGGCAATGACCAGCAGTGAGGAAATATTCTGTTAATTGGGGATAATATTGATGGAATTTTTGAGAACGTTCCCGCGTTTTCATCCAAGGATCTGCTTCACCCCACAGTAACAACAAAGGACAAGTTAGTCGTTTGAGCAAAATATCAACTTTTTCCCCTTGGGGAGTGCTAAAAACAGAAACAAATACATCTAAAGCGCCTTGATCATAAGCCGGACGTTGAATTTCTGCTACTAATTGATCTGTAATTGCAGTTTTGTCTAAATAAACCTTTTCTAAGGTACGACGAATTACCCAACGTTGACGCACATATTGAAATAATAAAGCTTGAAATAAACGTTGTTTAAAAGTCCATTTGACAGTTTTACCTAATAATTGTTGTACAGGATTTTGAGGAGCTTGAATTTGTGCTTGTATGGCTTCCGGTTCAGAAAAAGGCCCCGCACTATTAAGTAATACTACCCCAGCGACAATATCAGGATATTCTGCACTTACACACAAACAAGCATATCCTCCCAGGGAATTACCTGCTACTACTGTTTTTTCACCAATGACTTCACTAATAAAGTCTCGCAATTGGTCACGCCATAAGTTCCCACTGTACTGTAATTTCGGTTTTGCTGACCGTCCAAATCCCAACAGGTCAATAGCAAATACTTGAAAATCTACACACAGTCCAGTCAGATTTTTTCGCCAGTGGTCTGTGGAAGCGCCAAAGCCATGTACTAACAGTAAGGGAGGACGCTGGGGTTGTTTCTCTCCGGTTTGTACATAGTAAACGTTGTGTCCCCGCCATTGCCAGTATTGGCCAGGAACTGGAGTTGTAGAAGGTGCTATAGCTGTCTGCATAATAGAAATAAATGTTAAGTATTGTTAATATTCTTAGATTAGCAGATTTTCCAAACCTAACCTGATCAAGCTCAATCACTGCTTCAGGCCTGATAACTGATGTTAAACCATCATCAAAAGCAAACTTGGAATAGGGAAAAAGTCCACCAATGCAAAGGCTTTCTAGAGTTTTTCCCTTGTAGGGGCGTTCGCGTAGCGTGCTGGAAGCATCAGCATTCGCGTGATAACCTATCGCTGAAACCATTGATATTCTGTCCCAATGCTTCGCCCTGACGATTAATGAATTCGTGTTATGGGTATATTTACTAAATCAGGGAAAAATTCTCTAAAGTTTTCCACGAGTTTTCCACATTTGAAGTTTAGGATAATTGTATCGAAATCCAGAAGGTACTAAAAATGCAGTTAATCACAGCTATTCTTAACCAATTTTCAGGACAAATGACAGATTATACAATTCCTTCCACCCAAGAACCCCAAATTGATTTTACTTTAGAAGATCTAGTAGAAATATTAGATCAGTTAGCTCAGTATGAAGAAACTGTTGCATGATTTTTTTCGCATCTGCAAGAAATTAAGAATAAACTGGAAACAATAGAAGTTGAGGATAACAATGCCAGTAATAAAAGCTATTTTCAACCAATTCTCAGGACAAATGACTGATTATACAGTTTCTTCCAGCCAAGAACCCCAGAGTGTATTTACCTTGGAAGAGCTAGTAGAAATATTAGAGCAGTTAGCTCAGTATAAAGAAACTTTGGCATGATTTTTTCGGAAATCTGCAAGAAATTAAGAATGAACTAGAAATTATATAAGTTGAGCAATAATCAAGCTCATGTTTTACACGGCGCAAATATGCGTTAAGTTTTTCAGACTTCTGGTTGGTTTACCAAATCATATCAAGAGTTAGATCATTTACATCTAAACAAGTTAGCCAACCCAAAGCACCTACCAAGGATCTATGCAAATAATGTAACCAACATCAGTAGTGGAGTCATTTGTCTATACAGTCTGCCCCGTTGATGTTATAATAATATTCTATAGTCATCTAATTTCATTTATTAGAAAATGGGCTAAAAACCTTGGAATTACCAGGGGCGCTTGATTATGCCCTTAAGAGTCCGCCTTTACTCTGCTTAAAAATCCCTGTACCTTGAGGTTGGGGTGTGTAAACGGCGCTAAACTAAATACTCCGGATAAGTAGGGGTGAAACATCAGTTTTACCCCTACTAAATTATTTTTTTTATACCTTTTTCAAGTCTAGTTTGATCAAATCACGTAGTTATGAATAACCAAGCTAATAATTATTGCCAGCAGATAACAGGAAAAACTAAACTTCTGGGAGTTATTGGACATCCTGTAGAACATTCTCTTTCACCAGTGATGCACAATGCTGCACTGAGTAAATTGGGTTTAGATTATGTTTATTTACCTTTTCCTATTGCACCGGAAAATTTAGAATTGGCGATCGCAGGTTTTGCGGCTATTGGGGTTGTGGGTTTCAGTGTGACAATTCCCCATAAACAAGCCATATTACCTATATTATCAGAAATTTCCCCTATTGCTCAAACTATTGGCGCAGTCAATACCGTTACTCGTCAAGGTAACAAATGGGTGGGGACAAACACAGATGTAGAAGGATTTATTGCCCCTTTGCAAACCACATATCAGCAAGATTGGAGTCAAAAGAAGGCAGTTATTTTAGGTAATGGTGGTGCAGCTAGGGCGATTGTGGCTGGTTGTGTGCAGCTAGGGTTGGCAGAAATTCACCTGGTGGGGAGAAATATATATAAATTGAAGGAATTTCGCCACAGTTGGCAAAATTCACCTTATGTGGATAAATTTCAAGTCCATGCCTGGGAAGAATTACCAAAGCTAATTCCTCAAGCTAATTTGCTGATCAATACAACTCCCATGGGGATGTATCCCCACGTAGATGCATCTCCTTTGAGTGGTGAAGATATGGCAAATTTACCTTCAGATGCGATCGCTTATGATTTAATCTACATCCCCAAACCCACGAAATTTCTACAACTAGCAGAAAAACAAGGTGCGATCGCTATAGATGGTTTAGAAATGCTCGTTCAACAAGGTGCAGCAGCATTAAAAATTTGGTTGCAACAGGAAACAGTCCCCGTAGCCGAAATGCGTCAAGCACTGCAAAATCACCTGGGGTTGTAGGAAAGGAGGCAGAAGGCAGGAGGCAGAAGGCAGGAGGCAGAAGGCAGGAGGCAGGAGGCAGAAGGCAGGAGGCAGGAGGCAGGAGGCAGGAGGCAGGAGGCAGGAGGCAGGAGGCAGAAGGCAGGAGGCAGGAGGATAAGAAGAAAATATTTCCCCCCTCTCCCCCTCTCCTCTGCTCCTCTGCTCCCCTGCTCCTCTGCTCCCCTGCTCCCCTGCTCCTCTGCTCCCCTGCTCCTCTGCTCCCCTGCTCCCCTGCTCCTCTGCTCCCCTGCTCCCCTGCTCCCCTGCTCCCCTGCTCCCCTTGCCCCTATTGCGGCATCTTCATATATCTTTCTTGTCCTTGGGAATTATAGAGAAATACGGGTAGGTTGGCATTTTCACTGATGACTCCTAAAGCCTCTTGCAAGGTTTGTAAATGACTTTGGATATCAGGGTTACTTTGTAATGCTTGGTCATATTCTGGAGTTAAACGGACAACAATTCCCCTAGTTTCGATGTTAAAAACGCAAAACCGCATCTTATTAACACAGGTTTTTCCCAAATCAGCGCGAGTTTGTGCCAAATTACCATAGAGTTGTTGTTTTTCTTTGGCCTGTGCTTGAGCAGTGGAATAGGGTTGAATGAGGGATTGTGCTTGATTGTAGAAAGAACTATCTTGAGAAACTTGTTTAGCTATCTGTACAGCTTGCTCCCAAGATGCTATTGCTGCCTGCCATTCATTTTGTGCTTCATAAACTTTAGCTTGATTGGCCATGTTGACAGCTTGTTTGAAGTTGAGAGCCGCAGCAACTTCTTTTTTAGCGCGATTGCGTGCTAATATAAGTTTAGGCTGATAATCGGTTAAGAGGTTTTTTGCTTCCTGGTATGTTGTGCTGGTTGAGGGAATACTTTTCAAATCATTAACAACTTCTTGCCAAGCAAACTGTACCCTTTGCCAGTCATTACCCGATTTAGCATTAGCTTCACGCTTGAGGGCTGATTCAGCTACAGTTTTGGCTGTGGTGAGTTTTTTCAGCCATGATTCTTCACTAAGCAATTGCTGATTGAGAGTCTGTAAATTGCTTTGATACTTGGACAAATTTGCCCGCACTAGTCCATATAGTTCGTTACCAGGTTTAATAGACTCTAGTGGGATGATTGCTTGTCGCCATAAACTTTGTCTAGCACGTAGCTCCTCCAAGGTAGTTGGGGGGGTTTTGGTTTTTTGCTCTGCTAGATTTGCAGACTCTAAAGCTTTTAGCACCTGGGTAATTTTTGCTGATTGGTCAGAAAAACTTAAATTGATTTCCTGGGCTGATTGATAACGAGGCGACCATTGAGGAATTACTTTAAGATCAGAAATAGCTGTATCTATTTGTTGTTGTACTGCTATTAGTTCTTTTTGAGACTTAGCCTGACGGATCAATTGTTGGGTATTGCTTTTGAATTGCTGGGCTGTTTGTAATTCTTTACACTCACCAATCACGCAAGCACGAGTCAGAAAAAAAGCACCACCACCAAAAATAATTGCCACTCCCAATACCCCTCCTACAAGGATGGGTAAGGATGGAAGAGATAGGTGTTTGGTTTTCGATAAATTTTGTCCATCTGCGAAGGGGTCAAACTTTTCGGCTTCTCTTGGTCTGTCCTCACTCTCCTCAAGTAATGAATTATCGGAGCCAAATGAAGTATCTGAGCTATATTCTGAGCTAAATGAAGTATCTGAGCTAAATGAAGTATCTGAGCCAAATGAAATATCTGAGCTATATTCTGAGCTAAATGAGCTATCTAAGCTATATGAACTATATGAACTATCGGAGATATTGTCATCTATTGGTGAGCTATATGAACTATCGGAGATATGGTCGTCTACTAGTAAGTTAAAAGGATTATCCGAGATGTTATTTTCTATGACAGGAGATGGAGAGGGAGGGTCGAGGATATTGAGTGGAGGAAAAATCAATTGGTCATTTGCTGTACTGTGATTTGAGCTTGTGTTGGCTTCTTCTTTGCGAATTCTGGGATCTTCTTGTATCTTTTTAGGCTTGACAATTATGGAATTTTTAGTGTAAGGCAATTTTTCTCCAGAAACTCTTACGTAAAATTGCACCCTTTGCTCATGATATTGAGATTGCGACTGAAGTGTTTCCTCAAGTACCGCAAATACTTTTTCTGTATCAAGAGATACATCTAAGGGGTGTTGAATTAAAACCATCAGTTCGTCATTTTGGATGGCACATCGAACCTGAAAAATGTTGTCAGGTGGAAGTTCCATCTGTAGTTGTTCTTGTAAAATACTGGTTATAAGCTGCATATCTTCTTTTTTCAATGTGGCTTTAATCATGGTCTTACTGCTAATGTTCTATATAGTTTTATAGTTTTTATGCTCTTTGAGCAGGTGAAATAAAGTATTTATGTTTGCTACATACAGATACATATTTTCTTTACCCCAGTTTTACATCAAAGAGTAGAACGTTTTCTGCACTAGGTTATATCTGTTACCAGATAGTAACAAAGTAGTGATAGTTGAGGGTTTTACTTTTTTATACTGCTAGATGATAAATTAGACAATCCAAATGCGAGTATAAATTATTTAAGGAAAAATATACAAGGATAGTCCAGTAGTTCTCAAGACTGGCAAGTGATCCGAGAGGGTGGGTGGTTTAGGTGTGATTAACCAAATTACAGCGGGTGGAGTTCTGGAAATGAATTTGCTACGCTTGACGAATTCGATAAAATTAATTCGTGCTAAATAAATTTTCTAGCCAACCAAAGCGTAATTATGTAATCTAAGTGCTGTGTAAACGTTCAGCTAAAACTAAGAAGCTGCTTTGGAATTGTTAATACAAGGTGTGTGTCAATGGATTTATTGGAGTACCAAGTTAAAGAATGGTTTGGCAAGATGGGCATTCCCGTTTTACCATCCCAAAGAATTGACCATCCTACAGATTTAAAACGCTTAAAAATTCGCTATCCAATTGTACTAAAATCGCAAGTACACGCAGATGAAAGAGCTAAGGCTGGTGGAGTCAGGATTGTGGAAACCACGATTGATGCGATCGCAGCGGCTCAAAATATCTTTAATTTGCCAATCTGGGGTGAATTGCCAGAGGTGTTACTGGCAGAATCTAAGTATGATGCTAAAGATGAATTTTATCTGGCGGTGGTTTTAGATACTGCTCTGTGTCGTCCGGTGCTTTTGGGTTGTAAAGAACCAGATATTGATTGGGAATCTCCAGGGGAGAAAATGCAATATGTGGTTGTAGAACAGGAATTTTCGCCATTTTATGCCAGACGATTGGGATTGAAAATGGGTTTGCAGGGTGCGCTGATGCAGTCAGTCAGCGACATTATAGAAAAAATGTACCAGTTATTTGTACAAAAAGACCTGGATTTAATTGAGATCAATCCTCTAGCGGTCAGTGCTACGGGGCAGGTGATGGCTCTCAATGGTAAAATTAGAGTCAATCCCAGGGCAATTAATCGTCATCCAGAAATCGCCCAAATGGCAGCCAAAATAGCAAATAGGAATAAAAATAGTAGGACTAACAATATTTTGGGTGATGGCAATGGGCTGGGAATTCATGGAAAAATCGGTATTTTAGCCAATGGGACTGGTTCTTTGTTGACTACCTTGGATGCTGTTTTTAATGCGGGTGGTAAACCTGGTGTGTCTTTCAATTTACGGCATTCTTTTTTAACTGATACTACACCAAATACTTTTGGCGATCGCTTGGCCACAAGTCTGAGAAATTTAGCCAGCGACAAAAGCATTCAAGTGATTCTGGTTAATTTTCTGGGGACTATTCCTGATGTCTCCCAAATGCCAGAGGTCGTTGCCAATTTTATACAACTAGACCTGCAAGAACTGAAATCTCCTTTGTCAACTACTGGTAAAAATAAGTCCAGACATTTACCCAGGCTGGTTTTCCGTCTTGCTGGTGCAGAATTTCAGGATGCCAAGAAACATTTAACTGCTCTCAACTCTGAAAGCGACACGCTGATAGTAGTAGAAAGTTTAAATGAAGCTGTGGCACAGGCCGTCCGTTTGGCTAAGTTACCTGCGTATAAAAAGTAGGAGATAGTTGATAGGTGACAGGTGACAGGTGACAGGTGACAGAGAAGAAGCAGGGGGAGAGCAGGAGAGATAATGACTAATGACCACTGACTAATAACTAATGACTAAATTTTATGAACTTAAGACCAGATAGCAAAGTTTTAATACAAGGCTTTAGTGAATTTATATCAGCAACTCATATTGCTCAAATGAAAGCTTACGGCACTAATTTGATAGCTGGTGTTCAGCCTGGATGTGGTGGACAGGTGAAGTATGATCTGCCAGTGTTTGATTTAGTAGAGGAAGCGATATCTAAATTGGGGGCAATTGATACGACAATTATTTGTGTCCACCCTTATCAAGTTTTAGATGCGGCATTGGAAGCGATCGCATCTAATATTAGACAGATAATTATTATTTCTGCTGGTGTGCCACCGTTGGATATGGTGACATTACTCCGCAAAACTGAGACTCGTGAAATTTTGGTGGTGGGTCCAAACAGTCCGGGAATTATTGTTCCTGGGAAGATTCTCTTAGGCACTCAACCGAGTGAATTCTATACACCAGGTTCAGTGGGAATTGTGAGCCGTAGTAGCACTCTCACTTATGAAGTGGCTTGGGAATTAACTCAAGCTGGTTTGGGTCAATCAATTAGTGTGAGTATTGGTAGTGATGCTATTGTTGGTTCATCTTTCCTACAATGGTTGCAAATTCTGGATGAAGATGAAACTACCGATGCGATCGTTTTAGTCGGTCAACCAGGGGGAGGAAGTGAAGAAGCTGCTGCACAATATATAGCGGAAGCGATTGATAAGCCTGTTATTGCTTATATTGCAGGTAGACACGCACCACAAAGCAAATATTGGCATCAGACAGGAAATATTGCGACGGTTGTCAGACGTGATCCTAATTTTGGCACTACACAAAATAAATTAACGGCTTTCCAAGCAGTAGAAGTTCCTGTGGCTGAATATCCTGCACAGATTCCCGAATTGTTGAAGCAGGTGATGGGGAATAGGTGACAGGTGACAGGTGACAGGTGACAGGGAGAGTAGAGGCGGTTTAAAAAGTTCTATAGGTAGGGGTAATTCATGAATTACCCCTACAAATCTAGGTTTTCCTAATTTTAGAAAAGTCCAAGTCCTAACCGTCTTTAGTATAAGTTTTAGGTTTATATGGCTTACGCCACGCTCCGCTATCAGCAAGCCCTATTTAACACCAATTATTGGAAAATAGTTCTTCCTTATCAAGATTGAGTATATCAGGTTTTCGGGCTGAAGTCAACACCTTTACCTCATTATTTTGGAACATTGACAATGACTTTCTCCTCCTGCCTCCTGCCTTCTGCCTCCTGAATTACCCATTCTGATATTCATCCAATAATTGAGGAATATGATCATAACCATCTACACCGATAACGGAGATGATTTTGGGGCGATTTTGTTGGAGGAGAACTTGGAATTTATCTGTACCAAGTTGTCCTTTGATGATTGTTAATAAACCTGCGGGTTGTCTCCATTCTTGGGAAGAAATTTGTTCTAGGAGATACATTCCCAGACTACCTGTATAAATAGCTTTTTCAAAATTTAGTAGGTGATAAGAAGCTTCTGATAAATAAGCTAAATTTCGTCCTTGAAGATATAAGTCACCGGAAACTTGGGCGGTTTTGAAACCAATTTCTAAATATTTAATGGCGTTTTCGTGTTGTGCGGTGACTAAATAAGCAATTCCTAAGCTGCTAAAACATAAGGCTTGAGTTTGCAAATCACCTAATTTTTCCGCTAACTTTAAACCTTGTTCTAAATAATTAATTGCTGATTCATAAACTTCAGGTTCGCTATTTTCTAATTGCTGTGCTTGCATAACTTCGCTGTAACCTAAATTTACCAGCGCGTTGGTTTCTCCGGTTTTGTCACCTGCTTGTCTACTTAATATTAATGCTCGTTGACTGTAATTAATGGCTTCGGGATAATTTTTTTCTTGGACGTAGGTACGACTGAGGTGGTTAAGATTAGCAATTTCACAAGGGCTATCTTTAGCACTTCTGGCAATTTCCAAAGCTTGCTGATGAAAATTTATTGAGCGTGGATATCTGCCTAAAGCTCGTTGAGAATAACCTAATAACGTTAAAATTCGGGCTTTTTCTTGTGTTCCTTCCACAGAACGCAGAGGTTCATCTAAATAATCGAGGGCATCACGCAAAGAACTACCAGAAAAAGAAGCGAAAATCCCACCATAGAGGGGAAAATAAGGACGTTGGGCAAAGGTTCGTAAAATTTGGAGCATAATTAAAGAAGCTCCATTGCTGTATGCTGCTTGGGTTTGAAAGCCGGCTGCTAATTGACTCCAAATAACTGCAAAGGTCAAGAATGTGGAAATTGATAATTTTGGGCCTGCTTGAATATCATAAGCTTGTTGATCAAACCAGGTAACTAAACCACGTTGTAAGAATTGTAAAACTATTGCTAATTCTACCCAATCACTGAGGGTAATGTTTGGTTGTTTTTGGGTAAATTCAATTGGAGATTGTTCTAATGCTAAGGTGCGAAAAAATGTTTGTGGTATTTCGCTTTTAACTAATTTTGCCCAACTGGCCCAAGGCCCTCTTTCACCGGGTACACCACCAAATCCGAGAGAGGTTTTTTGTTCATACATCCAACTGAGGAGGTTTTCTTGGATGCGTTGCCAAGCTGCGATACCATTGGTGATACCTGTAGATATTGCCATTAAATCAGGATTAGCTGCACCAAATTGTTGTAAGGCTTTGGCTAATTGCTGTAATTGGGATAAATTTAACGGATATTTTTGATTAGGGTCAAGAAAACGCAAAAATACGGCTAAACGCTGTTCATTGGTGGCAATGGTAATTTCTCGAACTGCTAAAGATATGACTTCTGTGGCTTTGTTTTGTTCTTGCCAGCGTTGCCATTGAGATTGAATGGTTTTAATTGCTCTTAATCTGCGTGTGGCTTTGGACTTTTTTAGTTCGTCTTTTTCAGTATCGACTTGAGTTTGCAGGGTTGTCAAGCGATCGCTCAAAGCTAACTCAAATACTTCCCCCGTACCGGAAGCGATACCTTTGAGTAACATTTGGTATACCTGCTCTACAGAGCTAATTTTCCCTTTGAGAGTGGTTTCGACTATTTCATCAATCAACGCCAGGTAGCGATCCTGCAAAGGTAGGGATTCTGACACTTTAGCTAACAGAGAACATCACAACAACTCCCATTCTATAGCAATCAGCAGAACCGCAAGTTAATCTTCACTATGCTGCGGGTGGAAATTTATTGTAATTTCTTCAACACCTCATCAGTAAAGGGATTTTTCCCAGCTTTCAGTTCCTTCACCCAGCCTTGGCGTTGCGCTTTCTTATTTTTATCACTAGTCCATTTAATAAATGCCTTAAAATCCTCAATAGCCTCTGAATAATTACCAGTCAAAGCCCTAGCTAAACCACGACTATCACGATAATCACCATAGTTAGGCGACAAATTAATAGCCTCATCACAGGCAAACATTACCTCAGAGGCTTGTTTTTTTAAACTGCCATATCTACAAAGTGTATGCCAAGAATCGGCAGTAATTTCTAATGGGGGATATATTTTTTGTGCTTCAGCATAATTTTCTAATGCCTTCTTAACTTCTCCTTTCTGCACATTGCTTTCTCCCTCTGTAACCAAGCGTTTAGCCTTACCTTTATTTGCAAACTCCTGTGCTTTTACCTGGGGGTCAAAATTTAAATTCTTATCCCATTCTTGGGCTATGCGGAAGTTAGCTAAAGCCCCATTCATATCATCATTTTCCGCTAAATTCTCACCTTGGATAACTAACACCGTTGCTGCTAATAATAACCGAGATGGAGTTTGGCAATCCTTTAATTCTGCCAACACTTGAGGATTACCAATTAAATAATTATTCAGCAAATTGCAACCACTGGTGACTAAATTATCTAAATTCAAATCCCATAAAATTATGGTCTTGTCATCACTCCCAGAAGCCAGTTGTTTGCCGTCGGGGCTAAATACCACACTCAAGACTGAACTCTCATGACCCTTGAAGGTATTGAGGACTTTACCAGTAGTCACATCCCAGATTTTGATGGTCTTGTCTGAACTCCCAGAAGCCAGTTGTTTGCCGTCGGGGCTAAATACCACACTCAAGACCAAATTCTCATGACCCTTGAAGGTATTGAGGACTTTACCAGTAGTCACATCCCAGATTTTGATGGTTTTGTCATAACTCCCAGAAGCCAGTTGTTTGCCGTCGGGGCTAAATACCACACTCAAGACTGAACTCTCATGACCCTTCAAGGTATTAAGGACTTTACCAGTAGTCACATCCCAGATTTTGATGGTTTTGTCATCACTCCCAGAAGCCAGTTGTTTACCGTCGGGGCTAAATACCACACTCAAGACTGAACTCTCATGACCCTTCAAGGTATTGAGGACTTTACCAGTAGTCACATCCCAGATTTTGATGGTTTTGTCTTGACTCCCAGAAGCCAGTTGTTTGCCGTCGGGGCTAAATACCACACTCAAGACCCAACTCTCATGACCCTTCAAGGTATTAAGGACTTTACCAGTAGTCACATCCCAGATTTTGATGGTTTTGTCATCACTCCCAGAAGCCAGTTGTTTACCATCGGGGCTAAATACCACACTCCTGACCCAACTCTCATGACCTTGTAAAGTATTAACGTTTAAGGCTCTGTTTATTGGCTGCTCATTGGGCTTCAAGTATACCGCTTGCCGTAATGCTGCCCTAGTAGGGATTTGAGTATCAGATTTTGCCCAGGATGATGCAAGTTTGAGTTTTCCACCAGCTTTCAAGCTTTCTATTAAGGCGTTACTGGTTTCTCCCAAAGCAAAACGGGCTTCACTAGATTGTGTTAAGGCTTGAATTTCATTAATAGCTGCTTGTTTTTTCTGTGTTTCTGCTTCTTGTTTCTGTGTTTCTGCTTCTTGTTTCTGTGTTTCTGCCCTCTGTGCGGCATTCCAAGCTGTCACCGTTAACCCAGTTAATACTACCCCTGCGGCTACTGAAGCTGCAAGGGCAAATTTAAGAAACCGATTTAATTTCGCTTCACCTATTTTTCTTTGCTGTCTTTCTTTTTCCAACTCCTCCATTACAGCTTTTAATTTTGGTTCTTGTTGTTGACGAATAAACAAAGCCAAATAATCATGAACTAGTTGATAACGGTCAAAGGGGTTTTCTGGTAACAACACCACCAAACCAGATTTCACAAATATCTCTAACACTAAATCTAAGTTATTCTCAGCTTTGGTTTTATCTCGTTCTAATAATGATTGCAAATCTCGTTCTAATTCAGCTTTAGTTTTTAACGGTCGTGTTCCTTGTTCGTCCGTGAGAAAATACAGTAATAATTCGGCAATTTCTTGATTTTCTTCACCGCAATCATTGACTATTTCTGCTAAATAACGTTTAACCAGTTGTTGCTTGTTACCAATTTTCTGATATGCGGCTAAAGTTGTAATATTTTCTGTTTCTAATTGCGCTCCCACTACCTGCAATTCAATGGGACGAACTGAACCTAATTCTCCTGCTAAATCTTCTTCCCCAGATAAATCTTGCAACAATCGGTTAATTAAATCCGGTTCTAACCGAAAAGTAGTATTTTTGGTTAACCGCTGAATAGTTAATTTAGCGTTTTCTGTTGTTAAATTTCCTAGTTTATAAAGTACCTCTTTACTCAGAATATCCTGGCTGATAATTTTCATGCTTTCTAATTCGTTGCAGTCTAATAACAGATGCAAGTAATCTACCCGCAATGACAAAATTACTCTCAGCGAAGTAATAGTTAGACATTTTCCTAAAAAATGAAAAAATTGCTGTCTGGCTTTTTCATCATCATAAACAAAGAAAAATTCTTCAAACTGGTCAAAAATTAATATTGTTCGCAAATTATATTTTTCAATTTCTTCCAGCTTGATAATAAATTCTTCTTGGGTATCTAATTTTAATGCTTCTGGCTTGAATCTTTCTGGCAATACATTTAATAATTGTTCTTTTAATTCCCTAAACCAACTATTATAAACTCTGATAGTTACAGGTAAATTATCTTGAATACCTATAGCTTTATTTTGCAATGCGGGAATTAAGCCAGCATTAACTAGGGAACTTTTGCCAACTCCCGATTGTCCATGAATGACAATAATTTTTTTATCAGGTCTACCAATGCGTTCTAATAAATTATCTACATCAATTTTACGACCAGATGCTTCAATTTCTGGGGCAATTTTTTCGGTTTGAATATTTTTATTTATTTGTAGAGATTTCGATGGTTTTAACCAACCTGCACCAATAAACGCCCGCAAACCAAATTGCTGTTCAATAGAACGAGATTCTAATTTGGTGTTAAAAGCTGCGAGATAATCTTTTTGTTGAAATAATAGCTGTTGTAAAAGATTGAGAATTTTAACATACAATTTTGGTTGGTTATTTGTTACCCCTAACTCTTTGGCTAAGTTTAAACTTTTAATCGCTGGTTGATATTTCTGTAATTTTTCTTGAGCTTGTGCTAAGATTAAAAGTAGACTTTGGACAAAGTAATCTAGATCAGATTCTGAATTATTAACCGTATTTAAAATAGTTAATCCTTGTTGAGCAATTTTTTCTGTTTCTGTAAAATTTAATTGACCAAAAACAGCTTTTGCTAAAAATATATAATCTTCAGATATTTTCAAGACGTTATTTTCAGCTTGATGTATTTCTAATGCTTGCGTAGCTAATGTTTGTAATTGTTGCCATGCTTGTAAATCTTGCAGAATTAAACCAAATCTTGATAAAGAATTAGCAATTAAATCTAAACGTTGAGCATTTTTGAATTTTTCTAATGTTTGTTGCAGATAATTTTTAATCTCTTCCTTTTCTTTTGTTGCTGTGGGGTTAGCTATAGATTTTTCATAATTAGAAATTGTCAAGTTATAAAGTATTTTACCTTGAATTTTAAAATTATCGGTTGTTTGCCAAAAATCCAAACTTTGTTGATAGCAATTAATAGCTGTATCTAATTGATTTTTATGATATTCAATAAATCCTTTTAAAAAATTACTATTCGCTTGAAAATCTGGTTCTAAATCTTGATTATATTTTTGTAAATCTTGTAATGCTAATGCAAGTTCTTGTAAATTTATATTTAATTCATTATTCAATATGTTTTCTGTTATTGATTTGATTAAATTAATTAATTCATCAAAAGGAAGAATAAAATTGATAGTAATTCCCCAACTTTCAAAATCACTAGCAGATTCCAAAATTTGTTGATATATTTGATCATTAATCCATAGCACTACCGGATATTTGCAATTATTTCTAAATTCTTCCCGGACTTGATTAGCTGAACTGAACATTTTTGATAAATTCGGTAATGATTCCCAACCGACAATCATTAAGGCTTGAATTTCATCGTTAAATTCTTCTTTAATCGCGTTATATAATGTCCTTTCTGATGTTTGTAGCCGTAAAATGCTAATTTCAAAATCGCATATTTTTTGCAATTCTTCAATGAGTTGATTTTGTAAGTTGAGATAATTACACTTAGCCAAAATCAGCTTAAATTCTCCGGTAGAAGCTTCTAAAGCCCATGCTAAATCTTCTAATTGTTGTGAGTTTGTCATATTTGGTAATTGGTAATTGGTGATTCAATAATAGTGTCAATTTAACGTAAAACCTATATCCCGACTGGGAATTAATTCCCAGTCTCATAGCAAAAGTCATCTAAAGATGACTGAAAATCTGTAAATCCTTAAATCCTGGATATCCTGATTCAGACAAAATCCAAAATCCTGTTAATCCTTAAATCCTGGAAATCCTGATTCAGACAAAATCTAAAATCCTGTAAATCCTTAAATCCTGGAAATCCTGATTCAGACAAAATCCAAAATCCTGGAAATCCTGATTCAGACAAAATCCAAAATCCTGTTAATCCTTAAATTCTGGAAATCCTGATTCAGACAAAATCCAAAATCCTGGATATCCTGATTCAGACAAAATCTAAAATCCTGTAAATCCTTAAATTCTGGAAATCCTGATTCAGACAAAATCTAAATCCTGTTAATCCTTAAATCCTGGATATCCTGATTCTGACAACTTTTCTGATTCAGCTAAAATTGGATTGACATCAAACCATAATTCACCCTGATCTCGATATTCAAATACAAATCGACTGCGGATTAATTTCTGATATCCTTGGTCATCATTAACGTGCTTAGTTTGTTTGACATGACGTAATAATTCCCATTCTCCAGCAGAAATAGGTAAGGACATTTCATTGCGTCGTTCACGAATAATCTGCTCTAAGGTTTTACTCTGGAGAGGAAATTTTTTATCTTTCATAATCCAGGGATTTAATAACCTCAAAATATCGCGCACATGACCACCGCTAATCTGACACAAGCGGTCTAAAGTTTCTGGAGTGTCAAAAATTTCAGTAAGCTTATTTAAGCGTTCTTCTGGTGATAAATTGGGAAAAGCTCTAGCTAAAATCATCTGTTTCATCAGTTCTAATCCCTGTTCATGGACGCTACCATCTGACCGCTTGACGGGAACCATTGGTAATATTTTTGGTTCTTCTGGAAATCGTTGGGTTAATGTACCGTATTCGTTAGAAAATTTCAACGCCAAAGGCATGGTATAAATGACATGACAATTAAGTTTAGTCAGATATTCCCCTTGGTCTACAAATATATATTCTTGTTGTGTCCGACCCCAAGCTTTCACGCTGTTATCTATGCGGTCTAGGTTATCAACTATGACAACTAAACCATTTTTACCCTGTTGTTTTAGTTTAGCAATGGCTGGTTCTAAAAGTTCTTGATTAATTGCTTGTAGTAAATTGGTTTTCTGTGGTCCTAAATATTTATTTATTTTGGCTCGTAATGTGGAATCACTTTTCATTTTTGTAGTGATTTCCCCAATACCCAAAGACAAAGATAATTTTTGTCCGTCAAGATTAACCCCAACTTCTGGAACACCAGGAATTTTGGCTTTCACAGTTGTAACTTCAGAGTTTAAAATATTCCATGCACCTTGGAGTAGTTCTTGAAATTTTTTCGGTTCTTCGAGAACGATTGTATCTAGACTTTTACTAATGCGACTAGCAATAGCCAGAAATACATCAGCAATATCTATATCTGTGATTTCTAAATCTTCGCTAGATTCAAAATACACAACATGAAAATCTGCGGCTTCTAATTCCACCTGTAACCGTAATAGTTCTGTAGATTTACCGCAACCGATATGTCCGGTAAATAGATTACAGGTAGGCTCATCTGTATTCCAATCTATATGATCTTTGATGGTGCTGATGATATCTTCACCACGTACTTCAGAAAAGTCAATATAACATTTTTGATCTTCTACATTTCGTGCTACAAGAGTGCGAGCAGGGTTGGTGGCTTTATAAAAATCCTTTATATTTATTGTCATTGTACCAGTAGTATGATTATGCTATTAGTTGCGTAATATCCCTACTGACAAGAATAGTTGTTTTATGGTGATTTCAGTGATTTTTCAGATAAATTTAACGATAAGTGATAGGAAAGAGACTATCAGCAGCGGTTTTTCGTTTCTATATCTGTGAATTCTCTATTGAACCTAAAAATTACTAATATCACTCCCTTGGATGATACACCCAAATAATAGCACAAAAAATCAAGAGCTAATACCCTAATAAAATCGTTGATTTATTGCGATCATTCTCAATAATCTTGAGAATGACTATGATATATTCTCAATAAACATAGTAGGTTGCCTTTTTTGGAAAAAGCCTGATTGAAAAAACTTATACTAATTCAATAAAAGAGTGCGAAAGATGCGTAGGTTGGGTCAAAAGAAAGCGCAACCCAACAAAAACCCGTAAATGTTGGGTTTCCTAACGTCAACCCAACCGACATCTGTAAAAATCATTTTTCAAATTGGTATTTCCCCTGTTCTCTATTCCCTATCTCATATTGCATGGATAGATAATAGTTGATAACTGAATAACTGATAACAACCGTGGTTTTCTAGTTCAACAAACAAGAATAACGAGATTCTGGTGCATATAGCCAACGGTGATAGGTTTTTCTTTTGGCGAATTCCTGTCCTTGACGACCGAGTTTTTCCCGTAGTTGTTTGTCTTGACACAACCGTTTAAAAGCTTGCAAAACTGCATAGCCAGAATGGGGATTTACCAAGAGGCCGTTTTCTTCATGGTGAACTACATCTAAAATACTCCCTAAGCCAGAGGCAATTATAGGTTTACCAAAGTATTCTGCTTCTAAGTAAACCATACCAAAGTTATCTATGCTTTTATCTTTGTCTTCCCACAAAGTTAGCATGGCGAAGATGTCACAGGCTACATAATAACTGGCTAATTCTCGTTCTGGTATATGGCCTGCAAAGTGTACTCGTTTATCTACCCGCAAGCGTTGAGCTTGGGATTTTAGTTGTTGTTCACAAGAACCAGTGCCACAAATTATGTAATGGACATCTATGCCTATAGTTAATAGTAAAGGGATGTTATCTATGATGCGGTCAAAGCTTTTATGTTGAACTAATCTACCAACGGAAAGAATCAGAATAGCTGTTTCAGGAATATTATAAGCTTGACGTAACCGGATACGTAAATCATTGAGATGACTGGGACTGGTGGGAGTACCAAATTTTTCGGGTCTTACGACTGGGTTAATTACATGAGTAGGAGTGTCTAGGCGAAAGTTTTTTCTTAAAATGTCGCGAATGTAGGAACTGTTGCAAACAATTCCTTCGGCTCTTGTGAGGGTAAGTTTAAATAATTGTCGCCACAATGGATTACGCAAATTACTAACTAAATCATTACCATGGAGGTAGATAAAAAAGCGAACGGGTAGGATATAACTTAGTAGAAGTAAAGCGGGGAAATCGTAACCGTGACACCATTCAATGTAGCGGTAATGATAACGGAAATAGAGTTTTATGGCTAGTAATACGGAGCAAATAATATTGAATATAGGCTTCAGTAATCTAGTCAATAATGTACTAGTCCAGAAATTACTGTTAGGCCAACGATAAACGGGAAAATTTTGAGATTTATCAAATATTTTATCTCCTAAACAACCAGCGGCTAGGACGATTACCCTTTCTGGGTCTTGTAAACAGCGATTATAGATATATTCTCCAATGACAGCTTCTTGTGGCTGAAAGATGCGGGAGATAACAAGGATATCTGGATAAGCAGTTTTCTCCCTAATATGTGTCCCTATTTGTGAAATATTTTCCATAATTTAGGTTCTAAATAAACTTCAAATTCTCGAATTGATTGTTAATAGGTTTTGTGAGATTTGAAATGGGATATTTTGTAATCTTAAACAGATGGGCTGTGAGAAAGTTTACTCAGCTTTTTATAAAGTGGGAATGACTC
Organism: Anabaena azotica SJ-1; assembly: GCF_047275885.1. Taxonomy (NCBI): domain Bacteria; kingdom Bacillati; phylum Cyanobacteriota; class Cyanophyceae; order Nostocales; family Nostocaceae; genus Anabaena; species Anabaena azotica. The sequence goes on from NZ_CP178454.1 coordinate 5,849,341, forward strand.
TGATGTACACAATAAATTCTCTCCAGGCTGAATGTGGATTCAAGTGAGGCTAATACATCACATTAGAACTGAAGGAAGTCATATAATTTTTTACAGTGTCTGATTTTATCGGATTGTTATCCAGCAATTGATGAGGATAATACTGTGGTCATTAATAAATTGATTTCCTCCAATACTATAACTTTAAAAGCATAAATGTTCATGCCAAAATGCCAAAAATAATTGGCTATTTGATACCTAAATTAAGGGAATTTATAACTAATTGATGATGACTATTGGCTCATTGTTTACATTTTTGAATTCCTGTATTACTTAAGATAGAAATACTATTACTAATTATATTAATCACTGCCATGATAACTTTAACCCCCTGCCCAACTTTGCTAGGGATTCTTTCCTAATCCGGAAAAAAATAATCTCGCTAAGAAAAAATTTTGTGGTGATGATTTGCGTAATCAGGAGTCAAAATTGTGGCATATAAGTATTTGTGTATCTATACTGTGTAATAATTAAATAATTAATTGATTCCAAAGTTCTGCACTTACAAAGATGTTTTGCGGTACGGTTATCAACGCAAGAAATCCCCCCTCTGTTGACTGCCAACTCAAGATAAGACACGGTAGATTGAATATATATAGCAGGAGTCTGGAGTCAGAATTCAGAAGTAAAACCCTTTTGTATTCTGAATTTCACCTTTAATTGATGTTCTAATCAACCTGTCTAGTGCTATGGCTAATACCATTTGGGATTGGGAATTTTGGACTTTGAATGGTGAAAGTGTTGCTATGTAAGCTTTTCATTTTTTCATCTGTCGCTTTCTTTGTTCCAATTGGGATAAAAATCTCAAATGTATTTGCTTGTAGTTGGTGGTGTCTCCTACGTTGTTAAACTCCTAGCAGTGGTGGAGAAATCTTAAAATTAGTCTTTTTCTGTGATGATTATGCGTAAAAAAATACAACAAATACTCAAACCGCTGTTAAAAATCTCTGTTGTCCTGGGTCTGGTGTTAGCCCTGGCTTTGGGTAATGCTGATGGTGCTTTAGCAGCTCGTACTGGTGGACGAATTGGTGGCGGTTCTTTTAGAATGCCATCTAGCCGCACTTACACACCACGCACCTACGCATCTCCTGGTGGTGGGGGTTATTATCCTGGTGGTGGTGGTTTTGGTTTTCCGTTCTTGATCCCTTTTTGGGGTATTGGGGGTGGTTTTGGTGGTGTGTTTACGATTTTAATATTTTTAGCGATCGCAAACTTTTTAGTCCAATCTTTCCGTCGTGTCAGCAGTGGAGAAACTGAAGATGTCGGTTATGGTAGTAACCCCGAAGTTTCTGTTACCCGCTTACAAGTAGGTTTGTTAGCACAAGCCAGAGAGTTACAAACCGAACTCAACCAAATAGCCGAAAAAGCTGATACTAACTCTCCAGAAGGGAAAGCAGAAATTTTACAAGAAGCGAGTTTAGCTTTATTGCGTCATCCTGAATATTGGGTATATGCGGGTGGTGGTACACAACAAGCAAAATTAAACTCAGCCGAATCTCAATTTAACCGCTTATCATTGGCTGAACGCAGCAAATTTAGCGAAGAAACCCTATCCAACGTTAACAACCAGCTAAAATCTGTCCTGGCTAAAGAATTACCAGGTGATGTAGATAACCCTACCCGTTTGATTAGTGAAGGGCCGGGAGAATATATTATTGTCACCTTACTAGCTGCAACTTTGGGTAAATTTGCAATTGGAAAAATTAACAGCACTGACGAATTACGTCAAGCTTTGAGACAAATTGGCAGTCTTCCCGGTGAGCAAGTTTTAGCAATTGAAGTTTTGTGGACTCCTCAAGCAGAAGGAGATACTTTGACTTCTGATGATTTATTTGCTGAGTATCCTGATTTGACATTGGTTTGATAGTTAAAGCCTCTCCTCGTTGCGGGGAGAGGTTTGGAGAAAAGTCAAATTATTTCGTCAAATTCACGTTAAATTAAGAATTAATTACTCTCACTAGATTGTGATGGTTGTTGATTTGGCTCAGAAGAAGCAGGTTGTTCCAAACGTCGCCGCCGTCTAGTAGATTTAGGAATACTTTCATTATTGGTAGTGACCGAGGAAGCTGGAGTTATTTCCCGTCTTCGTCTTCTTTTCCTTGTTTCTCCTGAAGAAGAAGCAGCATTAGTTGCTGTGGGATTTGTTCTTCTTCTGAGAGCTTCTCCTAAACGCTGTCCTCTATTTGTTGATGAAGTAGAAACCGATTCCGTTGATGCTGCTACATTTCTCCGACGACGAATTCTTCGAGATTCTGTAGTGGATTCCTGGGGAATATTTTCACTAACAGATGTGAGCAATCTTCGGCTGCGTCTTGGAGTTTCAGCATTAGTAGACTCAGTATTTCTGGGTTCGGATTCTCTTTGTTTTTTGCGTTCTTGTATTTGGCGAAATCGTTGAGAACCTGCGATCGCATATTCAGTACCAATACTAACACCTCGTCTACCCCCCGAACTGGGTTTGAGCTTCCATTTTTGCGCCCGTTCTAAATGTTCCGCATCCAACTTCTCATTACCACTGGATCTCAACAACCGAACATTAGTAACATTACCATCACTATCTGTATCAACAGCCACTTCAACCCTACCCTCCACGCCCCTTCTCCTCGCCCAATCTGGATAACTTGTATTGCATTCCCGACAAGCAGCACGTCCATTACCACCACCAGACTTAGTACCTACTTTAGGAGGTGTAGGTGCAGTTGCAACTGTCGAACCACTGCCGCTACCACTACCACTGCCGCTACCACTGCCACTGCCGCTACCACTGCCGCTACCACTGCCGCTACCGCTACCACTGCCAGGAATACCTGAAGAGTTCGATGTTGCTGTTCCATCACCTTCATTACCCTCAGCTGTACCTGGAGAAGATTGTGAAGCTGATTGATTGGCTCGATTATCTCTAATTCCTGCCAGTAATTTGCTTAAATTGGCACTGGATTGTGAAAATGTTTGTACTGTCGTGCCATCTCTAGATGAGGTTTGAGTAAGTATATTTTGGGCAGCAGACACTTTTACTTGAGACTTGGGTTCTAATTTCCTCTCCGAGATAGATTCTTTGGGTATAGAAGGTAAAGGTTTAAGACTTTCTATTTTCGGAAATGAAACCACTGGAGAGGCTTTAGTGGCTACCACTTGGTTTTGTTGTGGTTGCGGCTTGAATTCAGATGTAGAAGAACTATTGTTGATACTCAACCCACCACCCCCGCCACCAGGCTGACTATCTGAACTAGTCAAAATCTGGGATTTTTCGACAACATCAGGTTGTGACTGTTCTGCTGTTTGTAAAGGTTCTGTTTCCGGTGGAGTTTCTACAACAGTAATTTCCAGTGGTTCTTGTACAATTTCCGGTACTTTCATGAGCAGATTACCAATACCAGAAGCCAGCAACCCAATATGTAGAGTCAACGAGCCAATCAAGCTATAGGTTAAAAAAGTTGTCAGTGCCTTTAATTCTCTTTCTCGCTGCTCTAGGGCTGTGCTAGAAAAACTCATATAGTTATTGCTAGATAATTTCATTAATTCTGGAAGAATATCAGAGATGAGATAAAAATGTCAATCAATCACTTTCAGCATTGGTATTTGTGGATTTTAGCCAAAATTGCTTACCAGCAAGTAATTACAGCGATTTTGACCACAGAATAAAATGTATTTATTTCCTTATATATAGCAAAAGATTGACATAAATTCTCATTTGTTCTAATTTGAATTGAGAACTTATATCAGCTATATTTGCTGAACTAGTTGGGAAATCTACTACTAAGGGCTTACAAATCGGACATGGATATTAAAAATCTGTTTATCGCAGGTGGTGTGGTAATGTGGCCTCTGCTGGGTTCTTCTGTGTTGGCGGTGGGGTTGATTATAGAACGGATCAAATTTTGGGTAACAATCAGTACCCGTCAGCAACGGGTAGTCAGAAATGTATTGAATCTCTATCGTCAGCATGATGTAGTCAGTACAATTAATACATTACGAAAGAATGCAGATTTACCCATTGCCCGGATTTTTTTAACAGCTTTGGAGTTAGAAGAACCAAATCCAGAAGAATTTCGTTTGGCTTTGGAGAGTGAAGCCCAGGCAGAAATACCTTTATTCAAACGGTTTAATACAATTTTTGATACCATTATTGCCCTTGCGCCACTGCTAGGATTACTCGGAACTGTTTTAGGTTTGATTGGTTCTTTTGCTTCTCTCAATATTGGTGATGTTGGGGGAACAAAAGCGGCTGGGGTCACTAGCGGTATTAGTGAAGCCTTGGTTTCTACCGCTACTGGGTTAATTGTGGCAATTTTTACCCTTGTTTTTGCTAATACCTTCCGAGGATTTTATCAACGACAATTGGCTTTGATTCAAGAATATGGTGGACAGTTAGAACTTTTATATCGTCGTCGTTATGAAAGAGGAGAAAAAGCGTATGCGTCTACAAGATGAACCGGAATTACCCGCACAGATTAATATTGTGCCGATGATTGCAGATATTTCTGCCCGTTTCCTCCTCAAACCCCTGGAATTACTGGTTGGCTCTCCTTTTTTTGTCTACCTGGCTAAACCAAAGGTGAAAAAATGAAGGCTGATTGGTTGGTTATCCGTTCCTGGGCGATATCTTTTCGTATAGACCGGCGTGTACCAGTGATGCTGTTTTTTTTACTAACAGTGATTGGGGTAGCAATGGTGATGAATGTGGGTAGGGGTGAATATCCAATCTCTTTTGTGGATATTATTAAAACTTTATTGGGTGTAAATACGGGAAACCCTGACCATTTATTTGTGATTAACACCTTGCGTCTACCTCGTACCCTTGTCGCTTTTATGGTGGGAGTGGCGCTGGCTATTTCTGGTACTATTTTCCAAGGTTTAACACGCAATCCCTTGGCTGATCCTGGTATTATTGGTATCAATTCTGGGGCAAGTTTGGCCGCAGTTACAGTTATTGTTTTATTTCCTTCGGCACCTATTTACACTTTACCTTTATCAGCGTTTTTTGGTGCTTTGTTGATGGCGGCTTTAATTTACTGGTTAGCTTGGAATAATGGCAGTTCGCCGATTTTATTAATTTTAATGGGTGTGGGTTTATCTGCGATCGCTACTGCCTTCACCAATTTAATGATTACCTTCGGTGACATTTACAGTGTTAGTGATGCTTTGGTGTGGTTAGCTGGTAGTGTGTACGGACGCACCTGGGAGCAAGTATTTTCATTTTTACCTTGGTTGATTATTTTTGTACCCATGTCTTTATTACTAGCAAGACATTTGAACGCCTTAAATTTAGGAGATGATGTTGCTAGAAGTTTAGGAATTTCCGTAGAAATTCAGCGTAGTTTATTGCTATTGGTAGCGGTAGCATTAGCTGGTGCATCAGTAGCCACTGCGGGAATGATCGGTTTTGTTGGTTTAATTGCACCCCATTTAGGCAGACAATTAGTAGGTACAAATCATCAAGGTTTAATCCCCACATCAGCACTGTTAGGGGGAATGATTGTTACTGTTGCAGACTTATTAGGAAGAACTTTATTTACACCTATTGAAATTCCTTGTGGAGTTGTTACTGCTGCTGTGGGCGCTCCTTATTTTTTATATTTATTAATTCGGAATCGGAAAAAATAGGTGACAGGGAACAGGTGACAGGTGACAGGTGACAGGTGACAGCGAAGAAAGAAGCAGAGGAGGAGAAGGAGGGGAGCAGGGGGAAATTATTTTTAGTTTCCTAATTACCAATTATCACTTATAAATTACCAATTACCATTACAAAATCTAAAATCTAAAATCTAAAATCTAAAATTCTTATGAAAGGTTTATCAACTAAAAGTTTAACTTTAGCTTATGATGGTACTACTATTATCCGTGATTTAAATTTAGCAATACCTAACGGAAAAATTAGTGCTTTAGTTGGTGCTAATGGTTGTGGAAAATCTACATTATTAAGAGGGTTGGCAAGATTACTTAAACCTAGCCTTGGTGCTGTATATCTGGATGGAGAATCTATTTTTCAGCTTTCGACAAAAGAAGTAGCTCAACAATTAGGAATTTTGCCTCAAAGCCCGGTAGCACCAGAAGGTTTGACAGTTAAAGATTTAGTAGCACAAGGGCGTTATCCCTATCAAAATTGGTTACAACAATGGTCACAACAAGATGAAAAAATTGTTAACCAAGCATTAGAAATTACCGATTTATGCAAATTATCAGAAAGAGCATTAGATACTTTATCTGGTGGACAAAGACAAAGAGCTTGGATTGCCATGGCATTAGCTCAAGATACAGATATTTTACTATTAGATGAACCAACTACTTTTTTAGATTTGGCACACCAAATAGAAGTTTTAGATTTGTTGTATGAATTGAACCAGCATCAAAATAGAACTATTGTCATGGTGTTACATGATTTAAATCAAGCTTGTCGTTATGCTGATTATTTAGTAGCAGTTAAAGAAGGCAGAATTTTTACTGCTGGAGAACCACAAGAAGTAATGACTGAGGAAATGGTAAAAGAGGTTTTTGGGTTAGAGTGTCGTGTTGTTGCTGACCCAGTTGTGGGAACACCCATGTGTGTACCAATAGGACGTAAAGGTAAAGGTTAATTAATAGAATTAAATGGAATAATTTGGATAATTTTCTCACAAATGAATACAATGTTTATTGCTGCAAAAACTAAATTTGATTATTCTCTAGTCTGGCGACAAAAATCACGCAGATTTTTACCTTTTTTACTTGGCATCATATTTACTTTGGTGGTGAGTAGTCAAAGTTTTAGTGCTGTTCCCAAATCAACAGAAATCCTGTGGGATACTTACGGCATCCCACATATTTATGGCAATAGCCATCAGGGTGCTTTTAAAGCGTTTGGCTGGGCGCAAATGCAAAGTCACGGTAATTTGTTATTACGTCTTTATGGACAAGCACGAGGAAAGGCGGCTGAATATTGGGGAGAAAAATATTTAGAATCGGATAAGTGGGTACTAACAATGGATGTACCTAAACGAGCTAATGCTTGGTATGAAGCACAAAGTTCTGGGTTTCGCAGTTATCTGGATGCTTTTGCGGCTGGAATTAATGCCTATGCTCAAGAACATCCTGATTTAATTGACGAGCAAGTAAAAGTGGTGCTACCTGTTACACCCCAGGATGTACTCAGTCACCTGCAAAGGTTACTGCTGTTTACGTTTGTCGTTGATCCGGGAAGAGTGGCAGATATTAATGATACAAAGTCTGCCCCTGGTTCTAATGGTTGGGCGATCGCCCCTTCTCATTCCCAAAGTGGCAAGGCTATGTTATTGGCAAATCCCCATACCCCTTGGAGTAATTTATTTTTATGGTACGAAGCCCAAATTACCACCCCAGGCATTGATGCGTATGGTGCAACACTGGTTGGTATTCCCGTGTTAGCGATCGCCTTCAATGACAATTTAGGTTGGACTCACACCGTTAACACCCATGATGGTTGGGATGCCTACGAACTAAAATTACAAAAAGATGGTTATCTTTTCGATCACAAAGTTCTCCCCTTTGAAACCACAAACTTTTCATTAAAAGTCAAACAAAAAAATGGCTCATTCCAAGAGCAAATATTGTCAGTTAAAAACTCTATTCACGGACCTATAATTAGCGAAAAAAATAATAAAGCCATCGCACTAAGGGTAGTTGGTCAAGATAGACCAGGCATATTAGAACAGTGGTGGGATATGGCAAAATCCCCAAATCTCGGTACATTTGAAAAAGTAGTACAACGGTTACAATTACCGATGTTTACCATCATTTATGCCGACGGAAAAGGACATATTATGCACCTGTTTAACGGTCTAGTTCCCGTGCGAAAAGAAGGAGATTTTAAATATTGGCAAGGCATTATTCCTGGTGACACATCCAAAACTTTATGGACTAAATTTCACCCTTATCAAGATTTACCAAAAGTAATTGATCCGCCCAGTGGTTGGTTACAAAATGCCAATGATTCACCTTGGACAACTACTTTTCCCACAGCTATCAAAGCAGATAATTATCCATCTTATATAGCACCACGGGGTCCCATGGATTTCCGCCCCCAACGATCTGCCAGAATGTTAGCCGAAGATCAAAGTATTTCCTTTGAGGAAATGATTACCTACAAGCATTCTACACGCATGGAATTAGCAGACCGAATTCTTGATGATTTAATTCCCGCCGCCCGAAAATATGGTAACGAACTAGCAAAACGAGCCGCTGATGTCTTAGCAAAATGGGATAAACAAGCGGATGCAGATAGTAGGGGTGCAGTTTTATTTACCGCTTGGGCAGATAAATTAGATTTTGATACAGCCTTTAGTCAAGCTTGGAGTGAAAGCCAACCCCGCACTACACCTGATGGTTTAGCTAACCCTAAAGCAGCGGTCAAATTATTAGAAACAGTAGCGGCTGAAGTAGAAAAAAAATATGGCAGCTTAGATGTTAACTGGGGAAAAGTTTTCCGTCTGCGTATTGGAAAAATAAATTTACCAGGCAACGGTAGTGATGGATATTTAGGACTTTTTAGAGTTGTTAATTTTGCACCAGAAACAGAAGGACGTTTTCAAGCCGTGAGTGGTGATTCCTTTGTAGCAGCAGTAGAATTTTCTCAACCAGTACGCGCAATGGCACTTACCAGCTACGGAAATGCGACACAACCAAATTCACGCCATATAGGTGACCAGTTACAACTATTTGCTGAAAAAAAGTTGCGTCCTGTGTGGCGAACAAAAAATGAAATTAATGCTCATTTAGAAGCAAGAGAAGTATTTAATTGATCATGTCTACCCTTGTTTAGATAAAGCATCTTTCATTTGATGTTTCTGATTAAATAATGCCAAAAATGCCAATAATACGACACCCATTGTAGAAATAGCTGTTCCTGATGCTTGGGCAAAAATAATCACAATTTGATAACGTATGGCATCAGATGGACTTGCACCAGCTAAAATTTGTCCCGTCATCATTCCCGGTAAACTTACTAATCCCATCACCATCATCGAATTAATAGTAGGAATCATCCCGACTCTCAAAGCTTCTCTGATGGTTTGATGGGCAGCTTCCCAACGAGTTGCACCCAAAGTTAACAATGCTTCAATTTGTTCTTTACGATTAATTAAATCATCTGTAAATCGTTCTAAACTTAGAGAAGTTCCTGTTAAGGAATTGCCTAGAATCATGCCCAATAAAGGAATTAAATACTGAGGATCATACCAAGGTTTTACTTGAATAATGCCGCTAACTGTGAAACCTGTAACTAAAAATGAACCACATAATAAAGAAATAAAATTATTCCAGTAAATACTATTAAAGCGGCGACGAGTACGATTAACACTCGATATCACCGCCATAATTGTCATAGCAAAAGCTACACATATAATTAATAATGGATTGCGTAAAGTAAATACCCATTGTAGTATATATCCCACCATGAGTAACTGCACTACCATTCGCAAAGAAGCAATTAATAGATTTTTCCCCAATCCTAAATTCAAAATCCATGAAAGAGCTATATTAATAAAAATAAATAAAGCTGCTAATGCTAGTTGAGTGTAACTAATAGCAATATAAGTTTTAGTCATTATTCTTGAATTTTAACGTGAATTTTACGATTTGTCATACGTTCCAATTGAGTGGGATCATGACTTGTCCAAAGATATGCTCTTTGTGGATCTTGCTTTTGCCAAGCTATTACCAAATTTTCTAAACAATGGACTGTTTCTGGATCTAATGAAGCGGTAGGTTCATCGAGTAATAAGAGAAGAGGTGAAAGTTGTAAAGCCCGTAAAAAAGCCACAATTTGTGCTTCACCTCCAGAAATTGCACTCACAGGACGGTGTAAAAAATCAATAGGTTTATGTAAAAGTTGTAAATAATCTAGAATTAATTGTTGGTCGTAAACTTTATGACGATGGATTGCTAAACGATACACTTGTTTGAGGTTATCTTCCACAGTTCCTTCCCAAAGTGCAGGACGTTGATGGAGATAGATTACTTGAGAACGATAGTGGGGAATATATTGAGAATCAATAGATTTCCCTTGCCACAAAAATTGTCCTGATTGAATAGAATCCAGATGTGCGATCGCTCTTAATAATAAACTCTTACCAGAACCGGAAGCACCAACTACAGCAACTTGTTCTCCAGGTAATATTTCAAAATTTAAATTACACCAAATCCACTGATTATTAATTTTTCTGCCTACCTTTTGAGCAGATAAAATAGCATGATTAGTAGACATTAATACTACACTAGCTGCTCCCATCATTGATTTTAATAAATAAAAAAAATTAGAGAGGAGATAATTAACCTCTCTAGACAATAACTACAAAGATTGTTGGCACTACTAACTGTTACTAGCAGTTTCTTCCATTTGCTTTCGTAAACTTAGAGGTCGCATATCAGTCCAAACTTCCTTAATATATTCTAGACACTCTGATTTCAAGCCTATTTTACCTGCATCTCTCCAACCAATGGCATTTTTTCTATCAGCAGGCCAGATAGAATATTGTTCTTCATGGTTAAAGACAACTTTGTAAATTGTTGTATCTTCTGTTGTTGTTTGCATCTTTTTTATCTCCTATTAGTGAACTAAAATCTCAAACAGCAGCACGGGGTGGTAAAAACCCTCCAGACCTTAGTTGTTCTACACTATCCTTAACAGCTTGAATAATATAATTGATATCTTCATCTGTATGGACAGTTGATAAATAACCACTAACCCCTAAAAGGTGAACTCCTTGATCAAGCAGATGATATTTTAATAAGCTCATAGCTATTGAAGCAGCAGAATTTCCTTCGGCAAGTTCTACAGAAGCAGAACCAAATAGGGAGCCAAAGTTTGCCATTCGTAAGGGTAGTCCTTCTGCGGCAAAATAATTATTCAAAGCTGTAACGAATAGTGTTGTTCGTTCATTCAACTTTTGATGCAGTGATGACCCTTCACTTTGTAAATATTGCAAAACTGCTTTTGCAGCCCTCATTGCTAAGGGATGCTTACAAAAAGTACCTGCAAAAAATGTTTTTTGTATTTGCGGGTAGGAATCATCGCCATAATTCCACATACCGCCATCAATTGCATCCATATATTTACTTTTACCAGCAATCACCCCAATTGGCATTCCACCACCAACAATTTTTCCATAGGTAGCTATGTCAGCTTGTACACCAAAATGAGCCTGTGCGCCACCAGGATGAATGCGAAAGCCTGTCACCATTTCATCAAAAATTAAAGCAATTTCAGTTGCTTGTGTTAATTCCCGTAATTGGCACAGAAATTCCTTTGGCTGTAAAGCTGGTCTACTAGTTTGTACAGGAACTACCAAAACTGCTGCTAATTCTTGCTGATGAGTTTTGATGATTTCTAAAGACTCAGGATTGCCATAATCTAACACTAAAACATCATTAACAAAATTTGGTATTACTCCCGGTGCTAATGGTAGAGCAGAGTGATTATTTTCTGTTTTATTTGCTTTAATTAAAGTACCATCAAAATGACCATGATAAGAACCCGAAAAGATCACAATTTTATTACGTCCTGTAACTGCTCTAGCAATGCGGACAGCACTCATTACCGCTTCTGTACCTGTATTGCTAAAACAAACCCGCTCCATTCCAGTAAATTGAGAAACTAACTCAGCTACCTCACCAACAAGTTCTGATTGGGGTCCAATTTGAATGCCTTTATCCATTTGAGTGATTAAAGCTTCTTTAATAAAAGATGGGTTATGCCCAAAAAAATTGATACCCAATCCCATCATGACATCTACATATTCATTACCATCTACATCCCAGATTTTAGAACCCAAAGACCGACTAGCAACTATGGGATAATACATCTCTTTGAAGAGTAAATTAAACTCTCCTAAGTTTTTATCATCAGCTAAAAATGCGCGAGAAGTTTGGGAAATTTGCTTTGATGTTTTAGTTCGTGTGCTATAGCGATTGATAAAGTATTTCAAATACTGCTGTTGCTGGTTATTTAGTCCTGCTTTAGCTAACAGGTTGCTTAAATTGTCTGAATGTTGAGGTAATTTAACTTGTTGTGCATTCATAATTTTTATTTTCCTACCTAATGATAAAGTTCCCTAAAAATTTAGATGAGGTTTATTTAATTTATATAGCCTCATACTTTGCCTCAATAAAAAATAAGCCAGAGCCTGCCTAAACAGGCTTGATTCTTATAGTTGTAGACTAATTATTTACACGCTTATGGCAAACAAAATAGGCGCTACCAGGCATTTGAGCTATTTTTAGATCATGATGTGAATCATAACTGTGAATGTTGCTAAAACCAGCCTTTTTCAAAGCAGATATAAGTTCTTCTTTGGTATAGCATTTCTCTAAAATAGTGCTATCCAAACGCTGCCATGTTTTCTCTATCAACGAGAATATAGTCAAATTAATTGTAGCTATTTGAGTTTCTAAATCGTAGCTATTTCGCGCAGCCCAAGCGTAGTCTTCTTTCACGTTACCAGTAATTTTTCCGTCCCAGTTGTACTTGTATTCTTCTTCTAAAAACAGATAAAACAAGAATGTACCATTGTCTAACAGAGCTTGATAAATATTTTTAAACACACTCGTTAATTCTTCTAGGCTCATTACATGGTTAAAAGCTCCAATTGAAATCACTGCATCAAAGGTAGGAGAAAAATCAAGAAGACGCGCATCATTAAAAATTAATTTTGCTTCTGGTGCGTTTTCACGTGCATAGCGGAGCATTCCTTCTGAAGGATCAATTCCTGTTACTTGATAGCCTTTTTCAATTAGCTTTTGTGCCAATTGTCCTGTACCACAACCAATGTCGAGAATTTGTGTATCCTTGACTAAATTTGGTAAGATTAATGTTTCTAAAGCTGGTATTGTCTCTTTGAGAACTCCTAAAGCCCAATCTTCATTATATATATGTGCTAGAGGATCATAAGCAGCATAAAGATTTGTAGTAGTCATACAATTTGTCTCCTGATTTAGTTAAAAAATTTGTGAATGATTTGGATTTTTTTCTTTTTTGAAAATGTCTCTTATCTTCAAAATGTAGTTTTCATAAATCCTTGCTCCATTAGATAAGAAAAGTAAACGCCTAGTAACTGATCATCTATTGAAGGACAATTAATAGAAGTAGTTACTAAACCATTGGTAACGTTTTGGTAATCAAACTGTAAAAATCCTGATTTAGAATTTTCTTCTTGAGCTTGTCTGGCTGGGAAAAATGGCACTAATGAATACAAAGGATGCTCTAATGAACCTTGAGTAATATTGAGTAATTTCTCTCGCCACTGGTCATAGGAAATTTGTTCAATTGCATAACCCAAGGCGCGAATATGGTCAATAAGTGTATTTGAGTGGAGAGTTTGGGGATGTACTAAATGAAAGGTTTTACCAAAAGATTCTTCCTGCTGGGATAAATGAACTATGGCTTTGCTGACATAATCTACAGGAACTATATTTTCTCTAATATCTATATCTGGCACACTTCCTAACTGCACACAACCGATGATCAATTTATAGAGAAAGTCATTTCTATTAAAAACACCAGTTTGGCTATGTCCAGATATACGAGATGGTCTGTAAATAGAGATGGGAATTCCTCTTTCAGCCGCAGTTTGTATTAATTTTTCAGCTACCCATTTAGTTTGACAATATCCATTGTGAGGAAATTCGTTTTCATTCAGACTATCCTGTTCTCGAACTAATTTAACGACCGATTCAACTTTTGCTGCTACAACACCAGAGCTAGAAATAAAATGTACTGGTTTGGTTTTAACTTGACTAGCTAATCTCAGTATTTCTTGTGTACCTAGTACGTTTGCCGGTTTGAGAATGGAGTAGGGATAAATATGATGTACCCAAGCACCATTATGGTAGATGATATCAATTGTGGATGCTAATTGTTGAAATTTTTCAGTTTCTAAACCCAACAGTGGCTTGGATAAATCGCCGATAATCGGAATGATTCTAGAACTCCAAATTTCCTGCCAAATTCCATAAGATTCGAGGGTAGTTTGTAGTTTTCTATGGCTATCCTCACGATTTGCCGAACGCACTAAGCAATAAATATCTGCTGTGGTTTGTTGCAGTAGTTCAGCTAGTAAAAATGCTCCTAAAAAGCCTGTAGCTCCAGTTAAGAGAATTGCTTTGGGTTCTGGGATAAACGCACCAACAGTTTGAGGATAAATTGTGTGGTCTAAAACAGTTTCAGCTTTGAGATCTAAGGTAGGATGCTCAACTTCTGTTTGACAAACTTGATCAATATTTGCTGCTAAACCTGCTACGGTGGGTTTTTCTAACAAACTGCGTAAAGATATATCCAAGTTAAAAGCTTTTTTAACTTTGGCAAGTAACTGAGTTGTTAATAAAGAATGTCCACCCAATTCAAAGAAGTTGTCGTAAATGCTAACTTTTTCAACATTTAAAACTTCCGCCCAGATTTGAGTTAGCTTTTCTTCTACAGGAGTGCGAGGAGAAACAAATTCTCCGATTAAATCTGAACGGATTTCCTCTGGTGAGGGTAGTGTTTTTCTATCAATTTTACCATTAGGACTTAGGGGTAATTCTTTGAGTAGCACTACAGCCGACGGTAGCATAAATTCCGGCAGTTTATCTTTTAGGAAGTTGCGTAGTTCATTAACTGTAGTGGTTGATTTTGACTGAGGAACTACATAAGCAACTAAGCGTTTGTTTCCTGGTACATCTTCACGGGCAATAACTACTGCTTCCTGGACTTCTGGATATTGATTTAATAAGGCTTCAATTTCACCTAATTCAATGCGGAAGCCGCGAATTTTTACTTGGTTGTCAATGCGTCCTAAAAACTCAATATTGCCATCACTAAGATATCGCGCTAAATCCCCAGTTTTATACAGACTCGTTCCTGGCTGTTGACTGAAGGGGTGAGGAATGAATTTCTCAGATGTAATTTCTGGTTGATTTAAATACCCTCTGGCTAATCCTTCACCACTAATATAAATTTCCCCAGGAACACCAATAGAAACCGGCTGTAAGTGAGAGTCTAGGATATATATTTGTGTGTTGGCTATGGGACGACCAATAGATATTTGTGTGCTATTTTTTGAACAATTGTATACACTACTCCAAACGGTTGCTTCTGTCGGACCATACTCGTTAAATAGAGATGTTTTCGACTGTAATTGAGAGTGATGTTCTAGCAATTCTGGTGGACAAGCTTCACCTGCAACTATGACAGCAAGTAGGGAATTTAATTGTTGTGGTTTTGCTTGTTGTAAAATTAGCGCATATAGAGAAGGAAGACTTAATAAATGGGAAATACGATTTTGGGAAATTAATTCTACTAGTTTAGGTACTTCCCGTTGTACACCTTCTTCTGGTAAGTGTAGAGTCCCACCACAACAAAGTGTCCAGAAAATCCCCGCAACTGAACTATCAAATGCAAAAGATGAAAGTAATAAAAAGCTGGTGACAGGTGCTTGATAGTAGGAGATACGTGCAGTTGTGGAGTGAACTAAATTTTTATGTGTAATTTGTACTCCTTTAGGTTTACCTGTAGAACCAGAAGTGTAGATGACGTAAGCTAAGTTTTCAGAAGATACTGTGATCAGAGGGTTGTCCTGATTCTCCTGTGCTACGGTTTCCCAATCTGTATCTAAGTAAATTATTTGGGTATTTTGGAGATGATCCCCCCCGGATATTTCTAGTAAATGCTGTTGAGTTAATAATATAGATACTTGAGTATCTTCTAACATGAAGGCTAAACGTTCTTGGGGATAGTGTGGGTCGAGGGGAACGTAAGCACCACCAGCTTTGAGAATACCCAAGATCCCAATGAGCATTTCTAGGGAACGTTCCACACAAATTCCCACTAATACTTCTGCACCTACACCTAAACTTTGCAAGTAATTGGCCAGTTGATTTGCACGTGCATTCAGTTCAGTGTATGTAAGTTGTTGATTGTTAAATGCAACGGCGATATTATTTGGTGTGCGTTTTACTTGTTCGGTAAATAACTGATGAATGCACTGTTTTTCTAGGTAATTAATATCAGTTTGATTGAACTCAAATAGAAGCTGGTGCAGAGTGCGATCGCTTAAAATATTCAACTTACTAATAACCTCTTTTGGATTATTAATAACACTGGCTAATAACTGATGAAAATTCTCTGCTATTAGTTCAATACTTTCTGCATTGAATACATTAGAATCATACTCAAAATCTAGATTTAAAGCTTCAGATTGCTGTTGACAAGACAACTTTATTTTAAATCTTTCAATGCAAGTGAACTGCTGTTCAATAGAAAATTTTACATCTCCTGCATAACAAATCACAGATTTTTGGTGAAAATCAAACCCAAAAGGTAAATTAGTTACTTTTGTATTCAAATCATTAATTTGCCCCCAACTAAAACATTCTTGCCATTTATTGATTTCTTCTATAGATTCATTGATTTGTTGTAAAATTTGGCTAAAACTGAAATTACCTTCTAAATGAGAATGTAGAGGTAAATATTTAGTAAACAAACCTAACGCACTTTTTAATTCATCATATTTTCTCCCATCTATACCTACACCAATAACAATTTCTGATTGCTCAAGCAGCCGCCACAGTAAAACCTGCCAGCAAGTAAGCAGAAATATAGAACTAGAAGTATGATATTTTTGAGCTATAATTTCTATTTTTTGCAGCAAATCACCATTAATTATGGAGTTGATAGCTTTTGGCTCAAATTGATGCTGATCTGAATTATCAATTTCGTAAGGTAGCTTTAAATTCTCAATAACAGATAAGTTTTGCTGCGACCAATATTTTCTACCAATTTCTGTTTCTTCTACTTCTAATATTTGGTTTTGCCATTCAGAAAAATCTGCATATTGTAGTGGTTCTTCAGATAATTCACTATCCAGATTCCCTGAATAAGCACTAGCAATTTCTCGCATTAAATTATAGAGAGTGACAGTATCACCACAGATTGCAGGTAAACTAAGATATAAAACGTGCTTTTCTAAGGAGAGATTAATTAAAGCAGTTTGTAAAATTAAACCTGTTTCTAAATCAAAAGGTAAACATCTCAAATCTTGAACAATTGCCTTAATTTTATGATCTTGTTCCTCAGTAGTCAAATTGCTCAGATTGTATTTTTGAGCAAAATTTATTTTGCTATTTGTAATTTCCTGAACTGGGATTGTCATCCCTGGTAGACAACGAAAACGGGTGCGGAGTATTTCATGGCGATTAACAACATCTTGTAAAGCTAAATTTAAGCGTTTTACATCAAAAAAGCCTGTAATTGAAATTATACAATCACTGCGATATACCGATTTATGATCAAGTTGTTGTAGCAACCATAAATGCTCCTGCTGTGGAGAAAGTCGAAATCCTTCTATAGTTGGTGCTTGCATTTTTATTCCTCTTGATTTTTTATTTATATTGATTGATGGTTGTGGTTTTATACTGCAACTGAAGGAGTATAAGGTTCAGCCATTCCTACTAAAATTTTTCTGGGTGGAACATAGGGATTACGCGCATGGATAGCTAACATATTATCGAGCATCAATACATCTCCCTTTTCCCACGTAAAACTCAGCATTTGCTGTTGATATGCTTGACGCAGATGCTCTAAAACTTCCGGTTCAATTACAGAACCATCGCCATAATATGTATTTGTTGGTAAATCTTCTTCTTTAAAAGCAGATAATAAAGAATTACGAATTTTTGGTTCTAATGTGGAAACATGGAAAAAAGTTGCATGATTAAACCAAACCATTTCATCGGTGATGGGATGTTTAATAATAGCTGGGCCAACTTGGCGGGTTCTTAATTTATTACCCTCTTTCCATTCAAAATCAATTTTGTTTTTATAGCAATATTCTTCTACTTTGGCTTTTTCTGTACTTTGAAAAACTGTTTGCCAAGGTAAGCCAAACCCATCACCAAAGTTACGCATATACATAACTTTTTTTTCAATGAATTTTTCTCTGATATTGGGGTCAATATTAGCGAAAACTTGACGACAATTACCAATTGGTGTTTCTCCTCCTTGGGCTGGTGGAGTTTGACAAAAGAAGAATATTTTTAAAGGAAAAGTAGGCGAATAAGCGTGTTCGTTGTGAGGGAATATACTTTGGTCAGATGGATAATCAGTAGAAGTGTAAATCCTTCCTGCAACTTGAGTCCGTGGTGAGGCTCGATAGCGATATTCCAAAGCTTCTCCACAAATAGCAGCTATAATTTGCTCAAATTCTTCTATTGATGTGACATTGAACCCCCGAAATAGAATTGCTGTGTATTGTAATAATTGATTTTTAATAAACTCTCGATTATTTAAAGACCATGAAAGTAAATCTATACCTTTAACGTTTGGTCTAATTACGAGAGGGAACTTATTTTCAAGCTGGATAAACTCTGTGGAAATCATTTCATCTGGAGAAATAACAACAGATTTACGCTTGATATTTTTGGGACTAGTAATACTGGATATTGGGTTGTCAAAGTTGTTCATATTTTTCTATTGGTTGCTAACTCTGCGTTTAATATTTTTTAAGCTATGCTTAATAGACAGTTCATAATTTTGTGTTTGAGCTTGATGCAGTTGTTGATCTGATTCTGAAAGAATATTTTTAAGTTCACTCAAATGAGTTTCTGGATATGTGGCTATTTTGGTGAGCAGGGCTTGAAAATTGGTGGATATTCGACTAATAGTGGAAGTTTCAAATAAATCTGTACTGTAAACCCATGAACCACATAATCCTCGGTTTGTTTCGGATAATTCTAGTAATAAGTCAAATTGAGAAGATTTTTTTTCTACTGCCAGCGGTGTTATTGTTAAACCAGAAAATTCTAATGTAGGATTTTGAGTATTTTCTAATACTAGCTTGACGTTAAATAGGGGTGTATGAGATAAATTTCTTTTGGGATTTAAAACTTCTACTAATTTATCAAATGGGACATATTGGTGAGCATAAGCTTCCAGGCTTGTCTCCTTTACTTGCTGTAGTATTTCTAGAAATTTAGGATTACCAAATAAGTTTGTACGCAAAACTATTTGATTAACAAAAAAACCGATTAACTCCTTATTTTCAATTTGATTTCGGTTGGCAATATCAGTACCAATTACAATATCTTCTTGATTGGTGTACCAATGCAGCAAAATATTAAATGCTGCGAGCAGAGTCATAAATAAAGTTATACCTTCTTTGTTATTTAAGGTTTTAAGTTTGTCTGATACAGCTTTTGGTATTACAAAAGATTGCTGTTCTCCTCTGTAAGTTTGAATGGCTGGTCTGGGGTGATCAAAAGGTAGATTTAATTCAGGAATTGAGTTAGCGAGTTGTTGCTGCCAGTATCTGATCTGTGTGTCTAATTCCTGACCCTGTAACCACCGTCTCTGCCAAATTGCAAAATCAGCATATTGGATTGGTAGTTCAGGAAGTGGTGATGAATAACCACGAGAAAAGGCTTCATAAAGTGTGGTAATTTCGCGAATTAAAACATCTATAGACCAGCCATCAGCAATAATATGATGCATTGACACAAACAAAGCATATTCTCTTGCTTCCAGTTGCACTAAGGTGACTCGTAATAAGGAATCTTTTGTTAAATCAAAGGTAAATTTTATTTCCTCATTAGCTATTCGTGAAACTTCCGTTTGTTTTTGAGATGGAGAAAGTTCTTGTAAATTTAATAGTTTTAGCTTGAATACAGTAGTAGGATTAATTACCTGAAGTGGTTGTCCATCAACTACGGTAAATGTAGTCCGTAAAATTTCGTGACGGGACACGACTTCTTGGAAGCTTTGTTCTAATGCTGGAACATTTAGTAAACCTATCAACCGCATTGATTGACATATATTAAATGCTGGATTTCCAGGCTCTAGTTGGTCGAGATACCATAACCTCTGCTGGGAAAAGGAAAGGGGCAACAAGTTGGAATTTCGAGTTTGGGGAAGTATTCGTTGGTGTGAAATATTGTCCTGTTTGTTGTTGTTTAGCTTTTGTAGCAGAATCTGGCGTTTTTCTGGAGAAAGCGCAGCAATACGTTTCGCAAGGTCTGTCATTTACCCCTCTAGTTATGTGTAATCATGACGTTAATTTGACGATTTTCAAGGCTTCGTATTCAGATAATTTTTCAATCTCAGCGAGGGCTTGAGCAAGTTCTTCTTCATCTGCTTTTTCAGCAAGTTGTTGAGCAATAAACTCAGCTAACTGGGCAATAGTGGGTGAGTTAAAAAATTGTTTGTAGGGTAACTCAATCTGAAAGTTTTTGCTCAACTGAGAAACAAGTTGTGTAGCAAATAATGAGTCTCCTCCTAATTCAAAGAAATTATCATGAATACCTACATGATCAATACCAAGAAGTTGTTGCCAAATGTCAGCTAGGGTAATTTCCAGTTCGTTGCGAGGAGCAAGATAAGCATTATCTAAGTTAGGACGAGGATGAGTTGCTCTAGCTTGGTTGAGTTGGGCTAATTTTTCTTCTATGGATTTATTTGATTTTTTGGGTTGAAGTTGGCTGTGCAAATCTTGTGTGGAGATAACTATTTGCGAAAAATTATTACTAGATAAAATCAGGTTAAATGCTTCTATACCCTCTTCCTGATTCATCCCTGCTGTTAATTCTTCCCCTGTGATATTTTTGTGCCTTTGTTCAACTGTAATGGCCATTCCTAAGTTGTTCCATCGATCCCAGTTAATGGATGTAATTAAATTAGAACTTTGTGCGGATTGATAGTGAGCGAAGGCATCTAGAAAGGCATTTTCGGCGGTATAGTCTACCATTCCTGATGTTCCTATAAAGGAAGAAAGGGAGGAACAAAGTATAAAGAAATCAAGGTTGATATGTTGGAACATCTGATTTATTACTCTTGTTCCTTGAACTTTTGGTGCTAAAGCTTCGGCTGCAATTTCTTTGGTTTTGAGTTGGATCATCCCTCCACCTAAAACTGCAGCTGCATGAATTACTCCATTGATTTGACCAAATTGCCAGTTTGCTTTTTTAATTACTGCTGACATTTGCTCATAATCAGCAACGTCGGCACTAGCTACCATGATTTCTGCACCAAAAGCTTGGAGATTTTGCAATTTCTGAATTTTTTGGCTAATTACATCTTGTGCGTGATGAGTTGATAGCCACTGCGTCCATTCATTTGGTTGAGGAAAAGGCGATAGACCTACTAAGATGAGTTTAGCTTGTACAGTCTTGGCTAGATATTCGGCTATGGCTAAACCAACACCACCCAAGCCCCCTGTGATCAGGTATACTCCTTTTGTTCTTAATCGCTGATTTCCCTGAATTGAGGTATCTATTTTAATAGCTTCAAAATCCTGAACCCAGCGTTGATTTCCTCTGTAAGCTATCACCTGTTCAGGTTTTGGGGTTGAAATTTCTGTGAGTAGTTGCTTGATTAATTGCTCCTCTTGCCAACTACCTGTTACAGGAACAGCTACATCAATGCTGCTACAGGTAAGGTGAGGATACTCTTGGGGGATGACTTTACAAGGGCCAATGATCAGGGCTTTTTCTGGACACAGTTTTTCGGAACCTGTGACTATTTGCAGATGGTTGGAGATGATTTGCAGGTGTAACGGATCTTTTTGATAAGATTCTGCGATCGCTTGAGCTAGAAATATTAAGCTGTAAAAGCCCAAGGATTCATGCTGTTGTGGTGCTAATTCCTCTCCATACTCTGGGGTGACAGTCCATAAATGGATAATATGGGTGGGAGTTTTACCTAATGTACGGAGTTGTTGACACAGAAGCTTGTAATCTTGTGGTTGTTCGGGGTTAACTGTATAGAGGCGATCGCTCTGAGATTGATATGCTTCCCCAACTTTGACAGTAATTACCTCCCCACCTTCTAATCTCAATTGCTTGATGATTTTTTCACCCAAACCGCAATCATCCACAAATACTAACCAGCATTTGGTTTGAGTTGTTCTGCTTTGGTCTGGTAGATATTGAGGTAAGGAAGCACGCTTCCAGGTAGGAATATAAAACCAGTCAGCAATATTAGGCTTTTTACCTGATGAAACTTTGCTATCAATATACTTGCTAAATGCTGGAGGTGCAGAATCAGTTGTACCAGCTTGAGCAATTAAAATTTCTTCTCCGAATACTTCAGTTTGAGAAACTACCTCAACTTCTACAAATCCTTGCGATTTTAAAGCTTCACGCCACTGATTGGCAGATAAAAATGGGTTTCCATAACTGCGTTGTGCATCCTCTAAAGGATTCATCAACAAACCATCAGTGATATCAAAATTCAATTGAGGCTCAGTGATTTCCCATAGCAATAATAAACCACCGGGAGCTAAGAGCGATCGCACATGATCAAGAGTTTTTCCCAGATTGCGAGTAACGTGCAGAACATTAACAGCAATTACCACATCAAAACTGTGGAGGGAATAACCTTGTTCAATCGGAGGTTTTTCGATATCTAGAAACCGATATTCCACAAAAGGATAATCGCTAAACTTTTCTTGGGCGCGATTTAGTAATAAACCACCAACGTCTGTAAAAGTGTAGGTTGTTTGTGTTTCCGGTAAGATCGGTAACAATTCTGTGGTTGCAACTCCTTGTCCACCGCCAATTTCTAAAATTCTCAGGTTAACGTGGGGTGGTAATAATTTTACTACCTGTTGCAGACTTGCCCCCATGATGCCTTTTAAATAGGTATCTAATTGCAGTTCTGATTTTGCGGTTGTTGCTTTTTTATTCCCAGCGGTAAAATACAATTCTAAAGGCTCTATTTCCCCTCTCAATACGGATGGTAAATTGGCTCCACATTCCTCAACAATATCTACAACTTGTGGTGTATTTTCCCATTTCAATTTAGCTGCCGCTAACAGAAAATTGACCGCATCATTAGACAATGGTTTCAAGTTACTAAACAGTTCTTGCTCTTGCTCTAGATGATCTTGTTCTACTAATACATCCAACCAGCGATAAAATAACTGTCGATAGCGTGGAATAATACCGCTTCGTTCATACAATTGCTCAAAGGAATACTTGTTTGAGGCATTTTGGAAAATATCTAAATTTATCACAGCTAAGTTAATGTAAGCCGTGCATAAATCATCTAAATACTGTCTATTAATTAAACAAGTTTCTCGATCAAATAGCTGAATTTGAGCTTGGATTTGCCCAGTTTTGATGACAGATTGCCAAAGCTCATCAGTTGTGATTGATGAGAATTGTTGTTCTAATTGTGTTTTCGATCTCTGTTGTTGTGGTTCGATCCAATAACGCTGACGCTCAAAAGGATGGGTAGGTAAAGGAATATGGTATGGTTTTTCATTGGTATAAAAACTTGACCAATCTATTTTTATTCCTTGCAACCACAGACGACCCAAAGTATTAAATATAAATGCTACATCTGACTTTTGGGCTTGGGGATGACGGAGTGAGGTTAGCGTTACTACTTCTAGTCTTTGATGTTGCTTGACAAAGGTAGTTAAAGTTGTACCGGGTCCCACTTCCAAAAAGATGCGTTCTGGTTGCTGGAGTAACTCGGCTATTCCCCCATGAAAGCGTACTGTTTGACGGATGTGTTTTGCCCAATAGTTAGGATCTGTGGCTTCTGCGGCACTGATCCACGTACCGCTAACATTGGATATAAATGGAATTTGCGGAGGATGGAGGGTAATTTGCTGCAACAGCTTGGTAAATGGCTTGATCATGCCTGCCATCATTGGGGAATGAAAAGCGTGGGAGGTGTGCAACCTGCGATAATTTATACCTTGCTGTTGTAATTGCTGTTCCAATTGAGCGATCGCATTGATCTTACCCGAAACTACACAGCTTGATGGTGCATTACTCGCTGCTAGAGCTAGTTCTGCTCCTAGCAGGGGTAAAACCTCAGATTCTGCCATTTGTACCGACAGCATCGCCCCTGGGGGTAGCTGCTGCATTAAGCGTCCGCGAGTAGCAACTAACTTTAAAGCATCTTCTAAACTAAAAACTCCTGCCAAAGTTGCCGCTACATATTCCCCAATACTATGACCAATCATGGCTTCTGGATGCACACCCCAAGTCATCCATAATTTGGCTAAAGCATAGGCGATTACAAATAGTGCAGGTTGGGTAATATCTGTCTGGGTTAAATACTGTCCTGCTGTTTCTATCTGTGTAGTATCGGGGTAAAGTACCTCACGCAAATCAATATTGAGATGGGGCTTAAGCAATTCTGCACAGTAGTCAACTTGTTCTCTAAAATATGGTTCATGTTCATAAAGTTCCTTACCCATGTCCACATATTGAGAACCTTGGCCAGGAAACATAAACACCACTGGACGATGACAAGGTTTTTGGTAATGGGTGAAAACTTCTGGACTATCTGGAGATGTTAAAGCAGTGATAGCACCGCTATTTTGACATACCAAAATCCGCCGATGCTCAAAAGCTTTACGACCGACTGCCAGAGTATAAGCCACATCAGCCAAATTCAAATCCTGATTTTGTTGAAGATAATTAGCTAGATTAGCTGTGGCAGTTTCTAAGGCTGTAGAAGTCTTTGCAGAGAGTACCAACAACTGAAATCTCCCCTGCCCCTCTGCTCCCCTGCCCCTCTGCCCAATCACCGGGGCTGCTTCTAAAATTACATGGGCATTTGTTCCCCCAATACCAAAGGAACTCACCCCAGCACGTCGAGGAGTGCCGTTAGTTTGCCAATCTGTCAGTTGCGTATTGACGTAAAAGGGACTATTAGCAAAGTCTATCTGTGGATTTGGTGTTTGATAGTGTAGGCTCGGAGGTATTTTTTTATGCTTGAGTGCGAGGACGGTTTTAATTAAACCTGCCACCCCAGCCGCAGCATCCAAATGGCCTGTATTGGTTTTTAAAGAACCTATAGCGCAAAAGCCAGTTTTCTGGGTACCTTGGCGAAAAGCTTGGGTTAAAGCCGCAATTTCAATGGGGTCTCCTAAAGATGTACCTGTGCCGTGGGCTTCAATATAGGTAATAGTTTCCGGTGCAACTTCAGCTACAGCTTGAGCAGTGCTAATGACCTTTGCTTGACTATCAATACTGGGTGCTGTGTAACTAACTTTTTGTGAACCATCGTTATTGATGGCAGAACCCTTAATTACTGCATAGATGGTATCTTGATTAGCGATCGCATCTTCTAATCTTTTTAGCACCACCACACCCACACCTTCCCCACCAACTGTTCCCTGTGCTTTGGCATCAAAAGCGCGGCAATGTCCATCAGGAGAGCCAATGCTTCCTTCTTTATAGAAATAACCATGTTTTCGCAAAGCACTAATAGAAACACCACCAGCTAAAGCCATATCACATTCTCCATTCAGAAGGCTTTGACAAGCTAAATGAACGGCAACTAATGAAGTTGAGCAAGCAGTTTGAACGGTATAACTTGGCCCTTGTAAATTTAATTTGTAAGAAACACGGGTACTTAAATAATCTTTATCACCACCAATTGATATTTGATGTAAATCAACAGAGTTACGAATATTTTCATTTGTGTACACATTAAATAAATAGCCACTCAAGCCGCTACCAGCATAAACACCAATTGACCCAGAATAATTTTCACCGTTGTAGCCAGCATTTTCTAAAGCTTCCCAAGCACATTCTAAAAATAGGCGATGTTGTGGATCTGTTATTTCTGCTTCTCTGGGAGTGAAACCAAAAAAGGAGGCATCAAATAATTCGGCATCTGCCAATACACCTCTAGCTTTAACATAGTTAGGGTTATTAACTAAAGCTGGCTCTATCCCTGAAGCTATCAATTCTTCATCGCTAAAAAAAGTAATTGACTCTACACCTGTTTCTAAGTTTTGCCAAAATTCTGCAATATTTTTAGCACCAGGAAAGCGTCCTGATAAACCAATAATTGCTATTTCTTCTCCATTAAAATTAAATTCTGTTAAATTATCCATGTTTCTATAACTCCTTAAATATTTCTAATAGACTTCATTTTTTGTAAACGTTTTCTTTGTTGTTCTTTAGTAGTTGTAATTTTTTCACATTGTTTTTCTGTCTTCTGAATAGATGTACTTGGATTTCGTAATTGACTCAGATAATCTGCCAAGGAACTAATGGTTGGATATCTAAACAAATCAAGCATTGATAAATTAGTTGCCAATATTTCCCGCAATTCACTATGAACCCTAAGCATCAGTAAGGAATGACCACCGAGTTCAAAAAAGTTATTGTGAATGCCAATTTTTTCAATATTTAAAGCTTTTTGCCAAATATTAGCTATGATCTGCTCTATTTTGGTTTGCGGAATTACATAATTGGTTGCTAATTCTGGACGGAATTTTTCTGGTGCAGTTAATGCACGTCGATCTATTTTGCCGTTAGGTGTCAGAGGTAAAGCTTCTAAAATTACAAATGCAGAAGGTATCATATATTCTGGCAATTGTTCTTTCAAAAAGCTTCGTAGTTGAGTAACTGTTAATTCTGGCTTTGACTGAAAACTAACATATCCGACTAAACGTTTATCACCTTGTTCATCCTCCCATACTTTGACCACCGCTTCCTTGACATCAGAATGCTGATTTAATTTCGCTTCTATGTCACCTAATTCAATCCGAAACCCGCGAATTTTTACTTGGTAATCAACCCGTCCTAAAATCTCAATTTCGCCATTAGATAAGTATCTCGCTAAGTCACCTGTTTTATAAAGACTTGTTCCCGCTTCATTACTAAAAGGATTAGGAATAAATTTTTCTGCTGTTAATTGAGGTTGGTTGAGATAGCCTCTAGCGACACCCAGACCACCTATATATAGTTCACCAGGTATACCAATAGGTGTAGGTTGAAGATAATCATCTAATATATAAATTTGTATATTATCAATTGATTTGCCAATGGAAACTGATGAGAATTCAGCTTTTATTTGGTCATGAGATAAATTGCTAATGGTTACTACTATAGTTGTTTCTGTGGGTCCATAGGAGTTGATTAATTTAACTTTTTCATCTACATATTTTTTCCAAATTGCTAAGTATTTGGATAATGCCTTTTCTCCACCAATAATTACTAACCGCAACTGTTCAGGTAGTTGTAGACTATGCTCTAATAATTCCCCCGTCATTTGATGCCAAAAGGCTGTGGGCAAATCTAATACAGTTATTTGCCATTTTTGACACTGCTGTAAAAATGTGGGGATTGAACTTAACATGGCATCATTACGCATAACTAAAGTAGCCCCTTGGATTAAACAGGGAAATATCTCTTCTGCTGCGGTATCAAAACAAATTGAGGCAAATTGGAGAATGCGATCGCCTATGCTGATTTGGTAGTTTTTACAAGCTGAAACGGTATAATTAACTAAAGATTTGTGCTGTACCAAAACACCTTTAGGTTTACCTGTAGAACCTGATGTGTAAATTACATAAGCTAAGTTTGCATCTGTAACTTTTATCTCTAGATTTTCCTGACTTTCTTGAACAATTAAAGGCCAATCTGCATCTAAGTAAATAGTTTGATGCTGATTTTGAGGTAGCCATTCTTTTAATTGCTGTTGAGTTAATAACAGCGATAAATTAGCATCCTCTAGCATTAAAGCTAGACGCTCTTGGGGATAGGCTGGATCAAGTGGTACATAAGCCCCACCTGCTTTCAAAATACCTAAAATACCCACAATCATTTCTAAAGAACGCTCAACACAAATCCCCACCAATACCTCTGGTGCTACTCCCAGTTTTTGGAGGTAGTGGGCGAGTTGATTTGCTTTAGCGTTCAGTTCCCGATAGGTCAATTTCTGATTTTCAAATATCGCTGCTACAGCATCAGGTGTTTTCTCAACTTGAGTTTCAAATAATTGATGAATACATAGGTTTTGTGGATAATCACTTTGAGTATTATTCCAGTTTAATAATTGATTTTGTTCTGCTGTTGTTAGCATTGGTAATTTTCCAATTACCTGGTCTGGTTTAGCAACAATAGCCTCTATTAAATTTTGAAAATGTCCCTGCATCCTAGTCACAGTCGCAACTTCAAAAAGGTCTGTATTGTACTCAAAGTTGCCTATTAATCCTGCTTCGGTTTCTACCATTGCTAGACTCAGATCAAACTTGGCTGTATGGTTGTGAATCGGTAATATTTCCCAAGTCAACCCTGGTAATTCTAATGTTTGATGTGGTGTATTTTGAAGCTGAAACATCACCTGAAACAAGGGTGTATGACTGAGGCTGCGTTGCGGTTTGAGTTTCTCTACTAACTGTTCAAAGGGTAAATCTTGATGAGCATAAGCTCCCAAGGCAACCTCACGCACTCGTCGTAATAATTCGCGGAAACTGGGTTTACCATCTAGGTCAGTACGTAACACTATGGTATTGACGAAAAAGCCAATTAGCTTTTCTATTTCTTCGCGGTTACGACCTGCTATAGTTGTTCCAACTAGGATATCTGTTTGTTGAGTATAACGATAAAGTAAAACTTTAAAAGCCGTCAGTAAAGTAATAAATAAGGTGGCTTCTTCTTGTTGTGAAAGTTCTTTAAGTGCCTGGGTTAACTCTGGGGATATTTTAAAAGATAACTTGGCACCGCGGTTACTCATTACAGGTGGTCTAGGATGGTCTGTAGGCAGTTCTAATAAAGTAGGAGCATTTATGAGTTGTTTTTCCCAGTAAGATGTTTGCTGTTCTAAAACTTCTCCTGTGAGGTAATGCCTTTGCCAGATGGCATAATCTGCATATTGAATTGGCAATTCTGCTAAAGACGAAGGTTGACCGCTAGAGAATGCTTGGTAAAGAGTCATGAGTTCTTGTACCAAGATTGCAAATGACCAGCGATCGCAGATAATATGGTGCATGGTCAACAGCAATACATACTCTGTTTCGTTTAGTTGCAGTAGTTTCACTCGTAGAAGTGGATCTTTCCCTAAATCAAATGGTTGGGAAGCTTCTTCAATAGCTAGGCTTTGGACTGAATTTTCTAGTTCGTCGGTACTCAGTGACTGAAGGCTGACTACTGGTATATTTAAGTTTAAACTTGGGGTAATGATTTGGACTGATTGCCCATTACTTGTAGTAAATGTAGTTCTCAGAGATTCGTGTCGTTGGACAATTTCATTCAGACT
Source organism: Anabaena azotica SJ-1 (assembly GCF_047275885.1). Taxonomy (NCBI): domain Bacteria; kingdom Bacillati; phylum Cyanobacteriota; class Cyanophyceae; order Nostocales; family Nostocaceae; genus Anabaena; species Anabaena azotica. Next base: position 5,878,370 of record NZ_CP178454.1, read on the forward strand.
CTGTTCTAATGCCGCTATATTCAGAACACCCCTTAAGCGTAAAGCTGTTGGCTCATTATAAAGAGGCTGATTAGGGTCTAATTGTTCGAGAAACCATAATCTTTCTTGGGTAAAAGATAAGGGAATTGAATCTGACTGTTGACGACAAGGTATAGTATTAGTCTGCAATTTACCTTGCATCAATTTGGCTAATAATGATTTTTTTGCTGTCGATAAATTAGCCTTTCTTTGTAATAGTGATTCAGATTCAGACATATTCCTACTCTTTGCCATTCAAAAAAGTTATTGATAAAATTAGGTTGAGTTTTATTAGTTACTAAACTCCCAAAAGTCGTTGTGCTTCTTCTTCCGATAAATCTTCAATTTTTTCTAAAATAAGATGTTCTACTATCTCAGCTAGATTGATGATAGTAGATGCCTCTGAGAACAAACTACTTAGAGGAATTTCTACTAAAAAAGTTTTTCGCAACTGAGAGATGATTTGGGTAGCTAATAGAGAATGCCCACCTAAATCGAAGAAATTATCATATATACCAACCTGTTCTAAACCCAAAACTTGTTGCCATACTTCGGCAATATTTTTTTCTATATCACTTCGGGGTGCGACATAATCATTATTAAGATGAGGACGGGAATGGAGTTGTTTAGAAAAATTTCTTTGCTTTAGTTCTTTTTCTATTTCATCTAACTGGACTCCTAAATTTACTTTACCATGACTTTGTTTAATTTGGGTGACAATATTCTGTTTGCTGACCACTACTTGAGGTAATCCTCTCTGCAAAATTCGGCTAAAAATTTCTACACCTTCTTGAGGTGATATCGCCTGATATAGATGCTGTTGACGACGGTTTTTTAATTCTTCTGTAATGGCTGTATTAACTAACATTCCCACTTCTTGCCAGCCACACCAATTTATGGCGATAGTTAGAGGTTTTTGTTGTTCATATTTACTTTTGGCAAACTCATCTAAGAAAGTATTAGCTGCACAATAATCTACTTGACCCAATCCACCAAGAATTGATGTTAACGATGAGCAAAGAACAAGGAAATCTAATTTTTCATCACCAAAAACGGTATCAATTACTAATGTACCTTGAACTTTTGGTGCTAGTACATTTTGTGCTTTTTCCGGTGTTTTCAGTTGAATAATACCACCACCAGCCACACCTGCTGTGTGAATTACACCGTTAATTACTCCAAATTTTGTTAATACTTGGTTTTTGACAAACTGCATTTGTTCTGGGCTGGTGACATCAGCGGTTAAAACTAGAACTTCTGCACCTAATTTTTCTAAATTCTGTAACTTTTTGATATTTTGACTAACAGAATTTTGGTGATCATGACTTATTAGCCATTGTTCCCATTCATCACGGTGGGGAAATTTCAAACGCCCGATTAAAACTAACTTTGCTTGTACTGTTTTAGCTAAGTATTCTGCTAGTGTTAAACCAATACCTCCCAAGCCTCCAGTAATCAGATATACTCCCCCCGGTCGTAGTGGTGAATTCTCCAAACTGGCTGTTTCTAACTGAGTTTTTTCAAAAGTTTGTATCCAGCGATGTTGCCCCCGATAAGCAACAACTAATTGCTGGCAGTTAGATGTTAATTCAGTTAAAATATTTTGGATGAGTTGTGGTTTTTTACTTTCCTGTTGAGGAATTATAATATCAATATTCCGGCAGGTAATATTAGTAAATTCTTGATCAATTACCTTACACGCACCCAAGACAGTCGTTTTTTCAGGATATAAAATTTCCTCTCCCGTCACATTGTGCAGATTATTAGTAATAACCATAATTTGCACTTGATCATTAACAGGCTGCTGTCCTAATGCTTGAGCAAGAAAAAGTAAACTCCAAAAGCCCAAATCAATCGCTGAGTAACTATGATTATTTGTAGTTATCCCCCAACAATGAAATATGATTTGTGGAATTTTATTGGTCAAACAGAGGTCTTGGATTAAAGCATCATAATCAGCCTTGGCTTGGGGATGAATACTATAAACGCCATCCCTCAGTTTAGTAAATTTTTCTCCCGTTTGTACAATTATTACTTCTTGCCCTTGTTGTTGTAATTGTTGGACAAGTTCTGTTCCTATTCCTAAATCATCAATAAATACTAAGCAACATTTTCTTTGCTGTATTATCTGTTCATTAACAGCTGCTTTTAGAGGTATTGCTTGTTTCCAAACAGGAACATAAAACCAATCATTAATATCTTGGTAAATCAGGTCTGCTTTTGCCTGTGGTTCTATCCAAAATCTTTGTCGTTCAAAAGGATATGTTGGCAGAGGAAGACGATAACGACGCTGGGAATGATAAAATTCTGACCAGTTAATTTCAATTCCAGCTTGCCAAAGTTTACCCAGGGTGTTGAGTAAAAATGCTACATCTGATTGTTGCTCTTGGGGATGACGTAGAGAAGATAATATAGTTGGTGATGTTTGTAGTTGTTTGACTAAGTTACTTAATACCTTTCCTGGCCCTACTTCCAAGAAAATTTGTTCTGATTTGTTTCCTAATTCAGTAATACCCTCAGCAAAACGTACTGTTTGCCGCAAATGTTGTCCCCAGTAGTGAGAATCAGTTGCTTGGGCGGTTGTAATCCAAGTACCTGTGACATTAGAAATAAAGGGAATTTGGGGAGATTTTAAGTTAATTTTGCTTAAATATTCTTGAAATTCTTTGATGATGGGGTTCATCATCTGGGAATGGAAGGCGTGGGAGGTGTGCAGATTACGGCACTCTACACCGTTGGCTACAAGTTGTTGATGTAATGCTTCTATGGCTGCATGAGTTCCCGAAACCACGCATAGATGAGAGGCATTATTAGCAGCTAGAGATATATTCTCATTCAATAAGGGTTTAATTTCTGCTGCTGACAGAAAAACCGCCAACATTGCGCCAGATGGTAGTTGCTGCATCAATTTTCCCCGCTTTGCTACCAGTGCTAAAGCATCTTCGAGGGAGAAAACATCAGCAAGGCAAGCAGCCACATATTCGCCAATACTGTGACCAATCATTGCTTGTGGTCTGATTCCCCAAGCTATCCATAATTTAGCTAGTGCATATTCAATGACAAATAATGCAGGTTGGGTAATGGCAGTTTGGGTTAATTGCTGTGTGACTTCGGAAGTTGCTGTGGTGGGATAGAGTATTTGGCGTAAATCTAACTCTAAATGGGGTTTAAGTAGTTGGCAGCAATTATCAACTTGTTCTCTAAAAATGGCTTCTGTTTCGTACAGTTCCCGACCCATGTTTACATACTGGGAACCCTGTCCAGGAAACATAAATACTACAAAAGGATTTTCTGAGACTGGAGATGAGGTAAATTTTTGGGTATTGATTTGGTTGTCTAAAACTTGAACTGCATTCTCAATACTTTGGCATACTACTATATGGCGATGCTCAAAGCTCCGGCGACCTATGCTGAGGGTATATGCGACATCAGCCAGATTAACATCAGGATGTTGCTGGAGATGTTTAACTAAATTTTTGGTTGCAGTTTCTAGTGCTGATGCTGTTTTAGTAGAGACTACTAATAACTGATATCCTCTCCCCTGCCCCTCTGCCCCTCTGCTCCCCTGCCCCTCTGCTCCCCTGCTCCCCTGCTCAATCACCGGCGCTTCTTGGAGAACGATATGGGCATTTGTCCCACCAATACCAAAAGAACTGACTCCAGCGCGGCGTGGGTGGCCTTGTGAGTGCCATTCTCTTAGCTGGTTATTGACATAGAAAGGACTGTTAGCAAAGTCAATTTGGGGGTTTGGTGAGGTAAAGTTTAAACTCGGTGGAATCTGCTGATTTTTCAATGCCAAAACTGTTTTGATGAAGCCGGCAATACCAGCAGCAGCATCTAAATGTCCAATGTTAGTTTTGACTGAAGATAAGGCGCAGAAATTCTTTTTTTGAGTATAAAGGGAGAAGGATTTTTTTAAGGCTGCAATTTCGATAGGGTCGCCTAAAACTGTAGCCGTGCCGTGGGTTTCTATATAGCTAACTGTTTCGGCATGGACTCCTGATACTGCTAATGCTTCGGTGATGACTTTGGCTTGTCCGTCAATACTGGGCGCTGTATAACCGACTTTGAGAGAACCATCATTATTAACTGCCGTACCTTTGATGACAGCATGAATGCGATCGCCATTAATAATAGCATCTGCCAACCGCTTTAAAACTACAATGCCGACTCCATTACCATTAACAGTACCTTTGGCTTGAGCATCAAAGGCGCGACAATGACCATCTGGTGATAAAATTCCTCCTTCTTGGTAGAGATAACCTGTTTTTTGATTTGCAGATATGGAAACTCCACCAGCTAAAGCTAGATCACATTCATGATTTAGTAAGCTTTGACAGGCTAAATGAATTCCCACTAAGGAACTAGAACAGCCTGTTTGGACATTAATAGCTGATCCTTTGCAGTTTAATTTATAAGCTACTCTTGTGGCTAAGTTATCGCTACGGTTATTATGTCTAATTTGGTCAAAGCCGACTAATTTAATTAACTCGGAATTGGGTAAAAGATTAAATAGAAAATAAGTGTTAATACTAGAACTGGCGTAAATACTAATTTGTTCTTTATCCGTTTCAGTGTTATAGCCAGCATTTTCTAGAGCTTCCCAAGCAACTTCTAAAAAAATCCGTTGTTGTGGGTCTGTAATTTCTGCTTCTCTGGGAGAGTAATCGAAGAAAGAAGCAGCAAATAATTCAACATCTTCTAAAACGAATCCTGCTTTGACATAATTAGGATTATTCAACAGTTGTGTATCTACTCCCTGGGCTTGCAAATCTGTATCAGTAAATTCAGTTAAAGCCTCTACTCCCTCGCGGATATTCTGCCAATAAGCATCGAGATTACTGGCTTTGGGAAATCTCCCAGCCATACCAATAATGGCAATATCACTTTCACAAATTTGGTTAATGTCTTCTATGTCGTTCATTGCTGGATTGGAAGTAGTTGAATAGAGTAAAGGAGATATTATTTATAGCTGTGTTTGATTTTTTCGGTTTGGGCGAGCATTTCTGCGATTTGCTGCCCTTTGTTGAGTTTCTAATAATGTCGTTGTTTCTGGTTGAGCTTTAGTTAAATATTGAGCTAGAGAATTGATAGTTGGATGTTCAAATAAAGTGGTAATGGCAATATCAACTGTAAACATATCTTGGAGTTTGGCGTGAACTTGAACCAGCAGTAATGAATGTCCACCGATGTCAAAGAAGTTATCATTAATGCCTACTTTTTCTATTTGTAGAAGTTGCTGCCAAAGTTGAGCGATCGCTTGTTCTATTTCTGTCTTTGGTGGTTCATATTTTTCTGCTAATTCTGAAGACAAACTTTCAATATCTGGTAATGCTTGACGATCTATTTTACCGTTAGGTGTTAAGGGTAATTTTTTCAGAATACCAAAGGCTGATGGCAGCATATAATCTGGTAGTTTTTGTTTGAGAAAACTACGCAATTCATTAATATTTATTGCTGCTTTGGGCTGGGAAATAAGATAAGCTATCAAGCGTTGGTTATCTTCCGATTGTTGGACTGTAACCACAGCTTGTTGTATGGCTGGATATTGAGTCAGAGTTAGTTCTATTTCTTCTAATTCAATGCGGAATCCCCGAATTTTTACTTGGTTGTCAACTCTGCCCAGGTATTTTATATTACCATTTTCTAAGTAACGGACGCGATCGCCTGTTTTATATAAACGTAATTCTTGTCCGAGTAAAGAGTGGGAAATAAAACGTTGTGCTGTTAATTCTGGTTGGTGCAAATAACCACGACTTAATCCTGCACCACCAATATAAAGTTCACCTCGTACACCCAGAGGTACTGGTTGTAATTCTTCGTCTAAGATATAAACTTGGCTATTGGCTAAGGGACGACCTAAAGGAACTGTCTCGGAAATTGAATCATCTGCTTGATTTTCTACTGCATAAGTTAAAACCCCAACGGTGGTTTCTGTCGGTCCGTAATGGTTGAATATTTGACAGCTTGGTGCTTGTTGTTGAATTTGGGAAATTAATTTCCAACTAGCTGCTTCACCACCCAAAATTAAACGTTGACGGGGAAGAATAGCTGCTGCTGATGGATTTGCAGCCAGGAGTGCAGTCAGGTGAGAAGGGACTATTTTTAAACAGTCTATGGGATGTTGACGACAATATTCAGCCAGTTCTAACGCATTTCCTACCCGCGCTGAGGAAATGATGTGTAAACAGCCTCCTCTACAAAGAGAAGGGAAAATCATTGTATTTCCTAAGTCTGCACTTAAACTAGAAACGGTGGCATAGTTGGCAGTTTGTGGTAAGTTGAATTGATGAGCTATCGTATTGATATAATTGAATAATTGTCGGTGTTCTGTGGCCACTCCTTTTGGTTTACCTGTAGAACCGGAAGTGAAGATAACATAAACAAGATTTTCAGGTGTTACATCTGTGTGAGGATTTTCATCACTTTCACCTACAATATTTTCCCAATCAGTATCAATAGCAATTACTTTTACTTTTTCAAAACGATTAATTAATGATTGCTGAGTAATTACTAATGATGTTTTTGCCTCTTGTAATCGTAAGTTTATAGCTTCTGTTGGTAAATTAGATTCAAGTGGTAAATATGCTCCACCTGCTTTGAGAATACCTAATAAACCAACAATCATTTCTAAAGAACATTCTACGCACAAACCAACTACAAAATCTGGCTGTACTCCTTGCTTTTTCAGATAGTGTGCTAGTTGGTTGGCTTTAGAGTTTAATTCTTTATATGTAATTTCTTCATTCTCAAACACTACTGCAACTTGATTTGGTGTTTTTTCTACTTGTTCAGCAAATAATTCATGAATACATTTATTTTGGGAATACTCAACTGTTGTCTGGTTAAAATCAACTAACAATTGTTGGCGTTCAGTGGTGCTAAGTATTTCTAGTTGCTTGAGAGGTAAATTAGGATTAGTAATAATATTTATCAATAAAGTTTGAAAATTTTTTGCCAGTCTTTCAATTGTTGTTAGCGAGAAGTAATTAATATCATAGTAAAATTCACCAACTAAACTATGATTGTCTTCTATGCAAGAAAGTTTAATTTTAAAAGGTTCAATGAAACTGTAGATTTCATTTAAGCTGAATCTAACCTCTGTATGATCATAATTGTGAACAGAAATATTATTAAATTCAAAGCCAATAGGGAAAGCTATCAAACTATCAGCGTCTATAGATTCAGGAACAAAATAATCTTGCCACTCAGTAGCATTTGCTAATGTTTTTTCTACTGCTGCTAATACTTCTATAAAGTTTAAATTGGGGGTAAATTTAGTTTTAATTGGTAGCCAAGTTGCCAACAAACCAAGTACATCATCAAGTTCTTCATATTCACGGCGATCTCTTGCTGTACCAATGACAATTTCTGCCTCTCCTGTGATTCGCCAAATTAATGTTTGCCAACAAGCTAGTAAAACGACATCCAGAGTTTTTGCATTTTTTTTAGCAAAAGCATTAACTTGAGCAAATAATTCCTGATTAATAACTAACTTATAACGCTCAGTCACAAATGAATGATGCTTTCTTTGTCGTTCATGAGGTAATTTTAATGCTGATAAAGAGTTAAGTTTTTGTTGTTGCCAATAGGCTTGTGCCTCTTCTGCATCCTCATCTGCTAATAATTGATTCTGCCATTCAGAAAATTGGACATACTGCACATAATTTCCAGTTAGTTTTTTACCTTGACAGCACTGATGATAACCTTGACTAATTTGATTAACCAAGTTTTTAATAGTTCTATTATCTGCACATAAAGCAGGTAAAGAAATAATTAAACTATGCTGATTTTCCGATTGTTTTATTAAACATAACCGCAGTGGTAAATCTTGAGCTATATTTTGATATTCCTGTCTTGCTTGCCAAAATAATTCTTGAATTTTCTCAGCAATATATTCCTGACGTAAATCACTGAAATCGAAATATTTCCAATTAAATGAACTCTGATCGTCAAATACCATAACTGGGGTTTTCACTCCAGGTAAGCGATAGAAATTTGTTCTCAAAATGTCATGATCATTGACAAGTTTATGAACAGTATTTTTCAGTATCTGTGGTTGGAGATTACCGTCAATTAAAATACGACATTGGGAGCAGAAAGCAGAACTATTTTGTTGTAAATTCCACAGTCTTTTTTGTTGAGGAGCAAGTTGAAAACCACTAATTATTTGAGTTTGCATAGTTTTGAAGAATACTTATTTTTTAAGGTCTGACTTTTAATCTAAATTTGATCCCCCTAAATCTCCCTTAAAAAGGGGGACTTTGATTAATTAATTCCCCCCTTTTCAAGGTGGGATAGGGGGGATCAAATTTTTTAACTAATAACTTACCTGATTAATCATTTCTGCCATTGCAACAACGATTTTACGTTGTCCAAAATAAGGGTTTCTAGCGTGAGCAACCAACATATTATCTAGCATGATCATGTCGCCTTGCTGCCAAGGAAAGCTAGTTTGTGTTTGCTCATAAACTGCATTAATTTCGGCAATTTCTTCAGATGTAATTGGTGTACCGTCACCAAAATAAACGTTTCGAGGTAATTTTGATTCTCCAAATATAGATAGCAGTGATTCTCGAACGTCTGTATCTAAATAGGATATATGGTGTAATTGAATTTGGTTGAAAAATACAGGTTCGCCAGTTTTGGGATGTACTGCTAAAGCTGGGCGAATTTGGCGAGTAATTAAACCATTATTATTATACCATTCAAATTCAATTTTTGCTGACCAACAATAATTTTCTATCTCTTTTTGATCTGTAGTTTGAAAGAAATTTTGCCAACTCACATCTAAACCTTCAGCGAAATTTCTCACGTACATTAACTGTTTAGTAGCTAATTTTTCCCGCAATTGCGGACTGAGCAATTGATAAGCCTTTCTACAGTCAACAATTGGCGTTTCTCCACCTTTTTCTGCTGGTTGAACGCAGTAAAACCAAATTTTTAAAGGGAAGGAATGTAAATGAGAACTTTCATTGTGAAACAGTATCGCTTTATCTGCTGGGTAAGGTGTAGAACCATAAACTTTACCACCTTCTCCTGTGCGGGGTAAGTCGCCATATTCAGCAAATAAATTAGGAGAAATTGTTTGAGCGAAGTTTTCAAACTCTGAAACTGATTTTACATCAAAACCTCTAAATAAAATCGCTCCATGTTGGAATAATTCTGTTTCTAGATATTCTCGATTATTATTAGCCCAAGATATGATATCAATTTCTGTACTATTGGGCTGAATTACTAAGGGAAATTTTTGATCATTTTGCAAATAATCTATTTTAACTAATTGCTCTACGGATAGATTAACCGCTTTGGGAGCAATAGTCATAAATTTTTGTCTTTTAGCTGCTTTACGCTCCTGTTGTTGCATAGATTGTTCTGCCTTTTCTACTTCTGTGAGCATTTCTAATGTATTGATACAACTCTGAGGTTGAGTAACAATGCTGTTGATTAATGTTTGCCAGTGTTTGGTTAAGTTAGTGATGGTATCTGAAGCAAATAAATCCGCGTTATATTGCCATTTACCTTCTATACCTTGTTCAGTTTCGGTAAGAAATAGGGCTAAATCAAATCTGGCTATTTTGCTTTCTAATTCCAGTAAATTTAAAGTGACTCCTGGTAATTCCCAGGTTGAATTCGGTGTATTTTGCAGGACAAATAATACTTGAAATAATGGAACTGTGTTACTTATATGACGCTCAGGTTGTAATTCTCTAACTAGCTCGTCAAAGGGTAAATCTTGATGAGCGTAAGCTGCTAATGTTTGGGTGCGAACTCGTTGTAATAAGTCCAGAAAAGTGGGATTTCCAGTTAAGTCAGTGCGAAGAACTAATAAGTTAATGAAGAAGCCAATTAATGGTTCAATTTCCGCTTGGTTACGGTTAGCAACATCTGTACCAACAACAATATCATCTTGGTTGCTGTAACGTTGTAATAAAATTTTAAAACTGGTCAGCAAGGTCATAAATAAAGTGACATTTTCTTGCCGGGATAGTTGTTGTATTTGCTGTGATATTTCGGCAGGTATCAAGAATTTGTGACTAGCACCCCGATTAGTTTTCACTTCTGCACAGGGACGGGTTGTAGGTAGTTGCAGTACGGGTAAATTAGCTAATTGCTGCATCCAGTAGGAGAGTAAAGCTTCCCGTCTTTCACCTTGTATCAGTTGACGTTGCCAAACTGTAAAGTCTACATATTGAATAGGTAATGCTGGTAAAGATGAAGTTTGATTTTGATTAAAAGTAGAATAAAGTGCTGCTAATTCTTGAATTAGTATACCCGTTGACCAACCATCAAAAACGATATGGTGGATGGTAAATAATAAGATGTATTCTTGGTTGTCTAGCTGTAATAGTTTACATCTTAACAACGGTGCTTTTTGTAAATCAAAAGGTAGTTGAAATTCATCTACACTATAACATTTAATTGCTGTTTCTTGTTCGGTTTTCGTTAATCCTCCTAAGTTAATTATAGATATTTTTAACTGTACATCGTCAACAATTACCTGTACAGGTTGATCATCAACCAAGACAAACTTAGTGCGTAAAACTTCATGACGGTGAATAATTTCATTGATGCTTTGCTCTAATGCTTGTATATTCAATTCACCCACCAAACTAACTGCTGCGGGCATATTGTAAATACAAGTATCAGGGTTGAGTTTTTCTAATAACCATAACCTAGTTTGAGCAAAGGATAAAGGTAAATTTTCATCACGAGAAACAGGTGTAATTGTCGAAATATTTTCAATATTTATTTGTTGAATTTCTTTAGCTAGTTCGGCAATGGTGGGAAAAGCAAATAAATGTTGCAATGATATATCTACTAACAAGATTTTCCGAATCCGCGAAATAATTTGAGTTGCTAATAAAGAATGTCCACCGAGTTCAAAGAAATTGTCATAAATACCAACTTGAGAAACACCTAAAACTTGAGTCCAAATTGCTGCTAAAACTTCTTCTACTGGATGACGAGGAAGTACAAAATTAGCTGTTTCCAATTGAGTATTTTCTGGTGCGGGTAAAGCGCGACGGTTTACTTTACCATTAGGGGTTAAAGGTAGAGATTCTAAGCAGACAAAAGCACTGGGTATCATGTACTCAGGTAATTTTTGCCGTAAATATTGGCGAAGTTCACTTAAACCTCTCTCCAAACCTCTCTCCTGCGAGGAGAGAGGCTTTAATGTTCCCCCTTGCCTAGTAGGGAAGGGGGTTAGGGGGTTAGGTTCTGCCACCAAATAAGCAACTAAACGCTGGTTTCCTGGTACATCTTCCCGTGCCATTACTACACACTGACGCACTGTTGAATGGCTTTCTAAAACTGTTTCTATTTCTCCTAATTCAATGCGGAAACCACGAATTTTTACTTGATAGTCAATGCGTCCTAAACATTCAATTTCGCCATTAGGAAGATACCGAGCTAAGTCACCAGTTTTGTAGAGTAATGTTTTGGTATTGAATGGGTTAAAAATGAATTTTTCTTGAGTTAATTTTGGTTGCTTAAAGTAACCCCGCGCTAACCCTGCACCACCAATATAAAGTTCTCCAGGAACGCCTACAGGTACTGGTTGTAAAGATTTATCTAAAATATAAATTTGGGTGTTAGCTAAAGGACGACCAATAGAAATGGTTTTTTGATTATCATAAATTGGCTGAATTGTAGACCAAATAGTTGTTTCTGTTGGTCCGTATAAATTCCAAAGTTGATAACATTTTGATAATAATTGAACAGCTAAGTTTTGGTGTAATGTTTCGCCTCCACAAATAATTTTTAGTTGTGAATTTCCTTCCCAACCTGCATCTAATAACATTCGCCAAGTTGCAGGGGTGGCTTGCATGATGGTTGCAGCAGAATTATTCAGTTGTTGTAATAATTGTGTACCGTCCTTTGCTATTTCTCGACTAACTAATATTAATTTAGCTCCCGTTATTAAGGGTAGAAAAATTTCTAAAACCGCAATATCAAAAGATAGGGTAGTGACTGAGAGTAAACTATCTTCAGTAGTTAAATGTAAATGCTGCTGCATGGAAGTGAGGAAATTTACCACGCTGCTGTGGGTAATTTGTACACCTTTGGGTTGGCCTGTAGAACCAGAAGTATAGATGGTGTACATCAAATTATCCGGCTCAATGTCGCTATGAGGGGTGTTTATTTCCTGGGAGACAATGTTTTCCCAGTCCCTATCTAAATAGATAATTTTAGTTTTTTGGGGAGCATTGTGGGGGGGAATATGAGGTGATAAATGTTGCTGAGTTAGTAAGACTGACACTTGCGAATCTGCTAACATGAATTCTAAACGCTCTTGAGGAAATGTCGGATCTAGTGGGATGTATGCACCACCTACCTTGATAGTTGCGAGGAGAGCGATTATCATATCAAAAGAGCGATCGCAACAAATCCCCACTAACACTTCTTTGCTTACACCTAAGCTGCTTAAATAATGCGCTAGTTGGTTTGCTTTCTCATCCAGTTGTTTGTAGGTTAACTGTTGCGAATCAGCTACCACAGCCACAGCATTCGGTGTTTTAGCTACTTGCGTGCTAAACAATTCATGAACGCAGATATGAGGATAATTAGCTGCTGTATCATTCCAATCGCTGAATATTTGTGTTTTTTCTGCTGGAGTGAGTAGAGATAATTCCGATATCGACTTATCTGAATGTCTAACAATATCTGCTAACAATATTTCCAAATGTCCTAACATCCGGCTGATGCTATCAACAGTAAACAAATCACTGTTATACTCTAATTCTCCAACTAAACCGTCAGCATTATCAGTAAAAGACAAACTTAAATCAAATCGAGCCGTATTATTTTCTAACGGCAAATATTCCAAATCTAACCCTGACAGCTTCAACTTATTCCCAGGCGCATTTTGTAGCGAAAACATCACCTGAAATAGTGGCGTATGACTGAGATTACGTTGTGGTTGTAATTCTTCTACTAATAATTCAAAGGGTAAATCTTGATGAGCATATGCTCCTAATGTTACTTCTCTGACTTGTTTTAGTAACTCAGTAAAACTCTGATTATAATTGAGTTGAGTTCTGATGATCAAAGTATTGACAAAAAAGCCAATTAAACCCTCAATTTCCTGGCGATTACGGTTAGCAATCGGTGAACCTATTAAAATATCTTCCTGTCCAGTATAACGATAAATTAGAACTTTAAAAGCTGCTAATAAAGTCATAAACAGCGTTACACCTTGTTTTTGACTCAACGATTTTAATTCATTAGTCAAACCAAGAGACAGTGTAAATATCTGCTTTTTACCAATAAAACTTTGCTGTTTTGGACGTGGTTTAGCTATAGGCAGTTCTAATACTGGTAAATTACCATTTAATTGTTGTTTCCAATAGTCCATCTGAGCAGCAAAGACTTGTTTTTGCAACTGTGTTCTTTGCCAAACTGCAAAATCAGCATATTGAATACTTAAACTGGGCAATTCATAAGCTGTACCTGTACAAAAAGACTCATAAAGAACAGCTAATTCTTGAATAATTATCCCTGCTGACCATCCATCAGCCACAATATGATGTATGGTAAACACCAACATATACTCTTGTTCTGCTAATTGCAACAGCAAAACATTTAATAATGGTGGATCAGTTAAGTTAAAAGCATATTGTGCTTGTTTTATCGCCCAATCTTTCGTTTCTATTTCTCGTTGTTCTGGCGGTAAATGCTGTAAATTAATCACAGATAAATAAATATTTGCTTCTGTCCTAATTACCTGCCTTGGTTCACCATCTATGCTGACAAAAGAAGTACGCAAAGCTTGATGCCGGCGGATAATTTCATTGAAACTTTGTTCTAATGCAACAATATTTAAATCTCCTTTTAGTCTTATGCTCCTAGAAAGATTATAAGCAGAAGTTCCTGGTTGTAATTGCTCTAAAAACCACAGTCTTTGTTGAGCAAAAGATAATAATAAATTATCTGTTTGGATAACTTTATCTATTGGGAGAACTGCTAAATTCTGTCCTGATTTTAGTGTTGTTTCTATACGCTGTGCTAGTTCCCCTATTGTTGGTAATTCAAACAAACTGCGTAGAGGTAATTCAACTTTAAATGCTTCTCGAATTTGAGAAATTACCTGTGTAGCTAATAGGGAATGTCCACCTAATGCAAAGAAGTTTTCTGTAATTCCTACTTGTTTAACACCGAGAATTTTTATCCATATTGCCGCTAATACTTCTTCCACTGGGGTACGTGGTGCAATAATAGCGCCTTGTTTTGACTGTGATAATTCTTCTGGTGCGGGTAATCCTTGACGGTTAACTTTACCATTAGTAGTCAGGGGTAGGGCTTCTAAAATGACAAACTGAGAGGGCAACATATAATTAGGTAAGTTGTCCTGCAAAAAGCTATGTAGTTGATTTAAATCTATAATTTCTGAAGTTTTAGCTACTAAATAAGCTATTAATTGTTTATCCCTATTTTCATTTTCTTGCGCTATAACTACCGCATCTCTAACTTGTGCATATTGAGTTAATAAAGCTTCAATTTCTGCTAATTCAACCCTGAAGCCTCGAATTTTTACTTGGTAGTCACCACGTCCAATAAATTCAATATTTCCATCCGGTAAATAACGTCCTAAATCACCTGTTTTATATAGTCTTGCACCTGATTTATGACTAAAGGGATGAGGAATAAATCTTTCAGCAGTTAGTTCAGGATGCTGCATATAGCATCTGGCTAACCCTTCACCACCAATATATATTTCACCTTTAATACCTATAGGAGTTAACTGTAAGTTATTATCCAGAACATAAACTTGTGTGTTACCCAGTGGTTTACCCAGAGGAACTGTTGGAGTTGTTAAATTTACCTCTGTAATTAAATAAGTGAGTACACCAACTGTACTTTCTGTTGGTCCATAATGATTAAAGATTAGACAATCTGGTGCATAATGACGAATTTGCTCAATTAACTGCCAATTAGCAGCTTCACCACCTAATATTAATCTATGCCCAGGTAGGATAAATTGGGGTGAAGATGAAAGTAAAAGAGAGCTAAGGTGAGAAGGAACAATTTTCAGACAATCAATAGGATATTTCTGACAATATTCTGTGAATAAAATTGGATCAGTTGCGTGTTCATAGGAAATAATATGTAAACATCCTCCTGTACACAGGGCAGGGTAAATAACTGTATTACCTAAGTCTGCTGCTAATGTAGAAACTAATGCAAAGTTGTAACTAGAGTTGCTAGGTAGGTTTAATTTATCAATGATGGCATAGATATAATTAATAAGTTGTTGATGTTCAATTGCTACACCTTTAGGTTTACCTGTAGAACCAGAAGTAAAGATTACATAAGCTAGATTATTACTGTTGATGTTGCTGCTCAGGTTAGCATCACTTTCATGAGCAATTTTTTCAGAGATAGTATCTAAACAAATAACTGGTATTTGTTCTTGATTAATTACTGCTGCTAATTTATTTACTACGCAAAAATTACTAATCAAAAATGAGGCTTGAATATCTTCTAAGCGTGATACTAAAGCTTTGATTGGTATTGCTGGATCACAAGGAATATATGCCCCACCAGCTTTGAGAATGCCTAAAATACTAATTATCATATCAATAGAACGTTCTAGGCATATTCCCACCAGCATTTCTGATTTTACTCCCTGCTTTTGCAAGTAATGAGCTAATTGATTAGCCTTTTGATTCAGTTGTTGATATGTCAGTTTTTCATCTGCAAAAACCACAGCAATTTGATCAGGTGTTTTTTTAACCTGAGCTTCAAAAAGTTGATGAGTTAATAAATTTTGAGGGTAATCTTGCTGGGTGTGGTTATTTGCCAATAGCTGGTTTAGCTCAGTAATATTGAGAATTTCTAACTGACTAATTGTTGTTTCTGGATCAGTAACAGCACTAGATATTAAGTTTTGTAGTTGTCTAGCGATAATTTTAATATATGCAGAATTAAATAAAGTTGAGTCATAATAAAACTCCAATTTTAATTCTTGATTTTGCAAACTACATGAAAGCTTAATTTTAAATCTTTCAGTACAAGAGTAATGCTGAATGATTGAAAAAGAGAGATCAGAATTTATATACTTTGTTGATTTTTCTAAAAATTCAAAACTGAAGGGAAAAAATCTTAATGTATCTGTGGATAAATTTGAGATTTTATCCCAGGTAAAATAATCATAAAATTTAGTAATTTCCTGAATATTATTCTGGGTCTTGTTTAAGACTTCCAAAAAATTATTGTCTAATTTTATCTCAGGCTTAATCGGTAAATATTTAACAAATAAACCTATGGCATCTTCTAATTCTTCATATTTACGTCCATCACAAGCAATGCCTATAATTAGGTTTTGCTCTTGGGTAATACGCCATAATAAAATTTGCCAGCAAGTTAATAAAAATTCAGAGACAGAAGCATTATATCGCTGAACAAGTGTTTCTATCTGTGTCAGCAGTTCGGCAGAAATAGTTATAGATTGTATTTGTGGTTGAAATGGTGATTTTGCTATAGCTTGTTGTTCCCAAGGTAACTTTAAGGATGCCAAGTTAGCTATATTTTGTTTATGCCAATAGTCTCGACCTGCTTCTGTGTCTTCACTTTCTAATAATTCATTTTGCCATTCAGCTAAATCTGCATATTGTAGTGGTTCATGATCTATTTCTTGGTTGTGAAGGCAAGCTATATAAGATTGGCTAATTTCTCTCACTAATATTTTTAGGGTTACAGCATCTGCACAAAGGGCTGATAAGGCAATAATTAAAATATTCTTGTCTGTAGATAGATGAACCAAAGAGACACGCAACATACAATCTTGTTGTAAGTCAAATGGCTGTTCACGAAATTGATTAAATAAGTTGGATAATAATTCTGTTTGTTGTTGGTTATAACTACTAAAATCGTAAGTTTCGCCCCAAATAATATTGTTGTCGGTAATTATTTGTAACGGAATTGACATTCCTGATAAACAATAAAAATTAGTTCGGAGGATTTCATGGCGGTTAACAACTTGTGCTAATGCTTCCTTCAAAGTATCAACTTTTAAGTTGCCCTCAATCAAAATAGTGCATTGTGAACAATAGGCATTCTGATCAAATTCTTGCCATGTCCAGAGATTTTTTTGTTGAGGTGAAAGACGAAAACCTTGAATTTCTCCCAGCATTACTAATTCTCCCTACTTTCCAATAACTCGCGATAAATCCTAAATGCCCTATAGAAGATATTTTTTTGAAATTTTTGTCCTATTGTTGTTGTTAATCTTAATCTATACTTCCTGGGTATTTATAATTTTTCAGACATACCAACTACTACTTTTCTTGTCCCTACAAATGGCATTCTTCCGTGTGCGGTAAGCATATTATCCAACATTAAAATATCTCCAGCTTGCCAAGAAAAAATTACAGTTTCTTGTTTATAGACAGCGCGAATGGCTTCTAAAACTCCGCTTTCAATGGGTGAACCATCACCGTAATAAGTGTTATGTGGTAAGTCTGCTTCTGCAAATTCTGCTAACAAAGCATTACGAATATCTGCTGCTAAAGTTGAGATATGAAAAAAAGCAGCGTGATTAAACCAAACAGGTTCGCCGGTTTTTGGGTGTATAGCAACCGCTTGTCTACGAGAACGAGTTCGCAAACGATTTCCCTGTTTCCACTCGAATTCAATGCCATTTTGATAGCAAAATTCTTCAACTTCGGATGGGTTGGTAGTTTGAAACACTGTTTGCCAAGATAGCCCAAAACCATCACCAAAGTTACGCACGTACATCACACCTTTTTCAATGAAGCGATCGCGCATTTTTGGGTTAATCTGTTGTAATAATCTCCGTGTATCAGCGATGGGAGTTTCTCCACCTTGCTGTGCTGGTGTGACACAATGAAAGAAAATTTTTAAAGGCCAACTGGCAGCGTAGGAGTTTTCACTGTGTAGAAAGATACTTTGGTCAGCAGGATAGTCAGTAGATGTGTAGATTTTACCTTGAACTGCACTACGAGGAGAAGAGCGATCGACATATTCTAACAGTTTTCCCGAAACTGTCTGAATCAATTTCTCAAACTCAACCAAGTCTAAAAGTTGAAAGTTACGAAATAGGATACCTCCATGCTTGAGTAAATAACTTTCAATTAATTCTCGATTACTTGTTGCCCAAGAAATTAAATTTATCCCATCTACTGCCGGTTGAATCAACAAAGGTAAAAAACTGTCTGTCAGTAAAGGTGTTGCTTTAATTAATTCTGCCTGAGAAATATTTACACCTTGTCGTTTAACAGACCGTAACTGGTTAAGGGTGAGTTTTGGTGACTGGGGAATTATCATAATCAAAATTAATTGGATTTTTGCAACAATTCAAGTGGCTGATATTCAGAATTAACAATATTGTTTTTAGGAAAATTTAGACCTAGCTCATCAATACTTGTAACACCAAATAGTTCTAAAATTTCTGGAGACAACGTATTATTGTCAATGAAATTGCTGCCTTCATTATTTTGTCCTTTATACACAATTACTAAATTATGGTAAAAGTGCGTAGAAACAATATTTTTGTCAAAGTAGTTGGGGATATAACCTGGATTCAAAAACTCTTCATAATTGAGTCCATCTACCATTCTTTTAAACATATTCATGACGGTTTTTGGATCATTTAAATCTAGGCTTCCCCCAACATTAATGGCATTTTGTAAAAAAATGCTGTCCTCAGCAAACTCTTTCCATCTTTCACCTGTCAGACTAGGCCAATAAGAGTGGTGGATATTTTCTGATGCATAAATACCGCCATCTTTCAAAACAGGAAAAAAAGTATGGAAGGCATTTATATGATGTTCGTTAGCAGCACTGCCATCTTCAATAATAATATCGAGTTCACCAGTTTGATCTAAGACTTTTTTGATGAAATCCTTATCATTTTGGTCGCCATGAAATATTTTAATCCTATCTTCTTCTAAATATCTTTTATCTACAATATCAAGACCATAAACCATACTGTTAGGAAAATATTTTTTCCAGGTTTTTAAAGCTTCTCCACCGAAGCTATGGTCTTCATAACCGCCAATACCAATAGCCAAAATTTTGAGTTTTTTGTGCTTTAAGGGAGCGAAATGGCTTTGGTAGCGATGAGCAAACCGCAGTTTAGGCCATCTATCATGGGCATAAAGTGTTGATACTTTAGTTAAATCATTAGGGTTGAGAAACACCATTAATTGTTTCTGCCATTTTTGCCATACTATTTTGTATTCTTTTAATAATTCCATTATGTAACTCCTATGGAAGATCAAGATAAAAAACTGATGTTACAGTAAATTACGGCTATCTAAAATCAAGCAAAACAACTTCTTTAATTACTGCTTATAGCTTTACGTTTGCTTAATTTCAGCTTTTGTAATGAAGTTAATTCAAGTTCCTTTGCTTGTATTTGCTGTTGGTGCTGATTATTTAAGGCAATTAGTTGGGCTAACTGATCTACTTTAATATTTGGTTGTTCAACAACAGCATATAGTAAAGTTGAAAAATCATTGTTCATGCTGGCAATAGTTGCACTATTAAACAAGTCTGTTTTATACTCCATTGAACCTTGAAACCCTTCTGTACTTTCCCAAATACTAAATTTCAAATCAAATTTAGAAGTACCAACATCTACTTCTTCTGGTTGCCAAGTTAATTCTGAAGTTTCAACTGTTGGTATGGAAGCATTTTGCAAAATAAACATCACTTGAAATAAGGGATTATAACTCAAGTTACGTTCTGGCTTTAACTCCTCTACCAATTTTTCAAAAGGTAAATCTTGATGGGCATAAGCATCTAAAGCAATAGCACGTACCTGTTTGAGTAAGTCTCGAAAACTAGGGTTGCCACCAAAGTTACTGCGAAAAACTAAAGTATTGATAAAAAAGCCAATTAAGTTTTCTGTTTCTCTCCAGTTCCTACCCACAACAGGCGAACCAACTAAAATATCCTCTTGTTGAGAATAGCAGTAAAGCAAGGTTTTAAATACAGCCAAAAGAGTCATAAATAAAGTTACACCCTCTTGTCGATTTAATTTTTTCACACCTGCTTTTATTTCGGCTGAAATGGTAAAAAATTCCTTTTTACCTGTAAAACTTTGTATTGTTGGTCTAGGTTTATCTGTGGGCAGATTGAGTAAAGGTACGCTATTACTAAGTTGTTGCTTCCAGTAATTTAGCTGCTTATTAATGATATCACCTTGATAATAATTTCTTTGCCAATAAGCATAATCTGCATATTGAATGCTGAGTTCTGGTAAAATTGCAGGTTTATTAACAGTAAATGCTGCATAAATATCTGCTAGTTCTTGGACAAGTAACCCAATTGACCAACCATCAGCGATGATATGATGTAGGCTAATTATCAGTAAATGTTCATCTGGTTTTAATTTGAGTAATTTACCCCTTAATAAGGGAAGTTCGGCTAGATTAAAAGGCTTTTGAGTTTCTTGTAAAATTAAATTTTGAAGATCACAATTCTCACTTTCCTGTGTTGTTAAATCAAGATGTGATAATTTTACTTCTAAAATCTCATGAATCACTTGAACTGGTTTCCCATCTACAGGGACAAATGTCGTCCGTAAACTTTCATGACGTTTGATAATTTCATTCAAACTGGTTTCTAAAATTCCCTCATCCAGTTTACCAGTTAATCTAATAGCAATAGCTACATTATAAAATGGATTACCTGGTTCTAACTGATCAAGAAACCATAAACGTTCTTGAGCTAAACACAAAGGTAACTCGGTATTTCTAGGAGCAAGTTGAATTGTTTGAATTGGAGTTTGATTTGTTGATAAAATTTGTTTGCCAATTTGACTAATACTTGTTTCAAATAAATCTACGGCTGAAATTGCTACTCCTAAATCTTTCTGAATCCGATTTTTCAAATCGAATGCTTGTAATGAATCAATCCCTAAATTACTTAAAGGTTGTTGTAAGTTCATTTCATTTAAGGGAATTGATAGTACCTGAGCAACTATTTGTTGTAAGTAAGATTCAATATTTTGATCTGTGACTTCTCCTAAATCAGCAAAATTTAAAACTTGATTTAAACCTTGATTTAAAATACTACTGTGAATAATTTGGAGATTACCAGCTAAAAATTCGGCTTTAGTGGCACGACGTTGTATTTTACCACTGGAAGTTTTAGGAATTGTCCCGCTTTTAATTAAAATGACTGCATGAACTTGAATTTCAAATTGCTGGGAAACAGCTTGACGAATAGCGGCAACAACTTCTGCAAAATTGGGTTTAGCCCGAAATTCTAATTCTTGAACTATGACTAATTTTTCTTCATTTTCTATTTCAATGGCAAAGGCAGCCCCACCATTACGACGTAAAGCTGAATGGCTATTTTCTGTTGTTAATTCAATATCTTGGGGGTAAAGGTTACGTCCACGAATAATAATTAAATCTTTGCTTCTGCCTGTAATAAATAGTTGTCCATGATGGAAGAATCCTAAATCACCTGTTCTTAAGAAAGTCCCTTCACTTCCATCTTTGAGTTGAGCTTGGAATGTTGCTTTAGTTTCTTCTGGACGTTGCCAATAACCTTTGCCAATGCTGGGACTAGATACCCATATTTCTCCTACTACATTTTCAGGACAAGGAGTGCAATTTTCAGAATCAGCAATAATAATTTTCTGCCCTGGTATGGACAGGTTATAACCTACTAAATTAACAATATTTTTATTTGAATTCGTAGAAATAATTTTGTGTTGTTCTAATGCTGTTTTATCTACGGTAAGAGTTACAGGTAAATCTGATTTTACAGTTCCTGAAACCATTAATGTTGCTTCTGCCATGCCATAACAAGGGTAAAAAGCTTGGGAACGAAAACCACAATCTGCAAAGGTTCTACTAAACAGTTCTAAGGTTTCTTGGCGGACAGGTTCTGCACCATTAAATGCTATATCCCAACTACTCAAATCTAAAGTGTGTCGTTGTTCAGGAGTAATTTTTTGTACACATAAATGATAGGCAAAGTTAGGCGCACCGCTAGTAGTTCCCTGATAGTTAGAAATGGCTGCTAACCAGCGATAAGGGTTTTGCAAAAAGGATGTCGGTGACATCATGATACAAGGAAAGCCACCATATAAAGGTTGCAATACCCCACCAATTAATCCCATATCATGATACATTGGCAACCAAGTTATAAACTTGCTTTGGCGCGAATGTTCCATGCAGACATAAGTCATGGTTGCATTATGGATTAAATTGCCATGTGTCAACATTACACCTTTGGGTGTACCTGTGGAACCAGAGGTATATTGCAGAAATGCCAGAGTGTCTGAATTAATGGGCGGTTTGCGCCAGTCAACGGCTATATCAGGTTGTATATCATCGGTCGTTAACCAACGCATATTTATGTCTGCTTTGGCAACTAATAAAGATTTTATTTGCTGTAAAATCGTGGTTGTAGTCAAGACAATTGTCGCTTGAGCATCTTTGATAATTGATAGTATTCTCGGTGTGTTGCGATGGTTGCGCGGTGGATAGGCGGGAACAGCTACCACACCTGCATACAAACACCCAAAAAACGCTGCTAGATAATCTAAGCCTGATGGGTACAACAGTAATGCCCGCTGTCCAGTTAAATTTAATACTTGTAACTGACAAGCGATCGCTCTACTTTGACGATCTAATTCTTCATAAGTCAGGGATTGTGCTTGTGCTTCTCCATCTTGCAGAAAAGTAAAAGCCTCTGTATTTAGTTGTTCTAAACACCTATATCGCAGTAAATCTACAACCGTAGAAAAATTATTGACAGATTTAGTCATTGTACTTTCACAGCCTTGATGGAAACAAAAAATGGAATTGAAGCCAGGTAAAAACCTTAACAAAGCGTTATCACCCTAGTGCTAATTGGTTAGTTTGCGGGTATTAGCAGCGTTTCATTCGCGTCTAGATGAATCTGTTGCTTCCAGTCAGCAAATATCTATTGCTAATAATTTTCAATTATTGATATTACCTTATAGCAATTAGTTAAAAATTACAACCAAAAACTAATCAATAAGTTTTATCACCATTTTGGTCACGTATAAGTTTTTTACACCCTCCTAAATTACTGCTTTAGGCAGATCACCAACTCTTATCTACAGAATTTTTACTTAAAAGTAACAGATATTCATTCTTGGTTAATACTCAAATCTCTTGTAGAATAAGGTTTTTAGCCCAGATATTCCATTACCTCTCTTTAAATAAGTACATTTATACTAAGTTTGCAAAAATGCTTGCTTTCCAAAAGCCTTTATGATAATAGTTCTTAATAGTGATGGCTATATGTGTAAATACTTGCATTTAACTAGTGAGAAATCTTGTATATAAAAGATAAGTCACTATTAAGAAAATATTGCGTCACAGTTTTAGGGGGTGAAAGTTTCTACTGGATGTAGAGACTAGTACGCAACTACAACACTTAGGAAGACTCTGTTTACAGGTGTAGGGGAAGGAGTAACGGGAATGAAATCTGAGTTCATGAATGAGATACGTTCAGCGGGATTAGCACTAGCTGTTATTAGCACCTTAGTACAACCAGCTTATGCCCAAAAGCAAACACAAGAAATTTTTAGCGTTGAAGACAAAGAAAATTATTCAACCAGCGCAGCACAATTACTAGCACAAAACCGCAATACATCAGTCACTAAAATTACAGGTGTTAAAGTTAATACTACTGATAAAGGTATTGAGGTAATTTTAGAAAGTCCTGATATAGAAGCACTCAAGCCAGTCAATAAAAGCCAAGGCAGCGATTTCATAGTAGAGATACCCAATACAGTTTTATCACTAAGTAAACAAAACAGTTTTAACCAAAAAAATCCAGTGACAGGCATAAGCAATGTCAGCGTCACCCAAACCAACGCTAATACCGTCAGACTAACAGTTACAGGTGAAAAAGGTGTACCAACCGCAGAATTATTTGATGGTGATGAAGGCTTAATTTTTGAATTTGCAGCGATCGCATCTACTACAACTCCACCACAGCAAAGTCAAACATTAATCCAAATTACAGGAGTTAAATTTAACACCACTGCTAACGGCTTAGAAATAATTTTAGCCACTCCAGAAGGCGACAAACTGCAAATATCTTCCCAAACAGAGGGCAACAAATTTATTGTTGACATTCCCTCAGCCCAACTTAGTCTACCCAATGGTGACACAGTTAGCCAAAAACAACCCAGTGCAGGAGTTAGTGATATCACAGTTAGTAACTTTAATAGCAACACTATTAGAATTATCTTTACGGGAACAGATAATACACCCAAAGTAGAACTATTTGATAGTGATGAAGGTTTAATTTTTGGCGTTACTTCCACAACATCTACCCCTCAACCAGAAACACAACCCACACCAGCACCCCAATCAGAAAATTCAACTCAACCAGAACAACCAACAGCCACAGAAACACCCATAGAACTAATAGTTACAGGCGAAAAAAATAGCGGTTACTTAATCCCCGAAGCCACAACTGCTGCAAAAATTGCTGCACCATTACGTGATATTCCTGCATCTGTACAAGTCATACCCAAAGAACTCATTCAAGACAGACAAGTAGTTAAACTCAACGAACTAGCAGATAACGTTAGTGGTGTGCGTCCTCAAGAAACCTATGGTGGACTTGCATCTCAAGGTTACTTTATTCGCGGTTTTGCTACAGAGTTTGAAACCCTTCGTGATGGCGTAAAAGATGCTGGTTTTTTGAGTCCTCGTGATGTCGCTAATATTGAGCGTGTAGAATTTCTTAAAGGGCCAGCATCTGTTCTTTATGGTAGCGCCTCCAATCCCGGTGGTGTAGTCAATACTATTACCAAAAAGCCACTTGAAGATCCTTTTTATCAACTTAACGGTACTATTGGCAGTAACGACTTTTACCGGACATCAATTGATTTTTCAGGCCCTTTATTAGAAAATCGCGCCGCACTTTATCGGTTAAATGTAGCTTACGAAAATGCGAACAGTTTTCGTGATTTCGGAGAAAATGAAAGTACCTTTTTTGCCCCAATCATTACCGTCAAAGCGGGAGAAAGAACCAATATTACCTTTGCCTATGAATACCAAAAATATGACTACACTTTTGATCGGGGTTTTCCTTCCAATAATAAAGTAGTTTTTGACCTGCCTATCAACCGCTTTTTAGGTGAACCGAATCTCAATCGAGGTGAAATGAAATCTAATAATTTCACCTATACACTAGAAAGTGAATTTGGACATAACAATAACTGGAAATTCCGTCAAGTCTTCAATGTCATTAACGTTAGTGGTAACACCAGAGGAGTGCAACCAGGCGATATCAACACTGATGGACGGACAGTATCACGGAATTATCGCAATGTTTATGACGAAACAAATAATTTGTCATTTCAAAATGAAATTAGTGGCAAATTTAAAACTGGTTCAATTGTCCATAATGCACTGATCGGAGTGGAGCTATCCCGCCAAAAAATAGCTTACGATTTTTATAGTGGCAGCATTGGCGATTTAGATATTTTCAATCCTGTTTACGGCGCACCAGCACCTACGGATCTTAGCAGATTTAATGATGAGTATGGTGGAGATAATATTGCCATTTATTTCCAGAATTTAATGGAACTAACACCACAAATCAAATTACTTGCAGGTGGTCGTTTTGACAGTGTTGATTCTTTTTATCGAAATGTAGAAACGGGTACAGTCTATAATGAAAATTCAGACTCCAAGTTTTCTCCAAGAGTAGGATTAGTTTATCAACCTACTGATTCCACATCAATTTATGCTAGTTGGACTAATTCCTTCAACCCGCAAATATTTAGCAAAAATCGAAATAATGAACCTTTTAAACCAGAAACGGCAGAACAATTTGAAATAGGAATTAAGCAGGAATTTTTTAATAAACGTCTGTCAGCAACTTTAGCTTATTTTGATATCACCAAGAAAAATGTTTTAACTCCAGATCCTGTTGATGATAACTTTAGCATCCAAACAGGTGAACAAAAAAGTCGGGGTATTGAATTAGATGTTGTTGGTGAAATTCTTCCCGGTTGGAAAGTCATTGGTACTTATGCTTACATAGATGCCTACATTAGCCAAGATAATGACTTATCATTACTCAATAATGGGTTAGTTGGTGTACCTTACAATAGTGCAAGTTTATGGACTACTTACGAATTTCAAAAAGGTAACTTGCAGGGTTTCGGGTTAGGACTTGGATTTGTTTATGCTGGAGAAAGAGAGGCTACTTTACCAAATAATCTCAAACTTCCTTCCTTTGTCAGAACAGATGCTAGTATTTTCTATAAGCGGAATAATTGGCGTGCCGCCATTA
Organism: Anabaena azotica SJ-1; assembly: GCF_047275885.1. Taxonomy (NCBI): domain Bacteria; kingdom Bacillati; phylum Cyanobacteriota; class Cyanophyceae; order Nostocales; family Nostocaceae; genus Anabaena; species Anabaena azotica. Next base: position 5,904,665 of record NZ_CP178454.1, read on the forward strand.
ACTTTAAGAACCTACTAGATACTAAATATTACGAGTCTCAAGGGTTCTATATTGTTCCGGCAGCACCATTAACAGTGTTGGGAACGGTTTCTTTTGAGTTTTAATTTGTGCTGTAGATAGGGTTAAATATTCAACCCCAATGGGCGGGAAAACCCCGCCTTTAAAACTTCACATATTAGTTCATAAATAACTAATTTCTCTTGATGATGAAAATAAGATGGTTGAAAATCACAGATGTTAATCCTGAAAATTAGGATTACACTGGAAATTTTCATTGACCTTTACTCAGTTATTTCATTATGCTCAATTCCTTTTGTGCGCTAGAATCTCGTTATGTTGGAGAAGACCCAATTGCTAATGCTTACAATTTTGATTTTTTTGTCATGATTGAATGTCCAACACCTTGGACAAAACAGGCTTTCAATTCTAAGCCAATTCCCGAAAATTTAAGAAATTTAGTTGAGGATTTTAATAAATCTGGAATAACTGTAGAGTTCTTATTATTTTATAATGAAGAACTTAAAAAACCGGATGTAACGCGAGTTTTCATTTTTAATAAACCAACTGGTTTTGCTCAAGGTTATAGTAAGTATGAATTTGCCGTATCTGACATTAATCTGGTAGCACCTGCTGTCAGAAAATGCTTAGTTGATAAAAATTTAGAAGTTTATAGTCTAGAATCTACCACCAGAGATATTTTTATCTGTACTCATGGTAGCCAGGATAAATGCTGTGCTAAATTTGGCAATCCTTTTTATCATCAAGCAAAAACTATTGTTAATAATTTAGGTCTAAATAATGTCAGAATTTGGCAAACTACACATTTTGGTGGTCATCGTTTTGCCCCGACTGCTCTAGATTTTCCTGATGCTAGATACTATGCAAGATTAGATCCTGAATCATTCACTGCTCTTTTGACATGCACAGGTAATCTTGATTTTATCAAGCGTGTTTATCGGGGGTGGGCAATATTACCAACAGAAGCACAGGTTTTAGAAAGAGAAATGATTTTGATGTATGGTTGGCAATGGTTTAATTTTAAAGTTACGCATCAAATAATTACTCAAAGTGATGATGGTAAATTCAACCGTATAGAGTTAAGTTTTATCAAACCAGATGGAAGTTTTGACACCGTGCAAGCAGATGTTTTGGTAGATGATAATAAAACATTATATCTGAAGGATTGCAGCGGTGGAGAAGCAGAAATAATTCCTCAATATTACGTGCAGAATTTACTAACCTACGTTAATGCTTAGTTAATGTTTCAAAATTATATTCAATGAAAAAACGACATTTTGCTTATCTAAGGCTATGTATTTTGACTGTTATCTCTTTGTTGATAATTACTGCTTGCCATCAGGGTTTTTATCAAAAAGCTAGAGAAATAAAAGCAAAGCCATCAGCATTAGCGGCAGAATGTCGATTAGTTAAACATGAATTAGGTGAAAGTTGTATTCCAATTCAGCCAAAACGGGTAATAGTCACTGAACAATTAGCTTTAGAAGTTGTCTTAGCATTAGGAATCAAACCAATAGCTACCCCAGAAGCGGATTTTGTAGCTGATAAAGCTAATTTTTTGGGTAGTAAAATAGAGGGTATGACTTATATAGGTAAGGAGAGTCAGTTAAACATTGAAAAGATTATCAATTTACAGCCAGATTTGATTGTTAGTTTATATGGTATCACGCCAGAAACTTATAAATTATTTTCGCAAATTGCCCCTACAGTACAATTGAAATATTCTCAAAGTAGATGGAAAGATTCTTTACAACAAATGGGGGATATATTAGGTAAAGGTGATATTGTCAAAGAATTATTAACTCAATATCAAGAAAAATTAACAAATCTCCGGTTTTTGTTGGGTGATAAAGTTAAGAAAATCAAAGTTTCTGTGAGTAGATTTCACGGGCAGGTACAACTACCTGAATTTCGTTCTCAATATTCTTTTCCTGGCAGTATTTTGGCAGAGTTAGGAATTTCCATGCCAGTTCATCAAATGAATTTAGTCAAATCTCCTAATGATAATTTAATTATCCTCAGTTTAGAAAGAATAGATTTACTCGATGCAGATATTTTATTTGTAGCGGTAGATCCGGGTGCAAAAGAATTGTTTCATCAATATCAAAATAGTCAGCTTTGGCAAACATTAAATGTAGTCAAAAATCAACGAATTTATAGTGTTGATTCTAGCTACTGGATATTTGGTAGTATTTTATCAGCTAATGCCATCATGGATGATTTATTGAGATTTCTTACTTAAGATAGATAACATAATTAATAATGCGTACTTTTTTTATCATCTGGTTGGGTCAGTTTATATCAAGCATGGGTAGTTCGATGACCTCTTTTGCTATTGAACTCTGGGCTTGGGAATTAACAAATCAAGTAACTACATTAGCTATAATCAGTTTATTGACGCAGATTCCTAGTATTTTAATCACATTGGTTTCGGGAATATTTATAGACCGTATAAATCGAAAAATATTAATGATAATTGGAGATTCAGTAGCAGCTATATCTACTGTCTTTATCTGTTATCTGTACTTCAATAACCAATTAGAAACTTGGCATCTTTATGTGACTGGTGCTGTAAATGGGGCTTTTAGTGAAATTCAATTGCTGGCATATTCAGCATCAATTTCTATGCTAGTTCCCAAACAGCATTACACCCGCGCTACAAGTATGAACTCTGCTATTCATTACGGTTCAATTATTATAGCTCCTGCATTGGCGGGTGTACTCTATTATATAATTGGGTTTGGTGGAATTTTATTTATTGATCTGATTACTTTTATAATAGCAATTACTACTATTTTTACACTCAAGATTCCCCAACGAAAAATTACCAATCAATTTCAGCATCAGGTAATTTTTTTGCAGGAAATATTCTTTGGATTTCGCTATCTGGTTGAGCGTCCGAGTTTATTAGCAATTATCAAAACTCAGGCTTTATTTACTTTTATTCATGATATTGGTGGAACTTTTTCTTCTGCAATGATTTTGGCACGTACCAATAATAACGCTACGGTGTTAGGAAGTATCTCGTCTGCTGCTGGTTTGGGTGGAGTGACAGGAGCTATACTTTTGAGTATTTGCGGTGGTCATAAACGCCGTATAAATGGCTTTTTGTTAGGAATGATTGGTGCTGGAATTAGCAAAACAGTATTTGGTTTCGGACAAGGGTTAATGATTTGGCTACCAGCACAGTTTTGTTCTTCTCTCAATTTTCCAATGTTGACAAGTTCTAGAACAGCTATTTTGTTGAGTAAAGTTAGACCAGATGTACAAGGACGAGTTTTTGCTGTTGAGTCTAGCATTCAACAAATTGTTTCAGTGATTGCAGTCTTGATTTCTGCTTTGCTTGCTGACCATGTTTTTGAACCTGCAATGATGCCTGGAGGTAGCCTTACTTCCTTATTTAGTGGTTTATTTGGCACTGGTAAAGGTGCGGGAATGGCACTTTTATATGTAATTTCTTCTCTAGGTTTGTTATTAGTTGGTTTGGGTGGATATGCTTACCCCAAACTGAAAAATGTGGAATATATTGTACCTGATCATGATGTTGAAAAATAACAATCAAACCCTTCGGGTAATTAAAAGCTAAAGCCGTAATTAACGCAAACTATTTGTTAGCTTTTTAATCATGTAACAATGCCTCAAGTTTATTAATTAAATTTAAGTTATCTATGTCTATGCCTAACTCCTTTCTGATTTCTGATATTGTTTTATTTTCATAAATTGAAAAATTCAAATTATTAATATTTTTAATTTTTACTTTTCTTCCATATCTAAATCCCAAATCAAATGAGAGTAAATGTTGTTGCGTAAATCTATAATTTGGAGAATAAAGATATTTAGATATAAATTTGAAGATTAGGCAATGCCAAGATTTGGTTTTTACGTCATTGCCCATTGTAAAACCAACAATAAAAGATTCATCTTCTAAAGAAAATCCTCGCTCTAGTAATATGTGTAGATAATCATGTCTACAAAGGTCTATTTTCCCAGGAAAGGGTAGAAAACTTTGAGGATTTTCTAATAACCAGACCATGAAAGGAATATCTGATTGTTTATCACCCTTGAGAGTTTGATAAACATTTTTTAATGTGTGTTGACTGGTATAATTACCGATAGTAACACTAGTAGTATTTTTAGCACCTGTAGTTAATTCAATAGCCATCTGTAAACTCCAAAACAGTCAACAAATATAAAGATGCAACTAGCATAAAAAATCATAATTTTATCTTTTAGTAAAATACTTGCTACTAGTAATTGACTAGAACTAATTGCTAAAAAGATAAACCCATATCCACTAATTATGGTTTTAGATGCTAATAAAATACCGCCACCTAATGCACATAAGCTACTAGATATTTTTAAAATCGAAGAAATAGGTAACTTTTTTTTGTGCTTGCCTTTAAATAGCATATATGGATATGGAAGTTATGGTATTTTATTATTATAAACTTATTTTCATACGATTAATAAACTGCTGACAATAGAATAAATACGTAAACTCTGCATCAAAAAATAATTGCCTGAAATATATTCTGGGCAATAATGAGGAGGAGTGGGATACCTTTGGAGATTACGTAGCGTCTCAAACCTACACCCTCAACACCTTTCATGGAACATTAAGTTTTGAAAAACTTTCTTTCTCATTAAGGTTGTATAGCTATAAAGTTATGTAAGTGAATTAGTTGATCCATTAATTTACAAAACAAACATCAGGTAATAAGAAGTTTGGATCAGTAATTGACTACTGATTGCTTTCGTCTCATCTCAATTAGTAAAAATTTATCCATAAGGCTTTCTCTCTTTTGAATTTGGTAGAAGCAAAGCTGTTGAAAGCGGGATATTTTCAATTTTTGAGTCCTCTGGTAAGAGTTAGGAGATAGATTATGCGGATTCTAATGATTCAACCCAATTATCATTCTGGTGGTGCAGAAATTGCTGGAAATTGGCCACCTAGTTGGGTTCCTTATGTTGGTGGGGCGTTGAAATCAGCAGGTTTTACCGACATTTGTTTTGTCGATGCTATGACCGATTATATTTCTGATGATGCTTTAGCGGATATTATTAATAAGCATCAGCCAGATGTGGTTTTGGCAACGGCAATTACACCGATGATTTACCAATCTGAAAAAACTCTGAAGATTGTTAAAGAAGTTTGTCCCCAAGCGAAGACAATTATGGGTGGGGTTCATCCTACCTATATGTACAATGAAGTTCTCGATGAAGCTCCTTGGGTTGATTATATTATACGCGGAGAAGGGGAAGAGATTACAGTTAATTTGATGAATGCGATCGCTCATGGAACAGATCAAAATGAACGCCGTAATATATTAGGTATTGCTTTCTTAGAAAATGGTCAAGTTATCGCTACACCAGCCCATCCTCCTATTGCTGATTTAGATACCCTCACGCCAGATTGGAGTCTATTAGATTGGAGTAAATATATCTATACTCCTCTGAATGTGCGGGTAGCTGTTCCCAACTATGCTAGAGGATGTCCTTTTTCCTGCCGTTTTTGTTCCCAGTGGGCATTTTGGCGTAAATACCGTTCTGGTACTCCCAAACAATTTGTTGATCAAATTGAAATTTTGGTGAAAGAACATCAAGTAGGGTTTTTCATTCTGGCTGATGAAGAACCTACTATTAATAAACCCAAATTCATTGCTTTGTGTAATGAGTTAATTGAACGCAATTTGGGGGTTTACTGGGGAATTAATACCAGGGTGACAGATATATTGCGGGATGAACACGATTTACCACTTTACCGCAAAGCCGGACTGGTTCATGTTTCCTTGGGGACAGAAGCCGCAGCACAATTAAAGTTGAATTTGTTCCGTAAAGAAACGACGATAGAAGAAAATAAACGGGCAATTCAATTGTTAAAGCAAAATGGTATGGTGGCTGAGGCTCAATTTATTATGGGTTTGGAAAATGAAACCCCAGAGACAATTGAGGAAACCTATAAAATGGCTTTGGATTGGAAAGCAGACATGGTAAACTGGAATATGTTTACTCCTTGGCCATTTTCAGAATTATTTCAGGATTTAGGCGATCGCGTCGAAGTTCGAGATTATTCTCAATATAACTTTGTCACCCCAATCATGAAGCCCGATGCAATGGAACGGGAAGATGTCCTCAAAGGAGTGCTGCGAAATTATGCCCGTTTTTACCTCCGCAAAACTATTGAGTATTGGTTTGTCAAGGATGCGTTTAAACGCAAATATCTTTTAGGTTGCTTGAAGGCTTTCGTAAAAACCACCCTCAACAAACGCTTCTACAACCTCAAACGATTGAAATACAAAGGTTTGCACACGGAAGTTGAGCTAGGTTTTGATGAATCCAAGATTCTCACCCGCGAACAAATTGCCCAGCGTAAACAAGAACATCCAGAACTGATGGCGGATGTAAATTTTACAGGTAATATTTCTGCCTGTGGCGCACCCAATGAACTGCCGGAGTTTGTTGAGCATAAACAGGTGTAACAGGGGATACTCTTCGGGCAAGGCAGGAGGCAGGAGGCAGGAGGCAGAAGGCAGGAGGGATTAATTTGATATGAAAATTCACCCTTTTTATGGCGAAACTGGCATTCTGAGATTAACTCTCACTGCTTGCAATTCCTTGGCTTTCTCCTCTGGTAAAGCGTCATTAGCAAACATCCCCGCTGCCAGTTCCGTTCCTGCTAAATACTTCAAGCGATCGCTCGTGCGGTATGGTGGATAAAACTGGGCGTGTAAATGTGCTTCAGGATGTGCTAAACCATCCGTTGGAGCTTGAAACCAAGACATTAAATAAGGGAAAGGACGATTCCACAAGCCGTCATATTTGAGGGTGACGGTTTTTAATGCCTTAGCCAGTCCAAAACGCTGTTCTGGGGTAAGTTCTGTAAAACTGCTGACTGGCTGAATTGGTGCAATCCAAACTTCATAGGGGTAACGCGCACAAGCTGGGACAAATGCGATCGCATCTTGATCTTGATAAATAATCCTTTGGTTGTCTGCAATCTCCTTCTCAATCAAATCTTGCAGTAACCCACGCCCATGTTCCTGATAATACTCTTGCTGCATTGACAACATCCGCGCCGGAACAGGTGGTACAAAAGGATAGGCGTAAATTTGTCCGTGGGGATGGTGCAATGTCACACCCACCTCTACACCTTTATTTTCAAAAGGTAGGACGTACTGAATTTGGGGATTGTTTCCCAGTTCAAGAGTGCGATCGCCCCACACTTTCAATAGCAAATCTAGGTGCGACAATTCTAATAAACTCAGGGAAGTCCGAGCATCCTGAGTAAAAACCACCACCTCACACGCTCCATTGGCGGGTAAAGTTTCCACAATGGATTCAGGTGAATTCTTGGCTGTAGGAATCATTGAGGGAAAGCGGTTATCAAACACAGCCACATCATACTTACCTTGGGGTAGTTCCGTGGGAAACTTGGGGTCAATGGTCGGCGCAAGGGGGTTATATTCTGGAGGTGGCATAAATGTCCGCCCTTGACGATGACTAGCATAAGCCACCCATTCACCCCGCAAGGGGTGCCAGCGCAGGTGCGGATTAGCTTGCACTGGTTCGTTACTAGGGCTAGTAGCTTCTAGCTGGCTGGCTATGGGATAGCGACTGTATAAAGTCAATTTCCGTCCGTCGGGCTTTAACAGCTTGTGGGAGTACATAATCCTTGTCCTGAGAGGGTTGCAGCGCGGATTGCCTCAATGGAAAATTTTGGTGTGCGATCGCCGTACAATAATCTGGAGTTATTGATTTGGCTGTGCTAAGGGGAAAAACTCCAGACGATAACGATAAAGTGCTACTGGTTGAGAACCTGCGGTAAAATAATCAGGATCTTGGGGAGAGAGGTAAACCGCAGTAACTTGATCTGCTTCAATTGCTGGGTTTGATGATGCAAGTTGATGATAAGCAGTTGTAGATTCTACATTATTAAAATAGGCACGAGAACCACCTTTAAAATATTGTTGAAAAACTTCTGTGGTAATAAACTGATTATTTGATTTCTCTGTTGCACGTGCAGTGACAATAGAAACTAATTGTCGTTCACCACGAAAAAAGGTAATTTGACGATTAGGAGATTCTGGATCTATTTTACTTGCTAATACAGTGTCATTACCTAAATAAGCTCTGGATAAATTTAAACTATTAAAGACTCTATCAGCTACTAATATTTTGGATAAATTATCTATTTTAGGAATCAGTTTTAATTGAGAAATAGGCGGTTTAATTTTCACAAATCTGACGAAAAAGCTCACAGGTTGATTTAGTTGTTGGCGATTTCCTTCAAATCCAGGTGTCACAATATCTGGTGCTAGAGGTGCGGCTAAATCTACTAATGTGCTTGTGACTTTCCATGTACCAGCCATCCAGTCAGGGTAAATTAAATCTCCTGCTACTGGTTTGACTGATGTTAATTTTTGCCACTGAGGAAAATTTGCTAATCGTTCTGCTAATTCACCTGCTTGTGCTTCTCCATTTCCTAGCAGGAGTGAAAGTATTAAGCAAAAACTCAAAAGCACTCTGATAAAAAACATAAAATTACTTTTTTAGTGTTGCTTATGGGTGTTAATTTATATTTATTTAAGGGAGGCAGAGCCTCTAATGGGCATTCCCAGTCGGAGACTGGGAACGAGGGAAACGAGGGGATTTAGATATTAAATTACAAAGTTTCGATGGGTAAAGGTTGCCAAACTTCTCCATATTTCTCCCGTAAAGCTTGCCAGTTTTCTACTTGACCTGGTTCATATTCTCCGGGTTTACCCCATTGTAAAAATATGCTTAAAGCAGGTTCTTGTTTCTCATCTACAAACCGGATTGCATAGGTTGTAAAATTACCTCTTTTTGCTTCACCTGTTTCAAATTTCACTTGAGTAATTTTGTCCATATTCAAATGAAATTCAAATCCTTCAGTGTGCATATTGGCATATTTGCCTTTGAGAAGTTCTGCGTAAAATAGCTTTTCTATTTTTCCACGTGCTTCTAAAACTGCGGCGCTGCTGGTGACAATTAAACGTAAAGTTCCTAAATTTTCACAAGCTTCCAAAAATTCTCTCAATGTTGTACTCATAACTTAGTTTTTTACTTTTTTACTTTTTTACTAATGACCAAGGACTGATTTACCAGGGTGGGGAGACCCCGCCCCTACTTTTCGTGATCTTCGTAAGCGGCAACAATACGCTGTACTAAAGGATGACGAACTACATCTTTTTGGGTAAATTCACAAAAAGCAATGCCTTCAACGTGCTTCAAAATTTGTAAAGCTACTGTTAATCCTGATTGTTGGTGAAGTGGTAAATCTGTTTGTGTGATGTCACCTGTAATTACCATTCGTGAACCAAAACCCAGACGGGTTAAAACCATTTTCATTTGTGCTGGTGTGGTATTTTGAGCTTCATCAACAATTACGAAGGCATTGTTTAAGGTGCGTCCACGCATATAAGCGAGTGGTGCAACTTCAATTACTCCACGTTCCATTAAATTAGGGACTTTTTCAGGGTCGATGAATTCATTGATGGCATCATAAAGGGGACGAAGATAGGGATTGACTTTTTGTTGTAGGTCTCCTGGCAAAAATCCTAATTTCTCTCCTGCTTCTACCGCTGGACGAGTTAAAATTAACCGTTCAAATTGATTAGATAGAAGTTCTTGGACAGCGACGACGACAGCAAGATAGGTTTTACCGGTTCCAGCAGGACCAATACCAAAGGTGAGGTCGCGTTTGCGAATGGCTTCAATATATTGTCTTTGACGAAAGGTTTTAGCACGGATTTCTTGATTACGACGACTTTTGGCGAGGATATCTCGCTGTAGGTCTTGTAGTTCACCTTGACGATCGCTCTCTATGGCTTGACGGGCTGTTAAAATATCCGCAGTTGAGATATTATTGCCTTTACTCCACAGGTTTTCGAGCGATCGCACTAATCGCGCTGCTAGATCAACCTGCTTGTCTGTACCAGCTATCAGGAGTTCCTGTCCACGTAAAACTAAGCTGGCTCCTGTTTGTTGAGATAGAAATTTGAGATTTGCTTCCCCATATCCCCCTAGAGCGATCGCACTGGGAATATTAGGCAGCTGAATTGTTAAAGCACCTGCCATAGTTTTTTAGTAATAATGTGAGGAGCAGTTCTTGATCAAGATGATGTTGTCCTGAAGAATCCAGCAGAATAATTTTTTGAATTTTTTTAAATGTTTATAAGAATTTACAATATTTTAACCTAGAATATGCTGAAAAAATTGCAAGAGTTCAGGAGTCAGGACAATACGCTTCGGCTTATTTTGAGTGAACTGGCTATAAATACTTTGCTCTAAAATCCAAAATCTAAAATCCAATTGATTCTGAGAATAGGCTGGCAACAGATGTCTGTACTTTATTGGTAACTCCGTCAGAGTAACGAGAGATACCGAAAAGATTTGACAATCTTGTTGCCACCTGTCTCCATTTTTCCCAGAACTGATTACTGGGTAAGTCCGCTTAAATTTACCAGTTTAGACCTACTGGAAACGGGGTTTCGCAACAGGTCTGGGTATGTTTCCTGTTCTTTCTCTTGATCTTGGTGGGGGTATTCTTTCTTCCTGTTCTTCATCGAAAGACATACCATCCCGACTTTGGGAACTGCTGCCGTAGATGTCCAGGTATACTGATTGCCCAGCAAATTCTGCTGCTGCTGCAACCACCGTGCGAATCGCCTGAATATTGCGCCCCCCCCGACCAAAGACTTTTCCTTTGTCTGTCGGGTCAAAAGCGATGCGAATCCAAGCTCGTTTGAGGATGTGAGACATTTCACAATCGACGCTTAAAGACTCTGGAGATTCTAAAAACGGCTGCACAAGAAATTTTACCAGCCCAACATAGTTAGGACTGGCTGTTGATGATTTCATCTCCAGATTACGATGCGGCTGTTGCACTGACTTGTTCAAAAACGTTAGCTTTTACTAAAATGCGACGAACTGTATCCGTGGGTTGAGCGCCTTGTTGTAGTCGCTTAACGATACCGGGAATATCCAATCGGACTTCATCGGTTCTGGGGTTATAAAATCCTAGTTCTTCTAGGGGACGACCATCACGGCGAGACAGGTCGTTAATAGCAATAATGCGGTAACTTGCCTCCCGCTTTTTACCAAATCGCTTTAAGCGCAGTTTGATCATGTTGAGAACTCGTTGTCCTGTTTGTAAGTTGTGATTTTGTGACTGTGTTGATGAAGATAGTGACTAGGCTAAACGGCCTCTGTTCAAAACTTCCAATACTGAAATGACAATTTTAGCACTTGCTAGGCATTATTGGGGGAAGGTGATAGGGAATGGGGAGGATGGGGGAGATGGGGGGCAGGGGGAGCAGAGGAGCAGGGGAGCAGAGGAGCAGAGGAGCAGAGGGGCAGGGGGAAATTTTAATTCTTTCTTCTTACTCCTGAACTCCTATTCCCTGTCACCTGTCACCTGTCACCTAAAGTGTGCCAAAGCCTTTTTTCTTTTTCTCTTTCTTTTTCTTTTTGGTTGGTGGTACGCCACCGGGATAACCGCGCCAACCTGGTGCAGGTCGATTTCCTGCGGCTAAGGGGTTGCCCATAGCGCCGCCGCCAAACATTCCTGGCATACCGGGGAAGTTGCCTTGACCCATTTGTTGCATGAGCGATCGCATTTTTTGGAAATCTCCCACCAACTTGCTGACATCTGACTCTCTATAGCCAGCACCAGAAGCAATGCGTCGTCGCCGACTGGGAGAACTCGCTAATAAATCCGGATCACGGCGTTCTTGTTTGGTCATGGAATTGATCATGGCTTCACAGCGTTTTAGCTGGGTTTCCCCCTGCTTCAACTGGTCATCTGAAAGCTTACCCATACCCGGAATCAATTTCATGATTCCACCCAAAGACCCCATATTTTTCATGAGGCGTAATTGTTTGAGAAAGTCTGTAAAATCAAACTTTGCTGACAGGATTTTCTCCTGCATTTTCTCAGCATCTGCCAAGTCAATTTCTTCTTGGGCTTTCTCTACTAAGGTAAGAACATCACCCATTCCTAAAATCCGTGAAGCCATCCGTTCAGGATAAAACGGTTGTAGTGCCTCGACTTTTTCACCCACACCGACAAACTTAATTGGCGCACCAGAAATTTGTCTGACTGACAGCGCCGCACCACCCCGGCTATCACCGTCTAATTTAGTGAGAATTGCCCCAGTAATACCGATTTGGTCGTGAAAGGTACGAGTTAGATTTGCGGCTTCTTGACCCGTCATTGAATCCACGACTAACAAAGTTTCGTCAGGTTCGATAGTTGACTTAATGCGGGATAATTCCGCCATCATGTCTTGGTCAATTTGTAAGCGTCCGGCAGTATCAACAATAACGGTATTAATGCCTTCATTTCTAGCGCGTTCCACACCTTGACGGGCAATTTCTACAGGATCAGCGTCGCTTCCTAATTCAAACACAGGTACGTCAATTTGCTTACCCAGTGTCAAAAGCTGATCAATAGCTGCGGGACGATATACGTCTGTGGCGACTAACAAGCAACTACGATTTAATTTCCGTAAATGTAAGGCTAATTTGGCGGTAGCAGTGGTTTTACCAGTCCCCTGTAAACCTGCCATTAATACGACGGTAGTTTTACCCTCAACTTCTACTAGGGGAACATTTTCTTCCCCCATTACCTGCACAAGTTCATCGTAAACAATTTTGATAAACTGTTGATCAGGACGTACACCGGAGATGACTTCGGCTCCCTGAGCTTTGGTTTCGACTTCGGTAATAAAATCTTTGACTACCTGGAGGTTAACATCTGCTTCCAACAAGGCGCGACGCACTTCGCGCAAAGCATCTTGAATGTTGGATTGAGAGATTTTATCTTGTCCCCGCAGTTTTTTCCAGGCAGATTCTAAACGATCAGATAATGCATCAAACATAATTCAGTTACAACGTAAGTTAGCCAGTGAGAAAATCTGAACCGCTGATATGGCGCTCCAGGATATCCGGTAAAGTTTGAATGTGCTATATTACCAGCTTAGTAGTTTTTACCGCAGCTGTAGCAACTGAGTTTTGTCTTGGGGACTATTTTTTCTTGCACTACCACAACCTTGTTTTCATTTGTCTGTTATTAAAAACGTGGGATTGAAGATGGTAAACCAACCCGCATAAATAATCTTGCGAATGCTTGAGAAAAGTGTTCTAAATAAGGAGATTTTAACCGCCACCGATATCCTAATTGTGTAGCGTGTTTGAAGACATAATCATAGGGTAAACTATATACTTGTCGAAAATCTACCACCAGTGCTTCTCTATTATTCTCTGGGCTAATCGGTGAAGATAATAAATGTAAACCCTCACGTCTACCTGTTAAAACTTCATTCCATACACCCTTCTTTTTAAATCCCTGGTTAGTTTCTTCATATTCAGAAATTGAGTAAATTGGACATAATAAAACCCGACTTATTTTGCCATTTTCTAAGTCACAGCTTTGAGTTAAAATAATTAAATCGTATTCTTCTATTTCTATTTCTACTTCTTGAGTTGGGCTATTTTTTCCAAATTTTGTAGGGTCAAACACTGGTATTGGTACAAGACACCCAGGAAGGAAATCTCCTTGCCTGAGTGCGGCTTCATTTATTTGCACCCAGAAATTTTCTATGGTCATTCTTCGTCTAGAGGATATGGCAAAGGTTTTCCACGCCCTTTGTATTTTGCACGCATAATTACACGCTCTGAGCGTTTGGGTGGCACAGGCTTATAATCTATTTCATTATTGACTGGCAGAGATTCTAAATAATCTTGAATAGATGTAATTTTTTGCAAAAGATCATTTATTATTTGTCCTTCTGGGCTTTGTAGTTGTGAACTTGTTGTTGAATCTAAAATTAGCGGTTTTGGTGGACTAAGATTTCTATGAGTAGGTGGTAATTTTGTGATGGTAGCCATTACTGAATCAACTCCCTTGTGCGTTCTGTAATACAAGCTTCAAAGGCTTGATTATTCTGTGTGTGCATTTGTTCCAAAATATCCCATATTCCAGTATCTGGATTAGAAATATTTTGTTCTACAAAAAAGTCTAAATCTAATAGGATAGAAATAATTTCTTCTGTAGATGAAGGAACAATTGCTTGATTCAGAACTAGCATTCCTGCTAGATTCTCTTGGGGAATTTGTAACTGCATGAAATATCCACTTAGACCTGGGGATAAATCAGCAGAAACTTCAGGAAATGTTCTTAAATATTCTTGTAAATCACCAAAAGGCAGCGGTATATCTATTCTGTTAATGTATCTGAGTCCTACCCTATTAATAGATTGTGGATTAGTCAGAGAATTGTATATACTCCATAGTCGCTTTGCTTCATCTCGGAATATTTCCCAACAATCATAAGGAGCTAAACGACTGAATGCAAAACCGTCTAAACGCAGTTGACAAATATATTTTTCATCACTACTGAGAACTCTGTAACCGATATGAGACTGACTTGCTTTCGCTGCTACACTAGCACCTCCCATCATTTCACCTTGTAAAACTAACATATTTTCACGCTTTGGATACTCTGCTTGAATACTGGAGTACATCCGCGACAAAATGTCAAGATTAACTTCTGGTGAGAGTTGAGCTTGTAAGTTAATCACTGCTTCGGTGATTGGGGCGTGTGAGTAGTGTTTTCTTAGTTGCATATCTAAATTATTGTAAACTGCCTGATAAATTAGGACAATGCAGCTTACAGTTTTTTTACAATTTCCTCCCCTGCTTTTATTTTTCTAGCAAATATCCACGGTTTTTCCACCTGAGATTTGCATCTGGGTAAAAGCTAGATATATCCTAATGTTTGAGTAGAGAGTTAATATTTTTTAAGTTATGGCAGGACATAGTAAATGGGCAAATATTAAGCGTCAAAAGGCGGTAGTAGATGCAAAAAGGGGAAATGTCTTTACGCAGCTATCGCGGGCGATTATAGTTGCAGCTAGAAATGGTGTACCAGATCCGGCGGGAAATTTTCAACTGCGGACGGCAATTGATAAGGCGAAGGCGGCGGGTATTCCTAATGATAATATTGAGAGAGCGATCGCTAAAGGTGCGGGTACTTTTGGCGGCGATAATTCCAGTTTAGAAGAAATTCGCTATGAAGGTTATGGCCCTGGTGGTGTGGCGATTTTAATTGAAGCCCTCACAGATAATCGTAATCGCACAGCCGCAGATTTGCGGGTTTCTTTTAGCAAAAATGGCGGAAATTTGGGGGAAACTGGTTGTGTGAGTTGGATGTTTGCCCAAAAAGGGGTGTGTATAGTTGAGGGTCGTTTTAATGAAGAACAGCTTTTAGAAGCTTCACTGGAAGGTGATGCTGAGTCCTATGAAATGATTGCTGAGGACATGGCTGAGGTTTTGACTGAGGTGGGAAATTTAGAAAAACTGAGTCAAACATTGAAAACAAAAGGTTTTAAGGTTACAGATATAGAGTTGCGTTGGATTCCTGGTAATCAGGTGGAAGTTACAGATCCTGATCAGGCTAAATCTTTGCTGAAATTAATTGATACTTTAGAAGGGTTAGATGATGTGCAGAATGTCACGGCTAATTTTGAAATGGCGGAGAATTTAATGGCTGCAATGGCTTAATGTTCTGCACGGTTAACTGGCTGCGATCGCTTGCTCTCTTAGGGAAATTGCGTAAAAATAATAGGTAAAACGCCTTCATCTATCTTAACAATGTCACTTACCCAGCTTACTCAAACTCTTCCCTCTTCTCACACACCCACAAACCAACGGGGATATGATTATGATTTGGTAATTGTTGGTGGTGGGATTGTTGGTTTAACTCTGGCTGCTGCTTTAAAAAATTCTGGTTTAAGTATACTGTTAATTGAAGCTAAGGTGGCATCGGCAGCAGTAGCTAAAGGCCAAGCTTATGCTGTACATCTGTTGTCAGCCCGAATTTTTCAAGGAATTGGCATTTGGGACAAAATCCTGCCTAATATCGCTAAATATAGACAGGTGCGTTTATCTGACGCAGATTATTCTGAGGTGGTGCAATTTCAAAATTCTGATTTAGGGTTACAAGAATTAGGTTATGTAGCAGAACATTATGCACTGTTACAACCTTTACAGGAATTTGTGCAAAGTTGTGAAAATGTCACGTATCTGTGTCCTGCGGAAGTAGTCAGTACGCAGAATGAGCAAGATATAGTTACCATTAATATCAAGGTTGAAGGTGAGAATCGGTTAATTCGCAGTAAATTATTAGCAGCCGCTGATGGTTCAAAGTCACCAATTCGTCAAGCAGCGGGAATTAAAACAAAAGGCTGGAAATATTGGCAGTCTTGTATTGTGGCTTTTGTGAAACCAGAAAAATCACATAACTATACAGCCTACGAAAAATTTTGGTCTAGTGGCCCTTTTGCAATTTTACCTTTACCGGGTAATCGTTGCCGCATTGTTTGGACTGCACCCCATGAAGAAGCAAAAGCTTTGTGTGCTTTGAATGATGAGGAATTTTTGGCTGAACTCACCAAGCGTTATGGTGATCAGATGGGTAAATTGGAATTATTAGGCGATCGCTTTATTTTTCAGGTACAGTTGATGCAGAGCGATCGCTATGTTCTCCCTCGTTTAGCTTTAGTCGGTGACGCAGCACACAATTGTCACCCCGTCGGTGGACAAGGTTTAAATTTAGGGATTCGTGACGCAGCTGCTTTAGCAGAAGTCATCCAAACAGCACACCAAGCCGGTGAAGATATCGGTAAAATTGAAGTTCTGAAAAAATATGAAAGTTGGCGAAAAAAAGAAAACCTGACAATTTTAGGTTTTACAGATTTGTTAGATAGAGTTTTTTCTAATAATTTTTTACCCGTTGTCATTATTCGACGTTTGGGTTTATGGTTGATGGAGCGATTACCCATGCTCAAAATATTTGCACTCAAATTGATGATTGGCTTGAAGGGAAAAACACCAGAATTAGGGAAACAAGGTAAAATTATCACCAGATAGCAAATGGCTACTATTAATGGCACTAATTACAATGACAATGGTACTTTTCAAGGTACTTACCCCTATCTAATATTTTACCCCATACTTACAGGTACAAGTGTTGCAGACACAATTTACGGCTATGGTGGTAATGATATTCTTGACGGTGGTGCCGGTGTGGACACGATGTATGGTGGCACTGGCAATGATTCTTACTACGTTGATAATATAGATGATATAGTAGCCGAGAATTTTAATGAGGGTATAGACACGGTTTATGCTTCTGTTAGCTACAGTCTCAGAAACAATGTAGAAAACCTGAGTTTGACAGGAACTGGTGTCATCAATGGATATGGCAACAGTTTAAATAATGTCATTAACGGAAATAGCGCCAACAATATTATTTATGGCTATGGTGGCAATGACACCATCAACGGTGGTGCCGGTGCTGACATAATGTATGGTGGTGCTGGTAATGATATTTACTATGTTGATCACATAGATGACATAGTAGCCGAAAATTTTGGTGAGGGTATAGACACGGTTTATGCTTCTGTTAACTACCTGCTGAGAAGTTATTCTTCTTCCCTTGACCTAACTATGAGAAGTGATCCAGAAAACATCATTCTGACAGGAACTTCTCATCTTATTGCTGAGGGCAGTAGTGTAGATAATACTATCATTGGTAATAGTGGTAATAATCTGCTTTATGGCTATGGCGGTAATGACACTATCTATGGCAGAGATGGTGATGATAGTATTTATGCAGGTCCAGGTGGCGGTTACATTTATGGCGAGAACGGTAATGATCAATTATTGGGTGGAGACGATATAGACACCCTTTTCGGTGGTGCAGGAGATGACCTCCTACTTGGTAATGGGGGTAATGACGTGCTTTATGGAGGCGCTGGTGCAGATTACTTCTACTTTATCTATCTATCCGCAGGCATTGATATTATTATGGATTTCGAGTCCAGCGAAAAGGATAAAATTCTGATTGATCAAGTGGGATTTGGTGCTTCTTCCCTCAGCCAGTTTACTTACGACTCCAGTACAGGTGATCTATTCTTCAAGTCTACTCAATTCGCTACCATAGTTAACAATCCTCTCGGTTTTAATATTTTATCGGATCTGGTGTTGCTTTAACGGCGCTCTTCTGGCTGTATTTGTATATTTGCCACAAAATCTGTAACAAAAATTGTAACAAGAATAGTATTTAGCCCTACTCTCGTCTAAATTTGATGAGAAAGTTAGGGGAAATCCCCGCATCAAGGGGTAATGTTTAAAGATATTCGAGATTATCAAATTCTATTTCTGAGTCTATTCCTGATTTTAGGGATTGGCACAAGAGACTGGACATTGCGGCCTGAATTAATCTTAATAGCGATCGCCACTTGTCTATCAACCCAATGGATATTGTCATTAGTGATTAGCAAACACGCAAATGACAAACCACCGTCCTTTAATCTCCGCAGCGCCTTAATTACATCTCTCGGACTCAGTTTATTACTACGGGCTGACCATTGGACAACCATGGCTTTAGCCGCAGCTACCGCAATAGGTAGCAAATTTGTCTTCCAAACTGGTGATAAGCATTTTTTTAACCCCGCCAACTTTGGCATTATTTCCGCCTTAGCCCTCACCCCTGACGCTTGGGTTTCCCCTGGACAGTGGGGAGAAGAATGGTGGTATGGGCTTTTATTTGCCGGCACTGGGGGCATGATTTTGCAACGAGTTGGTCGTTGGGACACCACCGCCGCCTTTTTAGGTGCATACTCTCTACTGGAAGCAGTGCGTAATATTTGGTTAGGTTGGACTTGGGATGTTTACTTACATCGGTTAATGAGTGGTTCCTTAATACTGTTTGCCTTATTTATGGTGACAGATCCCCGGTCTATTCCTAATGCGCGTACAGGTCGTATAATTTGGGCGGTTTGTATTGCCATAGTCACCTTTATTTTGCGGAATTATTTCTTCCTTTCTACAGCCGTTTTTTGGGCGCTATTTGCCCTTGCACCATTAACTATTCTCATAGACACTCTCTGGTTCTCACCTAGATTTTCTTGGCTGAAAGAATCATAAAAGCGAATAGGGAACAGGGAATAGGGAACAGGGAACAGGGAACAGGGAAAAGGCAAAAGTTTATTCTTCCCAATTACCAATTACCAATTACCAATCACCAATCACCAATCACCAAAACAGGGAACAGGGAACAGGGAAAAGTTTATTCTTCCCAATTACCAATCACCAATTACCAATCACTAAAACAATGAAAAAATTTAACTTATTCATCCCTTTAATAATAGCACTTATCGCTGTCTTATCTTTTGCACCGACAGCGATAGCTTTTTGTGGATTTTATGTTGCCAAAGCCGATACTAAATTGTACAACAAAGCTTCTCAAGTTGTGATTGCCAGAGATGGGAATAAAACAGTCTTAACAATGGCTAATGACTTTCAAGGTGAGGTTAAAGACTTTGCTGTAGTCGTCCCTGTACCAACAGTAATCAAAGAAGAACAAGTGCGTGTTGCCGAACCTAAAATTATTGAACGATTAGACGCTTTTAGCGCCCCTAGATTAGTAGAATATTTTGATGAAGACCCATGCGCCCCAGCTTACAGAACACGGGAAATGCAAGTACCAATGGCAGCAGCAACAAGAGGGAGTGCTGAAAAAAATATGAGCCAAGATAATAGTTTGGGTGTCACTGTCGAAGCAAAGTTCAATGTGGGTGAATATGATATTCTCATCCTCAGTGCCAAAGAATCTGGTGGGTTAGAAACTTGGCTGCGACGTAATGGGTACAAAATTCCTAGAGGGGCAAATCAATTACTAAAACCCTATATTCGTTCTTCCATGAAATTCTTTGTTGCTAAAGTTAACTTAGATAAATTTGAGGAATCTGGTTATCAATTTCTCCGACCTTTACAAATTTCCTACGAATCACCCAAGTTTATGTTACCCATTCGTTTGGGTATGATTAATTCTACATCTGAGCAAGATTTAATTGTTTATATCCTCTCACCCAAAGGACAGGCAGAAGTCACTAACTACCGGACAGTAAAAGTTCCTTCTAGTGTCAATATTCCTGTGTTTGTGAAAAACGAATTTGGCGATTTTTATAAATCCATGTTCCAAACTTCTTACACCAAAGAAGATAAAAAAGTTGCTTTTCTGGAATATGCGTGGGATATGAGTAATTGTGATCCTTGTTCTGCTGAACCTCTCAATAATGAAGAACTCAAGCAAGCAGGTGTATTTTGGTTAGATAATAATGTTGAGAATAATAGAATAGCACCATCTGGTTTTGGTCGTTCCTTTCCCACCAGTAATGTTTTCATTACCCGTTTGCACGTCCGCTACACTCGTAATAAGTTTCCTGAAGATTTGATGTTTCAAACAACTTCTAACCGAGAATCTTTTCAAGGACGTTATGTTTTACAACATCCGTTTACAGGAAATGCACAATGTTCTGCTGGTAGAGAATATAAACGGTCTTTGTCTCGACGTTTTGAACAAGAAGCACAAACTCTAGCGCAGTTAACAAACTGGAAGATTCAAGATATTCGCCAAAAAATGAAGCTGAGTGTTGGAAATCTCACAACTTCTTGGTGGGAAAATATGCTGATGTTTTTTGGATTTTAAATATCACGGGTTGCAATTGCAGATATCTGCTAGAGTAATTATTTGTATGTTCATATTCATACACTCAGAACATACGTAAGAGGGAACGAAGGTAGGGGTAATTTATGAATTACCCCTACATCAGAATTAGGGTTGCAGTTATATCTTGGGTAAGTCCTAAGAGGTTGTTTTAAAAGTTTTTGAGACATTACCAATGTTATAAAATTGATTGTTATGTTTATGGGGTTATCGTGGTTGGGTAGTAGGACTAAAATGATCAAGATTAGTTTTAGGCGTTGGTTATGTTGGTTTTTGGTGGTTGGGTTAAGTAGTTGCTTGTTAGTTGGTTGTAGTGTGAATCCTAGTGGTGGAAAAACTCTACGAGTAGCGACTGAACCAGCTTTTCCTCCTTTTGAGTTTCAGGGGAAGGATGGAGAGTTACAGGGTTTTTCTATTGATTTGATGAGAGCGATCGCAACTGCTGCTAGTTTTCAGGTAGAATTTCAAAGTTTACCTTTTGATGGCATTATTCCCGCACTGCAAGCTAAAACTATAGATGCGGCAATTAGTTCGATTACCATTACACAAGAGAGATCGAAAACCGTAGCTTTCTCTCGTCCTTATTTTAAAGCCGGGTTAGCGATAGCAATTCGCTCAGATAATCAAAATATTACTAGTTTTAACAGTCTGCAAAATAAAAAAATTGCTGTACAGATTGGTACAACAGGCGCAGAAAAAGCTAAAAGTGTGACTGGGGCGCAAGTTAGCAGTTTTGATTCTGCACCTCTAGCATTGCAAGAATTACTAAATGGAAATGTTGATGCAGTTATTAATGATGCACCCGTAACTCTATATGCCATTAATACAGGTAATCTTCAAGGCATCAAAGTCATATCACAATTGCTAACAGAGGAATTTTACGGAATTGCTACTGCTCAAAATTCCCCCTATGTATCTTTGATTAACCAGGGTTTAAAAAAGGTATTAGATAATGGAAATTATCAAAAAATATACCAAAAATGGTTTAAATCTCTACCACCAATATTACCAGAAAAATCACTATTTGCAAATCAAAATACAGCCAAGTTAAATTCTCTCAGCTTAATTTGGCAATCTTTACCAACTTTATTAATCGGCGTATTAGTAACATTACAATTAGCATTTATATCAGTAATATTTGGTTTGGCTGGTGGTTCTTTAATTGGTATTCTACATCTTTCTGTAATTAAACCTGTGCGTTGGTTATCAAGGGCTTATGTAGACTTTTTTCGAGGCACTCCTTTACTAGTGCAGATATTTATGATTTACTTTGGTTTACCAGCATTGTTCCAAGAATTAGGTTTGACCTTTTCATTAAATCGCCTGGTAGCTGGAGTAATTGCTTTAAGTTTAAATAGCGCCGCTTACATTGCAGAAATTGTCCGGGCTGGGATTCAATCAATTGAAAATGGACAATCAGAAGCAGCCCGTTCACTAGGTTTAAACTCATTCCAAACAATGCGTCATGTGATTTTTCCCCAAGCCTTCCGGCGGATGATTCCACCTTTGGGTAATGAATTTATTAGTTTATTAAAAGATACCAGTTTAGTAGCTGTCATTGGTTTTGAAGAATTGTTCCGCAAAGGACAGTTAATAGTTGCAGAAAATTATCGCGCTTTTGAAATTTACGCAATGGTAGCTGTGATTTATTTATGTTTGACATTGGTTTCTTCTCAAGCCATTAGTCGGGTAGAAAAATGGATGAATCCAATCAGTAAAGAAAATGTAAAATAATTATCGAACAGAATTCAGGAGTCAGAATTCAGAATGAATTATAGTCCACATTCCGCCCTTCAAAAAATAGCAATCAATCAAAATTTATGGTTTAAACAATTACGTATCAATGGCAAACAAAATTATGAACGCAAAAAGTTAAGCTTTTATGGGGGTTTAAAAGCTATTTCAACAACAACATTTAATTTAAGGTATGCAATCAGTTATAAAAAATATCACCGATAAAATCGTAAAACTAGAGAGAGAAACTAAGATAATAAATAATACTTTTGACAAGCAGTAGGTAGGAATTGCAAGATATGAAAATGCGACTCCGTTCTTGATAATCAATTCCGTCCATTCGTAACTCCTGTAACAATTCCTTTACAATAAAATAAAGAAAGCAAAACATTAGAGGAGAACAGTAGAAACCATGCTACAAGAATATCGTCAACACACCCAAGAACGCGCCCAATTAGGTATTCCCCCCTTACCATTAGATGCAGTACAAACATCAGCATTATGTGAATTACTGAAAAATCCACCTAAAGGCGAAGAAGAGGTATTATTAAATTTATTACGCGATCGCATTCCTCCTGGAGTAGACCAAGCAGCTTATGTGAAAGCTGGGTTTCTCACTGCTATTGCTAAAGGAGAAATTACCAGTCCCTTAGTTTCACCTGTAGATGCAGTGGAATTGCTGGGAACAATGGTAGGCGGTTATAACGTACAATCTTTAATTGATTTACTGCAAGTTGCTACTGTATCTGTATCCGACTCTTCAGAAACACCCCTAGTTATGGGGGGACAAGGAAAAGAACCAATAGCCGCTTATGCAGCTAACGCACTCAGCAAAATTCTGTTAGTTTATGATGCGTTTCATGATGTTTTGGAATTATCAAAAACCAACCCCTATGCTAAAAGGGTGGTAGACTCTTGGGCAGAAGCAGAATGGTTTACTGTACGTCCCACACTTCCCGAAAGTATCACCGTTACGGTTTTCAAAGTTCCAGGGGAAACCAACACAGACGACTTATCACCCGCAACTCACGCTACTACTCGTCCTGATATTCCCCTTCACGCTTTAGCGATGTTAGAAACCCGTCAACCGGGAAGTTTAGAAACAATTGTCGAGTTGAAGAAAAAAGGACATCCTGTTGCTTACGTTGGTGATGTGGTGGGTACAGGTTCATCTCGCAAATCTGCAATCAATTCTGTATTATGGCATTTGGGCAATGATATACCCTTTGTTCCCAATAAAAGGGCTGGGGGATATATATTAGGAAGTGCGATCGCTCCTATCTTTTTTAACACAGCCGAAGATGCTGGTGCATTACCCATACAATGCGATGTCACCCAAATGGAAACCGGTGACGTAATCACCATTTACCCCTACAAAGGCGAAGTTACCAACACCGCAGGAGAAGTAATTTCCACCTTCAGCCTCAAACCCGACACCATTTTAGACGAAGTTCGCGCTGGTGGACGTATCCCCTTATTAATTGGACGTACCCTCACCGACAAAACCCGTCAAGCATTAGGTTTAGAACCCAGCAACTTATTTATCCGTCCCCAAGCCCCAGCCGACACCGGAAAAGGCTTCACATTGGCGCAGAAAATGGTCGGAAAAGCTTGCGGTTTACCAGGAGTACGTCCAGGGACATCTTGCGAACCAATCATGACTACAGTCGGTTCTCAGGACACCACAGGCCCCATGACCCGCGACGAATTAAAAGAACTCGCTTGTCTCGGTTTCAGTGCAGACTTAGTAATGCAAAGCTTCTGTCACACAGCCGCATATCCCAAACCAGTGGACATCAAAACCCACCAAGAACTACCCGACTTTTTCGCCCAACGTGGTGGTGTAGCTTTACGTCCTGGTGATGGTATCATTCACTCCTGGTTAAACCGGATGTTATTACCCGACACAGTGGGAACAGGTGGAGACTCACATACTCGCTTCCCCTTGGGAATATCCTTCCCCGCCGGTTCTGGTTTAGTTGCGTTTGCTGGTGCATTGGGTGTCATGCCTTTGGATATGCCAGAATCAGTTTTGGTAAGATTTAAAGGAGAATTGCAACCAGGAATTACTTTGCGAGATGTAGTGAATGCAATTCCTTATGTAGCCATGCAAAAAGGTTTGTTAACAGTAGAGAAGCAGAACAAGAAAAACATCTTCTCTGGCAAGATTTTGGAAATTGAAGGTTTACCAAATTTGAAAGTAGAACAAGCTTTTGAATTAACCGACGCTTCCGCAGAACGTTCTTGTGCTGGTTGTACAATTAAGTTAAGCGAAGAAACAATTGCGGAATATTTGCGTTCCAATATTGCCCTGTTAAAAAACATGGTAGCACGAGGTTATCATGATGAGCGAACCATTATGCGCCGAGTAGCGAAAATGGAAGAATGGTTAGCAAATCCTGTGCTATTATCTGCCGACACAGATGCCGAATATGCAGAAATAATTGAAATTGATTTAAGCCAAATCAAAGAACCAATTGTAGCTGCTCCCAATGACCCAGATAATGTTAAGTTATTATCAGAAGTTGCTAATGATCCTGTACAAGAAGTATTTGTTGGTTCTTGTATGACAAATATCGGACATTATCGGGCAACTGCGAAGGTTTTAGAAGGTGCAGGTAAAGTAAATGCTCGGTTGTGGATAGCGCCTCCAACTCGCATGGATGAACATCAACTAAAAACAGAAGGTGTTTATGATGTTTTCGTAGCTGCAAATGCCAGAACCGAGATTCCCGGATGCAGTTTGTGTATGGGAAATCAGGCGCGAGTTGATGATAACACCACGGTGTTTTCTACCTCGACTCGTAACTTCAATAATCGCATGGGAAAAGGCGCACAAGTGTATTTAGGTTCGGCAGAATTAGCAGCAGTTTGTGCGTTGTTAGGAAGGCTTCCTAATGTGCAGGAATATTTGGATATTGTGGCGGAGAGAATTCATCCTTTTGCTGATAATTTGTATCGTTATTTGAACTTTGATCAAATAGTTGGTTTTGAGGATGAAGGTAGGGTGATTAGTAAGGAGGAACAAGCGGCTTTGGTATAATGTAATTGGGGTGAGTCTTGATGGCTCACCTAATTGAGCGTTTGCATTCCTCAAGATGGTCACTTTATTAAGTTTTAAAAATTTTTACCTCCCTAAATAGGGAGGTTTGCAATTAAGTCAAGCTGACTTAGAACCTCAGTAGAGGTACTTTTTTGGTAATTAAAAAATGAAATCCAATATGTACTATATTTTACTCTAGGGTCTTCACTTGCCATCAATTTTAAAGCAAGGAGAGGAACACCATAGAATCTACACAGTATATTCTAATCTATTCATCTTTGTTTTGTCAACTTTATTATCAACAATGATTAACAAACTTGCTCTTACTCGTCCTAATTTACCAAAACCTAACCTGGATAATCTTGATTTTTTTCAGAAATCTTTTTCCAACGCAAGATTAGAGAAATATTTTAAAGCTGTATTTCAATCAGATAAAACAGAACATGAAAATCTTAAAAAAGCCATGCAACTTTACCAAATTAATATGATATATTGTGAATCTTTATATCCTAGTTTGCATACTTTAGAAATAGCTCTTCGCAATCGCATAGATATAAATTTAACTGGTAAGTATCAATCGAATTGGTTTATTTGTAGCACCAATTTTTTTAGTGAATCTATATATAAACTAGAAAAAAAAGGAAATCTAAATATTATTATTCCCAGTAATTCTTCAACAATCTTATTAGAACAAGAAGAAGAAAAAATTATTTTTTCGCTACAAGATGTGATAAAGAACCAAAATGAAAAATATAAATTTAGAGATATAGAATTTTTTAAAATTGCAGAAAACAGAGATCAAATTATTGCAAATTTAAGCTTGGGCTTTTGGATAGCAATTCTAACTAAACCCAAATATCTAGAAAATGTATTTAAGCCTTGTGTCAAAACTATATTTTCTAATGCCAAAAATTCTGAACATAATATTCGTATTATTGAACCTATTCTCAAAAGAATACAAAAATTACGCAATAGAATATTCCATCATGAACCAATAATCTGGGAATACTATGATATAGAGCAAAGATATCAAGATATTTACAGAGTAATTCAATGGATTGATCCAAAGTTAGAAATTTGGTTAAAATATGATTCTAAAATTGATCGATTTCCAGATATTTATCAAAATCTCTCAGAAGAAGTTAAGATGCTAACCAGGAAAAATATCACAAAGAAAATTCAATATCAAGATCGATCAAGGTGACAAATAGAGGTAACATTGAGGATATTTTTGTAAGTATAGTTACTAAGACAAGGTAAATATTAAATTTTAGTTAAATTTTAATAAGTAAAAGCCCCTAATCTTGTTGGGTGAAGTTTTTATAATTATACTTTATATTGTTACTTTCTCTATATTGAATATGACTACACAATCAGAGAATAAATTCCCATTCTGTGAGATTTTAGAACGCTGTAAAAAAGCAAATATTAAAACTGAAGTTTTACAAATGATATACCAACCGTGGATTCAAGTGAATTTACAACCTGAAGCACAAACTAAAAAAGATAAAATAAATATTTTTATAAAGAATGTTGAAGAAGCCGAGATGCTACTTGATATTGATTTTGAAACCATTTACGCAATCAGTAAATATCATGGTTATTATTCAATTCAAGATCACTATATTGAAGCTATGCTTGAATATGCAGGTAGCAAAGGACATTCTTCAATCTATACACAAGTAATTAAACAATTGGGAATCTTAGAAGCATCATATAATGATCCTATAAATCAATCTTCACAAATCCAAGAGACAGTAAATAGTGATAGGATTTTTATTTCAAAAAATCAATATTCCGATGTAAAATTATCACTTGGTTTATCTGAAAAATACTTTTCTATTTTAGAAGGTTTATCTTCTTGGAAGATAAATCAAACACCTGAATCATTACAACTTAAATTAACAACTATCCGTATAGAAAATGTAAATATTTCATCACATGAAGATGCATTAGCAATACTGGAAAAAATTGGTAATTCATTACTATTTCAATTAAATATTCAAACAGTATTACCAATATATCTTGCACCTAGAGAAAATCAAGATTATAGTATTATTCCTTCTATCATACGAAAACGAAATTCATCTAATGAAATTCAACCTGTTGAGCTTAACTTCCCTACACATGAGTATGATACAGAACCTACGTCTTTGTACTGGTATGCAAATACAGCACCAAGGATGCCAATTTTACAATATTTGGCTTACTACCAAGTTATTGAGTTCTATTTTCCTAGATTTAAAAATAATGATGATACTAATGAGATAACTTCGTTAAAAGCAACAATAAAAAATTGTGTACAACCTGAAGATATAAAATCATTTTTTGAAGAAGAATCCCGACTAAAGTTTTTTAGAAATTATGATAAATGGAAGGATATCACGACTAAACCAAGCCCAATAAGGAAACAAAGTGATATTGTAAATGATACAGCAATTCGTATCTATGATATACGTTGTAAAATAGTTCATACCAAAAACTTAGATTCCAGTGATGAACCAAAATTTATTCTACCATTCTCAAAAGAAGCTCAAAAATTAGGGCATGATATTGAATTAGTTCAATTTATAGCTAGAAAAGTTCTGGAACATTGTAGAAAACCTTTAACAATTTAGAATTGTAATTATTCTAAAACATACCGACTTAACCCCCCAACCCCCTTTCCTGTTAGGAAAGGGGGAGAGGTCAATATTGCTTTACCATTTGATATAATTGTAAAAATAGACTTAATCCATTAACCAGGGGAAACGCATCTAATTTATTTTGACAAAATGTAACTTATGTGAATACAAAAAAAGGGTAACACTAGTAAGTTGGTATCAAGTCAATAAACACATATGAAAAAATTTGATGGTAAATTTCGTTTATAGAAGAATCAATAAAATGGGGTGAAGTGGTATTCTCTTTTTAATTCAAAGAGAAAAAACCCGAAAATGAAGCTATCACCAAAAATCACAATAGTAGATCACTTTAAAGATTTAGAAGATAAAAGAGTTGAACGGACAAAAAAGCATAAATTAATTGATATAGTCACCATTGCGATTTGTGCAGTAATATGTGGAGCAGATAGTTGGGTATTGATGGAGACTTATGGAAAAAAGAAAGAAAAATGGCTAAAACAATTTTTAGAACTACCAAATGGAATTCCCTCCCATGATACATTTGCCAGAGTATTTGCGAGAATAGACCCACAACAATTACAGAATAGTTTTTTGAGTTGGATAAAATCAATAAATAAAATTACCCAGGGAGAAGTAATAGCAATAGACGGTAAAACGTTAAGGCATTCATATGATAAAGGAAAGGATAAAGGTGCTATTCACATGGTGAGTGCATGGGCAACCACTAATCGTCTAGTATTAGGACAATGTAAGGTAGATGAAAAATCAAATGAAATAACAGCAATACCAGAATTAATCAAAGTATTAGATATAGCCGGATGTATAGTAACAATTGATGCAATGGGGTGTCAAAAAGAGATAGTAAAATCAATTGTAGATAAATCAGGTGAATATGTTATTGCACTAAAAAAGAATCAAGGTAATTTATATAAAAACGTAGAAGAAATTTTCAAAGAGGCTATAACCAAAGGGTTTGAGGGATTCAAATGTAGTGATTTTCATACAAAGCAAGACGAACATGGAAGAGAAGAAATACGTCATTATCTGATGTTATCAGACATTCAAGAAAGAATAGATACAGGCAAAAAATGGATAAACCTTCAAAGTGTAGGAATGGTAGAATATATACGAAAAGTCAATGGAAAAACAAAAGTTGAAACCCGTTATTATATTAGTAGTTTGACAGATAATGCGAAATTATTAGGAGAATCAGTGAGAAGCCATTGGGGTATAGAAAACTCATTACATTGGGTCTTGGATGTAGCGTTGAGAGAAGATGATTGTAGAATAAGAAAGGATAATGCACCACAAAATTTTGCCGTTCTACGTCATATAGCAGTAAATGCAGTAAGAAAAGAAAAAAGCCAAAAACTAGGAATTAAAAATAAGCAGATTTGTGCAGGATGGGATAATGAATATTTAGAGAAGATTTTAGAATGTATCTGATAAAAATCAGAATATTTAGATAAACATAAATAATTTATTCTCACCAGATTCTCAAAAGAATCTAGATTTGTGATGTCAAAAATCTAGATATTCAGACAATTAATATATAGAAATGAACAAAATTAACTCATTATTGAAAATAACTAATTACTCTAAATTTATTAAAATCTTAGGATATTAATAAAGGACTTAATCAGCATTTCAATTCCATTATTATGTTTTTCTCTGTCTAGATACACTAATATGACATTTTGTCAATATAATTTAGATGCGTTTCCCCTGTTATTTTAGATGACTTTGCGGCTAGAAAAGAAGCAATAAGATTAGGATTAAATGTTAAAGGAACTTTAGCAGTAATTCGTAAACTACAGGTAGATGGTAAAATTATTATTTCAGATTTAGATATATTGTACAAACAAATTAGAGAGGTTAATTTTAGAGTAAAACGAGAAATTTTTGATAGTATTTTTAAGGATTGATAAATGATTGAATTACATCCTGAGTTTTTAACAAAAAATGGTCAAAAGCAATTTGCAGTTTTACCTTATGAGGAATTTTTAAAAATTAAGGAATTGTTAGAAGATTTGGAAGATTTAAGGGATTTGCGGGATGCTAAGGAAGAAGAGAAAGATAGTCTTTCAGTATCTTTAGCCGAAGTAAAAAAGATGTTATTATCTTGATGGTTGTCAATTATTTAATAGGTGAACAAAATCATGTTAAAAACTTTTAACGCTATTTTGAAAAACAATTCTATTCAATGGGTTGATGAAACTCCTGAAATAGAATTAGATAGTTCAATAAAGGTGCATATTACTTTATTAGAAGACACAGCAACAGCTAAAAACAAATCGAATGGTCAAAAAATGGCAGAAGCGTTAAGGAAAATCTCAAAAAAGAATATTTTTACTGAAATTGATCCGCAGAAATGGCAACAAGAAATTCGTCAAGATCGCTCTCTTCCTAATCGTGATTAAATGATGTTACTTGATAGCAACATTATTATCTATGCAGCACAACTAGAAAATGAGTTTTTAAGGGATTTTATCGATGAAAATTCTCCTTATGTATCTGCTCTTTCTTATCTCGAAGTATTGGGGTATCATCAGCTAAATGATGAGGATAAAACCTATTTTGAGGAGTTTTTTAATGCTTCTCAAATCTTACCAATTTCTCAAGCGGTAATTGAGCAAGGAGTAAAACTAAAACAGATTAAAAAAATGTCTTTAGGAGATGCTATTATTGCAGAAACAGCATTAGTTTATGATTTAACTAGGAGTTTGGTAAAGCGAATATTCAGCAAGTTTTAACCAGTGTGGGAATTATGTATTTTAGTAAGGTTTCTAATTTGGAAGGATGGTTAAAGAAGCAATAAACAAATATACCAATTTACAAATCAGGTTTTTTGACTGTTGAGTTAGATAAATTTTGAGACTTTTTAATAAATTTTTCATCAAAAGTATAGAACTCTAAACAATGATTACTGGAAGCTAAATGAAAAGCATCTGCAAAATCTACACCTTTTTCATGCCATTCAATAACTTGTAAAATTAACTTTTCATTAGTTAAATAAACATTAGGTAAACCAAAAATATTTCTCAAAGCTTGACAAATTTCCAATGGTTTTAATTTGTAAGCAAACCGCAACACCCATTCAGTTTCTAAGATGACAGTATCAGGAATAAAAATATTTTTACTTTTGAATAATGCTAAACTTTGTTGATACTGTATTTCATCATCTTTAGTAAGCAATCTAATAATAATATTAGTATCAACAGCAATCATTGATGCCATAATTCTTCTATTCCTTGCGCTATTGCTTGATCCATTTCTTGAATAGTTTTGGCTTTTCCTTGATAGTTCAAACAACCAGCAACATCATCTAATTTTGTTTCTGGAAAAGTTTTTTTAGGCTTTAATAAAATTCCATCTCCCACATTAATGATTATTAATTCTTGGCCATCTTGCCAATGATACTGATCTCTTAAAACTTGGGGAATAGTAACTTGACCTTGACTTGATAGTTTAGTAATTTCCATTTAAATAACGTTCCACTGTTGATGGTAATCCAATTTTAACATACGTTTATATCTATAGACATCTCATTACCCAACCGCTATTTGGGTATGGTTTTGTGAGTGCGATCGCGCAAGCGATGACTTGTCAGTTCGCTTATTACCCTTACAGTTGAAAAACAAGCCAAACCCTTGCTAAAATAATATTACTCACCCCTTAAACTACCATAAATCTATGCAAACTAAAGAATTAATTATACAAGAACTACAGCAAATACCAGAAGTTGAACTAACCCAAATACTTAATTACATTCGTGCTGTTAAAGAAAAAAGCAACTCCCAACCAACTGAATATAAACCTATTTGGGAAGTAGCTGATGATATCATCAAAGATATTCCTCAAGAAGTCTTAGAAACACTTCCTCTTGATGGTGCAGTAAAACATGATTACTATCTTTATCAACAAAATCTTATCCAAGAATAGACAATAGATAATGAAAAGCGTTTTTGCAGATACATTTTATTGGGTAGCATTAATTAATAAAAGTGATTCATGGAATCAGCGTGTAAGAAATTATAGCGGCAATCTCTCAAATATTGAGATTATTACTACAGAGTAAATTTTAACAGAAACTATAAATTTTTTGCTTCTTTTCCTACACCAATGAGAGCAGCAGTTTCTCATCTAGTAGTTAAAATTATTGCAGATCATAATATTCAAGTAATTGCTCAAACCCATGCATCATTTATAGCAGGTTTAGAGTTATTTCAACAACGATTTGATAAAGGATATAGTTTAACAGACTGTATTTCTATGGTGACAATGAAAAAGCTCAATATCATGGAAATCTTGACTCATGATAAACATTTTACACAAGAGGGTTTTCTCATCTTGTTTAAAGATTAACAGTTAAATTGGGTATAGCTTGTGAGAGCGATCTCATAGCTTACTGAAAGTATCGCCTTACCATTTAAACATACATTCGTATCTATCTATATTAGTCATCTCATTACCCAATCGCTTGTTTAATGAATGTAAGTAGGATGAGAGATCGATCGCCATTTTAGGTATGATTCAGGTGCGATCGCGAATGATAGATTATTTTACACTAAAATACTCAACGCAAAAGTATATGTGGATACCAGTAGATTTCAGTTACAAAGATTTAAAAATTGCCCTAGAAGCGAAAGATTGGCAGAAAGCAAATGAAGAAATTATTTGTGTATTCGATCATGTGTGGGCTGATCAATTACATAATTATATTAAATGTAGTGACCTATTTATCATTGATCGTCTGTGGACAGATTACAGTGACGGACACTTTGGTTTAAGTAAGCAACTGCAAATATGGGATAAAGTAAATCATAATTTTCCGGCTTTTATAAATAGAGTTGGTTGGAGAATTGATGGACAAGAGATTGAATCTTTTGATCAACTAAACTATTCTATGACTGCACCTCCAGGACATTTACCACTAATTTTCAATCATCATGGTATATGTCAAGAACTTATACCTGGTTGGTGGGAAGCTTTAGTAAAGCTAATTAAAGATTGTCAAGAAATCAAAGAAGGAAATGAAGGAAGGAAAGTTTGTGAACTTCAAACTTTACTAAAAGAAAAAAATTGTTATGGTGGTTCGATTGATGGACATTTCAACTTTCGCACTAAAAATGCCGTCCGGCTTTTTCAAGGAAATCAAAATCTTGAAAGAACTGGAATTGCTGATTTAGAAACATGGAAAAAATTGCTAGGAGAACGACTAATTCGAGTAGATTAGTACCTCGAAAGAGTGTTGAAAGCAATCGCTTTGTGTATTAGGATAATGAGAGTGCGATCGCTTTACCAGTTGATATAATTATCAAAGTAAACCCCATCTCTTTAAAATTATCCAGAGCAATGAATCACCAAATAACTTTTCAAGAAATTGCCTCTCAAGTGCAATTATTCCAGAGTATAGAACAAAAAGAAACATTTATATTTGTACTCGGTGCTTTAACATCTCGGTTGATTAGTTTACATAAAGCAGCCGAAATCATGGAAATGGATACAGAAATATTTTTGAAAGTTTTAGAATTAATGGGAATAGATTTTTCATATCTTACCAGTGAAGATATCGCTATAGAAAAAAACTGGTAAGCATGATGAAAATAGTATTTAACTCTTCCCCCTTAATTACACATATTGATGGAAAACAAAAATGTCTGTATTCCTTACCTGTTCCCTGTTCCCTGTTCCCTCTCCTAACTATGAAATTTATTTTGCACGACTACTTATATTTGGAAAAATAGACTTAATCCATTACTTAATTGATGTGACTCTCGGATATTGGGGACGACAGGGACTCCCCCAGCAAACTTGACCTGGTGGCATATTGGTAAATACGCTGCTACGCGCACCTATGACGGCATTAGCGCCAATTTCCACTCCTGGAGCGATAAAACAATCTGTTGCTACCCATGCACCGTTACCGATGGTAATACTTGCTGTTTTCAAACCAAAGGCTGGATCTTGGATGTCATGACTACCTGTACACAGGTAACTTTTTTGGGAAACTATACACTGTTCGCCAATGTGAATCTGATCCAAGCTGTAAAATACTACGTCATCACCAATCCAACTGTAGTTACCGATGGTAACTTTCCAAGGATAGGTAAAACGGGCTGTGGGTCGAATTACTACGCCTTTGCCAATTTTAGCTCCAAACAGCCTCAGTAAGGCACAACGGAGATTATTTAGCGGGTGGAGAGTGAGGGGGAATGCGATCGCCTGCACTAACCACCATAACAAAGTATACCAACCTGGACGACCGCGATCAAAACGGGATTGGTCATATTTTCGTAAATCTACATAAGGTTTTTCATCTATCATTGGTAATTGGTAAATATTTATCTTTTTTCTGACTCCTGAACGGCAGTTGCTCCACTTGGGGAAACCCCAAGACCGCACTGCCTCCTCCTGACTCCTGTTATATTGCTGTTTTTTCAACTTCTTGATTTACAATTTTGGGTGTGGAAGCAGGGATTTTTTCAACGTTTAAAGTTCCACCTAAATTCCGTAATTCATATAGTTTGACTCCTATTTGATATTCATATTGACTTAATAAGCGACCGTAAATATATCCGGCTTTGCCATCTAAAAAACCACGCTGAATAATGTAGAACAAAATAAATCTTAAAAATGGTTTAAATGGTAAGCGTACCCACAGGGTTTTTAAGAAGCGTTTGCGTTGTACTGCATCACCAAATAAATTTGCGCCAATAGTGGCACTGTTATCTTTACCTGTGAGCAAATTTAAATAAACACGGGCTTCCCAATTAGAATAGCGGTTATGTCTTTCTAACCAATGATATAAATCCCGAAAGTCTTCGTGGAGCATATCATGTTTGAGATACCCAACTTTTCCTTCCAAGATAACGTGTTCGTGAACTTCGTTATCGCCTGTGTTGGGAATGTCTTCGGTGCTGAGGTTTTCGTAACGGCCTTTTTGATGTTTAAATAACCGCAGATTCCAATCAGGATATTTACCTCCATGACGAATCCATTTCCCTAAGAAAAATACACGGCGATTAATATAATAACCGTTGCATTCTCCGTTTTGAATTACTTCGGCAATTTCAGTCCAAGATTCAGGTGTAATGCGTTCATCACAATCAACTATTAGTACCCATTCATTACGAAAAGGTAGATTTTCTAATGACCAATTTTTCTTTTTTGGCCAACTGCCATTAAATTTAAATTGTACGACTTTAGCACCGTAACTTTCAGCAATTTCTATGCTTTTATCAGTGCTTTGGGAATCGACGATAAAAATTTCGTCGGCTGGTTGTAAACTTGTTAAACAAGCAGGTAGGTTTGCTTGTTCGTTTTTGGCAGGAATAAGTACGGAAACTGGTATTTTAGATGTCATAATAAGCTGTTAATTTAAGTTATTTTTTGTTTTCTTTAAACAGTAGTCCGTGAATTGCTGCGTTTAAATAACCAATCTGACCATAAGCATAGACTAGTTTATCAAATCTTTCGGCTGGATCAGTAATATATTGTAACGATTTATATAAGCCACGTACAAATTTTTCGCTACCTCGTTGTAGTTGGCTAATACCGGCTTTACCAGCGAGTTGTTCTCGATAGCATTCACTGATACCTTGCCACCAACCCCGATTTAAGAACCAGGAGGGTTTTAGGCGTTCTGGGGCGACGTTGTGACCTACTAAGGCTTGGGGAAGATAAGCGACTTGCCAGCCACGCTGAAGGGCAAATTCGGTCATTTGCAATTCTTCGTTGGATAATAGGTTTTTGCCGACTCGTCCTAACTGCGGATCAAAACCTCCTATTTCTTCTAGAAAACTGCGTCTGATGGAGTAATTTAAGCCTCTTGGGGTTGAACCTGGCTGTTGAATGTAGAGGATGTTGTCTCCTAAGTCGTAGGCTCCCAAGTTGGCAGCTAGTCCGGGAGATAGCCATTTTGGTGGTTTGATGTCTGGAGGCCATATCAGGGTAACTTTGCCTCCGGCGATCGCTAATTTAGAATGATCTTGATATGCAGAATACAATACTTGTAACCATTGGGGACTAGCTACGGCATCATCATCTAAATAAGCCAGAATTTCCGCATTGGCATTTTTAGCCCCTGTGTTGCGAGCTACGGATAAGCCAAGGGTGGGTTCAAATATATACTTGAGGTGGGGATGGCTGGATCTTTGTTCTACAACTTCACGAGTGCGATCGCCAGATCCATTATCCACTACCACAATTTCAAAGTTATCTGTAAACTCCTGTGCTAATAGACTATCAATTGCTGCACCTAAGTAGGTATCTCGATTGTGAGTACAAATGATGGCAGAGATTTGGATATCTGGCATTGTCTTGATTGGTATATAGCAGGGAACAGGGAATAGAGAACAGGGTTAAAAGCTTTTTGATGTCAGGCTTGTTAGATAAATTTTGTACCTCATTCAAGTGCATACCGCTATCAGAACTTTTGAGTTCTAGTTTAAAATATGGAATTTTTTGGTTGCTCTTTGCCTGTCAATTTACCCTATAATTACTGATATATGAACCAAATTTTTACATATACAGTGTGGTACTGACAATTTTTACGAAAAATTATTGCACACTTTACTACAACTTCATACTTGTTGTATATGACTATGCAAAGCTACAAGTGTTTCCGCTAGTTGGCTTAAACGAGTTTCCAGATATTGTTTGCGCCCAAACAGTTGACGTAATTTTTGGTAACGGGCAATAGCCATACTCACATTTGGCACTTGTTCGACTGGACATTGACGTGACCAGACTTTGCCAGCAGCATCAATTCCACACAGGCGGTAGTCAGTACGAGAGGAATGATAAGATACTTTATCCCCAGGTTCACAAATTTCTTCTACGTAATCCATCAGCCGTTCAACTTCCGCGTGACGTAGTGTAGCTGTTCCCCCTGGTTCGGATTCTTGCGGATTGGATTCTAACCAACCATTAATAACTGGACCTTCTAAATAAATATCCTGAATTTGCTGGATAATTACTTGTAATTCTGCTTGCCAACCTCCCACAGTTTCTTGAATGTCTTGCAATAAATTCATGGCAAATGCTGGATTTGCTCCGTGCCGATGATTACTAAAGCTTGGGGTTTTAAACTTAGGCAAGCTGGGCGTTTTCCCTCCATTCTCCTCAGTAGGAAAAGTTTGTACGGAATTATGTTTGGGAAATAAATCTGGCTGTGAATCTAAGGGAATTTCCGCATTTATACTGTTATAATCTGTATTTATGCCTTCATCATCTGAAGTTGCTTTACTTTCTCTAGACTTGTTAGATCCAACGCTAATCCTAAAGGAGAAGGGGCGTTTTGTCCCATCACCTGTTTCGGATGACAAGTCAGTAGTGCGTATCCCCAAATCATGTAGAGTTGCCTCAATGCGTTTTAAGCCTGGTTTCATAGAGAGATCCTGAAGCTTGTGTTGGTGGTATTGAATAATTTGTATTGGAAGTGTGTTTAAAAGTGCAAATTATTGACAGAATTAAGAAACGGAAACTTCTCTTTATTATTGTATATCCAGTCTGACGCACCCTAAAAGAAACGAGGAGTCTGATAGAATTATGAGTAGAGTTATATTAATAACAGGCCCAGCACGTTCAGGTAAAAGCGAATGGGCTGAAAATCTAGCTATTGAATCGGAAAAACCAGTTATTTATATAGCAACAGCTACTGAAAATTTACGTGATCAAGAGTGGCAACAACGCATTCAAAAACACAAAGAACGCCGTCCTCAAGATTGGGTAACTCTGAATATACCTGTAAAACTTACTGCTGCCTTAACAGATGTCAAGCCTAACACCTGTATTTTGATTGATTCTTTGGGAACTTGGGTAGCTAATTTTATAGAGCAAGATGATTTAAGTTGGGAAACCACCTTGAGAGAGTTGTTAGAGGTAATACCGTTAGTTGAGGCAGATTTGCTATTCGTTGCCGAAGAAACTGGTTGGGGTGTAGTTCCAGCTTATCCTATGGGTAGAACATTTCGCGATCGCCTTGGTACTTTAGTCCGTCAGTTAGGTGCAATCTGTGAAACGGTTTACTTGGTTACTGGTGGTCATGTTCTCAACCTCAGTATTCTGGGTTTTCCCTTACCACCTGCCAAGTCTTAATTCAAAATTAAAGATTTATTAGATAAAATTTCTGAATTAGCTAGTAAAATCATGATATGGCAAACAAACAAGAAGTTAAAAAATATCTCGCTCATTGGTTTCAGTTAGGGAAAAAAGTGATAGTAGGTCATAGTGACCAAAGCTTCTTACCTAGCTCAGTCCTCAATGGCGATCGCTATAGCCCAGAATTTGAAGAGTGCTGGGAGCAAATTATCTCCTTAGAAATTCGTGACTGTTATCTAGAAGGTACTCACGAAACCATAGCCGAACTGCTAACACCAGCTTGGGAGATGCTTCCTTGTGGACGTTGTGCTATGCCAGTACCTATACGTAGTGTGGGAATGCCAGCTTTGTTTTGTCCTTGTAATAGCTTACCAACATGGCCGAATACAGAACTACCAGCACCACGTAGCCCAGTTAATAGTCTAGAACAATTGACAGAAATTTGTAATGCCTGCGGTGAACGGAGCGATCGTTTAATAGAAAATATTCCCTCAGAGGTTTAACAACTTTTTAGTTATATAAAAAATAAGTTGTTAAATCCTTACTTTTAATGTTTCTTTATATATTAATATACCAATCCTATTGGATTTATAAAAATCATTCACTCTCATATCCCCGATTTCTCTCTGAGGTTGGGGATATTGTTGTTTACAGTACACTGCGCTATCGAACATCAAGCGGCGTTCATTCCCAACTCCTGACTCCTGAATTCTGCTGTAAATACCTCTCTCCAATACTTGTAATTAGCGCGTGTATTTTTCGGAAATAAGGATTTCTAAATCTGGAAATTAAGTTTACAGAAATAGAGCATGACTTCAAGCATTAGTCCTAGATATTCTATTAACAAGCGAGGGGTTGAGCAGCACGCAAAAACAAATCAACTCCAAGCAATAACTCAAATCAAGATCAAGGAGATTTCTATCATGTCTAACTTATTTACCGCAGTATCCATTGAACAGCAAGAAATCGTAGCTGGTGGTTTTGGTCATGATGATGATGATGATGGCTTTGGTGGTGCAGGATACAATTCTAAATATGAAAATGATTCCACCAAGTTACTCAAAATAGAAGATTTGTCTGCTTCCAATGGTCGTCATGGCTCAACATTAAAGATTGGTTCTCTCCTGAAATTGAGAAAAAGCTCACAATACTCTAAGGTTGCAGCGTGGTTTATTTAAAAGCCAAAAATAAAATTACACGCTTTGGTATACCATGAATCGAGTAATTTGAATTAACTAATATTTGATGCCATAGATTTTCTCTAACTCGAATTGATGGTTAGCTTAATCTATAGGAAGAAAAACCGAAAAACATCTCCTATATACCTTTTGTTGACATCATAGGAGTAAATTAAAAATCAGGCATCATTTATTAATTTCAATCAGGACTGTTGATTGTTAATATCTGACAATCAGCAGTCAATTTTAAATCACCGAAAGCGAATCAAAATCAATTAGTATGTCAGACTATATCGATTTTAAAAATCCTAACCTCTTCGTTGAATTATCAGATCAACAACAAGAAATTGTATCAGGAGGATATTCACAATATCCTTTTTTATTACAACTAACAAAAATCACATCTCTATCTAGAAATCAAATATCTTTTTTAGGAACTAGTGACAATACTTCTATCAGCCAAGAAAGCGCATATACATCTACAGAACTAATCATCGGTATGGATTCATCTTTTTTCGGTGGAAATCGCAGACGAAGAAGAAATAGAAGTTTAAATAGCTTATTCAATTTATTATATAGGCTATTCTATTAAAAAAAATTAAGTTATCAAGCCAGATAATCACTCAGGAGATCATAGTCAATGTGGTTTGATTTAAAAGTAATTATTCATTCTCACAATAAATAACCTACTAGCACCTTCAACTTATATTTGCAACTATCTAGGGTGCTTAACTTATGAAACTCCAATTTGTTAAACAGCACAGTGAAGAAGACTGTGGTGCAGCTTGTTTAGCTGCAATTGCTAAATATTACGGTCATACATTTACCCTCAACCGCATTCGTGAAGCCGTCGGAACAGGACAAAATGGAACCACATTATTAGGACTAAGAAGAGGAGCAGAAACACTTGGTTTTAAAGCAAATCCAGTCAAAACCTCACCAGAAGTTCTAGACCGCATGAACGAAGCACCCTTACCAGCAATTATTCATTGGAAGGGTAATCATTGGGTTGTTTTATACGGTAAAAAAGGCAAAAATTATCTGATTGCAGATCCCGCAGTCGGGGTTCGTCATCTTTCTAAAAAAGATTTAATTGATGGTTGGAAAGATTGGTTAATCCTCTTACTAGAACCAGACCCCATCCGCTTTTTTGAACAAGAAAGTGATAAAATTGGAGGATTTTGGCGTTTCTTCAAACGAGTTTGGATTTATCGCGCTATTTTAGCCCAAGCGTTACCCCTAAATTTAGTCTTGGGTTTGCTATCTTTAGCTTCTCCCTTCTTGCTACAAATTCTCACAGATGATGTGCTGGTGAGAGGTGACACAAAATTACTCACTACTGTAGCAATTTCTGTAGTAGTCATGAATTTTGTTTCTAATAGCCTTTCATTTGTACAATCTAACTTAATTGCTCACTTTGCTCAACGCTTACAATTAGGGTTAGTTTTGGATTTTGGTCGGCAAGTTTTACGCTTACCTCTTAGTTATTACGAAGCTAGACGCAGTGGTGAAATCGTTAGCAGATTGCAAGATATTGAGCAGATTAATCAACTAGTTGCTCAATTAGTAGTCAGTTTACCTAGCCGATTTTTTATTGCGCTGATTTCTCTGGGATTCATGATTTTCTATAGCTGGAAACTGACCGCAGTTGCTTTATCAATTTCGGTACTAATGACTTTATCCACTATTGTCTTCCAGCCAACTTTACAACAAAAAACTCGTGAACTTTTAGTTCAAGAAGCCGAAACACAAGGCGTTTTAGTTGAAACCTTTAAAGGTGCATTAACCCTGAAAACAACCACAGCAGCACCACAGTTTTGGGATGAATTAGAAAGCCGTTTTGGTCGTCTTGCTACTCTCACATTTCGCACAATCCAAATTGGCATCATTAATAATACATTTTCTGGGTTTGTTGCTGGTATTGGAGGCGTTGTTTTACTGTGGTTTGGTGGCTATTTAGTGATTAATCCAACAGAAAACCTCAGCATTGGTAAACTAATGGCCTTTAACTCCATGAACGGTAACTTCTTGGGTTTAATTGGTACAGTTATCAGTTTTGTTGAAGAATTTACTCGTGCCAAAACTGCGACACAAAGATTAACAGAAGTTATTGATACTACTCCAGAAAATGAAGGAGATGGAAAAAAGCCTTTTGTAAAAATTCTTGATAATGCTGACATAATTTGTACAAACATTAACTTTCACTATGCAGGTAGAATTGACCTATTAGAAGATTTTTCACTAACAATTCCTGGTGGTCAAGTTGTTGCCTTAATTGGTAAATCTGGATGTGGTAAAAGTACCCTTGCTAAATTAATAGCAGGGTTATATCAACTCCAATCTGGAAATATTCAAATTGGACTTTATAACCACCAAGACCTGTCTTTAGAATGTCTACGTCAACAGGTAGTGCTTGTTCCTCAAGACGCTCATTTTTGGAGTCGTTCTATTGTGGAAAATTTCCGTTTAGGAGCGCCTTACGTTACATTTGAGCAAATTGTGAGAGCTTGTCAAATTTCTGGTGCTGATGAATTTATCAGTAAACTGCCAGAAAAATATCAAACTATTTTAGGTGAATTTGGTGCAAATCTTTCCGGTGGTCAACGTCAAAGATTAGCAATAGCCAGAGCGATTGTTACAGAGCCACCAATTTTGATTTTAGATGAATCTACAGGTGGACTTGATCCTGTCAGTGAAGCGCAAGTTTTGGAGCAATTATTTAAACATCGTCGGGGTCAAACAACAATTTTGATTTCTCATCGTCCCAAGGTCATTAATCGTGCTGATTGGATTGTTTTGCTAGAGCAAGGAAGATTAAAAATCCAAGGCACATTAGAGGATTTAAAAACCAAATCAGGAGAACATTTAGATTTTTTAATTCCCTAATTATTAAGAATTATCAGGTAAGTATGCTCTACACTCATAATCAAAAAATAATCTCTTCAGTAGAAAATGATGAATTTCTTCCTCCTATTAGTCGTTGGACATCATTAGCAGGAATGTTTCTGGTCGGAACTGTTGCTGTTGGGATTACCCTGTCTTCATGGGCTAAATATAATGTCATCGTCAAAGCTGAAGCTACTGTGCGTCCTACAGGAGAAATTCGAGTGGTACAACCGGAAATGGAAGGAACAATTAAAGATATCTTGGTAAAAGAAAATCAAGTTGTAAAAATGGGAGATGCCATTGCTAGTCTTGATACTGAGCAATTGATGATTAAAAAAAGCCAGATCCAAGATAATATCCACAAAGGTAACTTGCAAGTAATTCAAATTGATGCCCAAATCCGAATTTTAAATAGTCAGACCTTGGCAGAAAAAGAAGTTATAGAAAAATTAATTGCTTCTGCAAAAGCGGATTTATTACGTAACCAAAGAGAATATCAAGAATTGCAAATTAATACCCAAGGAGAATTTCAGACAGCTACAGCAAATTTGCAAAAAGCCAAGACGGATTTACAAAAAGCCCAAACTGATTTAGAATTTGCCAAAATGGATCGAGATCGATATGAGCAATTATCACAAATTGGTGCAATTGGTAGACGAGAATTTGAGCAGAAACAATTGGTTGTCAAGCAGTCACAATTAAGACTAGAAGCAGAACAAAAATCTTTTGAAATCGCTAAAATTAAAGTAGAATCGGCTAAATCTGCTGTAAATCCAACTACAGCAATGGTAATGATAGCAAAAGAACGTATTGCTCAAGAAAGAGCTAAAGGACAAGCCAATATTGCTAGTTTAAACAAGGAAAAACAAGCATTGATCGAGCGCAGATTGCAATTACAAACACAGATACAACAGTCTCAAAAAGAACTAAAGCAAATAGAAAATCAGCTTAGAAAAAGCACTATTCTTGCCACTAGTAACGGTATTATATTGAAACTCAATTTACGTAATCCTGGTCAAGTAGTACGTGCTAGTGAATCTATTGCAGAGATTGTTCCTAATAATGCTTCTCTGGTTATTAAAGCTATAATTCCTACAGATGAAGTTAATAAAATTGCAATTGGTCAAAAAGTGAATTTGCGTATTAATGCCTGTCCATATCCTGATTATGGTACACTTAAAGGAGTTGTTAAAACTATTTCTCCTGATGTAATTACAAACCAAAGTAATACGGCTATAGCAACATATAGTAGTTATTTTGAAGCAACTATTCAACCAGAAAATCTTCTATTTGGTAATAGTAATCATCAATGTTATATCCAATCAGGAATGCAAGTAAAAGCTGATATTATTTCTAGAGAAGAAACCGCACTGAAATTTATGCTCAGAAAAGCAAGGTTGATTACTGATTTATAAGTCCCTTGAGTTCAGTTAAAATTAAAAATGCAAATGGATGTAATTTGGTTTGCACTTCAGTAATTTTCTCCAGAAGGTGAGAAGAACAAGTGTTTTGTGATCTCTCTTATTACTATAGCAGTATGTACTTAAATATAGTACAAAATTTACCTACAAAGCTATACACCAAAAGATTTTCAACTCTGTTTACTATTCTCTGCTATAGCAGATTCACCTAAATACTCATTACTTAAATTCAAGTCATAAAAATTCTTAAGTTTATGACCTACGAACAAAGAATTCAACAAGCATTACAGTGGTGGTCTTATAGACAATCAATAAAACTTTTCCTGGAAGCTGAAAAAATCCGGGATAGTTTATTACAAGAGTCTTTTACAATCCGTCGCAGCTTAGATGTATTAAAAATAGATAAGCTGAATTTATCAATTAATAAAATTTTAGAATACATCCAAAAAATCGACCATTTTCATCACTCTTTAGTTCAATTGAGTGATCGCTTGTGTCCAGTGTATATTCAAGATAGCTTACCACTTTCAATTCAGTCCTTATTAGACCCTTGGTTAGTATCTAATCCCCATGTATATTTCCACATTGATATGCCAGTCTCATGGCGCAAT
Source organism: Anabaena azotica SJ-1 (assembly GCF_047275885.1). Taxonomy (NCBI): domain Bacteria; kingdom Bacillati; phylum Cyanobacteriota; class Cyanophyceae; order Nostocales; family Nostocaceae; genus Anabaena; species Anabaena azotica. The sequence continues at coordinate 5,948,880 of NZ_CP178454.1, forward strand.
GAACCTGTCGAATGTAGTTTCATTATTTTAAGGGCTTTAGAAGAATTACTGACAATTACTTTGCCAAAATTTTCTACAGCTATTTCAATTCATATCAGTTTAAAAGAAAAAGAACAAACAGGAGAATTAAGCGTGCATATTACCTATCCTGATATATCTACTATGATGTTTTACTCCAATCTCCCCGAATTAAAATACCTGAGTGATAGTGTTCAGTTTTTAATTTCTGGTAAATGCTTTTACAAGATTAGAAATTTGAGAATAGCTTGGTACTTTTCTTGGTAAGTATTCTTAGTGAGCAGATATTTGTCCATAAAAATAAAGTATCTTAGTGAGGATTGATTAATTAAAAAATACGGAGGAAGGGTGACATACCTCATCGCGAATAAATTATCATAAATACAATTGAGTATAAGCCAAGTAATTACATTAGATAAAAATAAGATTTTTCTAGTTGTGTCATCATTCAGTGTTAAATATGAAACAAGTTTTATCAGCCCAAAAATTGCTGAAAATTCTAGTAATTGATGACCACGAATCAGTCTTAAGTGGAACAGTTGATATCCTCCAAAAAAACTATCCTAATGCTGAAGTTTTGACTGCTGTAAATGCTGACAATGTTCTTAATGAAATTAGTATTTTACAGCATGATTTGATAGTAATGGATCTTTCCATTCCCGAACAAAATGGACTCACAGCAAGACCTGACAACGGTATTCAATTGTTAAAAAATTTGATGAAAAAATACCCCAATTTAAATATTGTTGTCCAAAGCGCCCATGTGAGAACATTGGTACGTATTCGTTTAGACATTGATAATCATAAAGGAGGCTTTACTATTGCTGATAAAAGTCTTTCTAGCCAAGAAATGTTGGCAAGAGTTGATTGGGCATTAAAAGGATTAACTCATACAAAAGATATTAAAGGAATTCACTCAGGATTAGAAGTAAAGCCAGAATGGATAAAGGTATTAAATCTAGCATTTGAAAAAGGATTACAAGATAAGACCATTGCTGAAGAGATGTGTGTATCTGAACGCATGGTACGTCATTATTGGAGTAAGCTACAAGATGCCTTAAACGTTTATCCCGAAGAAGGTAAAAATATCCGCATTCAAACAGAAATGCGAGCTAGAGAAGAAGGCTTGATTGATTAATAATAAATATAAAATAACTAATTATCCAGACTGGAGCTATAGCTTATGCAGTCTAAATTTTGCCAAGCAATTGCCGAAAGACGGAAAACTATCTGGATGTTGAATAACTATTCACTCAAAAATATAGTAGTTATTGGTATCGCTATTTCTAACCTAGTGAGTGCTGGTTATATCTTTTTAACTTGGAGTGGTTTGAATCCCATATTTTCAGCAATTTTTGTTTTAGCTTTAAATGCTCTCGCCATCACAGCTTTATATCAATATGATCAAGCTGTAAAATCAGGGATTAAAGCTAGACAAGTTATGCTAGAAATTATATTTGAAACAATTCATAATGGACCATTACAAAGCCTGGATAGGGTTTTGCGATTGGTAAGAGAACAAGACGCATCAATTAATAAATTAATACCTGAATTAGAACCGGAATTGGAAAAATTAAACCAAGAGTTACAGGGAATTTATGAATTTTGGCTACAAGAAACAATCACTCAAGAAGCAAGTCTGTATTTAGGAAATAATATAGTTGTAAATTTACAAGAACCCCTACATGAAATTCTCTATCAAGTTTATAGCCATACTTTAAATCGAGATTTTCCCTGTTTTAAAACCATTAAAGTAAAAATTCGGAATTTTGAACCTATAGATGAACAAAATTTAACTATTGACGACAAGCGAGGAATTTGCAGATTTCTAGAGGAAGCTTTGTGTAATGTTGGTAAATATGCCACAGGAGTAACCTGTCTGGAAGTTACTTGCTCATCATCTGCTGACTGGTACACCCTGAGTATTATAGATAATGGTTTGGGCATTAACTCATCAAGAGAAGGTAGAGGCACAAAACAGTTTAAAAATTTAGCAACACAAATTAAAGGCAAATTTCAACGGCTTCCCCTTTCTCCTAAAGGAACTATTTGTGAGTTATCTTGGCCTGGATGCCTTGTGAGTTATCATAGATAAATCATTGAATTTTGGCATTTTGCTCCTTCTTTAGTGGCTGATTGCTAGAAAGCATTGTGTTCAATAACAGTGTCGCTATAAAAAATAAATCTTTATACTGAGCTAGAAGAAGGCCAAAAAACGCTGTGCAGATAACATTTTTAGGGACGAGTTCCGGTGTACCTACAAGATCGCGTAATGTTTCCAGTGTCGCACTGAGATTACCACAACGGGCAGAACTGTGGTTGTTTGACTGTGGTGAAGGTACACAGCATCAAATTTTGCGGAGTGACCTGAAAATTAGCCAACTCTCCCGAATTTTTATCACCCACCTCCATGGGGATCACATTTTTGGTTTGATGGGGCTTTTGGCCAGTTGCGGTTTAGCTGGTAATGTAGATCGAATTGATATTTATGGGCCATCTGGGTTAAATGAATATCTGCAAGCTGCATCACGTTACTCCCACACTCACTTTTCTTACCCAATTAAGGTGCATACTGTCCATCCAGGGGTAATTTACGAAGATGATGAGTTTATTGTTAGCTGTGGTCTATTACATCACCGCATTACAGCTTTCGGTTATCGTGTAGAAGAAAAAGATCGCACTGGACGCTTTGATGTGGAACAAGCAAAAGCTTTGCAAATTCCTTCAGGTCCAGTTTATGGTCAACTCAAACGTGGTGAAACGGTCACTCTGGAAGATGGAAGAGTGATTGATGGTAGTGAATTATGTGGTCCTACGGAAATTGGTCGCAAGTTTGCCTATTGTACAGATACTGTTTATTGTGATGGTGCAGTGCAGTTAGCACAGGATGCTGATGTATTGATTCATGAGGCTACATTTGCTCATCAGGATGCTGATATGGCTTTTCAAAGATTGCATTCTACAAGCACAATGGCGGCACAAACAGCTTATGCAGCCGGGGTGAATCAACTGATTATGACTCATTTTAGTCCCCGCTATACTCCGGGTAATGCGATCGAGTTAAAAGATTTACTTCGGGAAGCTCGCGCTATTTTTCCTAAAACTATGATGGCTAGTGATTTTATGGTTTATGACATACCGAGAAGACGGGAAAGTAAGTCATAATCCATAATGTTTTATCTTGTTCCTAGTTTCTCACAGCGGTGTCATTTTCAATTTCTATAGTCATAAATAAACCTTATCATTATTGATTAAGTATTCAGGACTTACGCAACTGGGAGAGCGATCGCTACCCAATCACGAAAAAAGCCTTTTTTCAAAACCATAATTCATAAAAATAGTCAAGCAAAATCAACTAACAGCACTTCAGAATATTTTTCCAAAAATAAACTGCAACATCAGTAACACTCGACCATATTTTACGCTACAATGATAACGATTCTCATTGTATACGATATAGTCAGTTCATTAACCCAGTCCCAATAGTTTAAATATGAACACTGTAACAGCATCAAAATCAAACCCAAACATTGAAACCCACCTTCCGCAGGAAGCAAGAAACATTTTAAATTTTTAATTCCCCGAACGGGTTAACTTCTGACATCTTCATTATCTAAATTATGACTATACCAAGTATTACCATTGTAGCTGGATTATCTGGGTCTGGAAAAACTAACTGGATTTGTCAACAAATCCGAGATATTAAATCGCCTGAAAAAGTAATTTATTTCAGTCCAGGAACGGGAAATGTTATTATTGACCAAACTCGCATAGCTACGGAATTTCCTGGAATTCAAGTTTTTGGTGATGGACAAGCAATTGAATTTTTTCATCAAATACCTCAAGCAAAGGAAGTCTACATTGAATTAGGTTCTTACCTAGAATTAGAAGCCATATCACAAGTATTAGATCATCTCACCTATAAAGCCATCGCAGTTCTACCACCAAACTGCAAAAACTCTGAATATAATGCTTGGGCTGATGAAATTATCTATGGCGCACCAGTCACAACTTTAACATTAAAACAACTCTGGAGAATAGGAATGACTGGTCAAGTTATTGATGAAAATAGTTTAGAAGAATATTGGTATGAAATAACTCATAATGCTTATGGTATTGTTACCCGTGCCAAGGGAATTTTTGATGTTAATGATGGGCGTTCTCTTTATTGTGATTTTGTCGATGGAGTTCCGTCAACTGAATTTTTAGAACTGGATTTACCCCGTTATTTAGAAGGTAGACCACAACGTTTTAGTGGACTGGAAATTATAGGAAGCAATTTAGATGAAACAGCTTTAAAAGAAACATTATCAGCTTGCTGTTTATCTGAATCGCTGATTTTTCAATATCAACAACAAGTCAAACAAATTTTATTACAAGGACAAGAAGTATGAAAATAGCAGTCATATCATGTATTCATAGTAATTATGAAGCCTTAGATGCGGTATTATTAGACATCGACCAGCAAAAAGCCGAAAAAATATTTTGTTTAGGTGATTTAGTTGGATATGGACCACAGCCTAACGCTGTAGTTAGTCAAATTCGTTCTTTAGATATTCCCACCTGCTTAGGTTGTTGGGATGAAGATATTGTGGAAGGTTTGAACGCTTGTGATTGTAGTTATCCTTCACTTTTAGCAGAAAAAAGAGGAATCCAAGCCCACCAATGGACAAATCAGGAAATTAATTCGGAAAATCGTGAATTTTTAGCCCAATTACCCTATAGTTTACAATTAGGAAATTTAGCCTTTGTTCATGGTAGTCCCCATAGCAACCATGAATATTTATTACCAGAAATTGATAGCTTTGTTGCCCTAGAAAGGGTGCTTTCCACAGGTGCTGATGTACTATTTTGTGGTCATACTCATGTTCCTTATAGTCGCGTTCTTGATGAGGGGAAATTACAGGTACGAGTTAATAGAGAAAAAATCACCCAAGACATCAGTTTTACAGCCTCTTTAAAACGAATCATTAACGTAGGTTCGGTAGGAGAACCACGACATGGTAGACCAAATGCAACTTATGTAATTTATGATGTTGATACTCAAAATGTGGTATTAAGAGAAGTCGAATATGACTATCAAAAAACTTGTGCAGCAATTATAGAAAAAGGATTACCAAAAATCTTCGCTTGGCGTTTATCCCAAGGGTTGGAATTTGCAGAACGAGCAGATGATCCTACTCATGTATGTACTAGATAAAATTACGAATCTAAAATCCAAAATTGACTATGTGGGCTATTTTGAGTGGAATTGTAGGAAATTTATTAGCTTATGAAGCTGTCATAGCTGATATTAAATATCAAAAAAATAATATACAAGAATTGTATATTCTGGGTGATTTAGTAGGACCAACTAAGGAATGTGAACAGTTGATAAAAAGGGTTAAATCACCGCGCATAGGTGAATTAAAGCCTATGATTTGTAAGGGATGGTGGGAAGAGCAATGTTTAATTTTGCACGGGTTGGGTCTAACTGGGGACACACCGGAATTAATTGCTAAATATGGGGGTGATACAGTTAAAAAATTATGGGACTCTGTTTCTCCTGCAACTGTACAATGGTTGAGAAGTTTAGATTTTGGTTTTTTTGAATTAGACTGTTTGTTAATTCATGGTTCAACAGTGGATGTGAGTGAAGAACTTTCCCCGGAAACTCCTCCTATTCAAATGCTAGATCGACTTTCACGAATGTCAGCAAATAATTTATTTTGTGGTCGTTCTGGTTTAACTTTTCAGTATCATTTACATACTGGTTCTATTACCAGTGAAATCATGACTCTTGATCAACAAATTTCTCCACAAACTGTTACCGTTACCCCCCGTCAAGTAATTGGTGTAGGAAGTGTGGGAGGTACACCAGGTAAAGCAACATATACTCTCTACAATCCTGGTACAAATCAAGTGGAATTTAAAACTGTTTATTACGGAAATAGTAAAGGTTTTCAAAATTAAGGTCAAAATCAAAAATTGAAATCTATATATAGGAATCCGATTTGATTTGTGAAAAGATATGTAGGGTGCATTAGCAATAGCGTAACGCACCATTGTTAAAGGTTTGGTGCATTACGAACTCCGTTCTAACACACCCTACTTATTTATTTTTTTGAGCTACAATAGTCCGGTGTCTTGGATCACTAGCAACAGTAGTTAAAACTTCAAAACCTACAGATTTTAAACCTCCTTCAATATCAAACATATAGTAATCATCACTCCAAGGTTCTGTACTTTTCATCAGTGTGAATAGTACAGGAGGTAAGTTCTGAATTACAGATGATTTTGGGTTATTATCTACTATGGCCAAGTAACCACCAGGACGCAGCAACCGTAATGCTTCTTGAAAAATAGCTTTACTAGCAAAACCAGGAAGTTCATGAGTGACAAACTGAAGAGTTACTAAGTCAAAGGACTGGTCTGGTAATTCTGTATTTTCTGCTTGAGTGTGCAGCCATTGGTATATCTCATTATAGGTATCTAATTCCTTCGCGACACTTAGCATATAGGGAGATAAATCTAAACCCACTGTCCGCACGGGATGATTTTGTTTGTGCTGGTAATAGCGATGCAAAGTTAAAGTAGAAATACCAACAGAACAACCAATATCCAGGATATCTTGTACATCTTGAGTGACGTATTTAGCGAGAACTTCGTGAAAACTGGATCTTAATCTGCGGTGTGCTGTTTCCCAGGTGATATTTTCTTTTGGCCATACCCGCAAGGCCATAGAATAGGTTGCACTGGGGGCTTCAAAAGCTGCTTTCCAGCACAAATTACCTTCATCATAAGCATGGAATGGAACTTGGTAATAATCAGGATAGGTTACTTTGGGATTTGTATTTTCTTGCAGCTTGTTTTTTACTCCTGAAGATTCCAATTTTTGGTAATTTTTGCGCCAAGCAACACCGTTTTTTTCGGCTGTTTTAATTAGTACCTGTCTTGCTTGTTGTTTCATCAAGCTGTAGATGGGTTTGGTATTAATTAGCAGGTTGATAAATTGGGAAAGCAAGGTTTCTCCAGCCCAGTCTGGTTTAATTTTTGCAGTCATTGGTAAGATAAGTGTAGAGGCAATTTTGTTATTTATATTGTATCTAATTTGGATTTTGTCTGAATCAGGAGAGCCTTTTTTATTTACTTATTTACTTTTCTATAATTCCAAGGATCAACAAATTTAGCATCACTCCAAATACCAATCTTTTGCTGTTGCGCTTGCGCTTCCGCTTGTTGGACTATATCTTTACTGGGACACTTGCTTAAATAAGGACGATATACTTTAGCTAATCCTTCCTGTAACAAAACTTGTTGGACAAAAGCACCATCTTTTAATCGTACTTCTGCAACTTTTCTACCATAACGATCGCTCTCTATAATATTCAACTTTACGCGATCGCCTGACTGTTTGACCAGTTCCTCTACCCTTGTTTGTGCTTTCACACCCCAACTGAATTGATTTACATCCCTAACCCGTTTACTACTCTTCTCTTTCTTCGAGTGAGGTACTTCGGGTGTATCTACACAAGCAAAGCGGACTGTAAACTTTTTACCATCAGCCCCTTTCAACACCAATGTATCACCATCGCTTACCCGTTCTACAATATCACCAGCGGGGGGAAATAAGCGATTGCACCCCATCAAACTGAGAACAATAATACCTGTACCCAGCCAAATTATTATTTGTTTAGTTAATTTATTCATTCCTTTATCAGCTCTATCAGTTATGGCTCTCCGGTACTTACTATGCTAAATTAGCCCATCGAATTTTAAACCCCTTGCCATATAACGATTGTAGGTTAATTCATTGGTTAATTCGACATAAATTTGGCATCAAAAACAATCAAGCCCTTTATTTATGAGGGTTATGGAGTAAATAAACTCATATTTGGCATAACAAATACCGGAGAACCTCAGTTATTAACTCCACTGGTCTTGTAAGAGAATAATAACCTGCTACCTCTGGCAATACCACTAATTTGGCAATCCAGCCTGTTAATGTGTAAAATTGATACTAACGATTAAATAAAAGTGAGCAAATAAATCTCATAATGATTTTAGGAAGCTCAATTTCATTGGATTATTAAATGTAATCCAAAAATTCAACCACTAAACAATCATTTTTATATCAAGATTATGAAACCTATTCAGCAACGTCAACGATGCGCTGCATCTCAGGATTTTCTACAATCTCTTATCCAGTTAGAAGATATCTTACAGGTTAATTCCACTGATAATCAAGATATCACAGAAATTACAACTAGTAAAGCTACTAACGTACAAACTAGTAAAAATACAGTAAGTATTGATCTAGCGGCATTAGAGGATGCTGTTGCCGATATTGAACAATATTTGGCACAAAAAAATCAGAAACATCATCCATAAATTTTTTGTCGCTGGGCTTCATATAACATTAAAGCGGCTGCGATCGCCACATTCAAGGATTCTACTCCAGGATTGAGGGGAATTTTGACTTGGGTATCCGCCATTGCTGCTAAATCATCCGATAAACCAGCACCTTCATTGCCTAGTAAAATCAAACTAGGTTTGCGCCAATCCACTTCCCAATAAGTTAAACTAGCCGTCGGTAAAGTAGCAATTACCTGCATTCCTGCTTGCTGACATTGTTGAACAGTGGCTTGTAAATCTGTACTTACTGCCTTATCTAAGCGAAACCACTGCCCCGCAGATGCACGTAGAACCTTGGGGTTATCTAAATCCACACTATCAGCACTCAACCATAAACCCGACGCACCAGCCGCCGCCGCAGTCCGAATCATAGTCCCCAAATTACCAGGGTCTTGGAGAGTTTCCACCGCCAGCACCAAACCAGTTAAGGGAACTTGAGTTTGCTGTTCACTGCGTTTTGCAGTCGCTACTACCCCATCCGGTTGTACTGTTGTGGCGATCGCTGCTAAAATTTCTTCACTGACAACTTCTGCGCGATGGCTTCGCCCACCGGAAGCATCAAAGCGACGACAAACCTCAGACCACAATTGCGGATGTGCTTGTTGCCATTGAGGTGTGCAACATACCACCTCTAAAGGGTAATTAACCGCACAAGCTTCTTCTAGTAAATGCGTCCCTTCCAATAAAAATAACTGCTGCTTATGCCTCTCCTTGGTAGAGTGCAGCTTACGGATTTGCTTAACCAGGGAATTTTGTAAACTTGTCAGCACGATTTTAGAATAATTCGTAATAGAACCTACGAATCCCGTAAAGGATTACGTTAAGAGTAATCTTAAGTTTTGTAACAGAAATTTATGACCACACCAAAATGCTTGCCCATTCCACAAGCGGCTGAGACTTGCTCAAAAACCTATAAATTCAGTTAAATTTTGATATCCTCAGAGTTTCGACTGAATCTAAACCCAAAATATATCAATATGCGGAACCCGGGACTTGAACCCGGAAGCCTTGCGGCACTAGAACCTGAATCTAGCGCGTCTGCCAATTCCGCCAGTTCCGCTGGCATTTGTAGTCTTATCCACAATTTCTTATTGTTACTTAAATATTTGATTTTGTCAACCAAACTATCACTATAATCTTTAAGAAAAGAGAGAAAAAACAAACAGCTTATCACCGAGTAATAATTTTAGCACTAAAATAATGTTGCACAAATCAACTTTTTACAGAATAGTGTGATAAGCGTGAAGACCCTACCAACAACACCCTCAAATTGTGCAAATTTCAGTGTGTTGTATCCTTGAGAGGTGGGAGCATTGGCGTAAAATCAAAACCAACTTCAAACCTTTATTATTATTTATTTTTTGGAGGTAGGCTTATTAATTCTTCTAGCAGCTTACCAGATGCCAAGTTGTCACCTGAAGCAGACTCCTCAGTCTTGCAAATTTGGGGCGGGCATCCTCTGCGGGGTCATGTAAGAATTAGCGGGGCAAAAAATTCAGCACTGGTAATCATGGCTGGGGCTTTGCTTTGTTCAGGAGATTGTCGTATTCGCAACGTCCCCTTATTAGCGGATGTAGAGCGCATGGGGCAAGTTTTATCAGCTTTAGGTTTGCGCTTAACCAGAAACAGCGACATTTTAGATGTCAATGCCAGAGAAATAAGCACATCCAAAGCACCTTATGAACTAGTTACCCAACTGCGTGCCAGTTTTTTTGCCATTGGTCCAATATTGGCACGAATGGGAATAGCACAGATGCCATTACCGGGGGGTTGTGCCATTGGTGCTAGACCAGTTGATTTGCACGTCAGGGGACTGCAAGCAATGGGCGCAGAAGTACAAATTGAGCATGGTATTTGTAATGCCTACGTGCCTGGTAGTAATGGCAGATTAAAGGGAGCGAAAATTTACTTAGACACTCCCAGCGTTGGCGCAACTGAAACCCTGATGATGGCAGCGACCCTAGCAGACGGGGAAACTATCCTTGAAAATGCAGCCAGAGAACCAGAAGTTGTTGATTTAGCTAACTTCTGTAAATCAATGGGAGCAAACATTCAAGGTGCAGGAACAAGTACCATTACCATCGTTGGTGTTGATAAATTACATTCTACCGACTATTCAATTATTCCCGATCGCATTGAAACAGGAACCTTTTTACTCGCCGCAGCCATTACTCGTTCCGAACTGTTGCTGTCTCCAGTAGCACCGGATCATTTAATTCCCGTCATTGCCAAATTGCGAGATATTGGCGTACCCATAATTGAAGAAGCATCAGACTGTTTGCGCGTTTTACCAGTAGATAAACTCAAAGCCACAGATATTGATACCTTGCCTCATCCGGGTTTTCCCACAGATATGCAAGCGCCATTTATGTCATTGCTGACTTTGGCAGAAGGTGACAGCATCATTAATGAATCTGTGTTTGAAAATCGTCTGCGTCATGCTTCTGAGTTAAATCGCTTGGGAGCAGATATTCGCGTCAAAGGTAATACTGCCTTTGTTCGCGGTGTGCCAATGTTATCGGGCGCACCAGTCATAGGCACGGATTTACGAGCATCCGCAGCCTTGGTGATAGCAGGACTAGCAGCAGAAGGACAAACCACTATTCAAGGCTTAAACCACCTAGATCGTGGTTATGATCGCCTGGATATGAAGTTACAACAACTAGGAGCCAAGATTATCCGTGTGAACGAAGCATCAACAGATGCAGAATTACATAAGAATAATAGTAATCCTCCGGCTTCAGTTTCTATCTAGAGTTAGGGAATTTGGTATTTGGTTACTTGATGGCGGATTTTACTTTGGTAAATTTCGCCATTAATTTATTGAATTTTCTAAAATGCTACGGACTACCTAAACTACAACTTAAGAAAGCTAATTAATATATAGCAATCCTAAATGATACGTGAGAGTTCAAGAAGCCTCAAATGCTTATAAAATAAGGATTTTTATCTACGTATTTTCTCCTGTTTAGGGTAGGACTGCTATAGTTATACAATGGGTTTATCTCATCATAAAGTTCTTTTATTTCCCCACATTGGGAATAGTTTTCTTATGCTCCAAAGACTATATGTACATAACTTCAGATGCCTAGAAAACTTTGAACTGTCCATAAAGGATATACCATCTGCTCTTTTGATTGGAAAAAATGGTTCAGGTAAATCAACTATTGCTACTGCATTAGAGGTGCTTCAATCTATTGGTAGAGGGATCAATAGAGTTGGGCAACTTGTTCATTCTAAAGATTTTACTCGTGGCAGGTCTGATGTTCCCATTCGATTTGAAATAGAAGTATTACTTAAAGATAAATTATATAAGTATGTCTTGGCTTTAGAGTTGCCAGAAAAATTTAAAGAACTTCGAGTTTCTGAAGAACAACTGCTAGTTTCGGGCGAACCTATCTACTCTCGAAAAGAAGCCCAAGTCACTCTTTATACTAGTTTACAAAATCGTGAAGCTCAGTTTTTGGTAGATTGGTATCTTGTCGCCCTGCCAGTAATTCAGGAGCAATCAGAAACTGATCCACTGCGTATTTTCAAAACTTGGCTGGCTCGCATGATCATTTTAGCACCGATTCCCAGTTTAATGACTGGAGACTCCAACGGTGAAACTTTAGAGCCAAAACGAGATGCTTCAAATTTCGGAGAGTGGTTTTCTGGGTTACTTGGTCGCTACCCTGCGTCATACACACAGTTTGACAAATATCTCCGGGAAATTATGCCCGACATTACAGATGTTCAAAACGAACTTATCGGCAAAGATTTCAAAAGTATGATCGTTCGGTTTGAAGAAAATTATGCAAATCTGAGTGTCAATTTTCAAGATTTATCTGATGGTGAAAAATGCTTTTTTCTTTGCGCTGTTGTTTTAGCTGCTAATAAATTTTATGGACCACTTTTTTGTTTTTGGGATGAGCCTGACAACTATCTCTCTATATCAGAAGTAGGGCATTTTATTACATCTTTGCGACGCTCATTTAAGAATAAGGGACAAATTTTAGTAACTTCTCATAATCCTGAAGCGATCAGAAAATTCTCAAATGAGAATACTTTAGTGCTGGATAGAAAAAGTCATTTAGAACCAACTTTGATTAGACTGCTTAGTGATATACCTGTTACGGGCGATCTGATCAATGCCTTGATTGGTGGCGATATAGAATTATGAGCAGAAATAAGTATGATCAGCACATTTTTGTATTGCCAGAAGATGATGCTAATCGCCAGATTGCCAATGGATTTATTCAGAATTTAAACCTCAATCAACGTGCTATTCAAGTTCGACCAATTGCCAACGGTTGGAAAAAAGCAGTGGATCAATTAACGAACGATTATGCCTCTGGAATGCGACAGTTTCCAAAAAGAATGATTGTTTTACTTATTGATTTTGATGAGCGTGAAGATAGATTAAGTTATGTACAAAGTCACATTCCAGAGGATTTGAGAAATAGAGTATTCGTTCTTGGTGTACAATCTAATCCAGAGAGTCTGCAAAGAGATATCAAACAGAGTTTGGAGGCTATTGGAGAAACTCTTGCTACAGATTGCTCTGAAAACAAAAATGAATTATGGGGACATCATCTTCTCATTCACAATAAACCTGAGTTAGAACGGATGATTAAATTGGTTAAACCATTTCTGTTTAATTAAACGGAATCCTCCTGAGAGGAAATATCCCCAATGTGTAAGTTTTTGTGATCTATCTCGGATGTTTGGGCAAAATTGAAATTCTCCCGCTTCACAATCCATTTCCAATCAGAATAAACGGAGACCAGTAAAAAGGATGACTCAAGCGATCGCTCACCTGTGACGGTAAATTACTATTAATGGGTGGTTGAATAGAAATACGTCGTTGCTGACCTGTAATTGTATAGCTGCCAGTAATCATAGATATTTGAGCTTGACGCAGGGCTTCGGCTTTAGTAATATTCCCTTGTTGGAGAATTGTATAAAAAGTATTCATCAAAGCTTGCGTGCCACCATCATCTACCGACCATAAAGATGCTATAGCCGCTCTTGCACCTGTTTGTTGCATCTGGTAGCCAAAACCGAGAATTTCCCTACCGTCTCCTAATAGTTCACCTAATCCGGTTGCACAAGCTGAAAGTACGACTAAATCAACATTCGACAACCGCCAATTTTTGATATCTCGTAGGGTGATGCGATCGCCATTACCAAACAAAATAAATGATGCTTCCGGCTGTCCAGGGGTAAATAAAGCATGAGTCGCTAAATGAACCACAGAATAATCATTCATTTCCAAAATAATATCTTGATTAAATTGTTTATTTAAAACTTTTCTAGTGTTAGGAATAGTTTGAGCAAGAGTTTCTACTTCCTTTCCAGCAAATGGTAAACCAGAATAATATAAATCCTTATCTCCCACTTTAAAAGTGTACTCACCTTCACTAAAAGCAGCAGCTAAAATATTTAACTGACTTTGCGGTTTGGTGTTCAAATCAGTCAGACTAACAGCAGTGATATTATTGATGCGAAATCGTTCGATTAGCCATTGCTTACCATCATGCAGTGCGGCTAAGGGAATATAACGCAATTGTCCATCAGGGGCGTAAATAATGGTTTTGGTCTTGGCTTGAGCTAAATCATTTTCCAAGGGCTTTATCAGCCAATTATAGAGCTTTTGAGCAGGAATTTTAGGATTACGGATTGGCGTTGTGACAGTCGAACGAAATTCAGCAATAACTCGGTTAAGTTCTTCGCGTTTGACAGGAACAGTGCGACGCAGTGGAGGAGTGTAGGGAGAAATTAAAATGAGTTCCAAGCGATCGCCCAGCACTAATGGATAGATAATTACAGCATCTTGCTGAAGTTTTTTGAGATTGTCTTGCAAAGTGGTCGCATCAGAATTTAAATCAAAACTTTGTCCTTGGGTAGTTTGCTGAAGTTGAGCTACCCATTCTCGAACTTGCGGGCTTTCTAAAAATGTTTCAAACCGTTTAGTAATTTGCTGTTCATTTTTTCTTAATTCGATGATTCGCTGTCTTTGTTTTTCTGTTCTTTTATCAATAGCAATTTTTTCTAATAAAGCGAGTTCTTTTCCTTGAGAAATTGCTTTATCTATCTGTTCTGCAATACCTTTTCTAATTTGCTGTTCTTGGGGACGTTCTGTTATACCTGGAAGAGTATTATTACTTCCCCGCACAGTTTTTAGATAATCTTCTAATTCTTGAACTTTAAGTAAATCTAATACCCTTTGCGCTTCTAAAACTCGATTTTGCTGTAATAATAAATCAGCTAAATTCCGATAATCTTCTGCAATAGTTTCTGTGTAGGATTTTTGCTGTTCTTGGGTCAGTCCTTTGATATTATTTCTAATGGCTTCTCTCACATTAACAGATTGTTTCAAGAAAACAATAGCTAATTCTGGCTGGTTTTGTTTCTCTAGTAAATAGCCAATATTATTTAGTACCTTAGCTTCACCTGCTTTATAGCCGATTTCCTGGATAATTACCAAAGATTGTTGATAAAAATTCCACGCGGATTCATATTTACCTTGTTGAAAATAAGCTCTCCCAATACTATCTAAAATCACCCCTTGGGAAAGTTTATCTCGCAGTGATTTAACAATAGTTAAACCTTGCTGGAAAAACTTTAAAGCTAATTCATACTTTCCTTGATCAAGGTGAACCAGTCCAATATTATTAAAAGTCAATGCTTCTAATAATTTCTTTTCTTTTTTGTTTTTTACTCCTGGAAGTTTTGCTAAAGATTGTTGATAAAAGTGTAAGGCTAAATCATATTTTTTTAAGCGATAATAACTATTACCAATGGCGTTAATATTTCTCACTTCTGAGCCAATTTTATTTTTCTGAGCTAACTGTAACGCTTGCTGATAACTATTTAACGCTCGTTCATTTTCTCCTAAAGATTGATAAATTTCTCCCATGTTAAAAAACACAGTCCATACCCAAGGAATTTTTTCTACTGGTTTTGTAGTAACTTCTCGAAAAACTGATAAAGATTGTTGATAAAATTTTAAAGCTGTTTCATATTCTCCTAAAGTATGATGAATCATACCGATTTTGTTAATGATGAAACCTGTTTCAATTTTTACATCTTGTAAATCCAGTTGTCCCTTTAAATCTTGTAAATCCAGTTGTTCCCTTAATTTTAAAACTTTTTGTAATTTTTCTAATGCTTTTTGATATTGTCCTTGTTCGTAAAGTTGGCGACTTTGTTCACTATAGATATTCATAATTCTTGTGAGGGTTTGTTTTTCTCCCTCACGATTATTTAACTCTCTTTGAATTTGTAAAACTTGCTGATAATAATTCAAACCTTTTGCATAGTTTTTTTTGTTATAGTAAATCAAGGCTATATAATCAAGAGTTTTACCAATACCCGCTTGATTATTTATTTTTTGATAAGCCAACAAAGCCTTTTCAAAACTGCTGATAATTCTCTGATGATTATTTCTATATCTATTGCCATTAATAAACAGATAAAAAGCTTCTCTAAACAGCCTATCAGCTTGAGCTTTTTCATCTTGTTTGTTAAGTTCCTGGGCAAATACAGGAGAAACATTCCAGGCATGTGTTACAACAGCAGTAGTTGCCGAAAACAGCAGAGTCACAAAACTGAGGCTGACTAGATTTATACGCATGAGAATAAATTAATGAATGTTAAAAAATCAACTATATCCATAGTTAATAGTTCTATAATAAGTACCATAACAGGTGATCTAAGCTACTGTGTAAATCTTGAAAACAATCTATACAAAAGATGAGTACATCAACTATGAAATTAAGCAGTACAGTTGCTCTGATGATGAGTATGTGGGTATGCAGTGGATGGGGAGTTATTGAAGCTGCTGAACCTCACGGGGGGAGTTCTTTTACTGAGTTGTGCCGTCAACAAGCTAGTTTATCAGCTGATGGCAGAATTACAGTAGAATTATTATTAGCAAAAGCAGCAACTAATGATTGTGAAATTGCTGCTAAAAAGTTGTTCAATCTGACTCAACTTGATTTGATAAATCAGCAAATTGTTGATTTGAGTCCTTTAGCAGGATTCACAAATTTAGAATCTCTCAATCTCAGTGGTAATGAAATTGTTGACCTCAGCCCCTTGGCAGGATTAAAAAATCTCAAATCCCTGAATATAGACAATAACAAAATTATTGATATTAGTCCCTTGGCAGGACTTAAAAACCTCAAGTCTGTGGTTATGGGTAGAAACCAAATCAAAGATATTAGCACCATATCTGGACTGACAAATCTGGAATCTCTACTTGTAAATGATAATGAAATTGTTGATATTAGACCTCTAGCCAAACTTATTAATCTTAATTGGCTGATTCTTAGTAAAAATTCAATTACAGATATTAGTCCTCTCAATGGACTGATTAACTTGACTGGGATTTTTTTGGAAGATAACCAAATTCAAGATATTAGTTCTTTGGCGAAATTGACAAAACTCACTCAGTTGGAGATAATTTACAATCAAGTTAAAGATATAAGTCTTTTAGCAAAACTGACAAACTTAAAGAGGCTGAATTTGGAAGGTAATCAAATTGAAGATATAAGTGCTTTGGCAAACATGACAAACTTAGATTTTTTGTTTTTAGACGATAATAAAATTAAAGATGTTAGTCCTTTGGCAAACCTGAAAAATCTAACTCGTTTGATTCTTACTTACAACCAAATCACGGATATTAGCCCTTTAGCAAAACTGAATAATTTGAATTTGCTGGTATTGCGTTTTAATAAAATCAAAGATATCAGTCCTTTAGCAAAACTGACAAATTTAACTGAGCTTGTGCTTGAAGATAACGAAATCACAGATATTAGTCCTTTATCAAACCTGATTAACCTAACTCGGCTGAAACTTGACTATAACAAAATCACAGATGTAACTCCTCTATCAAAACTGACTAATCTTCAAGAGATGAGTTTTCAAGGTAATCCCGGTGTTAACTAATCTTTGTCCCCTATTATGTTGTTCAATCGTTATACTAGCTGTGGGAGTTGTATTTTTTATTGATTACCATAATTATGTCATTAGTTAAAACGCCCTTAATTGGTTTAAAAGCTGACTCATTCCGTCATCCTCTGGACTTGGAAGCAACGAAAACTCTTAAGCAAATTCCTGGGATAGATATGATGGTGCGAAATTGGCTAGGGCCAATGGCTGAACAGGTTTTTTATGTAGAAAATATTGCTTCTAGTATTTTGGTAGGTGAAAAACAATTACCTGATTTACACAAGTTATTATTAGACGCTTGCAATATTTTAGATATTGAGCCACCCCAGTTGTATGTCCGTCAACATCCTGCACCTAATGCTTACACTTTTGCGATGCGGGGTAAGCAGCCGTTTGTGGTTCTGCACACTTCCTTGATTGATATTCTCACACCAGAGGAAATTCAAGCTGTAATTGCCCATGAGTTGGGACATCTCAAATGTGACCACAGCGTTTATTTAACACCTGTGAATTTATTGGTCTTAGCAGCGGCAATTTTACCGAATGTTGGTGCTGTTGTAGCTCAAGCATTACAGGCACAATTATTAGAATGGGTACGTTGTGCTGAGTTTACCTGCGATCGCGCCGCTTTGTTAGCTACCCAAAACCCCAAAGTTGTCATGTCAGTATTAATGAAGTTAGCCGGCGGTTCTCCCACCTTAGCACCTAAGCTAAATCTTGATGCTTTTGTTGCCCAAGCCCGTGCTTATGATGACATCAGTAAAACCGAACTTGGGGTAATGGTGAAAGAAGCCCGCACTGCCCAATTAAGCCATCCCGTACCAGTATTACGAGCTAGGGAAATTGACCGCTGGAGTAGTAGTCTAGAGTACCAAAAGTTACTGCAAAATCACGGTTTTAAAGATCAGATTGAAACAGCATCCAAGGGCGGATGGCGGAATTGGTAAAATTAGGTGACAGGTGACAGGTGGCAGGTGACAGAAAAGAAAGCAGGAGGAGTGAAAGTCAGTGCAAGAGTGTGTATCACCCATCAACTTGTTTGAATACGAACAATTAGCAAAAGCACATCTTTCACAGATGGCTTTTGATTATTACAGCAGTGGTGCGTGGGATGAAATCACCTTGCAAGATAATCGCACTGCTTTTTCACGGGTGAAACTTCGCCCTAAAATGTTGGTGGATGTCAGCGAAATCAACCTGACTACCAAACTTTTAGGTGAACCTTTGCAATTACCCCTACTCATTGCACCCATGGCTTTTCAATGTCTCGCACATCCAGCGGGGGAAATTGTCACAGCTTCAGCAGCCGCTTCAGCAGGTGTAGGCATGGTTTTGAGTACATTGTCTACCAAGAGTTTGGAAGAAGTGGCAACGGTTGACAATGGTTGGCAATGGTTTCAACTTTACATCCACAAAGATCGGGGTTTAACTCGTGCTTTGGTGGAAAGAGCATACACCGCAGGTTATAAAGCACTGTGTTTAACTGTAGATGCGCCGGTGTTGGGAAAACGAGAACGAGATCAACGCAATGAATTTACCTTACCTTCTGGTTTGCATCCTGCTAATTTAAGGAAGATATCGGGGCTAGATATTCCCCAAGAAAAAGGCGAATCTGGTTTATTGACCTATTTTGCCCAACAAATTAACCCAGCACTGACTTGGAAAGATTTAGAATGGTTGCAATCTCTGAGTCCCCTACCTTTGGTATTGAAAGGGATTTTGCGGGGTGATGATGCGGTGCGGGCTGTAGAATATGGCGCTCAAGGGATTGTGGTTTCTAATCATGGTGGTAGACAATTAGATGGTGCGATCGCTTCTTTAGATGCCTTACCGGAAATAGTAGCAGCAGTAGACGGTAGAGCAGAAGTCTTGTTAGATGGCGGTATTCGTCGCGGTACAGATATCCTCAAAGCCTTAGCATTAGGCGCAAAAGCCGTCCTCATCGGTCGTCCGGTATTATGGGGATTAGCGGTATCTGGACAAGCCGGAGTAGCTGACATTATTTCCCTACTCAAAGATGAATTAACCACCGCTATGGCACTCAGCGGCTGTGCTAATTTGCAAGATATTGATTCAACCTTGGTCATTCAGAGTCAATAATTCTTCCCAATCCCTAAATAAATCTAAATACCTGTTGCCAAAATAAAAAAAATAGGCTATGTTTAGAAAAGTGACACCCAAGGGCGGGTGGCGGAATTGGTAGACGCACCGCACTCAAAATGCGGCACCGAAAGGTATAGGAGTTCGATTCTCCTCCCGCCCACTTTAAAAAAGTTTTTCAGCGCACAAATGACGGTCTGAGTTGTTTGTTAGATTCTACTGATATCGTCACTGTTTAGAAATTAGCCGGTCATGCTTCACCAAAATTCACTTCAATCAATTTTGGATTTTAGATTGACGTTAACGAAGTGTACGCAGCGCAGCGAGTATTTTGGATTATCCTCTCCTTTACAGAACAGGCTTGAAGGCGAAAAACATTTGTATTTTTCTCTATAAATGGAGAGGCTTGAAACCTTATTTTTAGATTTTAGACTTTGAATTCAATCTAAAATCCAAAATCTAAAATCTAAAATTTTTCGGTCAAGATATGACCACTGGGGTGAGGAAGTTAAACAACGGACTGTACAGTCTATTAGTGTTCCTAGACGGAAATAGTTGTAATCCTGTAATCTGAATTTGTAATCACTGGTTAGTTATATAAATTTGAATAAATTACTTATCGGCATTGGAATGTTCGTCGGTTCTACCATTGGTAGCTACATTCCGCTTTTATGGGGTGGAAGTTTGTTATCTTTTGTTTCAATTTTGTTCAGCGTGATTGGGGGTATACTGGGAATATGGATTGGATACCGTCTCTCGAAATATTTAGGGTTTATTTAAGTCAATAACTAATAAGCTCCCTACTGTTTTACTGGATAATATAGCTCATCGTTGGTCTGAAATTTCCACCCAAAACCACTGGGGTCAAGATTCCTAGACCAGCTAGTAAATTCCTGTTCACTCTGAGAGTGTCAAATCATTTGTATATGCACAAAAATTGTGCGGCTTCAGGAGTATCTTGGTACAAGCATTCACAATGAACAAAATTGTGCTTTTGTGCAAGTTGGTACAAAGTAGTTTGAGTTTCGGGGAAATCAAAAGTAGATATATGATTTTCCATGATTGACATATCTTGAGACGAGAGTGCAGTCCAATTTTGACGCATATTTTCTAAGTAGCGATTAACAAAGTGTTCTCGATCTTCCTCTTCTTTGCAAACTATGTCAATCAAAACAAATACACCTTTGGGCTTAAGAAGATGAGATACTTGCTCAATAACTTTATCTTTTTGTGAAAGATTTAGATGATGTAAAACAAAGGAAGTCATAACTACATCAAAGCTTTGCTTTCGGTTTTGAGTTAGTTCCTCAACAACTTTAGATATGTCGTCTTCAATAAAAGTTTGTTCACACTTAATTTGTGCCATATTGTGTTGGGCAATTTCCAAAGCAGCCGCAGACAAGTCAATTCCGGTATAGGAAGCAACAGTAGTATTTAATAAAGCTTGAACTGTTAAACTAGCATCACCACATCCAAGTTCAAGTAAGGAAAATGGTGTTTGCAAGTAATCAGTTAGTAATTTATGCAAAACACCATAAATTTCCTGGTGTTCCATGTAATTATTAGCTAAGGCTTTTTGATAAGTTTCCCAATTCTTCTTAAAGTAATCATCTGATTGAGTTTTGAGAGTATTCATAGAAACATTCACATACCTGATGATATACAAAATTATAGCGGTATTCCATCTGTACTCCCAATAGGCGATCGCACTCTGGGAGTTTATTCATAATATCAATTTTTAGAATTTTTATATAAGTATGCTTTGATTAAAGTAGACAGCTAAAACCATGCAATATGTCTACTACCAAAGTGCATTTACTTATTAGTATAAATGATCTTATCCTATTGGTATTCTACTTTGAATCCGATTGCTGGCAGTTCCGTTTAATTAGTCCTGGTGGTGAGGTATTTGGTAAGCGCAAAATTTACTACACCCCAGAAGCCGCAGAGAAGGCAGGAAGAGAATGGATTGATCAGGGTCATTGATTCTTAGGCGATGGGGAGTAATGGGTGCGATGCCTACGGCGAGCGAAGCTATCGCCTGACAATTTTATTTATTAACCAGTAAAATATAAGATTAATGACTAAGTGGTGAATATGTATAAACAACTTAATAAAATAAGTGTTTCAGCGGTTATAGTTACAATAATAAGTTTATCAATACCACAGGTAAGTATTGCTGCACCGAAAGGATTTAAGACCCCCAGTGGTAATATTTTCTGTGAGTTAATGGAAGGTGAAGATGTTAATACCAACACTTTACGCTGTGAAATTGCTAGTTCACTCAAACCCCAACCGCCTCAACCTTACCCTGGATATTGTGAATTTGATTGGGGACGTGGTTTGATGTTACCTGGTCAGAGTAAACCAGAAATTCTTTGTATCAGTGATACCATTGCTGACCCTAATAAATCTGTCCTTGGTTATGGTCAAACCTGGAATTATGGCGGGTTTAAATGTGTTTCTCAAAAAACTGGACTAACTTGTACTAATACTATTGGTATTGGTTTCTTCCTTAATCGAGAAAAATGGCGGGTATTTGGATTATCACAACCTTAGTGTAGCTGTTTCATTATGCTAATTCCACACCACCCCATGATATACCTAGCATCATCAGTTCATGAATTGAAGAATTAGCAGCCAATGCTTAGGGGAAATAAAGTTCAGGGGAAATCGAGCGATCGCAGAAAAAATCCTCAAACCAAATATAACTTAAAAACACCGTAGCCACCAATGTATAAATTACCATTTACCGTTACTGCATTAGTGCCAGCATTACTTGTATCACAATTACAGCAAGATACAGCAGAAATTACCACTAAACAACTAAATCAACAGGGGATGTTAGCAGTTAATTGGGTGCAACAATCTGGAGAATACAGGGCTTTAACTTATCAGGCATTCAATCTAGCTAAACTCACTTTTGATACAGCCAAATCCAAAAAAATAGCCCGGCCAGCTATTATTGTTGATATTGACGAGACAGTTCTTGATAATAGCCCCTATCAAGCTGGGTTATTAGATAGTAATAAAGGTTATGAAACTACTACTTGGAACCAATGGATTAAAGCCGAAAAAGCCAAAGCCGTACCAGGAGCAGTTGAGTTTGTAAATTATGTTAATAAAAATGGGGGTCAAGTATTCTTTATTTCTAATCGTAATGCCAAGAGCGTTAAAACTTCTAAACTCAATGATTTGGAAACATCGACTATCAATAACTTAAAAGCAGTGGGGTTTACAGAAGCTAATGAAAATACAGTATTACTCAAAGGGGAGTTTACCAAAACAATTAATGGTAAAGAAGATAATTCTAAACAATGGCGAATAGACGCTATTCAAAATGGCATTGCTGATAAAACCAAATATACAATAGTCGCATTGATTGGGGATAACCTCAATGACTTTGATGAAACAGCAGGTAATAATAACCAACAACGGCGTGACTTTGTAGACAAGAATCGTAATTTGTACGGTATATTGAATGCCACCAATAAAGGGGTAATTCAACCTGCTTATATTGCTATACCTAATCCTATGTATGGAAACTGGGAAATAGGAATGTATAACCCCAAGGCATTTAATAAACAAAGTGCTTTTAATATGACTCCAGCAGAAAGAAATCAACAACGCAATGAATCTTTAACTCGTTGGTTGTCTCAGTAATTAATTATGCTTTCACCAAATTCTTGAGGAAAAAAGAGCGATCGCACCCATACCCACCAGATTCTTACGGCTGGTTGACATTCACATAATCATCAGCTATATTTAAAGTCAGACAGTATTTTATACCTAAAAATACCATGCGCTTAAAAAGATGGGAATCTCCCCGCAAAGAAGGGAGAAACAACAAAGGTCGGGGCGGTTCAGCCAGAAAAAGACAACTGAAGAAACAAAGGCAGATGTTGAGAAACAAACTCAAAGAAGCACAAAAGCCAGAAAACAATCAAAAAAGCAAGAACAACAAGCCGAGGGAAGGAATAGAAACCTTCCCTCTTTTTTTTGTGCCAAATCTCCAACTTTTCAGAAAATTCGGGGATTTATACCAACCTCTTTACAAATCAAAATATTTTTTGAAAAAACACTTGACAAAAACCATAGGTTAACTGCTATATTATTTAAAGCTTAGTCATTGGGGCGTAGCCAAGTGGTAAGGCAGCGGGTTTTGGTCCCGCCATCCCTAGGTTCGAATCCTAGCGCCCCAGCATTATGAAGGGTAGATTTTTAAGTCTGCCCTTTTTAGTTTTTTAATTTCGTCTGTGTGGTCAGAGTTGAAGATTTCTTTCTTGTTACTTTTCTGGTGATTTGAGAGCCTGGTCTAAGACCTGTCTAGCTTGTTCCGCTTTCATTTTTGCTTCTTGATAACGGAGATTAGCTTGAGCAAAGTTCTTCAGAACCTTAAAACCTTCCTTGAGTCGGGTAATTTCTTCTTCAGTCACAGAATTATCTGAGAATAGAACATCAACGGCTTTGCGAATTTCCAAAGCTTCAGTCCGTGTTTCCTGCACTTTCAATTTTAGTGTGGCCAAATTGCTGAGAACCTGAACGGCTTGAGTAATGGCATCCTCACCGCTAGTATTATCAATAGTTTGTTCCTTAACCTCAATTAACTGTTGGGGTCCAAATCCTTCCTCTAGTTCTGTGGGTAGCTTACCAGTTTCCATCAGTTCCATCAACTGATCCATTGCTTTTTCACGGGCTTTAGCGGAGTCTTTACCAGAAACTGTCAAGATAATTTCTGGGCTTTGAGCGAGAGTATATTGAACCATAGTGGGAGAAAAATTTGCTGGTTTACCAAGCCTGGGCTAAACACATCAAGTGTTTTGTTTCATTAATGACCATATCATTTACTCAAGAGTTTGTGTTATCCGTCTTTGGCTAATCTCAAACTTTATACTAATAAAAGGACTTTAAAATACAACAGGAGAGGAGAGCTATGACTCCCAATCCCGCCATTATGCGATCTGTGGAACAATTGGGCTACCGTGTTACTGTTGGTGATGTGGCAACCCAAGCTGGCTTAAATGTAGGTGAAGCTAATCAAGGTTTATTAGCTCTAGCGTCTGATGCTGGTGGACATTTGCAGGTAGCAGAATCCGGTGATATTGTTTATCAATTTCCGCAAAATTTTAGAAATATTTTGCGTAATAAATACTTGCAATTGCGGTTGCAGGAATGGTGGAAGAAGATTTGGGGAGTGCTATTTTACCTAATACGCATTTCCTTTGGTGTTTTGTTAGTTGCTTCTATTGCGCTGATTACTGTTACTATCATCATTATTATTACTGCTGCTAACTCAGACCGAGATGGAGATAATAGAAGCAGTAGTTCTAGTGGCTTCAATTTCTTCTTTTTCCCCGATTTATTTTGGTATTTTAGCCCTGATTATGGTAATCAGGAACGCCGAAGAGAAAGAAGGGAAGATAGCAAATTCAATTTTTTTGAGGCGGTGTTTTCGTTTTTGTTTGGTGATGGTAATCCTAACGCTAACTTAGAAGAACGGCGCTGGCAAGAAATTGGGACTGTAATTAGAAATAATCAAGGAGCAGTGGTAGCAGAACAAATTGCGCCCTATTTAGATAATTTGGGTGAAAAATATCAGCAAGAATATGAAGATTATATGTTGCCTGTGCTGGTGCGATTTAATGGTATACCCCAGGTAAGTCCTGATGGGCAAATTGTTTATTATTTTCCTGAATTGCAGGTGAAAGCTAGTAAAAAGCAACGTCAGTCTATAGCGCCATATTTGGAGGAACTGCCCTGGCGTTTTAGTGAGGCTAGTTCTGGACAAATTATGCTCAGTGCTGGTTTGGGTGCTGTGAATTTGGTGGCAGCTTTAATATTAGGTAGTTTATTGAGTGGTGGTACAGCCGCAGCAAAAATAGGGGGACTGGTTGGTTTTGTGCAAGGCATTTATTGGTTGCTGTTAGCTTATGGTATTGGTTTTTTGGGTATACCTTTAGTACGTTATTTTTGGATTCAATGGCGTAATGGTAAACTTGCTAGTCGTAATCGTGAACGTTTGGAAAGAGCCAGATTTTTAGCAAATGCGGATGATTCTTTACAACAGAAGATGGTTTTTGCTAGTCAGTTTGCAACGGAGAAAGTGATTGGGAAAGAAGATTTAATTTATTCTAGTGACACAGATTTACTGGAACAGGAATTTAAGCAAGTGAAAAAGCAAAATCGGTTAGATGAAGGGAAGTGATAGGGAGATGGGGAGCAGGGGGGCAGAGGGGCAGAGGGGCAGGGGAGCAGAGGGGCAGAGGGAAAATTTCTTCTTATTCTTCTGAACTCCTGACTCCTGACTCCTGACTCCTGAACTCCTGAACTCCTGAACTCCTGAACTCCTGAACTCCTGAACTCCTGAACTCCTGACTCCTGACTCCTGACTCCTGAACTCCTGAACTCCTGACTACTTAGCTTGAATTGGAGTTAAGGCGACACCTTTGTAATAGTGTCCTAAAATTTGTAGGTAGCTGACTCCGCGTTGAGCTAAGTTATATGCTCCCCACTGGCTCATTCCTAAACCATGTCCAAAGCCTAATCCTTGGAGGATAAAATTGCCGTTTGCGTCTTTACTAACGCTAAAACGGGTGCTTTTGAGCTTGAGTGCAGTACGTACTTCTTCTCCTTGGAGAACTTTTGTACCTTGATCACCGACTATTTTTAAGGTTTTAACGCTGCGGAAGGGTGAGAAGGATTCGGCAATCATATCTTTAATATTGCCTATACCGGAAATTCTGCTGCTGATTTCTCCTGGGGAGAAGGTTTTTACCCAGTTACATTCTTTGACGTTTTGATCAAAGTCTTGGACTGCACGTAGATAAGGGAGGGTATTTCCCCAAACGTCTTCTACGTTTTCTGTGTGACCACCAGAACAGGCATGAAAGACTGAGAGAATAATTTTGTTGTTATAGGTGAGGACTTTCCCCGCAGTGTTGTCTACTGCTGCGTAGGTGTTGCGTGATTCGCTGCTGACACCTTTGTAAATTTGCCAACGGTCGGGGCTATCTCCTAAGTCATAGACGGGATTGTTGCGCTGTTTTTCTCGCTCATAGAGGGCATAGGTACGGGCAGCTATAGCTTGGGCTTTTAAGGCTTCTTGTGGCCAGCTAGAGTTCATTTCTCCACCGATGACACTGTAGAGATATTCTTCTAAATCTACCCAGTTGACTGCAGTTAAGCCTTTTTCGGTGGGGATAACTAAAGTTCTACCACGAAACCAGCGATCGCCTATATAAACAAATCCTTTGCCGGTTGGTTCAATCCAAAATAAACCAGATTGCCATTTATCTAATGCAACTCCCCCAGGAACAGCTTGAGCAGCATAGGCACTCATTCCCGGTAGTTGTCCAAGAGAACGGCCAGCACTATCTTTGACTATTGCAGTCGTGGAAGCACCAACTTTGACCTGATTTACTCCCCTTTCAATTGCCACGCGCAGGATGACAGATGCTTGAGCAGGAGCAACTAAAGCAAACCACAAGAGGATACCTATCCACCAATGTCTTCCTTGAATTCGGGAAAATAAAGCGCCTAAATAAAGTTGGATTTTCATGCTGATAGTTCAATCACAAGCCTCTACAAGTTTAATCAGGCATTTCTCCTACTGAGGAGATTGCCACTTCTATTTATTATGCAGTTTGATTAGACTTATGGTATTTTAATCAGCCAATTTAACTTTTTCAGAACGTTTTGAAGTTTTGGTAACTTTTGGCGAATTATTGACTTCGTTGGCAACAATACCAATTAAATTCAACTGGCTCAAAATTTCTGTTGCTTCCATGAGTTCCTGTGGTGTTAACTGCCCAATACGTCCTACTATGACAATGCCATTACACACAGAGGCGATAATTCTCGCATCAACGTTATCTAAAACCGAAGAAGCATCGATCAAAACCAGGTCATAGATTTTTTCAAAGGACTCAATTAATTCTTTCATCCGTCCGGAAGTCAGCAGATTGACTACATCATCTGGTGTTGGTCCGGCGGTCAAAATATCAATTGACGGGTGAATAGGTTGGATATAATTGTGAAATTGTGTCTTGATGTCGTCCAGTAATAACAGCGATAAACCCCAATCGTTGGAGATTTCCAGGATTTTGTGTAAACTAGGCGATCGCAAATTAGCATCAATAACTAAAACCCGTTGGTGCATCTGCGCTGCACTAGCTCCCAAACCCAAGGCTAAAGTGGTTTTTCCCTCCCCTGGTAATGCAGAGGTCAACATCAAAGACTTAAAAGGTAAGGAATTCTTGAAGATTTGCAGATTTTGATAAATCATATCCAGAGTTTCATGACTGGATAATTTAGTTTTCGTTTCTGATATTGAAGGTACTGAGCTTTGTTGTTTATATCTTAAGATTTTCTTCAATCTAGTTTTTAAACTAGGTTTACCCAGTTTTGGTACAGAACCCAGTAATCTCAGATTCGTCAGCTTCTGTAAATCCAACGGTGAAAAAATTGCCTTATTAAACATTTCCCAAATCAAGGCAAAAATCACACCTAAAATAGGGCCAGTTAAAAATCCTCCCATGATCAACAACCATTTTTTATTACCAATATAAATTCCCAGGTCTGGTTCTTCTAAGATTTGCCAATCAAATCCTCCCTGAGCAATTTTTAATCCTAATGATTGTTGTAACTGAAGCAGTTGCTCAAGTGTCTTTCGTTGAACTGTTACATCTGATAACAACCGATTATACTCAGATATTATTTGAGGATAAGTATTTAACTGGGTGCGAATTTGTTGCTCAGATTTAGCCAAATTATTTTCATTAGCAATTAGCCCATTCGTAATTTTTTCTAACTGCTTTAACTCATTACTTAACTTAGTATCGACTTCTGAAACTTTTTTGTTTATAGTGTTAGTATTAATATCTTGTGTTTTCAATTCTGTCTGTAACAATGCCATTTGTACTTGGCGTTTTTGCTTCAGTCTAACTATGATTGGCGAATCTTCAGTATAACGCAGACGTTCTTCGGCTAAAGTTATTTCTGTTTTTCTAATCTCATCAACCAAGGCTTGATAGCTACTGGAACGACTCAAACTAGCAGCCAAATTTGCATCCTGATTAGAAGATGCTAAACTTTCCTCTAAACTCCTATAGCGACTCTGCACATCTGCAATCTGTGTGCGAATAGTTTGTCGTTCTTTTTGGATATCAGCTAGAGATTGTAATAATATTTTACTTTGAACTAAAGGATCAATTAAATTGTGTTTCTTGCGAAATAATTCTAATTTCTGTTCTCCAGCTAGTGCCTCTTGTTGCAATTTAGGTAATCTATTATTAACGAAAGATAAACCTTGATTGACACGCTGATTTTTTTGCTCAAAATTGTAGTCTTGATAAACTTTCTGTAAGGCTTGTAATACTCTTTTAGTTTTTAATGGATTAGGATCTTTAAAAGAAATTACAAATACTTGATTATAAACTTGATCAGAATTTGATATCTTTTCATCTGGAATTATTTGCAAAGATGCCGTTTCACTAGCATCAATTCTACCTTTTATATCTTCTATTTTTAAATTGGGATAATCAGAACGTAATAAATCAACAGTCTTTTGCATGAGTTTAGAACTCATCATAATTTTCATCTGATGAGCATATTCTCCAGACGATAAATGAGGCTTGATTAACTCGCCTTTAACATTTGTCTGGAGATTCTTGGGGATTAACTCTTGATCCATATCCCCACTGACCATGATTTGCATAGAACTTTGGTACATGGGTTTAGTGATAACAGCTAAAAGACTTGTTGCTGTCATTACTACACAGGAAACACCCAAAATTAAAAAGCGTCGATAAAACAAAATTGTAGATATTTGTCTAATATTAAACACCCTTTGTTGAGAGGTAGTAACCAGTTGTTTCCGATTTAGACCAGTTGTAGCCACTATAAAAATCCTCTACTATCAAAACAATATATCTGGAAGATGATGACAAGACAAATTAGGAGATAATTTATACGCACATTTATCTCTTTCATCACCAATAATTATTCTTGCCAGGATGATATAACTACTGGATAGAATGTATCTTGAAGCAGCTATTCCATAATTAATTCATCCAGATATATGCTCGGTCAGCACTATGATAATAAATTTATTCATTAGAATTTTAAATATTTAATGAAGGATAAAAAAGGAATATATTAAGGTTCAGTTAGGAATCAATTTTGTTACCTGTTAGGACTTACGCACGAATGAAGGGGGTGTAGGGTGTGGGGAATCCCATAATTAAAATCAGATGGCGAGAATTCAGGAGTTAGAATGTTTGAGAAATTAGTTAATTATCAAATCTGTATTTATTTTCTTGATTAACTGATGGATGCTGGTAATCAAATCCACATTACAGCAAATTTATAGTATATTTACTGATTTAATATAGATGATAAATTGGTATGATTAAGTAAAAATTTAAAATTGCGAAGTATTATTAATTACTTTCGTAAGTACAATGTTGGATAGAGTCTCTTTGATTAGAGCATGAATGTACTAGAACAGTATGGCGTAAATAGATATACTATTAAAAATAGGCTAAAAGCCTACTATATAATATTTCTGACTTTTGCATTGCATTACTAGTCAGTGCCTAAATTGCTCTGTTAAATGCTGTTGAGGAACTTTCGTAGAGCATATTACGAAGAAGTATATGGGAGATTTTTTCCTGCTGTTATACTTAAAAAAAATATGACAACAGCACAGTTGGTAAAAAATATTTTTATGTTTTAAAATAGACAAGGATATATAAGTATATTAACCAAAAGAGAGATATAATGGGCATATTACAGCAAGACCAGTTTGATCAGAGAGTTCTTGAACTTGTTAATCAACAGCGATCGCAAAATGGTCTCTTAGCTCTTACCTTATCTCAAGAATTAGATCAGGCAGCCGATAAATATAGCGATCGCATGGCCACTGGAGACTTTTTTAGTCATAACGATCCAAATGGCTCAACCCCTTTTACAAGAATGAAAGCAGAAGGCTATAACTATACCTGGGCAGGGGAGAATATAGCCGCTGGGTACGCAACACCAGAACTAGTAGTTCAAGGTTGGATGAACAGTGCAGGCCATCGCGCCAATATTTTAAATGCCAATTTTACTCACATGGGGCTGGGATACACATATCTAGCCAATGACACGGGAACAACAAATTATAATCACTATTGGGTTCAAAAGTTTGGTGCTGGAGATCCAAGCCCAGGAACCTATATAGCTCAAACAGATTCAGTCAACTTGATCATCAACGGTACTGCTGGCAATGACATCCTCAATGGCACAGCAAATAATGAAACTCTGAATGGTAACGATGGTAATGACACCCTCAATGGTGGTGCAGGTATTGATACCTTAATTGGTGGCTTAGGCAATGATATCTATATTGTCGATACCACCACCGACACTATTACCGAACTTTCCGGACAAGGCACAGATACAATTCAATCCAGTGTCACATTTAGTATTGCAGCCCTAGCTAACATCGAAAACCTCACCCTGACAGGAACAGCCGCAATTAACGGTACTGGTAACACTGGCAATAACGTCATCATTGGTAACACTAGCAACAACATACTCAATGGTGGAGGTGGTAATGACACCCTCAATGGTAGTGCAGGTATTGATACCTTAATTGGTGGCTTAGGCAATGATATCTATATTGTCGATACCACCACCGACACTATTACCGAACTTTCCGGGCAAGGAACAGATACAATTCAATCCAGTGTCACATTTAGTATTGCAGCCCTAGCTAACATCGAAAACCTCACCCTGACAGGAACAGCCACAATTAACGGTACTGGTAACACTGGCAATAACGTCATCATTGGTAACACAGCTAACAACATACTCAATGGTGGAAGTGGTAATGACAGATTAACTGGGGGAACAGGAAAAGATACCCTCACTGGTGGACTAGGAGTAGATCGTTTTGACTACCGCAAGTTAGCTGATTCAGTCTTCAGTCAATTTGATATTATTACTGACTTCAACGCTAATACTGGTAATGACTTATTCCTAGTTTCTACAGCCCGCACTGGATTCAATAACGTAGGAACTATAGCAACACTTGATACAAACAGCATTACCGCCAAATTAACCACCGCTAATTTTGCTGCTAACTTTGCTGCTCGATTTACCTTTGGTAGCCGTACCTTTGTCGCTATTAATGACGCTACATCCGGGTTTAATGCCAATACGGATGCCATTATTGAGGTAACAGGATTAACCGGCACTTTGGGAATTGGTAACTTTACAACCACCTGAGTGTAGTTTCTGGGAATTTTGAGACACCAGATTGCATAGATGTTTCGTGAAATGTCTCTACATCAGCATTAAAGTATTTGAATTCCCAGGTGACATAGTGCATATATAAAATGATAATCATTATTATATAGCTTTAGTGGCAAAATAGTTGTCAGGAGGCAGAAGGCAGAAGGCAGGAGGCAGGAGGCAGAAGGCAGGAGGATAAGAAGAAAATATTTCCCCCTGCTCCCCATCTCCCCTGCTCCCCCATCTCCCCAATCCTAAACCGTTCGTTGCTGCATCAAAATTTGATAAGAATATTGGAAATCATTAAGAGTAATCCTGATAGCAGCCGGGTCTGTTTCCCCTTGCGCTCTAAAACGGCGAATTGCTTCTACAGCGGCTTGATTGCAAAGTAGCACCAAATCCGCGCCGTTCCAGCCTTCTGTTGCTTCAGCCCAATATTCTAAATTTACATCCAATAGTGGTCTGCCTTCAGTGTAGACTTGTAAAATTTCTAGCCGACTAGCTAGGTTTGGTAAATCTACCTTCAGTTGTAAGTCTAAGCGTCCTGCGCGTAATAAAGCTGGGTCAAGTGCATCAGGACGATTTGTAGCCCCAATCACTAAAATATTTGTGCCAGATTCTAAACCATCCAACTCGGTGAGTAATTGCCCTACTACCCGGTTACTGACTCCAGAATCACCACTGTAAGTCCCCCGTGCTGGGGCTAATGTATCAATTTCATCAATAAAGATTACACAGGGATCTGCTTGCCGGGCTTTAGCAAATAATTCTCGTACCGCTTGTTCGCTAGATCCTACCCAACGGGTAAGTAACTCTGGTCCGTTAACACCAACAAAATTAGCTCTAGCTTGGGAAGCCACAGCCTTTGCTAATAATGTTTTGCCAGTTCCGGGAGGACCCCAAAGTAAGATACCTCTGGGCGCTACGGCTTTAGTTTGGAGGTAAAGTTCTGGATAAAGTAACGCTCCTTCTACTGATTCCCGCAAGGTTCGCTTAATCGTTTCTAAGCCACCAATATCTTCCCATGCGACATGGGGGACTTCAACTTCCATGCTACGAAGTACCGCAGGTTTGATTTCTTTGAGTGCTTGCAAAAAATCCGATTGATTGATCGTCATGGTTTCGGGAATTTGCGCTTCTACAGAACTAACCTGACGACGCAAGGCTGCGTAAGCGGCTTTTTGACATACGGCTTTTAAGTCAGCCCCCACAAATCCGACAGTGCGATCGCTAATAAACTCCAAATTTACCGTATCATCCAAAGGCATAGCACGGGTTAGCACT
The DNA here is from genome assembly GCF_047275885.1 of Anabaena azotica SJ-1. NCBI lineage: Bacteria > Bacillati > Cyanobacteriota > Cyanophyceae > Nostocales > Nostocaceae > Anabaena > Anabaena azotica. Next base: position 5,981,889 of record NZ_CP178454.1, read on the forward strand.
TGCAGAATTTCTTTGCGGCCATTGCTGTCTGGAACCCGAAACTGAACTTCCCGGTCAAATCGTCCAGGACGACGTAAGGCAGGATCAAGATGGTCAGGACGGTTAGTAGCTGCTAGAACAATCACACCTTGGTCATGGGAAAAACCATCCATCAGACCCAATAATTGGGCAACTAGACGCTTTTCAACTTCTCCTTCCACAGCACTACGGTCTGGTGCGAGGCTATCAATTTCATCAATAAAGATAATACAGGGCGCATTTTTGGCAGCTTTTTCAAAGATACCTCGCAGTTTTTGTTCCGCTTCACCATAATATTTGCTAATTACTTCTGGTCCAACTAGGGCAATGTAGTTAACCCCCAATTCTTCTGCTAGGGCGCGGGCAGTAAGGGTTTTACCAGTTCCCGGAGGACCCACCAACAGCACGCCATGTGTGGGTTCTAGCCCCAATTTAAGCAGGAGGTCAGGGCGTTTTAAGGGAATAGCAATCAGTTCTTTAAGTTCTTTAAGAACTTCACTCATTCCGCCGATATCTTTGAGAGTCATCCCTGAAGGATCAGGTGGTGCGATCGGTTCGGATGAACCAGCAGCAGGAGAAGTAGGAGAAGTAGGAGAGGCAGGAGTGCGGATACGACTAGTACCAACATCACTAGTTTTCTGACTGGAACGGGGAATATTCCCTGTTCTAGGAATACTGCTTACCGAGCGTGAGTTAAACTGCACATCAGTCTTAACTTCACCACTTTCAATTTTTTCTTCTAACGTTTTGACCAATTCTAGGAACTGCTCAAACCCCTTGAATAAATCACTCATAATAATCCTCCCAACATGAATTTACAAAAATATTTTTACGGACATCTTTATCTGCAAATTGACGTTATTTTTTCAAATGCAAATAAAAGGTCAGAGGCACATTTAATCCTGTCAATTGGTTCTACCGACCTGGGTAATTGAGGTAGGTGAATAATTTTTTGTTCGGGAAATAAGCTGTGATTGACTTCTAACTCTTGACTGTAGCGATTTTGCACCACATAACGTTGTTGAATTCCCATATTTTTGAGAGATTCTGTTAAGCGGATATGTTCAGCTATAATCGCTGATTCTGCCTGAATTACACCTACAAATTGGGTATGATTGGGGTCTTTTAATTTCTTTTGAGCTTGAATAACTTGTTGGCGCAGATGCCGTAAACGCCCGATGAAATCAACTCGACCCAAAACATCTTGATATTTCATCCACAGCTTAAATATCCAAGATAACCAATCTCCTAAAGCTGAAGGCATTGCTAAGAATTGTAGCAAATGACCTGTAGGAGCAGTATCTAAAATAATTAAATCCTGCTCATTAGTTTCCAATAAATTTATAATGGTAATTAAGGATAACATTTCATCAATTCCTGGTAAAGCTTGAGACATAATCTGTTTCCAAGCATCTGGAAGATAAGCAATATTTACAGATGTTTCTGTGGCTGTTATTTCTCCACTAATCATATCTGCTAATTCCCAAAGATAATCAGCACGAAATTGATCTAACATTTTGTCAGCATCAATTTCTTGCCCACTTAAATTAGTTGTTAATAATTTTGGCTCATGTCCTAATTTTTGTCCAAAAGCATCTCCCAAAGAATGGGCAGGATCTATGGAAATAACGCGGATTTTTTGATGAGGATAATGATTAGCAAAAGCCCAACCCATTGCTGCTGATACAGTTGTTTTACCGACTCCTCCCTTACCTCCTACAATAATTAGTTGACATCCTTCAGCTAAAAAATCACCAAAGCTAGGCAGTATTTTAGTTGGCCATTTAACTGCTGGAGGAGATGCAAGTTCAACATGATCAATTTTTTTAATTTGTGCAGCTAGTTTATCTAATGCTAAAGTTCCTAATGGGGCTAATGGCTGTTCTGGAACAATAAAAACAGGTTGATTTGGGGAAAGTTCTAAGAATTTTTGGAGATAATTTTGCTGTTCTGCATAGCGGTCTAGTTCTATATTAACATCTGTCAAAATTCGATTAATTAATATTCCTGCATAAGGAACATTTAAGGTTTTTAAATCTGCTAAAAAACGCTCAGTTTCCGCCAAACACATAGGTTCAGAAACAGCCACAACTAAACAACCAGTAAATTGATTATCTTGTAGTAGTTTTCTCCCTTCTGATAATTGAAATTTGAGGTCAGCTAAAAATTTATCAACTTCATCTGGGGTATAAAAGCCTGTAAAAGTTTCTGTAATTACCTGATGTTTTTTTTGAAATAATTCTAAGGAATTTAAAATTACATCTAAGAAATCTTTCAATCGCAACAGATTTAATGTATGCCCAGAAGGAGCCATATCAACTACTATGCGATCGACACTTTTCTCTGATAGCAATCTTTGAATTTCTAACAATCCCATCAGTTCATTTAAACCAGGCCAGTTGAAATCCCAAACTGGGGCTAAATCTTCTCCGTCAGCTAAACTTCCTCGTTCAACTAGTATTTCTAAAAATCGACTATATTTTGCTTTAAATTCTACTAACAGTTTTTGAGCATCTAAAGCCTGAATACTTAAATTTGGCAAATCTGCTAATGGTAAAGCATCATCTGTGACTGGTGAAAGTAATACATCACCTAAAGAATGGGCTGGATCTGTAGACAGTAACAAAATTCTTTCTTCTGGAAACCGTCTTGCCCAATAACGAGCAAAATAGCAGGAAATGGTGGTTTTACCAACTCCACCCTTGCCACTAAACATAACTAAATTAAGTAAGTCGTACTGGTTCATAATTTTAACAAACATTAAAAATCACGAAAAGACTAATAAATAAGCATCAGATAAAGTGATAAGGAGGAAGACAATCTCCTAGAAATAAATCCCATCTGGGGCAAGCTTTTTGCCATGTCAAAAACTGCTCTAAAAGTAAAATCTTTTCTTTAAAACTAACCAAAAGATAAATCCGTACTTCTTCCTTTTGTTCTTGAATTACTACAGGTAATTGATTAATTTTGGTGATTAAATCAATCAAATTGTGTTTTTCTGTAGATTGAGCAATAGAAAAGTTTTTTTGGTTTTGATATTGTTGCTTTTTAGCTAAAAAGTAATTTCTACCTCCTCCATCTCCCTCTAAGAGTGCTGTTTCTTCTAAGGATCGGGGAATTAATTTTAAAGCAAATTCAATTTTACCGTTGATTTTTTCTAACTTGCTTTGATGTTCTTCGTTATGAGATTCTAGATAAGTAAGTAGATTTGTTTGAGAATTAAAATATGTGCCGAACCGCACAGGTAAAACTGTAAGTTGCTCAAAAAGTTCACAAATAACTCGATCATGACATAAAGCCATCTGGATAATTTTTTCATCATTATTTTGGAATGACTCTAAATATATCCCTGGCTCGACAATAGCGGACAGTCGAGTACCATTAATCAGCACTACTTGACTATTAGCACCTTGGGGCAAAATCAGGGGCAAGCTAGGAGATTCTAAAAAAGCATAGGTGTATAAGTTTTCTAATTCCATATATTTGACCTAGATACAACAGAAAATTTTTTTGACGTTCATTAATTAGTAAAAATTTATATTTGCCAAAATAATGAAGAAATGAATTTCCATATTATTTAGTAGTTTACAATCACAAAAAGTCGGCTATAATAATAAAAACTATTCAGGTATATTTTCATGAATAACATTCGTAATCGCGGTATGATTAGAGCTAAAGTTAGTACAATGCCTCGAAATAAAACTGATGCTTCCAGCCAATTAGAACTTTATAAAATGGTGACTGAAAAGCAACGTATCCAACGAGAGTTGTATGGTATTAAAGAAAGAATGTTTGTACTTCAACAACGGTTGGATGTTCTCAATAATCAGATAGAAGATACAGAGAAAACCATTCATAAATTACGTAACCCTCATTCAACTCACTCAACAATTTCTCAAAATATAGTTCGCTCAAATAGCTCTAGTGAACCGCATACTTACAACACTTTTGAAATTGAATATTAACTCTTGTTTTACTCTTAACCCGCAAAAGCGGGTTTTTATTATCTTTTTCAAGGTTATTTAAAGCTGAGTTTTTGCGGAAAAACACTATCCAATTGAGGAAATAGTTATTAAACATCAGGAGTTTGGTAAATAAATCAAAATCCATGCACCTGGGCAACCTTAAGGTAATAGGACTAGATGTTTATCTTTTTCAACTTCTGATGTAAATTGAGGTTCTTGTTCATAGTATTCATCTTCTTCGGCTTCAGCTTCTATGCGGGCTTGTTCTTCCAAAGCTTGAATTTTTAAAAGAATTTCTTCTTCTTGAATCTCGAATTCTTCTTCACTAAGTTCGCCAATATCGAAAGCAAGTTGCAAACTTAATAATCTTTTATGCAAATTTTCTTGAGCATCAAATTCAGTATTGGTACGCTCTTGAATTTGCTCGGCAATCCATACGACTCCGCTAATTGGTCCCATGATTGGTAAGAGTAAAGCTTTCATCAACATAGTAATAATTCCTATTGAATTTATTGGTGAAATGATTTTGCAAGGGAAGGAAACTTGCTCTCTATCAACAGGTTTCCTTCTAAAAAAAATTTGGTTGGCTATGATGCAGCAAGCTGTGCAAATGTGTAGGGAGCGGTAAAATTGTTATAACGAATACGTAAGCGATCGCCAAATTTTTGGTCAATGGCTTCCACGCGATCGCTAAATGCAGATTCGCTTTCCCAAGGAATTAGAAATGCAGCATTATATATCATTTCTTCCATCATTGGTTCACTTTCTACAACCTCTTTCGCTAAAGGATTTAACTCATTACAAAAAACTTGAATTACATTTTCTTTGCGAGTCAGCAAATTACTTTCAATTAATTGCCCTATTCCAATCACCTCTTCCATACTTAACTTTTTACCTTCCATGTTGTCGCGCTGCTGTTTCAAATCTGGATTAGATTCCATCATCGCTTGCAACTCAGACTTAGTATCCCAAAGAATCTTAATACTTACCTCTCTTTGTCCTGCCAATTTTTGGAATAAATCTCGCAATTGCTCCTTATATGGTTGGATCAATTGTGTATTAATTGCTTCCCAATCCTTGACAACTAATCCAAACTGCAAAGGAAGAAGAGTATGAAATCCCAGATGCATTGTTTGTTCTAAAACTTTTTCATGAGTTAATAAATTGCGGCGGGAAGCTAAATATTTTTCTTGACACGCATCTGAATATAAGAAAGTAAATCCATCAACTAGTTGACTCTGAACAGATTGTCCATCCAATCCTTTAAGTTCAATAGGAGCAGAAATTGATTCAGGAAAAATGCCGTACAAATAAAGACCAGTATTCATAAGCTGCAAACACATTAAATTAATTGAATTTAACGACTGATAAACCTTGACCGAAGAGGATTAAATGGGTCTTGAAGTCAAAACTAAATGTAATTTAGCGTGAATAAGATCCAATTGAGCTATACCTATATCTATTTCACCGTCTACAACAATTCCCGTATTTAAAAGCCGATCAAGTAATTCTAAAATCGAAGGACTATTACTAGTTTCCCCAGGGTAATAAGAACCAGGAGGTGGTAAAAGAGTACCAAAATCTCCTAAATTTACATTTAAGTCAGTTGGGTTAATATCAAATATCTGACATAAATGTAAAATTTGTTCTTCCAATTTTTGTAAACTATCAGCTGCTCGATCTAACTCAAACTCATCGAGGCATTCCTGTTCCATCCGCCGAATTACTTGAGCTTCCATTAACTGACGTACCAATTCCAGTACAGTCAAAAGTAAAGGAGCTAAACCCGCTTCACTGTTAGATTTAGAAGCAGTGGGTAGTAAATTTTTGGAGTGATCAACTGGACTGCGAACCATTTCCATGATTTCACCTAAAATTTTAATTTTTCTAATGCCATGCAATAGTGTAAATTTCAGGAGTTCCAGTTTTTCTTAAAATGTGGATAACTCCTAAATTGTAATTAACTTAGACATCAAGAGGCGAATCTATGGATAATGGAATACTTTTTTGATCAATTTGATCAAAACTATCTTCCGTATTGTCTACGGGAATTTTTTCTTCTTCTATAGCAGATTTCAGGAAATTTATCTGCGCCTCTAAACTTTCTAAACGATGTTGGAGTTGTTGATTTTCTTCAATTAAAAGTTGTGCCTTGCTGCTGAGATAAGGATCATTTTCCCACCAATTAATACCCATCTCTTTAGCTTTATCAACGGAAGAAATTAACAAGCGAATCCGAATATGTAGAAGTTCGGTAGAGGCGATAGATACAGAAATGTCACCAGCAATAACAATACCTTTATCTAAAACTCTTTCGAGAATATCTGCTAAAGTCGAACCTTGGGTAGATGTGTTAATAGTTCGACTTGAGTTTGTCTGAGGACGTGTTGGTAGTATTGGGGTAGAAGTCACGAACGATTAGACCTCTTGAATAGTATAAAGTCGATTAATTTTGTTGATCAAACATTTTTGCTCTAAAGAACGAAGAGCATTTGATATTATGTTACGTTCTAGATGCAAGGCTTTTTGAAGACCAGCTAGACCTTCACTTTTTTCCTGAAGTAAGTAATTATAAACTTCCTTCTCAAAAGGAACTATATTGTCTAACTCTGAGTTGGTTTGAGATACTTCTGTTGGGGAATCACTGAATTGGAAATCGTCGCTCAAATAAACTTCATCCAATTTAACAATATCACTTAATAACTGGGATGTTTTTGAAGCAGTTTGTTGCAGCAAATCTAGCAAGATAGTTGTACATTCGCTGATAGATAAATGAGTGCGATTGAACAGAATATCCATAGCGATATCCTGAAACACTGAATTTTCTGGTGTTGCGAGAATATCATTATCTGCACAAACTTTAGAAATCATCAAACAAGACCGCAAGCCAGAAGTTTTCTCAGCCCCTGTAGCCATACGAAATGATTTAACTAAATGCACAATAAAGTGAGCAGATTCTCGATCTATATTGGTTTTCTGAATTAATATCTCCGTTTGAGTTAACTCATCGGGTTCTGGCATATTAATAGTTACCAATCGATCCATCAAAGCATCTTGTGTGGAGTGAACTCCGCAATATTCTTCTGGATTGGAGGTAAAAATAGCCCGAAACTGGGGATTGACATTCAGATATTCTGGCTGATTACTACTAGGAGGAAGACTGAGAATTTTTTCTTCTAAGGCCGAAAGCAAAACATTATTAACTTCAGGTCGTGAACGGTTAAATTCATCATATACTAAAGTAAAACCTTCCCGACAAGCTAAAGTTAATCGAGAATCAACCCAATTCTGTCTGAATTCGTCTTCAACTTTCACAACATTGTGAATGTAATTGTCCATCAATTTTTTGTGAGTGTAACCAGACTCACTACCAATCAAATCCGAACTCTTAAATTCATCATCTCCAAACAGTAACATCACAGGTCTATTGAGACAGTGGGCTAAGTGCAGAGCTAAAGTTGTTTTCCCCGTTCCAGCTGGCCCACGTAAGTGAATAGGAAATCCTGATTGGAGATAACGTAGCGCCCGAAAAGCTACTTTTTCAATAGCAGGTGTCACCACAAACTGCCCTGGACGAACACGAAGAACTGCTCTTTTCTGATTCATATTGATAACAGTCATAATTTCAAGATGGTTAGAAAATAAATTGGAAAAAAACTAGAAAATGCTGTTTTTTGTGATTCAATGTGGTATAATAAACCTATTAGTGCATGAAGCGGAGAGCCTCGTTAGATAGACTGTAGTCCAGTTAATTCTAAAATAGCTATTGGTCTTAGCTTTGCTACAGTCTGAACGTTGACTACCAATGTTTCACGCCACAACTCATTGTTGAATTTATTATTCACCCCCTGATCTTCATAGTTTTGCAACTATTAGATAAGGGGGCTTTACTATACAGACTAATACTCCAACAGATGAACTCTGTTGATTGCAAGTATTAATTCAAGGCTCTATACACCAAAAACACTCACAAATAAATCCTGACGGAATTGACGCAGATATTGCTTCTGTCCTTTAGCTTGTGCAATGCGTTCTTTGGCAGTATTTGCTAAGAAATCATCACCTTGCTGCTCAAGTTGCTGATGGAACTCAAACAATTGTCTTGCTTGCTCTTTAGCTTGAGCAATCCTTTCCTTGCTAGTATTGGCTAAGAAATCATCACTGTTTTGCTCAAGTTGCTGGTGGAACTCATGCAGTTGTCGTGCTTGTTCGTTAGTGTGAGCAATGCGTTCTTTGGCAGTATTTGCTAAAAACTCATCAGTCTGTTGCTTAAGTTGTTGCTGAAACTGATGTAATTTTTTTGCTTGTTCGTTAGTGTGAGCAATGCGTTCTTTGGCAGCATCTGCTAAGAAGTTACTAACTTGTTGCTCAAGTTGCTGCTGAAACTGATGCAATTTTTTTGCTTGTTCTTTAGTGTGAGAAATACGTTCTTTGGCAGCATCTGCTAAGAAGTTACTAACTTGTTGCTCAAGTTGTTGCTGGAATTGATGCAGTTGTTGTGTTTGTTCTTTGGATTGAACAAGTCTATTGCTTTTTGTCGCAGACAGGAATTTATTTACTTCCTCAAATATTGAGTGATTCTCCTGCCGGATTCTTACCATTAAAGCCGTCATGAAGTTCTCCTGAAAATAATAAGCTGGTATTAACAACATTCACTGGAATTTTTTACTCAGTGAATGTAGTTGAAAGAATTTCTGGAATCAATCTACTTAGGAATTAAGCAGGTACCGCAGCGGATTGAGTCAGACCTACAGCTTCTGCATATTTCAGGTAGGTTTCTACAGATGCAATCACGATTCGAGCTTCAATTGCTAGTAATTCGATACCCACTAAAGAAACACGAACCCAAGCATCTACTACGATACCTTTGTCTAGGATTCTATCAATAACTTCTGCCAAGCTGGAGGAGGAATTAGTTTTTTCGACTGCCATTGGATTACACCTTAACTCGTTGTTGTTGATTGTTTTTGAACTGGAAGTGAGAGCAGAATAATCTTCACAATTAGCATTTGTCTAGTTATTCTGCTATGTGTTTATCTACTTAAAAAAATTAAGCATAGGCATCGCAGCGGATTGAGTCAGACCTACAGCTTCTGCATATTTCAGGTAGGTTTCTACAGACGCAATCACGATTCGAGCTTCAATTGCTAGTAATTCGATACCCACTAAAGAAACACGAACCCAAGCATCTACTACGATACCTTTGTCTAGGATTCTATCAATAACTTCTGCCAAGCTGGAGGAGGAATTAGTTTTTTCGACTGCCATTGGATTACACCTTAACTCGTTGTTGTTGATTGTTTTTGAACTGGAAGTGAGAGCAGAATAATCTTCACAATTAGCATTTGTCTAGTTATTCTGCTATTTGGTTATCTACTTAAAAATTAAGCGAAGCATCGCAGCGGATTGAGTCAGACCTACAGCTTCTGCATATTTCAGGTAGGTTTCTACAGACGCAATCACGATTCGAGCTTCAATTGCTAGTAATTCGATACCCACTAAAGAAACACGAACCCAAGCATCTACTACGATACCTTTGTCTAGGATTCTATCAATAACTTCTGCCAAGCTGGAGGAGGAATTAGTTTTTTCGACTGCCATTGGATTACACCTTAACTCGTTGTTGTTGATTATTTTTGAACTGGAAGTGAGAGCAGAATAATCTTCACAATTAGCATTTGTCTAGTTATTCTGCTATTTGGTTATCTACTTAAAAATTAAGCAGTATCGCAGCGGATTGAGTCAGACCTACAGCTTCTGCATATTTCAGGTAGGTTTCTACAGACGCAATCACGATTCGAGCTTCAATTGCTAGTAATTCGATACCCACTAAAGAAACACGAACCCAAGCATCTACTACGATACCTTTGTCTAGGATTCTATCAATAACTTCTGCCAAGCTGGAGGAGGAATTAGTTTTTTCGACTGCCATTGGATTACACCTTAACTCGTTGTTGTTGATTGTTTTTGAACTGGAAGTGAGAGCAGAATAATCTTCACAATTAGCATTTGTCTAGTTATTCTGCTATGTGTTTATCTACTTAAAAATTAAGCAGATCGCAGCGGATTGAGTCAGACCTACAGCTTCTGCATATTTCAGGTAGGTTTCTACAGACGCAATCACGATTCGAGCTTCAATTGCTAGTAATTCGATACCCACTAAAGAAACACGAACCCAAGCATCTACTACGATACCTTTGTCTAGGATTCTATCAATAACTTCTGCCAAGCTGGAGGAAGAATTAGTTTTTTCGACTGCCATTGGATTACACCTTTAACTCGTTGTTGTTGATTGTTTTTGGACTGGAAGTGAGAGCAGAATAATCTTCACAATTAGCATTTGTCTAGTTATTCTGCTATTTGGTTATCTACTTAAAAATTAAGCAATATCGCAGCGGATTGAGTCAGACCTACAGCTTCTGCATATTTCAGGTAGGTTTCTACGGACGCAATCACGATTCGAGCTTCAATTGCTAGTAATTCGATACCCACTAAAGAAACACGAACCCAAGCATCTACTACGATACCTTTGTCTAGGATTCTATCAATAACTTCTGCCAAGCTGGAGGAAGAATTAGTTTTTTCGACTGCCATTGGATTACACCTTAACTCGTTGTTGTTGATTATTTTTGCACTGGAAGCGAGAGCAGAATAATCTTCCCAATTAATATTTGTATAGTTATTCTGCTATTTGGTTATCTACTTAAAAATTTAAATATCGCAGCGGATTGAGTCAGACCTACAGCTTCTGCATATTTCAGGTAGGTTTCTACGGACGCAATCACGATTCGAGCTTCAATTGCTAGTAATTCGATACCCACTAAAGAAACACGAACCCAAGCATCTACTACGATACCTTTGTCTAGGATTCTATCAATAACTTCTGCCAAGCTGGAGGAAGAATTAGTTTTTTCGACTGCCATGATTTTATACCTGAACTCATTGTTGATTTGACGATTGACTTATATCTTGCACTAGGCAATTGATAATATACATCTCGCAAACTTTAGCAATTTTCGGCTGCACAAAAAAACTAATCTATGTGGATTTCAAACTATTAGTTTTAGTTGGTTCCACTCAATCAAGATTTCTCTTTAATTAGGTTGAGTTTAAATTTGTGTAGTCCCAGAATTTTATTCTGTTAGCGTAGCTTGCTGGAGGTATGAACCAGATGCAAGATAGTTGAGGTTATGCACTTGGCTTAACCTTCTCTACAAATAACATTGATTTTCAGGCTTGTAAATAGTTTTAATGGCAAAAAATTAAAGTTCAGTAATACAGTAAACAGGGAAATATAGACTTGAATTTATGCGGAAATTAATTTTTTTTTGTCTCCGTTTAATTGCCTCTGCATTACTGATTTCTTCACCCAATGTATACTGACAATACCACTTAATAACTTTGCGTGAATACCAGGATGAGATTTTTCCTAAATCAGCAAACCTTTTCTATTTGTTGCCTAAAATATATATAACTTGTAATCATTATACAAATAATATACAATACTTTACAATAGTAAACAAATAATTTACAACTAGATACAAATAATAAAAAAATACACATATTTATAAATAGGATAAAACCCTTATTTTAAAAGACTTTGATAGCATTTATCTTTGGTTAACGGTTTTTTAGGTATATGGCAGCTTTTCTTTGCCCTGCATGGGTTTGAGTGGATTTGGTGATCCAAGATGATTAAGTTAGTTGAATTGTCTTCTGATGAGGAATTGCATTACCCAATTTACACGGAGATTTTGTTGAGGATACTTACGTAAATATTGGGTTCTTAATCTTAACATTTTTTCACCACTTATCTGCGATCGCCATCATGATACTTATGTGATGAAGCTCCGGTTTTCAGCTAAATTGTGATGGAGAAGCATAAAAATCTAAACAGCCGATCTCTATAAAGTGTCTCTATGTCTGCCACAAGGTTGATATACCAAAGATTAGTTGAGTGTGTGCTGTGAAATTAAGCAATAATACGAATACAACTATTTAGTTAAATAACTTAGGATGATTTATCTAATTATTTTTGCCAAAAATTATGTTGATAGAAGGTTCTCCTGCTTCAGTGCCACAGCAAGCATTAGCTGCCCTCATGGATGCTTTAATTAAGCAAGGACATCCACCCCAATACGCTCAAGCGATGGCAACATCAATCATTTTTCAGACAGACTTAGATTTACGGAATGCTCAAATAGCAGGGCTTTTAGCTTGGATAAAAGAGGAGCATAATGATATTTATCAGTCTGCTCTTGATGTAGTCGAAAAGATGTGCAAAGAATTTGAAAATCGAGTTAAAGAAGGTTGAGTTGCAAAAGTTTCAAAGCTGTTGATTAACTCAATTTGGTTGGGTTACAAAAAAGATTTTGCTGACAAAATGGAATTTTTGACGGCAGTTGTTACAACGGGGAAAATCCCCACAATGCTTTATGGATATCCCCGGTTTAAAAACATGAAACCCTAAAATTTTTTAGAGTTTTTAGGTTTTATTCCGGGGTTTTCAGCCTATTTTCTGATAATTTTTGGATGCAATTTCATTTTTTACTTGGTAAGTATTCAGGTATTAGATAATTAACCAATTTCTCAAACATTGTGACTCCTGACTCCTGATTCCTGAATTCTTACTTTAGTTGCTTTATACCGCCCCAAAGCAATTAAAGGAAAGTATTGTTGATAGAGATGATACTTGAGATAGAAGTGACAAGGAAAACCAGTTCCTGTAAAGTAAGATTCATCCCAAGTACCATCTGATCTTTGGGTTTCTAAGAGGTAATTAATCCCTTTTTCAATGCTATCAATAGGTATTTTACCGAGTGCTTCATTTGCTGCTATGAGTCCGATTAATGCCCAAGCGGTTTGGGATGGGGTGCTGTCTCCTTTGCCTTTGAGATTGGGATCGTTGTAACTAAAACAAGTTTCTCCCCAACCACCATCAGGGTTTTGAACTTTGATTAACCAGGTGGCACCTTGTTCTATGTTGGTGCGATATTTTTGGGGATTGATTAAAGCTAAAGCTGATAAAACGCCGCTAGTTCCATAGATGTAATTTACGCCCCAACGTCCAAACCAACAACCTTCTGTTTCTTGTTCATTAAGAAGATATGCTAATGATTTTTCTAATTTATGTGGTTGAATTGATAAGTTACAAGCCCCCAACATTTCTAATACTCTAGCGGTGACATCGGCTGTATTGGGGTCAATCATGGCTTTCAAATCGCCATAGGGTATGGAATTGAGCCATTCTTGATCATTATCAATATCAAAAGCTGCCCATCCTCCTGGTTGACACTGCATTGATGCTATCCAATTTAAAGCACGATTCATAGCTTGTTTTTTCAGTGCTTCATTGGGTAATTTGGCTTGATGCAAAGCCATGACAACTACAGCAGAATCATCAACATCGGGATAAAAGCGGTTGTCAAATTCAAATGCCCAAGCGCCGGGTTTTCCTTGAGGATTTTTTACTGACCAATCACCATAATCAAGAATTTGTTTTTCTATTAACCATTCTCCAGCTTTGATTATTTCGGGATGATCTGGTGCTAAACCTGAATCAATGAGGGCGCGAATTGCCCAAGCTGTATCCCATACGGGAGAAACACAAGGTTGAACACAGTAACTATTTTCTGTTTCAATGGCAAAATTATCTACTGCTTTTAAACCACGATATATAATTGGGTCGTTAGCATCATAATCTAAACACTTTAAAGCTAACAGAGAATTTAACATGGCGGGAATTATTCCCCCCCAATCACCGGTGGCTTCTTGACGTTCTAAAATCCATTTTTCTGCGGCTTTGATGCCTTCTTGTCTAAAAGGTAAAAAGTTTAAATTTTCTGCTAATTTAAACCCATCATCCAGGATGTTGAATATATCTGACCAATCACCATTTGTGGGTAGTTTCCATCTGACATTATTTACACCTTCTGCATATAATTCATCTAAATTGATAGGGTTATCAATTTCAAAAACTGGTTTTTTGTCAAAGACGATTAATAATGGAACTGTGCTAGAACGCGCCCAGCTAGAAAGTTCATAAATATTGAAGGGGAAATTATTGGGTAGTAGCATTACCCAAGGTGGTAATGATGGAAGTCCGCGCCAATTGTAGCAACCTATTAAGGCCAGATGTAATTTGGTGAAAATGCGGGTTTTGCTAATTCCACCTTTTTCAAGTATCAAAGTTTTAGCGCGAATTAGGGCGGGATCTGTGATGGGTACACCTAATAACCGCAAGGCCATGTAGGCTTCTACGGTTGTGCTGAGTTCTCCACCATCTCCATAGGCTAGTTCCCAGCCGCCATGTTCTCGTTGTTGCGATCGCAGATAGGTTTCTACTTTATGCAAAGGTCGAGTTTTGTCTGTTCCCCAAATTTTATGCAGCAGTACAGCTTCAGAGGTGATGGTGACATTGGATTCTAATTCCGCCCACCAGTAACCATCTGGTTTTTGAATTGACAACAGATGTTGTTGACTAGCTGCGATCGCTTCTGTAATTTGCTTGACTTTGCCCCTGTCTTGTGTTTGCATAAATTATTTACCTCAGCACCAAATAATAATTAAGAACATAACCGTGGGTAGAAGACATTCTTTCCCAAAATTAACAGACAATGTATTTTGTCTGAGTTAGTGAGAATTTGCAAGGGTCATGGTAGAAGTTTTGTTGGGGTTGATGATTTTATCTTTAGCAATATGGTTATTTTTAATTTTGTTTTGGGGACAGTTTTGGCAGGTTGATCAGCAGTTAGAAACGAGTACAGAGGTTGTATCCAAACCCTCTACAAAACAATCACTACCTACTGTGTGTGTGGTAGTTCCAGCGCGGAATGAAGCTGATGTTATCCCTATTAGTTTGCGATCGCTTCTTCTTCAAGACTATCCTGGTAATTTCCAAGTCTTTTTGGTCGATGATCAAAGTACAGATGGTACAGCAAATTTCGCCCAGGGAGTAGCTTACGCAGTAGACAAACTCCCTCAATTGCATATAGTCTCCAGTGTAGATTTGCCTACTGGTTGGACTGGTAAACTCTGGGCAATGGAACAAGGTTTACAAAAAGCCAGTCAATTTCAACCCGATTATTTTTTGCTTACCGATGCAGATATAGAACATGATCTTAGTAATCTGCGCCGATTAATTGCCAAAGCTGAAGCAGAGAATTTAGATTTAGTATCGATCATGGTTCGACTGCGGTGTCAAAATTTTTGGGAACAATTATTAATACCTGCTTTTGTATTTTTTTTCCAAAAACTCTACCCTTTTCGTTGGGTAAATAACTCTAAAAAAACTACTGCCGCAGCGGCTGGTGGTTGTATTTTAATTCGGCGCGAAACTCTCAACAACATTGGAGGACTCCAAGTTATTCGCCAAGCTTTAATTGATGATTGTTCTTTAGCAAAAGCCGTTAAATCTAATCAAGGAAAAATTTGGTTAGGATTAAGTGCATTAACTTATAGTTTACGTCCTTATAATTCCCTAGATCCTATCTGGAATATGGTAGCCCGTACCGCCTACACACAACTAAATTATTCACCCTTGTTATTAGCAGGCAGCTTGTTAGGAATGACCTTAGTTTATATACTTCCAGTCATGGGAATTATCTTAGGTTTGATATTAGGAAATTTGCTAATTACTCTCACAGGTTTATTAACCTGGCTATTAATGACATTCGCATATTTTCCTATCATCCGTTTTTACAAATGCAGCCCTTGGTTAGCATTTTGTTTACCCATAATTGCCTTCCTGTATACCTTGATGACTTTAGACTCTGCTAATCGTCATTGGCAAGGAAGAGGAGGTGCTTGGAAGGGCAGAGTTTATCAAAATTAAGATAGTTCTTTCTTATCGACTCCATGATAGCAAATATTTAATCAAAAGTCAACACCTCAAACTCTTTTTATCGCTGAAAATTAGTGAAATCAGAAATACTAATTCTTGGGGAATATGACAGTATGTAATAGTGTCAATTTAACCGAAAAATGCCTTATCTGTTAGCTTCCACACCCGTCATGAAATTCATTTCATGGCTAATAGCTAAAGTTTACTAAAGTAAACTATCAATTTCTTGGTATTTTTAGTCATCTTTAGATGACTTTTGCTATTAGACTGGGAATTCAGAATTCAGAATTCATTCCCAGTCGGGTTATCGATTTTACCTTAAAGGGAATTTGTTCTACTAAAGAATCAGATAACTATGCCAAATTGATGGGGTATTATTATCCGTTTTTTTCGGTAGTAGCAAACGCCAACTTTTCCCTTCTCGTTGAATTTGCAAATAAATATCAAAAGGTTTTTGCGGCTGAGATATTTCTCGGTTTGGTAATTTAACAATTAAATTATAAGTTCCTTGGACATGATAAGCAGGTAAATTACCAATAGTCAAAGGCTGCTGTTGAGTAATTGATATTCCCTGAATAGCAAATTTTTGAAAATCTAAATCCACCTTTTGCTGAAGTTCCTGTTGGGTTTGTTCTAATTGCAGCGCAATTCCTTTCTGCACTAAATCATAAGTTGGTAGCAATGCTAAACTAGTACAAGCTGTAACTAATAACAGCAAAATCCCTGTCAAAACAAACCGGATCATGTTTTTTATATATTCATCTTCAGAGATAATTTTACGAGTATTTGATCAAAAGTATCAACTTGTTTCAAGATTTTTTTACAAATGAGTTAGGATTGTCATGGCTACAGTAGCATAGATATATTGATTCCTGTAGCCTAGCGATAGAAAAATAAGGGGAAATCATGTGTATGGAATTTTTACAGAAAATGATAATAACAGCCTGAATAAAAAATTTTACAGTGAATTACTACACATAATTGGTTTAACCGAAATTCAGGAAAGTGGTAAAAAAATAATTAGGCGTAAAAAAGAAAGCGAACGTTATTCAGGTTCATTGATTGAAAATACCCTTACTCAACCAGAATTTTTAGAAAAAATTAGCAGATTAGAAAACCTTTACCAGTTTGGTGATACCTACCAAGAACAAATATTTCAGATTGCTTTAGAATTAATAATTACTTGGATTAATAGAATTCTTTTTTTAAAATTTATCGAATGTCAACTTTTAAAATATCACAAAAATAGCACAGACTTAAAGATTCTAAGCTGGCAAAAAATACGAAACTTTCACGAATTAAACCACCTTTTTTTGAAAACTTTAAATTCTCAATCAACCAAGGGTAACGAAAATTTTAAAAGTATTTTTGATCACATCCCTTACTTAAATAGTTCATTTTTTGAAATCACACATCTTGAAAAATTAACTATTACAATCAGCAGCTTAAATATTGATAAAAAGCTATCTATATCTCCTACAACTGTTCTTAAAGATAACAATGGTAATAAACGCACTGAAGAAATAAACCCACTAGAGTATATTTTTGAATTTCTCAATGCTTATGATTTTAACAATCGAGGTACAGAAGAAATACAAACAGAAAATCAAACATTGATTAATGCTTCTGTTCTGGGATTAATTTTTGAAAAACTCAATAATTATAAAGATGCTTCTTTCTTTACTCCTAGTTTTATTACCATGTATATGTGTCGTGAAACTATTCGTAGAGCAATTATACAAAAATTTAATCAAATTAAAGGTTGGAATTGTCAAGATATTCAACAATTATATGAAAAAATCGAAAATAAAAAAGAGGCTAATGACATTATTAATAGTTTAAAAATTTGTGACCCAGCCGTAGGAACAGGACATTTTTTAGTTTCAGCTTTGAATGAAATTATTGTGATCAAAAGTGAGCTTAAAATTTTATTCAACACCAAATATAAGACATTAAAAAATTATCATATAGAAATAAAAAATGATGAATTAATTATTCTTGATTATAATGGTCAATTATTTGAATATCAACCCCAAAATCCAGAAAGTCAACATATACAGAAAACGCTTTTTCATGAAAAGCAGACAATTATTGAAAATTGTTTATTTGGTGTAGATATAAATTTTAACTCTGTCAATATTTGTCAATTGCGGTTGTGGATGGAGATTTTAAAAAATGCCTACTATACAGAACAAAGTCATTATACTCAATTAGGAATCTTACATAATATTGATATTAATATCAGGTGCGGAAACTCGTTAATAAGTCGGTTTCCTTTAGATTGGGATTTTCGTCCGATTTTGAAAAAAAATCAATGGATTATTGAAAACTACCGAAATGCTGTAAAAAGATATCGCTGTGCTGAAACTAAAGAACAAAAGCACACAATGGCAAAATTAATAAATGATATTAAAGAGAATATTCGCACAGAGATGAGTAATTTTGCACCTACACAAATTAAGCTGAAACAAAAAAAGGGAGAAATGGAAGATTTAGATAATCAAATATCTCTTTTTGTAGAAAGTGATGCTGAAAAACAGCTTTATCAAAAAAAGCACCAACGGTTAGAAAAAGAAATTCATCAACTTTCTGCTGAAATTGAAGAAATAGAAAGTGGACAGATTTATCAAAATGCTTTTGAATGGCGTTTTGAATTTCCTGAAGTGCTAAATAATGAAGGAGATTTTATTGGATTTGATGTAGTAATTGGAAATCCACCTTATGGATTATTTAATAAACAGCAAAATCAAAAAATTGCTCTGACTACTGAAAATCAAGCCATAGAATTAATAAAAAGAGAATATCCGCAAACAAAAGGAGGTGTCATTAATGCTTATAAAGTATTTTACTGTTTAGGTATAAAAATATCGAAACCAAAAGGTTTTATCTCTATGATTATTCCTATGGGAATACTGACTGATATAACTTCTTACAATACCAGAAGATATTTATTGGCTGAAAATTCAATTATATTAATTGATGCTTTTCCAGAAAGAGACAACATCAAAAAGAGAATTTTTGAAGATGTGAAAATGTCAACAACAATTATTCTCACTCAGAAAGGATTAATTACTAAAAAATTCAGTCTGGGAATATCGTATGAAAAAAATATTCAATTAAATAATAGAACCAAATTAACTTTTAACCAACTAAATCAACTAGACGAGGAATTACTACAAATACCCTTATTAGATTCTATTTCTTTCGAATTATTGTGTAAATGTTATGAAAACCCCCAAGTAATTAAGTTAAAAAATATATCACCTTGTCTTACAGGTGAAGTTGATATGACATTCGGTAAAACAGCAATTACAAACAATCCAGATGATCAAACTTTGGTCAAAGGAGTTCAAATTGATAGATACATCCTCAAAAATAAGAATGCAGAAATCAGTCAAGGAATTATTCAATATTTAAACATTGTCACTTTTAAACAATTATATAATGGAGAAAAATTAATTCATGCTCAACAACCCAGAATTATTCTTCAAGGTCTGACGGGTATCAATGAACGCAGAAGATTGAAGTGTACAATTGTAGCAGGTGAAATGTACCTTGCTAATTCTTGTAATTATATTATATGCAATAATGATAACCAAAGAATATTTTTATTAGGTTTGCTCAACTCTCGTTTAATGAATTGGATATTTAAAGCCAGGAGTACAAGTAGTAATGTTAATGGTTATGAAGTGGATAATTTACCAATTATTTTTCCTAAACAAGAGGCTATTTTTAATGATGTAGTTGAAAAAGTTATGCAAATCCTGGCTATAAAACAAAATAAATCCAATACAGATACGACAGTTGTAGAACAAGAAATAGATCAACTAGTTTATCAACTTTATGGATTAACAGCAAGGGAGATTAAAATTGTAGAAAGTACAACAAATTAAATAACCAATATATTTAAATTTTATCGCACTTCCCAAAATTAAACCACAAGCGATCGCTCTCAGGTAGTTGAAAGGCTTGCTCTTTAAGCTCTTGCAGGACATAGAGGTTATTTTACTACGATTTAGGTTTAATCTCAAATTCCAGTTGGGAACGATAGAAAGAAACATCAAATTCCATAAAAAAGTTAGTTTGTCCCAAAATTAAGGGTGCATTTGGTTTACTCACCCATGCAAAAGCCAATCTAACTGAGGGAAATTCACCTATTTCAGCATTTGCGAAAAATGGGATTGCTGCTTGACTGATATTACCTGCTAATTGGATAATGGCTTTGCTTTCATCCCACACCCCACCTAATTGAAGCCCCATTTCATAAGGTAAAACATTGATAGTCGCACCACTATCTACTAAACCAAGTGCTTCTACTATTTGATCTCCTCGACGTAAAATTAATGGAACTCTTGGTAAACTATCAAATTCATTTTGGCTGGGGTGGCTTGTTGAATACTTAAACCGCATAAACTTTAATCATTAGCAACTGATTGATTTAGTGCTTCCATGAGAATTTCTCCAGCACCGAAGCTGTTATAAGGCGTTGGTAGGTGATATGTTTTGAAGGGTTCTAATGGAGAAATATCTTCATCAGAATCTAACTCTTCTGCAAGGATGCGAATTAATTTGAGTTTTTCTGGCGCTGAAAGTTGTCGAATTGATGGGAGTAAATCTGTTAGTGTCATATTTTGCTGC
This sequence comes from Anabaena azotica SJ-1, assembly GCF_047275885.1. Taxonomy (NCBI): domain Bacteria; kingdom Bacillati; phylum Cyanobacteriota; class Cyanophyceae; order Nostocales; family Nostocaceae; genus Anabaena; species Anabaena azotica. The sequence continues at coordinate 6,002,352 of NZ_CP178454.1, forward strand.
TCGATGTTTCTAAGAGATATCAGAGTCAAAACTACCTTATTCTATTTTATCTAATAGCGATACCTTCAGTGCGCTTCGCGATCGCACTTCCTAAAATCTCACTATATAAGCGATACCTTCGGTCAGCTTCGCGATCGCACTCCCCAAAATTACCCGTCTTACAAGAAGGAATCGCTCATTTTCTCCAAGCTGTTTCTTAAAGTAGAGTCAACCTATACCCATGATTCCAGAGAAAAAGGCTGTACTTGATGAATACGCCTAAAATCGCTATCAGCAGAAACGAGAGTGAGATTGTGTTGAATAGCTGTTGCTGCTATCCAAAGATCATACTAGGTCACGCGTTGCGATCGCCATTATGGTAAACTATTGTTTTATAGTCCAATAATGAATTAACTCAATGAATGAATTATTGACTCGCATTACACAAATTCCTGGTCAATGTGGGGGTCGTCCTTGCATTCGAGGTATGAGAATTAGAGTCAGTGATATTTTAGAAATGTTAGCGGAAAATGTCACGGTTAGCGAAATTTTAGAAGATTTTCCTGATTTAGAACCAGAAGATATCCAAGCTTGTTTGGTGTTTGCTGCAAGACGGACTGATTTTGTACGGTTAACAGCATGAAGATTTGGATTGATGCACAGTTACCCCCGACATTGGCAAGTTGGGTAACAAATACTTTTGCTATAGAAGCCTTTTCATTAAAAGATATTGGGTTGCGTGATGCTAAAGATATAGAAATTTTTGAAGCGGCAAGAATCGCCAATGTCATCATCATGACGAAAGACAGTGATTTCGTTGACTTAGTTTGTCGGTTGGGTACACCTCCTCAAATTCTGTGGCTGACTTGTGGGAATGTTACTAATCGTAATTTGCGTCAACTTTTGAGTATTACCCTAACTGATGCGCTGGAACAATTACGCCAGGGAGAAATGATTGTGGAAATCAGTAATAGTAGGTAAATAATTACTTTATTTCAAAGCGATACCTTCGGTGCGCTTCGCTATCGCTCTCTCCAAAACCACACTACAAGCGATCGCACTCCCTACATCTCACTTCAAGCGATCGCACTTCCCAAAATCATCCCACAAGCGATCGCACTCCCCAAAGTCACACTATAAGCGATCGCACTCCTCAAAATCTCACTATATTTTCTAAATAATGAGAGAATACAGAATCTCAAGTACGAAATCACCCCTCAAAAAAACAAACGAACACACTGACAGTCTCATTAACTCGGATAATTTTCTATAGGACGTTTAGTTGCTTCGTCAGCGCGCATTTTTCTGAATCTGTCTCTAATTTTTTGCAAATCCTCATCAGTTTTAACTTCATCAAAATCTTCGAGTAACTCCTCAGCTTGGACAATATAGGCTGGATAAAAAGCTATTTTCTCCTGAACATTATAAAGTTTTTGAATGCTAAGTAGTGCTGTAGATATTAGACCTAACCATGCCGCAGCACTTACACCTAAAGGATTTGCCCAAGGATTTTGTGAGTCTTTAAATGTGGGACTAGTACCAGTAATAGCAATCAAAATAGTTAATACAATTGAAGCGCCTATTATGAAATTATTCGTATACTGATTCCGCTTAAAACGAGCTTCGTATGAATTTTTATACTGTTCTATTTTTTCTTTCAACTCCCTGGGCTTAATATTATTTATTTCAGATGACATTTTTGTTCCTACTTTGATTAGTAAATATTATTGCTCCGATACTAGTAATGGAACATCGTTAGCAGATTCAAACCAGTAACGATATTTAACAAGAATGATCTTAACCTTGTGCTACAGGTTCTTTCGCTAAAAACTTTTCCAACTCAGTCAAAGCATCAGCATCAAACAAAAATTAGCAGTTTGGGAAATCTCCTCAAACTGCCAAAAAATATTCTACCCTAAACTTCCTCATTACTCAATCTTTGCAACAACTCCTCACGGGATAAATTACCCAAAGAAAGCAGTAACTGAGTGCGTTCAGAAATGGGAAATTTAGCAATCTTTTCCACAACACCAGATAACTCAGCATCTAAACTACCAAAACGCCCTTCCAGAAGAGAAGTTATCAAATAAAGTTCTGCTTCTAACTTACCTTCTTGCTTCCATTCTTCTATTTGTTGTAAATAAGCCGGTGATAAGTTCATAATTACTTCCTCTTCTTCCCTACTTAAATTATCTCTCAATTCTAAATTCTTGCGCCAGTCCGCTAAAATTTCTAACAAATTTTCTCGGAAAGGGTTATTGTCTGGTAACTCAGTTAACTCCTCTACTGCTCTTTTCTGCGTTCCTCCTTTCCCCAAAACTCTCAACCATAAAGTGTCTTCATTTTCTGGTAATTGATGAATCACCACTATTGCTGTTTTCAAAATATTCGGCAGAAAATAAACACCTTGAACCCAATCTTCTACAATTTCAGTTGCACCTAAACCCGCAATCATCCGAGATGAAAAAGTTGGTGTTAAAATCCATAAAATCGGTAATTCTGATTCTGCAATATTTTTGTTTTCTCGTTTTGCTTTCCTGACTACATCGCCATGAACAGCATATAATTTGAGTAAACAACTGCGAATTTCGATTTCTGATGGTGGGTTGCGAAAAGGCTCAATTAAACATTGAGTTTTTGCCATCTTCCCTAATAAACCTAAAGGTAGATTATCTTGAGGTTGAGAAGGAAATGGTTCAAACCAAACATCAATTTCTTGAACTTCGCTTTTAACCTTTTCGCTTTTTTTGATTGTTCCTAGAGGTGTTAATAATTCCTCTAAATATTCTTTTGCGAATTGGTCATGAGATTGACGAGTCATTACTTCGCATCTTCTAATTGATTTGGTTATTCAGTGTTTAATATGAAAAATCTAGCAAAAACAATCTCTATCAGAAATGAGGCATATTTTTTAAAATTATTGTAAAATATTGCCTCTTTTCCCTGTTCCCCGTTCCCTCTTACAGACTGTTAATTTAGTATAACAAGTACGGTAGAGCCATTAATTTTTACTTTTCCAGACTTAAAGTACAAACTCGTTGTAACATTTTTTGGTTGGCAACGTTGTCAACATCAACCCGAAAATATTGAGGCCAATTGTCTATCAAAGAAGTATAGGTCTTCCAGTATGGATTAGCGGTCAAGTTTCCAGAGTTACAAGATTTGGTGTATGCAATTCTTTTTTTATTATTAATACTGTATTCAAATACAACAACTCTGATTTTGGGAAACTTATCATTATCGTTGTAGAATCCATCTTGATTGTTGAGAGTATCATCAACCAGGATAGTCTCAAACTTAACACTTTTTTCGTTGAGTTTTAGTATTTCACCGCTATGAACTTTACCAAAATTTGTCCAGTCTTCTTTGTCTGTTTGAGCAATGACGGGTGTTGAAAATATAGACAGTGCCGAAATTGTGATTGCTGCCACGTATTTTGTTAGTTGCATGATTCTATTGTTACAGTTATTATGCTTGAAATTACCCAGTTCTAATAATATATCAGGTAAATATTTTTTGCAAATTGGTCATTAAATTGACAAGTTATTAAAGTAAGAAAATATTTTTATATGATTTTATATTTGAAATCCCCGGCTTCTTGAAGAAATCGGGGATTGTGTTGTTCAGTGTTTAAACTTGTGCTACAGGTTCTTTTGCTAAAAACTTCTCCAACTCAGTCAATGCATCAGCATCAACTTTAGTCTGCATTGGACAGAATTTTGGTCCACACATTGAACAGAATTCAGCGGTTTTATAGATATCTGCTGGTAAAGTTTCGTCGTGATATTCCTTCGCTCTTTCTGGGTCTAAAGATAACTCAAATTGACGATTCCAATCGAAATTATATCGAGCTTTTGAAAGTTCATCATCTCTATCTCTAGCACCAGGACGATGTCTAGCAATATCCGCTGCATGAGCGGCAATTTTATAAGCAATTAAGCCATTTCGCACATCTTCAGCATCAGGTAAACCTAAATGTTCTTTAGGTGTCACATAACACAACATCGCTGTCCCATACCATCCCGCCATTGCTGCGCCAATAGCTGAGGTAATATGGTCGTAACCAGGAGCAATATCTGTTACTAAAGGACCGAGAACATAGAATGGTGCTTCTGAACACTCTTCCATTTGCTTGCGGACGTTGAACTCAATTTGATCCATGGGTACGTGACCCGGACCTTCTACCATTACCTGGACATCATGTTCCCAAGCTTTGCGGGTGAGATTTCCCAGAGTTTTCAGTTCCGCTAACTGGGCTTCATCTGAAGCATCATGGGTACATCCTGGGCGCAGGGAGTCGCCTAAACTGAAGGAAACATCATATCTTTTAAAAATCTCAATGATGTCGTTGAAATGGGTATACAGGGGGTTTTGTTTGTGGTGATGCAACATCCACCGCGCCAAAATTCCGCCACCGCGAGAGACAATCCCTGTAATCCGGTTTCTGACTAAAGGTAAATGTTCTATCAAAATTCCTGCATGGATGGTTTGATAGTCTACCCCTTGCTGGGCGTGTTTTTCGATGATGTGGAGAAAGTCGTCAGCGGTGAGATTTTCAATTGTGCCGTGAACGCTTTCTAAAGCTTGGTAAACTGGAACTGTGCCAATGGGAACAGGTGAGGCGTTGATAATTGCGGTGCGAATTTCGTCTAAATTACCGCCACCTGTGGACAAGTCCATGACGGTATCTGCACCATATTTTACTGCTAAGTTTAGTTTATCGACTTCTTCTTGCAGGTTGGAAGAGTTGGGAGAAGCGCCGATATTGGCATTTACTTTACATTTAGAAGCGATACCGATCGCCATCGGTTCTAAGTTAGTGTGATTAATATTAGCAGGGATAATCATCCTTCCCCGTGCCACTTCTTCGCGGATAAGTTCAGCAGGAAGACTTTCCCGCTTGGCTACGTAGTGCATTTCTTCGGTGATCACACCCTGACGGGCGTAGTGCATTTGCGATACGTTGCTTTGTCCACGTCGCTTGGCTACCCATTCTGTACGCATATTACAATCCTCAATATACAGCTTCCCTCCGCTGGTATTACCCAGACTCAGGTGTTAAGGGTTTGTTCTCAGCCTTGTTGTGCAGGCACCCCTAGCATGGTGTAGATTGTAGCATTTTGGTTTTGGATGGGGGCGGAGCGTTATAAATCGTGAGGATTCTGGGTTAAGCTGTAGTTTCGGAATTTAGCAAGAGTCATAAAACTGGGGATTGAGGTTAGAGACTCGATCGCATCTATTCTAGTTGAATATTATGGTAAGTGCGATCGCCAGGCGTTCCACAGGCATCGCTCTTTACGAATTACGAATTATTTAAATGCTTCTTGCAGTTGCTCTAGAGTCAGAGATTGAACTAAACTCAATGGTAGCGATCGCTTACTAATAGTATTAACGTAATCTGCACTCAAGTAAGGCAGGTAACTCTGCTGTTCAGCGACATAGGTTTGCAAAAAAGGCACACTTAAATCTTTAACGTAACTGCTTGCCAATGCGGGGCTTGAACCGATTACCTGTGTAGGAACAGGTAAAACTGCATCCGGTGATTCTGCAATAGTAGAAAAGTGTGTACCACCATTGATTAGCACTAAATACTTATTTGGTGTGGTTAACCAGGTAAATGGTATAATTTGTTCTGGCAAAGCTGGAGCAATAGTGTCACCACTGCCAGATATAATCATCACTGGAATTTTAATTTGGCTGAGACTAGCTTCCCCCATAATACTGCTATTAACAGGGTTAATTGCGATTATTGCTTTAACTCTTGGATCGGATAAATTGTATTCTACATTTGGTAAATTTATCGCCAAGCATTGAAGTAAGAGCGAAATATTTAGTGTTTTTTTTATATCTGGGCAATCTTTTTTTAATTGCTCAAAATTAATCTTTGCACCTGCTAATGCTAAAGCTGTGTAGCCACCAAATGATTGTCCTATAACTCCTATTTGTTGTAAATTTAATCGCCCTTGAAATACTGGATTATTTTTAGATAAACGAGTTAGTTCATCTAACAAATACTTCACATCCAATGGTCTATCAATCAATTCTCTGGGGCTTGTTATTGTCTGTGCTGTTCCTGACAATAGAGCTTTTAGTTGTTCTGCATTACTACCAGGATGCTCTGGAACAGCAACTACAAAGCCTGATTGGGCAAGATGTTCAGCCAGATAAGCAAAACTGCTTCTATCAGAACCAAGTCCGTGGGAGATGACAATGACTGAACGCGGATTTGAGACATTGGGTAGATAAATATCAGCGGGAAAAGTGCGGTGGCGAGATTGGTCATTAAGAACAATAGTTTGTTTTTGCCAAGTAAAATTTCCCGGTTTTTTGATATCTGCTAAAAGCACAGAAGTCAGATTAGATGTGGTTGCTTTTAGTTGGGATTTTTGGTTAATAAGTGCTACTGCATTTTGGGTTTGATTTACTAAATTCTGCAATTTATCTGCAATTTCTAAACCCCGATCTAAATCAATTGCAATTGAGCTTGTGGGAAATTGGCGTAAAACATTTAAAAGCGTAAAATTCTTTTGTTCAGCGGCTGCTAAAATGACTGCGGCTCGAATTGCATAGAACCCGGATAAACGAGATTCTGTTTGAATAATTTCTCCCAATTTTTTCAATAATTCCTCACCAATTGGTGTATAAAGAAATTGGGAAACATTGACAATATTGAGGGGAATAGTAGTTAGTAAAACTTTCCGCAGTTGAGTTAGTTGTTTTTTGTTGGCATATTTAGTATATACCGCTAAATCATCATCTATTTTGCCTGTTTTAGCATATTTTTCCAGAGAATTAATTGGTATAGATTGCTCTAAAATACCGTAAGAAAGGGTTAATCGCTCTGCACTTAAAACAGGATAAGCTGTGAATGCAGGTAATAAACCTATACTCAAAACCCTGCAAGCTAATTTAGTCCAAACTACCCGTTTAGTTATGAGATCAGCCATTAAACACCCTCTTAACCGGATAATGTCGGACGGATACTTTTTTGAAATCTTTCCCACGCCTGTTTGGGATGAGTTGGCACTGGGTTATTAGCATCATAAACTAAAATCACATTTGTCAACTTTCTCCCCACAGGGACTAAAATTTGACTGTTAGCTGTTTTTTAGGCATTTTGGGCAAAAAATATCATTATTGATCCATAATTCCTTGATGGTACAAGCTCCCGGTTTTATCCGTGGGGTCAATCCAAAATCCAAAATCCAAAATCCAATGACTAATATCTTTAAGTATATTATCTTTCATAAACCCTATGGAGTTCTGAGTCAATTTACTCAAGAATCTCCTAAACACATTACCCTTAAAGACTATATTGATATTCCTGAAATCTATCCAGTGGGGCGTTTAGATTGGGATAGTGAAGGGTTAATGTTATTAACAAACAATGGACAATTACAGCACCGTCTCGCTAACCCGCAGTTTGGGCATAAACGCACCTACTGGGTACAGGTAGAACGTATTCCTGATCCAGAGACTATCAATAAGTTATGCACAGGGGTAGAAATTCAAAATTACCAAACTCGTCCTGCTCAAGTTAAGCTATTTTTAGAAGCACCTACGGTTAGCGATCGCAATCCCCCAATTAGATTTAGAAAAAATATTCCTACAGCTTGGCTGGAAATGACTCTCACAGAAGGAAAAAACCGTCAGGTGCGGCGTATGACTGCTGCGGTAGGGTTTCCGACTTTGCGATTAATTCGGGTCAGTATCGCTAACCTACAATTAAATGGTCTGCAACCAGGTGAATGGCGCTACCTCACACCCCCAGAAATCCAAGTTTTGCAAAAGTCTCGGACTTAAGTCGTCTAGCGACTATCAGTAAATCACAAATTTATCTAGTACAGCACGGTGTAAATAAACTAACCAATCTAAATCTCCGAGGATTCTATGCTGTCTTAATTTTGACTCTTGACTTTTGACTTTTGACTTCCGCGAAGCGGTACTAGCTCCTCAAGCTGGTTGTAGATTGTGGGAAAAGACCAGGATGAATGAATTATAAAGTTATTTAGAGCTAGGAAAGTGAAGAATATACCATCTACAAGGTAGTATTTATCTAAAATATGCTTTGAAAATACCAAAAAATACCAAAATATCTTCCCCAGAACCTATTTCCACCGACAAATTTTTGATCCACGGACTATGGTTATTCTTAATGATTCGTAAGAATATCTATTGGCATTTACAATTAATACTGTCACCGATCTTCCGTGGTGAATCCATATTCTCTTGTATATCCACTGTAATCAGGGTTAGCTAATTATGGCACTTTGAATCCTAGTGGCTATAAGCATCTTAGAAGGAAAATCAAGGAATTTCTACTATGCTGATTTGCCCTCACTGTCAATTTGAAAACCCCAATGACAACAAGTTTTGTCAAAATTGTGGCACGTCTTTAACTCATAGGACTTGTCATGAATGTGGCTGCGAAGTTTCTTTAGATACACAATACTGTCAAAGCTGTGGTGCAGAATGCGGCACAATTTGGTGGGCAATTATTGCCCAAGAAACACCTGTTATCGTTTCAGAATTTGGGGATGCAATAACACAGGGAAATATCAACTCTCAGCCACAATTTGCGGTAGGCTTATTTTTAGATCGAGAACAACGCTATCAGTTGCTGGCACCATTACCAAATCCAGAGGTGATGGCGACTAATACTGAAGTTAAAGTTAGGGTTTTAGATTGCCAACCCTATCAAATATCACCTATTGAGGCGATGCTAGAAAATCAACCAAATGGATTGATTGTTCCATCCCTAAGTGTGATTGGAATTCCTAATTTAGCTAAAGCTTATGTATTATTACAACCAGAGACTATACCGGGAATACCACTAATTCACGACGCATGGCAGCAAGATAATATACAGGTAATTTTGCTGGAAGACCGTTCTCATTGGCAGTTGTTATTGGATGCATGGCAAGATCAGACAACCCATCCTTTACAAATTTTGCACTGGTGTTATCAGATGATTCACCTTTGGGGGGTGCTGGAACGGGTGAATTGTCGCCAAAGTTTGTTGGAATTATCTAATTTGCGACTGGATGAGGATCAAACACTAGGACTACAACGGTTGTATCTGGAAACACCAGGGAGTAATTTATCAGAAGATGGGGAGCAACCCTTAACTATTAAGGCTTTAGGACGGGTTTGGCAGACTTTATGTAAACAGTCCCAACGCACTCAAATTGGTTCAGTTGTACAGATGTTGGAGGATTTAGAAATTGGTAAGATTGAAAACTTGGAAGAATTGCGATCGCGATTGGAAGAAATAGCCACAGAACTAGAACTATCTGCCCATCGTGATTTTAGTTCTACAGAAGCAAAATATCCCTCTGCATCCACCATATTGCAAGATGATGATGATGGTGATGAAACCGACAAAAACGAAGATGCACCAACAATTATATTGTCAATGCAGTTAAGGAGTGTGGAAAATACAGGACGCACTGACGTTGGTCGTCAACGCAATCACAATGAAGACTATTTTGGTATTGACAGCAAACAGCAAAAACTGGAATTGCCCAGAAATCGGAATTTGCAAGCACGAGGTTTGTATATTTTGTGTGATGGTATGGGAGGACACGCTGGTGGTGAAGTAGCCAGTGAGTTAGCTGTCAATACTCTGCGACAATACTTTCAAGAAAACTGGGTAACAGCAGAACTCCCCACCGCAGAAACTATCCAAAAAGCAGTTTTCTTAGCTAATGAGACGATCTACAATCTCAATCAACAAGGACTACGTTCTGGTGTGGGACGCATGGGTACTACCTTGGTGATGTTATTAATGCATAATACCAAAGCCGCAGTCGCTCATGTCGGTGATAGTCGTCTTTATCGTTACACACACAAACGTGGACTAGAACAAATAACTGTAGATCACGAAGTTGGCCAGCGGGAAATAGCCAAAGGTGTAGAATTTACTATTGCTTATGCTCGTCCAGATGCCTATCAACTCACCCAAGCTCTTGGTCCACGAGATGCAAATTTCGTCCATCCAGAGGTAGATTTTTTTGAAATCTGTGAAGATACTTTGCTGCTGTTAGCTTCGGACGGTTTATCAGATAATGATTTAGTAGAAAATTATTGGCAGACTCATCTAGAACCTCTGCTAAGTTCTGGCACTAATCTGGAATCAGGTCTTAGCGACTTGATTGATTTAGCAAACGAACATAATGGCCACGACAACATTACAGGTATACTGATACGGGTAAAGGTTTCTCCAAATCAGCAAAGTTGGCATTAACAATTTCCATTTCTTAACTCTTAGGCTTTCTTGTGGTTACTCTGACCCTGTTAGACACGCAACATAAAACGCCCCTTAACCAGTGGCGCTTTGAGGGTTCTACCATGATTCGTATTGGTAGAGCGGTGGATAATCACGTTGTTTTAAATGATAGTTTAGTCTCTCGCTATCATCTCGAACTTAAACAATTCGGTACTGGTAGAAAGGGTGATGCTTGGCAGGTGATTAGTCAAGGGACAAATGGTACTTTTCTTAATGGTGTTCTGGTAACAAAAAGTACATTACCAGATAATTCCCTCCTGCAATTAGCACAGGGTGGACCCATACTCAAATTCCAACTTCAGGATATACCAGAACCGACTGTTGCGCCTTGGCAGCCCATACACCAGGAAACGGAAAATCTCTCTGTTTCTCGTTGTACTCATGAAGGAAACTCGCCAAATAATATATTTTGTGTTCATTGTGGTCAACCGCTGACTGTTCTCCAGCGAATTCGTCATTATCAGATTTTGAGAATTCTGGGACAGGGAGGAATGGGTACTACTTACCTAGCTTGGGATGATACAGGCTTGAGTACGGGAGTGCCGCAGTTGTTGGTGTTAAAGCAGATGAACGCGGATATGGCTAAAATCGCCAAAGCACAAGAGTTATTTGAACGGGAAGCGAATACTCTTAAATGTCTGAATTATCCGGGAATTCCTAAGTATTACGACTTTTTTGTCGAAGGTGGTAAAAAATATTTGGGAATGGAATTAATTCATGGACAGGATTTAGAAAAACGGATATATAACACTGGCCCTGTTACACCTAATCAAGCGATCGCTTGGATGATTCAAACCTGTGATATTTTAGAATATCTCCATGGCCAAGAACCACCACTGATTCACCGTGATATTAAACCTGCTAATTTGATGGTCAGGAGTGCTAATAATCGGATCGTGGTATTGGATTTTGGGGCTGTTAAGGAAACAGGAACCGCACCAGGTACAAGAATCGGCGCTGAAGGTTATTGCGCTCCTGAACAGGAAAGAGGACAACCTTTGATACAATCGGATTTATATGCGATCGGACCTACGTTGATTTTTCTACTTACAGGGGAAAATCCTTTAAAGTTTTTCCGCCAAAGAGGACGAGGTTTTTGCTTTGAACTTAAAAATGTTCCTACTATTACACATCAACTCCGAGAAGTTATTGAGTGTGTAACTGAACCTCTACCACGTGATCGTTATCAAACTGCTCAAGATTTAGCCAAAGCGTTAATGTCAGTCACTAGCTAGAAGAATCTAGTGGGCATTAAATTGCTAAAAGCAACCTATAGACTAGGATACAGTTTATTTAGATGGCGATGTTTGGCGATCGCTAAAATTGAAGCGACCAACTCAGAAGCGCAGCTGACACTGAAGCCAAAAGCATCCTGATCATCGCTCATAGTTTAAACGACTGCAACGCCAAAAAATTAAAATAGAACAGAGCTTTAAAAGACCGGAGAGAAACAAGTCTTAATGGCTACTGTCCTTTATTTATTCACAAAAACAAGGATCAAGAAGAATATGGTAGTTAACTGGATGATTAGTAATTGGCCACCATCTTTTCCCAGTCCTCAGTTACCAAACCCACAACCCTTAATTTTCGTCCCAATTTTCCACAGCTAGGAGGTCAGCAATTGGGTCTTGCATACTAAAACCAAAGTCTAGCAGTTCCTGTTTCCAATGCTGCCAGTCATTGCCATAGAGTAAGGCAATTTTCCAGATGCTATCGGTAGGCTTGATAATATTGGATTCTACGAGTGATTGCACGTTACGCTGCAATTTCACCATAGGGTGAATTACTTGCTGAGTCATAACCTCGATGTATTTCAGATTTTATTTGGGTAAATGCTTGATTAAAACAGCTTTCCGGTTAAGAATTTTTAATGGTGCGTAGGGCGCTATAGTTTGGTAAAGCTAGTCTTAACTTCTACAGTATACCATAACTCTTTTTGGTCTATTACTAAAAATTGGTTTTTGTACGGTAATCACGACCACAAACTTATAAATTATGAGGAATAGACCAAAATTGGCTAAATGTCAGCGAATCTTCATATAGTAAGCAGCTAATCCAATTTGAAAAATGATTGTTATTGATTGTTCCACTTCAACCCGGACACAGAAAGGTATTCTCAATCCCAAACCCAAAATCATATAACTCAACTCGTCTTGATGATTGGGGGTAAGCAAGATGATCGTTTCTGCTATTTTGTGGGTAATCTCATAAACAGGAGAGAAATATTGCTGTTATCTAAGTGTTGACCGCAGCAGATATAAGCTATGGCAAGTGCAGAAAACGATTACCTAGAGAAACGTCGTCAACAAATTGCAAGAAAGCAAAGAATTTTTACATATATTTTGTTATTCGGCTTCGGTGGTTCTATACTGATCGGGGGGTTCAATACTGTAAAACAGGCTTGGGAAAAACCCAAACAACCAGTGGTAGTGCAATCGGCTGAGACTGAATTGCAGAAACAGACCAAGGGATATGAGTTGGTTTTACAAAGAGAACCGAATAACCAGTTAGCTTTGGAGAAGTTGTCTATTATTCGGTTAAAGTCGGGGGATATCAAGGGTGCGATCGCACTAATGGAGAAGTTGGTGAAGCTGTATCCTGATAGACAGGATTATAAGACTGTGTTGACGGATGTGAAGAAAAGAATGGCACAGTAAGTGCGTTAGCGTAGCTTACCGTAGGTATCGCTCTTAGAATATAGTTCAGATGGATGTAATGCCATAGCCTAGCGAACACAGTCCTATTCTTCCAAAATGGGAAATTATGGATACTCTCAAACTTGATATTTCAACAAAGTTACCAGATCATACTCAATTGCCCTGTGAAGATGGAACGATAGTGTTAGCGAAGCGTACCGTAGGTCAGAATTTCCAAGAACATCCTCAAAGTATTTTATTAACAGAATCAATTTGGTCAAAATTACAGGAAATTCACCCAGATAAGCAGTTTTGCATAGGTCAAGATAGCGGTATTTATTGGCGGATTACTGATCCACCAGAAAAAGGAGCAGAAGCGCCAGATTGGTTTTATGTTCCTGATGTGCCACCAACTTTAAATGGTCAAATGCGCCGTTCTTATGTAATGTGGCAGGAATTAGTTGCTCCTTTAATTGTCATTGAATTTGTCTCCGGTAATGGCAAAGAAGAAAGGGATACAACTCCATATCAAGGTAAATTTTGGGTGTATGAAAAAGCCATTAGAGTTCCTTTTTATGGAATTTATGAGGAAAAGAAATCCTCTTTAGAATTATATCATTTAGTTGAGGGACAATATTACCTAATGCCACCTAATGAAAGAGGTCATTATGTAATTGAGAAAATGGGTGTGGAGTTGGGAATTTGGCAAGGAACATATAAAAATGTAGAATTGCCGTGGTTACGTTGGTGGGATTTAGATGGTAATTTATTGTTAACAGGAGAAGAGCAAGCAGAATAGGAAAAACAACGGGCAGAACAGGAAAAACAACGGGCTGATAAATTGGCGGCGAAATTGCGAGAATTGGGAGTAAAACTGGATAAGTAAATGATGTTGTATTTTTTTAAGAAAAAGGAGTCCTAATTTTAATTGTAAAGATTTATTTAAATAATAATTAACATATATAGGAAATGATACATTTTTGGGGATTGTGGGTATTCTACGGATATGGGGGGTAATTTAAGGATGGATACCTACAGTGAGCGAAGCGATCGCACTCATGGAAAGGGAAAGGTTGGTTAAGTTACATCCTGACAGACAAGATTATAAGACTGTGTTGGGGGATGTGAAGAAGTAGAGTGGGGGAGCAATTACCAAATAGTCAAAAATAGACTAATTAGTATTTCTTAGTCACACAGGAGAAAAAGTTAATTTTCTCTAAGCAGTTTTTGGCACAGGCGAATAAATGTTTAATGATAAATCTATTCTCATAACTGGTGGTACAGGCTCGTTTGGCAAGCAATTTGTCAAGACAATCTTGAGTAAATATCAGCCGCATAAAATTATAGTCTATTCACGGGATGAATTAAAGCAATATGAGATGTTCCAAGAGTTTAACTCACCATCCATGCGCTATTTTATTGGAGATGTGCGAGATAGCGATCGCTTAAAGTTAGCTTTCCGAGGAGTTGACTATGTAGTTCATGCTGCGGCTTTAAAACAAATTCCAGCGGCTGAATATAACCCAATGGAATGTATTAAAACTAATATTAATGGGGCTAATAATGTTATTAATGTTGCCCTGGAACAAGGAGTAAAAAAAGTAATTGCTCTTTCCACAGATAAAGCAGTTAATCCTATTAATCTTTACGGCGCAACAAAGTTAGCGGCTGATAAACTTTTTGTAGCTGCTAATAATATTGCTGGGGACATGAAAACCCGGTTTTCTGTTGTTCGTTATGGAAATGTAGTTGGTTCAAGAGGTTCTGTTGTTCCCTTTTTCCAAAAGCTGATTCAAGAAAAAGCTACAGAAATTCCGATTACAGACCCCCGCATGACACGCTTTTGGATTACTCTTCAACAAGCAGTAGATTTAGTATTGGATAGTTTTCAAAGAATGCAGGGAGGAGAAATATTTGTTCCTAAAATTCCTTCCATGAAAATGACTGATTTAGCAGAAGCTTTAGCACCAGGAATACCAACTAAAATTATTGGAATTAGACCAGGGGAAAAATTACATGAAGCAATGTTTTCTAAAGAATCTGCTCATTTAGCTTTAGAATTTACTGATCATTATTTGATTCAACCTACTATTGAATATAGTCACAGTGTTGATTATACCTGTAATACTTTAGGTGAAAAAGGAGTGCCAGTTCCTGAAGGTTTTGAGTATAGTTCAGAAACCAATACAGAATGGCTGACACCCTTTCAATTGTTAGATATTCTGAAACTATGAGTAACTATATTCCCTATGGAAGACAAGATATAAATCAAGCAGATATTGACGCTGTAGTAGAAGTTTTGCGTTCAGATTGGATTACCCAAGGACCAAGTATAGAAAGGTTTGAGAAGTCAGTTGCTAATTATTGTGGAACAAAATATGCAGTAGCTGTTTCTAGTGCAACAGCAGCATTACATATTGCTTGTTTAGTTGCTAATTTAGGTACAGGAGATATACTTTGGACTTCACCAAATACCTTTGTTGCTTCCGCTAATTGTGGGTTATATTGTGGTGCAAAAGTTGATTTTGTGGATATTGATGCAAACACATATAATTTAAGTATAGAAGAATTAGAAAATAAATTAGTTTTGGCTGATACAAAAGGTTATTTACCTAAAGTAGTTATACCTGTGCATTTTGCAGGACAATCTTGTGAGATGGATAAAATTTATACTTTATCAAAACAGTATAATTTTAAAATTATTGAAGATGCTTCTCATGCTATTGGGGGAAAATATCAAGGAAAACCTGTTGGTTGTTGTGAATTTTCTGATCTGACAGTTTTTAGCTTTCATCCCGTGAAGATTATTACCACTGGTGAAGGTGGAATGGTGTTAACAAATCAGGAAGAATTATATCAAAAGTTAATTAGATTGCGAAGTCATGGAATTACCAGAAATCCTGATTTAATGCCAAGTGAATCTCACGGCGCTTGGTATTATCAACAATTGGAATTAGGCTTTAACTACCGGATAACTGATATTCAAGCAGCGTTAGGTGTTAGTCAAATGAATCGTTTAGATGAGTTTGTTAAACATCGTCGTTTTTTAGCAAATAGATATCATGAATTATTAAAAGATTTACCTTTAATATTACCTTGGCAACATCCAGATACAAATTCTAGTTGGCATCTATATGTTATTCGGTTAAAAGTCGATAAAATTAATAAAAGTCATAGACAGATTTTTGAGGAGTTACGTCAAAGTGGAATAGGGGTAAATTTACATTATATTCCTGTACATACTCAACCTTATTATCAACAATTAGGATTTAAACAAGGAGATTTTATCAATTCAGAAAAGTATTATCAGGAGGCAATTTCTCTACCTTTATATTATGGTTTAACTGAAGCAAATCAAAATATGATAGCCAAAAAAATTCTAGAGATTTTAATATGAAACTAGGAATAGGAACAGCACAATTTGGCTTAGATTATGGCATATCTAATCAACAGGGAAAAACCTCACCAGAAGAAGTAGCTAAAATATTAGAATTAGCACATAAAAACGGAGTTAGTCTGATAGATACTGCCCATCTTTATAGTACAAGTGAAGAAGTTTTAGGGCAAACAATTAACCATAAACATAATTTTACTATTGTTAGCAAAACTCCTCAATTTTCTCAAGAAAATATTACTATTAATGATACTGATTTACTAGAAAATACCTTACATCAATCTTTAGAAAAACTACAAAAATCATCAATTTATGCTTTATTAATTCATCGCGCTGATGATGTTTTAACTACAAATGGTCATTTATTGATAGAGAAAATGCAATCTTTGAAAAAACAAGGATTAATCAAAAAGATTGGAGTTTCTGTTTATAATAGTCAACAAATAGATAAAATCATTGCTAATTATGCAATAGATATCATCCAACTACCGCTTAATGTATTAGACCAACGGTTAATAAAAAGTGGTCATTTATCAAAACTTAAACATTTAGGTGTAGAAATTCATGCACGTTCTATATTTTTACAAGGTTTATTATTGATGAATTTTAATACATTATCAGTCTTCTTTGAACCAATCAAAGACCACTTGAGTTATTATCATCATGATATAGCAAATTTAGGTCTTTCATCTCTTCAAGTATCTTTGGCATTTGTTTTAGGATTAAAGGAGGTAGATTATGCAATAGTTGGTGTTAATAATTGCCATCATCTTCAAGAAATACTTGATGGTACAAATATAAATCAAATTCAATTCAAAGATTTTGATAAATATTTTTTTGATAATGAATTGATATTAAATCCCACTAATTGGTACAAAGGAGTTTAATCATGAATCAAGATTCTATATTTTTTATGGGAGAAGGCGATAATTGGTTTAATCGCAATACCAAGGCTTTAGAAAATTATGATAATAATCCAACTGATGCTGATTGGGTATCTGATTTAATAGATTTAATCAGGATCAAAAAAGACATCAAAAATATCCTTGATTTGGGATGTGCAAATGGTTGGCGCTTAAATAAAGTCGGTAAAAAGTTAGAAATTACAAATTTAGTAGGTGTAGATGCAAGCAAAGATGCCATTCAAGATGGCAAAAATCGCTATCCACACCTGAGTTTATATCATAGTTTATTAGCAGATATTCCCATTCAAGACAATTTTGATTTAGTTCTTGTATGCGGTGTCTTATGTTGTATAGATCGGCAATCTTTAGCAAAATCAATAGCGGAAATTGACCGAGTAACGAGTGATGGAGGTACTTTAATTATTGGAGATTTTTTGCCTGACTTTCAACAGTGTCGCAAATATCATCACTTACCGGAAGAAAACATTTACACTTATAAACAAGACTACAGCCAAATATTTAAATCAATGGGAATATATAGAGAAGTTGCAAGAATCGCCTGTAATTATGGTCAGAAGGATATATCCATAAATTTACTCGATTCATCTTCACAATGGGTATTTACTGTCTTACAAAAGTCCTTACAAAACTTTTATCCAGAAGTTCCATGATATTAGCTATTTTACAAGCTCGTGTTTCTTCCTCCAGACTTCCGGGAAAAGTTCTCAAACCCATCCTGGGTTTACCAATGATTATCAGACAAATTGAAAGATTACAAAAAGCTAAATTAATTGATCATTTAATCCTAGCTACCAGTGATCATATAACTGATAATCCCCTAGTTGAATTATGTCAACAAATCAACATAGAAATTTTCAGAGGAAATCTGGATGATGTCTTAGATAGATTTTATCAAAGTGCTAAACCCAAACAACCAGAACATATTGTAAGATTAACAGGTGATTGTCCTCTGACTGATCCCTATTTAATAGATAAAGTCATTAAATTTCATTTAGCAGGATATTTTGACTATACCAGTAATGCCATTGAACCTACCTATCCCGATGGTTTAGATGTGGAAATATGCCGTTTTCCATGTTTACAATTAGCCTGGAAACAAGCATATTTACCATCTCAAAGAGAACACGTTACATCATTTATTCATCAACAACCAGAACAGTTTAAACTGGGTAGTTATAAAAATAATATTGACATATCAGAATTACGTTGGACAGTGGATGAACCCCTAGATTTTGAATTAGTTAATCAAATTTATGAATATTTATATCCCACAAATCCTAACTTTACCACTCAAGATATTTTAGATTTATACGGTAAATATCCTGAACTCAAAAGTTATAATACCTGTTATCAACGTAATGAAGGATTTGCCAAATCTTTACTTAAAGATCAATTATTTTCCAAGTAACTTAGTAATAAATAGTAATAAAAAATAGGTAAAAATATGAACCATCGTTATCAAAATTCGGAAAATTTATTAGCTAGGGCGCTGGAGACTATTCCTCTAGGTAGCCAAACTTTTAGTAAAAGTAAAACTCAATATCCCTTTGGTGTTTCTCCCTATTTTATTACAAAAGGATTGGGAAGTCATGTTTGGGATGTAGATAATAACGAATATATTGATTTTATTAATGGATTAGCAGCCATTACATTAGGATATAATGACCCAGATGTAACAGCAGCAGTCAGAGAACAAATAGAAGATGGCGTAATTTTTTCTTTACCTCATCCCATTGAAATGCAGGTAGCAGAAAAATTAATTGAGATAGTTCCCTGCGCGGAAATGGTGCGATTTGGTAAAAATGGATCAGATGCCACAACAGGAGCAATACGTTTAGCTAGAGCTTATACAAAAAAAGATCATGTAGCAGTATGTGGTTATCATGGTTGGCATGATTGGTATATTGGTTCAACAGCCAGAAATTTAGGTGTACCAGTGGAAGTTCAAAAATTAACTCACACCTTTATTTATAACGATATAGAGTCATTACATCAAATATTTCAACAATATCCTGATCAGATAGCGGCTGTGATTTTAGAACCCATGAATGTATTTCCTCCAAAAGATAATTTTTTAGAAAAAGTTCAGGATTTAACACATCAACATAATGCTATTTTAATTTTTGATGAAACTGTAACTGGATTTCGTGTTGCTAAAGGGGGAGCGCAAGAATATTTTGGCGTAATACCTGATTTGGCTACTTTTGGCAAAGGTTTAGCCAATGGTTATCCTATTTCTGCCGTAGCTGGTAAAGCAGATATTATGAAATTAATGGAAGAAATCTTTTTCTCTTTTACTTTTGGAGGTGAAACACTTTCTTTAGCGGCTGCTTTAGCAACAATGAATAAATTACAAAAATTGCCCGTTTTAGAAAAAATTAAAGAACAAGGAGATAAAGTTGTAACTGGCTTGAAAAACTTAATTAATTATTATGATGTTGATCATATTTTCTCTATATCTGGTCATCCAACTTGGTCATTTATCTTAATTAATAATCTCGAAGTTTACACACAATTACAGATCAAAACCCTGTTTTTACAAGAGGTATTTAAACGTGGTATTTTGACTCTTGGTAGCCACAATATCAGTTATGCTCACAATGATGTAGAAGTGGAGAGATTATTAGCTGTATATGGAGAAGTATTTCCAATTTTAAAAGATGCTGTAGATAATTGCCTTCTAGAAAAATATCTTCAATGTCAGACTTTAGAACCATTATTTAAAGTTAGGTGAACATATTATGTCTTTTGTTTTCCGCGTGGACTCATCTAGTCAAATAGGGACAGGACATCTAATGCGGTGTCTAGTGTTGGCTGAACAATTACACAAAATCAGCCATGATATTACTTTCATTGTCCGTAGTTTACCTGGAAGTTTAGAAAATTTAATTCAACAAAAAGGTTTTGATGTCTATCAGCTTCATAATGATATTTCAAGTATTAATTTAGATGTAGATTGGAAAATTGATGCAGAGGAAACCACAGCTTTTCTGAAAGCAAAACCAAAAGAAATATCTTGGTTGATTGTTGATCATTATGGACTAGATTATCAGTGGGAATTGAAAATTAGACCATATATTCAAAACTTGATGGTCATAGATGATTTAGCCAATCGTCATCATGATTGTGATTTATTGTTAGACCAAAATTTTTATAACAATTATGAAATACGTTACGATAATTTAGTAAAAAATAATTGTAAAAAAATGCTGGGGTTAAAGTATGTTTTATTACGGGAGGAATTTAGAGAAGTAAAAAAAACATTGCGTACACGCGATGGCAATATTCAGCAAATTTTAGTATTTTTTGGTGGTAGTGATCCAAACAATCAAACATTAAAAGCATTAAAGGCTATTCAGCTAATCAATAGACCAAATATCACTGTTAATGTTGTAGTTGGAGAGTCTAATCAACATAAAGAATTGGTGAGAACATTTTGCAATCAGATGCCGAATACAAATTTTTATTGCCAAGTTAATAATATGGCTGATTTAATCGCAAAAGCTGACTTAGCATTAGCTTCAGGTGGTACAAATACATGGGAACGTTGTTTTTTAGAATTGCCAACAGTAACCATAGAAATTGCTACTAATCAAATAGAATCACTGCAAGATTTAGGTAAAAAAGGTGTTATTATTAATTTAGGTTGGCACGAAAATGTTAATATTCAAGAATTAAGTGATGAAATTATCAAATTATTGAACAACCCAAATCTTCTTACTCAAATGAGTTCAAACTGTAAAATGCTTAATATCTCATCTAGTTCTCACCTAATTTTTGAATCAATAAAAAATGAAATTGTCAATATGGAAAATGTGTAAAATGAATAAACTAACTAATATCAATGGCACGCGAATTTATCTAAAAAACTTAGAATTGGAAAATTTAGATAAAATATATATTTGGAAGAACGATTTTCAATTAGGAAACTTGGTTATGGCTCATCCATTACCTGTAAATAAAACTCAAGTTGAAAATTGGTTAAAAAACAATCAAAGTGATAAAAATCAAATTTTATTTGGAATTTTTATACTAAATACAGATGATTGTATTGGCATCGTTAGATTAATGTTTATTGATTGGATCAGTGCTACTGCTGATTTAGGAATATATATTGGAGATAGTGAATATAGAGGTCAAGGTTTTGGCAAAGAGGTTATTAAACTAATTTTAAATTATGGATTTATGGGGATAAATTTGCATAAAATATGTTTAAAAGTTTTAGAGTCTAATGTTAATGCTATTAGATGTTATCAGTCTATTGGATTTATTCAAGAAGGCATATTGAGACAGCAATATTGGTGCAATGGTAAATATGAAAATGTTATACTAATGGGAATATTAAACAGCGAGTATCAGTAATGTTTATTTTTGAAATTGAGGAAATAAAAAATTGAAATGCGTAATTATGCAACCAACATATATGCCTTGGGCTGGTTATTTTAACTTGATTTCTCAATCTGATGTGTTTGTTTTTTTAGATGATGTCCAGTTTGAAAAAAGCTCTTGGCAAAATCGTAACAGAATTTTGCTTAATGGACAAGTTCATTGGATAACAGTACCAACACAAAGACTATATCTTGGTGAATATATTAACAATATTCAAATCAACGATCAACGAAATTGGAGAAACAAACAATTTGAATTAATTAGACACGCTTACAATAAACATATATATAGAAATGAAATTTTAAAATTAGTAGAAATAATTTTAGATACAAAAATCAAATCTTTGTTAAGTTTGAATACAAAAATTATTCAAGCTGTTGTAAATAAACTAGAATTATCAGCACATATTTTTTTCTCAAGTGAATTAAATATTCATGGACAACGTTCTGAACGCTTGATCAAAATTTGTAACCATTTTGGTTGTGATGAGTATTTGAGTCCGTTAGGAGCATCTGAATACTTATTACAAGATGGTAATTTTAATAATTCTTCAGTACGTCTTTTATTTCAAAAGTTTGAACCCATACCTTATCCACAACTTAAACAACAGGAGTTTGTTAGTCATTTATCAATTATTGATATAATTGCTAACTTAGGCTGGGAAAAAACATTACAATATATCCAAAATTCTAATTGATATCATGCAATTCAATGTTTTAGAGGGTGTTTGAAAAGTCGGTGAGTGAGTAAAAAAGCTCTCCCAGTGTAAGCTGTGAATAGAAAGAACACAGCACTGAGAGAGTAACATGAGTAAAGCATACCCCAGTAATTTGACTCACGCCCAATATGAATTGTTGAGTGACATGATTCCAGAAGCCAAAAAAGGTGGTCGCAAGCGTGAAGTCGATATGTGGAAAGTCATGAACGCGATTTTTTATGTCTTGCTAGAAGGGGTGCAATGGCGGGCGTTGCCTGGGGACTTTCCAGCCTGGCAAACTGTATATACTTATTTTCGCAACTGGCGCAGAGACGGAACTTGGGTGAAAATTCATGACAGTTTGCGAGAATGTACGAGAATCGAAGCGGAACGCTATCCCAGTCCATCATTCGCCATAATCGATAGTCAAAGTGTAAAAAGTGCGGCGATGGTGAGTCAGGAAGTAGGATATGACGCGGGCAAACAAATCAAAGGGCGGAAGCGGTTTATGACCGTTGATACATTGGGATTGATTCTGCGGGTGTTAGTCACCGCCGCCAATGTGCCAGAGCGATCTGGCGGCAAACAAGTAATCAAGCGCGTCAAAGGGATGGGATCTCAGGTTTCTCGCTTGACGACTATTTGGACTGATGGTGGGTTTGATGGTCCAGCTTTCATGATGTGGGTCATGGACATTTGTCGTTGGATTGTGCAGGTGGTGCTGCGACCAGAGCAAACTAAGGGGTTTGTCTTACTCAAAAAGCTCTCTCGTCGTAGAACGCACTTTCGGCTGGCTGATGGGGTGTCGTCGATTGGTCAGAGATTATGAATTATTACCGGAAACATCAGAGACTTTTATTTACCTTGCCATGATCCGGATCATGGTGAGGCGATTAGCATAAAATTTTACCCCTCAAAACTTTTCAAACACCCTCTTATAAGCATAATAACAACAATGGATCATACAAAATACAAACTTGAGCCTAATCCTGAATATGGATTTTTGCAAATCAAACCAACTCCTAGTGCAGAAGAAATTACTCAATTTTATGCTGCTGAATTTTATAATGCTTACCCTAAATTTAATGACTCGGCTTTGGAAGTACAACTTTTAGATAAAGAGTGGTTAGATGCAAATAGAAATGATATGTGTATCACTCTTACTGAAATTACAGGAGAAAGTTTAACTGGTAAAAAAATCTTAGATATTGGTTGTGGATGGGGACAAGCACTGTTTTATTTTCAACAACAGGGAATGTTATGTTATGGATTCGATCCAGCCCCAGAAGCTGTAGCTTATGCCAGTAAAAATGGACTAAATGTGATTACCGCCGGTATGGAAAAAATGGATGTTTTTGAAGGACATAAATTTGATGTAGTTACTCTCTTAAATGTTTTGGAACACTTAGCAGATCCAGTGGCGACTTTACGTGAAATAAGAGATAAGCTATTAAAAACCAAAGGTGTGCTGATTATTGATGTTCCTAATGAATTTAACGCTTTTCAATTAGCAGGTAGAAATACACATAAATTAGAAGATTGGTGGATAGCACCACCAGGGCATTTAAATTATTTTAGTAAGGATACACTATGTAGACTGCTTGTGGGATTAGGATATGAAGTTAAGTTAACTAAATCTTCTTTTCCAATAGAGATGTTTTTATTATTTGGTGATAATTATGTTAAAGATAGCCAATTAGGGCGAAAATGCCATGAACGTCGTATGGCTTTTGAAATGAATCTTAGAAAAACTGGCCACAAAGAAACCTTAGATAAATTATACCAATCTTTAGCAGATATTAACTTGGGTCGTCAAATAACAGCTTATGCAGTAAGGGGGTAAACATGAAACTGTTAAATATAGGTGGTGCAACTGCAATTATTGAACACAATAATAAACGCATAATGTTTGATCCTTGGCTGAATGATGGTATCTTTCATGGAGCTTGGTATCATTATCCTCCCCTGCAAGTTAGCATGAAGGATATTGGTAGAATTGACTATCTTTATATATCACACATACATGAAGATCATTGTGCGGCAGGAACTATCCAATATTTAAATAGGGATGCTGAAATTATCCTGATGGATAGACAACCAAATTTTGTTGCTAAATTCTTGGATACACACGGCTTTAAATTTAATAAAATTCACCTGATTAAACCACACACACCAACTCAAATCGCTTCTAATTTATGGGTAGATATGATAGAAGCTGATCCTAATCATGAACTTAATTATCTAATTGATTCAGCAATAATTATTAAGTGGGATAATTTTATTATTTACAATGCTAATGACTGTCCACCATATAATGAAGGTTTAAAATACATTCAAGAAAAATATGCTCAAGTTGATCTAGCATTACTTCCTTATGCTGGTGGTTCTGGTTATCCTGCTTGCTATACAAACCTTTCTCATATAGAAAAAATCAAAGAGAAAGAACGGATTTTTCAACAAGGCTTAGATTTATTTGTAAATACAGTGAAAATATTACAACCCAATTATGCTATGCCTTTTGCAGATCAGTATATAATTGCTGGTTCACGTTCTGGTTTAAATCAGTATTTGCCTCATCCACCCGATGGTTCTGTAGTTGTGGAGGGGCTGAAAAAAGTAGGTTTAGAAGATAAACTATTATTATTAAATTCTGGACAACTCTTTGATTTTGAGATAAAAACGAAAATTCCTAATGATTCATACTTAGCTCATTCAGAAATAGATAGAAATGAATACATCAAAAAATACCTGCAAAATAAATTATATGATCATGAAGTTTTAACCATGAATTTCAATGTACCTCTAGAACGTATACTGACACAGGCTCGATCAAGACTTTGGGAAATACAGAAAAAACAAAACTATTTTCCCAATTTTTATTATTATCTTGATATTCTCGATATAAAACGTAGATTCTGTATTTCACTATTGTTAGAAACAATAGAAGAAGTGGATTGGGAAAAATCACTATGTGAACCATATTTGCGAATTACTCTATCCCGTACTTTGTTAATCATGCTTTTAATAGGTCATATTTCTTGGAATATTGCTGATGCGGCATTATTTTTAGACTATGAAAGAATCCCTAATGTTTATGATCCTAAAATTCAAGCCTTTATTAATTACTTAATTTTATAAAAATTTACATAGGATTAACAATGAGCAGTATTCAAAATCCAATGAGAATCAATCAACAAATAATTGGTCACAACTATCCTCCTTTTATTGTTGCGGAAATGTCTGGTAATCATAACCACTCTTTAGAGCGAGCTTTAGAAATTGTAGAAGCGGCTGCTAAAGCTGGAGTAAATGCTGTGAAAATCCAAACCTACACAGCAGAAACCATGACTTTAAATATCAATGAGGGAGAATTTTATATCAATAATCCTGATAGTTTATGGCATGGAAATTCACTATATCAACTATATCAATTAGCTTACACCCCTTGGGAATGGCACAAACCCATATTTGATAAATGCAAGGAATTAGGAATAATTGGTTTTAGCACTCCTTTTGATGCTACTGCTGTAGATTTTTTAGAATCTTTAGAAGTACCTTGTTATAAAATCGCTTCCTTTGAAAATATTGATTTACCGCTAATTCGCAAAGTTGCCCGCACAGGTAAACCAATGATTATTTCTACTGGTATGGCTACAGTAGCAGAATTAGATGAAACAGTGAGAACAGCAAGAGAAGAAGGTTGTAATGATTTAATATTACTTAAATGTACCAGTACCTACCCAGCCACACCAGAAAATAGTAACTTATTAACAATTCCCCATCTGCGGGATCTTTTTAATGTGGAGGTAGGTTTATCAGATCATACGATGGGTATTGGTGTAGCTGTGGCCAGTGTAGCTTTAGGAGCGACATTTATTGAAAAACATTTTACCCTACGTCGGGCTGATGGTGGAGTTGATTCGGCTTTTTCAATGGAAGTTGAAGAAATGCAACAATTAGTGATTGAAAGTAAAAGAGCATGGCAAGCAATGGGTAGTATAAAATATGGAGCAACTGAAGCCGAAAAAGAATCTGTGAATTTTAGGCGATCGCTCTATATTTTCCAAGACATGAAAGCAGGAGATATACTAACACCAGAAAACTTAAAAGCAGTACGTCCCGGATTAGGTTTACCACCCAAATACTATGATATTTTACTAGGTAAATCAGTTAAACAAGACGTAAAAACAGGAACTCCTATCAATTGGGATTTAGTAACTTAACAAAAGTTAGGAATTTCCTTTGTAAAACTATAGGTAGTATGACATTGAGAACAATGAATATTGCTAGAGTTCCAGTCTAAATCATTCTCATTATGGCAATTAGGACAAGCTGTTATTGCTTGTAATAACTCTGGTTTAGAATTGTAAATATTGGACTTATCTGAAGCACCTGGTTTAATAGCAGAAAGGCAGTATGCCATTGGCATTTGTGGAATTAAAGGATGATCAGGAAAGTCAACACAACCTTCATTTAAATCATCGAGAGCCTGAAAAATAGGGTTAATTTCTATATCAACTACTTCTTTTAAATGGTCTTTAATTTCCTGTTCAGATATAAATCCAATTGTCATTTTTAGCAAGTCCAATACTGTTTCCAGGATACTATTTGAAGGTTTAAGCAATTCAATTTCCAAACCATTCTGATTACACAAATGCGCTAAACCATAGCGTGTGTAGCGGAAAAAATCATAAGGTATTTGATGCTCTGGTTGCACAAATGGAACATATAGAAATAATCTACCTCCTGGCTTTAAAACCCTAGCAAATTCTTGGAATGCTTTCCCAGGTTCAGGATAATGCTCCAAACTTGTAAAATTTAAACACACATCAATACTAGCAGTTTTAATTGGTAGATTCATGGCATCACCAATTAAGTCAAGTTTCGTAAAATCCCAATTAACATCTCCAATCATAGAATCAATAGCTACATACTGCCCATGCTGAAAAAAAGGTTTGTATCTACACTCACCAGCAGATACATCCAGAATAATGGACTCTGGAGCGCATTGTTGAGCAGAACTATATAAAAATTCAAATATATTTTGCCCTTGCTTAGACTGGGTAAAGTCTCCCCATCCCATTTCATAAGCAAACTTTGATGCCATATCCTCAATTGGGGGCAAACTATTGGTATATTTGTTGTGTTGACTGTCCATGATCAATACTTTAAATGAAATAGTACATCATAATAAATTCAGTATATACATAATTAGCAAAAATGACAGATGACTGTTTATACTAGAATAGAACTTAGGTAAATTAGTAGTTATACAAATGGCTAAAACCCACCTTCCGCACCCTAAACTGTCACACAACGAAAATTGGTCGTTTGGGGATTTGAGATTGGCGACTGCCACCTAAGATTTCGACCATTTTGTATCAAAGTTCTCCTCAAAGTGGTTAAAAAATCCGAAATTACCGATTGTGACACTAGGGGGTGCGGAATGTGGGCTAAAAGATTATCTCTAGAATCTCACCCTGTTAATACGGGATATCTTGTGACAAATGTGACAAATTTATTCAAAACCGTATATTAGGTTACTAACTTAATATAATATTGCTTAGGGAGTATATACAATCAGCCTTAGTCGCAAATTTATGAAGAAATAAACAATATATCCTGTCTTACTTGCTCGTAATTATAAGTTTAGGCTAACCAATAACCAACTATCTTCCGTTTATTTAGCAGAAGATGTAAGCACTATTTACTTTAAGGAGATTAATTATGTTAAAGGTAGAAAATGTTCTGAGTAGCCAAAAAAACCTCCCAGATTTATGTGCTGAGAGACAATTAAAAACCCATGAAATATTTTTTGGTAACACTTTTTATGGCATGGACTTTATATTAAAAAAATATGTAGATTTCCCTGAAAAATATCCACTAAAAGCCCTGTTAGTACATGGACCAATTTTAAGTAACAATTATATTTGGCAGGTAGAAGTAGAAAGCCATTTACCCACTATATATTGTTATCCAAGTCATCGTGAACATATATATATTAATCACGGCAATAATAAATACGAAAAATTAATTATCCCAGCAGCATCACCTTTTTTATACGCATTAGAAATTTTAAAAAAAGAACCAAAACCAAAGAGAAGTGGTACAATTTTTTTTCCCACCCACTCTAGCGGTTACGTGACAGCTGAAATGGATTTTGAGAAATTAGCAGAAGAATTACTGCAACTTGATTCTCAATTCCAACCTGTGACAGTATGTCTGTACTGGAAAGATTTTAACTTGGGTAGATATCTTCCATTTCAAAAAAGAGGATTAAAAGTAGTTTCTGCTGGTCATGTTTTTGACCCTTATTTTTTATTCCGTTTCTATCACCTTTGTTCTACTCATCGCTATGCTGCTGGTAATGACATAGGAACACACATATTTTACTCTGTAAAATCTGGTTGTTCTTATTTTCATCTGGATTCATCTGTTAGGACCACTTACACTGCTCCTAATGAAGCTCTCTTAAAGCATGATGTAGCAGATGTACCACCCGATAGAGAACTAGCTCTAAAATTACTTTTCAGTGTACCTCAACCTGAGACTACACCAGCACAGATGGCGATGGTTGATTACTATTTAGGTACTAAAAATCTCAAAACTAAGTCAGAACTCCAACAAGAGTTATTAGAAGCTGAAATTAGATATACAATTTCCAGCAAAACCAGCAATATTTATCCTGTTCAACAATCTATTATTAAACGAATCAATAGACATCAGCCTAACAACATTCTTACAGGAAATGAATTAACATCCACCAATACTCAGCAATACCCATTAGTGAGTATTTGTGTCCCTACATTTAATGGAGAAAAGTTTATTATCGAAGCACTTGGTAGTATCCTCGCCCAAAGTTATC
Source organism: Anabaena azotica SJ-1 (assembly GCF_047275885.1). Lineage (NCBI taxonomy): Bacteria > Bacillati > Cyanobacteriota > Cyanophyceae > Nostocales > Nostocaceae > Anabaena > Anabaena azotica. The sequence goes on from NZ_CP178454.1 coordinate 6,031,526, forward strand.
CAGCTTTAGAAATTATTATTTCTGATGATAATTCCCAAGATAGAACCATAGAACTAGCTAAACTGATTTTAGAAAAGAATCAAATAAATTTTAGAATCATTACACATGAACAATACGGTTTATCCCAAAACTGGAACTTCTGTATTTCTCAAGCCAAAGGTAAATACATTAAATTTCTATTCCAAGATGATATCTTAGCACCAAACTGTATAGAAGAAATGGTCTATTTAGCTGAACAGGATGAAGAAATAGGTTTAGTTTTCTCCCCACGACAACTATTTACAAATCCTGAAGATGCTAAATCTAGTCCAAACTTATTAGAAAATCATGAAGCTAAAGACATTCATAAATATTGGTCAAAACTACAACCAATACAATCAGGACAAGAACTATTACAAGATGCAAATATACTGGATAATCCTATCAACAAAATCGGTGAACCAAGTATAGTTTTAATCAAGAAAGAAGTTTTTGACAAAGTAGGTTTATTTAATTCCGATCTTTGTCAACTTGTAGATTTAGAAATGTGGCTCAGAATCATGAGTCAATATAAAATCGGATATGTTAATCAATCTCTGTCACGCTTCCGCATTCATCCCCAACAACAAACTCGCCGTAACACTGCTTTAAAAGATGCAATTTTATTAGACTATCATAAATTTTTCTATAGCATAGCTAATAACAGCAATTATCCCCAATTGACAAGACAAAAAGCAGCTTGTAGATATGCAATTTTAACCGCCAACTATCCACAATTACAACAACTCAGAACAACCATCACCATCCAACTACTAGAAATTCCTGATCACCAGATATCAGAAATATATGCAACTTTATTAGGTAACATCTACAAAACATTACTCCATAGTGGGATTCAAAATCAACAATTAACCCTGGAAGAACAGACTTTTATTAACGAAATATTAGACAACAATTCTCAAAACCCACAGCCACCAAAAACGATCAATCATTTACTAATATCAATGCTGTATCGTAACTTTCAGCAATTTGTACCCATTAATTTCACTCAAATACCCCAATGGTTGTTATCAGATTACATTAAAGTTTTACTGTCTTCTCAAGAATATTTCCAAAACCCCGGAGAAGCAGAAAAATACTATCAATATATCAACAATATCATCAATAACTTTTATCAACAAAGACTGCAAATTATTAACTCACCATTAGGAATACAAATTACTGAAGAATTTTTAAAACAAACTAAATGTATTCCCCTTTATTTTCATGAAAACAACCTCAAAGACTTTTACATCAAACGTGCAGAACTGCTAGAATTACTCCTCACAGCTAAAGGCTATAAAATTGATTATGAATTTACAGATAGACCAGTAGACAGAAAAAAAATTCGCGTTGGTATTCTGGCACAACATTTTAAACCAGTTTCGGAAACCTATGCTTATCTTCCAGTTTATGAACACCTCAGTAGAGATTTTGAAGTAATATTGTACTCCACCAAACCAACAGGCCACAGACTTGAACAATATTGTCAACTCTGTGCAAATTCCTTTAAATTCTTACCAGAAGACCTATCAGCACAAATTGAAACAATTCGTGAAGATGACTTAGATATATTATTTATAGCCAGTAACGTCACCGCAGTTACCAATGACATTTTTATCCTAGCCACCCATAGACTAGCAAGAATACACATTACCAGTGGTGGTTCTGTAGTGACAACCGGAATGAGAAATATGGATTATTTTATTTCCGGGACATTAACTGATCCATCTCCCAATGCACAAGAGCATTATCAAGAAAAGCTGATTAAATTAGAAGGTTCTGCACACTGTTTTAGTTACGGTTCTGAAGAAGGAAAAATCACTACCCCCGTCGAGCGCGATAATTTAGGTATTCCTGAAGATGCAGTTGTGTTTATTTCTGGTGCTAACTATTTCAAAATTATTCCTGAACTAATTGAAACCTGGGTAAAAATTATTGATCAAGTACCAAATTCTGTATTAGTGCTGTTTCCCTTTGGTCCTAACTGGTCTCCTAATTATCCCAAACAAAAATTTATCAACTACCTGCAAACAACATTTACAAAAAATAACTTAGCCACTGCAAGATTAATAGTTTTAGATCCTCAACCAGTACCAGACCGGGAAGATATGAAAGAATACTATAAAATAGCGGATGTCTATTTAGATTCATTTCCCTTTGCTGGCACAACTTCTTTAGTAGAACCACTGCAAGTTAACTTACCAGTTATCACCAAACAAGGAAATTATTTCCGTTCTGCAATGGGAGCAGCAATGATTCAAACTTTGAATATTCCTGGTTTGGTAGCAGATAGTGAAGAATCTTATATAGAATTAGCAGTTGCGCTTGGTAATAACCCACAACTGCGACAACAAAAAATAGATGAAATTCAAGCAGCTATGAATAATCATCCTAGCTTCCTGCATAGTAGTGCATACTCAGCTAAAATGGAAAGTGTATTCAAGGAATTATTTAGAAATAATCTAGCAGAAACACTAGAGCAAAATCTACGTTTAAGAGATATTAACTTCATAATCTTCCCAGATTGGACACAACCAGAGGATGAATTAGGATTTGAGTTACAACAAGTAATTCAAACACTAGCAACTCATCCAGAAAATGAAAAAATTACCTTAATAATTTACACTGCTAATATCGCTAGTGAAGATGCAGAAATATTTTTATCTAGTGTGGCTATGAATCTCTTAATGGAAGATTTAGATATTAGTGATACTATAGAGATTTCTTTAGTAGATACACTAGGGAATATGCAATGGCAATCTCTATTACCTCGCCTTAATGGTAGAATAATTTTGGGTCATGAGGAGAAAATAGCTATAGTACAAACACAAATCAGAGCGTTAAATAGTTATCAACTAGATAGTTTAGTTAATTAAATCTGAGTAAGGGGAGATGTTTAAATTATGAATCCTATGGAAATTAATAATAATTCTTATTTAGAAGATATCAAAGAACTACTACCATCCGTTAACCACGAAACTTTAGAAAAGCTATCTTTCACCCTTGATAATACCTCTTGGGATGATCCTACAACTTCCGCAGATTGGAATAACATAGCAGTAGTAACATTAATGGACGCACAACATTGTACTGACATAGCCATGCGTTCTGTCTATCTGGAAATGGCCATTGAAGCATTGAATAACGGTTTTAAAATAGATAAAAGTCAAATTTGTTCAGCCCATTTAGCCTTAATACATAACTGGTTAGGTGAAAAAGAACAAGCCTTACAATTGGCATTTTCTACCCTGCTTAACTGTAATAACTTTGCTGATACTATCCCAGAGGATTATAACCCTTATTTAGTATATGTATTTATCAAAAACCCTCAAATTTCTGAATATGATCAACAAATCCTAGAAAACGTATTACAGACAAAAAATTGCTATCAGCAAGCAATGTTTTTATTAAGTGAAATTATCTCTTGCTCACAAATAGTTTTTTATAATCCTGCAATTCAGAGATTTTTATATTTATCTCATCAAATTAGTGATTCTCTGAACTTAAAGCTCAAAATAGGAATAGCTAATTTAATGGCTAAACAAGCAGAAGGTCTTGTATATTTACAACAAGCCAGAAAATTACAACCAAATTACGCACCCACACTGCAATCTTTATACTTAACATATCGAGATTTTAACCATATTCAATTAGCAGATAAATGGCTAAAAGTGGCAAGCGAGTTTTATCAGTCTCATTCTTCCTCTTCAGCATGGCAATGGACAAAATTATCATTAGATAGTTTATTTACTTATGTACCTTTTGAAAAAGACTTTATTATAGCAGTTGAACCCAGTTTAAAAAGTATTGTCACCAGTGTACTCCTAACTGAACAAGATTGGTTTGAAAAAGAAATGGAATTTTGGCGCAGTTATATCAAACCAGGAATGACAGTTATTGATGTCGGTGCAAATGTGGGTGTTTATACTTTTAGCGCAGCTTTGAAAGTAGGAAACACAGGACGAGTTTTAGCAGTTGAACCATTTTCTGGTTGTGTGCGTTGTTTACAAGAAACCTGTAGAATAAATAATTTATCCTGGGTAAAAGTTTGTGCAGGTGCAGCAAGTGATAAAAACAGCACCATCAAATTATTATTACACGCTTCTAACGAACTTAACGAAGTAATTACCGATGATACTGTAGATGTACCTACTGGGAATTTTGAAGAAGTTTCCTGTTTTACTTTAGATAGTTTAATAGAACAGGAAAACATTCAGCAAGTTGATTTTATAAAAATGGATGCAGAAGGCCATGAAATGGCGGTTTTAGCTGGGAGTAAACAATTAATCAATCAATTTAAACCCATAATTCTTTATGAAAATATAGCAGGTCTTCAAGGAAGTAATACCCCAGTAGCACAGTATATAGAAAGTATTGGTTATCAACTATTCTACTATCAGTCATTTCTACAAAAATTAATACCTGTTAATTCTCCTGAAAATTATCAGCAGTTAAATTTCATTGCTTTACCTCCAGAAAAAATATCAATGTTTAATTTCTAAATCTTACCTGTCATGAAAGCAGTAGTTAGGTTCTGGATGAGATGTAAATAATGTAAATAGGGCTTGCTGAATAAATGTGAAATCTAGAAAAATCAAAGGTTTGAGGCTGATAAACAGAAAAATAGGTGCAAGGATTTTGAAGGATGTACCATCAAAAGCGTGCATTTTGGGTCTGATAAAAGGAAAAAATTGGTTGTTAAAGATAGCCCAAACTCTTGCCTCTTGCCTTTTGCCTGCCTCCACGGAAAGACTTTTTCAGCAAACCCTAAATATTGGTCACGAAAATTGCAACAAAAATTTGTGAGTATGACAACAAACAAAATAATTAACGAAATAGAAGAATATATTATGGGGTTTTTGGCTATTCAACCAAGGAATATCCATATAATTATCTTTCCTGATTGGTCACAAACAGAAGATTCTGTAATTTGGGAATTAGAATATGAAAATATAAAAATACTGGAATTTATGAATGCAAATAGTATTCCAAGTTATCAAATAGAAAATGTTATTAATATACAACTAACCCGATTAAATTGGCTCTTGAGTACATAATATGCAAAATATGAACAAAGAAATCTCATAAAGCTTGCTGTGTAAAAGAAATAAGCCATATTTTTGAAAATTATGGCAAAATTTTTTCTCTTTGCCCTGTTCCCTGTTAAGAGTTCCCTATTACCGACTGGTAATTTAGCATAACAAGTACCGAAGAACCATTAAATTTGAATTTGGGAAACAAATTATTTCTAGAAAATAAGTGGCAACAAGCTATTTACCAGTATGAGAAAATCATACATACTGAATTAGCAAGTGCAATAATCTATTATCAGTTAAGTCAATGTTATAGAAATATTAATAATTCAGAAAAGAGTTTTCAAATTATGCAAACAGGAATCAAAAATCATCCAACTAATGCTCAACTACATTTTGATTTAATTATCAACTTATGTTATAGTGGATGTAATCAAGAAGCTATAGCTAGTGCAGAAAAAGCTTGTCAATTAATACCGAATGACTACACTTTTAAAATATTAAAATATTTAACTGTTCCTACTATTTATGAAGATGAATCAGAAATTTTACCCTATCGGCAAAGATATATTCAAGGACTAGAAAAGTTAATAAAAGAAACATCTTTAAGTACTCCTAAAGAATGTCAGAATACCTTAGCTGCCACCAGTAGATTAACTAACTTTTACCTCTCTTATCAAGCTAACAATGATGTAGATTTACAAAGTCAATATGGCCAACTATTACATCAAATTATGGCGGCCAATTTTCCGCAATGGTTTGCACCTTTATCTATGCAAAAACTTCAACACCAGGAAAAAATCCGCAAAAATCGTCTATTTGATGATCAAGTTTGTGTTAGAGGTGTAGAATTCTTTATATAAACAGCTAGCACAAGAGAAACTATCTTTCAATTAGCATCAATTACTTGATCAAGAAACTTGATGAACAAAATTTAAATTTCAGGTAAATAATTATGGAATATCATAAATTTAAAAAACAACTATCAAACCTATTTAATAACTGGGGAGAACTATCTTGTCATCCTAAATCAGATATTTTTCAAGCTATAAATAAACAAGTTAATAGCATAATATCCCCTAATGTCTTGCAACTATTAAACTTGGCAGTATCTTGTTTAGAAGAAAACGAAATTTACTGTGAAATTGGCACATATCCAGGAGCAACTTTAATCTCTGCTTTAGTAAATAATCCCGATAAAATAGCCTATGCAGTAGATGATTTTTCAGAATTAGATCCAAAGGAGGATCATTTTGAGAAATTATCAAATAATATAGAAGAATTTAATATTGCTGACCAGGTACTTTTCTGTTATCAAGATGCAGAAGAATTTTTCACAGAAATTAAAAATCAAGAACTAACGGAGAAAATCGGAGTATATTTTTATAATAGCAGTCAAAACTATCGTTCATATTTATTAGGATTACTAGCTTTAAAACTAATTATTAGTACTCAAGCATTAATTATCATTACTAATTGTCAATGGACATCATGCCAACAAGCAATCAAAGATTTTTTAAAAATTAGTCCTGAAGCTAGGTTAATGATAGACTTTGCCAATGCAGATTATTTATTATGGAATGGGATACAAATATTAACCTGGGATATTCAGCGATTAGCTGATAAATATTTAGAAAAAAATATAACAGTAGATGTACAATTTCAGGAATCTATTAATAATATTACACAAGGAGAAATAAATAGATATTTATCATTGATGGAATCTAAAGCTACTTTGTTATTTAAAAACAAGAAATATTCAGAAGCAGAAAAAATATATTTACATCTTATAAAATTAGATAAAAATAACAATAATTTGTGGCAAAATTTAGGGACTATATATTATGAACAACGAGAATATTTCAAAGCATTAGATTGTGTAAAGCGATCATTAATAATTGCTCCTAGTGAAGCTATAAATCATTATACGGCAGGTCTAATTTTAGAAAGAATAGATACAAATGCAGCTATTGAAGCTTATAAAAAAGCAATTGCACTGAATCCTGAATTGGTTGATGCTTATAGCAATTTAGCAAATATATATTTAATATATAATGAAATAAATCAAGCAGAAGAAATTTTAAAAACCCTTATAGCTAATAATCCCTTACATTTTAGTGGTTATTTTAATATAGGTAATCTACTGTTAAATTTTTATCAAAAAATTGATGAGGCTATTAATTATTATCACACAGCATTTAGTCTTAACCCACAATATGCTGAAATTTTAAAAAATTTGAGCTTTGCCTATAAACTTAAAGATAATCAATTAGAACATTTATATTACGAAGGACGTTATTATTTTCAACAAAAAGAATATCAAAAAGCAGCAAAATTATATCAACAAGTAATTAGGATTCATTCTGAATCAATTAACATCTACATACATCTATTGGAAAGTTTACAGGCACTAGGAAAGACTCAAGAAGCTATTGAGGAATTCAAATTAGCATTAGAAGTATCAGGAGATAGTTTACCACTTCAGATAGCTAATTTGTTTGTTTTACCTGTTATATATCAAGATATAGAAGAAATAGAATTTTATCGAGAATATTTTCATAGAAGATTAAATATATTAACAAGATATTTCTCCTCAGATACGTTAAATACGACTATCAAATCTCAAAATGTTGTTCAAGCAATCAATGTAAGAACCAATTTTTATTTAGCATATCAAGGTAAAAATGATGTAGATTTTCAAAAACAATATGGGGAAATAGTCCATAAAGTTATGAAGGCCAACTATCCCCAATGGTGTCAAAATTTACCATCTCCCCAAATAAGTCCAGGAGAAAAAATTAGAGTAGGTTATATTTCCACTCATTTACATAATCACAGTGGTGCAAATGGTTGTTTAGGATGGGTAAAAAATCACAATCGTCAGGATTTCCAAATTTACTGTTATCATATTGGAGTTAAAAGAGATGAAATCACAGAACAATATAAATCATACAGTTATAGTTTTGTGCATATTTCCAACGATATAGAAGCAATTTGTACCCAAATTACTGCTGATAAAATACACATTTTAGTATTTCCAGCTATTGGTATGACTGCTCTGAATGGACTCATTGCTGCTTTAAGATTAGCACCTATTCAGTGTATGGCTTGGGGACATCCTGTAACATCTGGTTTACCTACAATTGATTATTTTTTATCCAGTGAATTAATGGAACCAGAAAATGCACAAGAACATTATTCAGAGAAACTAATTCGTTTACCAAATACCAGCCTATGTTATGTTAAACCTGTTTTACCTGGAGTGAAAAAAACTCGTTCTGAGTTTGGTATTCCTGAAGATTGTGTTCTTTATTTGTCCTGTCAATCTACTTTTAAGTATTTACCACAGCATGATTATATTTTTGCCGAAATTGCAAAAGAAATAAGTAATGCTAAATTTGTATTTATTGCTGCAATTGAAGGTCAACACATAACTAATATATTTAGACAGCGTTTGCAAAAAGCATTTGCTAAATTAGGATTAAATAGTGAAGATTATTGTATTATCTTGCCCAGACAAATCTCTTATGAGTTTTTGCAATTAAATCAAATTTCTGATATTTATTTAGATACCTTTATTTGGAGTGGAGGATTTACCACATTAAATGCCATATCCTGTAATTTACCTATTGTAACTTGTCCAGGTGAATTTATGAGAGGTCGTCATTCCTATGCTTTCCTGAAAATATTAGGTATTACTGATACTATTGCTCAATCAGAAGCAGAATATATAGAAATAGCGGTAAGATTAGGATTAGATATTGATTGGAGAAATAGCATTATTGAAAGAACCAAAGAAAACCAGCATCGTGTCTTTGATGATAAAACCTCTGTAGAGGGTTTAGAAGCATTTTATAAACAAGTTGCAGGTAAAAATAGCGAAAAATCAAATTTAATTTAATAACTCAAATATCTGGCATTTTCAATTATTTTTCAGGGTACCAATTATCATCTAATAATTGTTCTAAGGAATAGGGGCAGTTCTCAGGAAATAGATTTGATGATAACCTTGCCTTTTTGCTAACTAACTTTCGAGAAAGTTGATAAATTTCTTCTAACTCTAAAATTAATTTATTTTTTAAACTTGTAGTTAAACTATGGTTTAAATCATATCTAAAAGCAATGATTTCTCCCTCCCAATGGGAACAATTACGATCATATTCGTCTTGCCAGTATTCTAACAATAAAATATGAATGATAATCTGTTTTAAAAGACTTCTAACTTTGTTTAACTCATTTCTCCCCAAACTTTCTAACTCCTCAATTAAATTATCTAAGTCTAAATTATCTAAATCTTTTGTTTTCAACAGTTTTATGGTTTCTTCTAACCATAGATAATCATCAATTTCATACAGTTGTCGTAGTTGATTTTGTGTAATATTTATCATAATCAAAATCCTAGAACAATATCTACGCTGATAAATTCAGCCATTTACTTAAATATTAACATAATTTATTAACATGAGGTTGGGTTTCCTTACGTCAACCCAACATAAAAAAACGGGAGCATCCACTTTTGGCGGATCGCCTTTTTTAGATGAACCATATAGTAGGGTTTTTGCAGTACGAGAATTATGTTTCTTCCAAAAGTGGATGCTCTCAAAAAAATTAGCTACTCTTGACTATCAAGATATTTCTCCCACATCTGTTGATAGGCTTTTTCCATTTCCCTCGTAAATTTTTCAGCATTCCATAAAGGAGCATTCTTTTTACCTTGTCGTAACTTCCAAGATACCTCTTTTCTTAAATTTTCATCCTTACCCAACCTCACACCCCATTCCACATATTCCTCATCAGTCCAAGCGATACCTTCTGTAATTCCTGCATTAACCATCATGCCATAACTATTACGAGCAGCAAATTGTTGTCCTACCTTCGTCACTAAAGGAATTTCTCTCCAGAGAGTTTCTAAGGTTGTGGTTGCACCATTGTAGGGAAAAGTATCTAACACCACATCAGCAAGACCTAAAATAGCACGGTGAATAGCTTCCGAAGGTGCCGCCGGTAAAAATCTTAACTGAGAAAAATCTATACCCTCTTCTTCCGCAATACGTTTAAAAAAGTCCAGAGTTGATTCTGGATCTGCTTCACCTTTAACCAGTAGATAGCTATTGGGAACTTCTTTAATAATTTTCATCTGTAATCGCAGGTGATCTAAATGTCTTTTATATCCCTTCTGTGTCATCAAATACACTACTGCATTATCGGGAATATCTAATTGATCTCGTCGTAAGTTGGGTACATCTACTTCAAAACCATCAACTGCAATATAGGTTTGGGGTAATCTCCAAATCGTTTCTTGATAATACTCCTGTGCTGACTCTGGTAATACATAAGGATCTGCAATAAAATAATCAATAGAAGGTAAACCAATAGCATCCCAACCTAACCAAGTCACTTGAATCGAAGCAGATTTAACTGACATTAATTCACAGGCATAATCAAGAGTAATACTATCTAAATCTACCAAAATATCAATTTCATCTGATTGAATTTGCTCCCAACATTTTTCCGTTTCAGTTAAGGAAATTTGCTGAAATTTATATACTGGATCAGCAAAATATCTCTTTGCAAAAGGTTCTATTTGATCTGTATTGTACAAAGAATAAGTATGAATTCTAAACTTGTCTGGATTGTGATGTTGAAATAACCATCTACATAACCATCCTACAGAATGCTTTTTGAAACAATGGGATAAATAACCAATATTCAGAACTTTTTGCTTATTATTCTGAATTTTATGCTTTTGCTTACGTTCTAACAAATTCTGGGCATAACGTTCTACTAAATGTGGATTAGACGCATTAATATTATCATGGGCAATACGAGCTAATTGATTGTGAATGTAACGATTTTTTGTGGGATTATCATGAAAATATGGAAAAAAGTAGGTGGAAAGAAATAAACGACTACTCCTAAGTCTATCAAGATTTGTAGGATTTTCTTCAATAAGTTGATAGGAAATATATTCTTGATCTTTGATACTTGCACAAGATTCTTCCCAATAACTACCAGCAGTCATCAAACCTCTGGTAATTAAAGAATTAGCATAAACTTTTTCAAAAGTACGTTCTGCTACCTGAAAACAACGTTTTGCAGATGCAATTCCTTTTGAGTATTGCTCAGAATTTTGATAAAACAGTGATATATGTATGAGTAATTCTTGATAGTCCGGGAGAATTTCTAAGCAAAGTTCAGCAAAACTAGCTGCTAAATCTGGTCTTTTTCTAAAAGCAGAAAATTTGATACTCTCTATCATTAAAATATTCACAATTTTCGTCTTGTTGGGGAAATTAGCCAAACAAGTCCTGAGAAAATCAAATATGATGTCTTTGTCTACCGCATAAGGCAACACTAAAGGCAATGTTTCTAACAATAAATCTAGGTTATAAGCTGATTCTGATTTTGGCAATAAATCAATGACCGCCAACAATAAATCATCATCTTTAGCAAAAAAATCTAATTTGATGGATAGTTGTATCAGATGTAGCAAATTATCTATGTTCTCAGGAGCTATTTCTCGTATATGCTGACGAATAGCCCACGCAACATCTTCATCTTCAATAGTAATTCGACGTTCTGCTTCGTTTTGCAAAACCTCTACAAGTTCTGCTGTATATAGTTCGGTTTCTTCAGTTTCTTCCAAGGCCATAAACCAAGTCATTTGTGCCTCGGTTTCCTGTCCTTGCAAAAGCAAAATTAATCCTAAAAGCCAATAGTTAGACCTGGTTTCTGGTTCTCTTTCAATTGCTTGTTCATACAATTTAGCCGCATCACTGTAATTTCCTAATATTAAATATTCTTTAGCTTGTTTTTCGCAAGTATTACTATTCATAAAATTTGTGCTGCTAGTCATATTAAGTCTGAAGTTATTTCTGTGGGTATTTTATATACTAACCTGAATATATCTTGTTCGAGATTATAGTTTATTTTTAGGTTACTAAGTAAAGTTGTGAATACTTGAATATAAATAATTAAGCCTCCCAAATAACTAAGTTTCGGGAGGTTAATTAATAAATATCAACAGATTATATTCCTTCTGTTTTGATTATTTAATTGCTTTCCAGCCACTTGGACAACTAGTAGCAGTGCCGAAATCAGTAGCGGCAGCAGCAGCAACTCCTACAGTGTTAGATTCACAGAGATAAGCTAAACTTGTCAATTCATTGTTGGTGTTTACTGTGGCTAGATATACTTTACCACCATAGTTTTTCAAACCACTGGAACTGCTTACTACTTTAGAATATCCCATAGCATAGGTAGAGGAGGAACCAGCGGATTTTTCATCAGTATAATACTCATAGTTAGTGGTTGCAGTAGCAATACCAATACCTAATACAGTTACATTACTACCAAAAGCATCATTTTCTGTGTAGAAAGCTTGTTGACCACGGTTGATAGAACCAACATAGGTTTTAGATTCAGATTGTTTAGCTTTCTTAGCTTGGTTCAAGAAGGAAGGTAGAGCGATCGCAGACAAAATACCGATGATGATGATTACAACTAATAGTTCAATCAGGGTGAAACCTTGATCATCTTTCTTTTTACCGAGAAGGTGTTGTAAGAATTTTGCTTTGAGTTCGGTTTTCATAGTAGTTTTTCTTGGTTGAGGTGTTGTTTGTTTCCTTATGAGAAGAACTTACCCACTTCTGATCAGTTTCATATCACCTCTGGGAAAAAAATTTTTTTACCATCTATATGAAGTCATAAAAAGGACTCACCAAATAACCTCAAACCTTTATATATAAACTTTCTAGCAACCTCCCACTGTCATCAAAAACAGTAAAATTCTTTTCTCTCCTAGCTGCTATCCTGTGTTCAGAGCTAAAAGTTAACATTTATGTCTATTTGGTTGACGTAAGTATAAACTGTATGTTAGTGAAGAGCTTTTTATTTTAAAACCGACCGCTGCACCCAACCTGCAATTTTTTGCTATCCATAATACACTATGGTTAAGTTCCAGAAAATGGCTCTTCGGTACTTGTTATGCTAAATTACCAGTCGGTAATAGGGAACTCTTAACAGGGAACAGGGCAAAGAGAAAAAATTTTGCCATAATTTTTGAAAATATGACTTATTTCTTTTACACAGCAAGCTTTATGAGATTTCTTTGTTCAGATTTTGCATATTATGTACTCAAGAGCCCAGAAAATTATCTGTTTATACTTAATTCATTCTATTTATCACATCAGATAATTACTATGTCTATTTTTGTCAAAACCCTAAAAGAGCAAAGTCATCTTGACCAAGTGCATATCACAGTATGTAATGTAGGTTCTCGCAAAGTAACATCAGCAGATGAATATGGTGCGGGCGCTTGGAATGTTTTTGCGCCTAATTTAACTATTTATGGCTTTGATGCGGATGCGGATGCTTGTGAAGCATCTGAAACGGAATTAGAAGCACGGGGCATAAATTGGACTGAAAAGCATATTCCTTTAGGACTGGGTAAGTCTATAGGTGAAGCTACGCTGTTTGTAACAAAACATCCCATGTGTAGCTCATTGTATGAACCTAATGAAGCATTTCTATCAAGATTTGCTAATCTACCAGAATCAGCCAGCTTAGATTTTACGATAGAAATTGAGACAACTACATTAGATAATGTTTGCGATGAGGAAGGAATTGAGACGATAGATTTCTTGCAAATTGATGTTCAAGGTGCAGACTTAGACGTTTTACAAGGAGCATCTAAGATTTTAAACCGTGGTGTGCTGGGGGTAGAAATTGAAGTTGAGTTTTCACCTTTGTACTCAAATCAACCTCTGTTTGCTGATGTGGATACCCATTTGAGAAATCTTGGTTTTACCCTGTTTGACTTAGGAGTTGCCCACCATACTCGCGCCTGTTCGCCAATAGTATCACAAGATCGCCGAGGACAATTACTTTGGGGAGAGGCTTACTATCTCCAAGATCCACTTCTGGAGAATGCTAATGTTAAGATTAAAGAACCAGGTAAAATTCTGAAATTGGCTTGTATAGCTGATGTTTTAGGATTTACTGACTATACAGTAGAGTTATTAGAGTATTTAACTGTAAATTATGGAGAAAATCCCCAATACAACTTTGCCCAGACTATTATAGAAACTTTATCAAAAGTTCTTGAATTAGATAAGTCGGCCTTAGATTCTTTACCTTTGGTAGCTAAAATGCGTCCTTATCTGCATTAATAATTAAACAATTCAATATTGACAGGGACTATACCCTTTTGCAATTTTTTAGTGCGGGCATCTTGTCCGCATGTTTAAATACTTTTTTTAAGCTTCCAACATCACATAACCACAATTTTCCAGGGTTAATAGCAATTCTTTCACCATATTAAAAGCGTGGCTTTGTTCTGTAGCTTCAAGGGTGACAGGGTTAATCGGTCTGGCTTTTTGCCAACGTCCTACAATGGACATCATCGGTTGAGGTGCATCTAATAAAGGTAGTAAAGAAATGGCTACAGCACTATCTACAGATAAACCCTGAAACTCTTTCACAGGCCATAAGTGTTTACCAATATGTAAGACTTTGCAATCTTTTACACAATCAATTATATCTGATTGAAACTGAGAAGTTTTTAATTGTGGATGCAGATGTACAGTAGCATTTTCCCATTCTGCATCATTCCATTCTTCAGGTTTAACAAATCTTTGTCCTTGCTGGGGTTGTCCACACCAAAAATCTAAAAGTCTATGAATAGGGTGTATAAGTTCAAATAATTGTAATTTTTCTTCTTGGGATGCTTCTGGTAAAGTCATGGATAGAAAAGCAGGTAAATTATCTGGTTCTCTAAATAAACTCATCACGTCCCATTCTCGCCAATTTACCATACTGATAAATTCTAAATCAGCCGATCTTAATGCTGTGAATAAATCAGTAATAGTGTAACCTTTATCTCCTTGAAATAAATAGTTCATTAAAATTCGCTCTTTTTTATCTTCTCCCTCATACCCAGAATTCCAAGTTTGAGTTTTAAGTAATACATTATCTTTAAAAGATTTTATTGTATCAATAGCAATTTCTACTTCTAATTCTTCTGGGTTTCCATCCATCAAACCCATAATTTTGAATACTTTTTGGGCGCGAAAAAGATTAAATCTCTGGATATAACTATGTAAATTACTACGAATAATACCATCAGTTTTTAAAACTGATTTCATGGCTGCTAATGCTAGGGCAATATCTGGAAAAAGATACAATAGTTCATCACAATTTATATAGTCAAATTGTAAATCTAAACTTGGTATATCATCAAGGGAAATGGCATGAAATTCGGCGTTATCAAACCCATGATATTCTAATCTTTGTTTCGCCAGTTTAACAGATTCTTCTGAAATATCAACACCGACAATTTTTGCTCCAGGATTAGCTTCTGCTAAAACTAATGATTTATATCCAGAACCACAACCTGCATCTAAAATGACTTTATCCTTGCTATCTATGACTTTTTGATTTCTTAAATAGTAAGCAGTGACTAAGTTATGAATGTACAGCAGATTATGAGAATCTTTGGGAGATTTATCAAAGGGATGATTAGGATAAGGTGCGCTATCAAATTGTTGACGGATTTTATCCCAGAGTTCAGAATTGGAATTATTCATGGTAATTAATATTGAAATTCAGAGTTGTGATAATTAATGGCGCTGAACTTAAATTATACATTATTACTTAATTAGGCAACAGTAACCAATCACCAGTGGGACAAACACCTGATGAAGCGGTCTGAGTAGTACCTATTCCAGCAGCAGGACTTTCACATAAAATAGTTAGCGTCACTGATTCAATAGTCCCTGCTGGTGTTGTAAATGTATTCACATAAGCAACTCCCACATAAGATTTTAAAGCAGCTTCCCTGGAGACACCGTTATTTGTAGCTACTGAGTTATTTATCTGAATGTTGTAGTCGTAATTATCTGTTTGTTGTTGAATACCAACTCCTAATTCGTCAATAGAACTTGTAAAAGCGGTATTTTCTAGGTAATACGCTTGTTGGGCGCGGTTCATTGAGCCAGTATATAGTTTAGCCTCGGTCTGCTTACTTTTATTAGCCCGACTCAATAAAGATGGTAAAGCGATCGCAGACAGTATACCAATCATTACTGTCACTATAATTAATTCTGTCAATGTAAACCCTGTGTTATCTGGCTTTTTGGCGAGAAAATGCCGTAAAAATCGCGCTCGATGATTGGTATTCATGGTGTTTTTAGGGGTTAACTTAGCAGATATTTAAAAATGAGCTTTAACATAAATGTAAAAAATACCCAGAAATACACCCTGATATCAGTATTCCCCATAACACTCAAATTTATATCACTAAGGAGCATCGTAAATTTGCTGTCTTTTGTAAATTATGTATAAACTTGCTATGGAAAGTCTTTACACAGAAGCAAATAACAGCTTTTTGCTTTTATGGGAACACTCTATATCACTACCCCTCTGTTATGCTATAGTAAATAAAACGTAGTCGTTATGAGTTTGGATAAAATTATGACTAATCCTACAGTAGAAAACTTGGTAATTATCGGTTCTGGTCCGGCTGGATATACAGCAGCTATCTATGCAGGACGTGCTAATTTAAAGCCTGTGGTCTTTGAAGGATTCCAAGCAGGAGGTTTACCTGGTGGACAACTAATGACAACCACGGAAGTTGAAAACTTTCCAGGGTTTCCCCAAGGGATAACTGGCCCTGAACTAATGGATAACATGAAGGCGCAAGCAGAACGGTGGGGGGCTGAGTTATATACTGAAGATGTGATATCAGTTGATTTAAGTCAACGTCCTTTTACTATTCGTTCCCAAGACAGGGAAGTGAAGACACATAGTTTAATTATCGCTACTGGTGCAACAGCCAAACGTTTAGGTTTACCCAGCGAACATGAATTTTGGAGTCGGGGAATTTCCGCTTGTGCGATTTGTGATGGTGCTACTCCCCTGTTTCGCGGTGCAGAGTTAGCTGTGATTGGTGCGGGAGACTCAGCCGCAGAGGAAGCAATTTATTTAACTAAATATGGTTCTCAGGTACATTTGCTGGTGCGTTCTGATAAAATGCGGGCTTCTAAAGCCATGCAAGATCGGGTTTTGAGTAACCCGAAAATTAAAGTACATTGGCACACAGAAGCGGTGGATGTGGTTGGTAAGGGTAATATGACGGGTGTACAAGTCCGTAATAATAAAACTGGTGAAGAAAACACAATTAATGCCAAAGGTTTATTTTACGCCGTTGGTCATACACCCAATACAGGTTTATTTCAGGGACAATTAGAACTGGATGAGGTGGGATACATTATCACCAAACACGGTGGTGTAGAAACCAGTTTAGATGGTGTATTTGCAGCCGGTGATGTGCAGGATCATGAATTTAGACAAGCTATTACTGCTGCGGGTACTGGTTGTATGGCAGCAATGTTAGCGGAAAGATGGTTATCATCAAAGAATTTGATTCATGAGTTCCATCATCAACCACAAACAGCTGATAATGAATTAGCAGCGCAACCAGTAGCACAGACAACAGAAACAGAGTTTAGTTTGCAAGCAACACGCCATGAAGGTGGTTATGCTTTAAGAAAATTATTCCATGAGAGCGATCGCTTGATCTTAGTCAAATATGTTTCCCCTGGTTGTGGTCCTTGTCATACCTTGAAACCCATATTAAATAAAGTAGTGGATGAATTCGATGGTACAATCCACTTTGTCGAAATCGACATTGACAAAGATAGAGACATTGCCGAAAACGCTGGAGTGATTGGAACACCTACGGTACAGTTCTTTAAAGATAAGGAACTAGTAAAAGAAGTTAGAGGTGTAAAACAGAAAAGTGAATATCGGCAGTTAATTGAAAGTAATCTGTAAAAACAGGTGACAGGTGACAGGTGACAGGTGACAGTAAGAAAATCAATCAACTTTTGCCTTTTGCCTGTCCTTATAGATATGATAACTATTCAAACCAAATAATCTAAATTATGCTTCAAGCTTTACCTCAAACTAAATTATTCACTAATGATTTAATCATTTTAGCAACTTTCCCAGACTTAAATTTAACTGCCAATCAAATTTTTCAAGCAAGTTTGTAGAGGATAGATTATAATTTTAATGTAAGCATTTAGCCGTCATCAGGAGTCAAAACTATGCAAGAAAAAATAACCGAATATCAACAAGAACTAACCGAACGTATTTCTACTTTGATAGATAAATTATTTCAAGGAAGTAGTTTCTACAAAGTCAAATTAGACCAATATGAAATGACCGAAATGCTGATAGAATTATTTGGTAGATTTACACCGGAGGAAATGAGAGCAATTAAAGAACATGACTTAACCAGAAGAATTGATAAAATCCTTGTATTAGAAGCTGTTGCAGGGACATTGAACGACTTATCCCCCGAAGAAATAGCGATTTTTGATGCAGCAGTAGAAGGAAAATAAACCAGTGAATTATTTACTAGATTCAAATATCGTTAGTTACATTTTAAAAAAGAATGCAACTGTAAATAATAAACTCCGACAAATCAATAGTCAAGGAGGAAAGATATTTATTAGTTGCATTACTTACTATGAAGTAAAAAGAGGGCTTTTATCGATTAATGCTGTCAAACAATTAGGTGAGTTTCATATATTCTTTCAAAAATATCAAACATTATTTTTAGAGGATTTAGAAATCATTGAAAAATCCTGTGAAATTCACGCTAAGTTAAAAAACAAAGGTACACCTATTCAAGATGCAGATGTTTTAATAGCAGCGACAGCAATTATCTTAGATTTAATTCTTGTTTCTAATGATTCCGATTTATCCAGAGTTGAAGGACTTAAACTAGAAAATTGGTTATTGTAATATATAATTTATATCTTTAAGTCTTACGCCAAGATGCAAAGGGTTAGAAAAAAATTACCATCATAATTATATTACTATGACTATTACAAAAAGCCGCATACCCAGATTTTTAAACTTTGCTAAATCTACCCTCTCTCAGCGTTTGATGCTGATAGGGTTATGTATGACGCTATTTTTTATCTTTATAGCCTTTTTTGCACCAGTTTTTCAAAGTTGGGGATGGTTACAAAACCCCAAAGAATTTCTCTCTAACCCTATTCATGATGCACCTTCGGCTAAACATTGGTTTGGTACAAGTCGCTTGGGTTATGATGTCTTCTCCCGGACTATATTTGGCGCACAAGCCGCACTGCAAGTAGTGATTTTAGCTACCGCACTGAGTATGATAGTGGGTGTGCCTTTAGGGATGGTGAGTGGCTATTTGGGAGGAAAATTAGATAAAGTATTGCTGTTTCTCATGGATAGTATTTATACTTTACCAGGGTTACTGCTTTCCGTCACACTGGCTTTTGTGGTAGGGAGAGGAATCTTAAATGCTGCGATCGCCATTAGTATAGCCTACATCCCCCAATATTATCGCGTAGTTCGCAACCACACCGTCAGCGTCAAAACAGAAGTCTACATCGAAGCCGCACAAGCAATGGGCGCTTCTACCTGGATTGTACTTTCGCGCTATCTATTTTTCAACGTGATTCAAAGTGTCCCCGTCCTCTTTACCCTTAACGCCGCAGATGCCATATTAGTTTTAGGCGGTTTAGGCTTTTTGGGTCTAGGATTACCAGAAGACGTACCCGAATGGGGCTATGATTTAAAACAGGCATTAGAAGCACTACCTACAGGCATTTGGTGGACTACTCTTTTCCCCGGTTTAGCAATGACAACCTTGGTAGTAGGGTTATCACTACTTGGTGAAGGGCTAAATGAATTTGTCAATCCCCGTCTGAGAAGAGAAAATAGGCAATAGTTGATAGTTGATAGTTGGTAATTAATGACTAATATAGCTTTTCTCAGTCTCATGAGGTACACCCTAATTTATTTAGTGTTCCCTGTTCCCTGTTAAGAGTTCCCTAAGACTAAAAAACTCTGTACCTCACTAGCTTGATAAATGCTATAACTAATGACTAATGATTAATAACTAATAACAAAACTGAGAGAATCTTGTGAACGATAAATTTACTTTAATTGCAGCTGCTACTGGTGGATTAATGCTTTCCGTTGCTTTATCTGGTATTCTCAAAGGTACACCAGTAACAACTTGGGAACAAGCACGTATGAGTTCCTACCCTGTGGCTAATGTACGAATTATTAGCAACAACAAATGAACTAAAACTATTTATCACTAAAACCTAATATTTATAGTGTTTTCAGTGGCTAAAATTCCATCGAAAACA
The DNA here is from genome assembly GCF_047275885.1 of Anabaena azotica SJ-1. Taxonomy (NCBI): domain Bacteria; kingdom Bacillati; phylum Cyanobacteriota; class Cyanophyceae; order Nostocales; family Nostocaceae; genus Anabaena; species Anabaena azotica. The sequence goes on from NZ_CP178454.1 coordinate 6,051,783, forward strand.
CTGTAACTTATAATCATTTGATTCCCAACATTCTGGGAAAACCGTGGATTTATATATTTGCTAATTGCATAATTTTAGAAATATCATTGATATTAATCAAAATATCTTCAGAAAACTCTTGAGGATAAATCAGATGATGCAAATACCAACCAGGAAGAGTTTCACCAATTAAATAATAATAATCTAAACCAACTAAATTACTAATCCACCAATAGCAATGATAAACATAATTGGGGGAAAATAACTCAATAACTTTAGTCCCAGGTTGACAAAAAACTAAATTTGTTAACCCACTTCCATGAGGAGAAATAATCATTTCAGCTTGAGAAAATAATACCGCTTGTTCTTCTACTGACATTGATTCTAAAATTACTGATTCAAAACCATAAAGCTGAAGAAAATTTAATATTTCCTCTTCATTTAAAAGTCTGCGACTTTTAGCTAATCTACGAGTAATATAAATCCTTTTCTTAGAAGAAGTAATTTTTAGATATTCTCTATTTAAAAACTTTCGCTTTAAGAATTCGCAAGTCCAAACAGGCATCCATGCTACACAACCAGGAAAAGAAGGAACTATTAACTCAGTAGCTTGTAAATGCTGAATTTGGCAAATATTAATTTGTTTATTTGCTGGTATTTCTAGTTTTCTTAAAGTTTCTTGTTGAAATGCTAATCGATTATCTACCACAAAGTAATCAATTTCAGAAAAATCATAATTTATGATTCTCAATAATTCCCATCTTGGTAAAACATCCAACATCCAATGAAAATATATATGATTTGTTAATCCCGCTAAAACTGCAACTTTTCCTTCAACAAAGTTAATAGGAGGTAATTTTTTAATTGATAAAATAGGATGTTGGCTAGGATGTTTATCAGGATGATTAGGACTTAAGATAGGAAAGTGTGGAGAAATATCAGCTAAAAAACATGATTCATCTGTCAGAATTGCAGACTGAGTTTGATCAGAACTCAACCAAAATCTACCTTGGGGAATTTTGACTACATAAGAAGCTGGTAACTTAACTAAATTACCAAATCTAAAACTAAAGTGTAAATCGTTATGGAGAGATTTAGGACAAGTTAATTTAACATCATTATCTGGATAAATCTGTACATAATTATCTGTATATAATAAATTATTTTCTGCCCATTCTTGACTAGATTCATAAAAATCTCTGGGAGGAGATACAAGTTGAATTTGTGAAAAATCAAATTTTTGATTTAATTTTTCTTTTTGCACAATATTAAATAATAGTTCATCTACAAATGGCGTAACATAAGAGTTACTTTCCATAGCTTTTTTAAAATAAAAAATAGCATCTTCAAATTGATAATTATTTGCTAAGGTAAACCCCAAATAAGCAGAAGTAAAAGGAGAATTAAATTTTAGGTTCAGTAGTTGTTTAAACAACACGATTGCTTCATTAAGATTACCAATTTTAAATAATGCAATCCCTAATAAATAATATGCTTCTGTTAAATCGGGATTAATATCAATAGACCTTCGTAAATAAACAATTGCTTGTTGATAATCTTCAAACTTTAGCCAGCATTTACCAAGATTAAAATAAACTTGTTCATGATTATAAATATCAACTATTTTTTCTAAAATAGCAATTGCTTCTAGGTATTGATTTTGTTTTATAAATAAAGTGCTTAATTCCAAATAAGCCTGTATATTTTGAGGTTCGCTTTCTAATATTTTTTGAAGTAAATTTAAAGATATTTCAGGATAGGAATTAAAAAGAATTTTATGCAGAAATAAATATAATTTACTAGGTTCATATTTAAGAGCATTCAGAGATTTTAGAAATTTAATTCCATCATTCATAGTATTTTTTGAAGATGAAATTAACGCTTGAGACATATTTATTACAGCTTGCGATAATTCCGGCTTAATTTCAATAGCTTTTTGTAAATAACTAATACCTTGCTCAAAATCACCTTGCTGAAAAAGAACAAAAGCTAAATCACTATAAGCAGGTGCATAATCAGATCGTATTTGAATCGTATTTAAAAAACTATCTTTGGCTAATTCCCATTGTTTATTGTGACAGTAACACAACCCTAATTGATAGTAAGTTAGATAATGTTTTTGTAAAGCAATAGCATTTTGATAATTTTCGATTGCTGAATTAAAATATCCTAATTTTTGCCATATATAAGCTTGGTGAAGATGTGCATCAGACCAATCTGGTTGGATTTGAACAACCGTTTCCCAATAGGAAATTGCTACTTCTAAATTACCCTGCATTGCTACTGCATGACCCAAGTTATAATATACTTCAGCTTGGTTGTCATCCCACTCTAAAATAGCTTCATAAATTTTTTGAGCTATGTCAGCTTTCTGCACAGATAAATATTCTTGCGCTTGATTTTTGAGAAAATCAATAAATTCCGTTAATGCTGCATCTTGATGTTCTAATTCTGTAGTTGCAAAACTTGAGAGCCAATTCTCATGACATTTTTCTTCATCTCCTTGCAAAAGCCAAGATAAACCCAAATACCAATATAAAGAAATGATATCAGGTTCTAACTCAATACACTGTTCGTAAATACTAATAGCTGCGGAAAAATTCGCTTGTTGTAAAAAAATATTTGCCTGATTGTTAAGTTGGTGAATATCCATAATAATCAAATTGGATAATTTTTGTAAATTTGTGGTTTGATATAATATCAAGAATTAGGAATTAATCTGTGCAGCAAGTAATAGGTATTGATTTAGGTGGAACAGCGATTAAACTGGGACGGTTTACAGAAGATGGAAATTGTTTACAATCTTTAACTGTGGATACCCCCCAACCAGCAACACCAGAGGCTGTATTATCTGCAATAGTAGATGCCATAACTCAAATAGACCCAGATAATCAAACTATAGCTATAGGTGTAGGAACTCCTGGCCCTGCTGATGCTGCTGGTAGAGTTGCTAAAGTTGCTATAAATTTAGCAGGATGGCATGATGTACCTTTAGCAGATTGGTTAGAAGCAAAAACCAATAAACCAACTATCCTCGCTAATGATGCTAACTGTGCAGGTTTAGGAGAAGCTTGGTTAGGTGCTGGACGCAATTTCCAAAATTTGATTTTGTTGACTTTAGGAACTGGGGTTGGTGGTGCAGTTATTCTGGATGGTAAATTATTTGTAGGTCATCAAGGTGCAGCAGCAGAATTAGGTTTAATTACTTTAAACCCCGATGGTCCAATGTGTAATAGTGGTAATCAAGGTTCTTTAGAACAGTATACTTGTATATCTGCTATTCGTAGTCGTACAGGCAAAGAACCAGCAGAATTAGGCAAACTTGCCCAAAATGGTGATCCTGAATCATTGACTTTTTGGCAAGATTATGGTAAAGACTTGGGGATTGGTTTAACGAGTTTAATTTATGTTCTCACACCTCAAGCTGTAATTATTGGTGGTGGTATTAGTGCGAGTTTTGAATTTTTCTATCCAGCAATGCAAGCAGAAATTGAAAAGCGGGTTTTACCAACATCGCGTTTAGGTTTACAAATATTACTAGCAGAATTGGGTAATTCAGCTGGAATGGTAGGTGCTGCTAAGTTAGCATGGGGAATAGGTGACAGGTGACAGGTGACAGGTGACAGATAATTATTTTACTAATTATCAATTACCTAATTATCAAGATAAACTCCTGTGTATTTTTCCAGGTAGTGTATGACCTTTTGATAGGATTCGGGATTGCTTGCGGGGTTAATAATTATGGGAAAATTAATATCAGGTAGCCAGAAGGTTAACCTGCCATTATTTTCATGACAGAAAGAATTGATACAGTTAAGATTAATTATATATTCTTTTCTTTCGTAGGTTATTTTTACCCAATAGGCATGATTGATATCTAATCCTTGGGCGTATTCTACATAATCACAAATTTTCTGATAGTCTTCCCAATTACTGTGGGGGTTAATAACTATGGGTATGGAACTATTGGGCAACCAGAAGGTGACTCTAGCATTTTTTTCATAGCAAAAAGTGTTTACACAGTCAAGATTGATTACATATTCCTTCCTTTGGTCTTGTATTTTTACCCAATAAGCCACAAAATTGCCTCAACATTGACTAAGTAATCATGTATTTCCTCTAGTAATTTTACCCAAATTTCGATGTTTATCACCAATAGGAAATAGGGAATTGGGTGTTGGGAATTAGGAAAATTACTTTCCCATGTCCCTCATTTCCCTCATTTCCCTCATTTCCCTCATTCCCCAAGATGATTAAGAAACTTGGACGGGTTTTGGTGCTGTGGGAGTGGGTTGAGTGCGAGAAATGGATGCTTCCATGAATCCTTTAAATAAAGGATGGGGGTTGCTAGGACGAGATTGAAATTCTGGGTGAAATTGGCAAGCTATAAAGAATGGATGTTTGGGATATTCGACAATTTCCACTAAACGTCCGTCGGGAGAAGTCCCACTCACGACATAACCAGAGTCTAACAAGGCATTGCGATAGAGGTTGTTAAACTCATAGCGATGACGATGGCGTTCATAAATGACTTCTTCTTGATAAAGCTCAAATGCTCGTGTACCTGGTTGAATGCGACAAGGATATAGTCCTAAGCGCATTGTTCCACCTAAATCAACTACATCTTGTTGTTCTGGCAAGAGGTTAATAACCGGATCGTTGGTGTAGGGGTCAAATTCGGCACTGTTGGCATCTATTAAGCCTTCTACGTTTCTGGCCCATTCAATTACGGAACATTGCATTCCTAAGCATAAACCTAAGAAGGGGATTTGGCGATCGCGTGCGTATTTAATTGCGGCAATTTTTCCATCTATACCCCGGCTACCAAATCCACCGGGAACAATGATACCATCAACACCTGCTAGATAGTTTTCTGCTGGTTCATTTTCTAAGGCTTCTGAGTTTACCCACCGTAAACGCAAATCGCCGTGAGTAGCAATAGCTGCATGACGTAAGGATTCGACTACAGATAGATAAGCATCACTTAAACGTACATATTTACCAACAATGGCAATTTCAACGCTGTATTTAGGACTATACATCCGTTCTACCATTATTTCCCACTGTGTTAAGTTGGGTTGGCGTTGTTCCATTTGTAGGAGGTCTAAGGTTTGTTGTGCCAATCCTTCCCGTTCTAAGATCAGGGGTACTTCATAGATACTACTAGCATCTTGACAAGTGATGACGCATTCTACTGGGACATCGCAAAATTCTGATAATTTCTGTTTTAAGCCGACAGGGATAGTGCGATCGCACCGACAGACTAAAATATCTGGTTGAATCCCAATTGATCTCAATTCCTTAACAGAATGTTGGGTTGGCTTGGTTTTCATCTCCCCCGCTGAAGCAATCCAAGGTAACAGTGTAACGTGCATATATAAGACATTTTGCCGTCCCACTTCTTTACGTAACTGGCGAATTGCTTCTAAAAAAGGCAGGGATTCAATATCACCTACAGTCCCACCAATTTCAGTAATTACAGCGGAAGGATTAGTTTCTTTAGCAACTCTAAGAATTCTATCTTTAATTTCATTGGTAATATGGGGAATTACCTGTACAGTTCCACCATTATAGTCTCCGCGGCGTTCCTTATTAATTACTGACTGATAAATCAAGCCAGTAGTAACGCTGTTTAATCGAGACATAGAAGTATCTGTAAAACGTTCATAATGTCCCAAATCCAAATCTGTTTCTGCACCATCTTGGGTCACAAAAACTTCCCCATGTTGAAAAGGACTCATCGTACCTGGATCAACATTAATATAAGGATCGAGTTTGAGAATGGATACCGAATAATCCCGTGATTTGAGCAACCTCCCCAGACTAGCTGCTACAATGCCTTTACCAATACTGGAAACAACGCCTCCAGTTACAAAGATAAACTTAGTCATAGTATTTTCAATTTCTAGCAACTTCTAAAAATACATACCGTCTCTTGAAGGATAAAACGTGCGTCCCCATACTGAATATGAAGGATGGAATGTAATCCAGGACGAATGGGCGTGTTTTCATCAGATTTATTAACCCATAATTCCTTGATGGTCTAATTCCCCGATTTCTCCGTAGAATCCATCCAAAATCCAAAATCCTGTTAGAGGATGACCTCGTATTTCATGCTTCATTTTTGATCTTGATAATGCTCATTGTCTCACAGTCACTATCCTGAAATCTTCTGTGTTTTGCCGTGAAAAAAATCTTAGGATTAGTAGTATTTAACTGTCTGTTTACCTCCTCCGTTGCTTTAGCACAAACATCACTCCTAGTAGTTTTTCCCCCAACAAACTACCAAACCAGTGCAGAAAAAATATTTTTTATCGGTACAGCGCCAAAGGATGGACAAGTCCTCATCAATAGTAGACCAATTACCCGCAGTCAAGCTGGTCATTTTTCTCCCAGTTTCCCCTTACAGTTAGGGGAGAATGTATTTAAGGTGCGTTACCAAAATCAGGAACGAGAGATTAAGGTAACAAGGTTGTCTACTCAACCAGAATTACCCCAAGGTTTAGGCTTTGCTAAAGATTCTCTAACTCCTGCTGCTGATATTGCTAGACTGCCGGGAGAACTGATTTGCTTTGGTGCTGTAGCACCTCCTCAAGCTACTGTTTCTGTTAAGTTGGCTAATCAAACTATTCCCTTGTCACCACAGCCACCACAGGTGCAGTTACCTGCTAATTCAAGTGTACTAACAGGAAGAAATCAGCCGACTACCTCTAGTCCTAACAAATATCAAGGCTGTACAACAGTGGCCAATGCTGCTGATTTAAAAGAACCTCAATTTAGTTTGACATTAAATGGTCAGACGATGACTCAAAGTGGTAAGGGCAAAGTGGAAATTCTTGCACCTGCACAGTTGGCAGTTGTCGAGGTAACAGCAACATCAGGTGTAGCACGCACAGGTCCAAGCACAGATTACTCTCGACTCACACCACTGCCGCTAGGGACAAGAGCAACAGTTACAGGTAGAGAAGGTGATTGGTTACGCTTAGATTATGGGGCTTGGATTAATAGCAAGGAAGCTAAAATTATACCAGGTGCAGTACCACCGCAGACAGTAATTCGTAGTGTCGGATATCGTCAGATAGCTGGTGCGACAGAGATAATTTTTCCATTACAAGTGGCTGTACCTGTGAGTGTGGAACAGAGCGATCGCACTTTGACTCTCACCCTTTACAATACCACAGCCCAAACAGACACTATTCGTTTGGATGATGACCCCCTCATTTCTCGCCTGGATTGGCAACAGGTGACTCCACAACAGGTTAAATACACCTTTAACCTCAAAAAGCTCCAACAGTGGGGATATAAACTGAGATACGACAATAGAACCCTGGTGTTAACTTTACGTCATCCACCGCATCTTCAACACAGAAAACGCCTACCTCTATCTGGCATTAAGATTTTACTCGATCCGGGACACGGTGGTAAAGAATCTGGTGCAAGTGGTCCGACAGGGTATTTAGAAAAAGATGTCAATTTGATAGTTTCTAAGTTGCTGCGGGATGAGTTGGTACAGCGTGGTGCAAAGGTAGTGATGACAAGGGAAGATGATCGGGATGTTTCTTTAGTGGAACGTCAGGAGATAATTAGTAAAGAAGAACCTGCGATCGCACTTTCTATCCATTATAATTCTTTACCTGATGATGGAGATGCCGAAAAAACCAAAGGCTTCGGGACTTTTTGGTATCATCCCCAAGCACATAGTCCCGCAGTATTTTTACATAATTACGTAGTTAATAAACTTCGTAAACCTTCCTATGGAGTGTTTTGGAATAATTTAGCCCTAACTCGTCCTGCTGTTGCACCTTCGGTATTATTGGAATTGGGTTTTATGAGTAACCCTTACGAGTTTGAGGAGATAGTTAACCCCCAGGAACAGAAGAAGATGGCTAAAACCTTGGCTGATGGGGTGACAGAGTGGTTTAGGATGGCGAAATAATTTTTAGAACCCGTCCACTGCAATGCCTCCTCCTAACTCCTGAATCCTGCTATGTAGGAATTTTCACAGTAAAAGTAGTTCCTACTCCAACTTTACTGTCCACAGAAATTTCTCCTTGATGTCGATCTACACATTTTTTAACAATTGGTAATCCTAACCCAGTGCCAACAATACCTTCAACATTTTCAGAGCGATAATAAGGCTCATAAAGCCTCTGCTGTTCGGCTGGGGAAATGCCTATACCTTCATCTATCACCTGAAAAATAGTAGCCTCTGGTTGAGCATTTAAAACCAAGTAGATTTTACCACCAGGTGATGAGTATTTAATGGCATTTAAAAGTAAATTAGTCAGAATAGAATACAACAATTTTTCGTCTAGATTAGCACGAAAAGATTGACCATGCTTGATAAACTTTATAATATGAGTTGTGCGACTAAACATTTGCACATCTTCCAACAGATTCAAACAAAAATTTTCCACATTGATTAATTGAGGTTTATAATCTAGTTCACCTGCTTCGGCTCTGGTCAAAGTTAATATATCTGTTAATAGGTGATTCATCAACTTGGCTGAAGACTGAATGCGATAAAGGTTTTTTAATTCCTTTTCATCTACTAATTCTATTAAAATTTCCCTTAATAACTGACAAGATAGCAAAATTACACTTAAAGGTGTACGAAATTCATGAGAAATCATAGAAAATAACTGAACTTTTAGTTCACCAATCTTTTTTTCTTGAACTAGGGAAGCTTCCAAAGATTTAATATGTTCGTGTTTTACCCATTGACGATCAATGATAAAATATAAACTACAAATTACAACCATGCTTAACATAGTTGCTAGTATTTCTATGATTAGCCGTAAATGAATACTCTGTTCTGACAGTTCGAGAGAACTGATCAGGTAGCTTTTTTCTTCGGCTTGAATTTCTGCAATTATGGGTATGATTTGCTCTCGGATATTAACACTATGTTCGGTAATTTGATTTTGTCTTAGTAATGCGCTTTTGTCTTGTTGATAAAGCTTTATTGATTCTTCTAAAAGTTCTACTCTTTGATGAACTAATGATTTTAAAATAGCAAGTCTCTGTTTTTGTTTGACACTGTTGTGTACGTGAATATCTAATAAAATAATATTGTTTTTCATATTATTGATGGCAGCTTGATAACGATATAAATCTTGTCTACTCCCCAAAAATATATACCCTCTTCGTGCTGATTCTGCCACTGTCATTTTTGCATAGAAATCAGTTAAAATATTGAGAGTTTGATAATTATCATGAACCTTATTCGCATTGCCTTTAATTTCGCTAGTATTATTAAATGAAGCAAATGCCACCAGCCCCATGAGTAAAATAATTAAAAAAAATCCAGCTACAATCCATTTGCATGAAAAATACAATTTCATAAAATATCCATTTATTTATCAAGTCAATTTAAGTTAATATTTCCCTCATTACTGGCTGTGGAATAAAGGATAAAATATGCGAGTTCTGATAGTTGAGGATGATGTTCAACTGGCAGAAGCACTAACAGAAGCTTTAACCAGACGACAGTATGTAGTTGATGTTGCTCAAGACGGAGAAGCAGCTTGGCACGCTACAGAATCAATGAAGTATGATTTGATAGTGCTGGATGTCACTTTACCAAAGTTAGATGGCATCAGGTTTTGTCATCGCTTACGTACTACTAACACCAACAGCCCAGCACATCGCAACTCGGCTACACCAGTATTAATGCTGACAGCCCGTGATACTGTTGCTGATAAGATTGCTGGTTTAGATGCTGGTGCAGATGATTATGTAGCAAAGCCATTTGACCTAGAAGAATTAATGGCTCGGATACGTGCTTTACTCAGACGTGGTAGTGCTGCAAGTACAGTCAGTTTGTCTTGGGGAAAATTAACTTTGAATCCTAGCACCTACGATACTACTTATGATGGTCATCTTATTCCATTGACTCCTAAAGAGTATGCAATTTTGGAATTATTACTTGCAAACGGTAGAAGAGTATTAAGCTGTTCCAGCATTATTGAACAAGTTTGGTCAGTAGATGACTCTCCCGTAGAGGAAACAGTGAGGTCTCATATTAAGTGTCTTCGGCAAAAGTTAAGAGCTTTAGGTGCGCCAGAAAGTTTGATTGAAACAGTTCATGGTTTGGGATATCGTCTCAACTGATACAAATAATACAAATTTAGAGAGAATTTGTTGCTAATCTTTTCAATGTAGAGGCAATTCATCAACTGTCTCTACCGGATTTTTATACCTTATGGGCTTGATTTATTAAGTGCATTCTTAGAGAAGAATAGGCTCGCCATAATCATATAGTCTTCTATAAAATTTTATCTGCACAAATTCTACACAAATTTCGCATGATAATTGCATATATAGGTTATATCCTGAGAACGCAAATGATTTTTAATCAGGAAATAGTCCACGATGAAATGCAAATATTTATATTATGGCTGGTTAATTGAATTAATACCCTTATCAAAAGGCTATATATTTAAGTGTTGGATGCCTAATGAAGAAATAGGGATTAGCAATAACCATATTTATCCGAGTTTATTTCAAGCGATAATGGCTGCTAGGACAAGGGCAAAAATCGAGTCTGTTAGGTTATCACTGCTCAATTTTTTAACTGAATCCTACGACAATTTCCAACTAACTTCTCAAGAATATATGACACTAAAAAATTCAGTTATTGATTTTGCTACTGTTGCTACTCAACTAGAAATGCAGGACTATTAAACACAGCAGATGAATCAGCAAAAGAAAACGCTTCTCCTCTATCTTCAAATAATCAAGTATTAAAATTTTTTAGTAGTTATTCAGGGTGCGTGACTTCAATCAAGTTGTTTTCATCAAAGGAAGTAAAAATGCTAACGAATATTATATACAATGGTCGTGGCAGTGGTAGGCGCACTCTAGCTGGTTTGCGTCTCTGTCCACTTGTGCAAAAGTGGCATAGTAAATAAACCCCAAGCCAAACCAGTAATTAAACCAAAAGGGGTGACAATATAATTATTAAAATCCCACAAACCGAAAACTTGCGCCGCTAATTCTAAAGGATAAGCCATCATTAAAACACTAGCAAAAGCTGCACCAGTCCAACCATATTGATGCAACCAAAAAACACCTTTTCCACCAGTTAAACCATACAAAATCCGAGTAATTAACAAACCCGTCACAGTCCCATAACAGCGCATACACACCGCCATAATAAAAGGTGGAGATAACTCCAAACCTAGCGTAGGTTGCGGACACACATGATTACCCATAAAGTAAATAATGTCCGCAATACCTGGAAGCAGAAACACACCAGACGCAGCGAGAAAAGGAGCAATAGGGGGACCAAAAACCATTCCAGCCAACAGGAAATCAGCAAAAAAACTTACCCAATTAATCTGTAAATCCCTTGACAAAATAACCCTTTGCATCTTCCTTTCTTGGCTCGACATATTTCTTAATCTATTGTATCTGGATCAATACCCATTTCTCGCAATCGTGCCGCTAATTGTGCGGCTTTATTTTCTGCTTGTTCAGCCCTGAATCTTTCTAATTGGGCTTCTTCCTTACCCACCAATAATAAATTACCATCTAAATCCCACCAGCGCAGCCAAATTTGCTCAGGATTATTTAAATAACTTCCTTGCCATAAACCTAATTCTACACCTAAAGGGGGAATGGGGTAATGTCCGCGTTCGTTAGGCTGCATTTTTTGGTAAGAAAAATCCACCAAATGATAAACTTCTAATTTCTCATTATTAACTTCATAAATAGCATAATAGGGAATGCGGATCACTCGTTCATATACCCAAAATTTACCAGGTTTTTGACCTGCTTGTAAACCCGTTAAAGGTGTGGTATCTCGTTCTTCTTCACCATTACCACTAGCTAATTCTATCGCAATTAAGGGGGGAATATATTCCCGCCATAAAACATAAGAACGGCGAATTTTACCATCTAATCTTGGTGCTACATCAGGAACATAAAACCAATCTGGTGCAACTGTACCTTTTTCTGGTGGTTCAGTTTCGCGCCAATAAATCCCACAATCTTGACCTATACAAAATTGTCCATCAGGATGTAACTTTTGTAAAGTTTGAATTATTGAGTCTGTGATAATGATGCTTTGGGGATGTTCTTGAAAGTTTTTCACGAAAGTACCATCAGACTCTGGTAGTTGAGTATGATCAGGAAACTGCGGTGGTATAGCAATATCAGCCAGGGTTTCACTCATACTGTTTAAAGAATTGCAGTTGTTAATTTAGTATAACTGAAAGAGTGCTTAATTTTTCACTAATGCAGGGTTAATATACACATACACAATTTTTATCATGCTGATATATTTTGTTATTTAATAATTATCTCTCTTTACAGAAATCATAATTAATTACTAAAAATAACTTTTCAAAATATAGATTTAATGTTAATATTTAATCGTTGATATTACATAAAACAATAATGTCCTATAAGATAAAATTTATTGATTTATTTGCTGGAATTGGGGGAATGAGATTAGGTTTAGAACAAGCTTGTAAAGCTTTAGGAGTTAAAAGTAAATGTGTTTTTACTTCGGAAATAAAAATTCCAGCAATTCAAGTTTATCAAAATAATTTTAATCAAGATAAAATTTGGGGTGATATTACAGAAATTTCTACTCAACAAATACCGGATTTTGATATTTTATTAGCTGGGTTTCCCTGTCAACCTTTTAGTAGCGCAGGAACAAGACAGGGATTTTTAGAGACTAGAGGAACGCTATTTTTTGAAATTGAACGAATTTTAAGAGATAAATCACCCTTTGGTTTCTTACTGGAAAATGTTGAAGGTTTGGTACAACATGATCACGGGAGAACATTAGCAACTATTGTGAATAAGTTAGAACAATTAGGTTATCAGATAACATATAATGTTTTAAATGCTAAAGATTTTGGTGTTCCTCAAGAAAGAAAAAGAGTTTATATAGCGGGAACTAAAGCAGATGCTATTTCTTTAATTTTTCCTAAAAATCGAAAACCTAGATTATTAGAGATTTTAGAAACAGGTTGTCCAACTTTACAGAGTAATTTTTTCAAAAAATTATTACAACAATACTCTATTGAACAACTGTATGGAAAATCTATCAGAGATAAAAGGGGAGGAGAAGATAATATTCACAGTTGGGATTTAGAATTAAAAGGAAAGGTGAGTTTAGAACAAAAGGAATTATTAAATTTATTGTTAAAACAAAGAAGAAGAAAAATTTGGTCTGCAAACAAAGGAATCCAATGGATGGATGGAATACCTTTAACTGTAAATGAAATTTCTACTTTTTATCCTCATGTTAATTTAGCAAAAATGTTAGATGATTTAGCAAATAAAGGTTACTTAAAATATGAACATCCGAAAGATATTCAAGAAGTATTAAATAAAGATGGTAACAAGGTGAAAAAAAGAGAATATAGACTTGATTTACCCAAGGGATATAATATTGTAGTTGGTAAACTTAGTTTTCCTGTGACTAAAATTCTTGATCCTGATGATATAGCACCAACTTTAGTAGCTACGGATATGCAGAAGTTAGCAATAGTTGATGGGGAGGGTTTAAGATGTTTAACAATTAGGGAAGGATTGAGATTATTTGGTTTTCCTGAAGATTATCACATTAATTTACCCATTACTAAAGCATTTGAATTATTGGGAAATACTGTGGTAGTTCCGGTTATTAGAGAAATTGCTGAAAAAATAGTAATTCAAAAGATTTTATCAGTTCCTAAAAAAGAATATGTTTTAACTAGATAAAATAAAACCAATAAACTTGACCATCAATATTAAAACTTTGCTGATTTTATTTTTTGTCAGAATCAGGATTTACAGGATTTTATTTGTCAATGTCCTAAAAATTTTTCATTAAAGCGACTAAAATTTTCATTAAAATTTCTAAATCAGTGGGTACACGATATAGGTTTAAATCTTGAGTAATTTCTTTTGATTCACGGTGCAAAATTACAAATTGCCAAATATTACCAATAGAAACTGCACCATAAAGCATAGGATTGTCAATAGTAGACCAATTATCAAAGGCAATTAATTCTACAGCTAATTGGACAACTCCTCTTTCTAAATCTGCATTTTTGGCTTCAATAACTAATAATTGATTTTCTGATTTGAGGTAATAATCAACATTTCCTTTTAATTGATTATTGATATTTAACGCATATTCTACCCTAACTTTAGCATGGGTATAGTGAATTAGTTCCATAATTACAGGAGCAATTAAAAATTCTCTCCTGGCGGTTTCACTGGTTAAACTTATATAAGGTAAACTTTCTTCAATACGATTTTTTAGGTCTGTTAATCTTTCTAAGTTTTGCTGAGTTGTTGGTAAGGTGAGAGATTGTGATTTCAAGTTATAGCCAAAATATGCTATAATTTCGTCTGGTTCATAATTCAATTTGAAATAATCATCAAAGGTGTAGGATTGATTAGAGTCAATTATTGGTGTTTTTCCCATAATTCCTACCTCAATAATTTTCATCATGCGTTGCTTATATTATATCTCTCTGTGACTCTGCGCCTGGAGCGGTTCTTTTATTCCATTAAATTGAACTCAAAAAAGATATTAGAATTTACCAAATAACTGAATTATAAAATCCCATAATTATTGTATCTGCTGTAATTAAATTAGCTTGATATTTTTGAGCTAAAGCAACAATAACCCGATCTGCGGTATCTTTATGATTCCATTCTAAAGCAACACTTTCTAACCATAAATTTTCATCAATAGGAATTATTGTAATTACATCAGATTTTTGTAAAGTGTCCAGATAAGTTGTTAAAGAAACTCCTAAATCTAACTTTTGATTTTTAATTTTAATAGCGATTTACCAAAGTGAAATAGAAGCAACTAACCCATTTTTCTCAATTTCCATTTCTTCACAAGCTAATTTTGCGCTAAGAGAAAGTTTCTCTGGATCAAGACTCCACCAAATTAAGGCACAAGTATCTAAAATAAAAGTCATATTTCGCCCCATTCTTCAGTTGTGGGGGTAGTTATATCTTCAAAATATTGGACTTTACCACGCAGGGGACTAAATAATTGTGCTGTTGAACTTTCTACACCAATATTTTCTAGTTTTGTAGTTTCTATAAAAGTGATTAAAACTTCCCCTTCTAAAATATTTTTAGGAATTTCAGATAACTTAATCTTCCCATTTTTGTAAATTCCTTTCACAGTTTGTAACATAATTAATTATCTCCTTGGTTGGCGTTGCTTATATTATATCTTTCTGTGACTCTGCGCCTGGAGGGTGAAAAAAACAAAGACACAAAAACGCCCAGAAAAACCCTTTGCGTCTTTGCGTCTTTGCGTGAGATATTCCTTAACCTACATTAGCAACATAGGGACTTGTCAATTTATCCAATTGCTGCACCAATAAACTTAAAAACAGACCGACATCTGTCACCACACCTACAGATTCTATTGAACCGCGATCGCTCAATTTTGTCACCACAGCCGGGTTAATGTCCACACAGACCATCTTTACACCCGCTGGAGTCATATTTCCCACACCGATAGAATGCAGCATAGAAGACAGCATCAAAATCATCTCTGCACCTTCTATGATTTTAGAATATTCCTGTTGTGCTAAAATCAAGTTCATTTGGGTATCAGGTAAAGGTCCATCATCCCGAATTGAACCAGCGAGGGAAAAGGGGATGTTATTTTTTACACATTCATACATCACACCGCTTTTCACCACTCCCGCTTCTACAGCTTTAGCAATGCTACCAAAACGGCGGATAGTATTAATTACCTTCAAATGATGTCGGTGTCCACCGCGTACAGCCACACCCCGCTTCATATCCACACCCAGGGATGTTCCCAGCAGGTTTTGTTCCATGTCATGGACTGCGATCGCATTTCCACCCAAAAGACCCTGAACGTAACCTTCACGAATCAATCTAGAAAGATGTTCTCCGCCTCCTGTGTGAATTACCACGGGTCCAGCAGTGACAACTACTTTACCGCCGCTATCCTTAATTTTACGTAATTCCCAAGCCACTTGTTCAACGACTAATTCCACCCGTCTTTCACTGGAAACGCCGGAAGACATAAAGCTGAATTCTTGGGAGTTGCGTTGTTCTCGTGATTCGGCTTTGCGAATGGTGCGAATACCTAAAACATCAACTACGACGCGATCGCCTATTTCTAAATCACGCAATAGTTTACACTTAGCTACTATACCATTAGCAGTTTGAGAAATAGCGATCGCCCCATCCATGCGTTGATTTTGAACTTTCAGCCATTCCCCATTTACCCGGATTTCAGTCGGATAAATCGTGCTGACATAGAAATCATCAGGTGCTACACCCGCTTGGATCACAGGTTCTAATTTAGAATCTCGTTCATCTTGGGGTAAATCAACCGCACCCAAATCAATCAACTGCGAGATAATCTCTTCCATCACTTCATGGGATGGTGCAGATACCCTCACCTCAGCCGCAGATGTACTTTGACGTTGTTCTCCCAAGTTGAATTTCAGAACTTGGAAACTTCCCCCCATTTCCACAATTAAATCTAAAGCACGGTTAATCAAACCTGCGTCTAGCAAATGTCCTTCCATGCGAATGACACGACTTTCTACAGATACAGTAGCGTGTACTTCTTCCGCAATTGGTTCTGTCACCCGCAAAGTTAAGCATTTAGCCGCACCACCAGCTTTGAGAAATTCCGTCAACGGTGTTTCAATGACTTGGAAACCAACTTCAGCCAAACGCGATTTTAAACTATCACTGGCTTTGTTCATAATTACGATGCTATCAACATTCACCGCATTACAAGCGAAGTTAACAGCATCAGCTTCTGCGATAGCGATCCGCTTTTCTGGTGCGACGCGCATTTCAATCACTCGGTTGGAGTAGGAATCAAAAGCACCAGGGTAATACAGCAAATAACCATTTGCCAAAGGACAGAAGCAGGTATCAAGATGATAAAACCTTTCATCCATCAACCGCAGAGAAATCACCTCAATGTCTAGCCATTTAGCCAGATAAGGGTGAGAATCTAATTCAGAACGGAAACCGTATCCAGCCCATAACCAACGCCCTTCTCTATCTAAGAGTGCGTCACCTGCACCTTCAAAAGGCAGGTCTTTAGGAAGAGTGTATACATTATAACCATTATTTTCAAACCACTGTTGAAAATACGGTTCTTCGCCTTGGCGTTCTTTATGTAGAAAGCGGCTAAGAACGACGTTTTCACCAAGGACTAAACCTGCATTGGCACTAAATACCATATCAGGCCAACCTTTCTCTGGGGCAACTAAATCAACAATGGCATGATTTTTGATAACATTGTATAATTTATTCCATTGTTCCACCGCGCGATCGCGTGAGGATTTGTGAATATTCCCTTCCATCCACGGATTAATCACATAATCCACATCATAATGGTCGGGAGCGCACATTAAAAACCGAATTTGGGAAACCATAAAAATTTTTACTTCGCTTTTCAGTAATCTCTTCTGGATACAGAGTTTTGGTGTTCTACTTCTGTCAAATCTGCTACTTAATCGCTACCTTTTCTTCTTGGTAGGCTTTATCAGGCGATCGCTCCTATTCTATTACCACTAGGGACAAACTGAGGACATGAAGCAAAAAATGTCTCATGGGGGATGTTAACTGCTGGCATTTACCTTCGTGTGTATAATTATTTAATGGCATTAATTTAATTTTTTATGGTGTCGTTTAATGACTGAGCAAAAGCATAAACATAAACATACTACAGAAACGTTTCGTTGTGGACATTGTGGCAATAAAACTCTGATGGAAGTTATTAGTGAAGGTGAGTATACACAAACATCTTCAGATGATAGATACAATGAGGAATATCATCATTTTCATGATGTTTACACTTTGGTTTGTCCAAATTGTAGAAAATTCAATGTCATTTTAGAGGATTTCAATACCTTCGATTCGGCTTATGAGAGTAGAAATACACGTTTTTTATATCCTTATTTAAAAGAGTTTGCTAATAAATCGCGTGAAACTAGAAATATTATAAATACATATAGAGAAGCTAGAACTTGTTTTGACTGTGGACTGTACGTATCAAGTATAGTAATGTGTCGAAAAACGATGGAAATGCTATGTTTATATTTTAAAATTGAACACCCAGATAACTTGCATGGAAAGCTTGAAAAAATGCGAGGTGAAAAAATTATTGATGATAAATTTTATAACTGGGCTAATCATTTAAAGTTTTTTGGTAATGAAGCTGCACATACATCTGAGCAATTTTCTAGAAAAGATGCTGAAGATATTGTTGATTTTACATACGCCTTAGTTGAATATTGTATTGATTTTAATGACAAATTTGAAAATTTACTTAAAAGACGAGGAAAAGTACAACCATCTCCACATTTAGAAACAACGACTTTAACAGAAGAGACTATTAACAATTTCGTCCAAAAACTAGATGAAAATGAAACATCAGCAGTACGTTACTATGCGGCTATTACACTTGCTAAAAGAAATATAGAAATTGACAAAGTAATTCCAGTATTTCTGAGTCTGATAAATAGCACTAAGTTTAGTAAAGATGCGATTAATTATTTAAAATCTATTGGTTCACAAGCTATTCCAGAACTCATCAATGCTTTAGAAAAGCTTACTAACCATGTTAATGTTCGTTCTGCTGCTGCCACCATATTAGGCGATATCGGAACAAATAGCCCTGATGCAATAGAATCTCTTGTTAAGGCATTGAAAGATGAACAACCAGATGTTCAGCATAAAGCAGGAATAGCACTGGAAAAACTTGGTAATATTGCTATTGATGCTTTTGTTAAAATATATCCTTTACCACCTGGATCGTAGTCTTAAATGAAAATCAAATTCTCTAACTTAGGCAGTATTCAAGAAACAGAGTTAGATTTGCGTCCTCTCACAGTAATTATTGGACCTAATAACTCAGGTAAAACTTATATTGCTTATTCTACCTATGGTTTGTGGCAGCGTGTGACACGAACTTTGAATATCTATAAAGGTCAATTAGATTTTAAAGAGGAAGATAATGGTATTTGGTCGCTACCAATAGATAATAATCTACTTGATTTTTTTATTAGAGATGCTGAAGAAATGGCGAAAAGTTTCCAGGGTAGTTCTTTAGAATCATTTTTTCAGGATTCAAGTCGCAAACTTTTCTCTAACACATTATTTTCAATCATAATTTCTCGTCAAGAAGTCGAAAATGCGATAAATATACTAACTCAGCAAGAATCTTTTCACTTGGAAATTGTGTATTTGGAATATGGAATTCCTATAAAACTAAAAATTAGTCGTCAAAATAATAAGTTATTCTTCATGCTTCAACCTAAAAATGAGAAAAATAATATAAATGAGTATAGGTTGTTGATAGAGTATTTCCAGGATTATCATCAAACAAATACCCCAGAAATATATTTTATTGATATTATTAAACAAATAATTTTTTCTGCTAAAATTTTTCCTTTTCCTGCTGAACGTAATGCTTTTATAAATACCTATAAGATATTATCAAATAGGCGTTACCGACTTCTTAAACAAACTCAAAGAGAATTATTAATTAATAGTAGTTCAGAGAGACAATTTGAACTTCTAAAAGAACAAGGTGATATTCGTTATCCACAACCAGTAGAAGATTTTTTAGATTTTTTAACGGAAATAGAACTTCAAGAAACAACCAAGATTAATTCAAGCAACAAAAACGAATTTCAGAAATTAGCTGATGAAATTGAAAAACAGCTACAGAACAAAAATAAAACTAATTTAAAACCTACTAAACTCGGTGGAAAAGAAATTAAAGTATCAGTTAAAAGAGGTTTAGAAATTGACCTATATAATGCTTCATCTTCTATCAAACAACTTGCACCATTACTTTTATATTTAAGATACCGTGCAAGAAAAGGTGATTTTCTGGTAATAGATGAACCAGAAATGAACTTGCACCCAGAATCACAAGCAAAACTGCTGGAAGCGTTATCTATTCTTGTCAATCTTGGTGTGAGAATTTTACTTACAACCCATAGTCCTTATATTATGGCACATCTGAATAATTTAGTTAATGGTAATCATGAAAATTATGAAATGTTAAAACGTCAATCTTCATCTTTATACCTTCAAGATGAAAGAGCATTTTTACATAAAGATAAAGTTAGTGCGTATGAAATGAAAGATAATAAACTAGTTTCATTAAATGATCCAGATTATGGTATTAGATGGGATACATTAAGTGATGTTTCTGTAGATATTCAACAAAAGTTTTTTCAAATTTATGAAGCAGGACAAGAAAAACCAGATGAAGAAACAGAAGAATAGTCCTGCTCAAATTCTCAAGGATAAAAAAGATAAACTCGACTGGCAAAATTTTAATTTTCTAGAAAATCTGCTAGTGTTCTGTACCGTACCAGAAAGAAGTGTTCCTAAAGAAAGTGGTGTACATTTTCGGATAAGTTTAGATTCTCAAAATCAAGCTATATGTATTTTATTTGAAATAGATAGAAGAAATGATCCTCTGATTAGAAATCAAGCATTAAAGCGTCCAGATTATATGTCTCTTTATATTGATTCTAATTCTTGCATTTGCACCATTATTGAAATGAAAGGTAAGAATCACAACTCTTTAGAAAATGGAATTGAACAAATTTTAAAATTGAAAGAAATTCTACAAACTGAAATTTCCAATCATTTACCTAGCAAACTAAAAGTTAAATATCAAGGAATTTTATTAACTCCCTATAATTCACAAGTTCCAGATAAAAAAATAGCAGAAGAGGCTTTAAAAGGGTTTGTTATTTTACCTATTAAATATGATCACAAAGCCGAATTATATCCTTATGTTTCAAAACCAAATAAGATAACAGATAGATATAATCATCAAGAAATTACTAAATCAAATGCTTTGTTTATTGAACGAATTTTAACAACAATAGCATTACCAAAACGTATACCTGATGACTACTATTCTAGCAATTTTCTAGTTGGGAATGATAGAGAAGGAATTTATATCAACTATTTATTAGCAAATGACAGCGATTATATAACTTTATTATCAAATACAAAATATACTGAAATTAATATGGAGGACAATGAAGATAACGAAAAAATAAAATACGAATTAGAGGTACTCAATCTGATAAATAGATTAGCAATCAAGTTTTCAAATAACCCAACATCAAATTATGACAACTAATACAGCTAGTAATCAAAACTTTAAAACACTGTTAAAAGGTTTAGGAAAAGCCTCCGAAAGTCAAATGAAATCAGTTTTAGCTGAACGTGAAGTAGTACAACCAGAAGCAGAATTAAGTCCTGAAATTATTGCTTCTCTTCAACAACGAATAAGTAACACGACTAGATGATGATCTAAAAAACACTCAAACTAAATAATTAGCGATCGCTCTCATGGTAGATTGTTACACAGGTAAACCCTGATAAATTTATACAAATATGCAAAACCGAAATAGTAGTTTTCTAGTTGGTAACACCAACGGCGATAATGTTCTCATCTTCGATGCTGCCACAGGTAACTATGTAGGAGAGTTTATCACTGCTGCTCAGGGTAGACTTGAGAAACCTGACACCTTACTGTTTGGACTAGATGGAAACGGTGATGGTAAAAAAGACCTTTATGTAACCAGCGGAGAAGAAGCAGGAAGTTCTTCTATATTGAGGTTTGACGGACAAACCGGGGAATTTATTGATGTATTTATCGGCGATAATCCAGATACAGCCGAAGACGAAAACGGGAGTTTAATCCGTCCCTATGGTATTGCTTTTGGTCCAGATGGTAATTTGTACGTTGCCAGTTTCCTCAGTGACCAAATATTACGCTATAACGGGGTAACAGGAGAATTTATTGATGTTTTTGCCCAAGGAAATGGTCAAGCTGACGGATTAAATGGACCAAACGGGCTACTTTTCATTAATGGCAGCCTCTATGTTACTACTCAGGGTAGTGTAGCCAAAATTAATCCTGATACGGGAAAGGTTTTCCCTGATTATATTTTTCCTAGTCAAGTTTTGCGTTATGACTCACTAACAGCAGGAACAACACCCAGTGTTTTTGCTACACCTCAACCATCACCAGATAGCTTTGGCTTTGTCAGCTTACTTGGTTTAGCTCTTGGTAAAGATGGTGATTTATATGTCAGTGATTATGCTAATGGAATTCTACGCTATGACTTGCAAACTGGAGAGTTAGTCAATACTCTCTCTACAAATTATACAACTAATACATCACCCAGTAACAATTATATTGGTGGTCTGGCTTTTGCACCTAATGGTGATTTACTTACGGTTGGCTTTGATGTGACTACTCAACAGGGTGCAATTCTTCAGCATGAGACTGAGAGTGGTTCACCTGTTAACCCACTTGAAATTTTAATTCCTACAAACCCAATTCTTGAGCGTCCCATTGGTATAACTTTTTTCCCGACAGAAAGCAAGTTAGTATTGGGAACTCCCGGAAATGATGATTTAACAGCGGGTAAGGATATAGAAGCTGTTGTAGATATTGTCTTTACTGGTGCTGGTGATGATAAAGTTGACCTGGCTATTAAAAGCTATGCTAGTAATAATCGCGTCTTCTTAGGTAGTGGTAATGACATTATAGATGTTAGCAAGAGCGATCGCGCCTTTGGTGGTTCAGGTGATGACATTTTTGATGCTTCCGACAGTAAAGGTGGTAGTCGGATGTCCGGTGGTTCAGGGAATGATATCTTTTACCTGGGCAGTAATGATAAAGCGTTGGGTGGTGATGGCAATGACAAATTCATCATCCAGACAGGTGGTAATAATCTACTCAGTGGTGGTGCTGGTGCTGATGAGTTCCAAATTGTTACAGCTGAAATACCAGAAGCAGCTAACACAATTTTAGATTTTGAAATAGGTACTGATATTCTCAGTATTGTTGGTGCCGTTGAACTTGGTATCTCCGCTACAACTTTGATTTTGAACGAAACAAGTGGTAATACAGAAATTCTCCTTAGTGATAAAACTCTCGCTATCCTTAATGGTGTTACAGGCTTAGATGTAAATGTCATCAGGTTGGTAAGTTAAAAATACTTAGTAATAAATTGCTTATATAACTTTATGTAACAGTTTTTGTAACTTCCTGTCTGATTCAAAGTTTCTATGTCACGATAGGAGGTGAGAACTAATTCGGCGACGGCGTTTGTTTTTAACATTGATGGGTTTTTTCCTTTTGGTATTTACAGACTTTTCTCCGAAATCTAAATCTCTACACTCTTATGATTTTGGAGACATTCTATGTCAATTTACGTAGGCAACCTCTCTTATGAAGTTACCCAAGATACTCTAACTGCGGTTTTTGCAGAATATGGTTCTGTAAAGCGCGTGCAACTACCTACCGACCGTGAAACAGGCAAACTGCGCGGGTTTGGTTTTGTGGAAATGGGTACAGAAGCTGAAGAAACAACTGCTATTGAAGCACTTGACGGTGCTGAATGGATGGGTCGTGATTTGAAAGTTAACAAAGCTAAACCCAGAGAAGACAGAGGTGGGTCTTTTGGTGGTGGTGGTGGTGGAAATCGCAGTGGTGGTTTCCGCAACCGTTACTAAGCTATTGAATCCAGGATTGTCACTAAATCCAAAAATTTTAGAAATTAATTGAATTTCGCAACGGCTCAGGTATTAGAAAATAGTAATACTTGAGCCTTTTTAATTGATGGTTTTCTGCTAGGTAGGGCTTGCTTAATAAACCTAAAACTTAGATATATGAAGGAAGAGTTTGAAGGTTAAAAAAGGTGAATCAGGTGCAAGGAATAAGCGTTGAAACTATTCATTTACCTATCACTTTTCCAGGTTCAAGATGATTTTTATCTTCTTCTAATTCTTCCTCCTGACTCCTGACTCCTGACTCCTGCTGTAGGTATTTTTGGCATTAGCCTGAAAAAGCTGACTGCTGATAGCTGAATACTTATATTTTTTGATTATGGTTCTTCAGAAATTTTGATAATTAATTTACCCATTTTTGTACTGTCAAAAAGTTTGAGAATTGCTTTGGGAGCATTTTCCAAACCTTCTACAATTTCTTGAGTATATTTAATTTTACCCTCTTTTAACCACTGTCCAATATCCCTAAAAGCAACATCCCTTTGCGGCATATAATCAATGACAATAAAACCCTGCATTAACACACGCTTGAGCAAAATCTGACTAAAATTATAGGGACCAGGTACGGGTTCTTGAGCATTATAAGTAGAAATTAAGCCACATACAGGAATGCGTGCATTTAAATTCACTTGCGTCAAAACAGCATCAAGAATTTTTCCACCAACATTCTCAAAATAGATATCAATTCCATCAGGACATGATTCAGCTAAGGCTGGAATTAAATCAGCCGTTTTGTAATTAATTGCAGCATCAAATCCCAATTCTTCCTGCAACCATTGGCATTTTTTATCAGAACTGGTAATCCCGACGACACGACAACCTTTAATTTTGGCTATTTGTCCCACCAAAGAACCAACTGCACCAGAAGCAGCTGAAACAACTACCGTTTCTCCAGCTTGGGGTTTACCTATATCTAGCAGTCCAAAATAAGCGGTACAACCAATAAAACTCAGGGGATTCAAAAAGGTAGTCAGGGATGCTGGTAAAGGGTTAGGTAGTTTTGTAAGGGAACGGATGTTTTGAGTAGAAATTAGGGCGTAATCTTGCCATCCTAACAATCCAGAAACCATATCCCCTGGTTGAAAGTTGGAATTTTTAGATTCCTCAACTACACCCAGAACTGAACCGCGCATTACTTCCCCAAGTTCCACAGGAGGCATATACTGAGGTTTATCAGTCATCCAAATTCGATGGGTAGGATCTAGAGAAAGATAGATATTACGTACTAAGATTTCACCGTCTTGAATACTGGGAATTGCTTCTTCCCGATACTCAAAATTACTTTCTTCAATATCACCAACAGGACGAGAAGCCAAGCGCCACTGACGATTTATAGTTGTATTCATAAATTTGAGTTTGCAAGTTTTGAAAAATAAACGTATCCCCTATAGGGATGATTTTGGCAAATTGGCAGAAATTTTTTCTAAAATTTACCATAATGATGGGGCAGCAGGTTAGAGCAAAATTAGTCACAAAATGTTAATTTGTAAAACTATGACTAAGTTGAACTGCCCTACATCTACCAATGCCTTATCTTACTACTGCTGGGGAAATTCGTTCCCTGATCGCTAAATATACCATTGCTCAAACTCTGTGGATAGATACA
The DNA here is from genome assembly GCF_047275885.1 of Anabaena azotica SJ-1. NCBI lineage: Bacteria > Bacillati > Cyanobacteriota > Cyanophyceae > Nostocales > Nostocaceae > Anabaena > Anabaena azotica. The sequence goes on from NZ_CP178454.1 coordinate 6,076,966, forward strand.
GAAGTTGCTGACTATAAAAGTCGGAATCCTCGATTATCGCTGATTCAGATATTAGACAATCCTCAAGATATGACTGGTGACAGTGTTTATATTTTGGATGTCCTAAATCAGCCCGATGTGATTGTTGATTTTATTGAACAAATCATGGTGAATGCGTCTATTGAAAAAGTTTTTCATAACGCTAATTATGATTTGCGGTTATTGGGGAATAAAAAAGCCAAAAATATTACTTGTACTTTAGAAATGGCTAAGGCAATACCCTATCATATCCTACCTTTACCTAATTATCAACTTAATACTCTGGCTACTGTACTTTGTAATTTTCACGGTATTGATAAACAAGAACAAGGCAGTGATTGGGGTAAAAGACCTTTAACTGATGAACAAATAGAATATGCTTACTTCGATTGCATTTATTTGGCTCAAATCCATTGGCAACTATTAGCATTACAGTCCAAAATTGCCTCAGATCCGGCAAAGGAAGATTTAACAACACTTTCTGAAAAATTTACAGAACTTGAACAAAAGCGTAAGTTGATAAATTCCGAATTTGATTATTTACAAGAGCGATTAAAAAAAGCTATGCAAATTCAAAATGTTTCGGAAACTGAATATTGTCAACTCAGTGGTTATGAACGTAAATCTGTGAAAGTGAAGTTTACAGAACTGGTGCGACTGGTGGAAAATCAAGAAGTTGATTTAGATTTTACAATTACTCTGACTGAGAAATTGCAAAAGGATTTAGGGAGAAATTTGGAACAGTTAAATGTAGATGTTGAAAAAACTTCTGTTTGGCGCTTAATTGCTAAAACTCAGGAAGATGCTGTTAATGATGAGTAATATAGCAATTTTAAATTAGTAGTGAAAAACAACATCCCCGATTATTCCAAAAAATTGGGGATATGATGGTTGATAAAAATGTAGTTAATCACACATTTGAATAATTAGAAAATGAAATATTTTATACAACTAATTGAGAATTAAATAGTTTAATTTAAAAAAGGTTTAACTATATTGAGAAAATATGAGGAAAGCTTGTCAATTGAGTGAAAACTTATAGTACAAGTTAAAATCATTATGGAGTGAAAAAATAAATTAGGTTATGGTAATGATTTACTCCGGGTATGAAAGCAGTTTATAAGAACTTATGAAAGGGCAGTTATTGACACACAAAAAGCAAGTTTTAGGCAAAATATTTACGATAGCAGTGGTTACTGGTTGCACTGGAATGTTATGTGTTTCTTGCAATAGAAGTCAGGATGTTTTGGTGACAGAAATAGGGGTTAGTCCTCCAAATCGTCTGACTCCTAAAACTTCCAAAGCTGGAGAATTCTATATTCAAGGACAGAATCAACACGCTAAAGGTAACTCCCAAGCTGCTATTGCTGCCTATAGTAAGTCGATTAGTCTTAATTCTCAATATGCACCAGTGTTTAAAAGTCGAGGGTTAGCATATTTTGATGTTGGTAATAAAGAAGGTGCGATCGCAGATTATAATCAAGCTTTGCGTCTTAATCCCAATGATGCGGAAACCTACAATAACAGGGGAAATGCCCGCGCATCACTGGGAGATCAACAAAATGCGATCGCAGATTACAATGAAGCTATTCGTCTAGCTAATAACTACGCTGAAGCTTACAATAATCGCGGTAATGCCCGTGCTACCCAAGGAGATAAAAACGGCGCGCTGGCGGATTATACTCAAGCTATCCGTATAGATCAAAACTATTCTGTTGCCTATAATAACCGAGGCAATACTTATGCCTCTCAGGGAGATCAACAGAAAGCGATCGCAGATTATAATCAAGCTATCCGTCTCAATCCTAACTTTGCACCTGCCTTTAATAATCGTGGTAATGCCTTTGCCGCTACAGGAGACAAACGCAGTGCTTTACAAGACCTACAACGGGCAGCAGCCATATTTGATAAAGAAGGTAACAAAGAATTGTATCAACAAGTAATGAAAAATATTGAAGAATTGGGAAGATAGGTAATGGGTAATGGGTAATGGGTAATTAATTTTATTTTTCCCAATCACCAATCACCAATCACCAATCAACTATCAACCATCAACCATCAACTATCAACTATCAACTATCAACTATTCTTCAAAACTAGGAGTTCGTAAATCTTCCACTAAAGCTTGAATATCTGCTGGTGGTGGTGGAGTAAAATGGGAAACTGTGATGGTGACAATAAAATTAATGATCATCCCTAAAGTGCCGATACCTTCAGCAGAAACTCCAAAAAACCAAGGTGTCATTCCCATAAATTTCACACCAATAATATAGATGATAGTGAAAATTAAACCGGTTAACATTCCCGCAATCGCACCTTCGGCATTTGTGCGTTTATCAAAAATTCCTAAAACTATCACTGGGAAGAAACTAGCAGCAGCTAAACCAAAGGCAAAGGCTACCACCTGAGACACAAAACCGGGAGGGTTTACGCCAAAATAACCTGCAAGAACCAAGGCAAAACCAACAACTATCCGCCCTACAAATACTCGTTTTTCTTCAGAAGCTGTTGAATCAAAAATACGATAATAAACGTCATGGGCAATGGAACTAGAAATTACTAGTAATAAACCGGACGCTGTTGATAATGCTGCGGCTAAACCTCCTGCTGCCACCAAAGCTATGACCCAAGGTGCGAGTTTAGCAACTTCTGGAGTAGAGAGAACAATAATATCATTGTCGATGGTAATTTCGTTAGTTTCTTTTTTGGGAGTTAACTGTAATTTACCATCTTTGTTTTTATCTTCAAAAGTGAGAAGTTTAGTTTTTTCCCATTTATTTGCCCAGTCTAATTGTCTAACTTCTTCGACTGTATGGTTGTGGAGAGATTGAATTAAATTGTAGCGGGCAAACATTGATAAAGCCGGGGCTGTGGTGTAAAGAATGGCGATAAATAATAATGCCCAACCTGCGGAAAATCTTGCTGCACGCACATTAGGAACTGTGTAAAACCTGACAATAATATGAGGTAAACCGGCAGTTCCTACCATCAAAGCTATAGTGATGAATAGGACATCCAACATGGTTTTGTTGGCAAAAGGTTGGGTATATTGTTGAAATCCTAAATCAACCTGAATTTGATTTAATTTATCAGCAACATCACTAAAGGTAAATGCTAACTGGGGAACAGGATTTCCTGTAAGAATAAAGGCGATCGCAATGGCAGGAATCAAATAAGCGAAAATCAAGATACAATATTGGGCAACTTGTGTCCAAGTAATTCCTTTCATGCCGCCCAACACAGCAAAAAAGCCGACGATAACTATACCGATAATTACGCCAGTATTAATGTCAACTTGTAAAAAGCGGCTGAAAACAATACCCACACCGCGCATCTGTCCAGCAACGTAGGTAAGAGAAATGAAAATAGCTGCAACTACCGCCACTAAACGAGCTAGATTAGATTTATAGCGATCGCCTACAAAATCGGGAACTGTATATTTACCAAACTTCCGCAAATATGGGGCTAATAATAAAGCTAACAAAACATAGCCACCAGTCCAACCCATCAAATAAATTGAACCATCATAACCCAAGGTAGAAATTAACCCTGCCATGGATATAAACGAAGCCGCAGACATCCAATCAGCTGCTGTTGCTGCACCGTTAGCTATCGAAGGAATACCTTGACCAGCAATAAAGAAATCTTTTGTATCCTTTACCCGCGATTGCCAACCAATGTAAATATAGAGTGCAAAAGAAAGTCCTACTAAGATAATCGTCCAAAGTTCAACTGACACCGTTTATCCTCACTTTTTATTATATTTGCTGTCTAATTTATCCATTTGGAAAGCATAGGTAAAAATCAAACCCACAAAAATCAAAATAGATCCTTGTTGTGCCATCCAAAAACCAAAAGGTAAACCAAAAAAGCGAATTGTATTTAAAGGTTGAACCAGCAAAATACTAAAAACAATCGAAGCTAAAGCCCAAATAATTAAAAGATTTCTGATTAAAGCAGTGTTAGCACGCCAATAGGCAAGGCGTTTTTCTTCATCCATTGTTTTTATCCAGGGTGAATCATCGGTAATATCAATCAGCCGTTATTATCTAGCCTGACCCCGGTTTTTTATGTTAAGTTTTTTGAATTTTTGTTAATGGGTACATCTAATTTTTGATCTCACGCAGAAACGCAAAGAAGGAGAGAAGAAAATGAAACCCAAATTTGATTAAATTTTATTTATTTTCCTAGAAATAAATCTAATTTTAGTATTCCCCATTAAGAGGCAAAAATCTCAAATATCTACTGAATTTCATATATTCTATAAAACTTCACCTTTTTAACCTTTACGATTAATCCAATTTTCCCCTCCTGGTAATTGAACTAAAACTTCTGCAATAGCATTAGGTAGAGTTTTAGATGAATGGTTATAAGTTAAAGTTAAGAATTTAAAACTTGTTTGTAATAAATCAGTTTTATCTACTATTTCTCCTAATTGAAATTGATTATATGCACCATTTAAAACTTCTTCACTCGCATTTGCTATAGCTTCTTCCATCACTTCTTCTAAAATAAAATCTTCCCATTCATCTGAATTTATATAATATGATTTTTTATTTTCTTTCAGATTAACATCCTTAATTTCTAAAACTGCATTTCTAATAGAGGCAGTCCAAGAATTTGTTAACCGCTTCTCAATTTGATTCTTAATTAAATGTATCAATAAGACCTTTAAAAAAGACTTTATTTGCCGTAAAATCGCCTTTTTACTCATCCCCTCTAACTCATCTACAATAGCCAAAGCATCTGCATAACGTTGTTCTAAAATACTATTTCTGAGGTCTATTAATTCTTGTGTCATTGGTGTATTAACCTCAAACGCAGTTAAAATACTCTTTAATAGTAACATATCATCCCCATACCTCTCAAACACGCTTTGTTAACGTGAGGTTAGGTGTCTTTTCAATTTTTAATTGGTATTAGTTAAAATTACTCAATCTGTGTAAAAACCTCTCTCAATATCTTTCAGCTTTTCTTTGTGAGAAAAACAAAAAGAGATCGAAAGAGGTTTTACAGTTAAGTTGATCAATTGAACAGCAACTTATTAAGGTGCAAGGGCATTACCACGCAATAAACTAGCAATGGTTTTGGCAGTAATTTTCAGTTGAGTGATAGGATTAGCTGGAACTACTGTTTTATACAAATAGCTATCAAATGTCAGCCGTTGTACATCCATGTCATCACACATTTCTACAAATGCTTCGCGGGTAGCATCGGAACGATAGAACACGGTTTGGAGAATATCCAATACCTTGTAAGTGAGTCCGTATTTCTTATCCCAACGCTTGAGGTAAAGTTTCAAGTCGTTTTCTGTAGGGATACGCGCACCGCTGTTAGAAACTTCCACAATGGTTTCTGCACACATCCGCCCAGATTTAGCTGCAAAATAGATACCTTCACCAGAGGACTTGGTAACATAACCAGCAGCATCACCTACCAACGCAATACGTCCAACTACACGACGAGGACGGGGATGTTCTGGGATGGGGTGCGCTTCGACTTTGATAATTTGACCACCAGCTAATTTTTCAGAAGCACGGGCGCGAATACCCGCTTGCAACTGTTTGATGCTGGCTTTATTAACCTGCATTGTTCCTGTACCAACAGCTACGTGATCATATTTGGGAAATACCCAGGCGTAGAAGTCGGTAGAAACGTCATTACCAACATACATTTCGGCCATGTCGTTGTAGTAGGCCATTTTGTCTTGGGGTAGACGAATGCGTTCTTGGAAAGCGATCGCATAATTGTAATCCCCAGCATCCATTTCTTTCGCAATGCGGGAATTTGCCCCATCAGCACCAATCACTAAATCAACCTTCAGCGTTTTCGCAATCCCTTGCGCCCCACCCTCTGTATGGTCAACGTAATGGATTGTATAGGGGTCAGTGTTGTTTGTGGGTATATCAAGTTTATGAACAGTGGCGTTAATTAAATTAGCACCTAGTTTTGCCGCCCGTTCCCGTAGGAATCCATCCAATACTTCACGGCGGCACATTCCTATATATTCTTCTTCATTTACCAGATTGATATCTACCTCACGATTAGAAGGAGAAATCATTTTCATCTTCCGCACTCGACGGTCGATAATCTCTGGAGGTAGTTCAAACTCACTCACCATACATAGGGGAATAGCACCCCCGCAAGGCTTGGCGTTGTCCAGCTTGCGCTCAATTAAATAAGTTTCAATCCCAGCTTTTGCTAATGTCTCAGCAGCAGATGAACCAGCTGGGCCTGAACCAACAACAGCAACCCGTAGTGTCAAAGGTTTTCTCCCAATCTTCACATTTACCGAAAGCATCCTATCATGTACTTTCGGCTGATTTGGCGCTTAAGCTTAGGGTTTTGACAGAATTGCAATATTCTTTAACATTTCGACATATTTATCCTCATTATCATTATAAATTTCTTTATGCTCAATAGATAATGGTCAATGATAAAAAATAAGAGGAAGGAGTTCAGGAGTTCAGGAGTCAGGAGTCAGAAGAAAGAAGAAAGAATTAATTTTTACCCTGCGCCTCTGCTCCCCTGCTCCCCTGCCCCCTGTCTATTAAAACGCTTATATGTAACAAAATATGCAAACTTCTGTATTTGACTCCCTATCACGAAACATCAGTGTAACTGCGATCGCAGGCTATCAAAGACACATTTCGCCCCACAAGGGCTTTCAATGCGCTCATCGAGTGTTGTATGGTAGTGTATCCTGCTCTCAATACATTAAACAAGTCATTGCTGAGGAAGGGTTAAAAGTCGCTTTCATCAAATCTCGGCAAAGATTCAAAGCTTGCAAACAAGCAAATATTATTCTTAAATCCCAAGCTGAAGAACTAGAACCACCAACAGAAACCGATGAGGATAACCAGACAAAAAAACCTTATCCTGCGCCTAAATCCTCTTGTCAAGATAGTTTTGATGTTGTGGATTTAGGCGTTAATTGTGCTGATGCTAGTTGCAATTGTCCAGAACTACTGAATATGACTCCAGATTGTGGTTCATTAGATTGTGGTTCATTAGACTGTGGTACTACTGATTGCAGTGCTTTGGATTGTAGTTCCCTTGATTGCAGCGGTGCTGATTGTAGTGGACTTGATTGTGGCGGTTGTAGCTGGTAATTTTCTCTAAGCCAATCTATTCTGAATGTGATATAAATAAAAATACAGTAATCCTACCTAAAAACCGTAGATTAGTTGCAGAGGTATAAAACCAGTGGGCATTGTAGTTGAAAACGTCTCTAAGCAATTTGGCAGTTTCCAAGCTGTTGAGCAAGTAAGTCTAGAAATAAATAGCGGTTCACTAGTTGCATTACTAGGCCCTTCAGGTTCTGGTAAATCTACCCTGTTGCGACTAATATCGGGTTTAGAAATGCCAGATAGTGGCAAGATTATCCTCACAGGCAAGGATGCTACATATCAAAGTGTACAAGAACGGAATATTGGCTTCGTATTTCAGCATTATGCCTTATTTAAGCATTTAACAGTCAGACAAAATATTGCTTTTGGCTTAGAAATTCGGAAAGCCCCGAAAAAGAAAATACAGGGGAAAGTAGAACAGTTATTAGAATTAGTACAATTGAACGGTTTAGGCGATCGCTATCCTTCCCAGCTTTCTGGTGGACAAAGACAACGGGTAGCATTAGCTAGAGCATTGGCTGTAGAACCTAACGTATTATTACTAGATGAGCCATTTGGCGCATTAGATGCCAAAGTACGCAAAGATTTACGTGCTTGGTTACGTCGTCTCCATGATGAAGTCCACGTTACCACCGTTTTTGTTACCCACGACCAAGAAGAAGCAATGGAAGTTGCGGATGAGATCGTAGTCATGAACAAAGGAAAAGTGGAACAAGTAGGAACACCAGCAGAAATTTATGACCATCCCGCGTCAGCATTTGTCATGAGTTTTATCGGTCCTGTGAATGTTTTACCCAGTACCTCCAAAATATTCCAGACCAGTGGCTTCGATTCAGCAAATCCAGAAGTCTTCTTGCGTCCCCAAGACGTGATTGTGGAAAGAATCGCCAACGGTACAACCGCACCCGCTCTAGTTAGTCGTGTGATACATCTAGGGTGGGAAATTCAGGTAGAGTTAAAGTTAGATGATGGACAAACAGTTACAGCCCATTTAACACGCGATCGCTTTGATGAGTTAAAGTTAGAAGCCCAAGAGCGTGTCTACGTCAAGCCCAAAGACGCAAAATCGTTCCCACTTTACTATTCCATATAGAAGCAACTTATCCCCAAACCTACGCCAGCAGAAGGTTGAACTCCTTATATTTGCTAGATTTTTGGGGTAGGTTTGCGTGCTGTTCCAAAAACTTGATACTAATTAAATTAATAGTTACACGGATACATTAAGAACTTTAATGGTTAAAATTGACTAAGCCTGTGTTTTTTCAACCTTGTAACTTATATGTCATTTGATATTGTTGGTGCTGCCGTCGATTTTGTTACTCTTACCACTAATCGAATTGTTTCAGCATTTACCAGTCAAACACTTATTAAAGAAAATCAAATTAATCTACCTGCCACAGTTCAAAAAGTCCGACAAGATCAGCGCGTAATTCAAGCAGAGATAGATTACTATCAGCGCAGAGAAGCCAGAAAAAAAGAATTTATACAAATTCAGGAAACCTCTGTTGATACAGATATAGAAGTAACATTATTACCTAGTAGACAAGAGAAATTACTTAAAATAAAACAGGAAGAAATCGAAGACAGGAGCAAATTAAGTGCATTGTATTTAGATTTGAGTCGAGAGACAACTGCTCAAGAAATTGAATTGAAACAAAAAGAAATTCAGGGAATCTTCGATCAGCAAAAATGGCCTGGTATTTTGAGTCGTGATGAAGCACAGAGAATTTTCATAGATGAACAAAAGAAACCACGCTTATTGATATTAGTACCACCTCCTGATATTAGCGAAGACTTTCCGATTTCATTTCGTGATAGCCTCAAAAAAGAAATTCGCAACCAATTAAAACTATTCTTAGAAAAATATTATCCTCTTCATGGTGATTACTGCCCAGTTGAATTTTATGGTAAATATTTTGAGCGTTCAATCTTTGATGCTGAAGTTAAGCAATTAGAAACAATCTTATCCGCTATACCAACCGCAATTATTTACACTGACATTACAGACCACGAAGTTTATTTCAATGTCAAATTTTGGGGTTTGCAAGAACCAGTATCTTTATCTTTTGAGCCTTGGAACTGGGAAGAAGTAAAAGGACAACTCGAAGAAGTTGGCAGCGATCAGACTAAGAGTTTGCGAGCAATTAGACAAACTATTGTCATTCTGCACAAGCTGTTAGCAGCATTTTTAGCAGATTGGTATTACCTAAACATCAACCCAAATTATGAACCTCAGCTATTTAAATTAAGTGCAGATTTTCCTTCAGTCTGGACTGAAGAAATGTTACAAAAACTCAGAATCATCCTACAAAGGTATAGAGCAGCTTATAACTATGAGTTAAAAACATTAGCAAATGTTGAAATAAAAAAACCAAAATTTTGGCATTGTGTCGATACTTTGTATGGTCATTCAAATTATGTTTTTTCAATTGCTGTTAATCCTGACGGAAAAACATTTGTTAGTGGCAGTGCAGATAAAAACCTTAAAATTTGGGATATCCAAACAGGAGAACTGCTTCACACTTTAACTGGGCATTCCAACTATGTTTGCTCAGTCGCTATTTCTGCTGATGGACAAAAAATTGCTAGTAGTAGCTACGACAAAACATTTAAGTTATGGAATTCATTAAAAAGCAAAACATTCATTGAACATTCAGGTTGTGTAACTTCAGTTGCCTTTAATGTTGATGGTAATACATTTGCCACAGCCAGCTTAGATAAAACCATTAAAATATGGGATGTAAACACTGAAAAATTAATATATACTTTAAATAACCATGCAAATTACATTAACTGTGTAATTTTTACATTGGATGGACAAAAATTAATTAGCTGCGACTCTGATAAAACTATCAAAATCTGGAATGTTAAACAAGGGCTAGAAGTTTTTAGCATTACTGGTCACACGGATGCGATTAATACTATAGCTATTAGCCATGATGGCAAAACTTTTGCAACTGGTAGTCATGACAGAACAATTAAACTTTGGTATTTGGCAACAGCAGAACTTATTCACACACTGAATGGACATCTAGACTCTGTAACCAGCGTTGCTTTTAGTCCTGATGGCAAAACTTTAGTAAGTGGCAGTAGTGACAACACAATTAAGCTTTGGAATATCGAATCAAAAGAATTGATAAATACTTTTTCCGAACATTCCTCCAGCGTTCATAGTGTGGCTTTCAGTGTTGACGGCAATAAAATCATCAGTGGCAGTGCTGATAATACAATCAAGATATGGCAATTTGATTAATAACTTGATTAAAATAAGAACATAAGACTCTCTAAGGTGATATATCAATTATCACCTTTGGGAAAAATGGAGAAATAAATCTTGAAAGCGGGCGATGGGACTCGAACCCACGACATTCTGCATGGGAAGCAGACATTCTACCACTGAATTACACCCGCACATAGCAATGATGAAAATTTAGTCTAAATGTCATTATATCATAAGTCAGTAAAAATTGAAGAACCGTATTTTTTCTATGTTGGGCTGCTGAATAGAAAGCATAATGAACTGCATCAACTTAACTCATCAACTAAGATAAATTGAGAAGGATCATGTACACTTAATCCAATGGGAGTTAAAAGCACTAAAGTCTCTGGCTATACTAACTTCCTAATTTTATGATTAGCCCTTCAGTTGCCTGAAAAGTTTTACCTTTTCGATCATGCGATCGCCCCTTCTGCAAGTAAAACACCGGGATTACTAGCCGCAGAACCTTTACCAACATCAAAAAAGCCGAGTGTAAACTGACCGTAATTACAAACGGTGAATGCGATTATACAAAATAGATACCTTGAGCCTCCAGTATGTTCAACACCACTGAAATTATCATTAATGCTTTTGTAAATCAACTCCGCTCAGGATACCAACGTACCTACGGTGGATTAAAAACTGATTATCAAGACATCATCGCTTGGGCTGGTAACATGGCATTAGAAAACATTGCCAACAGTGATGCCCTATATCACAATGTTGAACACTCCGTTCTTGTTACCCTAGTAGGACAAGAAATATTGCGTGGTAAACACATCCGTGAAGGAGGAGTTTCCAGCGAAGATTGGTTGCACGTCATCATCTCCTTATTGTGTCACGATATTGGCTACGTAAAAGGAGTTTGCCGAGAAGACCAAGAATCAGAAAGCCTATACGCTACAGGTCAAAATGGGAACATGGTTTCTCTTCCTGCTGGTGCTTCTGATGCTAGTTTGACACCCTATCATGTAGATCGGGCAAAACTATTTATTGATGAGAGATTTGGTGGACATCCTTTAATAGATTCCGATGCAATCAAAGATAATATTGAATTAACTCGCTTTCCAGTTCCTAGCGCAGATGATCATCAAGATACCAGTCACTTTGCCGGATTAGTACGTGCAGCAGACTTAATTGGACAATTAAGTGATCCCCGTTACTTGAAAAAAATTACAAGTTTATTTTATGAATTTGAAGAAACAGGAATCAACAAAGCTTTAGGCTATAAAAATCCTGGAGACTTACGCAAAAATTACTCCAAATTTTACTGGAATGGCGTTTACCCTTATATCAAAGAAGGATTACGTTATTTAGGTCTAACACAACAAGGAAAACAAGTTTTAGCTAACCTCTATTCCAATGTATTTGTTGTTGAACATGAAAAACAAAATGAAGAATTGCGATATTTAGCAGAACAGTTAAATGCTTAGGTAGTTAAAATTGCTCAAATTTTGGATTTTCAAATTCTGCTTTTGGATTGAAAATTCAAAATTTTAAAAAGCTCCCATACCCAGAATTGATTCAGACAAAAAATCTAAAATTCAAAACTGAAAATTCTTATACTTGTAAATAAAAATTATGAATTGGTGGCAGAGACTCAAAAAAAATACTTTGGCGCGATTTGGGGCAACTCTACTATTAGTGTTCTATTTAGCAGTAATTGGGGCTGATTTTATCGCCCCCTATAATCCTTATGATTCACAGCCAAACGGTTCACTACTGCCACCTACCCGCATTCATTGGGTTTCCCCAGAAGGTAAATTTATTGGTCCCCATATTTATCCCACAACTCAAGGAGACACAAGTCTAGAAACAGGGGAAAGAAAGTTAATTATAGACTCTAATAAACCTACACCTTTACGTTTATTTGTTTCCGGGACTGAATATAAATTATTTCAGTTGAGTTTACCCCTACCTCCTAAATGGGATGAAGTCACCATTATTCCTGGTATACCCCTCAATTGGCATTTATTCGGCTCAACTGGTGAAGCAAAATGGAATATTCTAGGTACTGATGAACAAGGAAGAGATCAATTTAGCCGTCTCCTTTATGGTGGTAGAATTAGTTTATTTATCGGTATTTTTGGCATCATCATTACCTATCCACTGGGATTATTTATAGGAGGGATTTCTGGTTATTTTGGGGGTATAGTTGATAGTATAATTATGCGTTTAGCAGAAGTGCTGATGACATTTCCTAGCATTTATTTGTTAGCAGCATTATCGGGAGTTTTAAGCCCACAATTAACCAGTACACAGCGATTTTTTCTAATAGTTATTATTACTTCTGTAATTAGTTGGGCAGGTTTAGCCAGGGTGATTCGTGGTCAAGTTCTATCAATTAAAGAACGAGAATTTGTCCAAGCATCACTAGCAATGGGTGGTAAGCCGATTTATATTATTCTCCGTCATGTTCTCCCCCAAACAGCTAGTTATGTCATTATTTCTGCTACTCTGACAATTCCTAGTTTTATTGGTGCAGAAGCAGTTTTGAGTCTGATTGGTTTAGGCATTCAACAACCAGATCCTTCCTGGGGAAATATGCTTTCTTTAGCTAGTAATGCTTCAATTTTAGTATTACAACCTTGGTTGATTTTACCACCAGCAATCCTGATTATTCTCACTGTTCTGGCTTTCAATTTACTGGGTGATGGGTTGCGTGATGCCCTTGATCCCCGCAGTTTACAGAGATAAAAAGGAAATCCTCTAAATCTTCTAATACCTAATTCGCGGATCTACATAAGCATTGAGAATATCAATTAAAATACTCGCACTCACAACGATCGCACCAAAAAATACTAACACCCCCTGCACCGTAGGATAATCCCGGTCAGAAATGGCTTGATATAATCTATTTGCTAACCCAGGCCAGGAGAAAGTTACTTCAGTTAAAATCGCCCCTCCTAACAAAGATGCAAATGTTAATCCTAAGACCGTAATTACGGGAATTAAGGCATTCTTTAGAGCATGGGAGACTAAAATTTTATTTTCGGGAATTCCTCGCGCCCTAGCCGCTTCTACATAATCAGCTTTTAAGGTCTGCTTTAAATTCACCCTGACAATGCGTTCAAAAATGCCACTAAGCAAAATTCCTAAAGTCAGACTCGGTAAAGCCAAATGATGTAAAGCTGTGAAAAATTGACTGAAATTACCACCTAATAAACTATCAATTGTATATAAACCAGTAATAGGTGCAGGTGCAGGAAGATTAGGGGGAAAACGGTTAGAATTGGGAAACCAACCAAGTTGCACTGAAAAAATTAATTGTAATAACATTCCCGCCCAAAACATGGGGAGTGCATAGGTAATTATTCCAAATAAACGCCCACCTAAATCAAAAGAAGTTCCTGGACGAGAAGCAGAAAGTGTACCTACTAAAATCCCGACAATTAAAGCCACTAACATACTACAAACAGCTAACTCTACTGTTGCGGGAAAATGTTGACTAATGATTTCCCAAACATTTTGACCACGACTGGTTAAGGAAGTACCTAAATCAAAATGCAAGATATTTCCTAAATAATTGAGGTATTGTAGCCAGATAGGCAAATTTAAACCTAGTTGTTTTCTTAACTCTTCTTTTGCACTTTCTGGCGCACGTCCACCAAGAATTGCATCTGCTGGATCGCCTGGTGTTGCTCTTAGTAATAAAAAGACGATGGTAATAATAGTTAATAGTTGCAGTGGCGCAAATAGCAACCGGGAAACAATGTAATACTGTAAAGCTTTTGAACGGGACATATTTTAGAAGGAGTCAGGAGGCAAGGGAGGCAGGGGGAGCAGGGGAGGCAGGGGAAGAATTATATATAACTTTTCCCCAGTCCCCAGTCCCTACTTTTTAATGTTCTTGTAAATCAAGTTTTGGGTAGGATCAAGTTTGACATCACTTACACCTTTTTGAGCAAATACATAATCTTTGTTTTGCCATAAAGGAATGTAAGGAACATCTGTCACAACTTTGTTTTGAATCTCAGTAAATATTTTCTTTCTGGCTTCTGGGTTTTGTTCTTTACGTTGTTGATCAATGAGTTTATTCATTGTTTGGCTATAGTAAAAAGACCCTTGAGTTTGACTTCCACCTTCTTCACAGCCTTTTGCTTCTGAACCTTTTTCACAAGCTAAAAATGGCTGGACATAATTATCTGGATCTAAAAAGTCTGGATACCAATCCAGTAAAGCTATTGGATATAAACCTTTGGAAATTTCTTTAAAAAAGGTTGCACCTTCTACGGTTTTTACTTCCAATTGTAATATCCCATCCATTTTAGTATCAGCCAGAGATTTTAGTGTCTGTGCGGCTAAACTGCGAGTAGGTGAACTTGCAGGATACCAAACTTGGATTTTAGCGGGATTTGATTGAGAAAAACCAGCGGTAGTTAACAATTTTTTGGCTTCTTCAAAGTTACCATCACCATATTTATCTTTAAATAATGGCTGGGAAACATTAAAGGTAGTGGGAATCATGCTGTAAAGCGGATCTGCTTGATTAAACAAAACTCGCTCATTGAATAATTGACGATTAACTAGTGATGCGATCGCACTTCTAACTTCTGGTTTATCCAAAGGTTTTTGATTGCGATTCAACACCATATAACTAACTACACTACCTTGAGCAGTGATAGCTTGCCAATCTCCTTTTTTAGCACCTTCTTCTAAACTGCGAATTTGGTCAGGTTGTAAAGACAGGTAAGCAACGTCTACCGCACCAGTTTTAAAAGCATTGAACAAATTCACTGGACTGGTTTGAATCTGCACATTAACGCCTTTATTTGCTGGTTTTTCTCCCCAGTATTTATCAAATACATCAAATCTGAGAGAGTCAGTCCCATACTGGGCTAATTTATAGGGGCCAGTTCCGACAAAGATATTGGGTTGAAATTTACCTGTACCAATTTCGTAAGCTTTGGGAGAGACAGCACACACTCCAGAAAATGCTAACAGTGAAGGAAAGGCTGCAAAGGGTTTTTTCAGCTTAATTGTTAATTCATACTCCCCTGTAGCTTTGACTGAATCTACCGTATCGGAAAGCAGGAAAGATGGTTTACCCTTATTTTCGATAAAACGCTGGATACTAAATTCCATTGCCTTAGCGTTAAAAGGTGTATCATCGTGAAAAACTACGCCTTGACGTATAGGTATAGTGTATGTTAGACCATCTGCACTAACTTTAGGTAAAGCTGTAGCTAACTGGGGTTTAATTTCCGTGCTACCTGGTTCGTAAGTATATAGGCGATCGCTCATATTAAATACTAAACCCAAGGAAGCCAACTCATAGGCATCAGCCGGATCAAGGGTTCTTGGCTTTGATGTTGTACCGATAGTAATCCGTCCATCACCAGCAGGAGTATTGACAGCACCAGATGTAGGTGGTGTACTTGGCTGTGGACTGGGGGTACAGCTTACAGCCAATAATAAACATATAGAGAATAAAGATAAGAATTTCGCAATTCTACCCCACCGTCTCATAGACCGAGAAACCCAAGTTATGACCATTAATTTTTTTAAATCAGCAGTTAATCATTTTAGGATATATATTTAGGTAATTACATCTAGTCAAATTATCTTCACAAGAAGACCATTTCATCCCTGTAAAACTTGAGCAGCAGTCAATTTGAGATCAGGAAATAGGGGAGAAACGATAAAGCTATCATTTTCATATACCTGCTCTTCATAAAAACCTTCTACCCATTCCAACACTGTCACCTTTTGAGTAATTGGATCAACAATCCAGTATTCAGCAATACCCCGCGCCGCATATTCCGATCTCTTATAGCGATAATCACGATTAGCCTGATTAGGACTTACCACTTCAACAACTAACAATGGTGGTGGCATATCCATATATACCAATGAACGAGTAGTTCCTGCCATTGCCACAGCTAACTCTTCAGAATACACTACCAAATCAGGTACACGCACACCCACACTTCTGCTATTTACAGCTACCTCCGCCTTCATCCGCAAACGAGAAGATGGGATACCTAGTTGAGAAAAATAGATCAATAGAAATATAGCGATTCGTTGATTTATATCACTTTCCGAAGGCATGGGAATTAATTTTCCATTTTCCAATTCATATAAACTATCTGTACCATCGTCATAGTTGAGAAATTCCTCAAAAGACATCTTGTTAGCAATTGCCACCGTCATTGCTTTTTCTCCCTTGGGTTAGCTAATATTAATTATCGCTTACTCCTAGCCCACTGTTAAATTACCTAGATTTTTAATAACAAACCGCAGAGGCGCAGAGGACACAGAGAAAAAACATCAGTAATCTTTTAGCGAGAAGGGAGTAGTTGTTTGATATTTTATTCTTCAATTAAGTCTCTCTCAACAACCTCACCTGCTTTTGCTGATTGAATTGAGGTCAGAAGATGTTTGGCGTTAACAGGATTTGACAGCAAATACAATGTTTCTTGCCATGATGAAAATTCGTCTAGAGAAATCAAAATAGCCTTATTGCCTTTGTTATTACAAATAATTGTCGGTTCTACATCTGCAATCAATCTATCAAACCATCTAAGTCATGACTTGCTTGCTGAGTAGTAATTGCATCCATTTTATGCTCCTTTTTTCGTGAATTGATTAGTTAAATTTTAGCTTAGAAATTTTAGGCGCACTTGAGTTTCATAGATGTAATGGACGCAGCGAACAAATTTTTCTTGAAGATAACTACGATAACAAGATTGGTTGTAACAACATTGTGCAATCCATTGCGTCCGAGAGCCAGCAAGCGTTTATTCCTTACCGATCACCAGAGTCATACCGTGTAAATTCTGTCTAAAATAAAACTAGTAATTCTTCAACAAGCGATCGCGAAGCACTGCCGCAAGCAGTTCGCCAGCTAAAACCCCAATCTGGTTTTATGCCGTACATTCTGGACTGAAAAAACTTCAACTTTCCAGATGGATGAGATGACAATTAGCAGCATTTTGAGGATTGGAAACGATATTTGAGCAACAAGCTACGTAATCCCAGCTATGGAAACGCTTGCAAAGCGTTCCATCAATAGTTACACTTTTTAAAATATTCTCATTTTTGCTTGGCGATGCCATAGCCGCTCAAACAGCAACTTCCCAAAAGTTAACAACTCCAGGGAATACAGCCATTTCAGCGCATAGGCACAGCTAAACCACAGGCTCATCTGTGGTAAAACTCAAGACTGGCAATAACAAAAAACTCAGAGAGTTCTCCAAGTCACGGCTTCCGTTTCCTGAGAACCTCAGTAAGAAAATTGCTTTGTAAACTAACTCATCTAGGAGGATTGTAGTCGATGGGACTACCCTGGTACCGAGTACATACAGTTGTTCTGAACGATCCAGGTCGGCTGATTTCTGTACACTTAATGCACACAGCCCTAGTTGCTGGCTGGGCTGGTTCAATGGCACTATACGAACTAGCTGTATACGACCCCAGTGATCCAGTTCTCAACCCCATGTGGAGACAAGGGATGTTCGTTCTTCCCTTCATGTCACGTCTAGGCGTAACCGAATCCTGGGGCGGCTGGAGTGTTACTGGTGGCACAGCAGTAGATCCTGGCTTCTGGTCATTTGAAGGCGTTGCTGCTGCTCACATTGTTCTTTCCGGTTTGTTATTCCTCGCAGCCGTTTGGCACTGGGTTTACTGGGATTTGGAACTCTTTAGAGATCCTCGTACCGGCGAACCAGCCTTAGACTTGCCAAAAATGTTTGGCATCCACCTATTCTTATCTGGATTACTTTGCTTCGGTTTCGGTGCTTTCCACCTCACAGGACTATTTGGCCCTGGGATGTGGGTTTCCGATGCCTTTGGTGTCACTGGCAGCATTCAACCAGTAGCACCAGAATGGGGACCAGCCGGGTTTAACCCCTATAACCCTGGTGGCATTGTCGCTCACCACATTGCAGCTGGTGTAGTTGGTATTATCGCTGGTTTATTCCACCTCACAGTTAGACCCCCCGAAAGGCTCTACAAAGCCCTACGGATGGGTAACATTGAAACCGTACTTTCCAGCAGTATCGCTGCCGTATTCTTCGCTGCTTTCGTAGTAGCTGGTACTATGTGGTACGGTAACGCTGCCACCCCCATTGAACTGTTTGGTCCTACCCGCTACCAGTGGGATCAAGGCTACTTCCGTCAAGAAATTGATCGCCGTGTGCAAACCAGTGTTGCTCAAGGTGCAAGTCTAACTGAAGCTTGGTCACAAATCCCCGAAAAATTGGCCTTCTACGATTACGTAGGTAATAGCCCCGCTAAAGGTGGTTTATTCCGTACAGGTCCAATGGTTAAGGGTGATGGTATTGCCCAATCTTGGCAAGGCCACGCAGTATTCACAGATGCAGAAGGACGTGAATTAACTGTTCGTCGTCTGCCTAACTTCTTTGAAACCTTCCCAGTAATTTTGACCGATAAAGATGGAATTGTCCGCGCTGACATTCCTTTCCGTCGGGCAGAATCTAAATACAGCTTTGAACAAACAGGCGTTACTGTTAGCTTCTACGGCGGCAATCTCAACGGCAAGACCTTTACAGATCCTGCTGATGTGAAGAAATACGCTCGTAAAGCTCAAGGTGGAGAAATATTTGAATTTGACCGCGAAACCTTAAACTCTGATGGTGTATTCCGTACATCTCCCAGAGGTTGGTTTACCTTTGGTCACGCAGTATTTGCTCTGCTGTTCTTCTTCGGACACCTCTGGCATGGTTCTCGGACAATCTACCGTGACGTATTTGCTGGTGTAGAAGCGGATCTAGAAGAGCAAGTTGAGTGGGGTCTGTTCCAGAAAGTTGGTGACAAGACCACTCGTACTCGTAAGGAAGCTTAAACTAGGATAAAGTATGAAGTATGAACTTTTATTGCTTCATACTTTTTCCCAGGCTTGGTAAACTAAGATTACTGGCTGGATAGGCAGGAACTCCTAATATGGAAAGCGTTGCATACATCTTAATTTTGACCTTGGCAATAGGTGTTCTCTTTTTTGCGATCGCATTTCGCGAACCCCCCCGCTTTGAGAGAAAAGAGAAAGATTAAACAGTTAAAAACTAAAAACTGGTATTTTTTCTCAGTATTCACCATTTAGCGATTTTTCAACAAGTCAGATTCTGAATTACCCGACTTGTAAAAAAAACCTCAAAATCCTATCCGTTGCCGCCTATTTTGGGTAGCAACGGATAATATTGTGAGTCTGTGTTGCTAAAATTTATAAGGCTGCAAATGCCAACAAGTGAAAAAATTTTGGTTATGTGATATAATATCCTATCTGGAAGATAATATGTTTGAACCTAGCTCTTCTGCGCTAGGATTAACAAAGATGTAAGTGTAGACTTATTTAAAAGCCACCGCATATACATCGTTAACTGTGACAAAAAATTGACGGAGACTAGAACCAGGAACAAATCAGCATGGTCAATCAGAATTTAACCGCTACAGAAATTGGATTTACTCACGAAGATTTCGCTGCTCTACTTGATAAGTACGATTATCACTTCAGCCCTGGTGATATTGTACCAGGTACAGTGTTTAGTATAGAGCCGCGCGGCGCTCTGATTGACATTGGTGCTAAGACAGCAGCATACATACCTATACAGGAAATGTCTATTAACCGGGTAGACAGCCCGGAAGAAGTCTTACAATCAAACGAAACACGGGAATTTTTCATCCTCACTGATGAAAACGAAGATGGTCAGTTAACCCTTTCCATTCGTCGTATTGAATACATGAGGGCATGGGAAAGAGTACGCCAGTTACAAGCAGAAGATGCTACTGTCCGTTCTGGTGTATTTGCCACTAATCGTGGGGGCGCATTGGTACGAATTGAGGGATTACGTGGCTTTATCCCCGGCTCCCACATTAGTACCCGCAAACCAAAAGAAGAATTGGTAGGGGAAGAATTGCCCTTAAAATTCTTAGAAGTAGACGAAGAACGTAACCGCTTGGTTCTCTCCCATCGTCGGGCGCTGGTTGAGCGGAAGATGAACCGTTTGGAAGTAGGCGAAGTGGTAATTGGTACAGTTCGTGGTATCAAACCCTACGGTGCATTTATTGACATCGGTGGTGTTAGCGGACTACTCCACATTTCTGAAATTTCCCATGAGCATATTGACACACCTCACAGCGTGTTCAATGTCAATGATGAAGTGAAAGTAATGATCATTGACTTGGATGCAGAAAGAGGACGGATTTCTCTGTCCACCAAACAGTTGGAACCCGAACCCGGTGACATGATTAAGAACCGCGATTTGGTCTATGATAAGGCCGAAGAAATGGCAGCTAAGTATAGGGAACAAATGTTAGCTAAACAGCAAGGTATAACTGCTGCACCTGTGGAAGCTGTGGAAGCTGTGGAAGCTGTGGAAGCTGTAGAAGCTATAGAAGCTATAGCTGAAGAAGAAATTCCCCCAGCCACTGAAGTGGAAGAAGAAATTCCCGCAGCTGTGGAAGAATAATATATTTTTAGTTGTAATTGCTTGCAACTTAAAAACATAAAACTATTTAATCAAGAGGGATTTTCCCTCTTTTTTTATGCTAGTTGAATTTGGTGATTGATAATAGGGTGTGGGGAGATGGGGATGATGGGGAGAGGGGGAGCAGGGGAGCAGAGGGGCAGGGGAGCAGGGTAAAAATTAATTCGTTCTTCTGACTCCTGCCTTCTGACTCCTGCCTTCTGCCTTCTGCCTTCTGCCTTCTGCCTCCTGACTCCTGACTCCTGAACTCCTGAACTCCTGAACTCCTGAACTCCTTCTAATATGGCTACTATTAAATGTGGAAACAAGACCTTTGCTGATATTAAGGCGATTTTATTTGACAAAAATGGGACATTAGAAGATTCAGAGTCCTATTTGCGATCGCTCGGACAAAGAGGGGCAAGAATTATAGACGCGCAAATTCCTGGTATTGGTGAACCATTGTTAATGGCTTTTGGGATTAATGGCGATCGCCTAGATCCAGCCGGTTTAATGGCCGTAGCCAGTCGTCGAGAAACAGAAACCGCCGCTGCGGCCTATATTGCCGAAACGGGAAGAGGATGGTTTGAGTCTTTAACAATTGCCCGTCAAGCATTAGCAGAAGCTGAACAATACATTGGTAAAACACCCTCACCTTTGTATGTGGGAAGCTTAGAAATTTTAAAATCCCTATCATCAGCCGGATTAAAACTAGGCATTCTCTCAGCCGCAACAACGGAGGAAGTGCAGAAATTTGTCATCACTCATGAGTTAAGGAATTACCTACAACTAGAAATGGGAGTTGATGAAGGTCCGAGTAAACCAGATCCCATTTTATTCCTACAAGCTTGTCAGGCTTTAGGTGTAGAACCCAGAACTACTTTGATGGTTGGTGATTCCGTTGGTGATATGCAAATGGCGCGTGATGGTAAAGCCGCAGGTTGTATTGGTATTACTTGGATTGGTAATTCCGGTAATGTTCGAGGTGCCGATGTGGTGATTCATCAACTTGATGAAAT
This sequence comes from Anabaena azotica SJ-1, assembly GCF_047275885.1. Taxonomy (NCBI): domain Bacteria; kingdom Bacillati; phylum Cyanobacteriota; class Cyanophyceae; order Nostocales; family Nostocaceae; genus Anabaena; species Anabaena azotica. The sequence goes on from NZ_CP178454.1 coordinate 6,098,816, forward strand.
TCAGGTTTTATAGCAGGGTATAGGGTGGGAGCTTCAGGTGCAGAGGAGAATAATGTATTGATCATATTTCCCTATTCCCTCTTCACTGTCACCTGTCACCTGTCACCTGTCACCTATTTCACGAAACCAAACGATCTTGAAGTTTTGCCACCATTTCCGCACGAGCAGAAACCCCCAATTTCCGAAACATTCTTTTCAATGCTTGCTTAACAGAATTTTGGGTAATCCAAAGTTTAGCGGCAATTTCCCCATTAGTTAAACCTTGGGCTACTAATTCAGCAATTTCTAACTCCCTAGCTGTGAGGAGAGAATTAACAGCAGATGATACAGTTTTGGGCTTTGTCCGTAGAGTAGCGAGCTTTGCTGATAAATGAATACATAAAGCACTTAAATCAGCCAAATCATTACCATTAAAAGGGGCGCTACCGGGGTCACGGGCAAAATTCAGCGTTCCTACTAAGCGACCATCACAAACTATTGGACCAGTCATGATGTGTTCGTGACGAGTGCAAAAATTTTTCCAATCTTCTGGTGATAAGATTAATTGCTCATGGGTGGGGGCGTGGCGTTCGACGACATAGCGGCCGACGGGATTAGCTTCCAAACATACAGCCGGCATTTCGGGAGTTTTGATTTCCGTTAATAACTCATCATCCAGGAAAGAAATACCCCAATGTTGCACGCCAAAATGGTCGCCAATGGTGTCCATGAGCGCCTGTTTTAATTCTTGCTCATTTTGAACATGAGCGATCGCTTCAAAAATGGCGTGGAGAGTTTTTGTCATAAGAGTACCCACTTGGGGACTATCCAAACCTCGATAATTACTTCTATCCTAATACCAGCAAGCATAAAACGCTATTCTTACTCGTAGCCAGAGGACAAGCATCATGACAGTTACTCAAATCTCTGCCCAAGAACTTTTCCGGGCTGCCTATCAAAACCGTTACACTTGGGATGAAAATTTCCCAGGTTATAGTGCAGATATCATCTATAAATATGATAGCCAGGTGTTCACTGGCAAAATTCGCATTGACGCTAATCTCAAATGGGAAGTTTCGGAAATAGAAGACCCAGCAGCAAAGAAAGCTATTGAAGGTCAAGTTTGGGAAATCGCCGTTCACCGCGTCCGTCGCACCTTTGAACAAACTCACGGCGAAAACACTTTTAACTATGGAGAAACAGACGAAACTGGGGCTGTAGAAATTATCCTTGGTGGAAAATCAACAGGTGACAAATATAAAGTTCGTAATGATGTAGTAACTCTTGTTCATCGTCATATTCATGGAGTTGTTGTGACAATTAACACTTTCAAAATTCACGAAACAGGGGCAGGATATCTATCTCATACCTATGATGCTGTATATCATGACCCCAACACTGGGTTACAAAAAGGTGGTCGGAGCGAGTTTACAGACGAATATGAAAAAGTAGGAAATTATTACATTCTCAACCGTCGGGAAATTCGCACTGAAACAGACGGAAATCTTTCTGTACAGGAGTTTATTTTCTCTAATCTAGAATTGTTAGGCTAGATTTTTGAATAGTAAATAATTTTTCTCATTCTCTCGTTCCCATACTCTGTATGGGAATGAATTTTAGAAAGCTCTGCCTAAGCGTGACAGCAGAGGCAAAGCCTTTTGAAATCAATTAATCAATTTGTGAATATTATCCTCCCAATTTGCACCATCAAAAGGCACAATTTCAAAATTATCTATCACATCTCCATCTAAACACCGCACATTTACATCAATACAATCGGGATGACTGCGAGGAATATAAAAAGCATGAATTCCACAAATTCGACAAAATTTATGCTGTGCAACTCCTGTATTAAATTGATAGTTTGTCAAAACATCTTCACCTTGCAATAAAGTAAATTTATCTTGAGGGACAATTAAATGCAAAAATCCCTTTTTACTGCAAATTGAACAATTACAATCATCAACTTTGTGGTTATCAACTACTACCCGAAAGCGAACCGCACCACAGTGACAACCACCTTCATAAGTAGCAGTTTGATTAATATTTGTCATCATCACCTCAACAACAATTTATCCTGCTGTATCTGCGTTTATTTGCATTTAATTATTCAAGATACTTAGACAACAACCCAATAAAAACTTCAGGCATTTCCAAATGAAGTAAAATTCCAGTATCAGCTATACCATAAAAAGCCCTAATTGCATCTTTATTTAAACTTGCTAACCTCCTACCCAAATTAATATTAGTAAATTGAGCCTCCTCACCCCAGAAAAACACAGTAGGAATTTTTAATTGCTGAATATATAAACTCAAATCAAAATAAAGATCACCCCGTAAAAATGCCAAAGCAGAAAACTTCGCATTTGGTTGTTGTGCAGAAGTTAAATAAGCCTCTACCATTTCTTGAGTAACTCGTTCTGGCTTAGAAAAAAGAAAGCTTTGTAAAAAATTACTAACAGCAACTTCATTTTCAGCACCCAAAGCATAAATTAAATTATCCAAAAAAGGTGTATTAATCACCGAAAGCGGTAATCTTCGTCCCGCACCTTGTCCAAAATCATCAAACCCAGAAGGAGAAACCAAAAACAAAGCTTTAAATAAATTAGGTTGGGAAATAGCAAGCCGAATAGTAAACCCAGCAGTTAAAGAAGAAGCTATCACCGTCACAGGTTGACTACAAGTTTGATGAATAAACTCACTAATAGTAGTCAAATAATCTTGAATTTGATAATCTCGTACCGGATGATCAGATTCTCCCCAACCAATTAAATCTGGCGCTAAAATACGATATTTATTTGCACAAGCCGGATAAACCTTAGACCATTCATAAGCAGAAGCACCACCACCAAAGTTATGTAAAAATAACAAAGGTGGTAACTTTTCCTCAATATTCCAAGGTTCACTCATTTGGGTATAATAAATCATCGCACCCAAAGAAGTATTAATAACCTTTTGACCAAAACCAGGAGGGTGAAATTTCAGCATACAATATTTAGGAATTATAAATTATGAATTAGAAATATTATCTTTAGTAACTGGTACAAGTTGATGGAGATTATCACCATTAATATTGTAAATAGAACCAAACCCCATTACAAAACGTCCCTCAGTTGGAGTGAGTTGAAAAATTCTAAAATCTGGCAAACTGCGTAACATTTCAATAATTTCTCCAAAACGTTCTTGAAATTGATTAACAATTTGATTCCATTGTTCAGTTTCCCTTGCAATTAAACTCGCTGTACAATCAAAACTCAAACGACGACGCGCGAAAATATTAGGAGTCTTCGCTTCATCATCAATAAATAAAACACCGACATAAGGATGAGCTTGAATATTAGTAGTATGACTAGCTAAACCACTCACATAAATGTAGATATTTTTAGCTTCATCTATTACGAAAGGAGTATAACTAGCATTAGGTATTCCCTGGGAGTTAACCGTACTAATAATAATACTGGCAAATTCTTGAGGAAAATTTTCATACTCAGCTTGAACTTTTTCAAATTGGCTCATAACCATAGCTTAATCTTGAGTTATTAAATTATTATAATATAAATTTGATACTCTCATATCCCCAACTTCTATATATTATTCATGATTGAGGATAGCAATAATATAAAATTGCTACAATCAGAAGAGAATACACTAGAGTAGCAACCAAGTAATTGTGACTGAAAAAAATCGTTCTCAATGGGACTTATGCCGATTCATCAAAACCCTGACCTACTTTGAGGTATTTCCTGTCTTGAATTGGGTACAAAAGTTATTTCAAAGTCGTCCTGAAAATAATCAAAACCCACCAAATGGGGGGAGGAAAATGGGTATAATTCTAGTAGCTGGTGCCACAGGTGGAGTTGGTAAACGAGTAGTAAAAAGATTACTAACTCAAGGTGATAAAGTGCGCTGCTTAGTCAGAGACATTGACAAAGCGCGGTCAATTCTTGGTAATGAAGTTGACTTAGTAGTGGGAGATATTACCAAACCTGAAACCCTCAACAGCTTAGTTATGAGTAATATCCAAGCAGTTGTTTGTTGTACAGCAGTGCGTGTTCAACCAGTAGAAGGAGACACACCTGATAGAGCTAAATATAATCAAGGTGTGAAATTTTATCTCCCAGAAATTGTGGGTGATACACCTGAAAATGTCGAATACAAAGGTGTGAAAAACTTAGTAGAAGCAGCAGCAAAATATTTACCAAACACAGGTGAAAAAGCAATTTTTGACTTTACTCAATCATCACAAGAATTAAAAGATATTTGGGGCGCTTTGGATGATGTGGTCATGGGTGGTGTCAGTGCCAGCAATTTTCAAATCTTAGAAAAAACAGCTTTATTTGCTGGTAATGTTTCTACCGCTAATTCAGGAGGTTTTGCGTCTGTCAGAACCAAGAATTTTTCACCAGCAATTGATTTATCAGGTCATGCAGGTGTAAAATTGCGCGTCAAAGGTGACGGACAACGTTATAAAATCTTTTTGCGAACAGAATCAACTTGGGACGGTGTTGGTTACAGTTATTCTTTCGATACTGTAGCTAATACATGGATAGATATTACCATTCCCTTTGCAAACTTGACACCTGTATTTAGAGCTAAATCTGTTAAAGATTGTCCAGCAATTGATGCTAGTAAGGTTTGCTCTTTTCAATTAATGTTGAGCAAATTTGAATATGATGGCGCTTTAAATCCTAAATTTAATCCTGGTAGTTTTACATTAGAACTAGAATCAATCAAGGCTTATGGTGGTGAAGCTTTACCTCAATTTGTCTTAGTTAGTTCTGCTGGTGTGACTCGTCCTGGAAGACCAGGAATTAATTTAGATGAAGAACCACCTGCGGTAAGATTAAATGACCAATTGGGAGGAATTTTAACTTGGAAATTAAAAGGAGAAGATAGTTTAAGATCCAGTGGAATTCCCTACACAATTATTAGACCATGTGCTTTAACTGAAGCAGATGGAGGAAAAGAGTTAATATTTGAACAAGGGGATAATATTAGAGGAAAAATTAGCCGGAATGATGTGGCAGAAATTTGCGTTCAATCTCTAAAACAACCAAAAGCACGTAATATAACTTTGGAAGTAAAAGAGGGAGAAAATAATCCTAATTCTATAAATTGGGAACATTTATTTTCTAACTTAAAATCTGATTAATAAGTAAATGCTAAATACCCAGTCAATAAGATGTTAAAAAAATTATTGTTTGCTGGTGTTTTGGTCATAATGCTGTGGAGTGGTATTTTTTCTAATACCGCTTCATCACAGCAGGTAGAGTTTCGGGTTAATAATCTAGAATCCGACTTGCGTCGTTTGGAGTTGAGATTAAACCAAATTGAGTTATTACTCAGTCAAAAACCTCAAACTCCATCATCTAGAATTACTCAGGCTTCTCCCAAACTACCAAATTCCACAAGAAATTTATCCCCATCAGAACGGGATAGAATATTTGATAGATTATCAACTTTAGTAGTTGAATTAAAACAACAAGTTAATAAATTAGAACAGCGGTTTATCAAACTGGAGTCGAGAAAATCAGGATGATATAAATCTATATTGGTAAACAAATAACTACTTGATACCATATCAATACAAGTAATGTAAGTTGGGTTGCAAAATAGAAACATATCCACAAACACTCTCCAAGCTTGTGGCAAAATTGATCAGAGTCCTAAAAAACTGATTATTCCCAGCATGACCGCAACTATTCCTAATCTCCCCAGTCTCTACGAAGCCTTCTCCACAGAAGCCAAATGGCAAAAATTCTGGGAAGAAAACCAAGTCTACAAAGCAGACCCGAATCACAAAGGTGAACCCTTTTGCGTCGTTATTCCACCACCAAACGTTACTGGTAGTTTACATATAGGTCACGCTTTTGAAAGCGCGTTGATTGATACCATTGTGCGCTACCATCGAATGAAGGGACGTAACACTCTATGGGTACCGGGAACAGACCACGCGAGTATAGCAGTCCAAACAATTTTAGAAAAGCAACTCAAGGCTGAAGGTAAAACTCGCCATGATGTAGGTCGAGAAAAATTCCTGGAACGCGCCTGGCAATGGAAAAATGAATCTGGCGGTACAATTGTTAATCAATTACGCCGTTTGGGTGTTTCTGTGGACTGGTCACGGGAACGATTCACCTTGGATGAAGGTTTATCTAAAGCTGTTTTAGAAGCATTTATCCGCCTCTATGAAGAAGGATTAATTTACCGTAGTAACTATCTGGTTAACTGGTGTCCCGCTTCCCAGTCTGCGGTGTCTGATTTGGAAGTGGAACCAAAAGAAGTAAATGGTAATCTTTGGCACTTTCGTTATCCCCTCAGCGATGGTTCTGGTTTTGTGGAAGTGGCTACAACACGACCAGAAACGATGTTAGGTGATACAGGTGTTGCGGTTAACCCTGATGATGAACGGTATAAAGATTTAATTGGTAAAACACTAACTTTACCAATTATGAACCGAGAAATTCCCATTATTGGTGACGAGTTAGTTGACCCTGGTTTCGGTACAGGTTGTGTGAAAGTAACTCCTGCCCATGACCCGAATGATTTTGAAATGGGTAAGCGTCACAATTTGCCGTTTATCAATATTATGAACAAAGACGGCACGCTGAACGAGAACGCTGGTGAGTTTCAAGGTCAAGACCGCTTCGTTGCTAGAAAAAATGTCATTGCCCGTTTAGAAGCTGATGGTGTGCTGGTAAAAATAGAAGATTATAAACATACAGTACCTTATAGCGATCGCGGAAAAGTCCCCGTTGAACCCCTGCTTTCAACTCAGTGGTTTGTGAAAATTCGTCCCCTCGCTGACAAAACCCTGGAATTTCTTGACCAGCAAAATTCCCCTGAATTTGTACCCCAACGCTGGACTAAAGTTTATCGTGACTGGTTAGTAAATCTGCGTGACTGGTGTATTTCCCGTCAACTTTGGTGGGGTCATCAAATCCCCGCTTGGTATGCTGTTAGTGAAACAGGTGGCGAAATTACCGACACCACACCCCATTTCGTCGCCCGGAATGAAGCAGAAGCTTTAGAAAAAGCTAAATCACAATTTGGGGAAGAAGTTAAATTAGAACAAGACCCCGATGTTTTAGATACTTGGTTTTCCTCTGGTTTATGGCCATTTTCAACTTTAGGTTGGCCAGAACCAACACAGGATTTAGAAACTTACTATCCCACCACCACCTTAGTTACAGGCTTTGATATCATCTTTTTCTGGGTAGCAAGAATGACGATGATGGCGGGACATTTTACGGGAAAAATGCCTTTCAAAACCGTTTATATTCATGGTTTAGTCAGGGATGAAAATAATAAGAAAATGTCCAAATCAGCAAATAATGGCATTGACCCATTATTGTTGATTGATAAATATGGAACTGATGCCCTCCGTTACACTTTAGTCAAAGAAGTAGCGGGTGCTGGTCAAGATATTCGCTTAGAATATGACCGCAAAAAAGATGAATCAATATCTGTCGAAGCATCGCGGAATTTTGCCAATAAATTATGGAATGCCGCCAGATTTGTAATGATGAATTTGGATGGGCAAACTCCAGCACAATTGGGTAAGCCTGCACCTACAGAACTTAGTGATAAATGGATTCTTTCCCGCTATCATCAAGTAGTTAAACAGACAAATAATTACATTGATAATTACGGTTTAGGAGAAGCAGCTAAAGGACTTTATGAGTTTATTTGGGGTGATTTTTGTGATTGGTATATTGAATTAGTCAAATCCAGATTGCAAAAAGATGCAGATCCGGCATCTCGTCAAGTTGCCCAACAAATACTAGCTGAAATATTGGAAGGAGTATTAAAGTTATTACATCCTTTCATGCCCCATATTACCGAAGAAATTTGGCAAACTCTCACCCAACAACCAGCCGAAAATCCTCAGATTTTAGCTTTACAAAGCTATCCAGAACCAGACACAAATTTAATTGATTCTAGTTTAGAAGAACAGTTTGATTTGTTAATTGATACAATCCGTACCATTCGCAATTTACGCGCCGAAGCTGATGTTAAACCAGGAGTAAAAATTACTGCTAATTTGCAAAGTGAAAGCGATAAAGAAAGGCTAATTCTTACCACGGGACAGTATTACATTAAAGATTTAGCTAAGGTAGAAACCTTAACTATTAATGCTCCCAAACCTACTGTAGAAGCACCAAAAATTAACCCAATTTTTACCAGTCCTTATTGGCAGACCTTCAAAACAATTTCTTTAATTATTATTGCCTTAGTTTCCCTCAGAGTCGCTATCTTTGTCGGAAATACAACTCTACGTCTACCAATTTTTGGGATGTTCTTTGAAACTGTGGGTTTGGGTTACGCTGGTTGGTTTTTTGTTCGCTATTTACTAAATGCTAAAGCGAGACAAGAATTATTTACTAAATACTTCCCAGTCAAAGAAACATCAACAACAGCAGAAATAACGCCAACTCCAGAAAAGGAAAATTCTATTTCTGGTGTTGTTGGTACAGTTCAGGTTGTCATTCCCTTGACTGGAGTAGTTGATATTGAAGTCTTACGTGCCAAACTAGAGAAAAGCTTGAACAAAGTTGAAGCAGAAGCTAAATCTTTAAGTGGAAGATTGAGTAATTCTAGCTTTGTAGATAAAGCACCCGCAGATGTGGTACAAACTACAAGAAATGCTTTAACAGAAGCCGAAAAACAAGCGGAAATTTTACGCGATCGCTTGCGTACCCTAGTATAAAATAAACCTGACGGTTGACTCCTAACTGTTAACCGTCAACTCATAAGAGAACTTTGAACAGTCACAAACAAATGATTAATGATTAATTATTACTAATAAAAAAATTATGAAATATCTAGCCCAAGTACATAAAACCGATTTAGATCAATATCAATTATGCCTATTAGCCCATCAGGAAAGTGAATATTTATGGTCAATAATTTCTGAAGAGACATTTATTCCTTTAAAAACAGACAACACAATGAATGAGAAAGTGTTAGTCTTAGTTACACTTTCTCCTACAGATGAAATAGAAACAATTGAAGATGCTACCCGGTGGGTAATTTATTTAGTTGAAACTTACCTAACCGCTGGTATTACTCCAGAATTTTTACAACAGGAAGCATATCAAGCCGAACATTGGCGACAATCTTTAACCTTGCAAAGCCAAGATTTAGCACGTCGTACTTTGGAATTAGAAGCCCGTCGGGAACAAATTCAAGCTCTAGAAGAAAGTCTCCAACGTGATAAAAATGGTAATCAAGAAGGTAATTTGTAGATAAGGGAACAGGGAACAGATAGAAATTTATTAGTTCTATTCTCCCCCTCTTTTTTCACTGTCACCAATCACCCAATTTCTTCTGCTGCTAATAATTGTCTAATCAACTTAGCTAAAGCTTTCTGTGTAAAACGATGGGCAATTTGTTGACCCAAATTTTGTACTTTAGGATTGACAACAATTTGCGCTATTTGAGGAGCAAGTTTTGCCGGATCAAAACCTCTAGTTTCTCGCAAAATCCCCACAATGCGTTTGATATGTTCTAAGGTTTGTTGTTGTTCAACTGTAGCCCCAGGAGTTTCACTAATAGCCGTTAATCCCACTCTTTCCCGCAACAAAGATGTGACACCATGTAAGGCATTTTTACTCATGGCATCGAGTCCATTTATAAACTCATCAACCAACCTGTCACGAATAAATGAACCCCGTTCAGAAGATAAAAAATCTACTCCCTGAGACACTACTAAATTAAAGTCGTAATCCTGATTACTACGGGCATTTTTTAACAAATTTTCTAAACGATTCCACCGAAATTTACCATCTTTAAATAGTAAATCTTGCAATGAAGTTCTTAATTCATCTGCTGGATCAGTTAATAGGCGTTTAGAAACATAAGGATAAGCTTCACTGAGAACTTTAAAATTAGGATCAATATAGATAGCAATCCCTTCCAATGTCACCAAAGAACGAATAATTAAAGCGTAATAAGGAGGAACGCGGAAAGGATACTCATACATTAATGCCGATAAATCATCGGTGATACTTTTAATGTTTAATTCTGCTACACTTGCACCTTGAGCATTAGCAAAAACTTTACTAAAAGCAGGAATAATTGGTGTTAAATCTGTTTCTGGAGAAAGAAACTCTAATTTCACATAATCTTGTGCTAAAGAGTCAAAATCACGGTTGACAACGTGAACGATCGCCTCAATTAAACCATAACGTTGAGGTGGTTTAATCTCGCTCATCATCCCAAAGTCTAGATAAGCCAACTTACCATCAAAAGTAGCTAATAAATTACCAGGGTGAGGGTCAGCATGGAAAAATCCATGTTCCAATAATTGACGCAAAGAACACTGCACACCCACTTCAATTAAATAGCGTGCATCTATTCCTAGTTCCTTGATTTCCCTAGTTTGAGTTAACTTAATCCCATTAATCCACTCCATCGTTAACACACGACGGTTAGTGTATTCCCAATAAATTTTGGGAACGTAGATATCTTGAATATGCCCGTATAATTCAAAAAAGCGTTCCGCATTTGCACCTTCATGGATATAATCCATTTCTTCAAAAATGCGATCGCCCAACTCATCCAAAATCCCAACTAAATCACTCCGTACCCGCTTCACCTTCCGTTGTACAAAACCCGCAAGACGGCGTAAAATATACAAATCAATAGTAATTATTTCTCGTAAATCTGGGCGCTGTACCTTAATAGCCACCTCTTCCCCAGTTTTAAGCTTCCCCTTATATACCTGTCCCAAAGAAGCAGCCGCAATAGGTTCAGATGAAAGTTCCGCATAAATTTGGTCTGGTTTAGCCCCCAGTTCCTCCTCAATAAACTGGTAAGCAATTTCATTCGCAAACGCTGGTAATTGGTCTTGCAGTCTAGTTAACTCCTCCAGATATACTGGTGGCACCAAATCAGGCCTAGTAGACAAAGCCTGTCCAATTTTAATATAAGCAGGCCCCAGCTTAGTCAACAACTCTCGCAGTTGAATAGCCCGACGACGGTCATTTTTGACCTTAACACCCCGTTTATTATCCCACCACAAACCAAAAACATAAGCCAAAGTAGGTTGCAGAACCGTCACAATCCGGCGTAACACTTGTAAAAGTTTATTTTCATAGTGTGCCAAAATTTCTACAGGATCATAACGCAGTGATTCCGGTTCAGCTTGTGTAGTTCTTAACATTGTAGGAGAATCGCTGACTAAGGCTTCTATCCCATTTTCAGGTACTACATCAATAATCGACAACTCGCTGTTGCCACTGTCCTGCACACTCGATTGGGAACTAGGAGGCGTGAAACTCTTAACCATCATGAAGAAAGCCACCAGTTAGATGAACGCTGTTAAGTATTGTAACAATATATTGCCATTTCAGCATATTCATAACAAGTTTGCACATTGAGGCAGAAGGCAGGAGGCAGGAGGCAGGAGGCAGGAGGCAGGAGGCAGGAGGCAGAAGGCAGAAGGCAGGAGGCAGGAGGCAGGAGGCAGGAGGATAAGAAGAAAATATTTCCCCCCTCTCCCCCTCTCCTCTGCTCCCCTGCTCCCCTGCTCCCCATCACCTGTTATAGCTTCTTCTCAGGTGTAACCTTTGCCTCTACTTTGACACTTTTCACACCTTTGACTTCCTTAACCAAAGCTTCGGCTTTTTTAAGTTCTTCCTCAGAAGCAGCACTACCTTTGAGGATAATTGCACCTTCCTTATTCTCTACTTCCAACTTATTGCTAGGTAAACCTGCCTTTAACTTTTTACTAATTTCCGTTGTCAAATCGCTTGCAGGTTTAGCAGACCCCGGAGTAATTTTAGCAGTTGATTTTTCAGGGCTAGCAGTTTTTCCTGTAACTTGTGTTGTTTGAGATGCCGGTTTAACTGGTGCCAAAGTAGCTTCAGTTTTTGTAGCAGGAGTTTCTGAACCAGTTTTAGGAGCTTCTTGGCAACCAAAAACACCAACTACTAAAATGCCACTAACAACAAAAGGAATGAGGTTTTTCATGTTTATCTCCCTATTGAATACTTGAAGCGATGAATTGAGGCGTGTGATGTCCAGGAGCGAATCTTAAAAAACAAATTAAATGACTACACCCATGCTTAATCAAGCATTTAGTTAGCTAAAACAGGACTTACGCAACTAGTATATTTAGTAGGATGAGTCAGACCTATCAATTGCTTAATCTCAAAAGATTTTTCTCATCTGAGACACCCTACAAGAGACTTGATTGCGACACTTGGGTAAGTCCTATGAAAATTGAAGATTGGATAACTTTCTAGCGACTCAAATTTACAAGCCTTTTCTCACAAAAGTACCAATTCAATTTTCTTAATGGCTACAAACCAAAGAGGACTAGTATATGGTAAATGACTGGTTCATCAATTTATGGATCTGAGCTTAGAATACCCGCAGCATTTAGAAGGGTAGATTATGCAGCCACGTCTGGATCACTCGATGTTATCAGATTTGGAGAAGTTTGACGCATTCTGAAGCAAAATTTTAGGATATCTACACTGACAGAGGAAATATAGAGATAGGGAGAAAAATGGTAAGTATTCAGGATAGAGAATACTTCAAGTCAGGAGAATAAAGGCTTTTTTAGTCAACTTTGATGATTTGGATAAAATCTCACTGCTCTCTATTCTTCATTTCATCAGTATTCTGACTCCTGAACGGTAGTTGCTCCACTTGGGGAAACCCCAAGACCGCACTGCCTCCTCCTGACTCCTGAATTCTTACGAAAAATGTATGATCTCCTGCCCCTGTCCCCTTATCCCTGCGGAAATTGCCCCTGAATTGTTCGGTTCTACGACTGTTATTAGTGCAGGAATGACTATAACCTCGTAAGTATATGGTGCAATGTCTACTTTAGCTGCTGTTAGATGCTCTTGAATCAAGGGGTGAAAACCTGTGTACGAATGGATCTTGCCAAGTCTGAGAGAAGTTTTAGCCTATAGCCAATCAAGTATGGCTGAGTGTTCATCCGCCAAAGCAGAGCAGCAATGGCGCATCAGTTTAGCTGCAACTGAACATCTACTACTCAAAACCTTAGCAACCACTCCCCCTCATATCACCCAAGGTTTAGTTCTAACTGCACCAGCACCCTTATTTAGTCAGCCAAAACTAACTCAAAGTTTACAAACAGTAACTTTTACAGCCAAACCTTTTAACCCATTGGCTTTGATGCCGTTTCATATCTCACCAGCGATGGTGCAGAGTGCTGGGAAAGAGGTAATGTGTACTCTGGAAAACTCACCGACAATAACAGACTGTGCTTACGCACACACGGAAATTAATCCAGAGGAATCCATCTTACCTTTATTACCTGCCGATCCTCTGGGATCAGAACAATTTTGCTTGGTGTTCACAGAAAAATTTAGATTAGTTCTGGTTTTGTCAGAACACATAAGCGGTAAAAAAGAATTTTTATTTTCATTTGAACCAGAAGTAGTACAACAGGCTTGGCACGCATTAGGTGCAAGGGTTGTCTTGACTAATCCAGATTTATTCACTGAGTTGGATGCTTTAGTTCAGCAATATTCCCCAGTTGTAGCAGATTATCAAACAATAATTCAATTTAGCCAGTTGTTGCTTCAGGAATTAGCAGAGCCAGAAGCAGATAAAGCAGTACATAATCCTCCCATTTCTCCGCTTCCTCATATTCCCGCTTCCCCATCACCAAAACCATCTTCCCGTTCTGATGTAGAACTACTACAAGCCTTTGCTCATGAAGTCCGCACACCATTAGCGACTATTCGCACTCTGACTCGTCTGCTACTGAAGCGGCGGGATTTACCTGTTCCCGTAATTAAGCGATTGGAAGTCATTGACCACGAGTGTACTGAGCAAATTGACCGTATGGAGTTATTGTTTAAAGCCGCAGAATTAGAAACTTGTTCCGCTGCAAAATCTGCGAATACACAATTAACTCCCATGTCTTTAGATCAAGTATTACAGCAAAGTATCCCTCGTTGGCAACAAGCAGCAACACGACGGAATTTAACTTTAGATGTGGCTTTACCCCAGCAACTGCCAACTGTAGTCAGTAATCCCGCTATGCTAGACCGGGTACTGACAGGTTTAATGGAGAACTTTACCCGCAGTTTACCCCCTGGAAGTTCTATTCAAGTTCAAGTAATTCCCGCTGGTGATCAACTCAAATTACAATTATCTCCTCAATTAGATTGCCAAGATACAACTAGAACTGCAACACTACCAATTCGTAAATCTCTTGGTCAGCTATTAATGTTTCAACCAGAAACTGGAACAATTAGTTTAAATATTGCTGCAACTAAGCATCTATTTCAAGCAATTGGTGGTAAGTTAATTGTCCGTCAAAATCCCCAGTATGGAGAAGTGTTGACGATTTTTTTACCTTTGGAAGTTAACAGCAAACAAAAGGTAAAAGTAACTTGATTTTTGATTTTTAAGTAAGAATTCAGGAGTCAGAATGTTTCAAAAATTGCTTAAATATCAAATATGTATTTTCGGACTTAGCCATTAGCTAAATGCTGACTTACAAAAAAAATTACCAATTACCAATTATCAATTTCCACTAATTTTTGTCGAGATGATAAACCAGATTTAATTCTAATATCAGATTTTGGTACATCAAACTTTTCTGCTAAAAGCTTAATTAACTCTTCATTGGCTTTACCATCAACTGGTGGTGATTTTAAATGTACGATTAAACTACCATCTTCCTGCTCTGTAATTCTCTGTTGTTTAGAGTTGGGTTTAACCTTCACTTTTTTTTGCATACAATCATATTATTCATCTAAACCTCCAGGAGACCCCCACCAAAACTGTACTCAGTTTGGTGATGGGAGGAATGGAGGGTTAATTGTGAAACGTCCCTTGAGTAATTTTGTGCGCCAGCACAAACAATGAGAGAGACATTTGAGCAATTAACAAATCTGTTATTTTCCATATTCGTAACCGTCCTTTTTGTGAATTGATTTACAGTATTTGTAAGAGATACCTTGAATCAGTCCAGACACTGTTGAGATATTGAAACTACCGCTAGTCCTCACCGCTACTCGTCCGATATATGCCCCAATCTTTGTACCTTTTGTGACAACAGCTTTAACAATGTCTCCGGTTTGAAAACCATTAACAAATTTGAACCTGGGGACATATCTAGAAGGAAAACCGTATTTGTCAGTTCTGCAAGATTGTCTAGTGCCGTGACCGTTAGCTGTAATTAACAATGGTTTAACACCTTTGATATTGAGAATTGGAGTTAATTGACCAACACAAGCTGCATCAATCCAGTGCGTTTTCTCTAGTTTCTGTTGACTTCTATTGAATTTTGTTAGCCCTCCTGAACCAGTTTCTACAGGTAATCCAGTCGCTTTTAAAACTTTTAGTAATGCCAATCGAGTTGTGTTGACGGAGGCCGCATCAGCTAATGGTCTTTTGGCTTGCTTCAGGATTTTTTCTAACCTTGATGGGTCTTTTTTGAGGAAATCTTTGATATCTTTTGTTCCCTTCTTGGTATTACATTTCTCGCAACTTAAAGTGAGATTTGTAATTGAATCACTACCACCTTTGGCTCGTGGATGAATATGCTCTACTTGAAAAGGAACGTCTTTCACTCCACAGTAGGCACATTGTCTATCCCACTTTTCTAGTAAGTATTCTCTAGTTTCGTAACCAGCTAAAGTTCCTTGTTGATATTCCCTACCTTGAAGATCAGGATTAACCATTAACTGCATATCAAACCTTACTAATTCTTGACTAATCGCCCCAATTGGTGCAAATTGGCGCAACTTTTTCACCCAAGTTTTGATATTCTCAATTCGACTTTGTAAGCTCGGTGCTAACCATCCCTCTGGACGTGTTCTATTCAAGAACCTTGGTTGTCTGTAACGAGTTTTTCTTGCACGTCTAGAACGTCTTAATTGTCTTCTAGAAGTTAAAGCATCTCTAATTGCGAAGCCTCTATGTTTTAATTCAGCAGCAAATACAACCTCACCAGTTGAATCGTTAACTAATGCCATTCCCGTGAATTTTGCACCAGGATCAATCTTTAATCTCAGCGACGATACTGGGGAGTCAGGACGCGATTCTTTGAGAATAATTGTGAACGGAAACTGTCTAAATATTGCTGCTTTTTTGTTTCTTAATAGTTGTCTGGCTTGTGCAGAATGAATTGGATTTAACGGTATGAAGTTGGTATCTAAAACAAATACTTTGGACATATTGTCCCTCCTTGCGGGTAATGTTAGCTTTGACAATGTTAGAGGTCGGTAACTATCTTAAAAGCACTGGTTTAACCCTTAAGCCTGTTTAACTTTTAAGTTCTAGAGCAGGGAACTAGTGAAGCAGCGCGGTCTTGGGGGTTTCCCCCATGAGCGACTGCTGAACCCCGAAGGGGCTACGCAT
>NZ_CP178455.1:0-171375 GCF_047275885.1 Anabaena azotica SJ-1
GATAATCAATTAATCCTACCGAAAATAGGGAAAGTATCAGCAATTATTCATCGAGAGATTGAAGGGAAGATTAAAACTGTAACTATTACCAAAAATTGCAGTGAACAATATTTCGCTGCTATTTTATTTGAAGATGGCAAGGAGAAACCAGAGTTAATTGCCGAAGGTAAAGCAATAGGTATTGATTTGGGATTAACTCATTTTGCAATTACCAGTGATGGTTCTAAATTTGACAACCCTCGGATACTGAATAAACATGAGTTGAACTTAAAAACAAAACAACAGCAATTATCCAGGAAACAAAAAGGCTCTAACAGCCGCAATAAAGCTAGAAAGAAAGTTGCTAGAGTCCATAGAAAGATAACTAATTGTAGAGAAGATTTTCTCCATAAACTATCTCGTAGGATAGTTAACGAAAACCAAGTTATTGTGGTGGAAAATCTTCATGTTAAAGGTATGATGCAAAATCACTGC
The DNA here is from genome assembly GCF_047275885.1 of Anabaena azotica SJ-1. Classification (NCBI taxonomy): domain Bacteria; kingdom Bacillati; phylum Cyanobacteriota; class Cyanophyceae; order Nostocales; family Nostocaceae; genus Anabaena; species Anabaena azotica. The sequence continues at coordinate 475 of NZ_CP178455.1, forward strand.
CTAGCCAAATCTATTCAACAAGTTGGCTGGGGAATGTTTTGTACCATGCTGAAATACAAAGCAGAAAACGAAGGGAAGATTTATCAAGAAGTTGATAGATTCTTTCCTTCATCAAAAACTTGTCATGTATGCCTTAATCAAGTAGGTAGTTTGCCACTAGATATAAGATTCTGGACTTGTGAAAAGTGCCAGACCAAACATGACAGAGATATTAATGCAGCAATAAACCTCAGAGATGAGGGACTACGAATTTTGACCTCTGGAACGGGGGGTAAAGCCTGTCGCCCAGAAGTAAGTCGCAGTAATAGAGGACGAAAGAAATCTACTACTCCGCTTTCTGTTGGGCAGGAAGCCGACACTGTACCGTCAGGTCAGTGTGGGTAGTTCACCAGCGAGTTCTCGTCCAGTTTCCTCTCGTAAAACTTCGAGTACCATTAATCGTAATTTATCTTGATATCCCATTACTTTTTCCAAAGCTTTGGTTTCTTGCGGATTACGTTTTCGTTTGATTGGATTTTCCTTACCTTGATATTCCATAGCTTTTTCTAAAACTTTAGTTTGTTGCTGATTACGTTTCATAAAATTGTCCTTTGATTAACGAATTACTTACTTGTATCTCGCATAGATAGCATCGACAGATGCCTTCTGAATTAAAATTCACTTTTTGATTACTAAAGCTAAAATTCAGTTGCAATTATTGTCTTCAATTCTGTTTGTTGTATTAGCTGCGCGGTAAGTAATCAGCTATTTTATAGATAGAGACTGAATTAATAAGGATGCTCATATTTTGTCAAATTACACCAATGAGAGCAATTTAAAGCATATTATTGATGGGTTTCTTCTTCCTTGCTGACGGCTGAAAGCTTACGCTACTCGCTTAAATAAAATGCCCCGATCTTAGATAATTCGGGGCATAATAATTAATCTTCAGCTTCTAAATTTTCGTCATCTTCATCCTCTTCAAAATCATCATCTGTCCAGTCATCTGAGTTATTACTTAAACCATTAAGTCCGTCCATGCGTTTAGAGCGAGCAGCTTTATGAGCAGCACGTCTATCTCGAATTTCATTCAGATTATTTAATCCGTAAAGTTTGCGGGCATAATTCACCAATTCTTTCAATGGTGTATTCACATAATCTTTGCGGAATTGGTAATTATGTTTCTCCCAATCAAATTCTTGTTCATTAAATCGGGCTGCGGCTGCTAATTCTCTACCAGATTCTTCTCGTAATACTTCAATTACCATCAGGTGTACTTTTTCCTGATAGGTAGTTACTCGCTCTAACGCTGGAATGTGCTTTTCAATTTTCCGTACTGTTTTGGCTACTTTGCGAGCGTTAACCATGAGAAATACTCCTTTCTATTTTTCTCATAGAAACCGCATCGAAAGATGCCATTTAAAATTACGATTAGCAATTTAAAATTGACATTCATTTTCATGATTATCACCAGTTTTCATCATACAAACTATAGCGATCATAAATGATAAATGAGACTTTAATAAGCCTCAAAAATTTATAAAATAAGAATTTTTATCTACGATTTTTCTCATGTTTAGGGTATGACTACTATAGAATTTATAAAATGAAGTTTTAGGATTTTCAAATACAAATAAAAAAATAACCTGTATTGTTGGTGGCAATACATGGTTATTTTATATAGTTATTCTGTCAATTTCTGAGAATCAATTATTCGTCGTCATCATCCTCATCTAAGTCGTCATCTTCGTCCAAATCTTCATCGAGTTCTTCTTCGTCATCCTCATCTAAATCTTCGTCATCATCCTCATCAAGTTCATCATCTAAATCATCCAATTCTTCCTCTTCTTGTTCTTGGAAGGAATTGCGACGTTCCAAAGATGCACGGTTGAATTCGACTAAATCAGCTATTGCTTGTTCTGGGTCGGTGCTAATTGTGTCGTATAGCATACTCATGAAAATAGCAACTACTTCTGGTGGATATTTCATCGCATCCGGTTGTCCAAACAATTTAGGAAATAATTTGCTATTCCATTTCTGCCAATCAAACTTTTTATTACCGCCTTTCTTTTTTACTTGTGCTGCAATATCAAGTCCGAGTTTTTCACGGGCTGCATGACCGACTTTTGTAGAAATTCTTGAGTCCCGTAGCTGTAATTTAATCCCGTATTCTTTGAAGATTAAATTCCGCAATTCTTTCAATAAAGCTACTGCTTCTTGTTGTGGTGAAGCGGTTACTGCCTTAGATTTAGTTGCGGAAGCTGCATTATTTGTTTTCGCTGATGCTTTACCGTTAGTTGTACTGCGAGTATTGCCGTTAGTACGAGTTTTGGCTGTTGCCATTTTACTTTCTTCCTTTCATGAAGTGAATTTTTCACTTCCTTGCCGCAGTCGCGGCTTTCATCTCCATTTACTTCCAATTTCATAATTGAGATTCCAAATCTATCTTTGCTGTGACAACCATTTAAACTACTCGAATGCCAGCAAAGTGCTATCATTTAGGTAATGATCTGGTAGTAGACCAGCACTAGCAAAGGAGAGAGTATGGCAACAATTACCATTCGCAATATATCTGATGAGTTGCTTGAGCGCATTAAACGCTTGGCGGCACAAAAGGGGGTTTCGATGGAGCAAGAAGTCCGCGATTTGTTGCAAAAACGTTATGGGCAACGGGATGAAGTGCTTGCTCGTATTCGTCAACGGGCGGAGGTATTGCCGATGGAAGCAGAAAGTCGGGTACAGTCTTGGAAATCAGAAGGACGACCTTGATGGTAATTGATACGATGGTTTTCGCCTATGCCCTCTTGCACGTAGAGAATAAGTATGAACAGGCGATCGCTGCTTTAGAAAGTGTAGATCAGATTGTAGTGCCTGATTCGTTGTTTGTTGAGTTGGGCAATGTGATTTGGCAATGGATTCAATTTCGACAACTGCCATTGCAAATGGGATTAGATGCAATGCAAGATGCTGAGGCATTAGTTGATGTGATAATTTCTAGTTCTCAAATTCGAGATATTGCTCTAAAACTAGCAGTTCAAGCCAATCATTCCTTCTATGATACGTTATTCGTGGCAGCAGCAATTCAATCTGATACTCAGGTGCTGACTTATGATCAGAAACTGGCTGCTAAGTTTGGTGATAGGGTTCTATTACTGGAATAGGTATCATTTTTATTCACATAATGAATAGCCGATTGGTTAGTAATAATTATCCAAAAGGCTAAGGCATTGGTAATCAATTTACTCTACAAGAGGAAAGTAAGTCATTCAAATTAAACTCATGAAATTGACAGACTGGCCTACCTTAGCTAACCAAAATACGGCAATTGTGGCTGTGGAATATCATACTGCTGACAGAATGCAGATTTTACAGCAGTTTTACCATTGGGGTGAGGAGCGGTCTTTGTCAGTTTTTCTTTGGAATCCCGGTTACTGCGAACTACAACAATTAATTCGGTATCAAAGTCAGTACATTTTACAGCCAACTGACAGGGGTAAAAACCAGGATATTCTTGAGTATCTTTTGACAGATTATCAACCAGGTATTTATTTATTGGAGGGGATGTTACAGCAAGATGAAGGTGGCAAAATTAGTCAAAAACTGAGTTATCAACTACTGAATGCTTATCATCAAGCTTTGTGGAGTCAGCAAGATATTTACTTTGTATTATTAGAAACTTACGTTCAACTACCTTTAGAATTACAACCTTTTATTCCGGTGCTGTCTTATCCACTACCAGATCAAGAGCAGGTACAACTGATTGTACAGCAGTTTTTTGATTGTTGTTCGCATTCAGAAGATACGCATTTGGTTTTAGATACATATTCGGTTTTAGATAATAGTTATCCTTCATCAAACACTGTTTTAAGTTTTGATGGGAGTAATGCCAATTTTCAAGTTTCAAGAAACCAAGCAATGCAAAAGCTTATTCGTGCTTGTCAGGGTTTACCTGTAGGTGAAATAAGGATGCTACTGAAGCAAGGTTTAGGTTTTACCAAGCAACTTGAGAACATCGCTCAATTAGTTCTAGATCATAAAGTTAACAAATTACGGGGACGGGGTTTAGAGTATATTGCCCAACCTGATATACCTTCAGCCGGAGGTTTAGATTTACTATCAAAAAGGTTAGAAACTATTACCTGTTTACTACAACCAGAAGCGCAAAAATATAACTTGCAGTTTCCCACGGGAATGCTGTTATGGGGACCACCGGGGACTGGTAAAAGTTTATCGGCTAAGTTAGCAGCTAAGAAAATGGGATTGCCATTATTAGCAGTTAATTGGGGTGTATTATTGGGTAGTCCTAATCCTGATCGAGTGTTAAAGGAGTTTATCGCTTTGGTAACATCCCTTGCTCCCTGCGTTCTCTACTGGGATGATTTTGATAAGGGTTTTGCTGGCTGGGACTCGAATGCAGATGGAGGTGTGGCAAGGCGTTTATCTGCGGCGTTGTTAACTTGGATGCAGGAGCATCAAGAGCCTGTTTATACTGTTGCTACTATTAACCGTCTAGAAATGTTACCTGCGGAATTGGTGCGTCGTTTTGATGATGTGTTTTTTGTAGATTTACCCCATGAGGGGGCAAGATACGAGGTTTTCAATTTACATTTAGCTAAGTATTTTCCAGGTTTTCGAGGTAATGATTCGCCTTGGAGTGATGAGCAATGGCGCAGGTTGTTAACTGAGTATAGAATTTGTACTCCCGCAGAAATTGGTAATGCTGTACGGCGTTGTGCTGAGAGGGCTTTTGCTCAAGGTAAACCAGGGCAAATTGAGTTTGAGGATTTGTTGAGACAGCGATCGCAGTTTACCCCGGCAATGGAACGAGAATCTGAACAAATGCAAGCTATTCGCAATCAGGCTATTTATGCTCAACCTGTGTCGAGTGAGGATTATTCTCGGTTTGCTTATCAGCACCTGGAGCTATTTGAATAAGCTGGTTTTATCCTCAACAATTTAGCTAATATAGAACTGGTATTTGATTTGTGAAATTATCTGTGTAGAGAGTGAGTAGGGGAAGTGTACGGAGTGTTTTCAAGAATCAAATATAATTCCTATATATGATTTAAAATTTATAATTTATGCCTGTAATCTCCTCAGAAAACAATGTTTGAAACAATAATTTTCTTTGTTATCATCTGGCTAATTGTTACTCTAATTTTAATTCATCCCATTCTCAGTAAACGTAGAATAAACCGTTTCAAACGTCGTCCTTTTCCTCCTCTTTGGAATGCCATCATTGAAAATAATCTGCCAATATATCTCTATCTAAATCCTGATGAAAGAAAGCGACTTCAAGGGCATATTCAAGTATTTTTAAGAGAGAAGCAATTTATTGGATGTAGAGGATTACAAGTAACAGAAGAAAAGAAAATAATCATCGCTGCTGTTGCCTGTTTACTCCTATTAAATGAACGGGGAGAATACTTCCCTAAACTGCGTTCGATTTTGGTTTATCCTAGTGCTTATATTGTTAAAGAAACGACAGCCATTGATAATTATGTTGTTGAAGAAAGGCGTGTAGCAAGATTAGGGGAATCGTGGACAAGAGATCAGGTAATATTATCTTGGGAACAGATAAAACATGACACTTGTAATTGGCAAGATGGACATAATGTTATTCTGCATGAATTTGCCCATCAGTTAGATCAAGAAGATGGAAAAGCTGAAGGTGTGCCAATTTTAAAACACAGTTCAGACTATCCAATTTGGGCTAAAGTAATGAGCGAAGCATATCAACAACTTTGTAACGATGTTCTCCAAGGTGTAAATAATGTCATAAATAGTTATGGTGCAACAAATCCCGCAGAATTTTTTGCTGTAGCGACTGAAACTTTCTTTGAAAAACCATACCAATTGTTATCTCATTATCCGGCGGTTTATCAGCAGTTACAATCTTATTATCAACTAGATCCTGTGCAGTGGAATTATCCTAATACTTCCATTAGTTTGGTCAAATAAGAATTTTGATTATTGCTTTTATTTTAATTTTTTTTTATTTAATTTTATAGAAGTTTTTTCATAATTCCCAGATATTAACCTGGGAATTTTCCATTTTTATTCGACTTCATAGAAGCCAAAGCATAAATCTCTGGCCAAGCTTGAATACGGCTTCGACGGTTTCCATTTTTATTCGACTTCATAGAAGCCAAAGCAGACTGTTTCGTGGATTTTTGGGAATACTGAACGACCACTTGTTTCCATTTTTATTCGACTTCATAGAAGCCAAAGTAAATAATCGGAGACGTTTAGAAGAGCAACGAGTAGTCGTTTCCATTTTTATTCGACTTCATAGAAGCCAAAGTTCCTAATCTTGGAGACAATGTGCATCGTTGGAATCTAGTCGTTTCCATTTTTATTCGACTTCATAGAAGCCAAAGGATAGTTTTACCTTCGGTAGCTCCGTTAATGACTAAAAACGTTTCCATTTTTATTCGACTTCATAGAAGCCAAAGTTAACGCAAGCGGTGGAACTAAGCTGCCGCAACAGTCGTTTCCATTTTTATTCGACTTCATAGAAGCCAAAGTGCTACCAATAATAACGGTGGCAACCCAGCGGCTATGAGCGTTTCCATTTTTATTCGACTTCATAGAAGCCAAAGTCCCCTGAAGGTGCAGCTGCAGTGTCCGACATTAACACTGTTTCCATTTTTATTCGACTTCATAGAAGCCAAAGAAATAGTACGGTCACTACTTTCGACGGCTCTAATACCTCTGTTTCCATTTTTATTCGACTTCATAGAAGCCAAAGCCTTTTCAAGTACTTCGTATACCCAAATCCTCGAAGTGTTTCCATTTTTATTCGACTTCATAGAAGCCAAAGCATTGTTGATACCCCAGTTGGTGACGACGAACCTGTAGAGTTTCCATTTTTATTCGACTTCATAGAAGCCAAAGAAGCTGTAGAAAACCTGGTGAGGGTACGACTCTCAATAGTTTCCATTTTTATTCGACTTCATAGAAGCCAAAGGCTAGGGTTGTAGAACCCTTACACAGTAGCCATTGTACACCCCTAATTTTGTGGGAGTCAAGATTTACCGCAAATAAATAGGAATTACTATCAATAAGTGGCATACCAACATACCTCAAAGCCTTACCCAGTCAATTATCTGAGGGAGTCAACGGAATAATCAGGGTTTTGGCGATTGTTTGACTCCCTCAGAAACTTATAGGTAATTAATTTACCTATAAGGTTAATTAATGAATGAACGAGCTTCTACAGTTTCCAAATCATCGGTCGATATACCTCAACCTCACCCATCAGACAGGAAATATATTCACGCATTTGTAACTCAATACAACGTCGTAAACTCACTTTATAACCAGTGTGTGGATGTGTAATCTCAGATTGTAACTTATCTTCCCAATGTTTAATAAACTTTTTTAAAGCATCGGGCAATAAATAAACTCCTCCACGCTCATCTGGAATTGTAAAATCTTGAGGACTAAAAATCTTAGTATTCACCAAGTAAGCAACGAATGAATCTACAACCTGCGCTCTAAATTCCTCCATTAAATCACTGACAAGTGCTGGATGCTTGTCACGGGGAACATGAAGATTTCCAAAATGTGTGTGTAACCCGATAGCCTGTACAGACGAAAAAACATTCTGGCTTAATAAAGTATACCCTAAACTTAATAAGCTATTGATTGGATCAGTCGGTGGCCGCTTGGTACGTTTTTCAAACACGAATACTCCAGTAAACAAAGAACCCAAAGCTTGAAAATATAGAGTAGCTGCTTTTCCTTCATATCCTCGCAATGCTTCCATACTTTCCGCAAACCTCAGTTTTTCCATTAATTCAGCAATTGCATCAATGGCAATAGCAGCATTTTTTGAAGGACGACGACGATTTAATTTCAAAAGTAAAGCACGAGAATTGTGTAACTTCGCTAAAATTATTGATTCTGCTTGTTTCCTGGTAAACTCAGGATTTTGCGAACATTCAACTTGACGTGATAAATACTCTACTTTACCCTGTGATTCTACTGCCAAACGTCCAAAATACCTGCCATTTTGAGACAGATACATCACAGGAATACGGTTTCTTAAAGCCATACTCACCGCACCATGAGAGACATTGCAAGCTCCAAATAAAACAATCTCATGAATGCGACTAACTGGAACTGTAATCTTCAAATCCCCTTTATACAAAACTTGAAACTGCTGATGGTAGACATTCAAACTCGAACCTTGGTCTGTGACATATAATGTTGTCATTGTGTTAATCCAATTAAGAGAGTAATAGGAGCAATCAGAGGTTGATTGCTTGTAAATACATTCTCCCAGTCGCATATATGAGTTGAGCTATGAGTTGAAGGCGTGAATAGATGAGTTGAGTTATGAGTTGAGTTATGAGTTGAGTTATGAGTTGAGCTATGAGTTGAGCTATGAGTTGAAGGCGTGAATAGATGAGTTGAGTTATGAGTTGAAAAATTGATTTGGGTGGCGGTGTACTGAGGTTAATCAACAAGTAGCAATCTATCCAAGTCACCAGCTATCACCTACCGTAATATCTACTACCACAGGTACAGGATTCAGAAACTTAACAGCCGCAGCAACCATACATCTGTGTAAAATCCTGCTTACCTGTGCAATCTCATTTTCTGGACATTCCAGCACAATTTCATCATGCACAACACAAATCAACCTGGCATTAGTCCTACTTAACGGCTTAACCAGCTTCACCATTGCCAACTTATTAATATCAGCATTTAACCCCTGCACAGGATGATTGAGCATTTCAGCCAACCTTGGTTTATCAGCCCATCTCCGTCTTCTCCCTGCCAAAGTCCGACTTTCTTTCACCCCCCGCAAATATGCTTTCTTAATCGTTTCATGCCACTTAGTCACACCAGAATAAGCATCAAAAAACCTGGTTCTAAAAGCCTTCGCCGACTCCAGTGTCATAGTCACACCATACTTAGTTTCAGCATAGACGCGAAGTTTAGCAGCACCCATACCGTAAATCAGCCCAAAATTAATCGCTTTAGCCAGTCTGCGGTCTTCCTCTGTCACCTCCGTGATCCGCTTACCAGTTACCAAAGCAGCAGTCAGTTTGTGTAAATCAGCACCTTGACGGTATGCTTTCCGCATCTTAGCATCACCACTTAAACGTGCCACAATTCTTAACTCAATTTGCGAATAATCAGCTTTCAGTATTTGATAGTTAGGTGCAGCAATAAAACAACTTCTAGCAGCAGCATCACGGGGAATAGTTTGTAAAGGTGGTTGACGACAGGAAAATCTTCCAGACCTCGCTCCTAATTGATAGTAATTAGGGTGAACTCTCCCAGTTTTAGGGTGAATATGTTTAGGTAAACTATCAGTAAAAGTGGCAGTAATTTTAGCAAGGTGACGATAGTCCAAAAGAGCCTTAATAATAGGATATTGATTAACCAAAGGCACTAAATCTTTTTGATTAGTTGATTGGACTGGAATACCCATAGCTTGAAAAGCAGCTAAAACTTGTTGGGAAGAATTAGGATTAACAGTATCAGTCAATTCTGGTAACAGAGATAATTGAGATTTACCCACCAAACGCAACTGTTTAAGTTGTTGAAGTGCATTTATTTTATCAGCTTCTAACTTTGCACCCAACTTATGCCATTGAGACACATCAAACAACATTCCATTGAGTTCCATTTTGGCAACAACAGGCATACAATAAAATTCAAGTTGGGCAATTTTCAGCAAATTAGCCTGTTTTAATTTCTTGACTAAAATTGGGTAAAGGTCGAGTAAAATAGCAGCATCTAAAGCAGCATATTGTAATTGTTCAGGAGTCAAGTTTTGATGCCAATTGCTAGTTTGTAAGGTTTTATCTAGTTGAAGACGTAACAGCTTACGAGTGACATTTTCTAAAGATGCACTGGTTTTAATGCCAGCATTTAAAACTTGGTAAGCTAATTGAGTATCAAAGAAACGTCCAGCAATTTGTAGTCCAGCTTGATTGAGAAATTGCCATTCAAATTTGGCATTATGAGCGATTTTCAAAGCGGAATTACAGAAGAGTTTGTTAAGTAGTAAACGACTAATGTTAGTGCGCCTGTCTCCAGTATTATGTTCCACATTATTGTGTTTATAAATAGCTGGTAAATCAATGATAACAACCGGATAATTAGGTACAGCTATTTGAATTAATCTAATTTTGTCAGTTAAAGGATCTAGTCCTGTAGTTTCACAATCTAAAGCTATAACTTTTGCTTTAAACAAAGGTTTGATAACACTTTTGAGAGTTGGAATATCTTTGACTACAGTGTATGCTGGGTATTCAGGGGTTTTTGGGGAATAGTTCATAAAGTTTATTGATTTGGTTTTTTAGAAATGAATATTAAGTAGGTAGGCGTTGAAAAGTGTTGTTATGACAAGACAAGAGAAAACAGAATTTCAGCGATTTTATTTTTTGTACTTGGTTTAGTTTTTTGATCAGACTTACTTAGTTGACATTTATTTGATAAAAAAAGAGAGATTTATATATAAAATCCCTCTCTTATTTGTTGTATTTGTTTGATTTAATTAACCAACTTGACGCTGAGGCTTGCCTTTTTGTAAAATATGATAAGGTTGGATATTTTTGTCAGAATCATGAAGTGCATTAGGAGCTAATTCTTGAATAATTGGTCGAACAATTTCTGGGGCAATTTCTAAACGATTTTTGATTTGTGCTTGTAACCAAGCTAAAGGAACATTTTTACCATTGACTTTCTGTTTGATAATTAAGTCAGATTTGGGGTTTGTAGATTTTTTAATGGCACTGGCAATTTTTCTGGCTGTGCGTAAATCAATTTTGTCTATGTCAACAGTAATTGAATTGTTGACTTCGAGTTCTGGTTCTAAAGAAGTGCTATTATTTGATTGATTACTATTGTCATTTTCTGAGGTGTTAGAATTATTAGATTGATTCACTGCTTCAACTTTGATTAAATCATCATCTGATACACTTGGTTGATTACTATTGTCATTTTCTGAGGTGTTAGAATTATTAGATTTATTTTGTTCTTCAACTTTGATCACATCATCATCTGATACACTTGGTTGATTACCATTGTCATGTTCAAGGTTATTAGAAATACTAGATTTATTTTGTTCTTCAACTTTGATCACATCATCATCTGATACACTTGGTTGATTACCATTGTCATGTTCAAGGTTATTAGAAATACTAGATTTATCCTGTTGTTCAACTTTGGTCAAACCATCATCTGATCCACCTGATTGATTACCATTGTTATGTCCAATATTGGCAGAACTATGAACAACAGAATTAGAATTTGTAGGTGAATGATAATTTTCTTTTTCAAGATGAAGATTGCTATTGATTGTGTCACAAAATTCAATGTTGGATTGTTCAGACGTATTATTGTTAGAACCAAGTTCAATTTGAGTAGATACTTCATGCCATAAATGCACTAATCCTAATCCAAAGTCAACAAGCATTACAGTAGTAAACGAGGCTGTAATTATCAGGATTAGATAATTGAAAACTTCTTGAGTTTGTTGAATATTCATGGTGATTCAATTGAGATTTGATTATCAAAAACAACGAAGCAATAGCTTCCTTCCCACTTTCTTTAAATCCATAATATTTGATGATAATTTTTAACAATGGACAATCCAATTAATAATTGAGAATTAACAATTACTTCTCCCTTATTCGTAAGAAGATGGGAAATAGGATATTTTCAAATAAAGGAGAGCTTAAAAACCTTGAATGAAAAATGTCAATTTTCAATTATGAATTATCAATTGATAATATTTGTATCCTCAGTTGCAAATCAAAAGTTTGAAACTGAGGATTTTGTGATAACTTTAAAACAAGTTCATTTGTACAGATGAATTTGCTGAAGTTTCAACAGAATGAGTATTTTCAAGTTCGTCTAATTTAGACTTAGCATTAACACGATGTTTACCCCATCCTTGCTGTGCTGCGTGTTTAATTATGCTGCGTCGAATTGATTGACTAATATCATGAAAATCATTTTTTACCTGTTGAAAATGAATAATGGATTTACTGCCACTATTACTGGTATTACCATCAATAAATTCATAAAAACTCTGGCAATCTTTGGGTAATTTATTGTATTTCGTCAAAACTTCATTACCTACCCAAAGATAAAGGTTAGCGTAATCTCGATGTAAAGGTGCGTCGTAGGTTGCTGGCATCATATAGGTAAGAACTTCTGTAGGTGTAGCATAGTCACCAACTTGATTTTTTTGGTATTCATTACAAATCAGTTCTAACCTGTCTTGAATACAAGCAAACTTCAACCATTGAGGAATAGTATCACTCCAAGCATTGCCATAAATAACCAATGGACCTGCTAGGTAACGAATATGGTGTATAGAAAATTCGGCTATTTCTAATAGAGTTGCTAACAATTCTTTAGGCGTATCTAAACTGGACAGAATTTGCAACATCTTCAATGTATTATCTGGCAGTTTAGCATTTTTATGATTCTTTAATTCTGTTACTACTTCCGCAGGAATCAGGTTTAGTTGTTCCATTTGTCTTCTCGATATGAGCGCATCACCAAAAATAGCCAATCGGCTAATAAATAATTAGCCAATCGGTTATTGCTTTTACTCAATCAATTTTTTATGCTGGTATTAATTAGTTGATAGTTGAGAATTTTGTGATTCAAGGGGTTAAACCTCTCCTTTCAAGAGTCCCTATTTTTCAATCTTCTCACGAATGAATAAGAGGTAATTCAATACTGCTCGGTTAACGAAATAAATAAGGGTGAACCCCTTAAAATATCGTTATTTGTCATGCCAAAAAATTCTTAAACGAGTAGTATTGAGAGGTAATTGTCAATTATCCATTGTTAATTGTCCGTTATTGAATGGTATTGTTGTTCAGGTAATAGCAATGAATAAAAAACACGCATTAAATCAAAATTTTGAAGATGAAAATAATCAGGTAAAGTCTGTCAATGGTTATCAATCTCCTGGTTATAGTATTGAGGAATCTGATGATGAAGATAATAGTAATCCTTGGGAAACAGACATATTTGAAGATGGCTATCAAGAAAATGTTTTTGAAATCAACTTTGGCGATACAGCATATACAGAATCAGCCGCTAATCCCAATCCCAAATTACCAGGATATGGTTCTGGTTCTGGTTATAAATCCAAGAAAAACCAGCAGTCAACATCCCCAGAATTAGAGTTGTAGCCCTTGCTTTTACTTTAATTTATACTCTGTAACAATAAAATTACAGCAGATTCTAGGTTGATAAGGTACAGCAAAAAATTGAACTTTAAGTTTTATAATTACCTTCTGAAATTAGTGTACCTTACTTCTAAAGTGCTGTATATTGCATTTAAAAAGCGGATTTCCTGTTAATTAGAGTTCAGTTTCAATCAAAATAATTCGTGATTAATAATTCATACTAATTTAACGTGAAAGCAAGCTACATAATTGCGATCATGGTGGATTGTTTAATTGCGAATTATTGATTATTGTTTCATGTTTTCAAACTAAAATTATGAACATTATTACTAAAAAATGGATATTTGTTCTAGTTGTCATCACTTTCATTATCTACAATATTACCGTGCAAGCTGCCAATAATAAATATGAAAATGGCAGTTTACCTACTAGAATTGTAGAAGTTGCTAATGCTCAATCTCGATTACCTACCAACAAACTTTTACTACCAGACTGGAATCAAATTTCTCTTAGTCAACTCCCAGTAATCAATCAATCTGGTGCAATTGATGGCAGTTTCTATAATCAAATCTTAGGTTATGACATTAGTCGAACTTGGACTGTAGGAATGACTCCTGATGAATACTTAAAATTGGGAGATATTAGTGAAGCATTGCAAGCAGAACAATTTTCTTTACAAGCTATCGCAGATATTACATCTATTGATTTAAACAACATCACTTTGAGCGAATTTCCTTTAATTGAAGAACAAACATTGAGTCATTTAGCTAAAGTTGTTCCCCAACTAGCTCAAACACCAGTCAAAGATATTCAACCTGTTACTGCTTTACTAAAAACTAAAGGAATTAACCCAGCAAATTTAACATTATCTCAGGTAATTCAACAGTACCAAATTGGACAAATGCAACTGAAAGAAATTGACTTGTCAAAGTTTTCGCTAACTTCAATTCCTAATTTAGAAACGGTACCAATTCAAGATTTAACCAATTGGATGAATAGCTTTGTCAAAAACATTCCTGGACTGGGACAAGTACCTTTAGGATTGATGCCTAATCCTATCATTGAAATTGGTAATTTAGTCATGCGAATTGATGCGGTTTATGGAACAGCAGAAAATCATCGTCAAAACACCATTTCTGGTTCTGACGTGCAAGGTTTTTCCGTACCCTGTACTCAAAAAGACTGTGCTTACGTAGAACTGGATAATTTAGAGAATGTTGGTGCGATCGCTCGCTCATATGAAGAAGGTAAGCAATGGATATCCGGTAAATACCAGGAAGTTGAGGGAGGTTGGGGGTTACTCAAAGCAGTTAATAATGGACGAGAACCAACCGGACGTTTACCCTTTGGTAAAGCTTTTAAAGTGGTGGTAATGGAAGCAGATGAAACCACAGATACCGTAGATACAGCGTTATATTTTCGTTTCTGCGCTTGGAGGATGGGTTGTACACCTTATTTTATCGGTCCAATTCCTTTTTTCAGTTATAAGGTAAATGCGCTGATGTTTGTAGGTAATTTGGATAATGGGAATGAGCAAAGTATAAATACTACTTCTACACCAACGGGTGCAACAAGAGAAATCAGAAATAACCCTAATCAAAATAGCACAACAAGTCAAATTAATCCTTGCACATTTACCAGTATTAATCGTTCAATCACAGGTCAATCTTTCTATGGTGTTAATTTACAATTGCTGGGAAATGCAATAGCTGAAATTGAAAGTGCTGGTAGTGGAGATTATCAAGCAGTTGGTGTGTATACCTGTGCGGATAATGGTTTAAATTGTGGTCGAGGACTGGGACGTTATCAATTTATGAGTTATAACCCCTATGCAGTAAATTTGATAGCTGGTAAACCGGGAGGAGAGGAGTTTCTTAGTCAAGTTAAACAAGGTTATCAACCTACTGAAGCTGAATTATTTGAGTTTTTTCCTCCTGCGGATCAGGATAAAGCATTTATGGCTGATATTGCTAACAAAATTCAAGTAACTCAAGGCGAAATTGACCCTATTACTGGACAATTAGTCACTGGTGAACGATTGATTGAACGAGTAGCACAAAAGCATTTTGGTGGTGATAATAGCAAAGTTGATGCAAATAGTTCTGATGCTTTTGGTCGTCTTAGTCTTCAAGATTATGGCAGAAATGTTTTAGATTTGTATAGCAATAATAACAGCGATAATGTAACTTTGACTTGTATTCCTAGTTTAACTTCGAGATACATAAATGATAAATGATAATTAAAGCATTGGTAATTAGATTAGGAATACAGCATAAATCAGGATTTACGAATCATAAGATCAAGACGCTTAATATTTAAGAGCGTAGCTTTATTGATTGCTTTTAAAAAGGTGTTTTTGCGCTGACTGAGGTAGTTTTTATGACTAATTTATCTAGCAAATCTATATCTTCAGAACCAAATATAAAGCAATTATCTGATAATAATTGGGATTCAGAAAAGGAATTTGAGCAAGCAATAGCAGAAAAAGAAGATGTTTCTTTATCAGCTTCTTTTACTCAGTCTACACCACTGAAAACAACAGCATATCAATTACCAGAACCTTCCATGAGAATACGTTACGGAGTGCATTGGTTTCGCATTGGTTTCAGTATCTTTTTGTTGCTTTCTATGATTTTGAGTTTATTAGGATGTAGCTTGAATGCTGCGACTATCAATTGGAAAAAAGCTGCTGATGTTATTTCTACTCCTGTTTTAGAACAAGTGATTAGAGATAATACAGAATTAAATACCAAAGCTGCTGTTGAAAATATGCTAGTTTGGGATGTGTCAGTAAAAGATGGTAATTTCAGACTTTTTAATTTTAATACTCCAGAAGTTTGTGGTGCTTTGGGTTGTCTGTATGCTGGTTATTGGTTCAAACCAAATCAACCTATTACACAGGTATTTTTGAGTTATCTAAATCCAAATTTACCACCAGGAAAGCAATTATTAGCAATAGGAGAAACACGAAATCAGTCTTTACCTTGTATTTGGGTATTGCAAACAGAAAAACAGCAATTACGGCAATTAAATTACTGTTTTAATGGTAATCGTTATCAAGTTGCAGATAGTCAACTTTTGGCAACTATAAATAATTCACCCAAATAACAGTTTTATTATTCAATAAACCACATCTACGCCTGGGTTTTATAGTCAGAAATCTACCATAGTTTTTGACTACAGTAGATTTTCTATTCAAAACAGATGATTTAATAGTGTTGAACTATTCGTCATCGTCTTCAAAAACGAAATCATCATCATCCAACTCGTTTTCTAAATCATCATCTTCATCCAGGAAATCATCATCATCTTCAACCACTTGAATTTTCCGGGGTGGTTTAGTTGCAGTTTTGGATTTACGGACAGTTTGAGTTTTGCTTTTATTCTTGTTTGGTGGTAGCACTTCCACCTCTACAGAAGTTGATTCTCCTGGTAAAGCAGGTAGAGATTGTGGTTCATTAAAACCAGCGATTGCATCATGTTGTTGCCAAATTAAAGCTTTAGCTGCGGGTTTACCTAAATACAGTTGGGGGAAATTATCAACTGTGGGTTTGGTGTAAGCTACAGTTTTACAACAATTATGTTTATTCTTACCTTCACCTTCTTTAACTGCTTTAAACTCAACCTCTAGTACACCTAAACTGCGCCATTTATCACTTTTACCGCTAAATGGTACTTGGAAATAATCAGCAAAGGTTTTCTCTAAGGAACGATAAAACTCCTCACGTACTGATTTAAAACTCCAAAGAGCCACATTTTTAAATCGGACTACAATAGGAGTAGTATGTAATGGTTTGTTTTTGTCATTCAGAAACATAATTGCGTGTTCTGAACAGACATCCATTGTTCTTTTATCAAGACTATTCCTGTAGTCATCATAAAGTCCAACAAACGAACCACCCACATCTTCCACATCTGATTTATAGCGGATATATTCTGGCGCAAAACCTAAAACCAGTAACCGTCCTTCAGTAATTAATAATCCGGTAACATCTTCAGTAAAAGTGACAGTGGTGAGGTCATCTTCTGTTGGTATTTCTATCCAACCAGCCTTCTCTAACTGGTCTTCTG
Source organism: Anabaena azotica SJ-1 (assembly GCF_047275885.1). NCBI lineage: Bacteria > Bacillati > Cyanobacteriota > Cyanophyceae > Nostocales > Nostocaceae > Anabaena > Anabaena azotica. The sequence continues at coordinate 17,700 of NZ_CP178455.1, forward strand.
GAATCAAAAGTCCAGCAGGTTTATCATTAACGACGATACCATAGGGAAGAAGCGGTTTACGGACTTGGTTATAATTATCATCAAATAGTTCTGGGTCTATTTCAAATTCTTCTCCTTCAAAGTCATCATCATCAATTTCAGCTGCTCTGGTTTTAGTAGTTTTAGGTTTAGTAGCAGCAGTTTTGGGAGGAGATTGATGGGGGTGTTTAGAGTTGTTTGTAACTTTTGATTTAACCATTGGACTGCATAAATATGATTGTCCAAAGTCTGAGGCGTTAGCCTCTAAATTTATCTATTACAGGTTACAAAAGTCAATGCGATAGAACAATGCTGAAAATTCACTGTTATAATTTATATTGGGAAGGTTTCCTTCGGGCGTATTTGAAAGCTCAAAATCCCGGGGATACGCTTTATAATTTTTCCAACTACCATTAACAAGCCATCCGACTTTTGTTCCATAATCATGCAAGGCTTTTCCGTTATATATGTTGTCTGCCTTACCACCGACACTCAAATAAACTTTCTTTTGAATACTAAAACCAAAACGCTCTTTGCTATACTCTACCCATAATCTGTCAATTTTGCGGAGGTCAGGACAAGGAAAGTTTAATACGTCATTTTTGGAAATCTCATCACCTGTCTTACGGTTTAAAATCTGAATCATCACCCGATAGGTTTCATCATTTGCCCCTGCCCAGTCTCGTGCTTGCAGAAGTTCCTCTAACTTAGTAAGGTCTACAGAAGGTTTTTTAGGAGGTTCTGTTGTCTTCGTATATACTACAAAGGTTGCTAATCCAAATAGGAGAAATGCCCCGCTTGCAATTATTGTACTTTTTGCGTTACTAATTGTTTCAAGCCATAAATGAAGTTGACTATTACTATTTGGGACAGGTTTCACTGGACCGGTTTTAGGTTGTTTAAGTGAATTCTGAAGTTGGTTTACTTCTTCATAAAATTGTTTGAGTTTTGGGTTATCGGGATTATTTTTGTAAGCTGCTTCTAAGAGAGTATGAAATTTTCCTTGAGGGATTGCCCATGTAGTAACTAAATAAAAAACCTTATTGCTGAGACCATTTCCATGTGCGATTGTCCCAAGAAATTGTTTGGATACATCGAAAACAATAGGTTCTAGAGCATCTTCAGTGGGATAAGCACTAATGATTGCATCTCTAAACTTTTTTGCTAATTCTTTTTGTTTATCTTCAGATAATTCACTCATAATATATTATTTTAGTTACTAACTTCTCTTGTTAGTTTCAGTTGGATTAATTAAAGGAATAGTTAAGTTATACAATACCAATAATATTGAACCATAAATTGGTTTATAAAAACTTAAAGTATTAAACGGTTCTCCTAATGCAAATACCCAGACGATAAAGGCTATAGCAGAAATGGTGGTTTGTTTAATAGCCGGGGGCTTTTTGGATTCAGAAGTTTGCTGAAGAATATAAGCAATAGTTAATCCAGTAAATATTATAAATAAAATCCATAATATAGCATTAGTAGGAATATTACTAGCACTTTTAATAAGTCCTGTAATAGCAATCCACCCCCCAACAATTTCTGTGGGTATATATTTAAGTAGTTTATCAAAATAGCCATCTAGCTTTGATCCTTCCCCTTTTGCTTCTAATTGACTGGTAATAATTCTACGTCCCATTTTATCTCCTTAATTAATTTAAAAAATCTTTGATTTCTTGATAAATAGAATTAAATAAAATTCCTTCTCTAATTGTGCCAAAACTTTTGGCTTTTTGAGCATGATGCAATGCTACCAATAACCAATTTTCATCAAAACAAGGTGAACCACTTGAGCCAGAAGCAGTTTTATTTACATATTGAACTAAACCATATTCTTGGTAAACTCCTGTAACCCCATTTTGACTGATAGACAGTTTCATCGAATCGCCTTCAGGATGCTGCAAGACATTAAGTCCCATTCTTTCTTGTGGAAGATTATAAATATCCCAACGAGCAGGTTTAATATCTTTCTCTTGTGTGATTTTAGATTCTACTTGTAATAGAATATAATCTAAATTTTCAATTTTACTAAATTTTAAAATGGGCTTTACTCTATCTAATTGAAAAGATTTGCTTTGGGTTGTAATGTCATTATCTGAGGTAAAACAGCCAAATTTTAAGATGGCATTTAAAGCGTTACTTTGTATGTTGTCTTCCTCACTAGGCTGTAAAACATGGTAATTTGTCAATAGTTTATTAGGTGTAATTAAAACTCCCGTTCCCATAATATTACGAGAAGGGATTTCAATGCGACATACCGATGCTGATTGTTCAATTGCTCGTTTTAAAAAACCTACATCCAAATAATCAGGCTCAGGTTTTAACCAACTTTGGAGTTGAATTTCTTTTGTTTCTCCTTTCCAGTCAATATCGGGACCGAAATCTCTTGTTGTTGGCGTAGTATCAACAATAAACCGCTTTGAAACAACTGATTGGTAAAATTCTTTTAGTTCTGGATTATCGGGATTGGTTTCGTAGGCTGCCATGATGAGACGGTAGGTTTTCCCTCTGGGAATTGCCCATCTAGTCACTAGATTAAATACTAAGTGATTGAGATTTCCCCCACCTGCGATCGCATTAAGATTTTCTTCTAATTCAAACTGCACCATTGCCGCCAAATCATCGTTAGTAGGATAAGCACTAACAATGGCGTTAACTAACTTTTTTACCTCAACACCAGATAAGAACATACGTGATTTACGTAGTTTAATTCTAAAGAAAATTTTTGACTCAGTGTGTCTTGTTTTAAACTTTCCCACACCTTGATACAAAGAGCAGGGTAAGATAATTAGTGATTGTAATCAAAACTTACTAAGTTTAATATCTCATATCCTGCTAAAAAAGCAAACAAGTTCATATTTCCTCAAAAAAATATCCAAAAGGTCAATTTCCTAACTCTGGCTTGATCACTAAAATTGCTGGTAAACCCACACACAACCGCCATGAACCCTTACCAGCAAAACATACCAAACCACCATCTCACCACTCAAACAGCACTAACTAACCTACCATCCTACCAACCCACAATAGCCAACATTGACTTCAGTAAATTCCTGCAACAATACAACAACCCCCAAGGCTGGACAATGATAGGTGGACTACTGATAGTCTTAATTCTGCTGCAAATCAGTGGTACTGGTAAAGGTAAAATCACCACTGGTAAAGTCTGCGGTATCAGCGAAAAACTAGCAGCTACTAACCTCGCACTCAAGCAAATCAAAGAACGCAAACATAATAAAATTACCCTCTGGTCTGGTACACCCCGTTACTGGGCAAAAGGCAAGTGGCGGAGTTTAATGGCTAACCTCCAAACCATGTTAGGTGCAGCACCTACAGTATGGTTTCCTCATGCCGAACGGGGAACACTGGTAATAGGTGCGCCTGGTTCTGGGAAAACTTACTCCACCATTGACCGGATGCTAGAAAGTGCTATGCAGCAAGGGTTTCCAATTATACTTTACGACAAGAAGGGGGAGCAGATGCGACTCCACGCACCTTTAGCTGCAAGGTATGGCTATAAAGTGCGAGTATTTGCCCCTGGTGAAGCATTTAGCGGTGTTATCAATCCCCTTGATTATATGCGTGATGCGCGTGATGGGGTGATGGCTGGGGAAATTGGTCAAGTCATTAACCGCAATGCTGCTAGTGGCGGTAAAAGCGACGAATTCTTTGCTAAAGCCGGCGACTTGTTAGCAAAAGCACTATTACAGTTAGTCAAGGGTTCACCTTACCCAGATATGGCGATGCTGTATGCGGTATTGCGGTTGCCAAAATTGGTACAACGTCTTGATCATGCAGTACAGTCCAAACGGTTGGATGAATGGGTAGCCACTTCATTTATTCAGTTTTTGAGTGCTAAAGATGCAGAAAAGACCGTTTCCGGGATTTTAACCACAGCCGCAGGTACTTTCTCATCTTTTATTCAAGCTGATTTGTTGCGGGCATTCATCGGTAAATCGGATATTCCTACTCAGCTATCAGGAAGAGAAATGGTAGTATTCAAGCTGGATGATGAACGCCGCAGTGTGGTCGGTCCCTTGTTAGCAGCTGCAATGCACTTAATGATTGTCGGTAATTTAAGCCGTCCCCGGAAAGACCCGTTGATTATTTCCCTAGATGAATTACCATCAATTAAGCTGGATAGACTACCACAATGGATTAATGAATACCGTTCCAATGGTGCTTGTTTTATCTTGGGTATTCAAAGTTTAGAGCAGCTTTATGATATTTATGGGGATAAAATGGGAAGTGCGATCGCATCAGCTTGTAGTACCCATGTTTTATTTAATCCTGGTAATTACAAAACGGCGGAAGATTACTCAAAGCGTTACGGTGAAAAGGAAGTGCTGATTAAAAATCGGACTACAGGGCGAACTCTTGGTGGACAAATGAGTCGTTCGATTAGCTGGAGTGAGAATTTACAAAAGATGCCTGTTATCAGTGCCGATGAAATTCTCAAATTTCCCCAAGGTAAATGTGTAATTACCAGTCCTGGTTACGGTTCAGGGGGACAAGCTTCTATTCCTTATCCTTTAATTATTCCTGTGTCAAAAACGGATGAAAAACGAGCTAAAGAAAGTGAGAGTCTTTGGGATAAACAAGTGAGAACTGCGTTAGAAAATCAGGTGACAATTCCTGATATTAAAATGTTGACACAGGCATTGTATGACCGCATTGAGGAAGCTGGAAGGATGTTGCCATTACCAGAGGAAGATGTGGCTACAGTACAGGTGTCTAGTAATCATCAAGAACCTGATGTTTTGGAGAATTTTGTATCACGAGTTTATCAAACTCCAGGGTTACAATGATAGGAAGCTGGTGGATTTTACAGGTTTAAAATATAGGCTAGAATGTTATGGCAATAATCCAACACTACCGAGCAGTATTACCTGTTATTGTTCAAAATTGGTGTGCTAAACCTCTTTGATAAACTGTTTAAACTCTTCTACAATTATTGGTAAATCGCTATCAATTTCTCGTTTTTCTTGTTCCTTAGTGATAGGACGAAACAGCCGACGACCACGACTATCAAAACCAATTTTATCTGCAACTGCCATAAATATAGGATAATCATCTGGTACTGATAAATTACCACCTTTGCGTTTGAGAATCAAAAAGCTAGTGACAATTCCTAATTCACATTCGACCTGAAAGTTTTCTGGAGGTAACTTGATAGAAGCAATTAACACAGCCATTTCTTCTAATAACCATCTGCGGAAATATGCTTGCTGAGATGAAGAAAGAATTCCATTAGATAGTAAAACACAGACTATTTCACCAGGTTTTACTTGTTTTAAACATTGTTCTACAAACAAGCATTCTTGCTCTATTTTGTTTCTTAATTTGGATGTGATAATATAACTGCCATTTTCTTGTTCTTTCCATTTGTACGCCATTTCAAATCGAGATAGTTCTTGATTAGCAGCAGAATTAATTTGGCAATAAGGAGGATTAGCAAGTGCTATAGTAGGTAAAGAAATTGGTAGAGGTGAATGACTAGCGGAGATTTGAAACATTTGTTTCCAATCATTAATTTCAAATTTCATCAAAATAAACTCCCTTGCAACTGATTTCCTGTAGAATGCTTTTCGTATTTAATACCATTAATCACCAAACTATTAGATAGTGGATGCTGAGGTGTAGATGATGTAATTTCATAATTTAAACTTGGTCGAATAAAAGAAACACCGCTACCTGTTAGAGTATTACCAATAACCAAATCTCCACCCAAAATAGGGATAGGTAATGCAAAATAGGGAGCATAAAGCATAAAGTTTAAACTCGCTATTTTTATTAGCAGTACATCCCATTCCCAGCCTGTTAAACTAACAGCATAGTTAGACATTTCCAAGGCTAATCTACCTGTACCCATAGCTGGTTCATAAACATGAAAAGGTGGTGCAGCAGTAGCACTAGAAACGGCTGTTACAGCCATTGCTTTAGCTGTCCAAATTGGGGTAGGATAGAATTTAGCTTTTGATTTTCCGTAACCTTCAGTAGCTAATAAATGTCCTAAATAATCAAAGGGACAAGTAATTAAAAGTTTTAATTCCAATGCTTGAACAAGACGTTTTTCTGCACCATTACATCCTTCTGGTTCTGGAGGATTTGTAGTAATACTAGGATGTCCTAAAGCATAAAGGAAGTAATCTGTGAAATAGGGAATAAATCTGGAATGACTACCCCAACTACCTTGAGTAATAGCTTGTAGACAGTTTTTTACCATCTGCAAAGTTTGGGTATTTCCTAAATCTAAAAACTCAGTTTGTGGAATGTCTTTAGGTATTTCCCCTGTTTCCATTGTCCAACGCCATTGTTCCCATCTACCTTGATATTCATTGTCTAATTTAAGTAGTTCTGGTAGTAGCCATCCATGTTCAGAAGATTTGAGTTTCATTGACATTTATCAATTGATAATTGACAATTAACAATTGACAATTCTTTCATTCAAGTCCTTTCCATCTGAGAAACAATCCTCTAACTTCCAGGTAAGGAGAGGTAATTGTCAATTGTACATTATTGAATGTTATATTTGCTAATGAGAGAGGCATTAGCCTCTTAAATTCTGACTTCAGGAATATTGTCTAAATTGATCATTGATGATGTTATTTCCTGATTCACCTGATTTGATGTTAAATTATTATCTTGAGTTTGACTGAGTAATTTGATTAACCATCTTTCAGTTTGTTGATGCAATTTTTGATTCCAGTTTATATCTAACCTTTGGGCTGGTTTTATCGGGTCTACTGCTACAATTACAAGTTGTATTTGGTTAGGTTTAACTGAATATTGAACAGTTGTAGTCCACAACTTTATCCGGTCTTGCCAGCTTAATTTAGGATAGCGCACCGCCCATTCATAAATTCTGGGAATACCCCGTTTAAATGCTATATTTGTGATGATTTGAATAAAGTAATTTTCATTATTTACTGTCAGAGGTGCAATGACTGGGTTATCAACTAATAGCTTCTTGCGTGGGTGAAAAAGTTCGGGTGCAAGTTCTTGTACTTGATTAACTAATTTAGCAATTTGAGGATTGGCATTTAATAAAGGTTGTACAGGAAGTTGTAAAAACAATTGTTTCATCACCAATTGAAAGTTATCTGCTATGATAGAATCAAAAGCAGTGTGATTTTGTTGGTGTTTTTGGTGAGGAAATAGAAGTTGTTGCTGTGTTTTGTTGATTTGTTGAATATCAGCAAGGTTAATTATTCGCATAGTCGGGAGAAAATTACATCTCTCCCCAGCAGCGTTACGCTGCCAATTAATTATTTTGATTCATTATTGCCTTTGTTGTTTGGCTTTAGCAATGATTTCACTCATGTTTAAGGGTGTAGATTCTCCACTATCAACACCTTTTTGAATTTCTTGTTTTAATTTAGCAAGGTGTATCTGTTTAAAACAATTGTTCTCGCTGATTAGCAAGATTATTTTTTTAATTACGAGTTTTGTAAAATTATACATACCAAACCTTAATTGTGAAGACTCGTTATTTGACTTGATTACTATGCAATAGATTCAGATAGCAAACCTGACATATCCAAAACTCGTTGAGACAAAATACCGGATTGTTCGGCAACTTCAGCACGCACTTTTTCATCCTCCCAAATTTCCTCCCAAGTTAATTCCCACATTGCCAGTTGAACTTGAATATTTACTAATTCTTCAGCTTGAACAGGTTCTAGTTCTGCTGCTGTCCACTCAATAAACAACTTGGTTTCGGAAATTACGCTTTTCACCGCTTCTTTATAAGCCATTTGGGAAAATGACTTAATTCGTGCTAAATTAGATGCGATATATCCTAAGCGATTTGGTATATTGTTGAGTTGAAAGCGGGTTTGTTTTTCATCTAAATTTTGGTTCATAAAAACCATCAAATAAAAGGTTGATTGTTTTCACTTTACTATGATATGGCAATTCCTATTCGAGTGAGTTACAAGCATTAATAATTAAACGCAGATGGACGCAGATAAACGCAGATAATATTTTAATTCATTAGACTAGGAAATGCTATAACTGATAACTTTTTTAATCCTACCCTGTAAATAGGTTGTTAAGGGTAGGTATTTCGCAAATTTAACAAGTAAAGAAGCTACATTTCAACTTAGAAACCGTGGAGAGCGATCGCTTGTTTTATTGTAATTCACAAATTGAACACGAACCTACGTTTCAGATGTAGCAACTGCATCCAACAACACCAACCCCATCTGCTTCAATAAAGCAGTATTCCCTTCAGGACAGCCATGTTGAATTAAACATTTAGCACAGCCAGTATGACAATTACAATCTCGTGCCATTACCCTACCAACATTAGCAAGTTTTGGCAGATGTTTAAACACAGCTTCAGCCGCACCATTGCCGCCATCACTGGTATCATAGAAGTAACCAGTGTAATTGTTATTTTCCTCTAATTCCTTCACCACTGTAAAATTCACCTGTTTGGGGTCAACTCTAGCTACAAGCTGTAATGCTCTCATAATTTGATGTCCAAAGCTGTGGATAGCAATAAAGGGACTGGAATATTCCCACAACTGTTGATAAACAGAAGGTATCGGTTCTTGACTGCGGGTTAAACTGGTTCTAGTTTCTTTAGCAAACTGTTGGATATATTCTCGCGCACTTGAGTTAATTGTTACTTTCACCATAGGGGCGGAAAACTGGGTGCGAAAAGGTTGCTCAAACTTGGCTTCTGACAGGGTTTTAACAATTACAGCTTTGCGGGTGAGTTTGCGACATAGGGGACAACGCGGTTGTTGAGGTAACGGTTCTTTATAGTTGAGACAGCGTTTATTCAAACAAGTCTGCTCGTAAATTTGCGTCATTAAACTGTAACCGCTGGTAATGTGTTTAACTTCACCAAAACTCAGTTCTAGGGTTAAGTATTCCTGACAGTCTTCAACTTCAAGCAAAGGTGCAGAGTGCGAAATTTTCCCCTTTATTCTCTGTTCCTCCTTTACAGATTTTTCAATGACTACAATATCAGTCTTGTGAGAAACTTTCCCCTTTATTCCCTGTTCCTGTTCCTCCTGTTTCTTTTCTTCCATCCCATCTGAAGAAAACAGCAATGGTAAGTTTACTGGGTCAGTTAACATAGTTAAACTGCTGGTTTGTGATACCGTAGTTGCAACCGTAAAAATTGAACTATCTGCTATTTGTTTTAAAATCGCTCGTTTACTGTTAAGGTCTAGAGAAATACATTGATAAGTCAGCATTTGTCCCTTAGCATCTTGCCGTTTATAAATAGCTTGGGGATGCACTTCTCGATGAGCGATATCTTCAGATATTTCCTCTAATTCTTCCCCAGAAATTGCATCTACTAATTTAATAGTTGTTTGTGATAAACCACCACGAAAATTAACATCTTTATGGGGATAACCTTTAGCCCATAAACCATTACGACCTTTGTGTAAATGTCCTTGGGCTAATAACAGTTTGGCAACATCAAAAGCGGCTGTACCAAAATAGTGTTTAATTTTGTTAGTGGGAATGCCTGTTTCTGCGGCTGCACACATCAAATGTTTAGCTGCAAAGATGGGATATTCATCATTAAAAAACACTTCTTCAGATTCTCCAGATACCAGCATTTCTGGATGTTCTGCCACATAACAATCAATGGGGTTGAAAGCATTGGGAAGCAGCACTGTTAGTCCTGGTTGAGAACGTCCGGCTCGACCACTGCGTTGCTGATACGCCATTTTTGAACCAGGCCAACCACGCAATACACAACATTCTAATTCTGGTAAATCTATTCCTGCTTCTAAGGCTTCTGTGGCAATTATCCACTTGATTATACCAGATTGAAGTTGATTAACTACTTCGGCTCGACGCTCGGCAGTAATGCCACTATAAAATGCGGTAACTCTGTTTGATTTTAACAGTTCTGTGACTTCTCGCACACTGCGCCGGGAGTTACAAAAGGCGATTCCTGATTTATTTTGATTGAGTAAAAATTGAATTATCCGGGCTGTGTCAGCAGTTAAATTATAACTTGGTTGGGTGATAATTATTTGTCTGGGTGGTGCAGCTGCTCCACTTTTACGAATCCAAATTAAGGGTTTGGGGTTGAGTTTTGTAGGTTTTAAACCGGAGATTTTTAAAGCTAATTGTTTAGGATTACCACAGGTAGCACTGAGGAAGATAAATTGCAGTTTTTGGGAGTCACCACCGTATTTATCTACTGCTAGTTTAATGCGGCGAATTAACCAAGCCATATTTGCGCCATAGCTACCGGAAAGGGTGTGTGCTTCATCAATTAAGATGTAGCGTAATCGTTGATAAAAGTTTGCCCAATTTGGTGATTTCCAAAGTTGTTTAAGTTGGAAGTGAATTAATTCGGGAGTGACTCCTAATATATGGGGTTCACTGGCAAGTATTTGTTCTCGTTCTGCTGATTTAACATCTCCTGTCATCATTGCTAAGACTGGGCGATATTTTTGGGGTATGGTAGAAAGAAGTTGTGAGATTTTCTGGAATTGGTCTAGTGCTAAAGCTCGCAGTCCATAAAATGCTAAGGCTCGGTGTTGTTGAGTGATGCAACCTTCGATAATGCCGGGGTATGTGCTGAGGGTTTTACCACTGGCTGTAGGTGAGGTGAGGATGAAACTTTTACCTTTTCTAATTGCTTGTAAGGCTTTGATTTGATGGGAGTAAAGTTGGGTGATTCCTAATGATTGTAGGGCTTTGATTAGTTGTTTTGGTAGGTCTTTGGGGATGGTTTTGAGGTTAGGTTCGGTGGCGGGAATTGTTTGTTGATAGAGTATTTCTTCTGCTAGAAATTCGGTGATTTCTGTTGGTTCTGGGGGATGGTGATTTGAGGGGGAATTTTCGGGAATGGGTGTGGTAGGTGGTGTCCACAGGCTTTGTAGTAATAAGCTGTAGTTGGGCGTGTTCATGGTGGTGTTTTTTTGAACTTTGCCCTCATAAATCCCCCAGTGGGGGAAGATGTTAAGTTGGGAGAGATGTACGCAAGCTGTTGTAACTTTGATAATGCTCAAATCAGTAATCGGTTTGACATAAAATTTTAAATTTTTACCAATACCTCTATTCTGATTTGACAATGTTTTGTTAAAACTGATAAAGCAGATTATTTATAGGCATAGTTGGGCATGACGGATGATCAAGTGAGAAGCCACGCTGTAATAAGTGATAAACTAGCCTTGCTTTCTCAATTAGATGAGCTAAGGAGTGCTTGGCAAGAGTGTCAGTCTAACCGCTCTGATGGGGGTTCAAACGCTTTAAGTGGTTTTGAGTACCAGTTTCTTTTAATGCTGCTCAAAATTGTTAATCAATGGAAAGAAGCTTCTGATATCGAACGTCAAAATCCGAATACAGCCCACAATATTCTCACTGAGGTCATTTCAGACATTACTGAATCAAATGAGTTTATTACCCTCACTCAAGCCAAGCGAACTCTTTCAGACAGTGCAGTTAGCAAAGCTCTTGAAGAATTTTGGGACATTTTTAACTTGGCCTCTGAGCGTACACCTAGTTTATTAAAAAAAATACGGTTTGTAATTTCTGGAAATTTTGAAGGTGAGAGGAATGCTACTGAAATAATTGACGGATGGGGTACTAAAAAATTTAAAGATAATCAGCAAAAACTTAACGATTTTAAAAAACATATAAAACCTGAAATAGTCCCAGACCCAAAAGTAAAATTAAAGACAGAGTTAGAAACTCTTTCACGGGATGAAGATACAGAAATTACTATTGGACGGTGGTTAGGTTATCTTATTCAAATTGGTTCTGGTATTTCCCCTGAAAGCGTTAGTTCGCGTATTTGGCGAGAACTCAGAGATGATAAAAGTTTAGAAGCTTTTCGGGCAACACTGGCAAGATTATTTAGTCAATCACTTTATAGAATTCGTGCTGTTCGGCATACTCTCGGTGTAAATCTTTCTCTACCTAGAACAGATACACTTTCACAGCTACAAACATCTGTACTTGCAAAGCAAATAACCCTTCTCATTGGTTCTTCTGGTTCGGGTAAGTCAGCACTTTGTAAGCTGAGTATGCAAAATATTTTTCAGAATTACACAGCCTTATTTCTCAATCCTAAAGACATTTTTGATTTTACAGATGCTTTAGATTCTGATTCTAAAAGAGAGACAAGACGTATTGATGAACTCATTACCGCCCAAGCCATTGAGAAACCCTTAATCATCATAGATGATTTAGGTGATGCTAATGATCAAAATTTTAGTTCTGTACTTAACCTTATCCAAAATGTATTGACTAACGAGACATCACCTGAAGTGCGCTTCATTCTCGTGGCTCATTTAGATGCAGAAAGCAGTATTTGTGAAAAAATTGCTGCTCGAATTGGTACACAAATTGCAAGTGATAATATTATTAGGCTTCCACAGTTACCTATTGATGAAATTAAATCATCTAATGTACTACCAGACCAAATTGCTAACCTTGTTCAACGTGCTGATGAATTTGGACCTGCGTTGAACATGAAGTTTTTAGATTCACTAATTAGAAGCGATCAAGAAGAAGAAATAAACACATCTTTCTTTAGAAATGAATTAGACTTACTTAATTGGTATTGGGTTAATTATGTAGGAAATGGTAATAAAATAAGTGAAGAATGTCATGAGTTAATTAAGATATCTTTAGCTTTAGCAGAAAAATTTACTCCTGATTTATCTAAAAATAATTTGTCTATAAATTCTCAAGTATTATATAAGCTTATACGTCTTGACTGTTTACGAATTGCAGAAGAAAAGGTGGCTATTACACATCGGTTTGTAGGAGACTGTGCAAGATTTCGCTATCTTTTGGGTAATTGTCGTGATGTAGAAGTCAGTGAACTTGTAACAAAACTTAAAAATCCGCTTTGGTCAAAGCCAATACGCTGGTTTGCCTTGTACCTTGCTATGGAGTCTGAAGAGACTGAAATATGGCAAGAACTATTTCAAGAAGCATTAGCAGGTGAACATTTACAGCTAGTTGATGTACTGCTTGATGGAGCAATTTTGAGCGGACGACCACAACCAAGTTCTATTCTTAATATCTGTGTTGGTGAACAACTTCCATTACGGCTAGTTGATGTACTGCTTGATGAAGCGATTGTGAGCAGACAACCAAGTTCTGTTCTAAACATCTGTGTTGGTGAACAACTTCCATTTTTGATCGAGCGTCTTTTTTATCGGCTTTTTGCGATCGCAACATATCCTAATCCTTATTTTGCCAAAAATTCTCAGTCTATGTCCGCTGGAGCAAGGCTTGTTGCACAGGAACAGATATTAGGTATACCAAAAGTACATCTTTGGCAACCGATTTGGCGTTGGCTTTTATCTTTAAATCAAGAAGTTTTAGTAGAAAAACCAAAACTTGTATTTAATGCAGGACAAGCATGGTTAAACTGGGGATTTGCAGAACAATTCCCTCTGCGAGTTGAAGTTGCAGAACTGGTTCTCAATTTGTCTCAAAAAATATTACTGCCTGATACAGAGCAACAAAAACGCCACTGGTTTGGTGATGCTTCATCATCTGCTTTTGCCTGTATAGTTTTTGCACAAAGACTTGTTCCTGATCGCTCAACATGGCTATTAAGGACATTGGCAGGGCGAGAAATCACTCCAGCAACAAGATTGGAATCAACAGAAACCTCTAGTTTTCTCAGTAGACCTGGAATAGGTGTGCTTGAACCTGCTCATCCAAAAGGACCTTTGGGAAAAGTTAATCACCAATTCCGTAAATTCATGCTAGAAAAAAGTGGACTATATCTTGATGCAGTTACTCGTGTCAATTCACAACTTGGTGCTGAATTGCTTTTGGCACTAACCATTGCACCACCAAGTTATAGTTATGAGTTAGATGATCACTTTGATTTGTTCGATGATGATCTTGGAACAGAAGGCTCTGATGATATTGATGTTTGTACATTCAAGTTCTTACCACTTCTTTCTCTTTTGAAAATAGATGAAGAACTAGCAGTTGATGTTGTTGAAACCCTTTGTCAAATAGCTACAAATAGTAGATATCAGAGTCTGACTAATCTCAATCAAAGAATAGATCAGTCAGAAATAAATTCTGAAGTTAGCGAGTTACTGCGCTCAAGTGAAACCGATCCTTATGAATTAATACTAATGATTGGTGATACTAAGAAAAAATTCCAAGGTGGAAGGTATGCACTCTATTGGCATCGCAATTATTCACTATCTTCTAAAATTGTGAATTGCTTCTTAATGACTTTGGAAGGTTGGTTTTACAGCCGCCCTACCAGAGAGGAACTTGAAAACTCTATCTCTCTCGTTTTGAGTCATTGTAGCACTGTTGCCATGCTTGGTGTACTCATATCTCTAGCGAAATGGGATATCAGCCTTTTAAATGGGTCGCTATTACCTCTTATTTCATCGCTACAATTGCTAGTATGGTTAGAATTTGAGCAGATAGATCATGGTCAAAATTTTGGATTTGACAGTATTGATGCCTGGAACAGCTTATCAAAACAAGAATATCAAGAGCTTCTCGAATTCAATCAATTCCCGTATCGCAAATATAATCTTCAAAACATAATTCTTCATTTGTGGCTCAATGGAGTTATTCCCTCAAGAACACAAGCTCAAATTCTATCAGATTGGGATAATTACCAACTTGCCGATATTCCAGAAATTAACAAGATTCGCGCATTAAGAATTCGAGAATTGTTTGAAACAAGCAATTGGCAAGAAGATAGAGATAATAACGAAAATCAGTTTTTCCGTTTCAACGGCACTTTTCCTGAAGATGCCAACTCCGAAGCCGAATCTGCGCGATGGTATCTCAGTAACCTCCAAATCGTTACAACGAGCCGACGCATTTTAGATGGAAAAATGCAAAAAACTCCAGAGTTACACAACGAAATGGTTACACTTTTAACAAGTGAAGAACAGCTTAATTCTCTTAAAGAACATTGTGATGAAGCAGCATTTTTAAATGTAATATGGGCAGCGATAGCAATTATTTTAGAACCACCAATTATTCCTCTAAATCAAGAGTTAGAAGTGGATTTAGATTATCTTGCTGATCGCCTTTCAAATACCCCTATACTTTTGGATGAAACAAACCGTTCTCAGACTTACAATTTAAATGCTGAAGCTTTTATATCTCATGTAGCTCCTAAATTACTGAAGAGAATTAAATCTGAAAGTTCTTTTCGTACTGGTGCTTTTCGTTGTCTTATAGGAGTAAGCAACTGTAATACATCTACCTTTATGCGCTCATGGATAAAAGAATATGGACTTACTAATCCACTAACACAAGAACTTATTAATCTTGCGCCTCGAATGTCCCGACTCATTGCGTTAAGTTATACACTTGTTAATTACGATGAAATCCGAAAAAATCTGAATCCAGATGGGACTTATATATTTCCACATCGTGAAGATATTGCTCAAGCAATAAACAATCAAGAAAATCCTCAAATTCATGCGGCTTGGTCTATCTTACAAAAAGACTTTGTTGAAAAGAAACTTACTGATAAATCTATTATTGAAATTTCTGAATGGATTCCAGAAATATTGGTTCAACCTCTTCAAGAATGCCCAGGCTGGTTACGGCAATGCTTTGATTGGAAATTCTTAGCAGCAGCACTAATACCTGTACTAGAAACACAACCAAATAGTGAAATATCTCAGAATTTAGTATATTCATTACGTGAGCAAGTTATTTTTGCTTTACTTCATACAAGAGAAAGAATTTATATTGACCATAAAGCTACTAATAAAAAAAATATTCATAATTCTAGAGATAGCCAAATATATGAATCTCAATCAAAAATTTTAGATGTAATTATAATATCTAATTATACAGAGACAACCAATTCAATTAATATAATAATAGATGTTTTTAAAATGGTTAATCTTGTAGATTGTGTTATTTTAAAGCATATTGTACGTACACTCATGCGACATAATTTACATATTCTCAATGATTCTGCAAAAGAAAATATTTCTCCAGCTTTAATAAATGAATCATTAAAGAAATATACAGCTTTTGCTATCGGACAATATCTTTTTGAACTGAAAAATAAACAAGAGTCAGATTTACGAATTATTGGTAAAGCAAGTGATGTTTGGGAAGAGTTAATTAAACTGTTATCAGAGGAGTTTCAAGAGAATAACGAAAACACAACTAATTTAGACACAATGCTTACAGACTTCTTCGAGAGGTTTCAAGATGTATTACTTTCTGATTGGTGGCTGAGAAGACAATTATATCAAGTTGGTAAAATAGAAAAATACAAACAATTCCGGCGTATACTGTTCAAAGCTCTAATTCAACATCAGGAACTTTTACCAAATAGCAGAAATGATGAAAGTGAGCTTTTAGTTCAAGTTATTGCTGAACTTTGGGATTCAGATAAAAATTGGATTATAAATAAACAATCAAGACGTGATGGTTTAAGAACATCGCTTGGGCAATTACAAGAAATTGACGCTGTAGGTGCAAGAAGACTATCAGATGAAATAGCTGATTTTTTAATACACCATCCTAATTAAACAACTCAAGAATATATACCAATATTATTACAATGAAATTGGATTTTAGACAGACATCAAACATTCAATCCAAAATCCAAAATTATCCCTCAACTTCCTCCTAATTAAACTACCTGAAACAACCTACAAACACCAAGAATCACCACCAACAAATCCCCACCATCAGCACCCCTCTTAATAGACATCTCCAAATCCAAAATCATCGTCACCGCCCTAGCCAAAGCATTGATATTTGTATTTGCTACCTCCTGACGCAAATAGTAAACCCGACGCGGATTACTAATATTACAAACTTGAGCTAATTCACCATCCTTCTTCACCCCAGAAACCATCGCAGACTTCACCCATAACCAAGTTCTAAACTGCGTTAAAATAGTGCTGACAATCACCATTAAAGGCTCAGAACGAGACAGTAAATCATCCAACAACTGCAAAACTTGATGGCTTTTTCCTTCACGCATAGCCGCAGCCAATTGTAGGCTATTCTGAGTTTCACATGGCACTAACTCCTGTATCTCTGCAAGCTCCAATTTTCTCCCCTGAGCATAGATAGACAGTTTGCGTAACTCAGAAGCAGCACGGGTCATATCATTACCAATAGCTTGTGCTAAATATGTTACCGCCTCCTCTGACAACAGCAGTTTAATTTTCTTAGCTGTAACAGCATTATCTGTGGTGTTCGTGTAGAGTCTTGCAGCCAGCGAAACTATCGCCTCTTCAATCAAATCATACCGCCAAGGTGGTATCAACGAAAACTCCAACAACTTCCCATACTTGACCAGATGTTTGTAGACCTTCAGCCGCTTATCTACATTATTAGCCACAAACACCAAAATTGTTGAATCAGGCACTTGCACCAACTGTTGCAAAGTTTCCAACTCCGTATCGCCCCACTGCTTGAGGTGGCAATTTTCCACAATTACCAGTTTTTTACCATCAGTCAGGGAACGAGTACGAGCCACACTCAAAGCCTTATCAAGCTGACCATCTGAAAATCGGTGATAACATAAAGTCAGCCATTGAGAATCAATCTCTGCTTTGTACTGGTTTAGCTGTGACTGAATCGCGTGTTGGTCATCACCAGTGAGCAAGACAATCATGCTTTCACCCTCCCGTTATGACTGTGATTGCTGGTCTTAATCAACACAGTGAGGGGTTTTGGACTTTGGGTAGCTCGTTGCAGCATTTTAGCGATCGCCTCCTTACCATTCTCAAACTTTTTCTGATAAGCTGGTGTCACCTCTAAAATTGCCTTAGACCCTTGCAATTTCACCAAATGACCATGAGCTAACAGCTTTTGATGATTAGGTTTAGCCTTATCCATCACCTGCTGCCAAATTTGCGCTAGGTTAGCAGTATTAGCGGTATTAGCAGTATTATCGGTATTAACTAAATCAGCAGTATTAGTAGTATTGGTTACAACTGCTGGTAACAAACTCTCATCACCCCCATCTCCAGATTTATCATTCACCTTACTGACGGTGTACGTACCAAATGTTGGTAACAATCTGTTATCATGCCCTGGTTTAACATTGGTTTTCGTTGTTTCCACAGACAATAAACCAGGCAGCAAATTGAGTAAACAAACCTCCAACCACACGCCCGCATTTACCGTATACCGCAGGTAATTTTCAGCTTTTTGTAACTCCGCTAAAGACAAATTCAGACTCTCAAAATTCCAGTGTTTAGCAAAAGCTTTGAGTTGGGTATAACTGACACAACCAGTTAATAAAGTTTGTTCCTTCGGTGCAGACTTGATAATTAACAAATCTCGGTATGTTTGCAGTAAATTTGAGATAATCAATTTGGGCGTTTTCCCAGAGTCTACCAAAACTCTAGCGACTTGCAGCAAGTTAAAAGTGTTGTTGGTAGAGATAGCCTGTAAAATAGCGATTAACTCGGCTTCTGTGACACCGCCAGCAATTTCCATGATATGATGGGCGGTGATATCTGTATGCAAAAGACCAGCTTGACCGAGTAATTGCAGGGCATCTCGTAAACCACCATCACTCAGTCGAGCGATCGCACTTAATCCCTCATCATCAACAGAAATAGATTCCGCATCTGCGATAATACGGAGGTGCTGCACAATAGTTTTAATGGATAAAGTGCGGAAATTAAACACCTGACAACGACTGACAATAGTAGGTAAAACCTTGTGCTGTTCTGTGGTGCAGAGAATGAAAACCACATGAGGTGGTGGTTCTTCAATACATTTGAGTAAAGCATTGAAAGCATTACCGGTTAAACAATGACATTCATCAAGAATAAAAATTCGATAACGTCCTGCCACTGGTGCTAAAGTACAGCGTTCAATTAAAGCACGAGCATCATCTACACCATTATTAGAAGCAGCATCAATTTCACTTACATCTAAACTATTGCTACTTTCAATTGCACGGCAAGATTGACAAATTCCACAAGGTTTATCAGTTGGTTTTTTGCTATTTAGACAATTGAGAGATTTAGCAAATATGCGTGCAGTCGAAGTTTTACCTGTACCTCTAGAACCTGTGAACAAATAAGCTGGAGCAATTTGTGAGTGTTTGACAGCATTAGTTAGAGCAGTTTTGATGTAAGGTTGTCCCACCAATTCTGCTAAAGTTTGGGGACGATATTTTTGATGTAGGGCGACTGTAGACATAGGATTTATTCATCTTAATTCGTCGCCATTGCCCCTGTTAAGGGGTAGATTTAACCCTACTTCATGCCATCACTTACCAACGTATTTACTACCCAATTATTAACTAGAGTATATATATAATATTCTGCCTCATGACCAACGAACATATTCCTGTAAATGGTTTTCAAATCAACGAGTTTATTCTTTAGAATTGCCTCCATAATGCCTAAAATTTCATCAGGGTGACAAGGTGCAGATATATTTGAATTTTTGCCAAGTTTATATTCCGTAAATAAATCTACCATCAATGATTTAGAATAACCTGTAGCAGTGTGAATTAATTTGTTTCTTTGGTCAATCCAAAAATCTAACTGCTGTAACCCAGAGAGAATACGCTGGCAATCTTCTATTTCCTGGGGATTATTTCGGTACTCAATCAAAGCTTGCACAAAATAACGTTTAGTAAATCTGTTAGTCAATGATACTCTCTCCCCTCTACCAAATTTAGGGTCAAATTCCCTTTGTAAAGAAACAACCTTATCCAACATTGATGGTTTACTTAGCTTAATTTCTTCGATTTTAATCGTAAAGCTACTTTTAATTTCTGCCTCGTATTCAGATCTAGATAAATTTCTTGGAAAATTTCTCCCTGATTTAGATACCCAATAACTTGCCTGAGCTTCCCACTTCAAAATCAACCCATGTAATACTTCTTCACCAAAAGATGCAAGATGTGCCAAGAAACTAGCAACTTGATCCAATTGCCAATAAATGCGATTTTGGGTGTAGATACTCAACAAACGATGTTGATAAACTCCATATTTATCTGCTGCTTCTTGGAGTTTAGGAAAAATATCTGTACTAAATTCTAGGTAAGTTGTAACTGTATCAATTTTTGGTTGTGCCAGTTGTTTAGCAGTTTGAAAATCCAGATTAAAGCAAGCACGAGAAAAATCTAAAACTTGCAGTACCAATTTACTTACATCATTACTTTTTTCTACATCTTCTTTACCAATTATTCCTTGTTGAATCAAAAAATTCAGATAATCTTGCCAGTTCTTTAAAATTTGTACCGCACCATCATAATCCCAGCGTTCTACCAGAATTTTAATCGTTTGGTATTTTTGAGTCCGCATATAACGCCAGTAAGATTCTAGCTCACAGTCGGAAGGAATGCCTTGAAATACACCACGAATGGAAAGTTGTGGGTTGACAAACAACAGCTTTTTCACAGCAGATACCGAAATACCTTGCAGTTGCAACGCAGTTTTCATCTGGGGTGTTCCCCCTTTAGCACTGATCAAAAGCATTTCCTCATCTGCTTGTGATTGAGTTATAGCTTGGGTATTAGTGTTAATTTCTTGACTAATGCGGTTATATACAGCTTGATGATTTTGAGTAATTTCTCCTGGTGTTTCTTCTAATTCTTTGCTTGAAAATCTCAATCTTTCAATTTCACGGTTAATAATTTTAACCCAAATTACATCTCCAACTTTAAAAATGGTTCTTAAATTCTGTGGATTAATTGCCAGTTCTGAGATATTATTAATATTGAGGAATCCGCGTACCCCTCCATTAACTTCTACAAATAAGCCTGTGTTTTGAGCATCAAAGTCAACTATTTTACTAGATATTATCTCATTTAATTGAGGATAACGTTGTTGTTGTTGCTGTTTTTCTTTTTCAAAATTTAGTTCACTAAAAAAGTTATAGTAGTATTGAAATAAATCATCTGGAATATATACTCGATATTTTAGAGGGATTGGTTTATCTATTAATTGAAAATTAGGCTGCTGTTTTTCAAACCAGAGTTTTAGAATCTCATACATGAACACAGTATCTTTTTCATGTCCTTTAATCATGTTTTCTGATTTTTGGTTAGTAACGAATATATACCCTTTATTAATGCTTAAAGCTAAGGCTTGTTTAATAACTCCCCAAATCCGGGGTGCATGAATGCGTGAATGCCAATAGGTAAAATTTTCTTGATATTTCTCTAATAACTTCTCTGTCAGTTCTCTAGTTGTGGGAGTTTTATCTGCTTCAAATCCTAATTCTGCATATAGTCCAGTTGATTGGAAATATTGTTGAGGAGTTTTCCAAATGGCTAATTCTTCTGGTGTTAACTCATCAGTCTTTTGATTGGGTTCAGATGGAAGCGGGTCAATGGGTACATAAAGTTCTTGAGCATCAACGTTGATTTTAATTGCCAAATCTGATGTACCAATGTTAGCGATGAGAATACCCATATTTTTCTCCAAGATGTGAAGTTGATAATATTTAATTGGCTGAAAACAAGTAATAACTAAAAAAGAGAAAAGTCTTGTTTATCTAGGTTTGTTGATGAATTTATGTTTTAACCGTCTTGTTATTTACAATAGAAAAAGGAAGGAGTTACAGGAATAACAGAAGTGCAGCTAGAGCTAAGTACAAGGTTTGTATTTCTGTCTCCTATGTTGTATCTCCTACCTAGTTTGAAGTCGTTTGATGATATGTATCTTATGAGACTTACATTGCCGAGTCGAGGGAATTGATGCGAACAACAAAAATGTCTAGAGGTTATCAACCCCAAAGTGTGACATAATTATCTGCGGATGCTTGTAGTTGCGTCAAATATTCGCTACGAGGTGACTGAGTTCCTCCAAAAACAGTGACAACTTGGTATCTTTGTAAATTGCAAATCCAAACAGGAGACGGTATGGCATCACGTCTGATTGTTTGTCCATTGACCTGATATTGATCTTCATTGACACCACCACAGAGATTTTTGGCATCACTGTCAGTTTCAGTTTCTGATTCTAAATTATGGAATTGTTCAGCTAAAATTTGCAGTGCAAAAGGTTTGTTAGGAATAACTGTGCTAAGAATTCGTTTATTAACTACAACAATTCGACAGTTAATATCTATAGATTCTGACCAAATTTCCGAAGTACATCTTATGACTTCTCTGGGATTTTTTTCATTTAGTTCTTGTCCATGTATTCTTGATAAATATTTATAAAATTCTTGTAACCTTGACTGAAATTGAGTTTTAAATTCATCAGGACTTGTGGGCAACCTCCAAATGTTTATTTCTGAATTAGGTGTAATATTTTCTCTAATAGGAGTTAAATTGCAGCCACGATACCAAGGATTACTATTACGTTGATAACATGGTCTTCTTGCTCCTTGACCTATTCCACCTAAATGAAACATCATCCAAGTTAAATTTTTTAGCAATTGAGCAATATTTATTCTTTGGCTTTTGTTATTTTCTGTTAAACCTGAATGGCGTAAAATTAATCTTCCGGCTTGTTCATTTTCTTGATCATCCTCAACATCAACAATTTCTATGCGAAAGAGTCCTGTTTTTGCTTTTGGTTCAATTGTGCCAAATATAGCTCCTTCTAACTGACGAACTCTTTTAGACGGTAATACTCCTAAAGCAAAGGCTCTAAACCAATAGCGAAGCATAGAACGAAAGGCTATTGGACGCAATTCAGATTCTGATTTACCTGGTTGTTTCCAGTTATTATTCTCATGATTTTTATTATTTTTTAATTCCCATCCACTAAACTTTTGTCTACCGTGAATAAGTTGTCCTTTTATTTCAAAGGGTACTGATAAAATGACAGGGTTTTTAATTGGACGTTGTTCATGGGGAATATTTCTTAATTCTTGTGGTCTTAGTTTCAGTTCACCGTAACCACTGTTTACTCGTGAGCCAATTCCTTGTAATAGTCCTTGAAGTAACCATTTTTTGACTCGTTCAATAATTTCATCAGAGCAATTAATACCTTTACGCAAGCCGATGACAAAAGTAGGCTGCAATAAAGATAAAAATACATTCGGATTAGTTTTATAATTTGGTGGTTCGTCTCCTTGCCATTTCCAAATTTCATTGGCCATA
This sequence comes from Anabaena azotica SJ-1, assembly GCF_047275885.1. Taxonomy (NCBI): domain Bacteria; kingdom Bacillati; phylum Cyanobacteriota; class Cyanophyceae; order Nostocales; family Nostocaceae; genus Anabaena; species Anabaena azotica. Next base: position 40,723 of record NZ_CP178455.1, read on the forward strand.
TCTGGCGTTAGTCCAGCTTGTTTATTTTCTACTGCCAAAGGGTAAGCATCAAGAAAAATCACCTTACCCATAGAAGCAGTAGGTTCTAAATCTCCGAAAATATTTCTAACATCTTCTGGAGTTGTATTAGGATCACGTTCTGCCATTTCCCTAGCCACACCTTTGAGAGTTGTACTAGGTATATAAGGCATACCCAAAGCATCAAAAGCAGGGATTAACATTGATTCAGGTCCCCTCATTCCTCCTACACGAATTCGCCAAGGTGCTTTGACTGAAAAAGATTCTGTAGCTAATTTGCGTGTGCGGTCTGTTAAGGTTTTTAATCTAGAACTGTAATTACTTTTTTGCTCGATTTTATCTAACAGTTCCAGAACTTCACCATTATTAACTAAACCGATTTGGGGATTTTTATTATCAGGGTTTTCCCGGCGAATTCTTAACCAACGGAGATATTCAACAAAACTAGCAGATGAATCTATCTGAGGATTTTGATTTAATGGATGATTCAGCCAAAGATTAGTAGGAATAGGGGGCATAATTAGTACGTCAAAGATTGTAAAACTTAGATTTGTCAGGCACTGCGTGTATTATTTAGCTGTGTTCTGTTCTAGTCAACAGATACTTTTATTTTTTTCGGATACAATGCTTCAGCCCAAAATGAAAACTCCTGTGCTACTTTTAAAGCAACCCCTGTTAATCCCAAATAATCAGAAGCAGTCATATTAGAATCCGTGAGTTTGTCAATTCTTGATATTCCTCCCAAGGGATTAGGGGTTTCTCCTGCAAAAGCTAATTCTCCGAGTGTTTGAAAAAAGCATTCAACAACCGCTTGTTTTTGTCTTTCATTACTTAAAGCTGGAACTTCCCCAGCTAGTCGCAATAGTCCCCAAGTAGCAACAAATGAATAGAGTTCAACTGCTTGGCTTTTTTGTTTTTCATGATCTTTTAATTCTGATGTTCTATCTTTAACTCTCTTTAAGTTGGTGTAGACTTTAGTTGAAATTGTTCTGGGGTCATAGTTTGTCATATTATTCACTCCTGAATTACCTTCATTTAATTTTGTCGTTGATTTTATTGTTGTTGGGTTTCCTTGCGTCAACCCAACCTACTTGTGCTAATTATTCCATAATTCAACTAAACCTCTACCTAAGCTTTCTTGTCCTCCAAATTGCCAATTTATTTGACTGGTAAAGATATTTTTTAAATTATTACAAGCAGCTTCACTTGTTCCATTAGCAGCAGTCGTACTACCCCAAGGAAAATACATTAATGTTTCTGGGGGAATTGCTTCTTCATAGCGAAAACCTGCATTGTCAGCTAAGACTTTACCTTCACCTAAATTTACTCGTACTTGTCGCCATAAGCTAGTTTGAATTAGTGTTTGGCAATCAGCATCAGATAGCACTAATGCTTTATCAATTATTTCGGTAACTTTGTTATTTTGGGGAATGTAGTTTTTCCATTCTTCTTTTGTCCAAATCGTTAATTCCGAAGGTTGAAAAATAGCATCTTTGAGGTATAGTTTAACTTTACCTACACTGCAACTACCAATTGCTGGTAAAGATAATTGTTTATTTTCTGGTAAATATTGGTTATATAATCTCAACCAACGCCGCAATAAAAATGGTGATGTCACCCAAACTATACCATGACTTAGGGAAGGAACAGGAAACCATAAAATTGCACTATCTCCTATCCACAAAGAACCTTGAGTGAGATTTTCATCACCGTTTTGTTGCACATCTTCTAAGGTGTTGCCCCACAATGATTTACGTTGATCTTCTGGAGTGCTGGAACGTAATTTACCTCTAATTCCACTAGCACTCATATAAGGTAAATCGGAATGAGATTCACGGGCAATACCTACAATATTACCTTCTTGACTAGTTCCACCAGTATGCAAGGGAGAAAGTAAATACAAATAAGAAATGTATGTGTTCATAATTATCTATTCCAAAGTAAAGTACCGTAATTTAAGCTGTACAAAGTCTGCAACCATTTCTCTTTTATTTCCTGTTGGGGTAATAGTTGCTGCAAAGATTTTTTCTCAGTTTCACTCAACTTTTCATAACTATCTTTAAATCTGTACACTGTTCCTGGGGCAACATAAGCCCGTTGTGGTAACATTGGTGTTTTGACATAGGGTGATTTACCACCCCAAAGTAATGGTCTATCGCTGACGCAACCTGCTAAAATTTCTTGCCAGTAATGAGGATATACACCATAAATCATTTCTGTGGGCTGAGTTTGTGCTAGTCCTGGTGTGAGAAGATAGGCTTTATTGCTTGTATTTGTAGGTTTTCTGAAAGATTTTAGCTGGTCTAAAACAGACTTTTGAAAATCGTCAAAGTTGTACTTTTTATTTTTCTTATCGGCATTATTAAATATATCCTCAAGGGGATAAACTAAAGCCCGGTGTCCTTCTCCTCCTAATCTGACTGTTGATGATGGTAATTTTGTATCTACAGCCGCAATTAATTTCCAATGTTGTTTTAATCTGATTGCTACTTCTGTAAAGTAACCATTTTCAGATTTAACTTGGCGTTGATTTGACTCCATTTGAATATGGGGCAAAACTTGTTTATCCCAAGGATCTGCTTTGAAGTCATCACCGTTATTTTTAAAGTTTAAAGTTCCTCCTTGGAGATATGTAATTAAAGCCTCTGCTTTTATCCAACTATTTGGAGAACCGCTAATATATTCTTTGGGAGAATTGGTGTTTACAAGTACGGGTGTTACCATTGGGGAAATACCCGCTTCTGGAAAAAAATCTGGATTAAATCCTAAATGTTTCCATTGGGGATTTTCCCGGTTTAATGGTTCTAAACAAGTGAGTCGTTGCCACTTTTGAGATTTTTTACCTTTACTAATAGTTTGTTGTTCGTCTTCGTCTACTTGAATTGTCACACCGAGTAAATCTTTTGGTGTGGGTAAATAAATTTCTGGTGGTTTACCTGGTTCGTCGTAGAGTAAAAATGATCCAAAGAATTGTAAGTCTTTGGTTTTATCTGCTATTGAACGTAAGGCTTGAAAAACGGTGGTTGGTACTGGGGGAAAAAGGCTTTTAGCCCAAGCCCCTTCTCCTGGTGAAAATGGTTTGGCTTCTCGAAATAAGAGGATATCGAGAGGTTCAATTACATACCATTGCATAGGTTTAAATAATTGATGAGTTCATAATTTTTGTGGATTTTTGTAGGGATTTAGCAATGCTACACCCTTACTATTTTTATTTTTATTCGACTTCAAAGAAGCCAAAGAAAAATCAGTATCTAGGTAATGCAGGACAACCAACCACCTAAAAGTTTCCATTTTTATTCGACTTCAAAGAAGCCAAAGTTACAATATTCTCCTTGATGACTGACACTCCTGAGAAAGTTTCCATTTTTATTCGACTTCAAAGAAGCCAAAGATTTAGAATAGGCAATAACGGTGTGATCCAAGAGTTTTTAGTTTCCATTTTTATTCGACTTCAAAGAAGCCAAAGTAAGATTTCCTAATGAAGGAAACAATTTTAATGAATGCTAAGTTTCCATTTTTATTCGACTTCAAAGAAGCCAAAGGGTTCTTTTAAATCCTGTAATCGCCCAAAATCAGGGCGACCAGTTTCCATTTTTATTCGACTTCAAAGAAGCCAAAGAGAAGAAATTCCAGCGGATTTCGACGAGTACGATCTCGTTTCCATTTTTATTCGACTTCAAAGAAGCCAAAGGGAAACTCTACCCTTTACCCCCTCCATAAAGTCTAGCTAAACGTTTCCATTTTTATTCGACTTCAAAGAAGCCAAAGTGAATATGTTTCCATCCAAAATGTGATTATTAGAACTGTTTCCATTTTTATTCGACTTCAAAGAAGCCAAAGTTATTGGAATGAGGTTGGTTCTACCATTGAACATAAGTTTCCATTTTTATTCGACTTCAAAGAAGCCAAAGTAAAAAACTCTGATCTAACAGTGTTAGATCGAAATTAGTTTCCATTTTTATTCGACTTCAAAGAAGCCAAAGCTAAAGATCAAGTCGGTGTAGTTCGCAAAGATCAGGAAGTTTCCATTTTTATTCGACTTCAAAGAAGCCAAAGAGGTTTCTTGCCCCTAAAAATAGGAGCTGGTTATTTTACAAGTTTCCATTTTTATTCGACTTCAAAGAAGCCAAAGGCTACAGCTTGAAAGCCTTACCCTGAGCTAATTCTACAACACTTTTTTGTGGGATGCAAATTTTACCCCTAATATTTGAGAAATACTTCCAATAAGCACTAGATCAACATACCTCAAACCCTTACTTTGTAGATAATCCGAGGGAGTTAACGAAAGAATCAATGTTTCAGCCCTTGTCTTACTCCCTCAGATGCTTATAGCTCATTAGCTTATCTATTACTTAAACTAATCAATAGCGAGAATTTTTTTGATTTAGGGGTATTACTTCCCCCAATTTACCTCCTGTTGTCGCCGTGATACCAAAAACGCACTAAAACGTAACAAATTCGCCAAATCTTCCGGTTTTGTTCCCAAAGGTTTATCATCCACCTCTTTATCCATATTTTCAACCCCCCAAGCCCACTGTTCCCAAGCATCCAACCATCCAAGTAAAGCATTTTCCATCTCTTTATCAAGTTGTTCATCCCGACTTGCAAGTATTACCTGTGCGGCTTTGTGAAACAGACGACTATCTTTAGTCACATCTGCATGACGTGGTAACTCCTCAGCTAACCGATACAACACCGGACTAAAATCAACCTCTTGATATGCTTGTATAAACTTCCACCATAGGGGCAACAAATGACCTTTCAGCAATGCTTCTAAAGTATTACCAGAACCGTAAATTACTCGAAAACATAAACCATCTTTATTAGGATAAATTGTTTCATATCCTGGAGAGTCTTGCCTTTTCTCTATTACACCTGACAACTTTTTCGCCCGTTCTTTTTCCGCATCCCAAATACTTTCTAAAACCGTTGGTAAAGGCACACTTTTATGGGCAATGACAATACCTAAACTCATGGTTGCACCTTCCCCCATTGTAAATAAAGGTCGTCCTGGAATTTCCGCAGGTCGTTTTTTTGCGTTTTCCCATTCCCAATATCCCCCTTCATTTTTAAATTCATTTTCCGGGTCTTTTCCACCACACCAAGCCGCCCGCAATGACTGTAAAAATCCCGGTAAATCTGCTAAAGGTAAGGCAGCCATGACATCATCACCACCGCTATAAATGACTTTACCGCAATACCTTTGTTCAGTAAGATAGGGTACTAATCGGTTAGAAAAATCTAATAATGCCCTATTTAATCCGACGTGGGTAGCTGGACCTATGCGTTTTTTAGTTTCAAGTAATTGTTGCCAATTTTCATTTTCTTTGTGTTGAGAATCTACTAAATCTGTCACAATATAATCAGCATAAGGTTTCAACTTACTACCATTTACATATTGTCCCATTCCATCCCCATCACCTAATACTAGTACCCACCAGTCAGCCGGACTACCATCACCAAAATATTTTCTTTGGACAGTATCAACAACAGTCCGTAAAGCAGATGTTTCTATGGCGTTGAGATTCATGTCATCTGCTAACCATTTACTAGAAAACATCACCCCATTTAAACCTTTTTTATAATTAGGTAATGCTTTCACAGCAGCATCAGCACGGCGGACTTGAAATGGACGATGAGTACGAGAACAAAATTCATCATTTTTTGATTGTAATTCTAAATTTTGCTCTATTTGTTGTCGCAAATCAGACCAAAAAGATTGTATGATTTTTGGATGATATGTAGCAAAATTAGCCGCAGCAATAGAACAGAGATTAGGAAAACGAATCAACCCTTCATAATCATCATCTGGGTTTAATTTAATTCCTAAACTGTCCGCTACACCCCCATGTTTCCAAGCTAAACGCTTTGTTAATTCAATGGCATTAAGTTTTTCAGAACCGTTGAATACACCAGGATAAACAACAGCCATTACTTGCCAAAATAACCGCAATGATTCTAGGGGTAAACCCAGTCCATTGTAAAAGTTTTGATAGAGAAACCGGGGATGTAATGCTGTATATTGACCAGATAAGGTAGAACGTTCACCAGATGCAACGGGTATTTGCCAAGAACGAGTATTTTTAATGGCTTGAATGGCTTTACCTAATCTGCCTTGAAAACTACCCCACCAAGTGCCAACGTTGAGAGAATTGTAAGCATTTAATTCGGCTTCTGTGGGTATGCTTTTTTGATTGCTGGGATTTTCAGTGTCATTATTTTGCTGAGTTATGCGAATATCTGCTATTTGATTTTGTCCTTCTATCCATTCTTTTTGACTATCAGAATTGATTTGGATTTGTAAATCTTGTTCAGGATTTCCTAAAGGTACAGCTACAAAGTAAGTTTCCCAGGAATGATTAATTTGGGCATCCCATAATTTGTTCCATTCCCAACATCCTGGTTGACGGAGTTTTTTTAATTCTGTTTTGAGTTCTTCCTTGGCTTCCTCTGATGGGTTTTCTCCTAACAAGTCTTTTTCAATTTTTTGCAGCCGTTGATTTAATTTGTCACCATTTGCTATTTTATCAATAGAATCATTTGCAATAAAATCTTTTTTTACAACTTCTCGCACTTTTCGCGCCATTTCTTGCCAATGACTTTTTAATGTTGCTTCTAAATCTTTCCCGAGTTTAATTGCTTCATCTTTACTTCCTACTAAAACAGTAATGACATTAGGAAAACCCGCAGTACATAGACTTTGGGGTGGGTTATCCTGATCCCAAAATTTTCTGATGGGATCTGTTCCTTCATATTTATGAAAATCAGCTTGAAAATCAGGATAATGTTTTAACAACAAAGCATCAATAATTTCCTGACTCCATAAAGAAGGAGTAATGACTGCATCGGGTCCATATTTTTGGGCAACTTCCCAACAAAGAATAGCACTCAGGTAATGCAACAGATATGAACCACTCCAAAAATCGAGAAATTTACGTGAGGCTTTAATAAATTCCTGGACAGGAGAAAAGGTAAATATTAATAAATAAGGGTGTTTTTCTTTTTCATCTTTTTGCCAATCTTGAGGAAACATTGCCCCTACTAAAGCGGAAACTGTACTATTATAACTATGGTGAGAACAATCTGGTAAGATGGTATGGGCAGGATTTAAAAGTTCTACATTAAATGATGCCAGTAATTGAGGATAAAACCGCCAACACCACCAATATAGTTGAATTATTTTTTCCTCTTCTGTTATTTTCGGTTGTTGAGAAAACCGTTGATAAACAGTTTGAATTTCTGCTGCTATTGTCTCCAGTGGTAGTTGTTGAGTATGATTAATTGTTTGTTTTTGTCCACTTATAGGATGTCTTAATTCTATGGTATTGGCGTTATTTTCAACTACGTTTAAATTCACCCGGTCGGAAGAACTGCCAATAGTTGCTGCTATATGTCCTTGAGTTTCCCACCATTGATATAATTCGTTAATATCTGCTTTAAAGATATCGAGATATTGACAGATAGATTCTGTATTTTGAGAATTTTCAGTAATATTACGTAACAAAGCATAAAGTTTGCGTTTATATAAGTTAATATTTTTCATTGGTTGCCCTTGTGTGTGGTTTTACAAACCAAGTATAATTAAGTACAGAATTCACCATATCATAAAAGTATCTAAGTGGTGTTAAATTGATGCGAACAACGAAAATTCAGATCTCCGACTTCTTTGAGAGGTCGGGGATCTTGTTCTTGTATTTTTTCGTTATTCGCGTTCAATATTACCTAATAATTGGATGGTGCGTTACGCTACGCTAACATACCCTACTATAGTAATCCTAATAATTCTTAACTATGTCTACAATTTCTCATTTTTTAGTTGGTATTCCTGGTTCTGGAAAGTCTACTTTTGCTAGTCAATGGTTGCAATATGATCCTAATTGTGTAATAGTCTCTACAGATGCTATTCGGGCTGAGTTGTTTGGTGATGAAAGTCAACAGGGTAACTGGAGTTTAATTGAGCAAGAGGTATTGAAGAGGGTTAAAGCTGCTGTTGCTGCTAATATTTCTGTGGTTTATGATGCCACTAATTTTAAGCGATCGCACCGCATTGATATATTACAAAAGTTTGCTAACGTGGGTGCAGATAAGTGGATGGCTTGGTATCTGAAAACGCCGCTAAAAGAATGTTACCGCAGAAATCAACAGCGACAACGCCAAGTTGACGAAAATATCATTGAGAGTTATGACAAGTCTTTAAAACAATTTGAACCGATTGAAGCTGAAGGTTTTAGTAGAGTAACTGCGCTTTCAATGGTAAATGGTGAACATGATTTTTCTGTAATTCAAAAACAAATTAAAAGTTTACCTCGTTCTATTGTAAATCGTCGTAATTGTAGCCGCAAGAAAATTTTACATCAATATTCTGGTTTAATTGATTTTGAAAGATTGATGTATTTGATTTCCTTAATGATTAAATTTCCTGGTGTGGGTTTATTCCATGAGACTAATCCTAATTTTTTACAAAAGTTAGTTGGTAATACTGTAATTACAGATTCTTTATCTGAGATATCAACATTAATGTCAAGTCAATATCATTCTATTTATGCTCAAACAGAAGCTTTAGCTAATGATTTAGAATGGTTGGAGAAAAATGGGATTATTGGTGAACAAGGGTTAGATAAAGATATTGAGGTTGATGATTATATTGGAGACGTTAATAAATTTGAAGCACATACCTATTCTGATATTGATACATTTATTAGGCTCATAAAAATTATTCGTTGTTTAGTACATTACCCTTATTTCCGCTATGAAGAGGATGAGAAAAAGGTTCAAGAGATGTTTTTTAAAAGTTTAGAACCACATATTTACGGTATTACCCAATCGACACTTCGCCGAGATATACAGGTAGCTTTACACCCTTATAAAATCTTACCAAATACTACCATGAAACGTGCTTATTTTGTTGGCAATGCGGTTTTGAATAAATATGAATTAGAACAGGTTTATAAAGTTCTCCATTCTCAGGCTAAAGATTTAGAAGATCCGATTGCTTTATCTACTTATGAAGGGATTGAGAAAAAGTTAGAATTGAGTCAGATATTACGTTCTGAAGTGTTTGCTGATGATTACCGAGTGCGAGCGATCGCTAATCAGCCTATAGTTGATATTAATCAATTACCAGACTCCGCAGCTTATAAAAAACTCGATGATCTCACTACAGCTATTGTATCAGGTAGAGCCTTAGAAATTAACCGACTTTCCCACACAGGACGTTATGCTGATAATCCCCATACCAATCAGCAATTTGTAGTTTGGCCGCTACAGATTGTCTTTTCTAATATAGGCTGGTATTTAGGCTATGAATGCAAAGGTGGAGATGCTGATAAATTATTCAAGTTTGACAGATTAGACCGGATATATATTAGCAGTTTTTCATCAAATATTCGGAGTTTAGATGAACAAAAAAAAGCATTGTCTCAGTTAGAAATTTTATATAAATCCAGTTACAGTTTACACTTAGGTAATAGCGTTGACAACCAACAAAAGTATTTAAATAAAAAGCAACGAGATTCGGTAGAAGTAGAACTACAAATATGGTGTAAAGAGAACATTTTTAATTTTATTAGTGAAGGGACAAAACGAATACCTACCAATCAAATTAAAATGTCTAAACGACCAGGGATAAGAACATCAAAATCAGAAAAAATTTTTGTTTTACCAACTACAGGTGATGCAGATTATCCTTATTGTTGTCAACTTACTTTACCCTATTGGGCAATAGAAGATTTTGACCTCAAGCGTTGGATTATTGGTTTTGGCAATCAAGTAAAGGTTGTACAACCAGTAGAAATTGTTCAGCAGATTAAATTACTAGGAGATGGAGTTAGTAAATTATATAGTTAAGTCGATCATTCGATTTTGGATTTTGAATTGACACCACAAATAAATTTAGAAAATAGATCCCCGACTTCTTTGAGAAGTCGGGAAACTGGGTATTCTATTTTTTAATATCAAAACTATTTTTCACGAGAAATTTGTTTAATGTGACCATCCATTGCTGACTGCTGTAGTTTAAAAAAGGCGTTTAAATCTTCTAAGTCATACGTGCCTGATAGTAACTTCCTTAATTCATTTTCTGCTTCTAAACTTAGATATCCTTTATCTAATACCTGTTTGACGATTTGCTGAATTAATCCCATATTACTATTTCATAGAGAGTTTAATTAATTACATCAAATTTATTTTGCAGTAGAGCAATAATAAAAGCAGGACTAATTTAACAAATGTTTTTCATCCTGGTTATAGCTTTGTATTGAAAGAATTTTAAACCTACTAGATAAATCTATGTAATTTTTGCAGAGAAATAGGAAAAGGTATACTCACTGGATGCGAACAACAAATTACCAACAAATTAAAAGCGATCGCTCTATTGTACTTCAGAGGCGATCGCCTATTAACGAAAATTCTCCTACATCTTGTCTTCCCTTCAAGAAACCGCCGCTAGGGGCAACCGAGTCGTAGAATGTGGATGAGCAAACACAGTATGGGGTAGAACTCTCAGCACCTCCTCTATCGTCGTCACTCCAGTTGTCACCTTCTGCACCGCAGACATCCGAAAAGAAACAAAATTGATTTCTTGGAGATAACGATTTAACTGAGTCATAGTTCCTTCATAAATTAATTCTCGCACCCGATCATCAATATCCAACAACTCCACAATGGCTTCCCGTCCCAAATAGCCAGAATTAAAACACTGAGGACAGCCTCTACCTTTTTTCCAAGCTTTAGTTGTTGCTGGTGTGGGTTCTAAACCGAGTTTACGCAAATCAGCCATAGTTGGGGTATAAGGTTCTGCACAGTGGGGACATACCCGACGCACCAAACGCTGTGCCACAATACCCAAGAGGGCATCACTAATTAAACCAGGATCAGGTCCAATATCTTTCAACCGGGGAATTGTCCCCACAGCATCATTAGTATGTAAGGTAGTAAACACCAAATGTCCAGTTAAAGCCGCCCTAATAGCCGTTTCTGCCGTTTCTGCGTCTCTGACTTCTCCTAACATGATCACATCAGGGTCTTGGCGGAGAATCGCCCGTAAACCCGCTGCAAAGGTCATTCCTGCCGCTTCATTTACTTGAGTTTGGGTAATTCCTGGTAACACATATTCTACTGGGTCTTCAACTGTCACAACATTGACTGATTCTTTGGCGACATACTGCAAGCTGGTGTACAGGGTGCTAGTTTTACCCGAACCAGTAGGACCTGTGAGAATAATCATCCCTTGGGGCTGACTTAACCATTTTTTGTATGTCTGCAATGCAGTCTCAGCAAAGCCCAGTTTATCCATGTCGGTGTAGGGGTTGCGCTGGGGTAATAAACGAATCACTACCTTTTCACCACCAACACAGGGTAGGGTACTGACTCGCATATCTAAACCCAGGTTAGATGAATCACCAGAGTTATACTTTTCTCCAATTCGTCCATCTTGAGGACGACGGCTTTCGGCTATATCTAACTCAGACATAACTTTGAGGGCAACAACTACTCTCCGACTTAATTCTAGGGGTAGAGTAGTAATAGTTCGCAGAACCCCATCTATGCGATAACGGACTCTTAAGCCCTCTGGCATGGGTTCTAGGTGGATGTCGCTGGCACGGTTACGTAAAGCACCACTAATAATGGTTCTGACTCTTTCAATTTGGTCTGTAGCCTTGCCAAGATAGAGTTCTGTGATTTCGGAAATATCCTCTGCTTCTGATTCTTTGGTTAAGGGATTAACTAGAGTATCACCATTGATTTTACTGAGGTCGAGGTTTTGGGTAATATACCACTGTGTATAACTTTTTTCGGTGATATTAATGATTTTGATATTTGTGTGAGTGCGATCGCTCAACTTCTGAATTACATCTGCTGTAATATCAAGTGGACTACCTAAATAATAGCAATTACGCCACAGCAGTAAAGGAATTACCAATGGACGTTCTGTGAGATTGGGAAAAAATTTGAAAAAGCGGCTACTGACATCAGAATCTAATAAATCTAGGTTAACTGTTCCTGTTTCATCTATTAATAGTTTAATTGCCTGTTCATAGTTAATTTTACCAGATTTTAATAGTTGCCAAGGGGATAAAGTATTCATGTTAGCTTGCATAGATTTTTCTCCTTCACATTAGTGGTTAAATTAGTAAAAGTAAAACTCAGATTGACTGATGAGTCCAACTGAGTTGATTACACCAGTTTTCACCTAGTTAGACCACAGTAGAGACGGTGCATACAACGTCTCTACAAGGGTTTTAAAGATTGTTTTGTGGTTCATTTGCCTGAAAATCGCTGTAAGTCACAATCTAATAGGACTTACGCAAAAGAACGAAAAAATAAGGTTTTCATAGGATAGGTGAATGGAATGAGAAAAATCCCTACACCCCACACCCAGTCATCACCGATCAATTCTGTGCGTAAGTCCTGTCTAATTAAAAACTGCCTCAGAAGAATTGAAAGGTTTATGGTGAGCATTGCCCACCATAATGAAATTGCAAAACTTCTTCTTTAAATCCGCACCTACAAAATTTTGGATTTAGAATCTTTAATTAACGTCTTAAAACTGTTCCCCGATGTTGGCTCATTGGTTTGGTTGTTGAAGTATCAAGGCTTGGTAAATTTGGCGCACCATTAAATCGAACTCCATTTGCATCGGTAAAGGGAATTGATGCTCCTTTACATCCAACTCCATTATATGCAGCTATATGTATATGAGCATAACCATTTCTTGTTGTATATCTCCTGACCGTACCTATCACTGCATCCTGATTTACCCGTCCTATAACCTTGCTTGATGGAACCATGTGACCAATCATAAAGCTCTTAGTTCGAGAATCATTTGTCAGACAGACAAGATCATCTGCCCAACTCACTCTTTCAGTATTTCCAGCCACTGGAGCCAAGATTTGATTACCCGCAGATTTATTAACATCATTAAGGCTATAACACCCTCTAGATCCCCAAGAATTATTTTCTACTGTCAGATCTAGGGAGTAGATATTGTGATAATTAGCATTTTCATAATAATGGCTGGCTCCACCGCGATAACCTTGACAAACATACCAGGTTTGACCACTTCTAAATGGTAAGTTGATTTGCCCATTTGTAGAAGTTACACCTCCTCCATTACTGCTCCTCCAACGCTGATTTCCATTATTAGCATCACAAGTCCAGAGGTGAACTTTTCCTGAATTATCTCTTGTGGGAGTATCAACACAAAGATTTGTACCTGCTCGTTGGATTAAATTATAACCATCGCTAACAGGGATAATTTTCCAATTCTGATCAGGGTCACTCGCATTACAAGGCCACACATTCATCTCTGCACCATTCCAGAGATAATGGGCATTTAAACAATTACCAGTAGAACGATGTTTCAATAAAATACCACCAAGATTACCAGATAATCTATCAAATATTTGATCAGAATCACTATCATTACGTCGATAGATTGACATTCTGGGTTGACCATCAATACGTCGGAAATAATTATTAGTATTTAAAGCCATTCCTTCCCGCACAGAAAACGTTTCTCCAGCTTGAGCCGATGATAAACCAACAACAAGACCAACTGTTGTTAACCCAAGAATTTTACAAATATCATTAAACATCTTTTTCTGACTCCTGTTAGTTTGACATAAAGCAGTATTAACAGATAGGTTTTTTACAACTGCGGTTTTTTGATGGTTGTTAGACATAAATTTGTACTCCTTGGTAAATTTGCTAAATGGACGTTTGATAGCGTTAAATAATGCAGTTCCTAAACCAGTGGATTGGTGATTTTTGTTAGCCATGATGATTTAATCCCTTTGGATTTAATATGGTGATGAGCAAGATTGAAATTAAACATTGAGTAGGAATTGAGCAATACTAAATCTGTACAAATGAAAGCTTTACTTCCTTTATCTGCAAATTGGTTTATTAGATGTGATTAAAAAACTTTGTAAAAAAATCAGGACTTACGCAAAATGTGACCGAAAACCTGATTCTTTCTTAGCAGTAATTCATGTAGCTTGCTTCCCGAAGGGTATTACAGCTACTATTGTGGTCTAACTGTGAGAGAAGGAGAAACTTTTTTAGTTGACTTTTTAGGTGAATAAATATGCGCTCCCACTTTTTTAGCCATGTCTGTAGGTAAACAAATTACATCACCATTCTTTTGTCTACATAAATTATTTTCCGATAAATAAGGTCTTTCCCATGTTTCCCAACTCAATGTAGAGAAAATACTTTTCATTTTTGTAGCTTGCTCTTCGGCTGGTAATAAATCAATGTCATCATAACCACCTGCATAAGCTTGATTTGTTGTCAAATATAAGCCGACGAATATCAAAAAACAGGATGGAATAACCCACTTCGTAAACGTTTGAGTTGGTTTCATAATTGCTATTTTTTGTACTAATTTAAGAGTGTGTCGTTCAATCAATCTTGTCTGGGACCGATAGTTTTAATTATGGCAACTGTTCAATTCTTTTGGGGAATACTGATGCGACTGTCGAAATACTCTCTTACTACATAAAATCAACGAACTTTTAACCATCTTTTTTTTATTCATTAGTTTATTGTTCAAGTAAATTGGTTTGGGGTTGATGGTTTTCATTATTGCAACTGTCTAGTTTGCTTTCAAGATTTTCCCGCGCTTAACGAAATACTCTTTTTCTACATGAAATTACCCAAATTTCAATCCTCTTGTTTTTTGTCATACTTGATTAGCGTGCTGTTTAAGCAACTTGGTCTTGAGGAGAGCAACATTCTAGCATTCATCCAGCAGGGATATACACACTAACTATTATTAGGACTTACGCAAGTGTCACACTAAACATCTATTTTATGGTGCGTCAGATGTAAATATCTGTTTATTTGCCGGATTTATAAAGTCTGACGCACCCTACTAATATGCCAGTTGCGTAAATCCTGATTATATTATTAAGTAGTGGTAATTCATGAATTACCACTACTTTCGTTCTGTTTTGCATAAGTCCTGGAAATCTTGCTGTTTAATAGGTTAACATCTCAATTCGAGAAATCAAAAGCTGAAATTATAATTTGTGCTATGGCTTTTATGCCTTCTAAATTAATTGGAAAAGAATTGGCACAATGAAACAAATTCACACCTAAGAGTTTAGTTACATAAGCTTTATGGCTAAGGCTAGGTTGAGGTGCAATTCCATGATCATAGTCTTCTTGCCAGTCTAAAAGAGTATCAAAATAATTTCCGGCTTTAGCAAACGCATACAAAAATCGGCGTAGAATGATAAAATTAGCAGGTTTTTCTGAATATATGTGAAAATTCAACAAATCTAAAAATAGATTAGTTCCATCAATAGCAGACGTTTCTCTCATTTCGCAGAAGTGTTGAATATCTACTGTTTCATGTTCATTAATCATAGTTTGGCAAAGATTAACTAGAGTATGATTGATAGCTTTTTCATAACCTTTATCTAACAATATATCTGTTAAAATCGTTACTGCTTCACTTTGAACCCCTGCATCAGAGAATGGTTTATTTGTGCGTAGATAATCATTCAAAGTATTCATAATTATTACTCTCCATCTACAATGTCATCAAGAATTTTTAAAGCAAATAAAGCCAAAGCGATATCAAAGGTCAAAATCTCTACTTTGTTAACATCTATTAATCCAAACACCTTGATTAGTTGTTGGACAATTAAAGCAAAACGATAATATCTGATAGCTTTGGGATGGTAAAGTTGAGAACGAATATAGGTGAGGGTTTCAGGTTTAATATTACGTTGTGTTAATAAAATTTCTACATTTTTTTGAAATTGGGCAATGAAAGCAGCTTCATTAGGAATTAGAAAATTGCTTTTGGTAGGGATAGGAGATTTGACAGAAGATGAAGGTTTTAATTGCATATATTCACCTGAATTTGAGTATTGCGATTAACCATTAATTCATCATTTCATCTAGCCTTAATAACCATATCCATAATTACTATGGTTTCATTAGGATTTATTTGTCCAAATAAAATTAAATACAGCAAAAATCCTAAAACTTAATTTTTGACCATCTCCTGCTGCTAAATATTGTCTTCTTTAAGCCAGTTCTGTCTTTAGTTGATGGTTTTGATTATGACAATTTTCTGATCTACTATCTATATATTTAACGCTAAGGTCAAAACCAATACTTTATATACGCAAGTAATGAATAGCTGAGTAGGTTAGTTTTAGGAGCTTTAACCAAGTTACTGAAGCCATAACCCAACATTTACAGGACTTGGATTACTCTTAACGAAATTATATTTTTTGTAATAAATATTACTGGCTTTTCAACTACTTAAGTATTGCTTTCAACGATGGAGTAGGTATGCAATATAGCAACCACCGTAAATATAAGTCCAACATCTTGCCCATCATAACCTAGAAGCCTGTACTACATCAATCAACTCATTACTCAACTCATTACTTCCAGTTCACAACTCATCACTCAACTCATCACTTCCAGTTCACAACTCATACCTCAACTCACATACCCCCCTGACATCATAGAAATAGGTGATAGGTGATTAGTGATCAAGTTCTCATCTAATCCTGTTCATCCTTAAATCCTGGACATCCTGATTCAGACAATCAAATTATGACTTTTGACTTTTGACTTTTGACTTCCCGAAGGGTGTCCTGGACATCCTGATTCAGACAATCAAATTATGACTTTTGACTTTTGACTTTTGACTTCCCGAAGGGTGTCCTGGACATCCTGATTCAGACAACTATTAATCATGACTTTTACCATCGAAGAACTGAGATTCGCATGGTTGCAAGTGCGGTTAGGGACGAAAAATGCTGGTGTAGACGGTATCACCTTGGACTTTTTTGCCAGTATGGTTAACAACCAACTGCAAATTCTCCAAGACCAGCTACAACAACAACTCTATCACGCCTATCCGGCTAAGGGGTTTTACATACCGAAAAAAAGCGGTGGTAAACGCCTAATTGGTATCCCCACAGTCCGGGACAGAATTGTGCAACGCTTTCTGCTAGAAGATTTGTATTTCCCCTTAGAAGATACTTTTCTTGATTGTAGTTATGCTTACCGTCCTGGTCGTAACATTCAGCAAGCAGTTCAACACCTGTTTTCTTATTACCAACAGCGTCCTACTTGGATTATTAAAGCTGATATTCAGCAGTTTTTTGACAATCTTTGTTGGGCGGTGCTGTTCACTGATTTGGAGGAATTAAAACTAGAATCTCATATTTTGGAACTTCTAGAACAGCAAATTAAAGCTGGTGTTGTCATTGCTGGTAAAACAATTTTCTCTGGTCAAGGAGTTTTACAAGGTGCAGTTTTATCCGGGGCTTTAGCTAATCTTTACCTCACGGAATTTGACCGTTTATGTCTAAGTCACGGTATTAATTTAGTCCGCTACGGTGATGATTTCGCTATTGCTTGTGAAAGTTGGGTACAAGCTAACCGCATCCTTGACCAAGTTACCAAGTGGTTAGGAGGTTTGTATCTCTTTTTGCAACCGGAAAAAACTCAAATCTATGCCCCTGATGATGAGTTTACTTTTCTTGGTTATCGCTTTGTTAATGGTGAAGTTTATGCACCACTACCACCAGAAATTAAAAATGGTCAATGGGTAAGTAATGATTCTGGTACACCTTATTTTCGTCTGCATCAACGCCCAGCTAAATTTGCTTCTCGTCCGCCCAAGGCTTGCAGTATTGTTAAGCCCGTGACAATTCCTTCAGCCCCTGTTTCCCATTATTGGATTAACGAAATGAGTACACTTTATGTCACTGACCAAGGCGCGTATTTGAATGTTTACCACCAACAGTTTCAGGTGCTATACAAAGGAGAATTGAAGCTGAAAATTCCCGTAACTCGTGTTAGTCACGTTGTCTTATTTGGTTGTTGTAATTTATCACATGGGGCGGTTTCCTGTGCTTTGCGGAGTCGCATTCCGGTGATGTATCTTTCCCAAAAGGGTAAGTATTTTGGTAGGTTGGAAACCGAGGGACAAGCAAAGGTAGAATATTTAGCGCGTCAGGTGGAATGTTGTCGAGATATTCAGTTTACCAGGAAACAAGCAGAGGCGATCGTTTTAGCCAAGCTGCATAATTCTCGTATCCTATTAATGCGGTTAAACCGTCGTCGTCCTACGGATATGGCTACCCAAGCTATTGATACTATAGAAATGTTGATGGACAGGTTAGCTTTTGCAGAAAATATGGACGCGCTGCGCGGATATGAAGGGAAAGCAGCTACTGTTTATTTTCAAGCTTTGGGTTCTTTGTTTATGGGCTATTTTGCTTTTGATAAACGTACCAAGCGTCCACCCACTGACCCAATTAATAGTTTACTCAGTTTGGGTTATACTCTATTGAGTCAGCAAGTTTATTCCTTTGTCCAAGCTGTAGGTTTACATACGCACTTTGGTAATTTGCACGTTCCCCGTGATAATCATCCCGCTTTGGTGTCTGATTTAATGGAGGAATTTCGCGCCCAAGTGGTTGATTCTTTTGTGAGTTATTTGGTGAACAAAAAGATTTTAACTCCTGAAGATTTTACTCCTCCTGATGAACGTGGTGGTGTATACTTACATCCAGATGCGTTGAAGAAGTTTCTCAAGCATTGGGAAGAAAAGTTACAAACTGAAGTCACACATCCTCACACGGGTTATAAGGTTGCGTATCGTCGTTGTATTGAGTTACAGGTGCGTGAATACATTGCTTGTTTGATGGGTGAGGTGGAAGTTTACCGCCCTATGGTTTGGGAAAAGTAACAATGTGATACCATTCGTGGGATAGACACAATGCCTGAAACCCTGATTCTTTCGTTCTATCCCACGAATAACTCTCCTGGTAAGGGTTTGATGCGGGTTAAGATAGAGTTTATTGATAGCTTTTCTCAATTATTTAGGGTAAAATTTGCATCCCACGAAAAAGTGTTGTAGAATTAGCTCAGGGTAAAGCTTTCAGGCGGTAGCCTTTGGCTTCTATGAAGTCGAATAAAAATGGAAACGTTGTTTATAATAAAATTTTGCAACTTCGATTCAAACTTTGGCTTCTATGAAGTCGAATAAAAATGGAAACAGTTTGGTTGTAATCTTCTCTAATGATTACTAAAGAATTTCTTTGGCTTCTATGAAGTCGAATAAAAATGGAAACTATAGATTCAGATGAATTTTCACTGTAAAAACCGTCAGCTTTGGCTTCTATGAAGTCGAATAAAAATGGAAACAAGTAGTTTTGGCATCTCTGTAAATTACTACATCAGATGGCTCTTTGGCTTCTATGAAGTCGAATAAAAATGGAAACGTTAGAAAAACCTTTGACTGATAAATCCTTTTCTATTTCTTTGGCTTCTATGAAGTCGAATAAAAATGGAAACTGGTAAGAGGTGATTTGAAGAACATTGAGGGTTTTTCAGCTTTGGCTTCTATGAAGTCGAATAAAAATGGAAACTTGACCCCCCATTTTCGGTAGTCTGAACATCCAAGACTTTGGCTTCTATGAAGTCGAATAAAAATGGAAACTTTCAATTTTGATTTCTTCTTTCCCGCAGATTTGGACTTTGGCTTCTATGAAGTCGAATAAAAATGGAAACATTTGGTTGTAGTAGCGGGTAATGGCTCTGCATCAGTGGACTTTGGCTTCTATGAAGTCGAATAAAAATGGAAACTGGTCAATATATTACCGTCAGCAGAACGGAATTTAAATCTTTGGCTTCTATGAAGTCGAATAAAAATGGAAACTATTTCCTTGAAAGGAATTGAGTCTACCTATTATTAATACTTTGGCTTCTATGAAGTCGAATAAAAATGGAAACCAATGTTTCCATTGACTTTGGAGTAATTTTCTCCAGCTTTGGCTTCTATGAAGTCGAATAAAAATGGAAACTTGATTTTTTTACGCAACCAACACAGGGGGTGCAGGTCTTTGGCTTCTATGAAGTCGAATAAAAATAGAACTCTTGTTAAACTGTAGGCGTAATGCTAAACCCCTAAATTTTGTATAAAAATTTATAAAAAAACACCCGGATATAACAAAGTTAATACCGGGTATTTTTGCAAGTGTTAATTAACTGAACGCAGGTGTTTCCATTTTTAATCAACTTCACAAGAAGCCTGTCAATTCAAAGTTTGACTTGTCAGGGAAGTTTTGACAGTTGGTGCATGAAAAAGGATTGCAAAAACAATCTTTTCGTTTGTTTGGCGTAACACTTGCAAATAAGCAACAGCATCATCACGGCGGCGAAATCTGGCGACAATAATATATTCTTGATTAACCAGATAACGAACAATACACCACGGATGCAACTGCTCTGAATAAGTCATATTATCCTCCTGACAACTATGGTAAAATCACCATATTTTTGACTTTGAACTGACAAGAGTTACTGTAAGTCAAGAGGCAATTGATAAGACAGACCAGGATGATATTGACAATTAATTTTTCATGTGCATAACTGCGAGTAAGATTTGCACAACTTGGTCAGGTATTTCTTCAAAATGCTCTAGCAAAAAATCCATGAGTGCTAAGTGACGCAAATCATTAAACTGAGGATAACGTTGCAACTTTCCTTGTTGAAACCACCCTCTGACAGTAGAATCAGAACGTTGGCAGATTTGGGCAATTTGTTCATAACTGACAGCCCATTTGGCATAAAATTCTTGGGGTGTCATGCTAAATTCCCAATTACTGTAAAGGTTAATAAGACGGATTTCTCTTGCACCTAAAGAACGGGGTTTAGACACCATTTCATATTTTCTCCATCTGACGCACCTGACAAGCAGCATTGAGATGAAAGTTGATAACTAATGAGAATCTAAACTTGTGACGATAATGCTCTTATTCTCTGCATATTGCCAAAAGAATCTTTTCGCCATAGATGCAGAAGAACCCCAAATATCACCTCCTTTATATCTATATCTATGGGTTCTTAAACTGCGGTAAGCTGGACCTGATTCAGTTAAAATCTGAAAAGCTTTATGATATTGTTTACGGTCTTGTGGTGATAACTCGTTAAGTTGTTGCTGGGCTTTTGATGCCAAAATGAGATGAAACTGAATTACTTGATGAGACAAGGAATAACCTCTCCCTAACCCTCTCCTACAAGGAGCTACCGTGTACACACAAGTGATCGAATCGCCCCCTAACCCCCAATTATGGGGGAACAAGAATTTTCAAAGTCCCCCAAGTTTGGGGGATTTAGGGGGCAGAAAAGGCTCAAACGCAGACAGGTAGGATTTGTGTGTACACCGTAGCCTACAAGGAGAGGGAACAAGAATAACTTTTATTGTTATTTACTCTTTCAAACTCCCCATTCCCTTATAGGGAAGGGGTTGGGGGGTTAGGTCTTAAACAATGAAAGCAGAGTCATCAATTGCTAACGGTGGTTGAATTCCCAGGACTACAACTTTAGTACGGGTATTAGCTGAGAGAGGATAAAAACGAACTTGGTCTTCTCGTTTGTTAACCAGTCTGAGTAGACGTTGGGAGAGATTTTGGTATTGTTTTTCGTCTAAAACGCACTCAAACACTGATTTCTGTACCCGCAGTCCGTAAGCTTCTAGAAGTTGGGAAATTTTTTGACGACGGCTGTTATTTACAATGTCATAGCAGACAAGGTAAAACATCACCGTCTCACCATCATTAACGGTATGGCTTCTAGTTCTTGAATAATGTTGATATCGGTTTGACTGACTTGGGTTGAGACCAACATCGGACGATAATGTTCTACATCACCCAACAAACAAGCAAGATATTCCTGCACTTGTAATTGCAAACATTGACGATATGTAACCTCACCTGCACGAGGATGGTTGACAGTAGTTTTTAACTTTTCTTCCCAGTGTTGGAGGAATAATTTCAAAGCATGGGTGTATAATTCTACATTGCCTTGAGAATCAGGAAGGGTAAAATGTTTTAAAGTGATGATACGGGAGTTGAGTAAATTAACTACCAATTCATCAACCAAGGGGGCGCGGAATTCTGCCATCAAATCACAAGCTAAAGGAGAATTATTATTGCTTTCTTGGTGCAAGTTAGCCCAGTCAGGATGTAAACCCGCAGACTTGAGGAAGCAGTGAATTTGTTGCTGTAACAGTGCATAACCTATATTAAAAAGCACGTTGATTGGGTTGGCTTTGCAGCTGCTACGACGTGGGAATTTGAATTGGTGGGGGAGGATAAACGCAAAAGCCGGATAGTAAAAACTAGCTGCACTGGTGGCGTATTCCCGCAACTCTTTGAGAGAGTGGGCTGTGGCTAAATCATCCATTAATAGGGTGAGAAAGTTTTCAGCCAATTGCAAACTAGGGTTAAACTGGCGAAGAGTAGCATTTTTCAGGAGAGTGAGTTGGTTGTGCAGTTGCGCCCACAAACAACTTTCACCAGTAGCGCGGATAAATTCGCTGTCCTGGGAACGCTGGACTTGTTTGGCTAAATATTTGGCTGTGTGGTTGGTATCGGTTTCTAATCTGCCGATATATTCTCCTTGGGAAGTGAGAAATAAAGTAGGAATTTCCTCTGACAACAGCAGTTTGACGGTTTTGGGAGTAATGTGAGTGTGTGTGAAAATAACAATTTGGCTAATTTGGGAAAGAGATAATGTCAGTCGTAGTTCTTGCTGTTGCCAAACATTGAGACTTTTGCCTTGGATTTTCAGTACAGCGCCTGATTCAGTGATGTAAACAGTAGGCATAGTTTGGTTAATAATTAAGGATGAAAAACCAGGAGTTACAAAAGAATTAACCAGTTGTTGGCATCTGTTTAATTACCAATTTGTGTCTTCTGAACTCCTTAATTTCATGTTCTCAGGTGGGTATTTGAGTTGAGTTATGAGTTGCTCAGTAATAGTTAGGAGTTGAGTTATGAGTTGATATAGGAACAGTCAAAAGTGAGAGTCAAAATATTTGATACTACGGTCTAAAAGTGTATAAGTTATAGACATAAATTATAAAACTCTTATGGTGTGGGTATATTACCCGCTAACGTTGTACTCACTTAAAAGAAATCTGCTGTCAATACTTGTTGGTTAAGCTCAAAACAATGAAATTATGCAGGTAAGGTTGTAGAACGTAAACGTATCTCTGCGAGACACTGCGTGAACGCCAAGCAATGGAACGTTCGCGTAGCGTGCCGTAGGCATAACCCAACATTTACAAGGATTTGTTGGGTTTCACTTTGTTCAACCCAACCTACGAAAATCCTTAACCGAGCAGTATTGAATCTGCTATAAATCTTGTTGACATAAATATCTGATTTCGGATATGAGTTAAACAGGGTAGCGTTATTATTTAGACTATGGCGGGGTCAAATCGTTCTATTGCGGCATCACCTACAGGCATCCAACAGGCAAAGCAAGCATTGAGACTGCGAAATTTTACTCAAAAATCCCTAGCTTTAGAAACGGGTTTGAGTATAACAACTGTGCATAATTTTTTTCATAGTATCCCTATTTATCGCACTAATTTTGAAGAGATTTGCACATTTCTAGGATTAGATTGGCAGGATATCGCCACATCTATAGACCAACTTTGGAAACAACTCCAAACATTGGGTAATGTGACAGAAAAAATGGGATTAGTTTTAGTTGAAGAACAAACTTTAGGTTGGGGTTGGCCGACAAGTAGCTCTTATGAAAAATTTGTGCGAATAGGTAGTTACATTCGTGTCGAAGTCAATTTTGATAATTCTGGTTATTTACTGCTGTTACAGCGCGATACATCTGGTAATATTTGGTGTTTTTGTCCTTCCTGTTTTGCCCCTCAACCACATTTAAATACAGGTAAGACTTGTTTACCTCAAGAGGGTTCAGAAATTACTTGTTTTCCCATTGAAGGAACTCCAGGTCAAGAAGAAATTTTAGCAGTCATTACTCCAAATATGCCTTCTTTAAACTGGTTGCTCCAAGCTAGTGATGAACCTTTACAATTAAAGGAAAGTCATTTACGAGAATTATTAGATTATATGAATGTGTACAAAAAATATGAAGTTTTATATACAGAATATACAGTTATAGAATAATAACCTCTCAGGTTTAGTGTAAAATTTATCTAACTTAGAAAGTTCCAAATATAAATATCCTATTTTTCAGCAGATTAGGCGCACACACAATATATTATCAGGATGACAGAAATACTCAATCATATCAATCATCTCAATTCTCAAGTTGTCCATTTAGTCAATCAAGGCAATTTAGAGCAAGCGGTGATAACTGCTCAACAAGCTGTGCAATTATGCACAAATCATCAAATAACTGAACATCCAGTTTTTGCTGATAGTCTTAACAATCTAGCTGAATTATATCGCATTCAAGGTCACTATCCAGAAGCAGAACCTTTATATCGACAAGTTTTAGAAATCAGAATTAGTATCAGGGGAAAAGAACACATTGACGTTGCTGAATCATTAAATAATTTAGGGACATTTTATTTTTATCAAGGTAAATTTTTAGCAGCAGAGCAGAATTTATTTGCGGCTTTAAATTTGTGGCAACGCTTACTTGGTAATGAACACCCCCAAGTGGCGATTGGGTTAAATAATATTGCTCAATTATATCAAGCCCAAGGTAATTATTTGCAAGCTGAAAGTATTTATGTTCAAGTATTAGAAATTCAAAATAGTTCACTTGGTTCTGAACATCCTGATATATGGCGAACTTTGAATAATTTAGCTGCGATATATGATTTACAAGGACGTTATCAAGAAGCTGAAAAAACACATTTAGCAGCTTTAGGGATGATAAAACAGTTGTATGGTAATGAACATCCTGATGTGGCTGTCAGCCTCAATAATTTAGCCGCATTATATAATTCTCAGGGTTTTTATTCTCAAGCAGAGGATAATTATTTGCAAGCTTTGGCGATTTTAAACCCATTATTAGGAGATCAACATCCTTATATTGCTGCTACATTAAATAATATTGCTGAAAATTATAAAGACCAAGGGCGTTATTTAGAATCTGAAAAATTACATTTAACTGTTTGGGAGATGAGAAAGTCTTTATTAGGAGATGAACATCCTGATACAGTCAGTAGTCTGAATAGTTTAGGAGAACTTGGTTTTTTACAAGGCCGTTATTTGGAAGCGGAAGAAAAGTATTTATCAGCATTAGCAATGAGAAGGATTTTGTTAGGAGATGAACATCCTGAAATAGCAGTTAGTTTGAATAATTTAGCGTTATTATATACAGAGACAGGACGTTATTCGGAAGCTGAACGATTGTATTTAGATGCTTTAAAAATAGGTGAAGCTTCATTAGGTCAAGAACATCCTGAAGTAGCAAATCATTTAAATAATTTGGCAGCACTTTATGAAAAACAAGGAAGATATGCGGAAGCTGAACAAATTTATTTAGAAGTTTTAAACACGAGGAAAAAGCTGTTAGGTGATGAGCATCCTGATGTAGCAGTTACTCTCAATGATATTGCCGAAGTTTATCGGCTAGAAGGGCGATATTCCGAAGCTGAAGCTATGTATTTACAAGTTTTAGCAATGAGAAAACGTTTGTTAGGTGATGAGCATCCTGATGTGGCTGTTAGTCTCAATAATTTAGCTGTATTATATAATGCTCAATCAAAATATTCTCAAGCTGAATCTTTATTTTTACAGGCTTTAGATATTGCCAAAAATTTGTTCGGTGAAGTACATCCACAAGTAGCTACTGCTATGAGTAATTTAGCTACTATTTAGGGCTTGCTGATTAAAGCTGAAACCCTGGTATAAATAGTGATTGAAGTCTATAAATGGGAAAAAAGTGCAAGGCAATCGGGTAAAATGGGTAAAAATCCTCACAAAAACATAGAAAATGTATCGAAAAATTGAAACTCTACCTACCCCCATAGAAAAGTTTAAACTGCCATTTGAGGGACAATTGGCAGAAGATAATAGATGGGTAATAATGGCAAATTTAATTCCGTGGTCAGAATTTGAAGATGAATATGCGAAACAATTCACGACTGAAATGGGCGCACCAGCAAAGTCTTTTCGGATAGCCATAGGATCTTTAATAATCAAAGAAAGATTGGGGTTAAGTGATAGAGAAACAGTAGAACAAATAAGAGAAAACCCATATCTACAATACTTTATAGGATTGAATAGCTATAGCAATGAAGCACCATTTGAGGCATCAATGTTAGTTCATTTTAGACAAAGAATAGATATAGAATTAGTGAATAGAATGAATAGAAGCATGGTTAATAATAATCAAGATAAAATCAGTGAGGAAGAAACAGAAAAAAAGTTATTAGCACTGAAGCGGGAGAAGAAAAAATAGATGAAGATAAAAATCAGGGGAAATTAAAGTTAGATGCAACTTGTGTACCAGCAGATATTAAATATCCAACAGATTTAGGATTATTAAATCAAGCAAGGGAGCAGACAGAAGAAATAATAGATATTCTGTATGAAGAATTGGATGAAAACGAAAATAAAAAACCAAGAACTTACAGAAATACAGCTAGAAAAGAATATCTAAACGTCGCTAAAAAACGACGACCATCGAAAAAACAAAAAAGAAAAGCCATAAAAAAACAACTACAATACCTGAAAAGAAACTTAGGACATATAGATAGACTAATAGCAGTGGGAGCCAAGCTGGAGTGGCTAAGTAGCCAAAAACATAAAATACTATTAGTGGTAAATGAAGTATACCGACAACAGTCATTCATGTATGAAAATAGCCTGACTCGTGTTGACGATAGAATCGTGAGTTTAACACAACCTCATGTCCGTCCAATTGTCAGGGGAAAAGCTGGTTCATCAGTGGAATTTGGAGCTAAGTTATCAGCTAGTTGTTACGAAGGATACGTATTTTTAGACCGGATTAGCTGGGATAATTTTAATGAATCAGGTGACTTAAAATCACAAGTAGAAGCGTTTAAAGCTGCGACAGGATACTATCCAGAATCAGTACATGTAGATCAAATTTATCGAACCAAGGATAATAGAAAATGGTGCAAAGAAAGAGGGATCAGAATTAGTGGTCCACCATTAGGAAGACCACCAACAAATGTCAGCAAAGAAACCAAAAAGCAGGCACAATTAGACGAGAGAGATCGTAATTGTATTGAAGGTAAATTCGGAGAAGCCAAAAGAAGATATAGTCTTGACCGAATGATGAGTAAACTTTCTAATACTTCAGAAACAGCCATTGCCATAACTTTTCTAGTCATGAATCTTTCCGCATTACTGCGGCGGATTATTATGACTTTTTTTTGTATCTATTTTAGAAAATACTATGTTTTTCCTATTTTTAGATTTGGATGATTAGAAAATATTATATTTACTCAAATTACTTCATATCATGAATTATGTTTTCACTTACAAGCATTGTTAATTGATTCTTGGTCTGGCTTAAATACGACTTTTTCAGCAAGCCCTATTTATAGTTATCAAGGGCGGTATTTAGCAGCAGAAACAATACATTTAGAAGTATTAAAAATTAGAAAATCTTTATTTGCTAAAGAACATCCGCAAATTGCCCGCAGTTACAATAATTTAGCTGAAATCTATTTTTCTCTGGGACGTTATCAGGAAGCTGAAAAAAATTATAGGGCTGCTTTGGAAATGAGAAAAAGCCTATTGGGACAAGTGCATCCTGATGTGGCTACTAGTCTTAACAATTTGGCTACTATATTAACTGCTACAAATAGCTATACAGAATCTTTATCTTGCCGAGTACAAGCCAGTTATATTAATGATAAATTGATTAGTAAGGTGTTTGCTTTTAGTTCCGAAAGCGATCGCCTGGCTTTAATTGAGAAACTGCGGGTTAATTTTGATTTGTTTCTCTCTCTTGTCTATCGACACTTATGGAATAAGGAAGATGCAAAGCGGGAAGCATTAGATTTTGTCCTCAGACGCAAGGGGTTAACAGCTACTTCTGTGTCTGCTCAAAATCAGGCTTTGTATAGCGATCGCTATCCTCATCTGCAAACCCAGTTTCGTCAACTCTGCGATTTAAATACCCAATTAATCAATTTAACTTTTTCTCCACCGGCAAACGGCAATTTTACAGCATATCAAAGCCAACTCAGTCAACTGGAAGCTGAGTATAATATTTTACAAAAATACTTAGCATCGCAAGTACCGGAAATTCAAGTTTCTGCACAAATAGCAGATCGTTGTGCGATCGCTAAAGCATTACCAGCCAACTCAATTCTAGTTGAATTTGTCCGCTTTGATGTCTTTGATTTTCAAGCAGTCCCAGCCAAAAAAGAGCAGCAATGGCATCCTTCCCGTTATCTAGCATTTGTTTTACCCTCTGGACAACCAGATGCAGTGGAGATGATAGATTTAGGGGAGGTGGAAGTTATTGATAACTTAATTGGGGAATTGCAAAAACAAGCTTCTGACTCTACTCAAGCAACACTAGGATGGGGAAAATTTGCGGCTGTACCAAAATTACCAATTAAAGCATACAACCCGACTGCGGCTATTCAACTGAGTCAACTGTTATTTCAGCCTATCCAGGAATTCTTCAAGGGTTATCAACATCTGATATTTGCACCAGATGGTAACTTAAACTTATTGCCCTTGCAAATATTACCATTAGATGATGTGGGTACATCCCTGCTAATGGACAAATATACGATTTCTTATTTAAACGTGGGGCGGGATATTATGCGATGCTTACAGCAAGCGAAGCTATCGCAAATAGCAACATCGCGGATTGCAGATTCACCCCTAATCATAGCAGATCCAGATTTTGATTTAGCTGTTGAGTCCACCAATCAAACAGTACCAAACCAAGATAGCAATTTACAAACACAGCCACAAACAGCCAATGTTGAATTTATCCAAACTCTTGATGGTGAGACTTTATCTCGTGCTGCGGGTACAAAGTTTTTGGCTGAAAGTGTGGCCAAAAAGCTCAAAAATGCACGTTTGTATTTGGGAACAGATGCACTCTTCACCCACTTAACAAGTAGTAAGTGTCCCAGTATCATGCTTATTGCTACCCACGGTTTATTTTTACCAAACTCACCACCTGCACCACTACAGATACAAAATGAGGAGTTAAACCAGAGTTTTGCAACAGCTTCACTCTCTTCTGAGCAAAAGTCTACACCAACCAGACGCTACACCAACGCTATAGGTATCGCCAACGCCAAAAATCCTATGCTGCGTTCCTTACTGGCTTTAGCAGGTGCTAATACTTGGTTAAATGGTGGAACTTTGCCACCAGAAGCGGGGAAAGGTTGTGTCTTTGCTCAAGATATCGCCAATTTGGACTTATGGACAAATGAACTCACCGTTTTATCTGCCTGTGACACAGCTAAAGGTGATATTAGAATTGGCGAAGGTGTTTTTGGCTTGCGTCGCGCTTTTACAGTCGCTGGGACAAAAACTCTGGTGATGAGTCTGTGGAAAGTACCGGATAAAGCCACAGCATTGTTAATGGAGCGTTTTTTTGATAACTTCCAATCGGGAATGCACTATGTAGAAGCCTTACGCAATGCTCAAAATTATATCCGCAATCTGACAGTTAGGGAATTGAGACAGTCTAGTTTGGGAATAGAAATATTGAAGGAACTGTTAAAAGTTAGGGACTTGTCACCACAAAGTAAAATTGATTGTCAGGAAGAAGATACTCCCCTTAAGCATCCTTTTTACTGGGGAGCTTGGATTTGTCAAGGTGCGTTAGTTTAATCTAGAATGAGAGCAATTTTCTATCTTCTGACATCTTGCACCAACAAAAATTGATGTATTTTTATTACACCGTATAATCCCAAAACCCTTGATTTACAGTTTAAACCCAATAAAAACAAGGTAGTTTTATGGCGCATTTTTTTAGATTATCTGGGTTTATACGGAGTGGTGCAAGATTTGAGTCTTGTGGAATATCTGCGGTGGACGTAGCACCATGTTAATTAACCCTACTGACCTCTGCTGTATGTGTATGTCCAAAATAATGTCCACAATTTGTGGACATTCTGTTTTTTCAGCATTGCTGTTACCGCACATTGGCGTAGGACTCTTACCTCGTCACGCAAGCTATATCAATATTATGGGAATTATGGGACAATTTTATGCAACAAGGAAGTTTCAATGTTTCTAGCCAAGGGCTTACGCAACCAAAATTTGTCATTGCGACTCGAATCCAGTGTAGGGAAGCAATCCCATAATTTTAGTCGATTTTGTTGCGATCGCCTCCGACGGGTGTTTCGCGATCGCACACTGCGGTAAGATTAACGCCAAAGGAATAAAGTAATTATGTACCTTATGCGTAAGTCCTATAGCCGCTAATTCATCCCGCAAAGGGAACAACACCGTATTTACTGCTGCGGAATATACAACGGTAGCAAGAAATGACGCATAGACATTTCCACCTCTGGATTTGGTCTATCTCCATGAGGAACTAACATAGCTGGATGATCTGATTGCTGTAAGTGCATTTTGATACTCGTACTAGGAATAGCTTTAGCAGCTTCTATCAAATACTTGAGATTAAACTGAATATGCAACATCATTTCTGTGGGTAAATTAGCAACAATCACCAAATCCCCTTTACCAAATTCCCGTTCAATAGATAACCGTAATTGCTGCAAACTGCCATCAAACTGCAAATAAATTCCTTGCGCTTTCTTATCCGTTAATACAGCTAACCGTTCCAGTGCTTTAACCAACGGTGCTTTTTCTACAATCACTTCTTTTTCAAAACTAAATTGAGCTAACAATTGTTCACAATCAGGATAAATTCCTTCCAGAACTGGACAGCTAAGAATGACATCTTGCCAAGCCAAACCCAAACGATTACTTTGGGCATCATACAGCATATTTATTGATTCTACATCATCACCTAAATTTCGTGCTATTTCTCTTACCACACGACCAGGCAGAGTGAATTTAATCATCTCGTCAGATGTAACTTGTTGACGTGGTTTTCTACCAATTCCTTGAGTTGAAACTTCAGTAATAGCAACTCGATGTCCATCAGTACCTATCAACTTTAATTTCTCCTGTGTAAGTTGAACATGAACTCCAGTGACAATATATTTATTTTCATCAGTGCTAACTGCATAAAGCACACCTTTTAAGCCATCTTTTAAAACTATTGTTGGCAGAGAAACAGGAGTAGTATCAATGATATTAGTAGGTGGAAATTCTTCAGCATTAATACCTCTAATTTCATATTTACCATCGGTATCAGATATACCAAGAGAATATATCTTTGTTGACTGCTCCTCTTCTGTCAGTTGTGTCATTTGAGTTTGACTATTCAGAGAAATATTACCATGAGGAAAATGCTTGACTATTTCAAATAACATTTGCACTGGTACAGTAATTTCCCCCTTTAATAACACCTGCGCTGCAAAACTAGCTTGAATTGTTAATGCTAAATCTGTGACAGTTAGATGTATTTGTTGTGTTTCAACATCTGCAATAATCAGGACATTGGCAAGAATAGGATGACTAGGTTTAGCTGGTGTAGCACAATGGACTAAAAATAGCGCATTGTAAAATTTAGTTTGTTCACAAATCACTTCCATCCCTAATTCTATGATTGGTTGAGGATTTGATTCCTTTTTGGGAGATTTTTTCTTTGTCTTCTGCTTTTGATTTGGTTCATCTAAAGTGTCAGAAGAGATATTATTCCTTTGCTTTTGAGTTGTTTTATCTGAAGCGTCAGAATTGATAGAGGTAGTTTTTTTCTTTTTCCGCACAGGGATTTTTGTTGATACTCCATCTTCTATTTCAGTAGTAGCAGCATTTTTAGTTTTTGTCTTTTCTATTTGAGGAGTAACAGTATTTGTTTGTTTCGCCTTTTCTGTTTCAGTAGTAGCAGCACTTGTTTGTTTTGTCTGCTTTGCAGTCTTTACCTTTTGTTTTTGCGCTGTTTGAGTCATGATCCTTTATCTCTAATTGCATCATTACTATAAGACTGCGGTAGCAGACAGTTAGGGACTTACAAATGTAAGGATTCAGGTGTTTGAAACCCAGTCACAGAGACAGTTCCAAAATTGAATTTTGTTTATTAACATACCTTTAGTCGCAAGTCGCAATAAGGAACGAAAACATAGGCGTTACACAAATCTTATTGAGAATATAAATTTATGCCTAATCCCCGGAAACCATTATCACGAAAAGGTTGTAGGGATTTTGGTATGACCTGAATCCTTACTTATAAATAAAAAGTATTCCCTCGCTTTCATGCCTAGTTATGGAGAGATAAACAAAGGGGTTTACTTAAAAAATTGGATAACAATTTATTTTTGGGAGTTCAATAATACCAAATTAATATGAAGTTGCATAGAATAAGATTTCAAAAACACTTGACTAAAGATAACCTTTAAATTAATTAAAGGATTTCCTCATTCTATGCAGCTTCAGATAAAATGGTAAGCTGTTGTGCATTTAATTCAGATAAAACCAAGTAGCAAGAAGATACAGCAACTATAATAACTTGACGTTTTTGGATTATCCAATTTAGCCGCACATCAGCTGTTCAGATTACCGAATTACTAAAATACGCTGTCTAGCTCGTGAACTAGCAACATAATACAAGCGATTAAACTCCTTAATTTTAGCTAGAATTGATTTATTATCATCTCCCCGTTCTGGATTCAATCGCTTACTCAAATCTTGTCCATCAATACCAGCTTCTAAGAAAGTGCTACCTTGACTATTATGCACAGTTAATGCAAAGCAATTTCTGATATTAGCAAACTGTTCTAAATGTTTATAGTATTGCTTCCACAGAAAAGGATTACGTTTGGCACTTCTGAGCAACCGTTGCGTTTCTTGTTTAAATCGTTTCTCTTCATCTTCATGTAGAACGTAGATTTGACGCACAATTCCTTCATCTGTTTCTACCTTCAATCTCCAAGCATCATAATTGTTATAACGTTCTGTAAACACATCTACAACATTAAATTCTGTAGATGTAGAAAGAATGGCAGTTTTCCCATCAGGAGCTATCACCGGATCTCTGGTAATTAATCTTTCTCCAGGAATAAATCTGTTGGCATTCTTCCCATACAAATATGTACGAATTTGTTGATTATAAAAGTCTACTTGGGCATTAGTCCATGATAAAATACGGAAACAATCTGGATTATGCACAAACTCTTTAGACATCTTTTTGTAGGCATAGCGTAGTAAAGTTTGGCGTTTTACCATGAGCGAACCGTTGCTTTTATCAGGTAGATATTTAGCAAAAGGACTAAATGGTAGTTTACTTTTAGTAACTGCATAGCGAGCAGCAGTAACAAACTCTAATAAGGGGCTATCAATTCCTTGACGGACAACTTGAGTTAATACTGCTTTATTTGCTACTTGAAAACTGAGAGATTTTCTTTCATTGACTGGATTTAATTGTGCAGGATCACCCATGAGAATAATTTTGATTTGTGTCCAAGGTGATGATTGATTAGCAACATTTTCAATCCAGTGCCAAAGTTGTTTGCCAATCATGGAACATTCATCAATAAAGACAACATCAAATAAATTAATGTACGATGGTCCTATCTGCTCAAGTATTTTCTCTTTACCTCTAGTCACCATTCCTAATCCTAGTAATTGGTGAATTGTAAAGAATTCTACGTTAGTTACTCCATTTTCTGCTGCCATCCTTCGCAGTACACCTACAGCTTTATTTGTGGGTGCAGTTAATACAACTTTTTTACCTGTGACTACCAGGACTTTTACAAGTTGAAAAACTATTGTTGATTTTCCTGTTCCGGCAAATCCTACTAGCAGAAATAAAGCAGCAGTGACGGTTGGTTGGACAAATGTCCACATTTTATCTAAGGCTTTTTGCTGCTGTTGAGTAAATTGAAATGGGAAAGAATTTGTGGTTAAGAAAGTAGGAAGTGTTTGTAGCATAGTTGCTTCGTTAATTCCATTCATTGATCCACTCAATGCAGCGTTAGCTGTTTGGTTAATTCAAAACCACACTCTTTTTAGTATCAAATATTTAAGTAAGTCGGCTTGAAAAAACCGAGGTATGTTACAAAAGGCAAATTCCCTGAAAGTCTCTTCCCTTTTGCCTTGCTATAACGATAAATTTTAACGCCTACCTACTTATTAAGGGTATAAGAGCAGTCATAACAAGGTTATTTCATTCTAGATTTAAGCAACTAATTTAGGTATTCTCAGCACTCGTGAGATAGAATCCCTGAAGGCTAAAATCAAGCATTCTTGTAAATACATAAAAAGTCAAATTTTAGAATGAAACAGCCGTGGCAGTCAGAGGTAAGTCTTTCTGAAGCAATTAATTTGGGGACTGATATCATATCCCCCTTCAGCACTTGCGATATAAATTGTTTGTGCAGAAATCCAAAAATTCTTTTTCCCCCTGCATCTTGCCCCCATGCAGTTCCTTAATGATAATAAGTATTTAACAGATCATGATAAATAATGGGACAGAATTAATTACACAACTGATTTTTCTGTTCCCTGTTCCCCGTTCCCTGTTCCCTCTCTCAACGAGTGAATTTAATTTTGTCCGACTACTTATGATACCTGGGAAATAGAGATGAAGTGGCATCAGAGATTA
This sequence comes from Anabaena azotica SJ-1, assembly GCF_047275885.1. Classification (NCBI taxonomy): domain Bacteria; kingdom Bacillati; phylum Cyanobacteriota; class Cyanophyceae; order Nostocales; family Nostocaceae; genus Anabaena; species Anabaena azotica. Next base: position 75,196 of record NZ_CP178455.1, read on the forward strand.
AAATAAAAGACGTAAGCATTTTCCAGAAAGATGACATATCCAACTGCTCCTTGGAAACTTGAAGGCTATGCGATTCAAACCTTGCACTTAGTTGATATCAAGCAAGCTGTTCCTTTTGTTCCCTCCGAATTAGAAATTGTTTCCCTTTTACCCGGTAAAACTTTGGCGGGAACTTACATATCTTCCTATGAAGCTGGTTCTTTATTGGAATATAATGAATTGATTGTTGTTCCGGCTTTTGTACGATATCAAGGATATATTGGTGCTTGGATTTCCCATATTTATGTAGATAATGAAGATTCTGTCGCTGGAGGTAGGGAAATTTGGGGATTACCCAAAGAAATGGCTAAATTTAGCTGGGATAATCATGGTCAGGTTAGTGTTAAACAAAATCAACAGCAGTTATACCAATTATCTTATAAAAAAGACTTGTTGAGCTTATCTACATGGTGGCAACAAGAATTTAGAGGTAATGCTTTCGGCGGTTTAGGTTCTGAGTTGCTATATTTTCAAAATAATTTTAAGTCCCAAATTAGCTTATTAAAATCTAATTTAGAAATTCCCCAACACAGCCCTTTTACTTCTTTAGGTTTAGGTCAGCCTTGGTTAACTGTAAAATTACAAAACTTAGAATTATTGGCTGGTGTACCCAAATTACTTGGTAATGAAGTCATTAATTTGAGTTATAATTGATTATTAATACGGCAATTGAATGATATTACGAGTAAACATACTAGAAATTATTTGCTAAAAATTTGTGCGTGTCTATAGTTATCATGGGATACCCAAAACACTGGAAAGAACTAGCTAGAGATATCAAAGAAAAAGCTGATTGGCGTTGTCAAAAATGCGGGCGTGTTTGTTTACGTCCTGGTGAAAAACCACCTGACAATATTAAACCCCGTGCCTATAACCTGCAAGTTCACCACCACAATATGAATCCTGCCGATAACAGAGTTGAGAACCTAATTTGCCTCTGTAGTGGATGTCATCTAGGATACCATAGAGGAGGTAAGGGTAACGTTTCTCCTGGTCAGTTGTCACTGTTTGATATGTCGGGATTTTCAAGCGAGGAAAGTTTTGATAGCTGTTCTTGGGCGATCATCGCCTACGGTAAGCGATAGCGCAGTCAGTTCGCCTGTTAACTGCCAGTGTTGAAGGGGAAACCAAGAATATTGAAAACCTCCATTAGTAGCCACACCCATTGTCAATATTATTTTTATATAGTACAATTGAACTATGTTTGCGAAAAAATTGGTAATCACAGTCCCCTGGTGTAAGTAGGTGAACAAAATAAAAACGAGGGGTATTGCGTTTTGTAAAATGGCTGAAACTCAATCAGAATATCGCATTGAGGCAACTTTACGTACCGTTACATACCTTTAAATTTTTCTGTTAACCTACTTAGAAGGGGATTTTTTGTATCAAAGCAGTAAATTTAGGTGCTTAACAGCTTAGAAATAAATTCCAATTAAATTGATAACTGACAACCGACAACTAGATAAGTCCCACAAAGCGTTTATTTTTTTGGTAATAGCGGTTTATGTACCCAAGTTTAGGTTTAATATTTTTACATAGGTTTTTTGTAGAGGATAGTAATTTATGATAACAGCAATACAACAACAAGAAATCCTGAATTTACGGGCATTGAATTTAACTTCTAAACAAATAGCTCGAAAACTAGGTGTCAAAGTATCAGAAGTCAATGCAGTGATTAAAAATCAAGTAGAACAAACGATATCGGATAGATTAGCTTCAGGAGAATTAGACCCTATATATCAGTGTTTAGCAAGTGAGAATCTTGTCCAATTGTTATCAACAATCCCAGCAGACAACAGCCTCAAAAATCTGTTGACAAAAATCATACCCGTAAAGAAAAATGATATTAATAGTGGTTTAGGATTAGTAGTTATTGCCAGGGAATCTCGATACAATAAAATCACTTTTTGTAGTTACCTTTTAGATGTATGGTGCTTGGGTGTTAAAGATGCCATGCCACCACGTACAGTAGATACAATAAAGTTTAAAGAAGCTGTAGCAGCATTATTTGATCTCTTTCCCGGAAAACCGCAAGAGATTCCCCTTGAAGTTGCCCAAGGGATGATATTTAGTGCTTGTGAATATGCAGATAGCTTAGGATTTCAACCACACAAAGACTTTGAAAAATCACGAGCGCACATTGGAGAATGGGATGGAACAATACGTATTGAATGTGGTCGTAACGGGAAACCATTCTATGTCAATGGTCCCCACGATAACCCCACAAAAATTATGGAAACATTGAAGAAAAGCAGGGGTGAAGGTAATTTTGATTTTATGATTGGTTCAGACCCTGTTGAAGATGATTTTTGGTAAACTTAATCTTTGTAATCTTGGCAAGCATGATATCAAATGACTTGCCAATGACAAGCAATAATCATTCGTAAGTATTCAGCCGTCAGCCGTAGATTAAAAAACATAAAAGCCAATTAAATTAATATTATTTACTATTGCCTCACCGGATAAAACAACCCATCACTAACCTGAAATTTCCATCCTAAACTACTGGGGTCACGATTCCTAGACCAGCTAATAAATTCCTTTTCGCTTTTGGTTTCCCATTCATTCATTAAACTCTGTTGTGTCACCCCTAACCGCATGGCTAAGTTCTCCGGTGCAAAAGAATTGATTTCTACTGGTTGCTGATATTGGTATGGATACGCTGAACGCCGTTGTCTAGAGTTACCACCACTGTATCTGCCAGAAGCAAGCGATCGCTCAATCTTTTCTAAATGTTTACCAATGATTTCTAATTTACTTGCTAAGAGTTCATCTTGTTGAGAAAGGTGAGTAGAGAGTGATTCTAGTTTATTTTCTACCTGCTGTAACTCGGTAACTGGTAATTCCACACTGCTATCAAACTGTGCTATCACTTCCTGTAATGCTTCCAGTAACGCCGTTGTGTGTCCTTCGCGGTGGATTTTTGATAGTTGCCGTACTACAGAAATTAGTACAATTGGCACGCGGATCATCTCGCTGGGCGGGGTTTTCTTGATAGTCATGATATCTGTGCTTGATATCGAATATTGTAACGGAAATGGTAAATTTCTTTGCTTGTATTTTGCCAACACAAATTTTTCTGCTGTACTAAGTTGAAGCTGTTGTGTATTTAATTTGTATAAACCTAGCGGGAAGATGCCCGCTCTCGACTTCTGCACATACCTCGGTGGCTATCAAGGGGAAACTGGCTGGTAGGTCAGGTGGTGCAGATCAATGCTAAAGTAATTATCGAAAAGACTCATTTTCGATAATTGTATGCAGCCACCCCAAGAGTCAAATTCACTCGCTAAGGTGAACCCCTTTGCCATTACCGCTGAACGCGATTTGTTGGCAGAATTGTTGGTGGGCAAGCGTAATAAAAATACCCGTCATGAATACGCTAAAGATTTAAATAAATTTTTCCTGTCTGTGTGCGGTCAACAACCAACTCCCGCTTTGGTGGGACAATTTCTGCAAATGGATAGGTACTCGGCTGTAACGCTGGTTTTGCGCTACAAGGCAGAGTTGGTTGATTTGGGTTTGAAGGAAGCTACTGTTAACCGCCGCTTGGCTGCAATTAAGGCGTTAGTTAACTATGCCTATAAGGTGGGTAAGTGTGATTGGACGTTAGCTGATATCAAGAGTGAAAAAATTCAACCTTACCGAGATACTTCGGGTATTACTCCTGAATCTTTTAGAAAAATGCTGTCGATACCAGACCGGGAAACTATTAAAGGTAAACGGGATTATGCACTGCTGCGGTTATTGTGGGCTAATGCTCTGCGACGGGAGGAAGTTTCTCACTGTAATATTGAGGATTTGGATTTAGAATTACGGACTTTGAGTATTTTGGGTAAGGGTAAGGGAACTCAGAAGGAAAATGTTGATTTGCATCCTAAAACTTGTGATGCTTTGCAAGATTGGTTGTGGACAAGGAAGGAATTAGATATCAAGCAACCGTTGTTTATTTCTCTGCGGCCTCACTACGGACATCGGCTGACGGGGGATGGTATTCGCAAAATTGTGGTAAAGATTGCTAGTGTGGCGGGGATTTCTAAAGTGGTCAGCCCCCATAAAATTAGACATTCATCGGTGACGGCGGCTTTGGATGCTAGTGGTGGAGATGTCAGGAGTGTGCAGAAGTTAAGCCGTCATGCCAATCTGAATACTTTAATGATTTATGATGATAACCGCACTAAAGCCCAGGGGAAAATTACTGCTTTATTGGAAGATTTGGTTTGAATTATATTTATTGGGAACATTTACGAAATAACCGCAGTTCGCTACACCTTATATGAGTGAAAAGCTTGCATTGGAAGCTTTTCACACCAAATGGCGGGATTTTTCATCAATCGTTGCTATACCCAATATTGCGTGCGATCGCTCAACTAATTTGTTTTTCCTTATCATCCCCCGTCCCTACTGAAAATTGCTGTAATATTACTCCACAGTAGTTAATGAAAAGTGGGGGGTTTGGTTTTATGATTCTGGTTTATTTTGTAACCATTGTTCTAAATCAGTGACAGTGGAAAAATCCAGGAGTGCTTCACCTAGTGATTCTAATTGGTCAATTGTTAGGGTGCGAATTGTGTCAATTAATGATGATTCAATTTCGCCAACGCGCCGATTTAATAGTCGGATAATGAGTTGTTGTTCTCGTTGTATTCCCTGTTGTATTCCTTTTTGTTCACCCCGTTCCATTGCCAGTTCTTCTGTGGGACTAATGAATAGCATTTTCTTTTCCTCCTCCCAATGTTTGATTTTAGTTACTAATCCTCGTTGCAATTCTTTGGGTAAACCCCTGATACGATACAATCAACTCTTTTACTCATCAAATCGCTTTCTATAGGTGTCGAATAGTTCACTAATCTTCTTTGGTTCGGATACAAGTGTTCCCCGTTCATCACGGAATGTGCGATCGCTCGCGCCTCGGAAAGATAGCCAGTTAAAACTTGTAGTAACAGCAAATTTCCTATCAGAAATAAGAATTTTCGCATGGGTATCTCCCAAACGCTTTAGCTGGAAATTCTTTCCGTACTCAATGGCTAATTGTTGTATTTTCTTCTCGGCTTGGATATCTTCTTTGTACTTTTTATCTTTATCGTCTTCTCCCAAACCATACCCAATATAAACTTGCACTCCCCGCTTCAGGAGATTTTCAAAATCTGCAAGAAACCATTTATTTACAGAACTAGCTCGAATCCAGGGTGAGATAATCATTAAACATTCTTGAGTATCACGGAGAGCTTGTTCCAGAAGCGGACGGTGTTCTGACATATCTAACCAACGCATGGGAACTGTAGCTAGGAGCGAATTCAGCTGTGTCCGAAGTTCTTCAATTTGTTTTTGTGCAGATTGAAGTTGCTGCTCCAAAATAACTTTTTCATCTTCATTTTCAGTTTGTTCAAGGTTACTTTCAACTTTTTCTATTTCAGCTACAATTTTTGCTTGCTTAGTAGAAACTTCCGACTTAATAGAATCAATTTCTTCTAGTCGAGCTTGATTAACAAAATCACTTCCTAAAACTTCTTCAGCTAATTTTCTAGGGGAGCTTTCTTTTAGAGTTTCGACAATGCGAAGTTTTTTAATTCCATTAGAACGAGCAAAAGCTGCTTCATGTTCACTGGAAATTACATCATCAATTAAAAATGCCACCTGAACATCATCACTATCTTTAGCTTTATATATAAGAGCCAAAGCTTTTTCAAAAAATCTCTGCCTTTTTTCAATTGCTTTTAATGCTAGTAAGTCTTTCTCTTCTTTATATCGGGCTTTACTAGCTCCTTCAATTTGACGAATAATTCTATCTACGTCTTTAAGTTTGATATCAGATAATTCTGGAGGTTTATTTGGAAACGGATCAATCTCTAGAATTTCTTGCTCTCGTAAATCCTTGTGTTTTAAAAAGTATGAATTGCTGCCATACCAGTGTGGATATCGTAATAATCCATCAAAATCTATATCAAATGTACGCTCTTCTGGAACAATAATTTTAGCTTCTTGGAGAGTTGTAATACCCTTTTTCGTCAATTTCCAAACTTGTAACCGAGAATCATCAGGAGCTATAAGGTCAATATTTTCACTCATTCTTAAATTGACCATTGCATCCTTTAAAATTTGCTTTTCTATACCAAGGAAAGCACTAATATCTTCTTCTGAATTAAGCCCAGCATCAAGAGCCTTTAATACAAATTCCTCTATTGGAGGTATTGGTTTACGTAATTGTATTAAAGCTTCGATAGTTACTTTATAAACTGGTAAACCTACCTCTTTACAGGCTACTAAATCGAAACCTGTTCTATTGTAACGCAGCAGTTCATTGGCTGAGAGAGAGATAAAATTGTCTAAATTCATAATTTTGTTTACCTATTTTATTTACTTACCATTCATCGCTTCCATTAAGCTACAACTTTCAGGATGGCGTTCAATGTAATCTAAGACTTGGTACAAAGGATTATTTTTTGAACTCCGACAAAAATGATGATCTCCCACAATCACCAAGCCAACTCTGCCTCTAGATAAAGCAACATTTAGTCGTGCTTCATCTCTAAGAAAACCTATTTCCCCTTTTTTGTTTGAACGAGTGATAGAGTATACAGCTATATCAGCTTCACTTCCTTGAAATGCGTCAACTGTAGCGCACCTAATGGTTAATCTTTTCCAATTATTTAATTCTGTATTAATTCCGCGATTCAGCAATTTTAATTGTGCTGAATAACCACTTAATACTGCCACACTATAGGTTTTTTCTGCTGCTTCTGCCATTGTATTAATTTGGCGAAGCAGATTAATAATAGTTCTAGCTTCACAGCTATTGTTATAACTGGAATTAGCACGTTGCTCTTGATAATTTGGCAGATTAGAAGTTGTCAACCAAGTTACTGGTTGTGGTAAAACTTTAGCCAAATTTGCATCTATATCTTTTCTGGCACTTCTCAGTTCACCTTGATAAAAGCACTCACTGATTAGATTACCAATTGGCTCAACCATCCGATGCTGAATTTTTAGCATCTTACAACAACTGTCAGGGAGTGTTCTTAGCAGTCTGTCAAATAAAGTTTCTCGGATGTCATCTTCAGTTAAATCATATTTTTCTAAAAACTCTGCATTGCGGCTGACTTCATCTTGGAAGGGTGGAAGTTGTTTCGTATCACCCACAAGTATCCATCGCCGAGTTCTCGACATCGGGACTAATACTTCTGTTGCTGTAGCCTTTGATGCCTCATCAATAATGCAAAGGTCAAATTCTATGTCCTGAATGTATTTAGAAATGCCAATACAAGTTCCTGCTACTACAGCAGAACGTTTGATCAGTGGATCATTAAAATTTTCATTACGACCAAAACAGTCAAACCACTCGGCTTGAATACTAATTAGTTGTTGTAACATTTTAGCATCTGGAGCATGAGGGTCAATCAACTGATTGCTCTTTGCTTCTAGTTGATTAGCGTTGAGTTTTAATAATTCCTCTTTAGCAATTCCTGTGAGTTCTTGGAGACGCTGGGCTTTGGCTTTATGTTGCTCTCGTGCTTGTTTCTGTTCTTCACGCAGTTCTTCAAGTTCACTTGTAAGACGCTGAAATTCATCTCTTTTATCTTTGGGAATTTTCTGTTTAGCTGGTAATTTGGGATTGTCTATGTCATAGTCTATGGGGTAAATTTCATATAATTCTTGTTTGCGAGTTGTTGCTTCGGTTTTTAATTCATTGAGCTTTGTGACTATAGCTTTTAGGTCTTGAAATAAAATCGCTTTTTCTAATTCTTGCGGCGAAACACCTCTTTTAGTAGACCAATTAGTAATAAATTTCTTACTGGTAGTTACAGCCTGTTCTCTCCATTTCTCCATTTGTTCTTCCAACAACAGAGAGTGAATGTTTTCTGAAACCTGTTCATGATTACCAAGCCGCAACAATTTTAAGTTAAGGTTTTTGTCTTGAATCCGTTCTAGTGCATTATCCAATGCTACATGAGTTTGTGAACTCAACAGGATTCTGGCTTCCGGGTTTTGTTTAAGAGTTTGAATAATTATTTCTGTAATAAAAGTTGTCTTTCCTGTACCTGGTGGACCTTGAACTAGAAGAAAGTCTTCCGTTGTTAATGCTGCTTCTACAACCTCTTTTTGTGATTCATTGAGAGATTGAAAAAACTGTATATTTTCACATATTCTAGGGGGATTGACTTCTTGAGGATTAACAAATAATTGACGCATATCAGACCGAACTGCACGGTCGAATCTAATTGCATCTAGGGCGTATTTTTGGCGATTTAATGCGGTTTCAGTAGCACGAATATCAAAAACTAGCTCGCCTGATTTTGGTAGTCTGTCTGGCTGTCCATGTTTTACATAGAGAATTAATTGCTCACTGGCTTTTTGAACAACTTCGACAACATCTCCTCCTAAAATACTAAATCCATTTTTGCGAATGATATGGCGGGGTTGTCCTGCTATATCCTTATCTGGAAGTTCTGAGATTTCAAAGATAATATGCTTGCCATCACGAGTAAAGTCGGTATATTTAATTGGCTGTTCTCGGCTTCTTTCCCACTCAGCTTTAGCTTGGAGAATATTAAACCAAGTTTTGAATAATCTTTGTTTTTCTGCTTCTAATTTTGTTTGTCGCAGGTTAGCTTCGTGTTCTTCAACTGCATTCTCTATGTCTGTAATAACGTCTACGGCTTCAGATATGAAGATTGGTCTACCAAACTTAAATTCGTAGGGAGGAATCCAAGCTTGCTCTCGATTTCTTTCTAGCAAGGCACTAGAGAAAGTATTGGCATTAATAATATCAAGGTATTCTTGTCCTACCGCTACATGATATTTATAATTAACCCCAAAAATAGAATAGTGTCCTTCTCGAAATTCTTCTTCAGGAGAGTTGAAATTACGGTTACGGTAACGGCTGATGCCACAAGCTGTATTCAAATCCTCTAGAATAATTTTTTGAATTTCCGCTTCTGATGTTTGAAGTTCGTTATTAAGATTTCTCAAGGCGTTTCGAGTTAATGTCAGATAACAAGCACGTTTTTTAGTTGACAGGATTTGCGATCGCTTTTCTTGGATACCCTTCAGTTCTGTCAGTAGCACTTCTGCATTGTGTTGGCGTTCTGCTGGATCTAAGGAAACAGCACGTTCTATGACTTCGATAATTTCAGGTGGTGCATTAAATGCAGCCACCCCTTGAAGTATGGCATCATAATCGTTAATCTCTACCTTTGTTAAGCACTTTAGTATCAGTACGCCAAAGCTGAAGACATCCCTGGTGTAAGGATAAGTGCCATCATCAGGTTCCGGTGGTGTGAAGGGACGAGATACAAACTCCCTGAGAGTAACGCTAGGTTGAAAGTAGCTTCTGAGCTTAGATATGCCAAAGTCAGCAAGTTTTGGTTTACCGTCACTACTAATTAATATATTATTGGGCTTGATATCTCGATGGCTGTAGTTGCGATTGTGAGAGAAAGCCAGAGCTTGTAATATAGGAAAACCCACTTTTTGCCAAAAAGAATCCCATTCGTCTAAGGGAGATTCTTTCAACAATTTTGCCAAATCTTGCTCCATCCACTCCAAAACCAGGAAATACTCGCCTGTAGTTTCATCCTTGCCTGAGTCAAGAAGTTCTACGATTCCTTGATGCTTTAATTCTTTGAGTGCTTGGGTTTCACGTCTGAAAGACTCTTCTAAAATATCGCCTTCAAGCTGCCCATGTTTAAATACTTTCACCGCCACAAGTCGTTCTTCTTGTTCATAATCTCTTGCTCTATAGACATCAGCCATTCCACCAGAGCGCGGTTGAGGAGATAGAGCATAGCGATCGTTGATCAAGCGAACTGGCGGCATAACTTTTAAATCTGTAGAGCTTTTTTTATTTGTAACATAGCCCTTACCTCCGTGTCTCGGTGAAAACCCATCATCGCTCTCCACCCCGATATCAATTTGATGCTTCATTTGTCCCTAACCCATCCACCACAGGAAACAAGGGACTACCAGGAGACCATAACTCCGTACTACCTGGATGCTGTTCAAAATAATCAGCCTTGGTAGTAACACGCAAAGTTTCCCTCATTCCCGGCATAGAAAATTTATATTCCCCATCCTGCATTAGTTCCACATCAATTCCTGGTGGTAGTAAAGCAGGATTTTGTAGTAATTGGTCTAAGGTTTTTAAATCATACAGTGGTTCTGGACGTGGTGGTTCTTCTAAATCTGCATCTGTTATGGCATCCAAATCAAAACCATCTGCTTGTGCCTGAAGAATACTGTTATCCAATTCACTGACAATAGTAGCTCGTTGTTGTTCTTTTTGAGAACGACTGGATAAAGCAGCAGCAGCAATACTTCTAGGTAATGTAGCTAAAATTGGTTGGAGTTTACCTACATATTGAGAGAACAAACTAATCCTTTCTCTTAATGCTAAATAAACATCTGCTTCCACAGTATCTTCATAGTGCAAGTTAATAATTTTAATATTTTCATAGACCTGTCCTAACCTGTCAATTCTCCCAATGCGTTGTTCAACTCGCATGGGATTCCAAGGCATATCATAGTTAATTAATGCTCCACAGAATTGAAAGTTTAACCCTTCGGCGGCGGCATCTGTGCAGAGAAGAATATCGGCTTTACCTTCCCGAAATATCCGCTTAGTTTCATCTCTGGAAATAACTCGCCAACTGTCATTACTGACAGCTAATTCTCCCCCACGTCCTGAAAAACAAATCACTTTATATTCTTTGGTGGCCATTAAATACTGACGCAGAAAGTCCATTGTGTCTGTGTATTGAGTAAACACAATCACCTGGGGATATTCTTGTTGTCTGATTTCTTGCAGTTTCTGGCGCAATTTTTGGGCTTTACTATCTGTTGGTAATTTCTGAACTTGTTTTAATAAAAATTCTAATTCTTGCACTTCTTCTGCTTGTAATGCTTCTTGTTCTAATTCATTAGCTTCTTCTGTATCCATTGTTTCGTCGGCAGTTTCGTCATCAGAAATATCTTCTTCATTCAGTTCTAGTTGGGAGAAGTTACGATTTTTGAGGTTGGTAACTCGCTGGCTGAGAGTACGTTCTAAAGCTGCGAAACTACTAGCTAAACGCCGACGATAAATTGTCATCACAAAGCCCACAGCATTTTTATCAGCTTGGGAGGCATTATCATAGGTGCTAGAAATATAATCTTCCACTGCTTCATAAACATTTCTTTCTGCAAGAGTTAAAGAAACAAATTCATCTTCAACATGGCGAGTAGCAATGCGACTACTAATTTTTCCGGCTTCATAGTAGCGACGTAGTAATTCACGGGTATGACGAGAAATTAAACGATTAACGGGAGTATTAGAACGCATAATTGAAATTGCTGCCCGTCGTTTATCACTGTTGAGTTGTTTTCTCGGTAAGGTGGCTTCATCTCTGAGGGCTTGTAATATCTTTTTGGTGGCTAATTTACTGCCACCAGTAACAAATTTTTTGGCAGTTTCCAGGGATGTTTCCCCAAATTCTGCTTCTACAGCCCGAAATAACCGCGCCATAAATTCCAATTGATCATGGCTGGGGTTGGCTGTACTGGCATAATCAAAGAAATATTTAAAGTTGCTTACATCCCATAGTTGTGGTAGTCCTAATAAATTTAGTAAGTCCCAAACTTCTATGGGGCTTACTTGCATGGGAGTGGCAGTTAATAATACTAATCCTTGGGTTTTTAGCTTTAACTGCTGCATTAAACGTAGTAATTGATTTGCCCCTTTCGGTTGATTACCACTCACCCCTTGACGGCGGGCATGATGGGCTTCATCTAAGAAGATTAAGTCATAAGGTTCTGCTGCATTAATTAATTCTTTGGCTCTATCTGTTCTCCGCATTAAGTGGCTAGAAGTAATCACAATGGGTTCTTGATGCCATTCTTGACGACTGACGGGTTTAATAATTGGTTCACCTAATACTTTCAAGGCTGGGCAATCATACCAAATTAATTTTTTACCGTCATAAATAGGAACATTGAGGTTAAATTTTTCTCTTAATTCTATTTGCCATTGGGTAAGAACTGCTTTGGGGGCAAGGATAAGAATCCGTTTGGCTTTACCTGCTAACCATGCTTGACGAATTAATAATCCAGCTTGAATGGTTTTACCTAAACCAACTTCATCAGCGATGAGAAGTTTGGGAGGCCAGTTAAAATAAAGGCGTTGGAAGGCACTAATTTGGTGAGGATAGGGAGTAATAGCACAGGTGGCTACACCAATATAATCTCCTGCTCCTGGGGTGGCTGCCCCAGTTTGAATCATGCGCCAAATTTGTTTAAATTGTTCTTGTAAATCTAGCGGTGTGTTATTATTAATTTCTGTTTCTTGTGGCAGAGAATTATTATTTAATTCCTCTGGGTTTTGATTATCTGTTAAATCTTGATGAGGATGATTAATTTCACCAGGATTTTGATTATCTGTTGAATTTTGATGAGAAGGATTATTTAAGTCCTCTAGATTTTGACTATCTATTAAATCTTGATGAGAAGGATTGTTTAAGTCCTCTAGATTTTGACTATCTATTAAATCTTGATGAGAAGGATTGTTTAAGTCCTCTAGATTTTGACTATCTATTAAATCTTGGTGAGGATGATTATTTGATTCCTCTGGATTTTGACTATCTGTTGAATCTTGATGAGGATGATTATTTAATTCTTTGGTATTTTGATTATCTATTAAATCTTGAGAAGGATGATTATTTGATTCTTTGGTATTTTGACTATCTATTAAATCTTCTTGATGAGAAGGATCATTTAAGTTCTCTGGATTCTGACTATCTATTAAATCTTGATGGGGATAATTATTTGATTCTTTGGTATTTTGATTATCTATTAAATCTTGATGAGGATGATTATTTAAGTCCTCGGTATTTTGATTATCTGTTGAATTTTGAGGAGAAGGAGTATTTACATTGGGAAGATTTTGATGATTATTTTCTAAGTTTGGATTTTGGGTATCAATTAATGGTATATTAATCTGAGGATGATTGTCTACTTCTGGTGTTATTTCTAAGCGTCTTGGTTTTTGGTCGTTGGCTGGTAAAAAAGTAAGTAGCTTGTCTCTAACTGCTGTAGGAACATCAACAATAAGACAGCGTTTAGCTTGATTATTCCAGAGTTTAGTAAAGCCTATTTCTTCATCATCTACATAGGTTCTTGTTCCACCCCAGTCTGTAAAAACATGAAAACTTTCCCAGTTACCTGTCCAACCTCTAGCTGTTTCATTGACGCTACCATTAAATGCTAATCTATTTCCGGCTTTATCTTGAATAATTCCGGCTTTTTCATGAAAAATACCTTGGACGGGAATTGGTTGACGTTGGGGAGAACAGGGAAGGGCTAATTTTACTTCTAAGTAATTTTTAGCTATCATCCATGAGAGTAATTCTAAAGCATCTGCTTCTGCTATATCATCAGGAATTAAGGGTAAATTTACTAGGGAATTTTCTACTACATCTTTGAGTTTTTCACCTCTGGAGATGGCTTCTGTTTCTTCTTCTCTCAGAGTACAGCCAATAATTAACCGCATGACTCCATGATTACGGATTAAACTTTCAATTCCTATGGCTGCTAAGGTGAGAATACGGGCAGAAAAATAGCCTGTGGAACGGTCATAGCGGACTGCACAATTGAGGGCTGGTACATAGAATTGTTTAATTAAACTCAGGGTGTCTGAGTCGTATTTAGTCGCCCAGGTATAATCTGTAAGTAAGCTCATTTTTAAACAAGAATAAACATACAGCAGAGTCAAAAGTCAGGAGTCAGGAGTCAGGAGTAAAACTGGCTTGGTATATATATCAATTTCCATTCAAGTGAGGTACAAGCATTAATAATTGAACGCAGATAAACGCAGATGATTTTGTACTTCATTAGAGTAGGAAACAGTGTAGGTTTTAATTTAGATTTTTTAGATTTTATACCTCATTTTTCTGCAATCTGCTATAGATATTTTTTATCATACCTATCTAATTAATCTGAGATTTGATGACGATTTAACAAAGATGTCAATAATTTAGATGCTGCCCGAAAGTTAGTTTTTTGTAAAGCTAGAATTGCTGAGGGAATGTCCACTAAATTTTGACTAGCTGCTACATCTAAAATCCCCAATAACCCAGTTACTTTTAATTTCTTTTGTTGTGCTGCTTTACGAGCAGCTTTTTCATCCAAAATAATTAAATCAGCCTGTAATTGTTCTGCTAAGAGAATAGCCTCTTTTTCACCAGGATGAAGATGCTTTAACTGGGGGTCATCTAACATGGTAACTGAGCGAATTTCTAACCATGTTGGTGGTGTATTTATCCAAGTTTGTACTTCTGGGGGTGAACCTTTTGCAGTTAGTTCTATATAAACAGATGTGGGAATTAAAATTTTTCCAAATAATTGGGGGAGAAGTTCAATTTCTCCAATGAGAACTAAATAACAAATTGGCGAAGTATCTGCAATAATGATCATTTAGATAAAACCTGATTTATAGTTTGGATATCTTGTTCTAAATCCTCTTCTGTATAATCAAGATAAGCATGATATTGTTTAAGGAACTGTTCTGTTTCCCAACGGGAAGAAAATTTGAGTAATTCTTGAATTTGTGCAGTAGTCATTATCCCACTTCTATAGGCTTCTAATGCTATGGCTTCTAAAATTTTCTGAGGTAAATTTTGCCAGTTTTGTTGTAACTGGTTGCCAATATCTTCTGGAAGTTCGATGGTAATTTGCATATCAATACCTTAATTATTGTTAGTCTGTTTTTTGATGTAGTTATTTATAGTATAGGCAGGGAATAGGGTTCATTGGTGTCAACTTAACGTAAAACTCATATTCTGCAAGGAACTCAAGTTCCTTGCTAATAGCGAAAGTCATCTCAAGATGACTAAACACTAGGAAAATTAACCAGTCCGTTTTAACGGACTTTAGCTATGAGACAGAGAATTTATTCTCTGGCGGGTGTGGAAGCTAACAGATAAGTCATTTTTTGGTTAAGTTGACACCTATGAATAGGGTTTTAACCCTAAAAAATCTGCAACATGGGTATTTCTGCCCTTTTTTGATGGATGAAATACCCAGTTAAAATTAAACATTCAACTAATTAAACATTTAACTACTTAAACATTCAACCACAATTCTAACTGCTTGGGTTGGGGTACTTTTTCACTAAATGCCAACCGTCGTAGACTTTCTAAAACATCAAAATCTTTGGCTGCTTCGGCAACGTCTCCTTCTTCTTCTGTAATTCCCGTATAAGTGCCGGAAACTGGTAATACTTCTAACACTGCCGACAATGCGATTTGAAAATCAGGATTTTTCTCAACTTGGTTACTTTCTAAAAGTTTGATACCAGCTTCTAAGCCATTGCTACGGGCGCGGTTAGCGGCGTGATGTAAGGCATCTATCATGGCACGGCTACCATCTGGAGAACCTAACCAACCTTTAGCAGCACGTTGGCTACTGTCTAATAAAACTAAATCGCTGGTTTGTTTTTGGGCTAAGTTACCGACAATTTCCCGGTCTAAGTCTACACCGACTACTCTGGCTAACCGCAATGCTTCATCGTAGGGGAAGCGGGGGGCTTCAAAGGCATCCCAAGCTAATACAAACCACTCGGTAATAGAGTCTAAATTACTTTGGCGTTTTGTGCCTAAAAGTTGTTCCATGCGCCATTGTTTTACTTCTCTTCTGGCTGCATCTAAGGCATCTTCTGGGCTGACTGCGTAGGGGTCAAATTCATCGAATAGGCTGGTTTGTTTGCTTCTTTTTTTAGTCTGCGGTGGGGTTTTGGGTGTACCGCGAGTGAGTGGCCAATGTTGGGATAATTCTTGTAAGGCTGGTCCAAAGCAGGATAGATATAAATCAACGCCTTTGATGCCGTAATCTTGGAATTCTTTGACTCGTTTTCTGACGGCTTTGGCAACGTCTTTTTCTACATCTTCCCAATAAACTGTATCTGCTTCCGCTTTGGTTATACGGGGACGACAAACAAGGAAGATGGTACTTTTAGCGGCGGCTTTATCTTTAATATGTAAGCTACCTTCTGCTTCTGTGTTGATAGGCCAAGAAGCGGTAATGGTAAAGCCAGCTTCTAATAAACCACTGGCTAAAGCATCCCAAGCACCTTGGGCTTTGTGAGTGAACATTAAGGTGAGAATACCATCTTCTTTGAGAACACGGCGACATTCTTTAAAAATGCTGGCCATGCGTTCTTGATAGTCTTTTGTTGCTAGTGCTTTTGCACCTTTTTCACCTGGGAATTTAGCCGGGTTTGCTACTGCTTCGTTTTCTTTATCTGTAAGTTGACGGGTGAAAAATTCTGGATAAATATATCCGGCTGTACGTTTCAGCCAGACATAAAAGAAATCACTTAATTCTGCATACATTACGTTGTCATAGTAGGGAGGGTCAAAGACAACTGCATCTATACTGTTATCTTTTAAGTGAGAAAGGTTATCTCCTGATTCGTTGATAATGGTAATATTAGGAGGGGTAAAAGAGGAGGAATTTAACGAATTTAATAAATTGAGTTGTTCGCTTTTATTGCTGGCTTTTTTGGTATCAATATCAGGACGGCTTAATTCAATTAGCTCTTTAATACATTTTCCGGTTTGTTCAATTGCCCAATCATAACCAAGTCCAGTAATCAAAAGAGACATTTCAGCATAAGACCATTTGAAGGCGAAGTCATGACGATCAAATACTGAGCGCATTCTTTCTGCTTCTACATTCCAACTACTTAATCTGGCATTCCAATTTAATAATTTACTAATAGCAAAACTTAAATAAATAAATGCTGCTTTTGTAGCGTCTTCTAATGTTCCGTTAGATTCTTCTTCCTCTAATAATTCTCGAAATACCTCTACACTTGTTCCATGACAAATAACTTGACGAGGAGAAAAGAAATCACACCAAGCATTGAATCCATATAGGTAAGCATCACGAGTTTCAAATCCATAAGGAACATTCTCGCTAGGAATAATATCTAACGCTTGCCAGTCAATTAATTTTTCTTCTAATCTTGCTCTTATTTCTGTTGAATTATCATCACTGTGTAAAGGTGCGCGATATCCTCTCTGCCATTTTTCTTTAGTTTTTCCTGTTTTAGTTGTGGTAACTATTCTTTCTTTATAAACAACAGCAAATAACTGTTCACCCATTTCTCCCACTTCAGCCTGAGCTTTTATGGCATCAATTGAAACAACTCGATTACAATCAGGATAGGGACATTGAGCATCACCTCTGGTTACTGTTCCAGGTGATTGATCTTTAGCTTTACTAACAATTTCAAATTCACAAATCCGTTTATTTACATCAGGTTTTAATCTTACTCCCGTACCATCTGGTGCAAGTTTCCAGTTAGGAGAAAGTGGGATAATTCCCTCACAATATGGACAGCGTATAGTGCGAGCGTAAAGATAACCATCTACTCTATTATTATTTGGTTCAGCAGGGAAAATTCCTTGATATTTTGGATATGCTTTTTTAATAAATTCTTGAGAAATACGATTATATTCTTCTAATACTTTAACTCCATGTTGCATTGGAGCTTCTAACGTTTGTTTAAGAATAATAGATGCAACGGGATTAATATCATTAGCAATAGTATCAAAACCAAGACGAATTGACTCAAAAGGGATGCTACCACCACCAGAAGTTGGATCTAAAACACTGGGATTTTCTAAACCAATTCTATTAGTTTCATATTTTAACCATTCTTTATCCTCATCTGTAGGAATATAAGAAAAAGCTCTATCATAACCATAAATATTAGTTCCTAAATTTTCGCCTGTCTTTTTAGCCTTTTCAATTTTCTTTCTAGTTGCTACTGGGTCGCCATGAATACCTAAAACGTGCAAGAATTTCTGTTTATCAGTATCCGCAGGTAATAAAGAAGCTAAAACCGCAGCCCGTGAAGCTACCAAAGGCCGTCTAGCCCACCAAACATGAAGATAATAAATAGGTGGTAAAGCTGTCATTGAGCGTCTTTCTCTAACGCTTTCTTCGCCAAGTGCTGCTACAGGTAGCCATTCTTCAATTAATCTTTTAGTCATAATTTTATACCTTAAATTAATACTATAATACAGCCTCAATAAGCTTTATTTTCAATAATTATTTAAATTATTGAAAATAATTCAAACCAATGGTTTGATTCTTCGCTCCATTCA
The DNA here is from genome assembly GCF_047275885.1 of Anabaena azotica SJ-1. NCBI lineage: Bacteria > Bacillati > Cyanobacteriota > Cyanophyceae > Nostocales > Nostocaceae > Anabaena > Anabaena azotica. Next base: position 93,372 of record NZ_CP178455.1, read on the forward strand.
ATTTCTTCTTTTGTAATGCTAGTATCAATTTTTCTGATTTCATTGAATAATTCATATATTGCTTTTACACCTATTTCAGCATCTTTAACCCAAGGAAGACGATTATTTGAATCTGTTGGTTCAAAAGTTTTAAAGTTATTATAAAATTCTCGTGGGTCAGTTTGTGAAGATTTATAGTGAATCAGTTTGTTTCTGCTACTTACTAATTTTTTTAGTAACTCAAGAGCTTGAGAATCGGTACTAATTTCTTGTCCTGTAATAAATTTTGGAACAACAATCCATTTAGATAATAAATCTAATTTATCCAAATAAGTATTAAATTTATTTTTTGAAAGTCTAGTCGTTCCATAATAATTTATGAAAGATTCAACAGTTAATCCAGAAAAAATAATGGAAGTTATAGCATTTTCTAGAAATTCATAATAAGCATGGTCAATTGAATCTTGTTTAACCCACTCATTGCGATTGCGGTCTATAATCCAGCTTCTGACTGATTTTTCACACGACAAAGCTAATTCTAGTTTTTGTTTCGCTATCTTGAAATAAATTTTATGATGAATTATATCAATCATGTAAACTCCATTTATTTTACAATTTACAAACAAAAAAATCGGTAATTTACAACTAGAGACTAAAGCAATATTCTCTTTATTACTAATTTGATAATTTTATTCAATTAATTATTATTCCGTAAATAAACTCGGTTCTACATGAAAAAACTCTCCTAATTTTCGGGCTTGTTCTGCATTTATCTTTTCTTGTCCATTGACAATATTATTAACTATATCTTCATTCCCTAAAACTGCTACTAAATCATCTCGACTTCTTTCAGATTCTTCCAATAAAAATAATAACATAGATAGAGGATGATTTTGCTGATTAGGTTGATAATTTTCTTGTTCAAATTTTTCAATTAAAGTAATTAATAACTGATATAATTCATCTTCTTCCGGTGTACGTTTCCGGTGCATTAAATCTTCCACAATTCCTAAAGCTTGCTCATTTTCCGCTTCAGTTTTTATCAACTTGGGAAGATAAGCTGTTAATAATTCCTTGTATTTTTCCCGATTAAAAGTAAGGGTCATTTTTCCAGTTCTCCTTATCATATTCCGCGTGAGTGAGGATATACTTAATATAAATTAACTGCCCTTCATAATCTATACTAACAATCAAGCGATATTTATTCCCCTTAATATTGAAAACAGTAAAATTACTAACGGCTTCTGCTTTCGGGAAAACCTGCTGTACTTCCACTAAATTTGACTATTTGGCTTTTACAGCCACCTTATACCAATTATTCAGGGCTTCCTGACAATCTGCATGGTTTTCTGCATACTCTCTTAAGATTCTAAAACTAATAACGTGCATCGTCCCTGATAACAAAGTAAGGCAATTCTATAATTTTTATTATCTATTCGGGTCAGTTAATAAACACCGCAAAGCCATTAATACCCGTCTGGGATTTTTCCGGTGCATAGCCATTCCCAACCAATAAGCAGCTTCCTCCTTACCCATAGCTTCAACTCCCTCCGCACAACAACACATATTTTCTCGGTTTCGCATTGGTGCTAATACCCGAAACATTAAACCCATTCTCAAAGCATTTTCTTCATCAATTTCAAATTCCTTTTTTTTCCCCCTTTGCATATTTGGTAAATCAATATTTATCAGTTTTAACTGTCGCAATAAACGATTTTCAATTAAAGCTAAATTTCTGCCTTTTAGTCCAGCAATTCGCCGGGGATGTTTGAGATGGGGTGTAGCTGGGGCTGGTAACTGCCAAATTTCTAAAGATAAATCACTACCTGGGAGTTTTTCAACTTGTAGCTGGTAGTGAGGTTTGCTCAAATTATTGGGTAAATTATCATGGTGATTTGCTAATTGAATTAGGGGAGAAATAGAAATAGTCATTGTTTAACCCGCCTCTGCATAAGCTTCGACAAAAGCAGCACCCGTAGCAAATCTAGCTAACTTTTCCGTCATCTTTTCTGGCTCATCTCCATTAAGGTCTAAACCATTAGGATAGGTTAAATTTAAAGTTATCTCTACATCTGTCTCAGAAGCTGCCCGCAGTTGGGGTTGTAAAAATTCTTTAATTGCTTGGACATCATTCACCTGTCCAGTAAATTCCATGCTGAAACTACTGCCATTTTTAGTTTCATAGGCTGCTGTCAGCTTCACCTGTTTTTCGGCATTGGTGGCATTGTTAATGGCTGCCAGTAGCTTAAAACCATCATTACTGTCAAAAATTCTTAAACTCAGTAGGCTAATTTTTTTGATTTTTGCGCCTTTAGCATCTTCCCAGATTTTGGTTAAGGCTTCACGCAAAGGGGCTTCGGCTTTAAATACTCGCTGACGGGGTGTAGCTGGTGGAGTAGGTGGGGTATCACCGCCGTCTGTACCTGTATCAGTGGAGTCTGTCCCCGAAGCATAACCTCCCCCTGTTTCCCCTGCTTTAGTTGTTCCAGTAGCACCACTATCACCGCTTCCACTGTTTCCGTAGGAGCTTCCATCTGGATTTTGGTTATCTGTTGGGGTGACGGGACGACGTGGCCAAATACCATGTTCTTTGGCATAGGCCATTGTAAAAATAATTGACTGTTCATCAATTTTTATGTCCGCGTAGGGGTCGCCTTGTCCTAACAGTAAATCCCCACTTTGATAAATATAAATTCCTTCTTGTATGCCCTTACGCACCATTTTAATAAAAGTATCATCACTTAACATGATGGGAAAGCGGGGGTCTTTGCGAAATTCACCTCTTAACCCCGCAGTGCTGATTTGTCCTTTTTTTAAGGGTGTATTGTCTCTGACATAATTAGGGGCTGATGGTTCACTATTAGCAGTAAGTAATTTCTGCGCGTCCTGTAGTGCTTTATTAACTTCCTGCTGTCCATTCCCCGGACGCTGGGACGCTGCGGGTAAATCAAAAACTATGTGGGCTAAGTCCACATTGGCATTATCTAAACGATTTTTAGATGGATAAAATAAGTGGCGATAGCATTGTTGAATGATAATTGCTAATTCTTGTTCTGATTTTTGATGAAGTTCTTTAACTTTATCCTGCTGGTGTTCTGGTAATTGTGCCAAATTGTCTGGTGTTTTCATCGCTTCTAATGCCAAGCGATACACCATCTTTTCTTTCATTTCATCACGGCTGGCATCGTCAGCAACCAAAAACACTAAGTTATTCTTTAAATCACGGTATTTACCTTGAGAACCTTGGGTAGTGTAAATATTTTCGACTAACTGTGGTACGGTGACGGCTTCATTGCGAACTGTTTCTGCATCGTAGCTAATTAAAACTAAGTTGGGTCTGCCATCTCCCACGTCATCTGCGACATCATAAGCACCTCCAGCAAAGGGAATCAAATTAAAGGTATTGCCTTTAAAAATTTCCCGAATTCGGTCTTGTAATTCGGTTCTGGCCGCGTTGGTGTCTACTTGCTTTTTCTGGCGGTTAATTAAAACAGTGAGGTTGACTTCTGTTAAAAATCGTAACGGGGCTGTGGGGCGATCGTCTAAATAAGCAGATTCAGCAATAAACTTTTGGCGGGCATCATTGATAAAACCCACATCCATACCAGGGGCTAAAATGCTATAGCGTAAATTTATGTCATCTATTCCCTGTAAATTTTCATTAAATGCAAAGGTATGCCAAAGAATACTCCGGGCAAGACAAGAAGCGTAGGGTGCTAAACCTGCATACCATTTAGCATCTAACTGTTCTGCTAAGGAAACTCCTCCTGTAGTTGCGGCTACGTCATTTTGAATTACGGGGTCAAATCTCCCTAGTTCCAAACGAGTGTTAATTTCATCCCGAATGGGATTATAACCGGGGTTGACATGATGTAAATGAATAGCGTAGGTATTGGCGGGTTGTTCTTGCCAAAGATGGGCTATTGTGCGCGTTAATAATCTCAACATTCCCCGCACACGCTGGAAGGTACTCAAGGTGGAAAGTTTATCAGTGAGTAAGTCCATTAATGCAGGATGAAAAGGAAAGCCATTTTGAAAATCTGTTTCCCTATCTGCATTTATCCGTTCCGTGGGTAGGTAGCTACGATGGGTAATCCACAATTGTTTATAAGTATTAACTACCTCTTGTACTGCACTCTGGTCTATGTGGGCAAATAAGCGACGGCGTAATACTTGGACTGTTTCTTGTTCTGTGGTGGGGTTAAGGAGTGTAGCTAGTCTTCCTGCGACTTTGGTAGATTCGTCTAATTTTTCAGCGACAAATTCATCTAATCTTTTGGCTACAAATTCATTTTCCTGAGAATAGGCATCTGTGGCTTTCCCTTCTTTACCAACTGCTAGGGTAAAGACTACACAAGCTTTTTCTGAGGAACTAACAGCTTTAAATAAAGAGGTGAGAAATGGTGTCAGTTGGTCTTGCTCTGGTCTACCTTTAATTTTGCGTAAATATATAGATAATTCGTCTAATAGGATTAAAACTGGCTCGTTGCCAAATAATTCTTGTATGGTAGCTGCCCCTGGTGCAACCTTTTCAATGTCACTTTGACGAACTTTTTCATAACCTGCTACTCCAGCTAGTCCATAAGCCAGTTCTCCCCAAGGTGTATAAGCCCGTAAGTCATTGCCCAAAGGTCTGCCATTTAGTGGATCTGCATTTTCGCCATCAAAGGAGGCCAGTCTAACTTTGACTGTGGGGACAAGTGCCGGATCTATAAATTCTTGGACATTGCTTACACCTTGCATCCCCTGGGCGGCGTGGGTAAGGGCAATAAGACTGTGGGTTTTTCCACCACCGTATTGAGTATCCAAACGCAAGACGGCAGAACCACCGTTTCCTTGCAGCCGTTGACACACGGTTTTTAATAATGTTTTTAATCCTTGGGTGGGATGGGTGTTATCAAAGAACAGGTCAGGCTTGGCATATTCTGGAGGTGCTGTACCATTGATGACTTGAGCTAAGTCGGCGGCAAAATCAGATTCACGAATATTTCCTTTTAATATGTCAGCACGGGGGGTACAGATTTCAAATAAGGTTTTCATGTATCTGATTTTCCTTGGTCTTTTGGTGTGACGAAAATTGCTTACTGCTTATCCGCTTGAGCTTTATAATACTAAGATAATCGCAATTACAGGGAAAATACTAGCTTTTTAATTGATTTTGTAGAAATACTAATCCGATTTGAATCATAAACTCACTCGTGAAGGCTGGGCTTCATAGCATAGGGCATGGGTTTTGTTCACATCTCATTTGTTGAGAGGGCGATCGCTTCCGGCACTGATACTGTTGGCGAAATTTTCTTAGAGGAAAATCGAAAAACTAGGCTATTCACCCAAATAATCTATCACAGCTTCTAGGTCTAACATTGCCTGATTGAATCTATTTAACATTGCTTCTGCTACTTCTGGTTCTGCATCAACTTTTGCTAGTTTTTCTCTCACTACAAAGTTCAGGGCTTCTACCCATAATGCTAAATTGGTGTGCTTGGCTGCTTTTAATAACCCCATATTGGTAAGCACTGCTAAATGAAACCCAAGCTGGTCTTGTCCACCGTATCCCATGTATCCGTTACTCAATTCTAGTTTTTGGGGCGTGAACTCTGCATATTGGTCAAATGTAATTCCACTGGGTTCTAATTTTGGTTGTGGTAATGGTGGTTGAGTCATAATGTTAAGCATCTCGTAATTTTGACATTTCTAATATACAGTCATTCCAAGTGACAAGTTCCTGAATAAATTGATTTTTGATGTCTGTGTTATTCCAGCCTTCAACACTAAACAACCAGCGACTCAGAAATCTTCCTAAATTAGCTAACTCAAAAGCATGGTCAAATTCTACATCTGGGGTAATCCATTCAATAAAATACATTGTCTCTCTAATCAAACTTTTAACTATTTCATTATTACCAGTATCTTGTGATAAGGACTGAATTTGTGTTAAGTGAGTATTTAGATTATTTAACTTGATATAAATAGCATCTTTAATAAAGGTTTCTTGTTTATAAGTTAAGTTAATCATACTAAAAACTCCATAATAATTGCAGTTACTTGTTCTCTGATTTTAGCATCCAAAATTTCCATTGACCGGTTTAGTCAAGCAAAAATGTCCGAACAATTTATAAAAATAAAAAATAGGGTTCAAAATATGAAAATTAACGATAGTCACGTAAGTTCAAGTATTTTATTAATCTGGACTAGAAATTGTCAACAGTTGTTGCATTTAACAACCATTCAAAAGCAATTTACAATCACGCTGATTAATTGCAACTTTCCCTAACTCCAAAATTACAGCCAGTGGCACATCAACAGATTTAGCAGCCTCAGAAATAGTAACTTTGTTAGTGCGTAACAATGCTAAAACCTGCCGCACTTTAGAAACAACAGGATCATTTTTCTGAGTATAACCACGATTAATAGCAATTCTTAGCCCATTTTCAATATCATCAACTGTAGCAGTGCGATTTTTATCTATTAATAATTTCTGTTGTCCAGGAATTGCTTTTGCAATTTGAATACCAACATAACCAGGTTTTCCCCGATGGGGAATGATATCAAAATTGTAAAGTCGCTTTTGTCCTTGAGAATCTACAGTTTGCACCAGTAAATTAGTAATAGTAGTAGAGGTAGATTGGGGAAACTTCAAAGTTTTGATTACTCTTAAAAAAATGGTTGTAGCTTTTCCACTATTTAAATCTGTATCTGTAGTGTAGACCAGTCGTGAAGGATCTGCTAGTAAAATGTAAGCAATAGTTTCATCCGTTTGACTAAAACTGATAGGTGTAGCACGTCCAGGAGTGACTTTAACTTGAATTTTATTGTTAACAGCTATATCCCTTTCAATCAAGCGATAAGCAGGAGTTTGTGCTTGGACAACAGGCACTATTCCGCCAAACAATAATACACTACTGGCAATGATTTTTATAGCAAATAATTTCATATCTATTTGAGATTTTGAATTAAAAATTTTGATTTATCTAAAATGTAAGTCTTCAGTCGTTAGCTATCAGGAAATGGCTATAGATTGACTAAGCAGAAGTAATACAGCACGCTCTGCTAAAAGATTTCAATGCTAACTAAAATACAAAGAATGAAAACCAAAGCACAGAGTGTAAATTATCTCAATTAAGGGGGAGCATCCCAAATGTATAAATTGATTTTTTTTATTACATAAAATTCTCCAAGAGCCTGATATGATTGTATCCCTAACGGGAGCCGGAGGCATTACCGCAAAGAGCGCAAAGGACACAAAGGTAAGAGAGTTTCAGAGATTTTTTGGTGTTGCTGCGGTTATTTTTCAAAATTAGGATGCTCGCAATTAATGTGCTAAATTTTTGTTTTTACAATTATAGGCTGACTACTGATTACCGATAGCTGAATGCTTACCTTTCAACTTTCAAAAAATTATTAACAACAACTGAAACCTCCGTACCTTCAGGTAGATACTGAATATTAGGACGTTGCAGCAATTCCTGAACAGCTTGGTCAGAACGTCTCGATAAACGCTGACTTACCGGACTAAAAAATCCCTCCAATGCAGCAGCCCATATCTGCGGGTCAGCATTAGTAGTAACCGTACTTTGATTAAAATTACCACCAGAAACAACAGTGCTAGATTGAGTGCGGGGTTGATTAACGATACTGCCCACTCTTCCCAAACTACTGAGTAATCCCACCAATAAATCTTGTTTGGCAATATCTGACCCTGCATCATGCAGTTTTTGAGCAAGTAATGGACGCTTATTTCCACCGCGAATTAATAGAGTATTCGCTGGTATTGTTTCCTGTTTAACTGTACCTTGGGAATTAGGATAAACCAATGCGATCGCAGTAGCGGAAACCAAGTTACTCTTACTTACAGATGTAGTTTTAGCAACCACAACAGTACCAGCAGGAAACGCAACCTTACCATCTGTAGCTTTGAGAGGTTTAGTTAACTCCACAGCAAAGCGGTCATTAGCATTTTTACCAGCTTCATCCCAAATCATCGGCATGATCACTTTAGCAGATGCAGATGTACCCAATGCTACATCCTTATTGTTGCTTGTATTGGCATTGATTAAATCAACAGGAGTACGGTTGAGAATACCCATCATACCAGGTGTTAAATCAGTTTGACTATCAACGCTTTTAGAACCAATCAAAACTGTTTCTAGTTCAGTTTCTTCGAGGGCGGGTGTACCTGGTTTTAAGGTTTTAGTAGCTGGATTACTTGATGTCAGTTTTTGTTGAGTTGAGTCTGTTGAGTTACTAATTTGTGACTGTCCCAAACTGGCTAATTGATTCCATTGCTGTAAAGCATCAGCAAGACTTTCAGGTTTTTCTACTGATGGCTGAATTGTTTGTGGAGGTGTATAACTTACAGGTGCGGAAGAATACCTTCTAACAACAGGTGGAGGTTCAGCAACTCTGACAGCAGTCCTGCGCGGTGAAACAGTCTGCTGTACTGTCCGAACTGATGGTGTCGGTTTTGGTTGTGATGTTTGACTAGGAGAGGTAGTGGGAACTGGTTCTACTTGAAGTTGTTGCTGTTGATCTTGAAATGCTAATCTGCTTTTGAGTTCAGCAGATTCATCTAAATTTGGTTCACTGCTGGGAGTAGGATTAGCAGTTTTCACAGCTTGTTTAGCAGGAGGTTTAGGTTGTAAAAATCCAAACCAAAGCAATGAACCAGAACCAATAACCATTCCTACCAAACCAACTACAAAAACGAGACGGACACCTGGTTTTTCTGTTAAAGGTCGCTCTATTGCTTTTTCTTCATCCTGTTTCAAGCGATATTCTTGAGAAATAAGCCCAGTTGCATTAGGGTTATACCCTGCCAGCATTTGTTCCTCTTCAGGACTAATATTTTCTTCCTCTTCTACAATGTTTTGAGTCAAACGATGATGACCGTTATTAGTATTAGATTCTAAGGAATAATTGGCAGAATTACCATTGTGGGAATTAAATTCTTGATTCTGATTTGTATTTTCCATGATTTTACTTTTTTACTTATCAACGGTTTAATTAATTTTGATTAAGTTCACACAAACCTTTAGATGAATATTTGTTATTCTTGTTATTAGCTGACTGCTGATAGCTGATTGCTTACTAATTAACGACGTTGTTGAGGATTAAAATCAACCATTTTAGTAATTTGCAACCCCGAAGAACGCATTTCATAAATTTTCTGTTCTATTAAAGAAGCATCTTTTCCGAGTGGAGAACGGGGAATTTCTACTGCTTGAACAGTAAATGTCCGATTAAAAGGAATACGTTCATCTCTACCAGTAGAACGGTCAACTAAAACACGAGTAGCAATCATATCTATTTCCCATTCTCCTAATCTAATTGCTCTTGGTTCTGATAAATAGGAAATAATTGTTGTACTACGAAGTTGACCTGTAAAAACACTCGTTGGAACTAATTCAGCAATCTTTGGTAAAGAAGCTTGAGCAAATTTCGATTCTAATAGTAGAGAAGCAAACCAAGTATTAGTAGGAATGCGTTTTTTACCAACTTGAATACCTGGATCTGTTTCTTCAGTTATTACCAATTTGTTATCCCAATTAAATGTTAGCGTTGTCCAATCACTAACAACTTTTTGAATTACTGCTGGATAACGCCAATTGCGTTCTTGTTCCGAGATATAGATAGTTTGACCATTTACTAACTGAGCAAAGGTAGTTTTGCGTTCAGCAATTTTATTGACTTTAAAAGCAGTAAACAATGTCAATAATAAAATTAAACCATTGAATGCTGTTAAACACAAGAAACAAATAGCTAATAAATTTTTGGATTCCGGTAATAGCGGAGATTGTAATCGTTTGATTTGCATAGCTATCTCAGTTTAATTGCTGGGTAAAATACTAAAATACAAAGATTGTAAACTTTTGTTGCCAGATTTCACATTTTTGGAATTACAGCAGTTTTCTTGTTAAAGTGCCACACTTAAATGTCCAAAAGGTTTATGCAGCAGGGGTTATACGATTTCATTTTGTACCAAACAGTTGAGCAAAGTGCTGTAAACAATTGTCAATTATCAATTGATAATTCTTTCCCATTATATTCTCCTGCTAATTACAGCTAAATACAACTAAAAAAATTATGCCTTCCAAGTAATTAGTATTAACTCCTGCGAATTAAAGCAACGCTAGTTGCAGTACCAATAGCACTGCTGAAAACATCAATTAAACCTTTAATGTTGGCAGAAATACCGTTATAAATTGCCATTCCTCCACCTCCCGCTATCAATACTGCCAAAATTGGAGAAAAGATACTCAAGAAAAACATAAAAGCCACATCTGATGCTAATGCTGCACCTGATTTAACTAAAACAACAGCTGTTAAACCGACTAAAATGTTATATCCAAGTTGAACTCCAAACAAGGAAATAAACCCAGTTAACCAAGCCCAAATAGGACGACCTTGTAATGGTAAAAGTGATAAACCGACTGCTATAGGTGCAAATAAAGCAGTTAGCAATAATGCTGCTTCTAAAATGTTAACAAATCCCCATTGTAAGGCATAAAGAATAAAGCGAATAATGGGAATAGCAGTATCTCGAAATACACTACCTGGGTCATTAACAAATTGTACCGCAGTGCCAATTTGACCGGGTAAAGTCCTAGACCAAAGGAACTGTGCAAAATCCTCTAATGGTTGCAGTGGAGATTCAGCTTTCTCTTCAGCTTCTGTAACAATTGCTTCTGCTTGTTCTCGCTTTGAATCCCAACATTCAATTAACTCCTCTCCAACTTGTCCTTGACATTCACTGTAAAGATTTTCTAGCTGTTGTCTAGCAATACTGCTGATAGTTACATTAGCGATCGCCGATTTGAATGTCAACTCACTAACTTGAATTTCCAGGATATTCTGTACTTGATTATAAGCAAATCCTCGGATAAAAATAATGGTTTTGGCTAAAAAATTACCATTACCACCAAGGAATATCATAATTACAAGTGGCCAAACAAAAATAGCTGCTAATTCTGACCAAGATTGTTTTTCAATAATTTCCTTTCCCGTTGTTAGTGCCACAAATAAGATACTAGCTGCTCCCAAGGTGACACCTAAATCAACTAAGCCATACCATAAAAGAGATGAGGGATTTAAGGTAACTTGCCAAACTAAATTCCATGATTCAACGGTAGCACGAGATAGTTCTAAAGCACTGGAGACAATATCTAAAGCTTGAGTTTCTCCACCAGTAACAGGAAATGATTGAGCAATTAGGTACATCATACTTTTTAATTTTTACAAAAGTTTTAGTTGAAAAAAGTTGTTTTATGCAAATTATTGATAACTTACGAAAAAGTCACACAATATCTCATAACAGCAAATCAAAAGGATGATTAAAATCAATACTAATCGGTTAACAAAATCAAAAATGATTAACCCTTTGAAATATCATCTTGTGTCATATAAAAAGGCTTAAACAAGTAGTATTGTGAGTAAAATAAAAGTTGAGTAGGGTTTTCAGATACAGTAAATTGCAGGTCAATGAAGGTACAGATAGGAATAGTAAAACTCTTATAATGTGGGTATCTTACCTACAATAGATGTACCTCACTCAGACTGATATCTTTCAAGTTAATTATCGTTACCCAAAGTCACGCCACCAGGCATCATTAATAAACCTGCTTGTTGAGACATAGCATTACCAGCAGCAATACTTTTTCGTCTGTCAGCAGTATTGATAGCTGCAAGTTCTTTAGCTGTTTGAGTAATTAAAGTATTGTTTAATGCTCTATCAATTCTTGCTTGTTGTGCCTCTTGAAATATTCGTTCATTAATTTGACCATTGAGGGCTGTTTGTTGAGACAAGTTTTGTAAAATTTGTTGGGTGACATCCAAACTCTGGGACTCTTCTCCTAAGTTAATAATTGTTTGAGTGTCTTGTCGAGTAGCTTCTTTAATTTGAGCCATTTGAGTTTGGGCGTTTTCTCCTAAAGTTGTTTGATTAGCAATTTCATTCACAACATTCCTAGTAGTATTCTTGCCTATATCTTCTCGAATACCATAAGAACTTTGACCATTGGTTTTATTTTCCAAAATTTCCGACAATATAGCACCTGGACTTTGATTAACTGTTCCAGATAAAATCTGATTCCATAATTTAGAAATATCAGGAATTTGGAATGCACCAATTGTTGAGTTAATCAAATCAGTTATGGGGCTGAATAAGTCTTGTTGGACAAAGTTTGTTACATCTCCAATGAAGTTATTAATTTGATTTTCAGTATTTTCCACCAAAATACTATTGCCGTTAACCGCATTGTTGTTTGCTACATTGTTGTTTGCTACATTGTTAGGTTGGGTAGCAGCTAAGGTTGGTTTATTAACTGAGTTAATACCCAACACTAAAATCATGGTGATGAATTGAATTGACATCCATTTCAGTTTCATAATCAAAATTCCTTTAGCTAACACTTTTTTGGATTTTAGATTTTAGATTTTAGATTTTAGATTTGGGATTTTAGATTGAAAATACCTAATCGTTCAGGACTTACTTTTTAGTTTCATAATCAAAATTACTTCAGATAACACTTTTTGGGATTTCGGATTTCGGATTTGGGATTTTAGATTGAAAATACCTAATCGTTCAGGATTTCGTTTTTAGTTTCATAATCAAAAATCCTTCAGATAAAACTTTTTTAGATTTTGGATTTTAGATTTAAAACGCCTAAACCTAATTGAATTGTTCAGGATTTTATTTATTGAAAACTTAGGGTCAAGTTATGATTCAAAAAATCGGATGTTGTGAATTGAAACATTAAGCTCACATTATGATTCAAAAATTTTGATGTTGTGAATTGAAAACTTATGCTCACGTTATGGTTCAAAATTTTTAATGTAAGTGTTAAATAGCTGCTGCTATGCTTCCTTTTTAACTAGCAATTAAAGGACGATTTTCAGCCTGTTCACCAGAATTAAATCGAGAATGCGATGTATTCACCATAGATACCTCCTGTCCAATATGTTGAAAACCTTTGTTTTCCTTCAAAGCACTGATATAAGCATCCGTAAAAGCTCTGAGTCCTAACAGCCTACCTTTAGGAGTATTTGGATACTGTGCCATTACCCGTGACCTAGCTTCTCGCTCATCTTGGTTATTAGCAACACTAGCCAACATCATTTCCCCTGGGTAAAAACGAGTACGCCAAAATCTACCACCTGTTTCTACTAACCAACAGGAATAAAGGTCACTGATACGTGGTAAAAACGCTTCCGTGGCATTTTGGCTAATGATATGGGCAGGATAACCCAGATAACGCTCAAAAGAAGCAACTCCAGTGCTGGTAATGCGTCCAGTAATTCGGTAAGTCATGTTTTGCATGATTTGAGCGCCTGTTGCACACTCGCAGATCGTATCTGGATCTTGGGATAGTAGTAAAACTGCAATACCTTCCTTACGTCCTGTAGCACAAGTTTCACCAATCACTTGAGCAAAACCATCTTTACGCAACAATACTGAAAGTTCATCACCAATAAACAAACTTTTAGGATGGGATAAAGCATTGCGGATGCAAGCAGTATGAGCATTAATCGCCATCAAGTACGCATCTTGTTCGTTACTTAACCCGCTCAAAGCAAAGAATTTAATCGCTGGTTCAGGGGAAAATGTACTGGGACGTGCGATCGCTTTTCCCAATCTTGACGATAACAGCGCACTGACCTGATTTTGAATTTGGTTGAGTGCTTGCCGGTCAATCTCTTCAAATGAACGCAGATTTAGACGTTCTCGCGTACAAAACTTGATAAAATCCGGTAGGGTAGGGATTTGCTGCCATTCTGAAGAACGCCAACCCTTCTCAAATGCACGGTTATAACGAGCAATGATATCCGGGTCTTTGAGAAACACATCCAAAGCCTTGACCAGTAAAGCGTCAACTCTTTGGGATAGATGAGGATTTTCAACTTTACCCATAGCGATCGCTAATAACGCCTTGCGTATAAAATCCTTCCAAGACTCCATTCGTCGTTCCCGTTCTGCTTTATCAAACCGACGCAAATCTGGCGGTTCTAATAAATTACTACTGCCACTGGCAATGTCATAGTATGCACCCTGTTCTCCCAGTAGCTCAATCGCTGTTTTAAAAGTGCTGTTACCTCCGGCGGAAATATCCATTCCCACTACAGGAATATTGTTCACTAAGGCTTCTTCTGCAAATCGCCACCCCAAAACACTCTTTCCTGAACCAGAAGTACCTGTAATTAAAGCCCGTCCAATTTGTTGATGAAACAAATCTATGTAAATAGGTTTACCACCTCGACTGGTAAAAAACTCTACACCCTGTTTATCAATATCTTTAGGTACGGTCAGAGGCATCAATCCGGCAATTGTTTGTGTATCAAGTGTCAACCGTCGCTCACTTAAATTGCCATCATGCAATAAGCGTTTGCAGGTGATAGGTAAAGTTTGTAACCATATTTCCCAAGCTATGTTACGTTCACGCAGTACCTTGGCGGTTTCAAAACTGTTAGCCAATAGATTGCAAGCATGAGTCAATTCCTCTGTGCTGTTACGGTATACCAGGAATACTGGCGCACAATGTAAGGCTTTTGTACCTTCATACAGTCGCCGTTGTGCTTCAAATGATTCTTCTTGCTTGATTTCTGCACCAATGTCACGTCCCTGACCTTTGGTTATGGCTATGGTGCGGGCTGTTTTAGATTGCTTGGCTTGACGGGCAAGGTTATCTTGAATGAAAAAGTCATTAACACGGCTGATTTCTATCCATGCTTCTGTATCATGGACATAACTGGAAGACAGTATTTTCCACATCCACTTGAGTTGTTCTTGAGCATTTGTCCAACCCAGTGGCGGGTCTGTCATTGTCATTACACCGCAGACTTGACCCTTGCCTGTGAGATAAACTCGATCATAATCTCCACGATGTTCTGGACTTGCGGAACGTCCTTGTGTACCTTCAATGAGTAGTGTGCAGATATGTTTGTTTGTGGTTAGGGTTTCTGTGAGTTGTATTCCTGTGGCTGTTTCTTCTAAGGTGATAACCTGGGGAATGGGAGGTGCAACACCTGCGTTAAATCTGTTCCACAACCATTGCCATAAATCTGCTGCACTACATGGTGTGATTTCTAAGCCTATTTTTGTATTTAGTAATACTTCCCATTGAATAAATCCTTGTTGAAAGCCTTGTAGTAATAGCTTTTTAAAGAATGTTTCTTGGTATATTCGTTTGTTGCCTGTGATTGATTCTACTACCCAAGAGCCTAGATTACGGCATTTTTCAATCACAGCACCGACAAAATCTTTTTGTTGGGAATTACCTTGTTGATCACTTGTCCAGGTACAAAAGGCTATTTGCTGCCACTTTTGGCGTGTACCTGCGTTTTTTAATTCTTCTACTCGCAGTTGTTCGTTACGAATGAGAACAGATATGGGTTTGAGGTGACAGTCATCTGCTAATGTATGAAGTTGGGTTTGACGTTGAGTATTATCACTGTAACAGCCTGTACAAAAAGTGATGCGTTCTGCTGGTGGTATATCTTTCATTCCTTCAGTAATAGCATGGGCAAATTCGTTGATTTCACTTTCATGCAATATGTCGTGTAGTCCAGCAATTTGGAATCCAAATATAAGTTGATATTGTGATTTTCCTTGTTCTAATAATAAAGCTGCTACTTCCCGGTCATCTTTTTTGATTTCTGCAATACAACAGATATTTACTTCATTTTGAAAGGGCATAAATCTGTTTTTACCTCCATATTGATTTGGTACAATTAGGGGTTTATGTCGAATGTTGATTTGTGAATCACTGTAACGATGACGTAACCAAGGAGGACGGTTTTCTGGTATTGGTGAAATGTAGATATTGTTGGCGTTGTACCATTCATTTCCGGGTGGTTTACGCCATCTGTCTAGGAATTGATGGGGTTGGTTGCCGGTTAATATCCACCAACTAATAATTAGCCAGAATGATGTGAGGAAAAACCAACCTATTCCTAAACTGAGGAAACCATTGGTAGTCAGGTAGGAAATTATGATGATGGCAATCCAGGGACCTAGTTGTTCTGCTAGTATTGGTCCAATGCTGGCTTGTTTACCTAGAATTCGATTAACTTTGATAAATTCGTTATGTGGATTGTTTTTCATAACTATTAACGAAGACAGGAGGCAGAGGGCAAGAGGGCGTTATTGTAATGGGGATTTTTTATCCTGATTCAAAGATTTTTCACTTTTAAATTAAAGGGGTTATACCTGATTATTTCGATTATCAATTGATAATTCATAATGAATAATTAGTAATTATCAATTGTTCATTCTTAATACAGCGTTTTTCAGGTTTATGAGGTACACAGATAAAAACGAATCCCATTCCCCCTGAGAATAACCTGTACCTCATTTACTCCAAAAGTGCTGCATTAAGAAATAATATTTTTGATTTTTGACTTTCGACTTGTGAACTTAAACGCCTCCTCCTGTACCAGTGCCATTGCCAATAAATATAAAAGTGATGACATCTATAGCAATGACAATTGCAAAAGCTAAACCAACTTGAGTTACAATTGGTCGCCAATCATTACCTTGTTGTGCTTGGTTATAGGCAAATAAAGAAGCAGCAGCAACGAGTAATAAAAATGCACCTCGAATCAGGTTAAATGTTAAGCCAACAACGTTAGCATCAAGTGTAGCTGCACCTCCTCCTCCAGCTTGTGAACTCTGTTGGGCAAGTGTTACAAAGAAATTTTCTAATCCGCTTAAAAAAATGGCATAGGTGGGAGTTATTAGGGTATCAAGTAAAGCGGTAATTGTGATAATTGCAGTCACAATATGCCAAAAACGAATTTTTTTACCTAAATATTTTTCTAAAATTGGTACTGTGCGAATTACATAGCCGATACTCAAGAAAACAATACTGGCACATCCCAAAATGGTTACAAATATGGGTTTTGTTGCCAATAAATAAATTGCTGTTGCTAGAGATATGAAAATGAATGATAAATCAGTACGGTTTATTTTCTGGTTTTTCATGTTTATTACTGAGTTAGCAGATGGCAGTAATTTAAACTGAAAACTGCGAGATTGTGTGTTATTCATTTTTCTTTCCTCTGTCAAATTCAAATGTTTATCAAATGTTTTAAATTCAACTGTGGTTAAAAATTTGTGATTTTGGTACAATGCACGGTGTCAGCAGTTATTGAAGTGAACCAAAAAACACATCTTTAATTTTGTTTGATGAAAAAACTTGCCACTATGGATTACTGCTATAGCAGGAGGCAGAGGGCAGGAGGGAAAGCCTTGTTATATCTAGGTTTCAAGGATTAATAATGTCCTAATTATCCTGGCTACAGCTATACAAACAAATATTCTGACCCCTGACAATTAAACTTGAATTTCTGATTTTTTGGTTTGATTTTTAGTTTGTTTTTTCTGCTGTTTCGCATTATTTCTATCAGCTTGACTAGAACGAGTTGATTGTTGATTGTCTAGTAATGCTTCCATTTCTCTAAGTGGGATATTACATTGTTTAATTTCTGGGGGTTCTCCTGGTACTAAAGCTGCATCAAGCACTTGTTCGTTATCACGGTTGGGGTTAAATCCTTGAAGTAGTTGTGTACCATTAGACAGTTTCACCACTTCAAAATCGTACTTGGGTTTACCATTTTCAGCCCAGGTAAATGTCGGTTCTTCATCACCATTAAATTTGTTAGGTAGTTGTTTTTGAAACTTTTGCACTAATGCTTGGGCGGTGGCTTTGAGGGCGTATTCTGATTTTGATTGTGGTAGTTTACAAATACCGATTTTTTCATCAGAGGTGAGATTATCTTGTGTAATTTTCCACTGCCCATCAGTGCAAGTACCCGCAAATAATGTTTCACCTTGGGTATTCTCCAAAGCAATGGCTACGTCCGCAGATATTCCTGTTTGTGCTGTTTGTTTACTCTGTTGTTTTACCCCCTGTTGTTTTACTGTTAAAGTTTTGTTGTTGGAAATAGGAATACCATCTTCAGGAGATTTGTTAAATAGTTCACTGGCAACATCAGCAAATCCCACTAAAGCATCAGCACAGGCTATTTGTTGTTGCTTGGTTTGGCGTTTTGTCAAATGTCCTAAAACGTCGTTTTCTGGTTGGTTCTTGGAGTTAGCTTGAACAGTTTCATCAGTAGTTTTTGATTCAGTTACAGAACTATTTTGTTGTGCTGCTATTTGTTTTTCCAGTCGGTCAACTATCTTTTCTAAACGGTCAAGTCGTTGAGAAATATTTTGCAGGTAATCTTCGATTTGTTGGAGTTGTTCAATGATGCTGGCATCTTTATCTAACTCAAAAGGTTGAGTTTGATAATTAGGATCTATAGTAGAACCTAACTTGTCTACTTTAGAGCCGATTTTCATGGTGGCTACTGCCAGTGGATTATTTTCTGTGGATGCTTCAAATGTTGAATCTGGTAAATTTTCAGGATTTGAAGAATTTACAGAGTTTGAAGTATTTGAAAAGTTTGGAGTAGTCGAAGATGTTGCAGGATTTGAAGGATTTAGAAATTCTGATGATTCTGGGTTTATTTCCTGTAAGCGACTGGTGAGGTTATCTACTCGGTCATTCTGCTTTTGTAGTTGTTTAAGAATTCGTTCCAGTCGTTTTTCATCAGCTTCGGCTGCCAGTTGTTCTAAAACTCCTTGTCCTACAGCTATTCCTAAAGTTGCTAGTTGACCTGTTAATCCTGCTAAGTTTACACCATTTACTTCTCTTCCATTTGTGGCTGCTGTGGCACTTAAACGGGAAGCTTCATCTAGTGGTTCTCTGGATTTGGATTTTTTGGCAGCAGTTTTATTTGTTTGGGTTTTATCTTGAGTTTTAGTTTGTGTTTTGGGTTGGGACTTACTTGAGGTTTTAGTTGAGGTTTTGGTTTGAGTTTTACTTGCGGCTACACCAACACGACTCTGAGGTAATTCGTCTTTTTCATATAAGTCGTCTTGGTCGTCTAGTTCATTGTTGAAATCGTCGTTTAATAGGTCGTCTAGTTCATCTTCAATTTCATCTATTTCTTCGTTTTCCTCATCTAAATCTAGTAAATTATCATCTAAATCATCAAGTTCTGTTTCTGCAAAGCCGCAAATTTCAGCGATGTTGGAAGGGGTGAAGTAGTTTTCGTCTTTGTCGGTTATTCCTTCTAGGTTTTTGAGCAGATATTTACCACTGGTTCTATGACTAGGGTCACTGATAAGGTAGAAGCGATAGCCTCTAATTTCTTCATCATCATCTCCTCCTACGCAGAGTTCTACGGTGATGGGTGCTTTGCCTGATGCTTTGCTGTAATTTTCTACACAGGCTTTAAAGTCTTCGTGGGATTGAATAGAACCGTTTTCTAGTGATTGAGTAATGGCTTTATCGAGTGTGTTTTCTATATGGCGGAGTTTGCGGCGGTCTGTCAGGTTTTCCCATGAGCGAGTTTGTGTTTGTTTTCGCTTTGGTTTGGTTGGTGTTTTGGTAGCCATAGTGACGATGACGCTGGTTGCCTTAGTTGGTAAGGTAACAGGGCTTTGTCTTTGATGGCATTGACCTTTTGGCTATTTCTTTTTTGTCCACTTGGCTATTTGTTGACAAAAAGTATCATCCATAGATGAAAGCAAAGTTATTTCATCAATTCTTCACGAGAAATTCATACTAATTTACGTAAAAGCACTATATTAAGCATTGTGTAAAAAGATTTATTATGTATTAATATAAAGTTAAAAACACTAACAGTAATTCTAGGATTGCTTATCAATATGAATAATGAATATATCCCCGTTAATCAAGAAATACCTCCTTTGGGTACAGAGTATCAACTAACTAATGCAGATACTATTACTCCAATCTTGCCAAAATCACAAGGTGCAATTAACTACCAATCCGAAGTTATCCCTAGTCCAATTGAATATTCATTACAAGAAAATCAGCAGTTTACACTTGATTCAATAAAGACTTTAACAGGTGAAATACTCCGAAAATTTGCCAACGATGATGATCTATTTGTACAAGTTTTAAGAGATAAAGCAAATACACCAGAAATACAATTAGTGCGATCGCAGTGGTTAGTAGGTGATTTTAGTCAATTGCCTTTCGTGCAAGTGCTTTCGGCTGCTGATATGAATGGTGCGGTTGGTGCTTATGATAGTGCCAATAACAACATTTATCTTTCAGATACATTATTTGGACTCAGTGCTGCGCCACTCAATTCAGTCAATGGTGGAGTAGGTGTTCTAGTTGAAGAAACTTTCCACTGGTTAGATAATCGAGTAGGTACAGATACCCCAGGTGATGAAGGGGAACTAGCGAGAAACTCGGTTTTTGGTGTACATCTGAGCAATGCTGAACTAAACCGTATTAACCAAGAAGATGATCGTGGTTATATTACTGTTTATGGGCAAATAGTACCTGTGGAAATGGCTGTTGTGAGTAACACAGCAAATACGCTGCAAACGGCTCAAAATATTGGAGTATTAGGTTCTACAACCCAAGTCTTTACAGGATTTGTTGGAGATAATATTGTTCATAATTATCTGAAATTCCAAGTTACTACACCCAGTGTATTCTCGGTTGAATTAAGTGGATTAACAAAAGATGCCAATGTTCGTTTATTGAATGCACAAGGTAACTTCATCCAAGCTTCTTATAATAAAGGTACAGCAACTGATTCTTTTACCTATCAGTTAGGTGCAGGAAACTTCTTTGTTCATGTTTACCGCGAAGCACCAGGGGACAATACAAATTATACTCTTAAGCTTTCTGCTCCACCTGTAATAAATCCTTCAGATTCAGCAGGAAATACATTAATCACTGCTCGTAAGTTAGGTGTTCTTAATGGTTCACAATCGTTAAATGAATTCGTAAGTCCAACCAATGACTCACTGGATATATTTGAATTCAATTTACCTGAATATAGTAATTTTAATGTAGCTCTTTCAGGGATGACTGCACCAATCTCAATGAAGTTACTGGATTACAATCAGAACATAATTAAAAACTATGATCCGTCAACTCCAGGCTCATTTGAGATTTTACAAAATCTACCAGCAGGAAACTATTATATTGCAATTGGTAGTAAATGGGCAGATACAGCTTACACGCTAACAACTAGAGCATACTCTGATGTCGAGAAATATATTGATTTTTCTCAATCAATATCTACAAATGAAGTTCATACTCGTACAGGCTGGGTAGGAGATATAGATGTGCATGACTTTATCCCATTTAAAATTTCTAGCGGTGGTAATATCAAGTTGGATTTAACTGGTTTAACTGCCAATGCAAATCTACGGCTTCTGTACTACCCTGAAGGTACTTATGAGTCTGTTCCGTTGTATGGGAATTCTATTGATCCTGCATTTGTTTCAAAATTATCTGTCGTACAAGCATCCTATAATCTAGGAAGCAACCCAGAAAGTATTTCTCATTATCTCGATAAGCCTGGTAAATACTTTATTCATATCTATTCAGAAACACCTCAAGATAAAACTTTTTATAATTTAGCAGCATCATTTATTCCTGATTATGCAGGAAATACCCCTGAACAAGCTCGTTTCTTAGAGATACCTTACAATTCCAGTATGGGAGTGAGCGATCGCGTTCATGATGGCGATCGCCAAGACTATTATCAGATTGGAGTTGGTGTAACCAGTGATGTAAGGATTGCGTTGCAATCAAAGAGTGCCGATGTCAACTTAAAGGTATTTGATAAAAATTTCAACTTTGTTCAAGCATCTTACAATCCTGGAACTATTGAGGATGTAATCACACTTAAAAATTTGGCAGCAGGTGCTTACTATATATTGGCTTATCAAGAAAAGTCTGGGACAGACAGTGAATATACATTACAAACATCTATCACTGGGCAATATCAACCAAGCACTTCGGGTGGTACAACAATTTCTTTGCCATCTAATACTTCAAGTCCTCAGTGGCAAGTGCAATATTTCAATAACTCCTCCTTAAATGGTACGCCTGTCTATTCTGAAGCTATGGGTAATCCTTCTAATGGAAATAACAGACTCAATTTTGCATATTATTGGGGAGAAAATGCACCTAATTCCACCCTTTCCAAAGATAATTTTTCTGCTCGTGTTAAAGGAAGTAGCTATCTTGACTCTGGAGAGTATCGGATAACTGTTAATGCAGATGATGGGATTCGTATACGGGTAAATGGACAAACCATCATCGACAAATGGGTTGATCAGGAAATGAAATTTGTTCACACTGGAACCTTTTCTACTACAGGTGGAAATGTTCCTATTGAAGTCGATTATTATGAAAATACTGGCTATGCAGGACTGAATTTTTTGTTAGAGCGAATTGGTGATGTACGTACTAATCCTTCACCCAACCCAAGTCCTACGTCTACTTCCTCAAATAACAACTTGCAAGGACAAGTATTAGGAGTAAGAGAACAAAGAGAGAGTGAAACTTTTATTTTAGGAGCAGCTGATAGAATCAGTGTATTAGGTACTAAGATAAGTATACAAGTTGAAGATCCAGTTCTAAAATCTCGTAATCAGCAACTTCAGATTGTTAATAAACAGCTACAACAAGCATGGCTTCCTCAGCAAAAACTAGAGCTATCATGGCTTCGTGATGATATACAAAAAGCTAGAAATGAGGTTGCTAACCAATTAGGTGGGGATGGAAAGTTTGAAGTTACCTTGAGTCAGTTTGGTACACAGGCTAAACCAGTGGAAGCAGTAGATGATACTTGGATTGTTATTCATGGTTGGAATAATTCACCTGAAACTTGGAGCATCAAAAATCTTGCTCAAGCTGTTCAAAATTATAGTATTGCGAAACCGCAACAAGTTCTTATGGTAGACTGGAGTGAAGCTGCTAAGACCGGAGATAATCTAGGTCCACGTGGGGTGATTAACCTTGCTCATGCAGCAGGGCGTATAGAGTTTGTAGCGGATGCAGTTGTAAAACTTATCAAAGAAGCCAAATTAGTAGGAAAGAGAATAAACTTTATTGGACATAGTTTAGGAGCTTATGTAGGTGCTGAAATTAGTGAACGTTTAACAAACTTGGGTGCGAAACCTGAGCAATTAATTTTGCTTGACCCCGCAAACAACTTTACACTTAATACTTTAGGTAACTCTTATAATCCTAATGTTGACTACAAGAACGTAGCGAATTTTTCTAGGGCTTTTTATGGTAGTGCTGCTGGTGATACTGCCTCAAAAGCACATGAAAGTTTCAAAATAGAATATAACGGGCAGTTCTCCAATCCAGGAGCAAGACATGGAGATGTAGTAACACTTTATGCTAATTTTCTCCAGCGTCCTCAAGGAGGAGTTAGTCGATATTTTGGATTGGAAGATAATAAACCTTTAGACTTTGTGAAGCACGATCCAAACTGGGACTGGAGCGGTCAATGGCGTGGACTAGATGGTACTATTAAAGCTGACTGGACTTCTGATGGATGGATCTATCCACAAGAATTTTACTTCAAATCTTCTAAGACAAATAAAGATGAGACTTACAAGGAGTATTCACAGCCCACTGATGGGATTCCATCAATTATTTGGGTTTGAGGTTTCAATGGTTTTGGAAGTTTGAGATGAGGGAGTAATCGCTTTTTTGGAAATGAAGGGAAAGTGTTTGCAGAGGTTGTGAATAACGGAAAGTGCGCCACTCACATTTCTCTTCTCTTCACTATGCTAACATCTTCTCAAATAAAACCTATTGTATAATCTACTGCTTCAACGCATCCGTGCGATTGAAGCAATAATCTCCCAATCTTCCCGCATCAAAATTACCCCAAACATTTCGCGTAACATCTAATAATTAGAAATAAAATCTCTCAGTATCAGCAAAAATTTTTATTAGTTGTGAAAATTGATAAATTAGAGATATAAAGAATATATTCAAAAAATAGTCAAGAGAATTTAATATGACAGGACATTAGAAGTTTAGCAACCTTACTAAAGATTTCTCCTCAGAAAGAAAAGCCAAAATTGCTAATCAAACAGCTAAACTAAAAGAAGAAGCAACCGCACTTTACTTTAGGATATTAAGATTTAAATATTAATTAATGAATTCAAACTCAAAAAAATTGGTAATCACTAAACTTGAAAAAGGATTACCTGCTATCACTCCAGCCTTTGGTGCAACACTAGCAGAAGCCTGTGCTGTTTGTTTAAACAATCAAGGTTATATTCAGGGTATAGAACTCACAGTCAAAGGAGAGTTTACCGCAGTCTTTAAACTATATTGGCAAGAGGTAACAGACCAAATGCTGCGCTGTTGGAACGATAGCGAATATACTACAGAACAGGCAGCTTATGGAATCGCTTTCTTAATTATACAGGAACTTACGGACTATACAGTTATCGAACGTTCTCGCAGAGGAACAGGATTTGATTACTGGTTAGGTAAAAAAGGTGATAACAATGAACTACCATTCCAAAATGCAGTACGGTTGGAAGTTTCCGGCATCCGTAAGGGCGACGACAGCCGAATAAAAGCTAGAATTAAACAAAAGCTTGAGCAAGTCAGCCCCACAGATGGCACACTCCCAGCCTATATTGTGGTTGTTGAATTTAGTCACCCTTTAGCGTTCATAGTAAAAAAATGAGTCAAATTCAAGAGTTACATAAACAGGCTATGGATTTAGCTGAAATGGCACAAGTTGCTAAACTTAGAAATAACTCAGATTTAGCTGCTAAATTATCCCGACAAGCATTTGAAAAAGAACGATTAGCAGCAGAATTAATAACCAATGATTTAGCAGCAGAACCAACCCGTTCAATATTATATCGTAGTGCAGCAACCCTAGCAATTGACTGTGGAGAAATTCACAGCGCAGAACGTTTAATTGCAGTTGCTTTATCAGGAAATCCACCAACTGAAATCGCAGAAGAACTCAAAGATTTATTTGTGCAAATCAATATTCATAAATATTTTGCTCGTCGTGGTTTGGTATTTGATGAAGCTAAACTTCAGATTATTAGCTAGAAATTAAATTGAATAAAAACATCTCTTTTATTTATCACTATGCTGAAATTTTGTAAGTTATAACTTGATTGATAATTTGCTGCTTTAACGAATCCGCCGCAACTGAAGCAATAATTTCCCAATCGTTTTCTGTCAACATTACCCCAAGTAGTTCGCGTAACACCTGATGATTATAAATAAACTCCTCACCAAAAAGTTCATCTCTCTGCAACACAACTTTGATATGTTCTCTAACATCAGGTGTAGGTAATCTTAATCTTTCCAATAACTTCTCCCTTGCAGTAGCAGATGCTATAGAAGTTGCAGTTCCCAAATTCCAATCTTTGAGCAATAAGCGCACTTCCCGATTCAAAGAAATCCGCAAAGTTTTTAAACGATAAAACAATTCAGGATTCAACAACAGTTGTTCAAAACTAGAACCCCAATCTAAACCAGCACCAATATTACCACTTACTTCTTCCTCAGCTAGAATGCTTTTTCTCAACCATTCTTTATTCAGCAATAAATCCATCGGGTTAGCTAACTCTTGGTTAGAGGTGGATTTATCATCATCAAATTCTTGTTTGTTCATTACTTACTCTTTTTCAACTTAACTCAATATCATGATAATTCTTAAAATGTCCATTATTTGAAAAATCACGCTTTTTATTAACTAATCGCTCCCTTTCTAAAACCATATCCTCTAACTCACTAGCTGCTGCTTCTGAAAGCGGAAATATCTCCTCACCAGTGTACATATTCCCTCTACAAATCGTCCGGTTATTCTCATTCCGCACAATAAAATCACCACTACGCTGAACATAAGCCGTCCACTGTCCACCAATCTTAAATTGTTCAATTTCCTTACTTTCAGATTGATTAGCTATTCGCTGTTGGTAAGTAATACCAATCGCTTCTACCAAATTATCAAACATTTCCTTCCGCCAAAATTCTCTATCAATACCTCGCAACTCCCCGACATTATTTAACTTTGGTTTTGATTCTGATAATGTCATATCTGACAATTCTATCGAATCATCATTAATTTCAACATTATCTAACTTATTTTCTGATTCTATTAAGTTAACATCTAAAAATTCACTCAAATTATCATCAACTTCAACAGCATCTAACTTATCTTCTGATTCTATTAAGTTCACATCTGGCAACTCTATTGAATCAGCATTAACCTTGAGGATAACACTAGAACCTTCTGGTTTCAAAGTAGCTACAAACTTAGTTCCAACGGGTAACTTAGGACTATCAGGTGCAAAAGTGCCTAAATTCTGACCATCAATTTGTAATATCGGTGTCCCGTTATAACGATAAAAATCTGGGTGTGATTCAGGTAATTCAAAAACTCCTACTTCTAAAGTCACACTGCGCTTTGTCCATTGCTGACTAGCAAAATCTTCATCAGCAAAATCATTGTATTTAATCCCTAAAACTTTAATTTCATCAAACTGAAATTCCTGAAGTTGCTGACATACTTCTTCTGTAAATAAATTATATGCCAAAGCACCTACACCTGTATCTTGACGTGATTCTGCCCAACAATGGTCAGCAGGAGGAATAATTCTTAAATCTCTGGGTATATTCAATTCATCTAAATCGTTAAAGTTATCCCCAAATTTAGCTGCTAATTTTTCTGCTACTTTCAGTGATAAATCCTGAAAAGCAAATTCAATCACAGGTAATTGGGGATGAATCGTAGCATCAAATTCAATTCCTTTTCGTTCTAAAGTTTCTTTCCATTTAATAGCATTCTCCCCAAAAGGAACGCTCAAAACATAAGTATCTTTTGGTAATGCTGCACTGGGCATTTCATAATTATGCTCAAAGGAAAATGTAGTTTCTATCTGTTCTGCCAGTTGTAAACATTGCTTACGATGTCTATCTAATTCTGGACGGGTATGTTGTGTGTGCCACAGTGCTGCTGCACCTTCTAACCTTTCCTCTGGTGTGGTGAATAGTTCATCTATTTCTGCTCGATAACTATCGTAAAGTTTGCCCAATTCTTCATTAAATGCTTCTCTATCATCTCCTACCCGTTCTTTAATTTCTTCTCTTGATTGTTGAAATCTGGTTTTTAATTCTTCTGCCCATTCTAAAGCATCTACTGATAATGTATCTTTGGGAAATAAATAACGAAATTCATGTCTATCTCTGCTACGAATCCGAGTAGGTTGCCATAAGGGATTTACTACTTCTCTGGCTATGACATTTATCGCTCCTGGGGCATCTGCTGGCATGGCAAAGGAACGATAAAGCCGTTCGTCTTTTTTAACGTCAAAAAAGTAACTAGGATGGGATTCTGACCATTTTTTAGCATCTGCTAATAAGTTCGCACCGTCAATTTCTTGAATGTCTTCTAATCTTTCGGCACTTTTGGGTGAATCTACTTCTACTTGTAGTGCTTGAAAAAGACGATTTAACAGTTTCCTTTGTCGTCTGGTGAATCGTTCAATATTTTCACCTTCACGGGGCGTTGATGACTGTACTCTTCCAATGTTTGTTGCTACTAATCCTACTTTGTTTTGATTGGCAACGGCGGCTATTTGCGCTAAGTCACGGTATTTTAAGTTGCCTTGTTCATCTGTGATTTCTGTATATGCTAGTTTAGGTCGTTGTTTAACTGGTTCAAATCTGCCTGGTTCTCCTGCGCGGAGTGTTTCTTTGGCAATATTGGGTAGTTTACTTGCTGGACTGACCATTAACTGGTCGCCGTCAAAGTCTGCTTGGTGGTATTCTTCAGCGTCTTTGGGGTGAATCCAAACTACGTTGCGAGTTTTCTTGAGTTCTGGGTCGTGGATGTTGTGGTAAAGGCGGATGTTGTCTGAGTTGACGATGGGGTAACGGGTGAGAATTACATCTCCTTCTGGTAAGTGGGGGACGCAAATTGTGCCTCGTGGTAAGCGATCGCATGGCATGGCCATTCCTGAACTATGGCTGTATCCACTTTTAATGGCTAAATCACGCCATTGATTGGCTATATAATCGGTGGCAAATTTGCGAAATTTGGGTGTTTCTATTAGTTGACCGTATTTATCGCTGCGAAGTAGGGAAATCCAGCGCGATTCTTGTACTTGATTGTTGGTATTATTGTCTATTCCGTTAATTGTTTCTTCTGTTTGTTCTTGTTGGGATTGTTGTTGTTTGTCGTATTGTTGAATGATGTATTTTGCTAGTGCTAATGGATGGCGTTGTAATTCGGCTAGTTGTTGGGCTTTTTCTTGGGTTGGTTGAGTTAAGTCTTGTTTGATTGCTGCTTCTGAGTACCAAATGGTAAACTGCCAACTGTTATCATAGCTAGTGGCTTTGGCATTACCTCGATTACCTATTACTGCTTGGGGAAATTCATATTCACCGCAAGGAATTAATTTTTTCAGATGGGATTTTTTGATGCCTTTGATTGAGGAGATGTCCATGATGATGTCGTAATCTTGAGCATCTGTTAATTTGGCATCTGGTAAAAAAGTTCCTTTGGCTAAAAAGCTGGTTGTTGGATATTTTGAATTTACACCGTCACTTTCTTCTACTCTTATTCCTCCGTGTCCTCTGTGGTTACATATTCCATTACTTGTGTGTACATCCTGAAATTCCAATTTATCAGTATTTTCACCCCAAGACTTCATCCATGCAAATCGAAATTGTAATGGACAGTTGCGTTCTCCTCCGAGTTGTTTGGCTAGTTTTGGTGAAATCTTACCGTGACAGTCTCCGGTTTTGTAATCAGCGTATTGTGGATCTGTAAAGTCTACGATTTTAACTCGTAAGTTGGTAAATGTTTCTGTTCCTTTGTAGCAATTACTAACTAATAATGAACCATAACGACAAGCGGTATCGGGTTCTGTGGCAAATAATTGTCTGATTTTTTTACGCAATGTATCATCAGCAAAGTAATAGTTATCGCCTGAACTAAAGGCTAATTTGCGTTTTATACCATCTTTAAATGTTCTGGTTTTTAAATGGCTTGCATCTGGATGTTTACTGTCAGTTTTTACCAGAAGTAATGATTGTAATTCTTCTGGCTCAAATATTTGTGCTAGTAGGGAATTTTTGATGATTTCTGGTTCTGATAGATATCTTCCTTTGCCGTTGTTGTAAGCGCCATCGAAGATAGGTATACTCAGTCCTGAATTTTCTATAATTCTTGTGGTTAAATCCATTGCCAGTAATCTTTGAGATAGCTGATCTAACAAGCATGAGATTCTGGTTTTTATCTTGACATGGATTTACACTCAGTGAAATCATCCAAGTGGATATTTTACTCTTGGCACGATAACTAAGAAGGGTAAATCTAACAAAAGTCAGTAACTCAGGGCTAAAGCCACTGAGCTTGTAAGAGTAATCAAGCAAGCTGTACTGACCAGAACACTCTGAACGGAATCGAAGGGTTTAGCTTTGGATGCGGAGATTACAATACAGTTAGCTAAGGTTGGTTTTTCTTTGGAGATGGACTGATGACGCAAGTAGAACTAAAGCAAGATATCATGCAACGTCTCAATAGGATGCAGCCAAGCATGATATCGGGTTTATATTAATTTGTGTCAAGCGTAGATGAGGTAACAAAAAATGATTGCTGTAAAAGATAAGTTTCCTAAGTTAACACCCGAAGAATATTTTGTCTGGGAAGAAAAACAACTGCTTCGCCATGAGTATATTAATGGTGAAGTTTACGCTATGAGTGGGGGAACTCAAAATCATGGCCGAATTGCTAGTAATATTATTTTCATTGTTAAAGGTCATTTACGGGGTAGTGGTTGTCAGGTTGGTAATTCCGATTGTCGTGTAAATATTTTGGAAACAAAAGATTATGTTTATCCTGATGTGAGCGTTACTTGCGACGAGAGAGATAGGACTGCAATCCAAGCAATTCAATATCCCTGTCTAATT
The DNA here is from genome assembly GCF_047275885.1 of Anabaena azotica SJ-1. NCBI lineage: Bacteria > Bacillati > Cyanobacteriota > Cyanophyceae > Nostocales > Nostocaceae > Anabaena > Anabaena azotica. Next base: position 123,149 of record NZ_CP178455.1, read on the forward strand.
GTTGAGGTTTTATCTCCCAGTACAGCCAGTTATGACCGAGGGGATAAATTTAGATTGTATCGTCGCAATCCTAGTTTGCAAGATTATGTTTTGGTTGATGCTGAGAAAATAGCGATTGATTTATACCGCAAAAATGATCGCGGTAATTGGGAGATTTTTAATTATCAGTTGGGGGATAATATCGAGCTACGAAGTATTGATTTAAGTTTTCCCATTGAGTCAGTTTATGAGGATATTGTTTTTGAGGAATTAGAGACTTCCAATTAAAAAAATATCCCAAAATCTCTTGTGGTGCGGGCATCTTGCCCATCCCACAAGATTGGATAGCGTTCGCGGAGCGTCCCGGAGGGAACTAGCTCTGCTGCAAGCAGTTCATCTTTTTTGTGGAGTTCTCTTAGTATAAATCGCTAGTATTTGTATCAGTTTGGGAATGAATGAAGCCACATCAAGACATAATAGTTACAAATCAAAATCCAGTGTGAATGTTTCGCCATCAGCATCTTTGGGATTTTCCGGTGGTAATGGAGTTGAAGAAAGCTGGTCTTGTTGACTTTGGTTGGTAGCAATCGGGTTGAAAGCCGGGGTATGTGTAACTTGCGTAAATACTTGTTGCATGGGGAATGCACCCTTTTTGAAAGCAAAATAGCAATCAATGATAAAGTAAAGCGTCTCTAGGTAACTTTTATCTAGTTGCTGTGATTCGGCAAATATACGTTCTCGGTAGCTATCTTTAATCCGAACTTTTTCCGGTGTCATTGGCTTTATTCCCATTCAAATTGGTTGATTCAAATATTCGTGCATCATTACCCCTCAAGCTCAAGCCAGAGGTGGTCAGGAGGGCTAAAGATTCTTGTTGATCATGGCTTTTGCCATCTCTAGCAATCCACAGGCATTAGCTTCTACGGGATTGTCCAGAATTTTGAACCCGTTCTTCTCCAATAGCTTCTTAAATCCAGGTAACAAGCAGCCTCCCCCAATCGCCCAAATTTCATCCCCCTGGTGTTTGGCATCTAGTGTCAGGCTTACGGGTTTCTTTAAGAATTTTTCATACCAATCTTTCAAACAACTGGTGTAGATATCTTTGATGTCAATGTCACGACTGTATCTGGTATGTCCCTTTTCCAAACAAAATCGAATCTGGGAGGCGTTCCCGATTTTCCCCCCATTGAGACGTTTCATTTTTTCGGCAATGTCTTCGATGAGAACTTCTACACCTGCCGGGTAGGGAGTGTGAACTTCTCGCTTTCCTTGGTTGTAACGAGAATAAAGTGTAGTTCCATTACCAAAATCTAGGACAGTGAGCTTGGGTGGAAGTTGATGTCCAAACAATGCACCCATTCCTTCTGGGACGACTTTGATTATTTCTAGGGTGACATCTGATTTTCTGCCCGCAAGTATTGGTTGATATTCGCCGTTGAGTTCTTGTTTTAAATCTTCTGCTAGTCCTATGTCGTGTAAACTGACGACTAATTTTAAATGCCAAGCTTTACGATGTGGCAGATGTGCTAATCCACCAAATAACATCAACAGTGCATTTTTAATTTTGTTTTCGTTGTGGTCTGTGTTGCGGTCAAAATGATAACCTGTACGAAAGGCAGATTCTCCTACTGTGTAAGCTGCTCCATCTAAGACGATTCTTCCTGGTACATCTTCCATCTCTGCTGTGGAAATATAGCTGGGGATACGAACGACTTCAAATCCATCGACAAAAAGTTTCAAGCTGCCGTAACCGTTATCGAATCCTGCTGGAAATATTTTTTGCAAGGCGTGAATGTTGGGCATGGGGGTCAAGTGGGATACAAAAAATGGGTGGCACAAAGATACCCTGAATATCACCTATATATACCCTAAATAGGGGCTAAAATCTCAATTATTTTCTTATTTATTGTTAGGGTATATTTAACCCATAAATAACACCTATATATACCCCAAATTATTTTATTTTAGCAAAAAATACCCTAAGTATCACCTATATATACTCTATGTAGGTGATATTTAAGGGCTAAAGGGAATAGCCATAATTCTCAAATTCCTCATTGGGGTATACATAGCCCCTATACAACACCTGTATATACCCTAACTGAATTTTAGCTAAAACAGCAGAAGCCTATTTTTTTGGACGTTTTTAGAAGGAGAAGTTGGACATCCATTTTTGGAAGGTAAAGTTGGACAACCTGTCCAAAATCTTCTTCAAGTCACAGCAAAGATGGACTCTACCACCCAATCACATAAATTATGGAAGTGCGATTCGTTGATTATTGACAATATTCCTTTTCATTGCCCAGGAAAGAGCGCAGACTTAAAGAAATTCTGCATCCTTGAGACACCCGTGGAGTGGTGGACTACTGACCATAGGCCAAGATAACTCACGTCCCTGTTGGGAACTATGACCCCATTGACATTCTCACCGCCCTAAAAGCGCGGTGATTCCTAAACCTCACGATTTAGGTTTCTGTTTCCTTCCCTGACGGGTATTTCGCAACTGCCCTTTAACACTATGGTTATTAGGTCTTATGTTCGCTCCACAGACTGTCACCGTGTGTCCCACGGCCAAAATATTCTTAGCGGCGTTGATATCCCGGTCGTGGTGAGTTCCGCAGTTGGGGCAATCCCACTCTCTGATACTCAACGGTAGCTTTTCAACAACGTGACCGCAATGTCCACAGCGTTTAGAACTGGGAAACCATCGGTCAATCTTTACCAAGTTGCGACCATACCAAAGAGCTTTATATTCCAGTTGTCTGACCAATTCTCCCCACGCAGCATCACTGATGGCACGGGCAAGTTTGGGATTTTTGACCATGTTCTTAACCGCCAAATCCTCAACTACTATCGTTTGGTTTTCACGAATCAGTCGAGTTGTCAGTTTGTGCAGATGGTCTTTTCTAGAATCAGAAATTTTGGTTTGGATTCGCGCTATTTTGAGCCTTGCTTTATCTCGATTACGAGAGTCTTTCTGCTTACGACTCAAAGACTTTTGCGCTTTCCTCAGTTTTTGGTAGTGCTTGTCAAACGCATTGGGGTTAGCAATCTTTTCACCCGTACTCAGAGTAACAAGGCTACTAACACCCACATCTAATCCTACGGCACTATCAACTGGCTGCATGGTTTCATCTGCTGGGTCATTAATCCTCAAGCTGACAAACCAGCGTCCAGAGGGTTCGAGTTTCACAGTGATAGTTGTGGGTTCACACCCCTTTGGAAGTTGCCTAGACCATTTGATTGACAATGGGTCAGAACACTTTGCCAAGTAGACCTGTCCATCCTTCCACCGAAAAGCAGACTTGGTAAATTCTGCGCTACCGCCACTCCGCTTCTTTTTAAAGTTGGGGTATCTTGCCCTACCCGCAAAGAAGTTGCTGAAAGCTGTTTGCAGATGTCTCAATCCTTGTTGCAGTGGTACACAACTCACCTCGTTCAAAAACTGAAGGTCTTCAAGCTTTTTCCACTGCGTCAACATGGTGGAGGTTTGAGCGTAATCTACTCGGTCCTGCCTTTCGTACCAAGCTTCGGTTCTCGCTGCCAAGGCTTTGTTAAACACCAACCGCACACAACCAATTGTCCGGCGCAATATTTGTTCTTGCTCGCTAGTTGGGTAAAAACGATAGCGGTAGGCTTTTTCCATGCTTCACATTTTACTACATATTTTGTGAGACTGTTAGAATTAATTAAGAAGTAAAGCCGTCCTCCGCTATCGCTCAAGGACTGGGTTTCAAACCCATTTTTCTGATGATTTTAAATTAGTTTTCTACATTGAACGGTATTCAGCAAATTTGACATAACTAGGTGATCTCGCCAAACTGCACAAGTCGCTTATATCTCAGGTCTAAAGACACGCTGACTTTAGGCATACCAGAAAACTTGTAAAAGTATGATCTAACAGTCGTTTAAGTTCACACTGACAAAGTGATAGTTATCGCTCTTTCATCACAGAAGGTGCAATTTAGGATTTTAAATCATTTCGATCAACAGAAAATCAAAGTTTCAACCCAGTTTGATGAGAGAGCATTATAGCGATGCCTGCTGTGTTTTCGTTGTTATCGGCTTTTCAGTTACAACATTATTCCTAAACAAGCAATTCCTCTATTTGTGCTAAGAGTGTTTCTAAACGACTCCATTTCTGCTGGTCTTCCCAAACCTTTGCCTGTTTCACTCGCTTCATTGTTCCTTCTATCCGCTCTTTACGTTGGTCAGGATCAGAAGAAGGTTGTATGGCTTTAATCCGTGACTGGATTTGAGTTAGAGACAAGTTTTCCGCAATTGCTACTGCTAGTAATTCTTGGCGTGCAGTTTCGTCTTTAATTCGAGCTATCACTTTCGCTTTTGTGTAAGCAATTTTCCCTTCACGCAGTGCTGTTAACACATCCTCCGACAAGTTTAATAATGGCAGACGATTCTTGACAAAGGATTCCCAAGTCATTAACCCCAAACTCGTAAACACTTCTTCCACTACTTGAGCTTCTGGGTTAGGCATAACGTTATGCCTAGACTCTTCTTCCTTGTCTGCTGCATTCTTCATTTTATACAACAAAGGAGTAATATCGGCAACCTCACTCCCTAAACGAATTGCTAAAAGTTGCAAGATGCCCTCAGTTTCCTCAACTGGGTTTAAATCCTCACGGCAGAGGTTCTCAATTAAAGAAAGCTGCATAGCTTCTTCATCGGTGAGTTCTCGAATTACAACTGGTACTTCAGCCAGACCAACTTCTTTTGCTGCTCGATAGCGTCTTTCTCCGGCTACCAGTTCATGCTTATTATCTGGACGAGAACGCACCAGCAGTGGTTGTAGAATCCCATGTTGCCGCACGGACTCTACTAATTCCTGCATTGCTTGTGGGTCGAAGTAACGCCTTGGTTGCTGCTGTGGGAGACAAATTGATTCAATAGCAACTATTTCAGCTACAGATTGAGACTCCCCAAACAGGATATCCAAAGGTTTCATTTGTTGATATGGGCGATCGCGCCTACTACTCATAACTTTTCTAGACCTTGTGCAATTTTTTTGAGAATAGGCACAGCCGGGTGTTTGGAATTATAGACTGCCAAAGGGACATGATCTTCGGATGCGTCAGCAAAAGCTGTAGAACGAGGAATGGCTGGGTAGACCACACCCACTGTCGCTAATTGCTGTTGGATAGCTTCTAAAGTTCGGGCATCCTGAATATTACGACCATCGTACATAGTGGGAATAAACCCAGCGATCGCTAGTTTACGATTGGGACGCGATCGCACTCTGGCAACCGTATTTAACAATAACTCAGTTCCACAAAATGCCTTGTATTGAGTTTGAATTGGAACTAGAACATGAGTAGCTGCTACCAAACTGATGTAACTCAGCAATCCCAAACTAGGTGGACAATCTATCAATATAAAATCATATTGATTGGCTATTGGTTCTAAAGCTTCTTTGAGTCGGATATCCCGCATATCTGCTACCACTAATTCTAATTCGGCAGCACTCAAATTAATATTGGCGGGAGCTAAATCTATACCATGAACTTGAGTTTGAATTGGTAATGGTACAGAATGCAAAATGGAGTCATAAACAGTTTGCTCTAGTGCTGTTGGATCTAGCCCCATGAAAGTTGTAAGCGACCCTTGAGGGTCCATATCTATCAGCAGTACGCGATGTTTACGCTCCTGCAAATGGTAGGCAAGATTCATTGCTAAACTCGATTTACCTACACCACCAGACTGATTAAAAAGTGTAATTATGCGTGTCAAATTTTTGCCCCCTAACAATCTTATTAAGTGGAGAAGTGGAGTTTTTCAAGAAGAATGGACGCAGAATTTCAAAGTTTTCTACAAGTTATCATCAAAAGTCTGTCCTTTTTTACAGCCCTATCCTATCGAAGTAAACGTTAATCAAGTTTTAGTTTGTGGCTGATTTATTGGTAAAACTTGGTAACAACTCTTTAAAAAACTGATTTTTAGCGGATTTTCTGACATCGGACGTATTATTGCATTTTCAATTCAGCAGATAATCAATTAGAAAATCTCGCTTTTTTGTGTGTTGTAAATATTCATTGATTTTTTAGCTAAATATACTCATATATGGTAGAGTATGCTGACATTTAGGGAATATACATGAAATTAGTTGAACGTCACATCATCAAAAAAGCTCATCAATTCTATCAACAGATAGATGAGTTGTGTTGGCGTTCTAAAAATCTCTACAATTACGCTAACTACTTAGTCAGGCAATCATTTATTTTTGAAGGCAGGTATTTAGATAATACAAAAATATACCATCAAGTAAAACAGCATGAATCTTACAAAGCACTACCCAGTAAAGTCAGCAATCAAGTTTTGATAGTTTTGCATCGGAATTGGAAATCTTTTCTCCATGCTACAGAAGCTTATTATCAAGACCCATCCAAGTTTTTAGGTAGACCAAAATTACCCAAATACAAGGATAAAACTCAAGGACGAAATATTCTGATTTATGAATTAGGTACAATTTCTAAACCTGCTTTGAGAACAGGAATCATTAAACTATCGCAAACAAATATACAATTTCCCACATCAGCAAGCAATATTAAACAAGTAAGAATTGTCCCCAGATGTGGGCAATATGTCATTGAAGTAGTTTATGAAATGGAGGCTAAACCACAGCAATTAGACCCTAACAGTGTGGCAGGTATTGATATTGGATTAGATAATTTAGCCGCCTTAGCTGCCAATAAGCCAGGATTTAAACCTGTACTTATCAACGGAAAACCTTTAAAATCAATCAATCGTCATTACAATAAAGTTAAAGCTAAACTTCAATCTCAACTGGAGGGAAATGCTCACACATCTCATCGGATAAATACACTAACTTGTAAACGGAATAATCAAATCGCCAATTACTTACATCATGCCAGCAGATGGATTATTAATTATTTAGTTAAAGCCGGAATTGGAACGCTAGTTATTGGCAAAAATGAACAATGGAAGCAAGAAATAAATCTCGGTAAAACCACAAATCAGAACTTCGTTAGTATTCCTCATGCTCGATTTATAGAGCAATTAAAATACAAAGCTGAATTAGTAGGAATTACCGTTTTTATTCATGAAGAATCTTACACTTCTGCGGCTTCATTTTTGGACTTAGACCCCATTCCTGTGTACAAAAAAGGAGAAACCTACAACTTTAGTGGCAAGCGAATACAACGCGCTTGGTACAAATCTCAAGATGGTGGGCTGATTCATGCCGATGTTAATGCTAGTTTGAATATTGCTAGAAAAGTAGTCCCTGCGGCTTTTAGCTTAGGGATAGAGGGTATTGCAGTTTGCCCATTCCGGGTAACACCGGGAAAAGTAGCTTGAGGATATTTGTCCATAAAACTACTAACTGTTAATTTCCTTTCATAGTATCACTACTTCTGCTGGGTTACAGCGATTATAAAAGTTTCGCACAATCGCCGTTAGGCGTTTGCGTAGCGTGCTATAAGCATAGGGTAGAGACAAAAAATATGTAAGAGGGAGCGGCCATTCGCAAAGAAGGTACAAAGGAAGAAACAAGATTTATGTTGGATGTAGTCTAAATACATGAAAACTGCCGTAATATATACTCTGATTAATTAGAAATTAAGTTTAAATTTAAAATTTCATCGTAGAAAAATATTAGTTTTAGCAAATCGGTTAATTGTCAAGCATAAGCATTTTTTCTGTGTTATTCATAAAATTTAATACCAAAATCAACACTTAGCACCTCTTCAATGCGCTGTAAAGTTTCAATTGGCAAAGCTTTGGTTTCTTCGGATTCTATTTTGTACCAATTCATAGTTGTCATGGGGATTTGACGACATATTTCCGCTAAAGAGCGTCTATCCGCTTCTCTAGCTTGTCTAATTCTCTTTCCCAAACCGGGTATTTCTATATCTATCGTTCTTCTAACTTTCATCTAAACCTCCAGGAGACCCCCACCAAAACTGTACTCAGTTTGGTGATGGGAGGAATGGAGGGTTAATTGTGAAACGTCCCTTGAGTAATTTTGTGCGCCAGCACAAACAATGAGAGAGACAGTTGAGCAATTAACAAATCTGTTATTTTCCATATTCGTAACCGTCCTTTTTGTGAATTGATTTACAGTATTTGTAAGAGATACCTTGAATCAGTCCAGACACTGTTGAGATATTGAAACTACCGCTAGTCCTCACCGCTACTCGTCCGATATATGCCCCAATCTTTGTACCTTTTGTGACAACAGCTTTAACAATGTCTCCGGTTTGAAAACCATTAACAAATTTGAACCTGGGGACATATCTAGAAGGAAAACCGTATTTGTCAGTTCTGCAAGATTGTCTAGTGCCGTGACCGTTAGCTGTAATTAACAATGGTTTAACACCTTTGATATTGAGAATTGGAGTTAATTGACCAACACAAGCTGCATCAATCCAGTGCGTTTTCTCTAGTTTCTGTTGACTTCTATTGAATTTTGTTAGCCCTCCTGAACCAGTTTCTACAGGTAATCCAGTCGCTTTTAAAACTTTTAGTAATGCCAATCGAGTTGTGTTGACGGAGGCCGCATCAGCTAATGGTCTTTTGGCTTGCTTCAGGATTTTTTCTAACCTTGATGGGTCTTTTTTGAGGAAATCTTTGATATCTTTTGTTCCCTTCTTGGTATTACATTTCTCGCAACTTAAAGTGAGATTTGTAATTGAATCACTACCACCTTTGGCTCGTGGATGAATATGCTCTACTTGAAAAGGAACGTCTTTCACTCCACAGTAGGCACATTGTCTATCCCACTTTTCTAGTAAGTATTCTCTAGTTTCGTAACCAGCTAAAGTTCCTTGTTGATATTCCCTACCTTGAAGATCAGGATTAACCATTAACTGCATATCAAACCTTACTAATTCTTGACTAATCGCCCCAATTGGTGCAAATTGGCGCAACTTTTTCACCCAAGTTTTGATATTCTCAATTCGACTTTGTAAGCTCGGTGCTAACCATCCCTCTGGACGTGTTCTATTCAAGAACCTTGGTTGTCTGTAACGAGTTTTTCTTGCACGTCTAGAACGTCTTAATTGTCTTCTAGAAGTTAAAGCATCTCTAATTGCGAAGCCTCTATGTTTTAATTCAGCAGCAAATACAACCTCACCAGTTGAATCGTTAACTAATGCCATTCCCGTGAATTTTGCACCAGGATCAATCTTTAATCTCAGCGACGATACTGGGGAGTCAGGACGCGATTCTTTGAGAATAATTGTGAACGGAAACTGTCTAAATATTGCTGCTTTTTTGTTTCTTAATAGTTGTCTGGCTTGTGCAGAATGAATTGGATTTAACGGTATGAAGTTGGTATCTAAAACAAATACTTTGGACATATTGTCCCTCCTTGCGGGTAATGTTAGCTTTGACAATGTTAGAGGTCGGTAACTATCTTAAAAGCACTGGTTTAACCCTTAAGCCTGTTTAACTTTTAAGTTCTAGAGCAGGGAACTAGTGAAGCAGCGCGGTCTTGGGGGTTTCCCCCATGAGCGACTGCTGAACCCCGAAGGGGCTACGCATCCCCTGGTAGGTCCTTAACTCTAGCCCTTTCAAGGTGACTAACGGAAACACTTCATTTCATCGCTATCATCTTGAAACTTTTGCTTATATTCTGGGTTTTGTGAAGGTTGAAACAACCAATCCTCGTTCCAAATTTTACCACCTTGAAAGGGCTAGTCCTTAACTCTTACCTCTAACGTAGTTCGGTCAAGAACTTAGTCTGGTCAACTAGGCTTTTACAAGCCCTCACTTACCCGAAGGGAAGTGATGGGTGGTTGACCCATTCTTCAGCCATGCCACTACCCTCAAATATAAACTATCAGTTTATTATTGAATATAAATCATAAATTTACAGTTGATAATGTATCAATTAATAGCAAATTTTCTTTGGAGCTAGGGGGTAGAAATTATGAGTGAGATATCAAACATCTCTACTGATGAAAAATTGCTACCCAGCCAGAACGATTCTGCAACTAGCCATGCAGAAATAGTTGTTAGCTCCGAACTGACTGAACTTAGTACAGACGAGTGGCGCGATCGCATATTTTTAGAGAGACAAGTAGAAAAAGCATTTTACGCAGCTGCTAAAGCATTGAAAGAACTACGAGACAGACGTTTGTACCGTTCAACTCACTCAACCTTTGAAAATTACTGTCGTTCCCGATTTGGCTTTACTCACCGTCATGTGAACTACTTGATAGCTGGTTCATTAGTAGTTGACAATCTGATGGGAACCAATGGTTCCCAAATTGAAATCCTAGACGAAACGGGAACCAATGGTTCCCAAATTGGAATCCCAAGCGAAACAGGAACTAATGGTTCCCAAACTAAAATCGCAAACGAAACGGGAACCAATGGTTCCCAAATCTTACCAACCAGCGAACGCCAGGTTAGACCTTTGGTTCCCTTAGAACCAGAACAACAACGTTTAGCTTGGCAACAGGCAGTAGAGCAAGCGGGTGGTAAAATTCCTTCTGGTCGTCAAGTTCAAGATATTGTGGACAAAATCCGAGAAAGAACCAAAGTACCAAATCCCTACCATGTTGGGGAAGTATGTATTCTACTGCCCAAAGACAACCCAGAACTCAAAGGCAAAAGTGGTTGTTGGGGTGTCATTACCCATGTTGGAGACTATAGCTGCACTATTGAGACTTGGGATGCTGAGTATACAGTGAAAATAGAACATCTGAAATCCTTAGAACTGTTGGATGAAGACTGCCAGTTTATGCAACAGCTATGCTTGAGATTGCGAAGACTACATCAAATTGAAAACCGAGATAGTGCCGTTGATTGGCTTTGTTCAGGATTAGGGAAACAACCCAAACCGTACCTTTCACCTTTGCAGTCAAAATTGTTAGATCATGCTGAACAAGAATATGGACTGCTATTTACCAACAGTATTCTTTAGAAATAGGAGTATCAACTTATCAAAAACAGGAAGCAACGTTCCAAAGTGAGAGCCAATTTTAATTCTCAATTAACCACTACATTTTCAACAAATCTTAATATTTCGTTGCCCGCACAGCACAAAACAAGTTATTTACGTATTGATTTCAGCACATCACATTTTGGGGTTGCTCCCAAATAACCAAACCTAAAATTTTAACAAAAGTCAACGCTGCCCTACAGGTGTTAACACAGGTAAAGAAACAGTAAAAATACTACCGTTACCTAAAGTTGATGAAACAGAAATATTTCCTTGATGAGCTTCTACAATTTGACGAGACAAATATAATCCTAGACCATTACCTTGTCGTTGATGTTTACCCTGTCGAAAACGTTCAAATAAGTGTACTTGCTCTGATTTACTAATACCAATTCCTGTATCTTTGACAGCAATTGTTACCCGTTGTCCGTGGGAATTAAGGTGAATTTCTACTGAACCCCTATCTGTAAAACGAATAGCATTACCCACTAAGTTAGTTAGCAGTCGGTAAAGTTCTATTCTATCGCCCCGCACTTTCACCGCAGATGGTTGTGTGTCGTTTAATTTGGCATTCAGAGCTAAATTTTTGACTATAGCTAAAGGTTTAAGTTCCTGAATTACTTTTTGAGCTAATTCCCACAAGTCAACGAGAAAAAATTCTAAGTTCTTACATCCAGATTCATACTGATAAACCTCCAGCACATTTTCCACCATTGACAGTAACGTTTGATTACTCTCAGTCAGTAGTTGCAAATGTTTCCGTATTTCTGAGAAATTATGACCAAAATTGCCTTTTTGAATCATTTGCAAAAGTTGAATTGTTGAGGTCAAAGGAGTGCGTAAATCATGAGTCAGCTTGATCATAAAATCTTCACATCGCTGTCTAGCCAGTTGATCTCGTTGATTGATACTATGTTTGAGCCGCAGGAGCGAACGCACTTTTGCTAACAATTCTTTTTGCTCTACAGGTTGAATCAGAAATTCGTCAGCACCAACTTGTAAACCACGAATCAAACTGGACTCGTCAAAATTTATAATCAGCAAAACTGGTATGAAAGGTACATCATAATTCTGCTTAATTTGTTGCGTGATTTGATAGCCATTGATATTAGGAAGAAAGGTATTTAAAATTACTAAGTCAGGTGGAGATTCTGCAATCTTAGTCAAGGCTTCCGTATCACTGTCTGTTAGTATTACCTTGTATCCTTGTTGCTTGAGAATAGATTTTAACAAACAAACATTTTTAGCTGAGTCATCTACCCAAAGGATACTTTCTGTTGAACTTGGATTCCAAAAGAAAGGTGTCATACAGATACCAGTATATTTGCTTAAATCGAGTTTGCTGTAAGAAGTCAGAAGACGCTACGCTATCGGTTCAGAATATTTGATAAATCTTGTCGATTATCAAGTGCTATTGTTGGGTGTAACTGTTAAAAATCTGACTTTTGAAAGCTGAGTGCTGAATCCTTACAGTTTGCTATTTCTTTTTTTTACCGAATCTTAACACTTAGATAGATTGTTTTACTAAAACTTTAAATTTGGCATATATCAATAGGTAGATTTTTTACCGCTTGTGTTCTGCATACGTCAATAGATAGATTTTGGCTAACAGGCTAACAATTTTTAACCGATAGACTGATCCGTTTATGGTTGATCATTTCCGACATTAGAGAGAGTACATTTAGCCAGTTATTGAGGTAGGTCATGGAAAACATTAGAGCAGCAATTATTGAAGACCATAATTTGACCAGGGTCGGTATCAGTAGTTGTTTAAACGAGCAAAAAAATATTCAAGTTGTGGGAGATGCTGAAAATGCTGCTGCTGGTCTAAAACTGCTTCAAGATACTCAGCCAGATATTGCCATTGTTGATATTGGTTTACCAGACATGGATGGTATAGCACTAGTACAACAGTTTCGACAATCTGTGCCATCAGCAAAAGAAACAAAAATCATTATGTTGACTTCTTTTGCTCAAGAGGAAATGGTTTTAGCCGCTTTTGCAGCTGGGGCAGATTCTTACTGTATCAAAACCATTAAGTTTGAGTTACTGTTAGAAGCACTGTACATGACTTATGAGGGATATTCTTGGATTGACCCAGTAATTGCTCGGATTATTCTCAAACATATTCGTCGCTCAGTGACGACAAAACAAAATATTACTTCCAAAGCGATTATCTCTGCTATTGAACCGGAGCAAGTAAGTATTTTGGCAGCAGATCCATTAACAGACCGGGAAATGCAAGTTTTAGAGTTAATTGTTCAAGGATTCGGCAATCAAGAGATTGCTGATCAACTGTATATTAGTTTGGGAAGTGTAAAAGTATATGTGCGGGGTATTTTGAACAAACTTTGTGTCAGCGATCGCACTCAAGCTGCTGTTCTAGCATTACGGGCTGGTTTACTCAATTAAAAGTGAATCGTAAGCATTCAGCAGTCAGTAGTCAGTAGTCAGTAGTCAGCAGTCAGCAAGAAATAAGAAAACCATCAATTATCAATTGTCCATTGATAAATTGCTCTCATTAACACGCTGTGTAATTTTACAAAATGAGAGCATTCTTATTATTAACTCAGTCTCTCTCTAGAGAATAGCTGTTAGCGTAGCGTGGCGTAGCCATTTACTGATTACTGATAGCTGAATACTTACAGTTAATCTTTGAAGTCTTGAATTGCTGTTGCTGTTAAAGCATAAACAACCCGACGCTTACGTTCAACATGAGTACCATCCACAGGAATTCCTTTCTTCCAAGCAGCAATAATCGCTTTCTTATCTGCTGAGTAAACTGTCTTTTCTCTGCGATATTTTAGAGGCAATTTTTCTGCATCTATAAGTACATCACAACTCGGTGGATTTTCTTTAATTGTGATCCGCAGTGAATTACCAACTATTTGCTCAGGGATAATTCCTGTGGCATTATGTTCTAAAATCGTTTCATCTAATTTCTGTCGCCAGCGTTCTAGTCTTAATAGTGCTGATTGATGCACGGCTTTGAGATGTTCTAGTCGTTGCTTAATAGCTGCTATTTCTGCATCTAATTGCAATGCCAATTCGGCTTGAATATCAACAGCTTCAGATTGTACTTCTTGAGTTTCCCAAATAGCGGTGATGATAGCAGCTTCCTCTTCAGAAGTCTGACAATTGGTTAACTGTTCCCAGAGATGAGCAGCAGTTTGGGATAGTCCTGCTAAAGATTGTTGAGCGAGTGATAAAACCATGATTACCACCTGCCACAAGTTTGATAGTAGTTATGTTCAGCTTCAATTTGGTTTAGAATAGCTATCGTGCCTGAATCTAAATTAGCATCGAGGCATAAATCGGAAATGACCTTTTGTGTAACTTGATTATTTTGCTCAGTCACGGCAGTCAACTTAGGTTTAAGTGTGGTTACACTTTGTGTTACAATTACTTTCAGTTGTTGCATTGTTTGGGTTGCATAACGCCATCAATTTGAGCGCGGTAGCGCATCTAAACTCCATCCATCTTGAAAACTTGAGTTTGCGCTATAGAAAAGCTATAGGTTTCAAGTTGAACGGGGTTTATCTGTGTTTGTATCCCACTTTTTTAAGTTAATTGTGTGTCCTCTGTTCGTTATTTTGTCAATATCAAGAATTAAAACTAGAGATATGAAACTCATCAAAAAATCTGAAAAGCTCGTTCAAGAAACAAAAAAAGAAACTAAAGAACCAGATTTGCAAGTTGATTTTGCAAATAATCCTGATTTTGTAAATAATATAGAAGAACTAACAGGTGCGGAACAGCCAAAACTAGGGATAGAGTATCAAGAACCTAATTATCAAGAACTTAATTATGTTCCTTTACGATATAATCCCATAGTTCACTCTGTTGGCAAGACGGGATGGCAGGTTTCTGATATTTGGAAAGATATTAGATTGGATAGTTTTTAACTATTACTTAATCCCACTGCTTTTGAATTGGTAAAATTTTACAAAAGGTGTGGTTATTTGGTTATGTCTACTGCTTATTATCCCCTGATTCTTTATCCACCGTTAGCTAGGCAGTTAAGGAGTGGTAATCAAGGACAGAAGCATCTGAAAGCTTCGTTTCAAGGATGCGTGGCATTACCAGATGATAAGAGTACAGCCAAGCAAGGCGTGAGTGAAAAGCAGTTTTTTCGGCATTTACTGGCGGCTTTTCCTGGAAACTTGATTTGTCAAGCGGTTGAGTTTGAAATTCCAGGTTATGCTCTCCGCTACTCGGCTGATTTTATCTTTTATCATCACTCATCTGGGTTAGCTCTCGATATAGAGATTGATGAACCTTATACTGGAAATACAGGGAAACCTCACCACTGTATTGATGTTGATGATGATAAAATTCGTAACCGATTTTTCTTGGAACGGAATTGGGGTGTAATCAGGTTTGCAGAAATTCAAGTGGTGCGTCATCCTTGGAATTGTTGTAAGGTAATCGCTCAAACAATTGCTAAGTTGACAGGAGATAATAGTGTGTTTATGCTGCTGCAAAGATTGGCTGATGTACCTTTACAAAAATGTTGGACAAGGCGTGAGGCTAGGCTGATGGCTAAGAATAATTATCGTCAGTCTTATCTGCCAAAAATGCTAAAATAAAGCCAGATATAACAAAAGTAAAATTGTAATTTTTTATTAAAACACATTCAAATGGATAAAATTTTTATTCTTGCTGACATGAATCATCAATAGGTAATACTAATCTAATATGAAGTTGCATATAATTAAGAGTCTGAAAACCTTGTCAATGCAAGAATCATTCTGTGCAGCTTCATATAAAAATGGTATACAGCACAAATCTTTTTAAAGTACCACACCTCAATATCCAAAAGGTTTATGGGACAAGGGTTATAGGATTTCGTTTTGTACCAGATAGTTGAGTAAAGTGCTGTAAGTAGGTTCGTGTTATAAAATTTAAATATATTGGTTTTTATAAAATGGCTAAAACTCAACAACAATAACGGATTGAATCAACCTTACATACCGTTATATGATTTGAATTTTTCCAGCCAACCTGCTGCTAACCAAAGTTGACGAGAATTGAGAATAAATCTATTATCTATGATTTTTGAAAAAGCCCAGTCATCAAGCATTCTTTATGAGTAACACAGAAGTAGTCGTAATTGGTAGCGGTATTGGCGGATTGAGTTGCGCTGCACTCTTGGCACGCTATGGAATTGATGTCACAGTAGTAGAAAGCCACTCCATCGCCGGTGGTGCAGCTCATGCTTTTGAACGCAATGGCTACAAATTTGAGTCTGGACCCTCTTTATACTCTGGTTTATCCTACACTCCTTCCCCTAATCCCTTACGTCAAGTTTTAGATGCCATTGGCGAAGATTTACCCTGCGTCAATTACGATACCTGGGGTTGTTATTTACCAGAAGGCTACTTTGATGCTCAAGTTGGTGCTGACCAGTTCTGTGAAATATTACAACAACTGCGGGGAGATAAAGCTGTAGCACAATGGCGCAAACTCCAGGAAATTATGACACCTTTGGGTAAGAGTGCCACTGCTCTCCCACCCTCTGCCTTGCGCTATGATTTAGGTGCGGTGTTAACTATAGGTAAATTTGCCCCAGCTTTACTGCAACAGGCCGCTAACGTGATTAAATTAACAGGGTCTTTTTCTAACATTATTGATGGTGTAATCACAGACCCTTTTATTCGCAACTGGTTAGATTTACTTTGCTTTTTGTTATCTGGATTACCCGCAAATGGAACAATAGCCGCAGAAGTGGCTTTCATGTTTGCAGATTGGTATCGTCCTCATGTGCAGTTAGATTATCCCATTGGAGGAAGTGGTGCATTGGTTGATGCACTGGTACAGGGGTTGAATAAACATGGTGGTAAGTTGGTTTTAAATGCTCATGTGGAGCAAGTTTTAGTAGAAAATAACCGTGCTGTCGGGGTACGTCTGCGGAGTGGTCAAGAAATCCGAGCCAGTAAAGCTGTTGTTTCTAATGCTTCTGTTTGGGATACTCTCAAACTCATTCCTGAAGGTGCTGTCCCTAAACGGTATGTAGAAAAGCAACAAGCAATACCTGAATGTGATAGTTTTATGCACCTGCATTTAGGTATTGATGCAGCAGGATTGCCTGAAAATCTGGGTATTCACTACATTGTAGTTAACGACTGGGACAAAGGCATAACTGCACCGCAAAATGTGGTAGTTGTATCTATTCCTTCAGTTCTTGACTCGTCTTTAGCACCAGTGGGTAAGCACGTGATTCACGTTTATACTCCTGGTAATGAACCTTATGCTATTTGGCAAGGAAAGGAACGCAATAGCGAAGAATATGCGTTGTTAAAACAAGAACGTGCGGAGGTGATGTGGCAAGCTTTGGAAAGAATTATTCCTGATATTCGTTCCCGTTGCGAAGTTAGTTTGGTGGGTACTCCCCTTACTCATGGACGATTTTTACGTCGTCATCATGGTAGTTATGGACCAGCTATAGCCGCAGGGAAGGGTTTATTTCCTGGTGGTAATACACCTTTATCGGGGTTGTTGTGTTGTGGAGATTCGACTTTTCCGGGGATTGGGTTGCCGGCTGTGGCTGCTAGTGGGATGATTGTTGCTAATGCGATCGCTCCGGTACAGAAACATTTACAATATATTTCAGAGACATTTGGTTAAAATATCTTTACGCATGATTTGTACATCAGAAAATATAAATCTCCAATATCTGGGAGTATAATTAAGTTAATACTAAAATACTTTCCGTGTCACTACTATCAAATTGGGTAATTGTGGCCAAATTATCTCTCAAAATCTGCACAATCTTTGATGTGGGACTATTACCAATACGCAGATAAATAAATTTTGGTGGATGACCATAAAGTAAACTACGTTGATGAAAGTCAGAATCTTTGGAAATAATCACAAAACTATTGATTTTGGCGAATTCCCAGATAATGGCATCATCAGTATTTATAAGTCCTAAAGTTTTAACGTGTTGAGAATCAGGATACAAATCAAGAATTTTATCAACAATCCGATCTGATAAATTCTCGTCTAATAGCAGTTTCATAGAGATGCAACAAATAACTTTTTCTCTCGGTCAGCAGCAAAA
Organism: Anabaena azotica SJ-1; assembly: GCF_047275885.1. NCBI lineage: Bacteria > Bacillati > Cyanobacteriota > Cyanophyceae > Nostocales > Nostocaceae > Anabaena > Anabaena azotica. The sequence goes on from NZ_CP178455.1 coordinate 141,115, forward strand.
GCAAGACAAGCTTTAATATCTTCAGATGTCAGTTCTGAAAAATCTTCAAGAATTTCTGCTTCTGTCATTCCACCTGCTAAATATTCTAAAATGTCGTACACAGTAATACGCATTCCGCGAATGCAAGGTTTTCCACTGCGTTTTCCAGGTTCAATCGTAATAATATCTTGATAACTCATGATCTCGCCTTTTTTTTGATCTTTGGTCTATATAATTGTAGGATAATTTAGGGGGTAGTAATTGTGCTATTAAGAAGATTGGTGGGGGCTGGTTTAAGATTTGGGACTTTTTGTATTATAGATAGCGATCGTTTATTAGCAAAAGGGGAAAGAGCGATCGCATCTTCTGACTAATAACCTCGTTTTTTACGACATACAGAACAGAAAATCTGAATATTATCCCTAATTTTCTTGCCACATAAACAAGTTCTAGCTGGAGAAGAATAGTTGAAAACTTTTGGTATTTTCATTTGTGTACTTAAATTGCTATTTTTTCTACAAGCAGAACATTGAATTTCTCCTGTTTTTCTGATTGTTTTACCACATAAACATTTGTATGTCATGCTTATCACCTCATTTGTTTTTTAATCATGTAATTACTTACTTATCTAGTATGCTATTAATACACTCTGAGTATTTATAGTGAAATTACTAGAACATGATAACACAATTCGTCTAAGTAATTCTGGTAATTTACGCACATCCCAGCCTACATAATTTCTTATGAACTTTTCTATAGTTCATCTGGCTGATTAATTCTAGTTGTTCAATTATGCAAAATATGAAAATTATTGCTCACTGCCAGCAGTAATCGTTAGTTCTATACAATACTTCGGTGGTGTGATTTCTAATAGTCTTGCCATACCTGTATTCTCGCCATAACGTACTAATTGAATAAAGTCTTGACATGAGCAACCCACTCCCCTCATCATCAGATCAAATACAAAAAACCAAGACAGCGAACTTTCGTAAACATTTATAGACTCAATAAGTGATTCTAGCGTAAACTTATATAAAGTTTTATTTGTTCTGCTAGCCTTAGCTGCTTTTGCAGCAAGCTCATGTATGTTATCAATAGAAGTCAAAAGACATCCCAAATTAAGAATTGAAGATTGCTCTCCCTCAATAAGCTCTCTATATCTTTGCAAACCAATAGTATAGTCAAATATAGAGGTTGCATCTAGTCTCATCTGTTGGTGCAATACCATTTGTTGTTCACGCTTTGGAAGTGCTTCTAGACAAGGATTATACATCAAGTATTTTATGCACTCATTTCCACAACCTTTCTCCACATAAGACTTATTCAAATTCTCAAGTTTCTGATGCTGTGCTATATCGAAAGATTCATAAACTGAACTTAGATCATAGCCAAAACTAGTCGGAAATAATTTCTTCGCTTGGAGTAAGATACCCTTTTGAAAATTATTATTTGGTTCAATATAATCTTGATATGTAAGAACAATCCCAATATCTGAATATGTTGTGTGACCCTCTTGAGTCTTATTGTAATCAGTTGTTGATATAGAAACATCACTTTGTAAAAGACCACCATTTTTTCTAAGATCATTATTCAGATCCGACAAACTATATGGAAGTAAATGTAATTTTGATGCCCGTTCATCAAGTAATTCACATAATATTAAAGTTAAATGTTCCTCATGCGGTACAAAGCCACATGAAAACCTCTTAGCCAAAAGTATGTCTATACCTTTAAAGTATTTGCAAAAACATTTTACCTCATAAGGACCTAGAACTGAAATTTTAGGCGGTTGCATAGAAATTGGATTCATATAGGTATTTCAAGTCTTTGAGATAATTCTGTTACAACATACTAAATTTTTCAATCAAATCTGATTCTTTAATTTTTATTTCACCTTTTATAAGGTTGTGCTGTAGTAAGATTTGGTATAACCCTGTAATGCTTGATGTTAAAAGTACAGAGAGTAGCACCTCTACCGACAGCACAAGCACCAATCAAAGCATCCAGTAACCCTAAATTATCAGATAAGTGATAGGTGGTAAAATTAGATAGAGCCACAGCACAATCAACTTCAGTAGGCCAAATTACAGGTAGAGGAGCAACCAGCTTGAGAGTATCGCGCAACCGTTGGCTATTTTGAGCATTTTGAATGAGTTCCATAACCACAAAGCCAGGAACGCTCGGTATTTCTGGAAGGCTTGCAAACCAAGCAATTGCAGGAGCATGACCACGCTGAATATCAATCAAAATATCTGTATCTAACAAGTACATGATAAAATTTACCTATCCTCGCTCCCGTGTTTCAGCCTGATGACGTAACTCACGAGCATAAGCTTGACTATCAGTAATAATATCAGGACGTGAATTAATTACACCTTCATCTTCCCAATATTTAACAAGTTCTGCTCCAGTTTTAGGTAAATTATCTACAACTTTTCTGGTAGATAAAATATGTAAAATATATTCATATAACGGTAAATTCAGTTGAGAAGCTTCAGTGTGAAGTTCGGTTTCTAGTTCGGGTGGTAGGTTCAAGTTAATATTCATTTTGCGCTGATTCTATTGAATAGAATTTCACTTTATTCCTCAAGCAAATTATATCAAGGCATATCCCGTAAAAAGTATAAATTTACGTATTGTAAGTTTTATTTTTATTGATTATACCCAATCAAAAGTCCTACTAACCGCCTTCTTCCACAACCGATAACAACCTTCCCTCTCCACAACATCCATCTTCGCTTCCCAAGTCTGATCTAAAAGCCAATTCTCAGACAACTCCTCTAAACTACTCCAGAAACCAGTCGCTAACCCAGCAGCATAAGCTGCCCCTAAAGCAGTAGTTTCTGATACCTGGGGACGAATCACAGGCACACCTAACACATCACTTTGAAATTGCATCAACAGGTTGTTGTACACCATGCCACCATCTACCTTCAAAGCAGTTAAATTTACCTGCGCGTCTTCTCTCATCGCATCCAAAACTTCACGAGTCTGCCATGCTGTAGCTTCCAACACCGCACGGGCAATATGACCTTTATTGGTGTAGCTAGTCATACCCACAATTGCACCCCTAGCATCATTGCGCCAATAGGGAGCAAATAACCCAGAAAATGCAGGGACAAAATAAACACCACCATTATCTGTAACTGTACTGGCTAAAGCTTCTACCTCTGCACTGCTTTGAATTAATCCCAAATTGTTACGCAACCATTGAACCAAAGCACCAGCAATAGCTATACTCCCCTCCAAAGCATAAACCGCCGGAGCATCACCCAACTTATAAGCTACCGTTGTCAATAAACCATGTTGGGAAATCACCTTTTGCTGGCCTGTATTCAGCAGCATAAAGCAACCTGTACCATAAGTATTTTTGGCTTCACCTACCTGAAAACAAGTTTGTCCAATTAATGCGGCTTGTTGATCACCTAAATCAGCAGCAATAGGAACTCCTGCCAAAATACTTGTAGCTTTGCCATAGATAACTGATGAAGGGCGAATTTCTGGCAACATTTGCCGGGGAATGCCCATAATATCCAAAATTTCCGGTTCCCAGTCCAGAGAATTCAAATTCATCAGCAAGGTACGACTGGCATTGGTAACATCAGTGATATGCAAACCGCCTTCTGTACCACCTGTTAAATGCCAAATCAAAAAGGTGTCAATTGTGCCAAAAAGAGCATTACCATTCTCGGCTGCGGCTTTTAATCCTGGTATGTTTTCCAGTAACCACTTAATTTTGGGGGCGCTGAAATAGGTAGCCAGTGGTAAACCTGTCGTGGCGCGAAAACGGTCTATCCCACCATCTGCTGCTAGTTGATTACAAATATAATCAGTTCTGGTATCTTGCCAGACAATGGCATTGTAGTAAGGTTCGCCTGTTTGCTTATCCCAAACTACTACTGTTTCCCGCTGATTCGTAATGCCAATCGCTGTTATCTCAGCAACAGTAATATTACTCTGCTCTAAGGCATCTTTAATTACAGTCTGAGTACATGACCAAATTTCTTTGGGGTCGTGTTCTACCCAACCCGGTTGGGGGTAAATCTGCTGATGTTCTTTTTGGGCATAGCTGACAATTTTACCCTGCTTGTCGAAGATGATGAAGCGGGTGCTGGTCGTTCCTTGGTCAATTGCAGCGACGTATTTGGTCATGGGTTTATGTTACTTGGCTATGCACATTAGTGTCACAAAATTTTCGCTATGTGAATACCAGTCATATACTATACCCCATCCATCTTGAAAACTTGAGTTTTTGCCTTAGAAAAAACTATAGGTTTCAACTTGGACGGGGTTTAAGACAAATATTGTTGACAAAAAGAAATTACTCCTACTCCTAAAAAAAGCAGCAAGCCATATCGCAATATTGCATTGCTTGACTCCAACTATAAAAAATCAGTAAATCTAAGTATAAATTCAATATTCAGGTTCTACTTTAGCCAAGTACAAAACCAAATTACGCTTAACGTGATCATGAACATCCTTCGGCAAAACAGATATCAGACAATCCATTAAAAAAGCTTTAACTTCCATCGTAGCTGTATTCACAGCCTGAGAAAACCCTTGCCAACCAAGATGTTCACTAAAAGTAATCAAATGTTCAATCACCAAATCCGCAGATTCATAACCAGCTTCCCTATCCTGCTGCAACAGAGGTAAATACTCATCAATAAACCACTGCTGTTCCTTAGTCAAAATCTCTAGAGAATTATTACTAACCCTATATAGAGAGTTATATAGGAGTAGTAATAATTTTCTAAAACTATTCCACCCCCCAAAATACTTCTTAGCAATCCTACTAACCCATTCTTGAGAAATACCAGAGGCTTTACCTAGCACCTCTTGCGTAACTTTCTGCCAATCTGTCACCCCATCTGCTACCAGCAACTTGAAACCTGTTAATATACCCTTACGTGTCTGTTGTATCTCAGTACCTGCTCCTGGACAAATATCAAAAGCATCAGATTTAATAAACCTAGCATTAGGGTAGTAATCCGCTAAATAGGACAAATCTTTGTCACTAACCGCATAAAAAGTAACCTCCTCCATTCTGCGATTAGCTCTAGTTCGACCTGCACATTGAACAACTTCAGTCTGAACCAAATGGTTAATTACATTTTGAAAAGCCTTATTTTCTTTACTAACATTTTTATCTCCTGTTAAAGTTATATAAACTTGTCCAGATGCTCCAATATCCTGATAAGGAGTGCCAAAACTGCAAACCGCTTGCTTATCTTGATAGGCATTACTGCCGCGATTATCAGCAAACCAGTGTCCATCACCCTTGTTTTTATGTGCCAAGTGGTCTATGTAAGCAATATTGCCATCATGACGCTGATTTAATTCTTCACGCAATGCTGCAATTCGTTCCTTTAATTTGTGACCTCGGTCTTTATTCAGCAACCCAAAGCCCGTAATTTGGTGAATAGTCAGATTACTATAATCTGGTGGGATTTCCGAAATCACCAGTATTTCCTCTGGATTAATCCCCAACTGCATAGCCACATTGTCACGGTTAGCAGTAGCGTCCATCAAGAAAACAAACTCAAAAGCTTTGAGGACATCAACTTGACGGCTGTTTTTAGTAGCAATAATTAAATGTTTGTTTTTAACCCGTAAAGCCCCTGGTTCAATGTCTCCGATAACTTCTAGAAGGGGAATCAACCATCTCACAGGTAAACTGTCGATATTCCTGTAAGTCTCTTGAGCAGCTTGTTTATTGAGGTGACTACGGATAAACTTTAAAGTTTTTCTGCTGAAAGAATTGCGATCGCATTTATCAACCCCATCTAATGTAATACTATCAGCCTGCTGTACCAATTCCTCAATATCTGGAGCAATAGTTTCCAGTTCAGCAATGATTTCCGGTAAAGCTGTGGGAATTGCCCCTAATAAAGCTCTGATTAACTCATCATTGTACCCATGATATGTTTCCTCAACAGGGGGAATTTCACCAGTTAGCAGTACCCGCAGTGGTAGAACTAAACTTCTAATTTTGTCATACACTGCGGGTAACTTGGTTTGCACCTCCATCATCGAAGAGTCAAAATCTCGTAAACTAACCTTAATAAAGTCAACTGGTTGTAGTTGTCTAGAAGCTTCGTCAACAAAAGCACCTGACTTCATAGCAATGATATCTGTAGCTTGGGGTAAGGAGTTGATATTGGCACGAATCCGCTGAGATGCTAGTGCATCCCTTCTATCACGTCGGAAGGTAGCACCATTGACTTTCGGGAGGACATTACCAGCAGCATCTCTACCCGCACAATTAGCCCTCAGTTTACAACCGTTACAGATGGGGTTAAGGCTTGCTTCTGCGGATGTTTCTTTTTTGTATCCTTTGCTTGCAAGAGCATTAAAAAAATCTGTGAGGGGACAAGTTCCCTCAATATTGGGTTCTTCCCCCAGTTGAGGCCAGTGTATTTGTGGGTTGCCCAATGGTGTAAGTTTGTTACCATCTGCTACTAATCCGTTGTGACGTACTGGTAAGTCTGTCCATTGTTCAATAGTTGCTACAGTGGGATTACGGTGTTCATTGCTGAGGTAGAAAAGTGTATTGACTCCCAACTGTTCTGGCATAAATTCACCCACAGTGTGAGATTTACCAGCACCTGCGTGTGATAAATCTAAGATGAATTTTTTACCGTAATTGGCAGCATCTAGGTAAGTCTGGGTGCGATTCTTCGGTTCAAACCAGATATCAACATCTAGGTTATTGGTTGGTAAAAGTATGGTTGGTTTTGGTTGGTAAATTACGTTACCTATAAACTGTTTGGCTTTATTAGTGACAGTGATTAAAGTTAGCAGGAATTCTTGAAAGTCTTTCTTTATACCGTATTTAGCTTGCCATTGTTCTTTGCTGATTGTGGGATCTGTTACGGTGGGGTGTAGGTTATTACTGGAGTGTTTTCTGCGGTAATCTTCAAATATCTCCCTTTGATAATTGTTTAACTCTTCTTGTTGGTAATCTTGGAATATAGCACTTGGATAATTGTTTAATTCTTCTTGTTGGTAATGGAATACAGCATTTTGAGAATTTTTTAATTCTTTTCTTCGGTAATTGCTGAATTTATTTACTTGGTATTTGTTATACTGGTTATCCTGGTAATTACTATTAAAAGTTGTACCTTCAATTTTTGGAAATCTAAATCCATACTGTTTAGCAATGTGAAATAGCGTACCAATGGAGATACCAGAACGACCGCGAAAACTCTTAATTTTGTCTCGAATATTCCAACTCGTTCCCTTAATTGATGGACTCCACTGTTCTCCTATAATTTCTGCATCTACAGGTCCATAATGAGAATTGAGTGCCATTAATACCTGTAAGCACTCATGATAATTATTGCTACCAGGACTACGGGAAGGAATGTAAGTTAAAGCTTGTTGAATTAGCTGGTCAATATCCCAGTTGTTAGCTTCTGCACGCTCTTGAAACTGTATCCGACGGGTTGTAATTTCAGCTATGCGTTTTTCGTACTCAATTTTTTCTTGGTAAGCGGTGGTGACAGCTTCATCTATCCAAGATTGGGGTAATCTAGCGTTAGGGTTGATCAGTGGAAAAGTTGCCTCAGTTGACCCATAAAACACCCGTGAAGCATCTTTACAAGCGGGGTCATGGGGCAGGTGTTTCATTAAGTACCGTGTTAGCACTTCTACGGTTTCTGCACCCTGAACGTATTCAGGTAGTACGAATATTAAGCGGAATTTATGCCAATCTGGTTGATGGCTGGCTGTGGTGTAGATTAACGCGCAGTATTGTTTGATGAATGGGTGTTCTATTGCTTCGTCTAAATTTAGTTGATGTTGATAGATTTTCTTTGCTTGTCTACCATCTGATTTTTCAATGATGTTGCCGTTAATGTCTACCCAAGCGTTATTAATCTTGATCGGTCTGCCATTTTCATCAAGTGGATTACTATTTTCATCTTTCCAAGTTGCGGAGTTGTCAATATCTAGTAGTACCCATTGAGAACCAATAATATTGGCTTTACTTCGCCATTGCCCACCAAGTAAACCAGCACATAAGGCGTGTCCTGCTCTTACATGGCTGATAATGTCCCAAATTGTGCCTTTTGTATCTTGGAAGTTGGCTGCTAGTTTGCGAAAATCCCAGTCTTTATCTTTACCAGTGGCGTTAAAAGCAAATCTGATTTTGTCGTTCTGGATAGGCTCTGGTTCTAACCGTGGTGTAAATTGAGCCTGTTGAGTGTTTTGGTTTTTTGGCTCTAGCTGTTGTTTGATCTCAGTGGTAAATTGATCCTGTTTATCTGCTAAATTTTCCGGTTCAGCTTGGTTATCAAAATGCTGTGACTCTGTTGATTGTTGCGGTGCAGATGAGTTGTGGAATTCTTGCTGTGACATGATAGCCAATCCTCCAGTAATTGTGTTGGAGGAATTGGAGCTATTGGAGTTATCCTGTATTAGTAATCTTTTACACACATACTCAGGAAGATAAGAGGATAAAATTCCTGAAATGTTGCTTTACTAGGACTTACGCACGACGTATAAAAAATATCCGTTTGATATTGTGATGGCTATGCTTACCGAAGGTGGTAGCAATAACAAATACACGTTAATTTTGCGTAAGTTCTATTTGTTTGTAAAATCAGTGTTCTCCTGGTTTTACATCTCAACTTTTTGAGATAAGATAACTAACAGGGATATTTAAATTAGGCTCGATACCCAATACCCCGCTCCAATTCCATGATGGAATGTATTTTGAAAACCTCGTTGTCCCACCGGGACGTGGGGTTTTCGCCTTTTAATCTATTCGTATTTTGCTAACCAAGCTGTAATAAACTCGGTTATTTCTTCTTTTTGAATCACAAACGCAGTGCCTTTTCTCCTAAGAGCTAGAATTTTCATATTTCCTACTTCAGTGTAAAGATGGTCTTTGTGACTTTCCACTGCTTTGGTAGGAGGCCATAAAACTAAAACTTTGGCTGTGGGAGTCTTTTGAGCTTCACGGGAGGACATCCCAAATAAGGCTCTATTTTTGTCAAGCCACTTTTCATAATCTGCCAACTCAACTAGAGGGCAGGGTGTCCATACCTTTAGGCCATGCTTATCTTTTCTTCTAATTTGCAAAGCTTCTCTGCTTTCGTTGTAAACAACATCTCTATCTCCCCGTGAACGAATGGAGATAAACAGGTGAGTTTTGCGTGGGAACCTGATAAACAAGTCGATAGGGTTCTTGTCCTCAATCTGAATGACTGGAAAAACTTGTATTCCCTTGTCTTTAAACTCCTCTAACAGTACGGTTGTTAATTTTTCTAACCGCGCAATCTTTTCCACCCTGACCAATGGCTTGTAAGCCAAACCAAAAAGCAACCAGCCAGCTGGGCTAATTGTGCTTGTAGCAATTGCTGAACCACTAGCGGCTAGAGCAACAGTGGAGTCAACGTTTTTTGCTTCCCTAAGTCCCTCTAAAGCCGCTTCGTTATGCGGCGGTAGCTGAAAATCGGTTGGTGGGTCTTTCACTGTCAACATTACAACTTTAAGAATTAATGGTGTGAAATTGACACTTCCTTTCCAAATACTAATGCCTAATATGGCATTTTGAACTATTGGTTATTTAATGTTTAACAAAATCAACGTGTTTAAACAAGAGATTAATCTATCAATAGAATTTTGCTTAAACGAATAATCTCTAATGCTTGCTGCCATAAATATGGCAAAGAAAAGATACGCGCAAAAATTATCACGACGTAAAGTTTTGTAAAGTAGTAAATTGCTCTGCATACATTGGTAGAGTCGAGGAGGGATATTATTCCCTGCTCCTCTCTGTTAGATCCGTGCGTACCCGTTTCCGTGTACACGGCTCCCGATGTTCTTAGCTTTCGCGTTTGCTGATATGAATATAATCGTGGCAGCTTTCATGAATGGCTAGAAGGTTTTTAGATTTACCATTTTTGTGGTTTCCATCAACATGATGAAGATGTACCTTCTCATCACTGAGCATTTTTAATCCACAATGACCACATTTATGGTTTTGCCGTTTGAGGGCTTTAGAGGTATCGTTGTCATAGAGCTTACTGTTACGCTCGCTCCAGTAACTCAAATCTCCGTCGTAGGGTGATTTCTCACCTTTGACATTGATATATTTATTTTCGGAGTAAGGAACTGATGGAAACGCCTTATCTAGTAATTGCTTACTGGTGTAGCGATTCTGCTTAGTTTCCTTGTTGAATACCTTGAAAGCTCTGTGTTGGATGTGGTATAGCGAGTTACGCGACCCGTCCATCTTGCAGAAGCGGTGGTAATTCCTCCAACCTCTAACTACCGGGGCTAATTTCTCAGCCTTTGTGGTAGCACCATAATTCGAGTTGTTGACAATGCGTTTTACTTTCTGGCGAAATGTTTTGAAGTTGTCCACTGAAGGGACACATCTAAACTTTCCGTTGCTTTGCACTTTAAAGTGCCAGCCAAGGAAATCAAACCCATCTGTCGAGGCAGTCAGCTTAGTCTTCTTCTGGCTAACGTTCATCCCACGTTTGGCGAGGAATCGGCTGATTTTGTCAAGTATTTCTTCGGCGTTATCTTCGGGCTTAAGTATAATAACCATATCGTCCGCGTAACGGACTGATTGGTGTATGTTTTCTATCCCGTTGAGCGCGATATTAGCTAATAGGGGACTCACCACTCCCCCTTGGGGGGTTCCCTGTTCGGGGTATTCTGGGTTAACTCCGGCTTTAAGGCATCGGAAGATTCCGATTTTGATACCTGATGGGGCAATGAGTCGTTCCATAATGGCTGAGTGGTTTATTCTGTCGAACGAACCCATTACTTAATGCCCATCTCAAGAACCCATCAGAAGACTTAACCCAAATCGAAATTACTGATGTAATGCACCCACTATTTGGACGAAGGTTTGCAGTGATATCTATATCAAACCCGCCAAATGGTAATGGTCATGTGGTAGTGGCTTATCAGGGTCATATGCGATTACGCATTCCTCTATCGGCAACCCAACTAGCCATCCCAAAAGAATATTTATGTACTAAGCTCACATTAGAGAGTGTAACTGAGTTGGTCAACTTAGTGAAAGAATGTGAGGTTTTATGTCAATCAAACCCTGTGAAATCTGGGGTCGCCTCACCCCGGCGCTCCAAGAAGTCATCATCAACGAACTCCAAACCGTCTTTGAGGAGGTAATTTATGAGTACCTCAGAACTGGTGACACTCCAACACCTGAACCGCAAAGCCATAATCTATATTCGTCAGTCTACCCCACATCAATTAGTCAGCAACCAGGAGAGCCTGCGCCTACAATATGCCTTGCGTCAAAGAGCGAGCGAACTAGGCTGGTCGGATAATAACATTGAAGTGATTGACAGTGATTTAGGAACTACCGCAGCAAGTGCTGAACAGCGACCAGGTTTTAAAGAAATGTTAGCTCAGGTAACGTTGGGATTGGTAGGAATTATCCTCTCTTATGATGTTACTCGCTTGTCACGTAATTGCTCAGATTGGTATCCTCTGCTGGACTTGTGCGGATACAGAGGTTGTTTGATTGCTGACAGAGATGGGGTTTATGATCCAGGCAGTGCCAATGGTCGATTGTTATTAGGACTCAAAGGACAAATCTCAGAGGTAGAATTACATACCATTCGGGCGCGTTTAACCGCTGGAATTCTCAGTAAAGCCCAAAGAGGTGAACTGGCGCTGACCTTACCTGTTGGTTTGGTTCGTAATGAACTAGGTGTTGTGGAGAAAGAGCCGAATCGTGAGGTTGTAGACCGGATTGACTTAGTATTTCAAACTTTTGGGCGGGTCAAGTCTGCTGCCAAGGTGTTGCGGATGTTCAATGAGCAGGGGCTATTGCTTCCGCGACGGGACAGATTTGGGGATATTATCTGGCACAAGCCGAGTGTGGCAAGTATTATCTCAATCCTGAAAAACCCTGCCTATGCTGGTGCATTTGTGTATGGACGTACACGCACACTCAAAAGTGGCTCTGGTTCAAATCTCTCTCAGCAAAAGCATCTACCGATGGAGGAATGGAAAATTCGAGTCAACGATGTGTATCCGGCTTACATCAGTTGGCAGACTTACGAGCAAAATCAATCCCAGCTAATGAACAATTATGCTGAGTATGACCGTAATAAAACCCGTGGTATTCCTCGCCCTGGTGCAGCATTACTGCATGGGCTAGTTTATTGCGGTGAATGTGGTCACAAGATGGTTGTACAGTACAAAATGTCCACTCGCTATATCTGTAACTTCCTTCGTCAACAGTATGGCGTGCCTGTTTGCCAGTATATTCCAGCTGATACAATTGATGAGTATGTCGTCAATGCATTTTTTGAAGCTCTGTCGCCAGTGGAGCTAGATGCTTACCAACAGGCTGTCAAAGCTCAACAACAAACTGAAGATTCAGTAAAACGAGCGCATTGCCAACAAATTGAACGCTTGCGCTATCAAGTAGCACTAGCTGAACGCCAATTTAATCGGGTTGATCCAGATAACCGATTGGTGGCAGCAGAACTGGAACAACGTTGGGAAAACTCTTTACGTGAATTGAAACTAGCAGAGATTGCTGATGCTCAACACCAACATACTCCCAAAGTCACCTTACTACCAAAAGAACTCAAAGCTACCTTTACTGCCATTGGGCAAACACTCCCTCAACTATGGCACAGTGGTGTTTTGACCCAAGTTCAAAAGAAATCTCTGCTCCGTTGCCTCATTGATAAAGTTGTTATTCATCGTGTTGTCCGCGACCAAGTTCGTACTCGTATTGTTTGGAAAGGTGGTGACACTACTACTATTGATCTTCCGATTCCAGTTGGTTCGCTTGCTGAACTCACAAATGCTCATGAACTGGAAACTCAAATTATTTCCCTTAGCCAAGAAGGTTTCGACGACCAAATCATTGCTCAACAATTGACAGTCCAAGGTTATCGTTCACCGCTACGCAAAACTCTCTTACCCAGTACAGTCAAAACTATCCGGCTCAAACATCGCATTTTTCAAAATCATAGCCAGTCTCATCCTCGTCAAATTTCTGGCTATCTGACGATTCCCCAAGTTGCCACAGTTTTGGCAGTTCCACCACACTGGATTTATGATCGTATTCGTAAGGGAGCGATCGCTATTAGCAGAGATGAAACAACAGGGCTTTATCTGTTCCCAGACTTGCCTGAGACGTTGCAACAACTCCAACAGCTAAAGGCTGGACAAATCTACAACTTACGTTTTTGATAGGAGTATCAAGATGCCCAATCAAAGCATTTCTCGATATCGAGTTCGATGACTCGTTTATTTATTCCTTTAGCATGGGAGTTCAGGTTTATGAACAGGAGTTTTTGAGCGTCGTGCGCTGAACGTCCTGGTCTAAACCCATAATTCCTAGAGTGGAATGTTGCTTCATGTGCTGGTTCTAATGCGTATTTGGCTAGGCATTGCCAAGCCCTATCTGCAATGGTAGGGACTTTGAGGATACGGGTTTTCCCGTCCTTTTTGGGGATGGGAATCTCCCGTAATTGTTGATGATGCCAATTATTGCTGTTGGTTTTGAGTTCCTCACTCAGTTCAAACCTTTGCTCGAAAGTGAGCGATGCTTTGCCATCAACTCCTGCTGTCTTTTTCCCAGCATTTAGCTGTGTTACTTGACGAATTGCCAGTAATCTCGCTGCGGTGGATTTCAGTATCAGCCTTTGAAGGGACTTTGCTTTTCGCTTGTCTCCAACTTGAATGGCTTTGTACACGCGCTTTTGTAGGCGGAATAAGTTACGGCGGAATTTCTTCCAAGGTAACTTCTTCCAAGATTCACTAGCATTGCTACTGTGTCTAATCATTCTCTGCTCCAGTTATGTGTACTCTGAACACCTCAGACCAATTACGGTCTGTCCTACCCGTCTTGAAGGGGTTCCGCTGCTCGTCCAGCCTACTTGGGTTTCGACCTTCCCTAGACCTTCAAGACGTTTTTATTCGTTCCCTCGGTAAGATTATTCGTTCCGTTAGGTGTAGCCAATTCAACCATTGGAATCCCTAGACTCTTGCCGCTATCACTCTAAAAATGCGGCGGGATTTGGCTCCAATAAAGTCAGGTCTTGTATGTTGTGTCCTGCTTTTGGGTAGGTTGCTTTTTTAGGCTCTGTTTCACCATAGGAACTCCCCATTAGCGCCAGTGTCACCCCACAACAGATGTCTGATTGCGCCCTGTTTCCAGCTTCACCCTCTAGAAACCGAGTCTAGTCAGTGTGGACAGATAGGGAGTCATACCTGAGTCTGGTAGATGGGACTTGCACCCATATCAGACCGAGAGTTCAACCTTTCTCTATTACTAGATTGGGTTGGTGAGGTTATTTACGGACTGATTACCGTGATTCACTCACAACGAATCGCACTAAAGTTCCCAATCTAGAGTTTCTGTAAATTGGTGCTTTTTGACTGGTTGTTTCCTGTCATATAACAGCTGATTCCAACCAGCTTGACCAGGAGATACTCTTTTGGCTTGGGGGAGTTCAGCCAATATGTCAGATATCAAGTCTTCAACTTGTTCATGCTCTTTAAAAGCGATGACCACTGTATCAAGCGAGTCCAAAAATTCTAAAGGTATTTGAGAGCGATCACCTCCGGCGGGCGTTTCGCCATCGCCTACACTCCAATACAATGTTGGTTGTCGTTTTCTCTTGTCAACAGTTGATTCTAAAGCAATAACAGAAAGAACTTCGATAGGGTCACTGAGTAACACTGCTCTTGTGACTGTGGTATCCGTAGCAATCCAAAAACTACCATTTTTCGTTGTTTCAGAGTTGAGAGGAATAGCAGTAAAATCACCAGTTGGTTCTAACTGTTTGGCAAGAGTTGGAACATCATCAAGCGTGCGTTCTACAAAAACTGGTTGACCAGTTTGACTGGGATACAGCCAACCCTTTTGATACAGTTCATTGAGCAGAGAAACGGGTAAATTGTACTGTTGGTTTAAGTTTTGGCGTATTTGTTTCCAGTTTGCGGGTTTTGGTGTAGGTAAGCAATTTGTTTGTGTTGCAGATGGGGTGACATTTTCAGCAGTTCGCTCTGTTATATTTTCGATATCCTGATCATCCTCTGTTGCTTTTGCTGTTGGTGCAATATTTTTTACAGGTTGCTCTAGAAGTTTTTGGATAAGCTCAATATCCTGTTCTGTTTCTACTGCTGATGTTGAACGGTCAGCAGTCAGCTGGTTTTGAATACGGTTTTTATTGTGTTTTAGAGAAACAACTGATATTGGAGTTTCAGTAATTTGCCCAATTTGAATACGATTTTTATCTTCTTGTAAAGAAATTAATGCTGTGTCATTTGTTACCTTTTTATCAATTGGAATACTTTGTTCATCTTGTTGAGTTTTGCTGAATGCAGCATTGATAGTAGTTTGCTTCGTTAGTTTTTGGGTTTGCTTATTATCGTGTTTATCTTGATTGGATGTAGTGTTTTCAACATTTTGCTTCATTAGTTCTTGAATACGTTTATCATCCTGTTTAGGAATATAGCTAACACCGCGATGCTTTTGTAAACCAGGATAAGTATATGCTTTACCAAGGTGTGTACCACTGAAAGCTACTCCATTAAGTTGATAACTAATGCCTTTGACTTTGCCTGTGCGAGTATAACTAACACAGACATTAATACCTTCTTTTTGCGCTCTTTCTATCAACTCTGGCATAGTTGGGCGGTCATGGGTTGCTTTATCGAGCGATCGCTGAAGTTTGACTCTAACGCTTTCTTCCCCAGTTCTGGCAAGCTGTCTGCGTTCACCAGTAGTAGGACTGTGTTTATCTTTTTCCCAGCTAGATTGTACTGACTGTAGATTGTATTCTTTTTCTAATCTACGGATGATAATTTCACTTCTGGGGTTGTCCCACCTATCAGAGACTGTAGTTCCATCTAATTGAATCCGACTGGCTGCAATATGTGCATGATCATGAGTGCGGTCAGTGTGTCGCACTACAATATATTGATTCATAGTGAAGCCCATTTCTTGTAGATATTTTTGGGCGATTTCATCCCAAGTGTCATCATCTAAACTTTCGTTGTGAGGCAAACTGAGAGAAGCGTGATAAACAGCCCTGCTCACCTTCGGGTTTAATCTTCGAGATATACCAAATTCAGCTGCTAATTCTCGTGGGTTTGTTCCTTCCATATTCCCACCGATTTGTCTTGCTCCTTCTTTGCTAAAAAGGTAGTTTAGTAGTCCCCGGAAACTTTTACCTTTGATGTGTTTGCCAATCATATTAATTTCCTAGCAGTCTTTCTTTATACTCAGTCGTGTAGTGTTGGGAACTCCAGAAAATAAAATAGACAGATTCTGTAATCAACACAACTGCTTCTAAACCTGCTTCCTTATTATCAAAACAATGGGATATTTTTGATTTGGAAGTCCTTCAGTGGTGCTGAATTTACGCTTCATCCTGTATATCAGTAATTAAATCAACCTCCGTGATTTCTCGCCGCACTTGTCTTACCAAATTTCTCACCTCTTCTAGTAATGCTCGATCTACAACCACTGGCTCACCCATAAGTACCGATGTGTTAATAGCTTTAGCGATTTGGTTAAGGTTGTTACCGATTTTTCCCAACTCCCAATAAGTTTCACCCGCCACTTTAGTGACACGCCTGGGTAATCTATGTTTGATAGTCTTGGCACGGAATAACTCTGCCATTGTCAAGCTGTTTTCCTCTGCCATTCGTCGCACCTGTTCTTTTTCTTCTGGTGTGAGGCAGATATGAAACCGGATTGTGCGCTCTTTTGGAGGCATGGCTGAAATGCTGAATTTCTTAGTGACCTTATGTTGTATTTCTAGTTTGAAATATTTAAGCTAATCAGTCATTAGCCAAGTGGATATTTTTTTCTTGTTTTTTACAACTGATGTTTAAACTGAATTCAGTTTTCGTTGAGTTTGATTTTTTTCGCATTGTCTCCCCCTCCGTCACGGTGGTTAACCTACTGAGGTAGGGGAACCGTGAAAGGAGGGCAAGTTTGTCGCTGTTTCCCTGAAAATTATAAAATTTTTTGTCATAGAGATGCACATTGCGACATAGCTTGCTACGCGCCAAACGTTTTTTTGGGCTACTCGAATTAAATTCCTGAGTGGCGTTTGAGTGGCGTTCAGGTGGCGTTTGAGTGCCAAAATTATTATCAATAAGCCTTTTTATTGACAGTTTTTAAGTATACAAATATCATACAGTGGCGTTTAAGTGGCGTTTAAGTGGAGTTTAAGTGGAGTTCAAGTGGCGTTCGAGTGGCGTTCGAGTGGCGTTCGAGTGGCATTCAAGTGGCGTTTGAGTGCCATATTTTAGCATTGAACTAAATTAGCAAGAACGACTTGATCAACTCTTGTGAAAAAAATAGCCAACTGGATAAAAATGTTGGCAAAAAAATAGTCAGTAGATAGATAGGCATAATTTTTATTTGCACTTAACTTAAAAAGAAGTTGTTAGGCAAACCAGAATCAATGTCAAACTTGATCGTCAGTTTTGACCCTGGTGCTTCCTTGACCAAGATTGTTTATGAACTAGCAACTGAAGGCAAACCATGTTTGATGACAATGGAACCAGAAATGCTAAGGTTGCCGCAAAGTTCGATTGACGCTTATATGTCAAGTCGCAAGGGTCTAGAATCTTCTCATCCAGTAGATGAAGCCTGGGTATCTTGTACAGCAGATGGTGATACACAATGTACAGTAGTGGGATTTTTAGCACGTCAGTTTTCAGCATCCGCCAGATTAGATAAACTCAAGTACGAAACTTCCATTGATAAAGCCCTAGCTGTAATTGGTGCGATCGCTCAACACAATAAACTACCCAACAGGTTTTCCCTATCACTGATCTCACTACTACCCTATGGTGAATATCAAAATCGCCAAGCCTTTGAAGAACAATTGCGGCTTGCACTCAAGAATTTTAAATTTCGTGGTCAAAGGTTGCGGGTGAAGTTGGAACGATTCGAGTGTCTACCTGAAGGTGCAGGATTGGCCATGATTCGCCAACGCCAGAACGGTAAAGCATGGTTCAACGCTCAAACCATTGCGGTGCTGATGTTTGGACATCGCAATAGCAGCCTTCTCTTATTTGAACGGGGCAAGATGACGGCAGGTTATACGAATGGGCTGGGCTTTCACCAAATGGTAAAACGAGTAATTGAACGCACCTCTGGACAAGATGCCACTACTTTAACTGCTGCTATCTATGCAGCCGGTGCAGATATCACACCAGATAACCAAGCAATTCGCGCTTTGGTAAAAAGCAAAGACCCAAAAAACATTGATTATGAGTTGCAGATGATTGTTAATGCCATTGCTACTGCTAAAGCTGAGTATTGGTCTAGGCTTTATGACTGGCTGGAATCTACTTTACCTGCGGTGAATGAAGTGATTTTAAGTGGTGGTGCAGCGTTGTACTTAGAGCAAGAATTACAGGAATGTTTTGAAGAGATTTCCACTTACTGGGGTACAGATTTACAACAGCAGGTACAGGAAGCATTTAAGAATGTCAGTAATTATTATTACCATACATTTCGAGAGCAGGAAACTTTGTCCTTTAGGTTAATTGATGCTTTTGGTTTATTTATGCGATTTAGAGCGCAAATGGGCAAGGAGGTACAGGTATGACTAATCACAAGTTCCGTAAAAATCAAGACACTAATAAACAAGGCAATAGACAGAAGGAAGATTTTAGTTTTCGCTATCGTCCTCTTGCAAACACTGTAGATGGGAAACTAATTGCATATCTTCAACAGGAAAATAAACCACAAACTGCGAAAGAAATGATATTGCAGGCATTAAGAATGTGCTGGTTGCCATTAGCATACAAAGCACAAACAGATGTAGGTATTAGTGATCAAGAAGTGCGTCGTATAAGTTTGATGTGTTGTCATGCTCTAGAGCAACACTTAGCTTATTTACGAATCGAATTAGGATTACCACACAAATCAAGTGATGTTTTGCCTGTACCTCTAAGTACAATGACTAATCCTCAAACTCTTGCTGCTATGTTTGCTTTGGATGTTGGTAATTCAAGTGATGAACATACCATTAATAAAAATCAAGATAGCACCAACAGTAATAGTGGTAGTGAATCACAAAGAATTGATTCGGACTCTTTCATTCCCGGAAAAGGGTCTTTCCATGATGACGATAACGATATGTTCGCAGATATTTAATTATCCATTAATCCAAAATTAGTTAAATAACAAAGGAGCAAATAAAATGGCTGCAATTCACTTTATTGACGGTGAAAAGGGTGGTGTTGGTAAGTCTTTATTTGCCAGAGTAATGCTGCAATATTGCATTGACAATAAACTACTTTATGAATTGGTGGAAGCTGATCAAAGTAATCCAGATGTCGGTGCATTTTACCCTGACAATCATAAAATAGCAGTGTTTAGTGAATCAGAACGCAAAGCTTATGAAGCTGATGAAATCTTTGATTTAGCACTGGAAAATTCTGTGATTGTTAATTTACCTGCTCAAGTATACCCAGCAGTAACCGATTGGATTGAGCGTAATCAAATTTTAGAAATTAGTGGTAAAAACAAGGTCAAGATACATAAATGGTTTGTTTGTAGTGGAGGATATGACAGTTTACAGTTATTTATGCAGTCTTTAGAAAGATTTGAAAAGAAAATTAAACATATCTTTGTCCGTAATTTTGGTTTATGTGATGACTGGAAACACATAGATGAAAATCAGGAGTTAAACGATTTAATCAAGACTTACAAAGTTCCAGTAATTGATTTTCCTAAGTTTAGCTACCGAGAACGGAATATCCTTGATGCCAAACGGATAAACTTTTCCGAAGCTAAAAATTATGGTGAATTAGGAATATTAGGTAAACAGAGATTGCATAGGTTTCTCAAACAAGCTTTTGAAGAAATTGAGAAAGCTAAAATTTGGAATCCACCAGCAGCTTCAATTACTCCCCCATCTGAAAAAGTTGATACTGCTAATAGTAATGGGAAAGTTGCTACCAAGAAGTAAAGTAAAGCCAAAAGATTATGACTCATTATCACACTGAAGAACTCGATTTAGATGATGATTTTTTGGATTCAGTAGCAGCTAGAGGTAAAGGTTTAAGTCGCATTCCTTACCCTACTTTATTAGATTTAGCCATTCGCGGTAAAGATGATAATTTCAAAGCTAGGGTTTGGGAAATAGTTGTTCAAACTGGACTAGATCCTGATGACCCAGCATTTTTAATGATGATTGCTACTGGTAGGTTACAAGTGCTGTTAGAAGACAGTCCTCAAGAAATGGAGGCCATGTTTGACCAATGGCAAACCCAACTGTATGACCATCTTCAAAGCTATGAAAAAGCAGCAGTCAAGGGTCAACAGAAGGCGATCGCTCACGCAGTCACAGCATTAATCAAGCGTACAGAATTTGAGCGTGCCATTCATTCAGTTCCATCATTAATTGCAGCTGGCGTTTTGTTATTAATTGCATCTGGTGTGGGTGGACTCTTGGGTATAGGTGCAATGCTTGGGTATCAATCTAGCAATTTAGACCCAACTGGTCTACGTCAACTGACTCAACAAGAAGCTAATGCTTTGGCATGGGCAACTACGAATGAAGGTAAATTTGCTCGCAATTTTATGGAATGGAATCGAGATTTATTGAGCAGAGATAGTACCGGTCAACTTGCCTGTACTAGAGAAGTAAAACGTTTGGGAGTGACATTAGAAATAGGACAAAGTAACAGAAAAGCTGTATCAGGTTTTTGTACTCTTTGGATACAACCAGCCAATCAACGTAAGTTTGTCTCTCAATCAAAAAAATAATTGTTAGTTGTTTAATTGTGAAACAGGAGTGAAATAAAAGATGAGCTATAAACTTCGTGCAACTTGGCTATTAGTAATAGGAATAATCCTAGCAGCTTGTACTCCTGATACTGTAGATACAAATAGCAAAAGTGAAAGCAATATAGCCAAAGCACAGACTCCCTCTGTACCTAATTATCCACCAATGTATGATGTTGCGGTAAAGGTTTGTGGTAATATCCTTGCCCCGGTTAAAGACGGTAAACGCTGTATTAATCAAAAGCTACGTTTGTGGGGTCCAGTGGAAGGAGTTAAATTGGTTCAGACAGGTATTCCTCTACGCGCACTGTCTGCTGTACGACATAAAATTGCAATTAGTTCTAAAGGTTGTTATCCTGAATATTCTCAACCTTCTGAGCAGCGATTTTATTGGGCAGACACTATGATTCCCGTAAATAAGATAGGAAAGAAACCAACCATCGAAGTTAACAAAACTCAACTGTCCAACCAAGAAATTTTCAGTTTAATGAATAGTCGGTTTTCTACTCCAACAATTGCTACGTTTGGTGGTGTCGGCTGTAAACCTCTACCTGTTAAAAAATAGTTACACCGAATTCCTTTGTTATGAGCTACAGTCTAATCTTCTTGTTTCTTTTAATTCTACCTTTTGCATTAAAATAAAGTGTACCTCATCACACCGGAAGGGCTGTAGTTTATAGCAATAATTTTGCTATAACTTGTAACAGGATATTCTGTATTTTGAAGACTTGCCGACAAACATCAAAACTCAAAAATGCTTTATTTTCAAGGCAATTTTGAGTTTTTATTTGGAGAATTGAAGAGATTATGCAAATTTTGTTTGTACTTTCTTCTGAAGTAAGTTGATAATTGCAGCTTTTTCTAAAATTCCGACTAACAACCCATTGTCACGAATTACAGTCAGTGCTGATAATTTTTGTGTTTCGAGTAACCGTACTACTTCTAGCAATGGTTGATCTGATTGTACAGTGGTAGATTGCTCGATTGGCAGGGGAAACGCATCTAAATTATGTTGACAAAATGTCATATTAGTGTATCTAGACAGAGAAAAACATAATAATGGAATTGAAATGCTTATTAAGTCCTTTATTAATATCCTAAAAATTTAATAAATTTAGAGTAATTAGTGGTTTTCAATAATGAGTTAATTTTGTTCATTTCTATATATTAATTCTCTGAATATCTAGATTTTTGACATCACAAATCTAGATTCTTTTGAGAATCTGGTGAGAATAAATTATTTATGTTTATCTAAATATTCTGATTTTTATCAGATACATTCTAAAATCTTCTCTAAATATTCATCATCCCATCCTGCACAAACCTGCTTATTTTTAATTCCTAGTTTTTGGCTTTTTTCTTTTCTTACTGCATTTACTGCTATATGACGTAGAACGGCAAAATTTTGTGGTGCATTATCCTTTCTGATTCTACAATCATCTTCTCTCAACGCTACATCCAAGACCCAATGCAATGAGTTTTCTATACCCCAATGACTCCTCACTGATTCTCCTAATAATTTCGCATTATTCGTCAAACTACTAATATAATAACGTGTTTCAACTTTTGTTTTTCCATTGACTTTTCGTATATATTCTACCATTCCTACACTTTCAAGATTTGTCCATTTTTTGCCTGGATCTATTCTTTTTTGTATATCTGATAACATCAGATAATGACGAATCTCTTCTCTTCCATGTTCGTCTTCTTTTGTATGAAATTCACTATATTTAAATCCTTCAAACCCTTTAGCTATAGCCTCTTTGAAAAGTTCTTCTACATTTTTATATAAATTACCTTGGTTCTTTTTTAGTGCAATAATATATTCACCTGACTTCTCTACAATTGATTTTACTATCTGTTTTTGACACCCCATTGCATCAATCGTTACTATACATCCAGCTATATCTAATACTTTGATTAATTCTGGTATTGCTGTTATTTCATTTGACTTTTCATCTACCTTACATTGTCCTAATACTAGGCGATTATTAGTTGCCCATGCACTTATCATATGGATAGCACCTTTCTCTTTTCCTTTATCATATGAATGCCTTAACGTTTTACCATCTATTGCTATTACTTCTCCTTCTGTAATTTTATTTATTGATTTTATCCAACTCAAAAAACTATTCTGTAATTGTTGTGGATCTATTCTCGCAAATACTCTGGCGAATGTATCATGGGAAGGAATCCCGTTTGATAGTTCTAAAAATTGTTTTAGCCATTTTTCTTTCTTTTTTCCATAAGTCTCCATCAATACCCAACTATCTGCTCCACATATTACTGCACAAATCGCAATGGTGACTATATCAATTAATTTATGCCTTTTTGTCCGTTCTACTCTCTTATCTTCTAAATCTTTAAAGTGATCTACTATTGTGATTTTTGGTGGTAGCTTCATTTTCGGGTTTTTTCTCTTTGAATTAAAAAGAGAATACCACTTCACCCCATTTTATTGATTCTTCTAGAACCGAATTTACCATCAAATTTTCTTTATATGTGTTTATTAGCTTGATATTAAGTTAATAATACCATCCTTTTTTTGTACTCATATAAGTTACATTTTGTCAAAATAAATTAGATGCGTTTCCCCTGGCTCGATTGGTTTCATGACTTTGAAAACCTGAGTTTCTGCCCACAATGTATTTGGGATAGTTCGCAAGTCATCAACTGATATCGCTCCTAACAATTGTCCTTGCTCATCTGTCACCAAGAAACGACGGTATTCTTGAGCATTTAAGAGTTGTTGATCTGCAAACTCTCTTAAACTCAAATTCGCTTTGACAATTGGGCTATCGTTATTTACAGCATCCGCTGCTGTTAAACCTGTGAGTTTTTCTTGCACTCTAGCAAATTGGGCAGCATTTCCAGCATTTTGCAGCAGAAAGAAGCCAATTAACAAGTTCCAGAAGTTAGCAAAGCTACCCAACAATAGTAGAGGAATTAAACCAGAAGCGATAGCGAAGCGCTGCTGCAAGCAGTTCGCTAACCAACCAAAGATTTGTCCAATTCGGCTGGCAACAACCACTCCTTTATAGGATTTACCAGTAATTTTCCAAACTATTGCTTTAAGTATATTTCCTCCGTCCAAAGGTAAGCCAGGAATGAGGTTAAACAGAGCTAATGTCAAATTAACAGAAGCCAGTAGACCCAGGATAGCAGCCAATGGTCCAGATGCAGCAGTCGCAAAACCAACTGTTGTCGCTGTAGCGAATAGCATCAAACTAACTATTGGTCCGGCAATAGCTACCCAAAAAGCTGCCCCTGGAGTTGGTGATTCTTTTTCTAAGCTTGCCAGTCCACCAAATATAAATAGTGTAATTGATTTGACATCAATTCCTTGGCGAATAGCGACAAAGCTGTGTCCTAATTCATGGGCGACAACTGAGCCAAATAACAACAGTGCTGTCATTAATCCTAGCAGTAAGGGTAATTCCCCACCTAATTGGGGAAATTGTGCCGCTAGTCCACTGCTATAGCTCCAAGTTACCAAACCTAGAACTAAAAACCAGGACGGATGTATATAAAAAGGTATTCCAAAAAGGTTGCCAACCCGAATTGTGCTATTCATGGCATTCACCTGTGACATGGGCATTGAGAAGTTTGTTGTTTCTCTCAATGCTCTTATCGTAACGAAATATTAAGTAAATTTAATTTTTGTAATGGTAGTGGTGTCCGTCCGTTAAGGTGTGGTTATGCGAATTTAGCTTAACCGACAGAAGCCCCACGACTGACCCGAAGGGCGGCGTGGGATGAATGGCGCGTGAATTAACGACAGTTTTTCGACCAATGCGATCACGTTCGCGCAGCGTCTCGAAGAGAGGGAGAAAAATATGGAGGCAATTCACAAATCTTGTACTATCATGTTTTATAGTAAATAACTTTCACTCTAATATGTTAAGAGTTGTCAAAGTCAGATTATATCCAGATGCCCAGCAACAGCAGTCATTAGCACAAGCTTTTGGCAATTGTCGCTGGCTATGGAATTATTTTTTGAATTTGATGAACGAAACATATAAAGAGACAGGTAAAGGGCTGTCTGGATACGAAGTCAAAAAGATAATTCCTCAATTAAAAAAAGAGCATGAGTGGTTATCACTAACTTATTCTCAATGCTTGCAACAAGTGTGTTTGAATCTGGGAGTTGCATTTAACAATTTCTTTGAAAAAAGAACTAAATACCCCAAGTTTAAATCTAGGCATGGCAAGCAGTCTATTCAGTATCCTCAAAATGTTAAGATTGCCGATTATGACTTGAACCATAACTTGAGCTAAATTGTGAACCATAAAACGAGCCATAAGTAACGGCAAAATAAGCTTGACGGGAACAAGCGAAATAAAACTTTGCATCAAATAATGAGCCAGAGTTGATTTTCTGCACCATAATATGAACATGAGTTGAAAAAATCTTAGAGGACAAAACCTCAAGCAAACAAACGGCTTTTAGCAGTACAAATTTCAACTTTTATCCCAAAATATGATTCAAAAAAACCAAGATATGCTTCACTCTCCCCGTAATCAGTAATATAGACTTGCGTAGTCAAACCCCAAAACTGCCTTTAGATATAGGGTTTTAGGGAGAGTCAAGAAAAAAGAAGCCCAAACACACACCTATCATCTTCTAGTTCCATGAACTCCTCTGAATTTGACCAATGGTGTTCCCAACAGCAACTAACGGCACAAACCAAAGACCTAATTGCCACAATCAGGTCAGCCCCACCCTCACGCCGTGTACAAGGACGCGCCAAAAACGTCAGTGGAGTTTACCCCAGCCGGAAAATGGGTCAAACCATCCAATTTGAAAGCCACACCGTAGAACTGTGGGCAATCTACCAAATGGAACACGACCCAGACGTATTGGAATACTACGACCAGCCACCCCCCTTCAAAATCCAGTACCACAACAAAACAGGACGCAAAATAGGTCATTACCATACCCCAGACTTCTTCGTACTCAAAACTGATGGTGCAGCCTGGGAAGAATGGAAAACCGAAACCGAACTCAAACGACTAGCCGAAAAATACCCCGGACGCTACCAAAAAACTGCCGACGGGAAATGGCACAGTCCACCGGGAACAGCCCATGCTTCTTCCTATGGACTCAAATACCACATCCGCACCGATAGCGAACTGCATCCCATCTTCACCCAAAACCTCATCTTCCTAGAAGACTACCTAAGATTCAACACCAACATCCCCCACACCATCACAGAACAAATACTCACCGTAGTCCAAGCCAAACCCGGAATCACCATCACCGCCACACTGGCCTCAATACCCGGAATCAGAGTCAACGACATCTACGCCATGATAGCCACAGAGCAAATCTACGTAGACCTGTATGCAACACCCCTAGTAGAACACTGGCGAGTACAGCTATATCTAGACCAACAAACCCATCAAGCCTACACACATCTAGCCATAACAACACAGCATCATCAACCAATACCCCCACCCACAGCACTCCTACCAAACACAGTCCTGCTATGGGACAATAAGCCCTGGACATTAGTAAATATTGGTCAAACCACAACCACACTCCTACCCGACATTGGACAACCCATCCAACTACCAACAGCATATTTCCTGCAACTATGGGAAAGCGGCAACATCAAAATTCAAAACTCAGAAAAACAAGCATCCATCAATAATGCAGTCCAAGCACTTATGGATGCCGCCTCTCCCAGCGACCTCAGCCAAGCAAATCGCCGATATCATCTAGTACAAGCATATATTCAGCGCCACACAGATATCTACAAAGACATAGCTCCAAGTACCTTGAAACGATGGGTAAAACAGTTTCGAGAAGCCGAAGCCAGGTATGGTTGCGGTTACGTTGGTTTACTACCACGTACAAACCGGAGAGGAAATCGTCAAACCAAAGCACCAAACCAATCCAGCGAACTACTTGATAAATTTATTACCGAACACTTCGAGACACCAAGGCAAGCACCAGCCGCTTCAGTATATAGATTATATGTCAGAGCTTGCAACGAATTAAATATACAACCCCTGAGTTCACGCACCTTTTATAACCGTCTCAAACAGCGACCAATCCACGAACAAACCAAAAAACGTCAGGGAGCAAAAGCCGCATACTCAACAGAACCAAAAATCTTAGAACTAACCAAAACCACACCCCGACACGGAGACCGACCCTTTGCCATCGTCCACATTGACCACACCCAACTCGACATCGAACTACGCTCAATCGCCACAGGACGGAACTTAGGAAGACCTTGGCTGACATTACTAATTGATGCCTATTCCCGACGTATCCTCGCCCTTTATCTCACCTTTGACCCACCCAGTTACAGGTCTTGCATGATGGCACTACGGTCTTGCGTCCAGCGTTTTGGTCGTTTTCCCCAAGCCGTAGTCGTAGATGGAGGCAAAGAATTTCATAGCCTCTACTTTGACACCCTACTAGCACGCTACCACTGCATCAAAAAAACCAGACCTGGTGGCAAACCGCGTTTTGGTTCAGTCATTGAACGATTATTCGGCACAACAAATACCGAGTTTGTTTATAACCTCTTGGGTAACACCCAAGCCAGTAAACAACCACGACAAATTACTCCATCTGTTGACCCCAAACAACAAGCCGTGTGGACATTGGCAGATTTATATACCTACCTCACCGAGTGGGCATACTCTGTGTACGACACTAGCGAGCATGATTCCCTGGGGGCAACACCATTACAAGTGTATACCGACGGATTGCTGATAGCGGGGGAACGAGAACACCGACACATTGCCTACAACGAAGACTTCCTCATGTCCACACGCCCCAGTACAGCCAAAGGAACAGCTTTAATTCAGCCAGGGCAAGGAATTAAAGTCAACTATCTTTATTACTGGAATGATGCTTTCCGCAATCCATCTGTCGAAAAAACCAAAGTTCCTGTGCGATATGACCCCTTCGATATGGGTGTAGCTTATGCCTACCTAGAGGGACGCTGGGTAAAATGTATCTCCCAGTATTACAGCACCTTTGCCGGACGCACAGAGAAAGAAGTGTTGTTAGCGGCAGAGGAAATCAGAAAAAAAGACAAGGGGAATTCTCAGAGTACGAATATCTCAGCTAAACGATTAGCAGATTTTATTGCCAGAGCGCAAGAGCATGAAACGTTACTACTGCAACGATTACGGGATTTAGAAGCCAAAAGTGTACGGGAAAATTTAACATCTCATCACCATGATGTCCCGTCTGTTTCCCAAGTACAAGTTATACAGACTATACCGAAGTCAAAAGCCAATAAGTCCAACCAGGAAGATGTGGCCAGAGTTCATAAAACGGAAACCGTTCAACTTTTGGATGTCACAAAACTGCCTATCTTTGAGGAATACAGATAATGGAGAACTTTCCTGAATCAGCACAGTCCCAACTCAAGCAATTCAAGGAATATGCGATATCTCATCCCCAGTTGGCACAAGTGGATATGCTGCTGATGGGTGCAATTCGTGAACCGGCTGGGTTTGCTCATGTCCTGGTGTATGGACCTTCTGGTGTGGGGAAAACGACGATGATTCGCCAAATTACTAGACGGTTAAATGGGACTACTGTTGAACAGAATGGTTCTCATGGTGTTCGTGAAGGAGGTTATCGCAACGGCAATGTTTCCCCAATGCCACTATTGCCAATTGAAACACGACCTCCTGATGGTGGGGTGTTTAATCGTGCTGATTATTACCGCACGGCACTGAGGTTGTTGGGAGAACCTTTTTATGAGCGGCGGATGATGGTGGATATTGATGCCGAGCAGACTTGGGAGAAGAAGGGGCGTGGACGCAGTAAAACGGCACAGTTCAATGATTATCCTGAACTGCGTCAAGCTTTGGAAGAAGCGATGAGCAAACGCGGTGTTAAGGCTGTGATTTTGGATGAGGCACAGCATTTAATGAAGATTGGTAGTGGGGCTAGTGGTGGTAAGCTTTTAGACCAGTTGGATTGGATTAAGTCAATGACAAATGTGACTGGTGTACTGCACATTCTCATTGGCACTTATGAGCTTTTGAATTTTCGCAATTTAAGTGGACAGGCATCACGCCGGGGGTTGGATATTCATTTTCCCCGTTATTTGTTTCAAAATGAACAAGACCGACAGGATTTTCAGGGAGTTTTACTGGCGCTGTTGAGGCAAGTTCCCCTTCAGGTTGATATTCCGGCTTTGATGCAGCATTGGTTTTATTTTTATGAGCGTTCTATTGGTTGTGTGGGTGTGTTGAAGGATTGGTTAATTCGGGCCGTGGCGGCGGCGTTGCATGATGGCTGTGATACGCTGACTTTGGAGCGTTTGTATGAACATACTCTTTCGCTGGCTCAGTGTGAACGCATGGCGATAGAGGCGACGGAGGGGGAACAAAAACTTTGTTACATGGAAAGTCGCCGCGAACATTTATGGCATTTGCTACAGATGGGGATGACTTCGACTTCTGTTCCTGGTGGGATTGTGGATTTATCACCGGGAGTAAAGTCTACTGTTGCACCTGTTTCTACTGCTACTACTAAATCTACTCGGAAAAAACGTTCTGAATCTCAGACAGCACAGGCTGATACTCCTACTCCAGAAACAATGGCTGGTAGTCCGGAATCAAAGAAGAGGCAAACTCGAAAAAAGAAGGAATCTCCTGTGGTAGTAACGGAAACTACACAGAACACCCAAGAAACAACGCAGGATTCTCAAATTTCTATGACTGAGGTAGCAGAGGTACAAACTCAGCCCAAAAAGAGACAAACGCGCTCTAAGAAGGATACTGCCGTAGTTTCAGAGGAAATGCCACAAGATACGCAAAGTTATGAGGCTGAGGTGGTGTCTTTAACAACTGAGCCATCTACCGTTGAAGCAGTTCCTAAGAAAAATGGGCGTGGAAGTGTTGGACAACGCAAGCCACAACGAGATAAGGTTGGGGAGTAGGTACAAAATTTACAGTCTTTTGTTCAACAGAGTGATGAATTGATTCAGAGCTTTTTGAGTTGTTTTGTACGCAGAGGATTGTTTACCTAATTTTAATTCCTGTAACACTTGGTCTCGTAAAGCTTCAAGTTCTGTCATGTTGGGCGGTGTTGGTGTATGCGTTTCAGCGATGTCAGGTTGTTGATCTTGATTCTTATCTTTCCGTGTAATACATGGATAAGGGTCTCCTTCTTCCCATGTATTACTTGGTAGGTTGTTGCTTTTCGCCATTTCTTCTAAATAATCTGCTCTTGTCAGTCCTAAGCATTCAGCAGCTATGCCCAATGCTTTCCAGGTGTCATCAGTTAGTCTCAAAGAGCGGACTTGACGATAATCATCATTTTTGAGGGTAAATTTCCCTTGAATATCCCGTTTCAACATAACCCTTCCCATGTAATACACCGTTAGGTTAACAATTTTTACCGTGTATTATATGGAAAAATGAATTTTCTACTTTGACTATTTTTGTGAAGCATAAAATGGTTATCTGCTTTGTGAAGTATAACGTGAGCTAAAAGCCCATTTTTTCATTCAAGTCACACC
>NZ_CP178456.1:0-49182 GCF_047275885.1 Anabaena azotica SJ-1
ATCTGTAGCAGCAATGGTAATTGTTGGTTTGTCGTTATCAACTAAGTTAACAGTCGCAGTTTTTGCTGTTCCTAAAATGTAGTTTGCACTACTAGCCAAATTGACGATAACAGTTTCATTCCCTTCATAAACCGCATCATCTTTGACATTAACATCAATGATTGCCGTAGCAGAACCAGCCGCAAAAGAAACGCTCTTAGTTAATGTGTTGAAATCAGTCCCATTAGTAGCTGTACCCGCAACCGTATAATTAATCGTTGGAGAGGAACTTAAATCTCCTGTGCGAGTTAAAGTAAATCTACCAGGATTTGCAGTTTGTCCTGTTACTGTTTCTGCTGCACCTGCATCACTGGCACTAATAGTAATTGTCGGTTTATCATTATCAACAATGTTGGCTGTAGCGGTTGTTGCTGTTCCTAAAATGTAATTGGAATTACTGCTTAATGTAACTACAACTGTTTCCTGCGTTTCCAAAATAGCATCATTAATCACAGTCAAATCAATTGTGGTTGTAGATAAACCAGCAGAGAAAGTGGCAACACCAGTCAATTGATTGTAATCTGTACCATTAGTTGCAGTCCCACCAACAGTATAATTAACTGCTAGAGTTGAAGAAAGATCCCCTGTGCGTTTGATTGTGAATTTACCAGGGTTTGTGGTTTGTCCAGTTATCGTTTCTGCCGCAGTTGCGTCACTAGCAGCAATGGTAATTGTCGGTAGAGTTGCTTGCTCAACTGTTAAATATTGACCATCTATAAAAATCCTGGTTGAATCATCTTCAGCACTAATTTCTGCAATCTCCTGTGCATTTAAATATTTACCTCTAACGATATCTGCAAATAGTTTTCCTTCATCACCAGGAGTGTCTTGTTGATTCAATTGTTTGTCGAGCCAATGCCCAACCTCTTCTAAGATTATATCGCCAATCTTTTCAGTATTTCCACTGTTAAATAATTTTTCAGAAAGATAAATTTTTTCGGTTGTTCCAGCAAAAGCTCCTAATGTAGATGCAGGAAATACGGATTCTTCCTGAACTTTAATCTGTGGTAACAGACTAAAGTTACCTACCAACCACTGAGAAGTAATTTGAGTTAATTTCCCAGCATCAAGATTATCTCCAAAAATCGAGTGCATGAGTTCCTGGAAATTAGGCAACTTGACAAATTGCTGTAGCGTTGGGTAGATGTCTTGTTGGAGAATACCAGCAAGGAAATTGGAATTTAACTCAACATTAATAGCAGCACCATCATACCTGCTCTGTATGAAAGAAGCTTGATTATTATTTAATAAATTAAAAGGGTAAACCAGAGGTATTTCAGAATTACCCGTTAGTCCAAAAAAATCTATTTCTTGACTAGTGTTTGATGACCACAAATGAGATTGTTTTACAAGAGATTCTGTATCTGCTTGCAGAAAATTAAAAATATTATTTTCATCAAGTAAAATACTATTAAAATCTACAACTTCAACTTCTATTTTTTCATTTATTTTTAAAAAATCAAAGCCACCGTAAATTAAATGTGAATAATTAGTTTGATTTAAACCCTGTAGAGAAGTGAGGGGATAAGGAATGGTATTAAAGAGATGAAAAGAGCTACCATCTAAATAATTGTTTAATTCGGTAATATTGACATTATTAGTGAATTCCATAGCTTTCTTTTGAGAAATAATTAATAATGATGTTTGAGTGATTAGCTAAAGCAAGATGGATATTTCTACCATCTACGCACCTCAATACCGCTCGGGTTTTGCTCTTCATGGGTAAGGGGAAAAGGGAATAAAAAATTTTTACCCTTTAACCTTTTCCCAAACCAACTGACAATTTGCAAGTTCTTATCCGAATAGTATTGCTACACACCTTTATTTATTACTCGTTAGCAATCTGCAAGTTTTACGCAATCTCAAAAAATTTTTCTGAGATGCCTTTTGTTGCTCCCCTTTATACGGATATCGTCAGGCAACTAGCTGTTTCATACACAATGGGCAAAATACCTACCGAAAAAGATATTAAGTTTTGCGTAAAACTCAGCAAGTGAATACGAGTAGTCAATAGAGAGTCATGTACAGCCTGTAGACTAGGATGACTGACATCTTGCACCTTCTCAATAAAGTTAGGGTGGACATAGCCCACCTACGAAATAATCAGGTTTATAGACCTTGATTTTCGCAATAAGATGATGGTGCAAAACTATGACATGACTGACCTTGTATTTTCCTTGACTGCGTATCGATTGGGAGCTTGTAATGGATGAACTGGATGAAAGCCTGAGACAACTAGCTTTAGAAGCCCAACAACACCCCCCTGGAAACAGAAAACGGCAGTTGGCTTTGCAGAAATTATGGAGTTTGATTTCGCGTTCAGGTAAGCTTTACCCTCCATCCAAGGAACGAATTCCACCGAGTTTAAGTTATGAAGATGTCTATAATGAAGCACTAGCAAATTTAATGCTCCATATCTGCAAAAATATTGATGAGTATGACCCTGAACGTGCTTCAGTTTTAGGATGGGCAACCTTCTTATTTAACAAGCGATGTATTGGAGATGTAATTCGCAAGTCCATACGATATCAAGATGTCATTCGCAAGTCGATACCAGATATTGATAGACGCTTTACCACAAATAGCCTATCTGATTTAGATACATCCCATAGTATAGATAAAACTGATCTAGTAGATAATAGTATCCTGTACCCTGAAAATGAATCACTGCTGTTATCAGAAATGCTCAGGCAATGTCTTATAGAAGACCCAAAAAAACTTTTTCAGAGTACCCACATTACAGGATATCCATCTGCTAACTTCCAATCCATAGCTCTACGCTATCTGGATAGAGTTTCTTGGCAGGATATGTCATCAGAATTTGGTATTTCTTGCTCCACACTTAGTAGTTTTTTTCAACGGAAACTCACCAAATTTAAATCAATTATCAAAGAATATATTCAAGAATAATTTGGTATTTAAATAAAGTTTGGGTAAAAATTGATGGACTACATTCATTTATTAAATAGGTAAGAATTTATGGGCTATATTATGGCAACAGTATCTTTTCCTGTTCCTCTGACTTTAGAAGCTTATCAACAGGCGAAAAAGTTGAGTATACGACAATCTCATCTACAAAAAGCGGAACAAGTTTATTTTAATACCCTGGCTGTTTATGCGGTCAATTCCTATTTGGAATGTATGGGAATTGAAACAGATTTAGCTGCCAGTGATAGTCAAGAGCCAATCATGTTACTACTCTCTGATACGGCTGATTTAATAATTAAAAATATCGGCAAAATTGAGTGTCGTCCTGTTTTAGAAAATGAAGAATTTGTGCGTATTCCTTTAGATGTCTGGGAAAATAGAATTGGTTATATAGCTGTGCAGATAAATGAACCGTTTAAAGAAGCAACTTTGTTAGGATTTGTCGAGGAGGTGGAGACAGAGGAAATACCCATAAATCAATTACAATCTCTAGAAAAATTTTGGGAATATCTGGATACATATAATTACTCTATGTTGACTTTTCCAGATTCATCAGTTATACCTTTAGAAAATTTGAACCAAGTGCCTGTATCTACAAACCAATCTGTGAGTTTGACTGAAACTGTGGGAGATGTGCTGCAAAGAATTTTCAACACATTTGCACCTAGTTGGCAAAAAGTGGAGTCATTGTTAGGAATAGAATCACCATATCTAGTAGAAGCTTGGAGAAGCATTGGACAGTTGCAAGTTAGTCCAATTGAAAGACCAGCTAGAGGATTTATGCGAGCCAAATTAATTGACTTCAATTCCCAAGTTTCAGATCCGCAGGTGGCGCTAATTGTGGCTTTGATGCCAGCAGTTGAGCCAGAAGAAATAGATATTTTAGTAGAAATTCGCCCCACTTTAGGGTACAAGAGTTTACCTCCAGAGTTACAACTAATGGTGTTAGACCAAACTGGAGCAATAGGTTTGTATGCCCAGCCAAAAGAACATGACCCGACAATTCAATTTGAGTTCAGCGTTAAACTAGGAGAAACTTTCAGCATTAAGTTAATCTTAGGTGATATGAGTTACACTAAACAG
This sequence comes from Anabaena azotica SJ-1, assembly GCF_047275885.1. NCBI lineage: Bacteria > Bacillati > Cyanobacteriota > Cyanophyceae > Nostocales > Nostocaceae > Anabaena > Anabaena azotica. The sequence goes on from NZ_CP178456.1 coordinate 4,051, forward strand.
TTTATTATCTAAGGTAAATTAGCATTTGGTGCTGTGCCTGTAGTACAAATGGAAAAGTTAGTTGTCTTAACTCTGATTGGTGATAATTTACAGCAAGATATTTGGGTAAGTCTGCAAATTTGGCAAGAGGGTAAACAGTATTTAGGAGGAAGTGAAGGACGATTACCACCCTGTCCAGATTTACTGATCAAATACGAATATTGGCAATATAATCTTCGCAGTTTAGCACCGCCAACTACCCGTATGAAAATCAAGACTAATACCAAGGGAAATACGATAGAAAAGTTTTATGCTAGACAACGGGAAGAGTGGTATAAAGATTGCCGTCAAGCTGAATCAGATTTGTCAAAGTTGATGAATACTTGGCTGCTATCAGATTCATTTCGTCCTATCCAAGACAAATTAAATGAGAAACTTACTTGTAATGACCAAGCTAGGATAATAATTTGTAGCAGCAATATGCAAATTAAAAAACTGCCTTGGCATTATTGGTACTGGCTTAATCAATATCATCGACAAGCTGAAATTATCTTCAGTAATACAAATAATGAACCAATTACAAATATCCTCAGAAATAAAATTAAAATCTTAGTGATTTTAGGTAACTCCGAGGGAATTGATACTCAAACAGATTTACGTCTGTTATCCAAAAATTTACCGGATGCTGAAATTAAGAGTTTGTTTAAACCTGCGCTCAAACAACTAAATGAATATCTCTGGAATCAAGCTTGGGATATCATCTTTTTTGCTGGTCATTCAGAAACAGATCAAGACATTGGCATAATTTATATTAATGATCAAGAATACATAGAAATTCAAAATTTAAGATATGCACTCCAGGAGGTAATTTCTAAGGGGTTGAAGTTAGCTATATTTAACTCTTGTGATGGATTAGGATTAGCGTATGAATTAGAAAAATTGAATATTTCTAACCTCATTGTGATGCGAGATATTGTAGCGGATGAGGTAGCACAACAATTTTTAAATGATTTACTCAGGTGTTTTGCAATTGAAAATAAACCATTGCACTTAGCGGAGTTAGAAGCCAGAAAAAAATTACAAGGCTTGGAAAATAGTTTTCCAAGTGCTAGTTCAATGCCAGTAATCTACCAAAATTTTGCTGATGAACCTCAATATTGGCAGGATTGGTTTAAGAAACCTCAGCCTCGACCCTGGAAAGAAATAGTCAAGGTAGTTGGTGTCAGTTTAGTTGTTACTAGTTTAATTATGTGGGGGCGATCGCTACAAATACTCCAGCTTATAGAACTTTCTGCTTATGATCTTTTAATCAGTCATTCTCAAGTAGAGCAACCACCAGATGGACGCATCCTAATTGTGGAAATCACTAACAAAGACATGGAGAAATATACAGATAAAAAATCCAACTCTTTATCTAATGATATAATTGTCACATTAATTAAAAAACTAGAACAGTATAATCCTAGAGCCATTGGTTTAGATATTTTTCGCGATCGCATCAAACCTAATCAAGATTTATTAGACCTTTTTCAACAGCAAGATAATCTCATTGCGACATTCACCATCGGAGATAGTGAACAACCAGCTATTGAACCTCCAGATGGTGTTCCCAGCATTCAAACAGGTTTTGCTGATTTAGAGATAGATCATGATAAAACTGTCCGTCGTCAACTTTTATCTACTAATAGATATTATGCTTTTAGTTTCCTATTAGCATTTCATTATCTGAGTGCAGATAATATAGATATAGCAATTACACCTCAGAATGAGTTAGGATTTGGCAATATTATTTTTAAGCGATTAGATACTCGTAATAGGGGCTATTCATTATTAGATGGGAAATCCAATCAGATACTCCCAAATTTTCGCTCTAAAATTCCCAAGAAAATCACACTTACAGAAGTTTTAGATGAGTCAATAAAACCCAGTGATATTGAAAATAAAGTCATTCTTATTGGCGTTACAGATCCCACTATACCAGATGATCATAAAACTCCATTTAGTCCCATCCCAATCCGCGGATTATTCATCCATGCTCAAATGGTAAGTCAGATTCTCAGTGTAGTTCAGGATCAACAACCACAACTATCAATCTTGCCTCTATGGTTAGAATATTTGTGTATTTACACTTGCTCTTTAATCGGAGGAGTAATTGTTTGCAGTTATCGGTCACTACGACACCCATTAATACTTAGTATGGGGATGACATTTGGGCTATATCTAATTTGTCTTCATATTATGACAACACAAGCTATATGGATGCCACTTGGTTCGTCAGTAATCGCTTTATTTATAACAGAGGGTATTTTATTAGTATACTGCAAAAAGCTTAAAATTTGACTTATTTTTAAACCTCTCTCCGTAAACAGGGAGAGGCTTAGAACCCAATACTTGCAGGTTAAGCTCAAAACAATGAAATTATGTAGGTTGGGTTGAGGAACGAAACCCAAAATTTACAAGGGTTTGTTGGGTTTCACTTTGTTCAACCCAACCTACGAAAATCTTATTTTCAAACCTCTCTCCGTAAATAGGGAGAGGCTTAGAACCTAATTTTTTCGTCAAAAAAAGTAAAACTTGTAACCGTTTTGAGTATAGTACATATTCAGTTACAACTTCAAAAATTACCACAGATACCTTCTAAAGACTCAAATTAAATATGCATCTCCAAAAATCATTTGCTCTCGTTATTCCTTTATTAATTACCAGCTTTACAGCAATAGAATACTCGACACCAAAGCCGCTAAATTCTAGTTTTCAAATCAGCAACACTCCACCCTCTGCACCCGAAACACCCTTACCTCCAGGTAAACGAGTACCAGGAGGAACTCGCAATCCCCTTGGTTCTTGCCAACAAACTAATCCACCAATAACGGCGTTAATGCCTGAAAATAGTCAGGGTAAAACCATTTCAGAACATCCAATTTTTTGGTTTTATATTCCCTATACCTCTGAAGAAATCACCTCAGCCGAATTTTCGCTCAATGACGAAAATGAAAATAATATCTACCGAATTTCCTTTAAAGTTTCACAGAAGCCAGGAATTATTAGTATTCCTTCTCCACCAGAACCAAAGTATTTTCTAAAACCAGATCAATATTATCATTGGTACTTAGAAATTAAATGTAAATCAAATCAAAATTCAACATCTGATCTTATCGTCAATCAAAGTTCTAAACCTGATATTGTTCTAGAGGGATGGGTACAACGAATAACATTGAATCCCAGTTCTGAACCTAACTTCATAACACCTGAACTATGGTATGATTTTCTCAATCAAGTAGCTCAACGCCGTCTCAATTCCCCATCAAATTCTATATTGAATAATGAATGGACTGCGCTATTGAAATCGGTGGGATTAGAGCAAATAGCACCAGAACCGTTGCGAGGTTCAGCAGAATCTATGCAGGTGAAATAAGATGATGTCTGATAGCTTGCGTAGCGTAGACATAAAATTTTTCGTGTGGGATATCACACTTGTAGATCCTCCTAAATCCTCCTTAAAAAGGAGGACTTTGAGTAATTTATCCCCTCTTTTTAAGGGGGGTGAGGGGGGACTTGATCAATTCTGATACTTCTGGTGACATCCTCTAATAAGCATTATTCAACATTTAAGTACCCAAGCAAAATTAATTGTACATATTGATTGAAAACAAAAATGTCTGTATTCCTTACCTATTCCCTATTCCCTATTCCCTATTCCCTCTCCTAACTATAAAATTTATTTTGCACGACTACTTAAAATTATTACAGCCAATTACCAATTAAAACATAGTTAGCCCATATTTTTGGGCTTTTATACCTTGCATCAAAAATAGCTAACTGAGCGCGATGCAGTGCTTCTGCTTTGGTCACTTTTGGATTAGATAGCTCCTTATAGAATTGCACCATAAGTTTGGCAGTAGGCTCATCATCTGCTTCCCATAAAGTTGATAGCGTACTACGTGCGCCGGCTCGGATGCTAATACCTGCTAAACCTAAAGCGGCTCGATTATCTCCTTTAGCGGTTTCACAAGCACTCAGGGTAAGTAAATCAATTCTACTAGATGAATTTTGGGAATTACGACTACTAGGACGCACCAAATTATCTAAATCTTGACCTGTGAGATGACTTTCATAAGTTAGAATATATGTCTCTTCAGAATAGGAACTAAACTTACCATGAGTTGCCATGTGAACAATAGAAAATTGACCTGAATCAATTTCTTTTTGAAGATTCGCTTTAGTAAAATCTGGATTCACAAGTTTTTTAACAAAGATTTGCTTGCCTATATTATAAATCTCTTCAATTTCGTTAATTGCATTTGGCAGGGGATCATAAGTATCTTGTCCAACTGTCCGTTTTTCAGTCATAGCAGCAGCCAATATTCTGGATTCTCTTTTTATATATTTGGAGTCAATAACCCCTAAACTGGGAGCAACTGCTATTGCATACTTGCTCTGAACTAAATATTCTTGACCATCGTATAAAACTGCCATCGGAATATTTTTTAATTCCCTGTCTAAAACAAATACTAAAGTTTCTAAATTTTGGTGATTCTGTAAATCTTTTTTAATCGGTGCAATTATCCATTGGTAAACTTCTTTTGACAAGGTTTTTACTTCTGTAGTATGACTGGGATTTAATAATTCATTTTGTAATTTTTGTAAAATAATTCTTACTTCACTTTCGGGTTTTCGGGTGAAACGATATTCTAATTTTTCACCAGGCAATTTGAAAATAACTACTACCCTATCTTCTAGTATGATTGGATAAATAATGGCTGCTTTATGTTCACCAAATTCTTCTAGTGTTTGATTGATAATTTCAGGGCTATCATTTTGCTTAATAACTTGATTAGGATTGATTTGCAACAACTCAGATAAATCACACCGCAGAAAATTTTGTAGTTCTGCTAGTTGGAGATTGTCAATTTGTTGAATTGCTTCTTGAACTTGTGCTGGATTTGTTTGAGATTGATCAACTGGCAAAAGTAAACTAACTAATTCTCTATAAATTGGTTCTATATTATCTCGAAAAGAAAACTGGACTTCTGTATTTAATCCTAATAAGTTACCCCGAATTAAATCTAGGCTTCTGACTGCTGATTTATAAGCAGATATGGCATCTTTAGTTTTTCCCTGCTTACTCAATATCCTCCCCATCTGCCATTCCCATTGATAAGAAACATCCTGCGCTTTAATTTCTTGCGCTAAATAAAAAGCATCTTGAGTATATTTAAAGGCTTGCTCCCATTGTTGGGTGATTTCATAAAGATGTCCAATAGTTCCAACAGCATAGGATTCAGCACGTTTATTACCTAAATTCCTACTTTTTTTAATAGCTGTATCTAGTTCTATTAATATAATTTTTTCATCTATATTATCAAATGATATCTTCAGATCCCGTGATTTTTTCAGAAGATTGATTAAATTACTAGATAGATTTATTTGAGCATATATACTTTCCACACTGTTCGGCAAATAATTAATGTGAAACTGGAGTTGAGAGACAAAATTAGATAGTTTTTGAGGATTTTTTTGATCTAATAACTCATTTTCTAATAATACATCTAACCGATTTAGTTGCACCTGTGTGTGAATAAGTGCAAGTTGTAAATTATAATTTATAATTGAAGATTGAGTTGCTGTCAATTTTGAATTATTACTTATTATTTTTTCCGCTAATTGGTAATAATTAATAGCTTTTTTAGCTTGCTGCTGGGCTTTTGGTAAATTATCTAACTCCCTAGCTCGATGAGCTAAAGCTTTTTGGACATTTCCTAAACTGAGCCAAGTATCAGCTAACCATTGATTATATTTGAGATGATTAGCTAATTCTTTATTGCTATTTAAACTTTCTTGCATTACCGTAAAAATGCCATTGGCACTAACATACTCTCCTAATGACAAATAGACATTACCAAGAGTGTGCAGTAAGGTAATATTTATTGGTGTAACTGGCAGTTTTTTAATAACTTCGTTAATTTGCTGTTCTTGGTTATTGTGATTTGATGTTTCGTTGTTAAATTTAATCCCCAAAGTTTTGAGTAAAATTTGACTAGCATCACGGTAATGCCCTTGAGCTTGCATGGCTTGGGCAAGATTTATTTGGCTGCGGAGAATTCCAGTTTGATCATTTACTTGCTGATAAGCAGCATTTGCTAATTGCCAAGTTTTTATAGCTTGCTCATTTTGTCCTATCAGCAAATCTAACTTCCCTTGGGTATTCAAGGCTTGGGCTAAAATTCTTAATTGCTCTACGGAGTTGTGAGAATTTGATGTTGTTTGGAGCAGGTTTTCAGAAATGTTTAGCAGCTGCTCTGAGGAGTTGTTTGTATCTGGTGCGTTTAATATTAACTGCAAGCTTTGTTGATTGGTTTTTATTGCCTCCAGCAAATGTCCCTGTTGCTGGTAAGCTAATGCCAGATTGCTTAATGTCATAGCTCGGCATAGTTGATTTTCTAAAGTTTGATATTTATGCTCTGTCTGTTTCCAAGCAATGGCCGCATTTGCAAAATTTCCTAATTCATAGCTTTCTCTACCTGCTTGTACCAACTCGCACAGATGAGTAGAATTTACGGAATTAGTCGGAACTTGAGCCAAACCAGGCGATATTGCTGTATTAGTTAAGTAGCCAAAGGCCAGCTGTGCTATTAAAGATAGTAAAGCTAATGCGATCGCACGCAACGCAGTACCGACCCTATTTTTAGAAGCTATATTATTGCCCATGACAACCAGCAGGTAACAAGGCTACAAGCGAAATCTGACCATTGGTATCTGTAATCATTGCATTAGCTGATATCAGGGGAGTTGCTTCAGTGCTACTAGAAGCTGTTTTCTCGGTAGCCGGGCTACCCAAATCATCCAGAACCTGATTACTACTGAGAACTTCACCTGGATTTGGTGGTAGTCCCCCAGTTCCAGTCACAATAAAGCTATTTGTTACCTGTCCCCCACCAACTGTACAACCTTGAGCAATCTCAGGTACTCTGACTTCCGTTGGCAACTGGGCTAAACCTTGACTGGGGTCTGTGTCAGGCGTATTAATTTCCACAGTGCCATTGATGCCAAAGTCAGAACTGGCGCTAATATCACTTTTTGGTGTTAGCTGGTCACTACTCTGAAAACCAAAAAGTCCTTGTGTAGTAATGTGAATATTTCCTCCCCGACCTTGGATAGCTCTAGTAATAATGTTGTTATCCTCTTGTGGGAAAGTGACAATAAACGGGGCGTTGATAGTTATGTTGCCGCCATTTCCCGTCCCACTAGCGGTAGCTGAAATATAGCTGTTATGACGCATTAACAATAGAGAGTTATCCGAGAGGGTTCTTCCTGCTTGCATTTCAATATTGCCCCCTTCACCACTAGCTGTAGCAGCAGAGATGAAGGCATTGTTGTCAAGGGTGATTAACCCTGCCTGTATCTGGATGTTACCACCGTTCCCTGTGCCTTGGCTGTTGACTGCAACACCAGCACCATTTTTAATAATCAGCTGGGGGGGGTGCATGAAAATGCTACCGCCATTTCCCCTGGATTCCCTCTCAGTATTGGCAAATATGCCACTAACTGAACTAACAGGATCAACAGTTGGTCTGCCAAATTCGGCTAACCTGGCATCAAATGTGGAGTCAGAACCAGAGATAGTTATACGGTTGTTAGCATTAATGTTAATTTTGCCGGCACTGCCGCTGCTGAAGGAAGTAGTAAGTATTTGTCCACCACTAATAATATCAACAGTATTAGCGTCAACAATAATATTACCGCCGCTAAAACTACTTAAAGTTCTGGCACTCAAAACTGCTCCATCTGCTATACGTAAGGCACTAGTATTAACTATAATATCACTAGCTTGACCACTGTTTGAGTTTTCCGCAGCACTGAATAGTCCACTAGAAAATCCTTGTGGAGCAACGCCAGAGAGATTAACAAACTTTGCCGCGTTAACCTCTATATTCCCAGCATTTCCTGTTCCTCTAGTTGTAGCTAGGACTTCAGCACCATTTGTTACTGATAACGTCGCAGTGTTAATTTTAATGTTGCCACCATTGCCTATAGCTGTTGCTGCCACACGACTGGCTATAGCACTGAAGCGGCTATTTTTGACTCCATCTAAAGAAACTGTATCGAGGGCATTGATAGTCACACTACCAGCATTTCCCTTACCAAAAATACTGGTACTAATGGCAGTCCCATTAGTCATAAAAAGCGACCCGGTTTTAATATCAATATTGCCTCCTTGACCTACTCCTTGAAGCCAGACTCGGCTGTATATACCACTAGGTTCTGAATTTAAATCTACCCCATCCATGTAAACTGTATTGGGGACATTAATATTCACATTACCTGCATTACCTATTCCATAAGTACCGGCATCAATGACACTACCATTAGTGAGTTTTAGGGTTTCAGTTCTAATATTAATATTGCCCGCATTGTGTACAGCTTGATTATTTTCTCTTTGTTGATTATTTTTATCTTTGACTGTATTAGCAATAAAGCTCCCATTATCCAGAGTGATTACTTCAGTGGCATTAATATCAATATCTCCAGCCTGAGAATCACTAGAACCCACATCTGAGCCTATCCCTGCCCAAAGTTTACTTCTTGCTGACATATTCAAGTTGGCGGCATTGACGACAATACTACCACTTCTCCCAGCACGAACATTCACCTCAGCACCATTGGTCAGATATACATCCCCTAAAGCTACATCTTTGGGAAAAATCAGTAGGGGCGTATTGTTATAGGTTTCTAGATTGTTGTCAGCAACATAGAGTCTTATGATGCCTGGTTGTGCCAATCCTCCCAACTCTACTCGACCACCAGGAGCCAACAATTTTCCGCCGTCTAAAGTTACATTTTTGGCAACTAACAATAAACTCTGTCCATTTTGAACTTGTAAAGTTGCTTTATTTGTAATGGACTGATTTGCAATTTGATTGAACAGAAAAGCTGAAGGTTTGACTGTCAGTAAGGCAACATTATTACCAGTAGTTGCACCAAAAGAACCTGTATTACCAAACTGCATAGCATTAGCAGTTGTGCCAACAAAAGAACCGCCAATATTTAAATGTGCATTGGCACCAAATATAATTCCATTGGGGTTAATCAGAAATACATTTGCTGTACCGTTAGCACTGATTGTGCCATCAATATTAGAGTTTGAAATGCCAGTTACTCGATTGATGATGTTTTGGATGCTTCCAGAGTTGTCAAAGTGCGCCTCACCACCTGTTGGTATAGAAAAATTCTGAAAGCTGTGAAACAAGTTTCTTCCGGTTATATCTGTCGTTCCACCTGTAATAGTGCAAATACCTCCATTACAAGGCAAGGAAGTGGATCTGTTGACTTGAGTTCCCAGCGTCCCATCTGAGGTGATTTGAGCTTGGGCTTGACCAGTTTTAGCTAGACTAGCGAGAGTTAAAAAACTAACTGCCAAGCACTGCCAAAATAATAGCAACCTATCTTGAGTTATCTTGGACATAACACACCCTGATGTGAAGTAGTAGTTTGAGTATGCATTAGCTCTACAAAACGGTTATATCTGACGAGATTTGGAATACTCCATCCAGTTATTACTTGTAGTATATAAAACTGCTTAAATAGTATACTCCCCTCATAAGTCAGCACGTTCCGCTTTCCACAGATTCCCAACTAAACGGCAAACACCCAGGATTCTCCTCTGCCCATCCAGTAGCTTCTGCTACTAGCACTTCATGACCCGAATCAAGGTAAAATTGCATTCGGAAGGTCATCTCCAAGTGTAGGCGCTCTTGACCACAAATGAGCCGCCTGGAAATCACTCCGTATTCCCGCACCTTTTTCTGGGCATGAACTACTGCCATTAGCCGCAGTTTTGTCACCCGCTTGAGTTCCTCAATCCTTGAGTCATCATCAGCACTCAAATCACCAATCAAGTCACTTTCCTGCCCATTATTGGCGCTGTAGAGTGAATCTTCTGCCGTTTCTTCTACCCCCGGCTTCTTTGGTTCAACTACACCCAATCCGTCATTCCCCGCCATTGATAAGTTTTGATTATCGCTTTTTGGCGACTCGCCGCCGAGCAAAGACAATAATAAATCCTGATGAGAAGAAACTTGATTTAATTGCAGGCCAATCATTTTAAATGTTTGCTCTAATTGATTGTTAGCTTGATTTAAATCAGTTTCAACACTATTAGCAGAGATTATGAATTCCTGATTTTCTGACAGCTGAGTTATTTCTGATTCATTGTCACCCCTCTGGATTTCCAGATCACAATCCTGATTTCCCTGGCTTTGTTCATTTACCTGTAAGGCTTCCAGACCCTCAAGGTCTGTCGCCGCTGGCGGTAAGCATAAAACCTTCATATAGGGGAAGTGTGTGTAATCGCTCTCTGGGTAAGGGTTTTGGGCTTGTTCTTTTTTCCACGTTGGTGTTTCTGGGTCAAAGTGGGTGTAATTGTCCTCACTGTAAGGGTTTGCGCTATTTTTTATCTCTTGGCTGTTTCCTAGATTTATGCTTCTATTCAGGATTTTATCTGATGCCTTAATGCTGTTTATTTGATTTCTATTTTGTTGGTTTTTATTCGTTTCGACGCTTTTGTCTGCGGGGCTGTTCTCTGTCCAAGGGTCTGGTATGTACCATTGGGGATGCCATAAGTGCTTATGTTTGTATAATGTGTTTTGACTCAGGGTTTTGTTGTACAGAATTTTGTATTCTGCACTTATTTGTTTGCTTCTTTCGGTTACTGATTCGGTTAATCCTAATTCGGTTACTATTTCACTTAATCCTGGTTCTATTAGTTCTGTTTCTGTGTTTAATTCTGTTTGTACTGGCAAGGTATTCTGTATTTCTGTATCTCTGTTTTTCTGTATTCTTTGTTGTATTTCTAATGTTTGTACTATACTCCTGATTCGCTTTTGCGTTTGCTCGCTGCGTTGCTGATTTTGGCTTTTTGGTTTTTCAAAGGGAAGTAGGTTGTTTTGGTTTTGTTGTTTTTTTATTTCTCTTATATCTGCTATGGCTAGGGCAAAGGTGTTGATGTATGTTCCTAATGGGCGGTTGGGATAGCTGGCGTAGGGGGTATACCATTGGTGTCTGATTGTGCATTTTACCCAGTCTCTGACTCTGGTTTCGATTCGTTGTTGGTGGCGACAATACTGTGTGTATCCTGGGGCGTTTCTGGCGGTTTCTACGGCGTATTTAATCAGGTTTTCGTGTTGTAGGTCTAAGAAGACGATGCCATAGCCGACGATGATTTGGAGGAGGGTGTTTGTTTGTCCATACCCTGTCCAGCCTGTGGCGATGATTTCTTCCCAGTTACTTTGCCATTCTTCGATTTTGATGCTGGCTTTTTGACGATACTGTTCTTTTGTATGCCGCTTTCTGGCTTTTTTGCAGGCGTATCTGAGTTTACTGAGGTCTTGACGACTGGCTGCATGATCACAATGGTCGAGGAAGGTAGCTACTGAGTGGCTGATTGGTTGCAGGTCGTCGTCTAGAAGGAATGCGCCGCTTTCTGGCTGCATGGGGCAGCGGATGGCGTTGTAGTTGGTGATGCTGTCTTTTCCCCAGGGTTTGGGGTTGGGGAATATTTCTATGTGTCCTGGACGGATGTTGAAGCCTGTATCTAGTAGGGTTTGTTGTAGGGCGCAGGCTAGGTTGAATGTGGGTATTTTGGCTGTGAAGGGGATGATTAGGTGGTAGCCGCCGCTATAACTTGATTGGATGGGTACTATTTCGACTATGCCGATGTTTTCTAGGGCGGTTTTGATGGTTTGATAGGCTGCTAGGTTATGGTAGTCACTAAATGTGTCTATGTCTATTGTGGCGTAACGGGTATAGTCTGCAAAGCGTATACCTACTAGTTTATCGCTGTTTTGATGCAATCTCCACAGTTCGGAGGGCTGGAGGTAATGGTCTTCTGTTCTCCAGGCTGGTTTGCTGAGGAAGTTGTTGGCTGGCGCGATTATCGGACTCCAAGGATGCCAAAAATATGTGACGTAGCGTTTTCCCAACTCGGAGGCTGGTTGGTGGGGTTGGTTTTTTTGGCTTTGACGACGGGCTGGAGGAGTGAAATTGTCTGCGTTTTCTGGTAGATACATGACTGGCTTTCCTCGATGTTTTATGTTTTTCATCGGGTAGCCGCTAGTTGGTTTTGAAACCTCAAGATGTAAAATGCTGCTTTTCGGTTTTAAATTTCTGATTTTCGGCTGCTTTTGGTGGTTTTCAAGGAGTTAGATTGGTTATTAACTCTTTGTTGGACATTTTCTAACGTTGTTTAATTGTGTCTAGTTTTGTCCAAGTGCTGTACAGCGTGTTCAGAACCTATTTGCTTGCTTTTTACATATCTCTCGGTTTAATGCCTGGTTGTTGGTAAACAGGAGACTCTTGGCCTAGAATGAATTTAAATTTAATAATTAGCTATTATTAAATTTAAATATTAAATAAATGAAATGTTGTTGTGGTATCCCACCTAGCGGGCTGAAGCGACTGGTAATCGTCTTCTACTAGCGGTTTTTCATTCTAGGCTTTTGATTGAGTCTTAGTTTACGGAAACCAAGTACCTGTTAGCGGCTACCCAACTTTTTTTTGGAAATTTGGACTTTTTTGGAAGTTGGGCTACTCCACTGGAAGCTGTGACAGCCTTTATGGGTGGTGGTAAGGATTTATCTTCTATCAAGAATTCAGCAGACGAATGCTGCTGATCCCAATACTGGGGATTGGGTACTGGGGATTGGGTATTGAAGAGGATTTGTAAATATTTTGGAATAACCAATTAAGCATTGAAGAGGATTTGTAAATTTTGCAGGGTAAGGGCTTAAGTATTGAAGAGGATTTGCAAATTTCGCAGAGTATTTATAACACTGCCAAACATTGACTGCTATTGCCCAATCACCAATCTTGGAGAGATGATTTTTTAGTTCATCTGTACTCCAGCGAGATTGTATTCTGTATTTATCTTGAATGCTGTACATAATTTCCTCCAAAAAAGACTATTTTTGAGGCGATTGGAGGATTATTTCGCATTTATCGTGGTATATTTAAGTCAATTTACGTTAATTTCCTGAAAAAGCAACTTTTTTGCGATTTTTGAAAATTTCCAAAAATTTGACAAAAATATCTCCACACTGCACACAACTTATAATAGAATTGTGTACAGTAACAAATGCGGATTGTATCTAACTTCAACTCCAACAGCTAGATCTGTGTCCAAACTTCACTGGCTGTTAAAGGTAGTTAAACGCAACTCCTCCTTCAATTCGATTTACTTAAAAACGGACAAAATGTACTTCTATCTTCCATTTTGTCCTAACTATTTCCATAACTTCATAACCTCCATCAACTCCACAAGACTGAAAGTATTTGCTTTAAGTGTTAATTGTACTCTAAGACGCTGCGATTAGGTTCACAGTGAAAAAAGTTCTGGATAAACCAAAACCGATGCAACCATCATAGATCGGATACAGAGCAAAGAGGAATTTTCTTGGTATTTTTGTCAAATTTTGCAACACACATCCTCCTGAAAATGCCCCTGTATGGGCTGTAGGAGGCAATTCATCGCCACTAGATACCAACCGGGAGAACGCAATTTTGCAAGATGATCCCCAAGGAGTGCGATTGCCTACGGCAGTGCGCTCCCTCTCCATGCCTACGCACAATTTTTAACTTCGATATTAATTGACATCCTCTCGTCGCCAAGCTTTGCTGTGGCAATAGTTTACTGAGAGCAATTGAAATGTCTGTCAAATTTATCACTAAAATCCCTGACCCCAGATGCAATGAAAGTTGCCGTCTTTGTCATAACAAAAACAATCTACACTGACTCAATACTAGGACTGAAGCAGACAAACAGAATTGTTGTCTTGACGATACAAAGTATTTAATTGAGATTGCGGTTGTATTGTTGCCTACAGTGTAGGACGTTTATGAAAAGATGCATTGTCATAAACGCTATTCATGAAGAAATTCAGTACAACTACAGATAACTCTATTACCTCACCCGCACCGGGTCAACCGACGTTAAAGTCCCCAGATTCATTGGTGGGGAGTAAGAGCCTCCCGCCAAGAGCAACAAATTCGATTACCCAAGTTGCCAATGAACTGCAAACGAGTAATGATTTTTTGGCGGAGTTGCAGCAGAAGGCGCAAACCACCCAGCGAGGTTATGCTGGCAATGTACGCATATTTTTTGAGTATTTTCTGCACAGGGAGCCTGTGGGCAGGGATATTGAGGAGTTCTGGGCGTTGTCTGGGGAGACGGCGAATGGGTTAATTCTTAGGTTTAAAAATCATTTGGTGGCAGAGGGTAGGAAGGCGGCTACGATTAATCGTTATTTGGCGGCGATTAAGTATTTAATTAAGGTGGGGCGAAATCTCAAGCGGTGTCAGTACCACTTTGATAGCGACCGGATTGAGTCTTTGAAGGTGACGAAATACCGAGATACGCGGGGGGTGGGAGTTGATGAATACAACAAAGTTTTTGATGTGATTGATACCACCAGTGTTAAGGGGAAGCGGGATTATGCTTTATTTTTACTGCTGTGGGCAAATGTCCTGCGGCGGGGGGAGGTGGCGAAGTTAAAGGTGGGGGATTTTGATTACCACGAAAATACGTTAATTGTTTATGGCAAGGGTCAGGGAAATGATGGCACAAGGATTGATTTAAACCCTTTTGTGGCAGAGGCGATAGCTGATTGGTTGGGTTGTCGCATGAATCTCAAACCCAGTGACCCGTTGTTTATTGCTTTGGATTTTCATAATTATGGGCATCAATTAACAGGGGATGGGATATATGCGATGGTGCGTAAGACTTGTGAACGGGCGGGGATTAAAAAGCGGATGACTCCGCATAAAATTAGGCATTCGGGGATAACGGATGCTTTGGATTTGGCGGAAGGAGATTACCGCAAGGTGCAGCATTTGAGTCGTCACGCTGACCCCAGGACGATTTTAGTGTATGAGGACAATAAGAATCAGTACCAGTTGGAGTTAACTAATAAGCTGGCGGCGCGTGTGGGGAAAAGGCGTGATGGTCGATAAAGCTTAATATGAATATAAATGTATGGTTCAACGTCTTGAAGAAATTTTAGGTAACTCAATTACTGAATATACTCCCAATGCGGTCAAATTTCAGGGTTTATCTTTGTCATCATTAAAGCAAGTGCTTCAAGAAGGCTACACTACATTATTTCTCCTCATACAGTTGTAGTGCGATAGTGCCGATAGTTGTCATCTGTCCTGGGGTAGCATTAATTGAGCGATCGCGTAACTATTTCACAATCCATAATCCAAAATGGTATTACCTATTGCCTGACTGGGTAATACAGCCCATCTTTAACTTGAAATTTCCACCCCAACCCCATTGGGTCACGATTTCTAGACCAGCTAATAAATTCTTGTTCACTCTTGCTTTCCCGTTCTTTAGTTAAGCTCTGTGGTGTTACCCCCAATCTCTGCGCTAAATTGTCATTGGGGAAGGCGTTGATTTCTACTGACTGCTGATACTGGTATGGATACCCTGAACGCCGGGGTCTGGAGTTGCTATATCTACCAGAAGCAAGCGACCTCTCCATCAGTTCCAGTTTTTTAGCAATGACTTCTAGCTTGGAGGCCATCAATTCATCTTGTTGGCAAAGGTGAGTTTCCAATTGCCCCAGCTTCTCATCTACCTGCTGTAATTCTGTGGTTGGTAAATCTGCACTGCTATCAAACTGTGAAATCAATTCTTGTAATGCTTGCAGTAGGGCTGTTGTATGACCGTCGCGGTGTATTTTTGCTAATTGACGTACTACAGGAATGAGTACGGTAGGCACGCGAATCATTTCACTGGGTAGAGTCTTGTTTGTAGTCATGATATCTATGATTGATATCGACAATCTTAACCTGAAAATTTCAAAGAGTGAGAATTACAGCATCCCCTGTATGCTAGATATAAAAGTTGTAAAGTAGTACAAGGACAGTTGAACCGCCCTATCAAGCTTTTGAGAGTTCAAGACTCTCTAGTAGTTGATGCCATTATTACTGAGGTGACAGAAAAACATCTAGCAGATACCAAAACACTGTGGGAGCCGCTACTAGGTGGTACTAGGCAAGAAGACGAATATTGGGATTGGGTGGCAAAAAGTCGAGGGTCTAAGTTGTTACCTGGTGACGAACTTTACGCAATTGAGTGTGATGGTATCACCCAAGGTTTAATCATGCTCGATGTGTTGAAGAAACGCTGCCAAATTCAGTCTCAACTCAGACGGAGATTGGTTTACATCAGAGCTTTGGCTACTGCTCCCTGGAATAGACCTGCTATTACTAATCCTCCTATATACAAAGGTGTGGGTGGAAATCTCATTGACTTTGCGATTTCTCGCAGTTATGAATTAGGTTATCAAGGCAGAATAGGGTTACACGCTTTAGAAGGTGCGTTAGGATTTTACAGGAAGCTGCGAGTGGGGTTGCTAGATTGTGGTCCCGATCCAGAAGAACCTGATAATCTTGTGTATTTTGAAACATTACGGAGAGAGCCATGACCCAATCAATTCCTTTCTCTGCCGGAGATACTGTGCCAACACAATCTGAATCCTCTACAAACGATGTAATTCAGTACAAACGGTTAATGGAGTTGGTAGAGGCTGAGGATGCTGCTAACGGGGAAGTTGGCTGTGGTCGGGATTGGGGAGAGCAGCTTTCAGTTTATTTCCACACATCTGGTATCAATCTCTCGGATGAAAATTTCCGAACTCTACTGAGGGAACACTTAGGACATTTATTGATGGAACGGGACTTTGATTCCATTACGACCCTGGTAAGTCGCTTTATTGAGTCAAAGTTGGTACGGACAACCGTTCAGGATCTAGAATATCGAAGAGTGGCAAGAGAGCAAGTTGTCGAATATATCTCTGATGAAGAACTGAGAGGATTTTTCCAAGCAGAGTTGGGTGAGTTTTGTAATGATGCGATACTTGAGCAGATAATCCAGTTTACTCATGGCTGTGTTCATAAAGCTGTGCTTCAGCCTCGACATACCTGGCCTAAACCTCTTTGGGTGCTGACAACTGGTGAGAAAATTTACATTGCCCAAGCATCTGATTTGGATGATGCTATAACGAAGGTTAAGGCACAGTATCCTCAAGAAACTAGGACATTGGCAGTTTTGACTGTTGGTGGGGTGTTAGGACCCTCTCCGGTAATTTGTTTAGAAAGGGCAAGCTTTGAGGGATTGCTGCCTTAGTGGGGTAGTTCATAGTCCCAGCTTTTGCTGTACTACTTCTTCTTTGTCTTTGAAGCCTATCAGCACAGCTGTTCCATCCAGTAGGAAAAGGGGGCGTTTGAGAAGCATTGCATCGTTAGCGAATGCCTCGATCCACTGCTCATCTGTCCAAGTCTTCTTGTTATCACCTAAAGCCCGGTAGGATTGACCGGAGGTATTTCTCATAGCAGCAGACCCCAAAGATTTTACCCAGTTTTGGATCTGGTCACGAGTTGGGGGAGTTTCTTTGGTGTTAATGAACTCATAGTCAATACCATTTTCTTGGAGCCACTTGAAAGCTTTTTTGCAGGTTCCGCAGTTCGGTATTCCGTAGACTTGAATGGACATAAAAAAGATTAATCAACATTAACTACTATGCACTGTATCAACTGTCACTTGATAGGTTATCTATCAATAATACTCGGTTAAGCCTTTTTTGGGCATTACAAATAACGATATTTCAAGGGCTTCAGCCTTATTTATTTCGTTAACCGAGCAGTATTGGGTTATCAACTAATGTTGCAAGAGGAGTCCGGCTACAGGCAATCGCCTTAGTGGTGAGAATGTCGAATATCGGGATTTTCTCCCAACTCCCTTAACCGAGCGGCTAAACGTTCGGCTCTTGCGATCGCTGATTGTTCTCGTGCATTTGCTGCTTCCTCTGGTAATAAAACCAGATTGCCAGCCACATCAAAAAACCGCAACCATACCGCCGTTTCTCTGTCTATTGTTCCCTCATGCGTACCTAACCATAAACCTAAACGCTTACACCATAACCACCCACGGTCATTGGGGGTCAAAGGCTGATATCGGTCATTGACACTCTCGCCGCTAATCCTACGGGTGTAGCGGGAGATGGTCGGATAAGTTCTGTACGAATTATGTAAATTTTAACAAAAACTGCGAAACTAAAAGCCTTCTAAGCGATAGCGTAGGGCGGGGTAGTTGATATAATTAGCTATTTGGTAATACGTCCTACCAATTCCCAGTTAAAATAAAATAACTTTGTTTCCTAGCCGCTACAATCACCTGTATATAAGACTTTTTCTTAGCGGATAACGTTATCCGCCTTTATCACTCATCCCCAATAATAAAGAAATTCTCAACCAACTATCGTGACTAAGACCCGTATCATCACGCTATTCAACCAATCAGGGGGCGTTGCCAAAACAACTTTGACCCATAATCTGGGCTACCATCTCGCCGCCAACAAGCACCGTGTCCTTGTTGTTGACATGGACCCACAGGCATCTTTAACCAACTTCTTGGGTGTAGACCCAGAAGAACTGGAAAAAACTGTCTATAACGCAGTCATCGACGAGGAACCATTATTTATCTATCCCGAAAAAATTCACGGGATGAACCTAGCCCCCACCAACATCAACTTGAGTGCTGCCGAACTCCTCCTACCAGCTGCCACCGCACGGGAATATCGCCTCCATGAAGCCCTTGCCTCCATCCGCGATAATTACGACTTTATCCTCATTGATTGTCCCCCGTCGCTGGGCATTTTAAGTATCCTCAGTTTGACGGCTGCTACCCACATTCTCGTACCTATCCAATGCCAATTTAAATCTTTCTTGGGTACTGATCTACTGCTTGATACTGTTGGCAGGGTGAAAAAAAAGCTGAACAAAGGATTGCAAATTGCTGGGTTTATTCCCACTATGCTCGACAGCCGCACCGCCCAAGAAACCCGCACCCTCCAAGCTGTGGAAGAACAACTTTCCCAAATTGCGAAGATATATCCTCCCATCCCCAAATCTATCGCTTTTGCAGATGCCTCTGAGCGCAGAATGCCGTTGGGAATATATGATAAGAAACACCCGGCCGTCAAAATTTTCCACAAGATTGCCAAAGAGTTAGAAAAACTAGAAGTGAAGTCGTGAGTAAAAAAGACGCAGCGTACACCGCCAAACTTAAACACGCCAACCCAATAGATTTAATGTTTGGCGGTAATGACGATGAATCTACAAAGCCGGAAAACAATTCAACCAACACGATTCCTATCCAGGAAATTAAATTACCACCCACCCAACCCCGGCTGTATTTCGACCCAAAAAAGCTGGAAGAACTTGCGTTATCTATTAAAGAGCTAGGCATACTTGAACCGTTACTGGTGCGCCCCCGACCAGATAGAGGTTATGAACTCATCGCGGGTGAGCGTCGTTTCAAAGCTGCTCTTATGGCTGGGTTAGAGGCTGTGCCTGTCGTGATCAAGGAAATGGACGACAACACGGTTAAGCAGGTGCAATTAATTGAGAACCTCCAGCGTGAAGATTTGAATGCGTATGAGGAAACTATCGGAATTTTGGAGTTACTGGCACTGCGCCTGTTCAAAACTCCAGATGAGGTAATCAGCCTGCTCAACCGTATGGCCAAAGCCAATCGCAAACCAGCGGATAACGTTATCCGCCCAACAGAAAAACAGGTCAGGAATAACGATGATGATGTTCTTCATCCTGCCAATGTCTCCATAGCGGATAATGTTATCCGCCCAACAGAAAAACAGGGCAGTAATAAAGAGGGTGATGTTATTCATCCTGCCAATGCTTCCATAGCGGATAATGTTATCCGCCCAACAGAAAAACAAGGCAGTAATAACAGTGATGATGTTCTCCATCCTGACAATGCTTCCATAGCAAATAATGTTATCCGCCCAACAGAAAAACAAGGCGGTAATAACAGTGATGATGTTCTCCATCCTGACAATGTCTCCATAGCGGATAATGTTATCCGCCCAGAGGAAAAGGAAGTAGTAGAAAGCATATTTGCCTCTCTTGGTAGGCTTTCTGCTGAATCCTTCCGTACTAATCGCCTGCCATTACTCAATCTGCCTGAAGATATTAAAGAGGCGCTGCAAAACGGTTCAATTGAGTACACCAAAGCGCGGGCGATCGCTAAATTGAAAGATGATGCCAAACGTGCAGCTTTACTGCAAACAGCAATCAACGAGAATTTATCACTTACAGAAATTCAACAGAGGATACGAAATATCCTCCAGCAGGAGAAAGCAGACACCACCCCATCCCTGAAAACCCAGTATAAGGAATTGAGCAAACAACTCGGTTCATCCAAGGTTTGGGATAACCCGAAGAAAAAGAAAGCGTTGGAGAAATTGCTCAATCAAATTAAAATCCTTTTGGATGAAGAGCAGGTGACTCTTGACTCTTGACAGTGCTAAAAGCCTTTTGCTGTCTAAGTTTTATCATCAGTTCGTGAACTACCGCCTTGTCTGTTGCTATACATCAAGCGAATCTAATCAGGGCAACAATCCGATGTCAGCAACAAGGCGCTGCGCTTCTACGTACTCTTGCTGCACCACCGAGACAGGCAACCGATTCAAGCGGCTCTCTAGCACAATGGGAACTCCTGGTGGAAATTGAGTAATCTGCGATACCCACCAAGTATGCGGTGTAATCCGAGAATGGATGTCCTGCCGCCCATCATTGTCGGAGATGTGAATTTCCAAAAGTCGCTCTGATGGCAGTTTCAACCATTGCAGCTTTGCTTGTAAGCTGTGGTGATGCCAGATGTTGAGATGAGCTAAATCAACAACTATTTTAATTTGGGGGGCATCTTGACAAAACTGGGCAACTTCCGAAGCCTTGTCTAAAAGGTACTGCTTACCGCTAGTGGGTAAGGTTGGATACATGGTTTCCACACCAAGAACAATCCCCCGCGTTTGGCAAAGCTGGTGGAGGTAATGGACGTTTTCGAGAAAGTTAGCATAAGCTTGGGCGCGTTCTGTGCCGATGGGGAAATGTCCTCCATGCACAGAGTAAGCTGTAATACCTAAATCAGCTAACCAGTCTGTCATGCGCTGGAAATAGTTCCAGTCTTGGGGTTGCGCTAGATTGAAGCTTTGGTGGCGCTCTCCCCAAACAAAGGCATGGTGCGATCGATAGACCATTCCTTGTTGCTGAAAATCTTGAATTGCCTGCACTGCATCAGCATCAGGTCGAGGTCCGATTGCCAGTTCAACATGGCGAATTCCTGCTTGCCAAAACACCGTCAAAGCTTCACGGGTTGACACTCCGCCGTAAGCAGACAAACTCAGATATAACTCCATCACAGTCTTGCTCCATAAAACTTATACAATGTGCTTACATTGCTATTTATTTCCAGCTTCCACCAAGGTAGACGGCTACTTCTTGTCCACGGGCGTGCCTTCCACTCATAAGAGGCTGAACTACCCCATGCCTGAAGGCAGGGGGTTCCAACTTGCTGTGCAAGTTTCGTTTGTCCTTGGTGTACAAATTCAAGTTGATCAGGGAATGAGGTAATAGGACATTACTGCTGTGTTGATGTATATTCAAAGCTTGCTGTTCTGGGTTTGAGGGCAAACAGTTTTGTGGCATACCCCACCAATATGCTTAATTCCTGAGCCAACTGGTTTCTTTCGGCTTCTGGATAATTTATCTTTCTCAACAAACCCTCCACATCACCTGAGATATAGTAGTCAATTTGTTCTTTCAAAGAAGACTCTCTGGATTCATTGAGGTTGTAGATACGTTTGTAAGGCACTTCAATGCGATATTCCGTATCGCCTAACTTTAAAGACAGAGAATAGCTGTACAAGATATGGGTGCGTTCGTCATCATAGGCGTAAGGGTCTTCCAGAGTTTGATAATTGCTTATACCTATTGGTAGTTCGAGTGTTGCCAATAACCAAGTAGTTGGGTCTTCTGCGATGGCAGTTTCAGATTTCCGAGTGTACCAGTTGTCGCTCTTGCTGTGTTTCAACTCCTGCACAAATGCCTTCAATTCCGGTGTTGACAGCAAACAACGAGCATCTGTAGCCAGGGCATCGGTGATGCGTTTCAGTTCTATTACCTGTGCTTCCAAAAGTGCTTGTTCAGAATGACGAATTTCTTGCATTCGTGCCTGTACTAGTTGTTGTAGAGATGCAATCTCTGGGTCAAATTGGCTGGCATGATTTTGCACCAATGCTTGATAATTGGAAAGCAGAGACTCAAAATTTGTCATGGCAATCCTCGCTACTTAATGAGTGCAAATTATTAGTGACTGTTGCAGGGGGAGTAATTTCTGCAAACATCTTATAGTTTATTTGTACTAATATATCATCGGCAACCGCCAGGAACTAAAAATTGTTGCCATACAGTTCGGGTCAGGTTAGTAATTGACATTATTCTCAACAAGAGAACGTAATCATTAACTACCCAAACAAGTTGCCAATTTCAGCTGCCGATGCCTGACCCGAAATTAAACTAGAATCTTCAACAGCAGATTCTTCTTGGGCAGCTTCTACCTCTGTAACTGACGAAACGCTGGCATGACCCCCATTGCCATTCAAAGTAATCTGTGGAGACAACAGTGATGGAATATGGGCAACCACATGATTATCTAGCCCCAACGTCAGTGCCAAAATACCAAAGTGCTTCTCAGCCATATCTCTGGCAATTAAAAAAGAATTTCGTAATTGCTGTTGTGTAAACTTGCCACTATTTTGTTGAGCAATAGGTAGCAGACACATCACCAGAACTTCACCAACCAGCTTGACTATCTCCTCCCGCTCCAAACCATTGAGATAATCGGCTACCAATGCCTGGGGGGTTCCTTCGTAAGGCTGGAGACGCAGACTTAGACTTTTGCGCGCTCTTTTAACTCTCGGCATTTTCTGTTTCTTTAATAAAATCTTTCAATTGATCAAACATCCCAAAACAGTCAATCAAGCGAAAAGATTGTTGTGTCCGCTCTTGCCAATTCAATTCAAAAATTTTTTGAATTTGTTGTTGAATATCAGCAACCCAAACCAACTCTGCATGGTCGTGATAATTTCTACTACTATATTTTGGCGGTCTTTCTCCAGTTTGACGTTTAGGTGCGCCGGCATGGGTAGCCAGTTGACAGTTAAAATATTCTTCTAATTCCGGCTCTAGGAATGCGGCAGCACCACCACCAATAATTACCTCATTTGGTATGGCGGGAAGATTCTTATCCAACCATTTTTTAATTCGCAGCCAATAAGTGCGTGTGGCCATTTCGATAGCCGCAGCGATATCTTCTATTTCACTAGCTCTTAAAATTTCGTCTTTGGCTGTAGCCAGAGCAGCAATCTGCTTTAATTTCACCCATTGAGGATGTACTGTCGTTTCATCTTTATAAACTTGGAAATGTGCAGACTCTAAACCTTTAAAGATTGCTGCTGCTAGTTTATCTCGCTCTAGACCACTGACACGACTGCAAACATCATCCAAAAAGGTGGAGAATCCCAAGGAGGGACTATCACCGCATTTGATAATACCGCCTTCAAAATAAATAGCGGTAACGTTGCGATGTCCAAACATCAGCACTGCTATTTTGTGAGACTGAAGCCAACCCAAGCCATTTTGTTTGATGCGGATAGCCGCTAAACCTCCTCCTTCTGGACGGCATAGGAAGCCTGATAAACTGACCTTCCAAGACTTGCCTCGGAATTTAAAACTTTTGAGCATGAGTACCAGTTGTTCTTGAAAGCGATGGCGATCGTTATACTCATTCCACGGCAACAATAATCCTAAATACAGATTGACTTTCGGTGGTTCTGTATTTCCCTTGCGCTTGTTAACAACTTTATGAGTTTCTAAGATGACTCCTACAGCAGCTAATACTTTGTACAAAGCATTTTCGTACTTGCGCTCAAAAATTCTATCCTGGGGTGCAAATTCACTGACAAAATCCCCAACTACAAAAATGCTCCCTTTCCATTCTAGCCAAGCTTGCTTGATGGGAGTGGGAGCGCCAATCCATCCTAACCGTTGTTTGTATTGCTCCAAATCTTCCTTGGTAATTTGCTCAATCCCAGGGGACATGAGCAGATACTGGGGAGATTTGGAGCCATTGAATTGATAGATAATTTTGGTTTGGGAACCGCCTACGTCAATGGAAATATACAAACTGCATTCTGGTGGCATAAGCAAAATACCTCTTAAGCAGCTAGTAATTTCCAACATAACTGTTCAGTGCTGTAAATCCAACCGGTCAATAGATATAAAAAATACGTAGTGATATTTTTTGGTTGGGTAAGTCATGTTTGATTTTGACAAGGGCGGAGCGAATTTTAGCGTTGCTGCACGTGACTAATTGTTCGTTCAGCATGACTAGTTTCTGTCTTTTTTAATAGCACAAGTTGTCACAAATATTGGGCTAATACTGTGCTTTACTGTGCTAAACAGAGAGAGAAAGCAGGTTTTTTATAGCATTTATATTGTGCTTATCTGTTCCACTGTGAGAATTTGCAAGAATACTAAAACCCTTATTCATCAAATATTTGCAGCTTTTAAAACTCCATAATCGCCGCCAAAATCTAGCTACTGCCTAGCAAATTTTAGGGAAGTGGATTAAGATTAAAGTATACTCATTACACTTTTATTAAATTGCGGGTTTAACTGCTTTCATCAATCAATTCATGATGGCACAGAAGTGCCGTAACCTGTTGATTTTAGTTGTCGAAGTGGAAAGGATGGCAGCAAAAATTCCAGATAATATAGGACTCCTATTTGATTTCTGATAGCGTAGCGTGGCGTAAGCCATACAAGTTCCAAACTGGAAGCACCGTCAAATCCAAGGTTGAATCTCGGTATACTGAGCAATATTCAAGTAGGATTCCTATAGCAGAAGTGCAAGTAAAATGCGTGCTGGCTTAATTTTCTTTAGTTAGTTTCGGGTATATCAACGATTTGGCTTTCGGTACAGCCTATGAACAATCAAGACTTCACCCCAAAGTTACAAAATCAAGTGAATTTACGGCTGATGTGAATTAACAAATCCTATTGTCCAATACCTTCGTCAATTTTTGATAATGCTCGCAGAATGAGGGTTTTGGGCTATGGATTTAAAGCCCCATCTAAAATCCTGAAAACCCTACATTCAAAGGAATTTAACTTTTTTGTCTAGTCCTAACCTTCTAATTTTGGTGAAGGTATTGATTGTCCCGTCAGAATTTCCCAGCTTGCCCACAACAAAAATTTTGGCATAAGCAATGAAATTACAAAAAACAAAGCTGAAAGTTTCATGCTTTTCAGTCGGGGAGAGGTCAAAAGTTTTTCAATTCTACATTCGACGTAATACCAATTCAATAAAAGAATGCAACAGGAGCTACATTTGTAACAATGATTTTTCAAATAATAATTTTTAATTTCTATGGACAAGCTGGAAGGAGCAAATACCCTATAGGAAAAGTAACGGCAGACTAACAGTAATTTGATGAAGTAAAAAAGATGGTTGCTTTAGCAATTCTGCGTATCGCCAAACTCAAATCTTTTGGCAATCTTGGTGCTAGTGAGGCACACACTGCTCGTCTTCAAGAAACTCCAAATGCTGACCCGACTCAAGAAAATATTCGGTTAATTGGCAATGCTGATGACCCTCCACTAGAAGAAATGGTCAAAGCGAAGATAGCATCTGCCACTAAACACAAACCTCGTAAAGATGCGGTACTGTGTAGTGAAATATTCTTGAGTGCGTCTCCAGAATACTTTAGACCAAATGATATATCAAAAGCTGGTGAGTGGGATGAAGATTTGATGTGGTCGTTTGCTCATGCTTCTACCAAATGGTTGCAAAAAAATTACGCCGATAAATGCGTTAGGTTAGAATTACATCTGGATGAAGCTACTCCCCACATTCATGCCTATGTAGTGCCAATTAACGATAAAACCAATCAACTTAGCCACAAAGCAATGTTTGGTGGGGATGGTCGCTCTGCTAGTATTAAATTATCTCAGCTTCAAGATAGCTATGCTGAAGCACTTGCACCTTTGGGCATTTCTAGGGGTGTTAAGGGTAGTAAGGCAAATTACACTAAGGTGAGAGAATATTACCAAGCGGTTAACTCGGAGCCTTTGAGTTTGGAGTTAGACCGATTTGCGCCGCAACCAAGGGAAACTGCCAAGCAATTACTTGAGCGAATTAAGGCAGACCTGGCTATTGAGACAATTAATCACCAATTGGCTGACCGTAGCCGGATTATCGAGCAAGAACGACGGGCATCTCAAAAGGCGATCGCTTCTGAAAAACTCAGACAGCAACTAGAACAGCGTGTTCTAGAACTGGAAACTGAAATTTCGCAGTTGCAGCAGCAGGTTAGACAATTGAGCAATTTACCCCTAGAAGATGTTGCTTGGCATTTGGGATTAGACCAAGATATTAGTAGCTATCGCCTTTGGAAAGGACAGGAACACATCATTGATATAGATGGTTCTAAATGGTGTGACCTCTCTACTAATTCCCAGAAAACAGGTGATGGTGCTGTTGCGTTGGTGAAACACATTAATGGTTGCAATTTTAGAGAAGCGATCGCTTGGTTAAATGACCAATTTGGTGAAGAGGGGATGCAGAGGGCTGTCACTCACTATGCTCGGCAACAAGCGCAAAATGTTGTCCAAGATGAGCCAGCACCACAGTTTGTACCACCAGTACCGGACAAATCGAACTGGCATTTAGTACACGACTATTTAACTAAGAAACGGAGATTGCCAACAGAGTTGGTGCAAGAATTATATCAGCGGGGGTTGGTTTATGCTGATAACCAACAAAATACTGTGTTCCTGTTGAAAAACCTCAATGGTGAAACAAAAGGTGCATTGTTGCAGGGGATAACAGAAGACAATAACACTGACTTTGGCTATGCCACTGGTACAAAACGTAATCAGGGTTGGTTTTATCTCCAGTGGGGAGGGCAACCTACTGATGAAATCCAAAAAGTTGTGTTGTTGAAGTCACCCCTTGATGTGCTGTCTTATGCGATGTTGGAGGTGGAAAGACACCAAGGAGTACCAGGAGGAGTGCCGCAACAGAGAATAATGTACATGACTGTGGATAGTCCCAAGAGTTTACCTGTGGAGTTGTTGCATGATATCCCTGATGTGGTTTGCGCCTATAATAATGATGCGGCTGGAGATGCCACTGCTCGTGCTGTGAGGGAACTGTTGCCCCAGGCTACCAGGATGAGACCAAAAGCGCAAGATTGGCATGAGGAGTGGTTGACACGACTGCGGTGGCAAGAGAAAGAACGACAGCAGCCTCAGCAGCAGCAGCAGAGACAACAGCGAGAGCTTGAGTTATAGTTGAATGGTGTTGTATTCGCTGATTTTTTGGTCATTAATCAGGTAAAAGGAAGATTCCATTTGATGGAATTAGCGATCGCACCTCCTCACATCCTCAAAACAGTGATTGCATCTCATAACCCCCAAAAGCGATCACTTCTCATCTCTACACTACCCTAATGCGATCATCACTCACATCATCAGGTTATCGCTTCCAATCTAATATTTTCTATTTTCAACATGGATTACACTTGCCACCAAGGCCAATTATACTCTTCGTTAATAATTTGACCAGAACTATTATTTAGATAAGTAAATTTGAATCTACTCCAAATTTCTCCCGGTAAAGCTCCATTTTCGTCTCTAGCTTCTATACGCCCTTCATATTGGCCTCCTATAAGATTTCCTCCAAAATCATTAAACTCATTTAACCTCCAAGGTTGGGATACACTCGAATTCATTCTATCAAGATCAAAAAACTTGCTTACCGAGTTATTAGGATTCTCATAACTCTGTCTAACCAAGTATGCAAAAACATCCTTAACATAACCATGATTGCCTATATTCCAGCTTGTACCAAACCCCATTGTAAAGGAATTATTAGCAGTAATAGCACGTTGAGAAGACCCTAAATTACTACCATAAAATGCCCAAGAAAAAAGAGATTCAGCATCAAAATCAACTGACTCTGAATTGTATCCTGTAGGCAATTCTTTAGCTGGATCTAATGCAACAATCCTATTAACAAATCCCCCTGGCATCCTCTTAGCAATTTCGGCAGCTACATAAGCTCCAAGACTATGACCAACAAGGTTAATATTAGTGCTTGATATTCCCCAATTAATTAGTGTACGAGCAGCAAAGTAAGCAGCAGATTCAATAAAAGAAGCACCAATACCAGGCAAAGGTATCAAAAGTTGGTTGCTTTTGGCTCCCTCACTCCAATCAAGAGTTAATATCTGATCACCTTCTTTATAGCCACTGATTGACTCTGATAAGTTCTGGACACCATTTGGATTGCTATCCATACCGTGAATAATAATCCAAGTGGGGCGATTTTCAATATAATCACCATCAAATCGATCCAGAGATGTTCTACGTTCCTCCCCTCCATTAGTAGTTCCCATATACTGCTTTCCTGTAGATTTTGGAGCAACAATATTAATAGAATATAGGCTGTAAGCATAAGCAGAGCTTAGAGAATTTTTCACTTTAGCCTGAACTTTATAGTTGCCCAACCAAATATTCTCTTCATCTTTTAGTTTCAATGTTGCATTGAAATGGTTATTTATGATATCAATTGTTCCTACAGTTAGCTGGTTACTAGAATAGCCTTCCAAATAAAATTCAATATTTGACGCATTATTAACTAAACCAGAAATTCTGATCTCACCATCTCTGAACACTAGAGTATCTCCATCTTTTGCATCAGAAACACTCGTAATTGAAATAGAAGGAGATGCAATGACAGGAGTTGTAGTTGTTCCACCACTAGATGAATTGCCAGTTGCCTCACCACTAAAAGGTACAATAATGTATTTATCGGGACTTGTAGCCGAGATAGTTCTAGTGTGATACAAGTAGTCGTAAGCACTGCCACTTACTGCTGAGTAACTTGACTCTGAAATAACAATTGTGCCATCAGAATTTACTCTTTCCACCACAGCAACGTGACCAGATTCCCATTGAGCGATCGCACCAACTTTAGGAGTGTTAGAGAATTGAAGGCCAGCAGCTTGGGCTTGATTATCCCACTCATAAGCATTGCCAGATAACTTATCTAAAGCACTTGCACTATATCCTAACTGCTCCAAACGACCATTAACATACCAAGTGCAATTACCCAAAGCATTACCCAACTTAGGATTAGATGGATTAGTAGAACTTGGTGCATATCCAGATTGCCAGAATATATTATTTTGACGGTAAACAGCCAAACTGAAATTTGGTTGTGGCAATGTTGGATCATTGGTAGGACTTGGAGAAGTAGTAGGACTACTTGGAGAGAATTGAATATATGGAGTATTGGCTTTTACCGTACCTACAATATAAGCGCCTGCAACCCAATTTTGAGTTCCTTGAATGCGATACCAGCGATCATCACTTTGCTTATTGATGTCTTCATAAGAACTACCCCTTGTCCAAGCATCAAAAATTAGTGACTCCCCAGGTTGGGCAGCATTAACCTCACTATAACCAGTTCCAGGACCAGAACGAATGTGGAGCGAATTTCCCATTGCAATCACAGAACCAGTAAAGCTTGAAGAACTTGTTGTTGATGGCACTTCTTCCCAGTACAAATCTACATAGGCATTAATGTCTATTTCATAGTGATGGAAGTGGAAATCATACCAGCCAGTACGCCAGACAGAAAACTCAACTTTTTGATGGCTGCCATAAGCGTGCTGCCATTGGTCCTTGGGTGTAATGTATGTCCACTCGTCTGTATTCGCTCTCTTAGCTAATAACTGGAATCCATCATCTGCTCGCACAAATGCCTGGTAGGTTTTACCCTCTTCAAAATAGGCTTGGGTATAGCTACGGACAGCAAAGAAATCGGTAGGAACGCGGGAATCGCCCTTGGGAGAACCAGTCCCCCAATCTTGTTGGAAACCCATTTTGCCGTCACTGCGACGGTTAGAACCTAAATTGAGAACACCGATAATATTGCTGGTATTTTCATAGAAATTGCCCGCAGGCGCACTGCCTTGATTGGGGTTCCATGAGAAGAATGTAGAACGCCATTCCGAAGCACTGACTGATTCTTCAAAGCGATTGGTTTGAATGCTGAAACTGAGTTGAGCATCACCAGTATGTTCATAATACTCAATTCTAACAGTATATTCTCCACCATTAGTATTGAAATAACCCTCACGCTGACTACCAAGAAATGCTTGATCCTGCCAAGCATCAATAACTAGCTGATTTCCAACCCAAACACGCACCCCATCATCAGAATTTACGCTGATTACATGAGAACCTGGGGCAAAGTAACGTTGAGATGTTAGTTTTAAGGAGAAATTATCAGAGGAAACAATCGGATCTGGAGAGCCATTGCCCCAAACCTTCCAAAGACCGTTTTTATCACCCCAATCTTCCACAAAAATTGGATTTCCGGTTAAATCTTTATTATTGAAATATTCAGCTTTCCAGTGATAAGCAGAGATTTGAGGCTGAGTAGGACTGGTAGCTGTCAGAGTGTAGTTGCCAGTTGCATTTTCATAAAGGCTAGTTACTCTGAGAATATAGTTACCCCCGGATGGGATAGTTACTTCTAATTCAGTGCTGCTACCGTTAGTAAAACCAGATTGCAATTGCAACTGTCCTGTTACAGCATCTATCCATAATAGATTAGAGGAGACTTGAGGAGCATTAATAATGACTCGAACTTTTTCTCCAGAAGAAAAACCTGTTAAACGGTAATCATCATAATAGCGATATGGAGAACCTAAAACACTATAAGAATCTGTGTTACTTAAACTGCCATTAATTGTTTGTCCAAGGCTGAGTGGCAGTACAGGTGGAGTAGAAATGCTGAGATTATAGTTTGTACCAGAACTACTAGAAGTTATCTTGCTCCCACCACACCAAACTTGAACGAGGTATGTGCCAGGATTCAAACTCTTGGCATCAATCATTTCTGAATTACTACCTACTGGAACAGATCCAGTACCATAAATCCAGCTAGTAGTGTTGTCGCTATTAAGTTTTAGTAGAGTTAAATCTGCATCCCCACTCATTCCATCAAGAAGGATTTTGACATTATTTAACCCAGATAAATTAAATCGGTAATAATCATAAAAATCAGCAAGACCTACATAATCACTGAAGCTTTGAGTACCGTTGATTGTGCCAATATTACGAGCCTCGCTTACAGAGTCACCTGCATAATCAGGTGGTGAAGAGATAACCTTAATTGGATATATACTACCCAAGTTAATCATAGTGCCACTGTTGGCCCCATCTTTATCGTAAGCAGTTCCCGACCATCTATAATTACCTGGTGATACAAGTCCTAAATCATAAGTAAACTCTGCCCAACGGCTATCTAGAGCAGAAGGAGTAAAATTGGTAATCGTATAATATTTTCTTACTCCATTTTCTTGATCTAGTTCCAGATTTATTTGCTTTAAGTCAAATGCTCCATTGCCATCATATACCTTGCCTGTAATGCGAATATTCTTACTTGAACCATAAGGATCTGTTGACCAATTAAATCTTAAATCTTTAGGAGCGTAATTTTTGGGCGTGGCATTTAGGCTCAGGGAATAATTAGTATTATTACCAGCAGAGGATGGCGCAACGCGAATATAATAGGTGTTGGCTAGTAAATCAGTGAACTTAATTTCACCTGAACTCTGTCCCCAATTACCAAGACCAGCTATTTGAACAATTCCGCCATTTTCCATGCGGAATATTTGTAAATCTGTCAGGGCAGTTAACTGATTTAAACGGACAGACAAATCAATTCTTTCGCTTACATAAAAGCGATAATAATCATTGGTATCTGTATCACCAATTGAATCATTATCTGTAAAAGAAAGCTGACTGCTACCAAAACTACCAATATCTCTAGCTTCTGCTATAGTGTTGCCTGCGTCCAAACGGTTAGCGGTTAAATTTAATGTGTAACTACTATTGATGTTAGTAGTAGCACCAGGATTTCTACCAATCCGTAGTAAATATGTCCCGGCTCTGAGAGTTGTATCAATCGTACTATAACCGTTTACTACACCAAGATAGTAATTGTTAAATGGGGTGTTATTGAGCGGAGAAAGTAATAATTCTGGATTAGCAGGTTTACCGTCAGGACTAACACCATTTAGTAAAAGTTTAAACTTACTGGTATCATCTAAACGGAAAGTATAGTAATCAAATGGGTCTGCATCTCCCACAAAGTCATTGAAGATTTGAGTACCATTGATAGTTCCAATATCACGAGGCGAATTTGCATCGTTACCAGCATTATCTGGCATGACTGGAATTGCAGATACACTCAAGTTATAGGATGTATTTGCTCCTGCGCCATTTGAGTAAACCCGGATGTAATAATTACCGGGATTGAGAACACTGCTAATTGCTTCTGCTGTAGTGCTAGTATTAACTGAACTTTGAATAATTGCTCCTGTAATGTCTAGGAAAGCTACATTTGCATCTGCACCCAAACCATTTAGTGCCAGACTAAAGTTGCTGTTAGCATCTACACTGAAACGATAGTAATCGTTGGCATCAGCATCACCAACAAAATCGCCCAGAGTTTGATTTCCTCTTAAAATACCAAGGTCACGAGCTTTGGTTAATGTATTGTCATCTATGGGAGATTGTGAATACTTAGCTATCCAGGTATCTCCTCCTCCAACCTGAGTTCCCTCTAATGAACCATAAGTTATTCCGCCAATATAGACATTACCAAAATTATCTACTGCTACATCAAATGAATTTTCAGAGTCAGCAGTGCCTATCTGACGAATCCACTGTTGTGTACCATTACTGTTATACTTAGCTGCCCAGCCATCATCCCATCCTTTTTGTGATCCTGGTTGTAATGAACCATAGGTACTTCCAGAAATATAAATACTGCCCCAGCTATCTACCGCTATACCGTGGGAGTTGTCACTACTGGAAGTTCCTAGTTGTCGAATCCACTGTTGTGTACCATTACTGTTATACTTAGCTACCCAAGCATCACCAGAATTGCCATTATTAGTCCCACCTAATGAGCCACTTGTGTCTCCTGCAATATAAACATTACCAGAACTATCTGTAGCTATAGCACCATAGGAGTGATCAAGAGTTGCAGTTCCTAATTGTCGAGTCCACTGCCGATTACCATTGCTGTCATACTTAGCTAACCAAGCATCCCACGACCCAGCACTTATTCCTCCTAAAGAACCAAGAGTAGATCCCCCAATATAGATATTTCCAGAACTATCCGTTGTTATTCCCCAAGATTCATCCCAACTTGAAGTCCCCAATTGACGAATCCACTGTTTATGTCCATATTGATCATATCTAGCAATCCAAGCATCGTTAGAACCTTGATTGATTCCATCAAAAGCACCTTCAGTAACTCCTGTCAGGTAAACGTTGCCAGAATTATCTACTGAAACACCTGTTGCGTAATCATAAAAGGCGGAGGTATTTAAAACTTCATCTACAATCAAATTGCCACTGTTATCATAACCAGCTAACCAGGCATAATCACTACCTCCGACAATATAAACATTGCCAGAGTTTTTATCTACTGCTATACCACTAGGATTTGCAGAACCAAAACGAGTCAGCCACTGCTGTTTACCATTAATATCATACTTAGCAATCCAAGTTCCAGAGCCTGCATTCAAACTTCCATCTACTCCCATCGCATAAAGATTGCCAGCACTATCCGTCGTTAAATCAATAGTTAAATCGCG
This sequence comes from Anabaena azotica SJ-1, assembly GCF_047275885.1. Lineage (NCBI taxonomy): Bacteria > Bacillati > Cyanobacteriota > Cyanophyceae > Nostocales > Nostocaceae > Anabaena > Anabaena azotica. The sequence goes on from NZ_CP178456.1 coordinate 37,695, forward strand.
TTTAGGTGAACCAAATTGCTCTATCCACTGAAGGCTGGGTTCAGATGTATTATTGATAGGAAAAACTTGAAGGTTGTAATTAGTATTCGCCCCACTTCCACCTGAATAAACGCGAATATAATACGTGCCTGCATTTAAACTACTAATCAGTGAATCACTAACATTTCCAGTATTTGTGGCACTTTGAATTATACCACCACTGCTATTGAGTAATTGCACATCTGCATTAGCAGTTAAACCACCCAATAATAAACTGAAATTAATAGTATTACTTAAACTAAAACGATAGTAATCGTTGGGATCTACATCCCCAACAAAATCATTTAAAATGCGAGTTCCTGTTAAAGAACCCAAGTCTTTCGCATCTGTTAAGGTATTACCAGCATTATCTAATGGATTAATTGTAAAGCCTTTAGCTACGAAATTGCTAGTAGCACCGAACTTGTCATAAGCAATACCTTTTAGTTGATAATTTCCAACTGATAAACCACTTAACGAATAATTAAATCCAGCTAAATTGTTATCGTTGGGAGAGGCAGTAAAACTAGTAACATCGTTAATATCTTGCCAGTTACCATTATCTTTTTGTAACCAGAAATCCACCTTGCCCAAATCAACTACACCATTACCGTCATAAACCCAAGCATCTGTTAAATTAATAGTTTCGCCAAAGGTGTAAATAGCTTTGTTGGTGCTAAAACGCAAGTCTTGGGGTGCTACATTTAAGGAAGTTGCTGACACATTGAGATTGTAGTTTGTATTTGTGCCAGCAACTTCTCGGTAAACATTAATATAATAGTTACCAGGATTCAAATCATAGCTAAAGCTATCTTCAGCAGTACCAGTATTGTAAGAACCTTGAATAAAGTCGCCATTACTATTCAACAACTGCACATTTGCATTAGCAGTTAACCCATTTAATTTCAGGTTGAATTTACTAGCAACATTAAGGTTGAAGCTGTAGTAGTCATTAGCATCTGCATCTCCTACCCAATCACTATAACTACCAACTACAGGACTAAGCGAGATGGGACGAGATGTATTCAAAGAATTACCAGCATAATCTGGAATAGCAAAAACATTTAAGTTGTAATTAGTATTAGCTGCTCCTGGTTCTGAATAAACCTTGATATAGTAGCTACCAACATTTAAGTTATAGTTAAAACTATCTTCAGCAGTGCCAGTGTTGTAAGAACCTTGAATAAAGTCACCATTGCTATTCAGTAACTGCACATTTGCATTAGCAGTTAAACCATTTAATTTGAGGTTAAAATTACTAGCAACGCCAAGGTTGAAACTATAGTAGTCGTAAAGGTCTATACTTCCAACCCAATCAATATAAGTGCTACTATTAGAACCAATTATAATATTATTGGCTGCACTCAAACTATTACCTGCTTGGTCATCATTATCAACAATTTTGACAGTGGCAGTTTTCGCTGTCCCCAGATTATAATTTGTATTACTGCTGAGAGTAACTACCACTGTTTCATCACCTTCAACAGCAGCATCATCAATGGGCGTAACATTAACTAACACCGTCGATGCACCAGCAGCGAAAGTTGCAGTACCAGTTAAATTATTGTAATCTGTACCATTAGTTGCCGTACCTGAAACAGTATAATTAACTGTTAAAGATGAACTTAAATTCCCTGTCCTTGTCAGTTTAAATGTCCCAGGATTTGCAGTTTGTCCAGTTAACGTTTCAGCCGCACCTGCATCACTAGCACTGATAGTAATTGTCGGTTTATCATTGTCTACAATAGTGACAGTGGCAGTTTTTGCTGTTCCCAAATTGTAACTTGAACCAGTTGCCAAAGTCACAAGAACTGTTTCATTCGCTTCAACAGTCGTATCATCAATAGGAGTGACATTAATTAACGCTGTTGAAGAACCAGCCGCAAAGGTGACGCTATTGGTTACACTGTTATAATCTGTGCCGTTGGTTGCTGTTCCCCCAATGGTATAATTAACTGTCAACTCGGCAGCAGTATTTCCTGTCCGCGTCAGGGTAAATTGTCCGGGGTTTGCGGTTTGTGTAGGTAAGGTTTCCCCAGCAGTAGCATCATTAGCTTTAATTGTAATGGTGGGTTTATCGTTGTCTGCAATGGTAACAGTGGCAGTTGTAGCACTACCTAAGTTGTAATTCGTACTACTTGCTAAGGTAAGAATTACTGTTTCATCGCCTTCAAAGACTGTATCATTTACAGGAGTGACATTAATCAACTTTGTTGCTTCACCAGCCGCAAAGGTGACAGAACCAGTTAAACTACTGTAATCTGTACCATTAGTTGCTGTTCCCGCGATGGTGTAATTTACCGTTAATGCTGCATCTAAAATACCTGTCCGGGTAAGAGTAAATTGGCCAGGGTTTGGTGTTTCTGTAGTTAATCTTTCCCCTGCGCTGTCATCATTAGCAGTAATGGTAATTGTAGGTTTATCGTTATCTGTAATATTAACAGTGGCAATATTCGCTGTCCCTATATTGTAATTTGTACCACTGGCTAAAGTGACAATTACTGTTTCCCCATCTTCTAAAGCGACATCATCAATAGGAGTTACATCAATTGTTGCTGTGGATGACCCAGCCGCAAAGGTAGCAACACCAGTTAAATTGGTATAATCTGTACCGTTAATGGCTGTACCTGCAACGGTGTAATTTACAGTTAAAGCATCAGCATTATTACCACTGCGAGTGAGGGTAAATTGACCAGGGTTTGCTATTTGTCCTGTTAAAGTTTCACCTGCATCTGCATCATTAGCAGTGATAGTAATTGCTGGTTTATCATTGTCTGCAATATTGATAGTGGCTGTCTTAGCACTCCCTACAAGATAATTTGTCCCAGTGGCTAAGGTGACAATTACTGTCTCATTGCCTTCAAAATCACTATCATCAATGGGAGTAATATTAATTATGGCTTTAGATACACCAGCAGCTAATGAGACTGTACCAATTAAGGTGTTGTAGTCTGTACCATTAGTTGCTGTGCCTGCTACTGTATAATTGACTGTCAGGGGTACATTTAAATTCCCTGTGCGGGTGATGGTAAATTGACCAGGGTTTGGTGTTTGTGTGGTTAATGTTTCCCCTGCACTAGCATCATTGGCACTAATGGTAATGGTAGGCGTATCATTATCGACAATGGTGACTGTGGCAGCTTTTGCTGTTCCCAGGTTGTAATTTGTACTACTAGCTAAGGTGAGAATTACTGTCTCATTGTTTTCTAATAGCGTATCATCAGTAGGAATTACATTAATTAACGCTGTTGAAGAACCAGCTGCAAAGGTGACGCTATTGGTTACAGTAGTGTAATCAGTCCCATTAGTAGTTGTTCCCCCAACAGTATAATTAACTGTTAACTCGGCCGCAGTATTTCCTGTCCGTGTTAGCGTAAACTGTCCGGGGTTTGCGGTTTGTGTAGCTAAGGTTTCCGCAGCACTAGCATCATTAGCTTTAATTGTAATAGTGGGTTTATCGTTGTCTGCAATGGTAACAGTGGCAGAATTATTTGTACCTAAGATGTAATTCGTACTACTTGCTAAGGCAACTATTACTGTCTCGTTGCCTTCAAATTCGCTATCATCAATGGGATTAATATTAATAGTTGCTGTTGCTGCACCAGCTAAGAAGGTAATACTACTATTTAAGGTGCTGTAGTCTGTGACATTGGTGGCTGTACCTGCTACTGTATAATTAATTGTCAAGGATGCAGTTGTGTCTCCTGTCCGAGTCAGGGTAAATATACCGGGATTTACTGTTTGTGTAGATAAGGTTTCAGCCGCAGTTGCGTCACTAGCAGCAATGGTAATTGTCGGTAGAGTTGCTTGCTCAACTATTAAATATCGACCATCTACAAAAATCCTGGTTGTATCATCTTCAGCACGAATTTCTGCAATCTGGTCTGCGTTAAGCTGCTTGCCTCTGACAACTGCTGCAAACAATTGTCCTTCATCACCAGGTGTGTCATGATAATTGAATTGCTTGTCTAGCCAATGCCCAACCTCTTCTAAGATTATATCGCCAATCTTATCAGTATTTATACTGTTAAATAATTTTTCAGAAAGATAGATTTTTTCGGTTGTTCCAGCAAAAGCTCCTAATGTAGATGCGGGAAATACAGATTCTTCCTCAACTTTAATCTGTGGTAACAGACTAAAGTTACCTACCAACCACTGAGAAGTAATTTGATTTAATTTTCCAGCATCAAGATTATCTCCAAAAATCGAGTGCATCAGTTCTTGGAAATTAGGCAACTTGACAAACTGCTGTAGCGTTGGGTAGATGTCTTGTTGGAGAATACCAGCAAGGAAATTGGAATTTAACTCAACATTAATAGCAGCACTATCATACCTGCTCTGTATGAAAGAAGCTTGATTATTATTTAATAAAGGAAAAGGGTAAACCAGAGGTATTTCAGAATTACCCGTTAGTCCAGAAAAATCTATTTCTTTACTAGTCGTTGATGGCAACAAATAAGAATGAGGTAGCAGATATTTAGTGTCAGTATCTGGTTGCCATAAATTAAGATTGTTTTCAGGAAATAAAGTATGAAAATTAATAATATTAAATACTATTTTGCTACTGGAGTTCACATAATCATCAATCCTGGTAATTAGCTGTGAATAATTAGGTTGATTTAAATTATGTAGAGAGGTCAGAGAATGAGGATTGGGATTAAAGAGATTAAAAGAATTACCAATTAAATAATTGTTTGATTCGGTAACATTGACATTATCATTAAATTCCATAGATTCCTTTTAAGAAATAATTAATAATGATGTTTGAGTGAACATCTGCAAGATGGACATTTCTGTCATCTACGCACCTTTATTTATTACTCGTTAGCAATCTGCAAGTTTTACGCAATCTCAAAAAATTTTTCTGAGATGCCTTTTGTTGGAGCTGGAGTTTGGACTAAATCAGTCATGTTCAAGAAAAAAGGGAGTCTGATAGAATACAGCCCTCTGGTAGCAGAAACTGAGAGAAGTACTACGCCAATAAAACTCCAAGTTACCCAGCACAAAGTTTTGGAACGTAGCCGCAAGGATTTCAGGCGCTAAAAATTAGAGGGGTTCAAATGGTATGCCTTTAGGGGTGGCCGCCGAGATACGGATACCGTGATACCGTCGGCCACCCTACTGGAGATACAACGGCTCGTGCTGTGAGGGAACTGTTGCCCCTGGCTACCTGGATGAGACCAAAAGCGCAGGATTGGCATGAGGAGTGGTTGGCACGAATACGGTGGCAAGAGAGAGAACGACAACAGCCTCACCGGGGGTCAAGCCGGGATAAGGGTAAAATGGGACACGATGTAAAGTTTTGTAAACGCAATGCTCAAAACCATTGATTTTTCGTTCTTTACTCATTGTTTTAATACTTTCCGAATTTGAAAGTAATACCACTAAAAATAATCATTAACGGAAAATTTTAATGTACTAAAGGTATAAAAAGTAGATTTTGCTCTCCAAAATTTCAATTACTCCTTTATCATTTATGGAGAAATTAGTAAATCAATAAAGCACATTCTAAAACATTTGTTTACATCGTGTCCCATTTTACCCTTATCCCGGCTTGACCCCCACCGGACTCAACGGCAGGAGCGACAGCTTCAGCTATAGTTGAATGGTGTTGTAAAACTTCGCTGGTTTTTTGGTCATTAATTAGGTACGAGGAAGATTGCATTTGATGGAATGAGCGATCGCACCTCCCAACATCCCCAAAGCGATCGCTTTGCATATCAATTCCTACCAAGAAATTTGTAAGCAATACCAAGTATTACCTATTACTTATCCAATTGGTAATATTATTGAAAGCATCAACTGGCAATTTGGTAGTTTTGTTCCAAATATCAGCTGTCCACTTAGCAGTTTCTTTCCATTGATTAGCTGACCAATCGCGGGTTTTTTGCCATTTATCAGATGACCATTGACTGGCTGCTTGCCAAGCATCTGCATTCCATTTGCTAATTTCCTGCCAAGCATCAGCACTCCAATAAGTAGTTTGCTCCCAAATATCATCAGACCAGTTAGCAGATGCTTGCCAAAGTTCATTAGACCACTGCATAACGTTTTGCAATTTGTCAGCTGACCATTGACTAGCTACCTGCCAACCATGATCTTTCCATTGTGAAGCTTTAGTCAACTTATCAGCATTCCATTGAGAAATAGCTTTCCAATTATCATCTTTCCAGTGAGAAATATTGTCCCAAACAAAACTCCCCCAACGAGAAGCTATATTTGCAGCAGTCAAAAATTTAGAATCACTAATAATTAACTCTATAGCATCACCTAACAACTGCAAAGCTATACCAGTATTAATTCTAAAAGATTCAGTTGTACCACGGAAAGTTAGTGCTGCTGATAGTGCTGCTGCTCCTGGTACTGGTAAAGCAGCTAAAGCTAACTGGAACGCAAAGTAGTCTGGATCTTGATGGTAAAATAGTAAGCTATTAAGATCATCAACGGAAGAAAACCATTTTTGGCTAAAGTTAACTGAACCTCCTCTTCCAGAATCAAGCAATCCTGATCTCAAGTGATTTTCGAGAATATTTCGCTCTGAGAATGACAAGAGTGAAAACTTTCCGGGTAGATATTCTAGACCTGCTAAACTCACTGGATCTCCATTAACAATATAATGAGTGACATTTTCAGAATGCCCTCCATTATTCTCAAACAAATCAACCATTGAATAGGCAATACCGGGGGAATTAAAAGTGACTGTTTCTCTGACAATATTGGCAAATTGAGCAGATAGCAATTGTGCTAATGCCCCTCCTAAACTATGGCCAATTATGTCAACCGTAGGAGATTGAGTTGTACTAACACTTCTTAGCCAATCTCCTATTGTTAAACCATCAGCATTACGAGTGACTAAAGCTGATAGGTATTGGTTGAATCCTACACCCCGGTAATCTGCATCAGAAAATATATCTGCACCAAAATTCGCTAAAGGCTCTGTTCCTCGAATTACAAGAACGGGTGAGCTACCTGTTGTAGATTCCAGTCCAAAGGCATAAAATCCATTTAACACTTCAAAAATCTGTTTAATAACATAGCTGTTATTATTAGGAAGACTAATGATTGAATTTTTTTGCAGATTTAACGCAGTACCATTGAGATTGAGTCCATAAACAATCTGCTTGGCAAGTTTTTCATAGATAACGTGATCTGCGGATGAAGTAATGCTGAGGCTATAGTTACCCGTTAAGTCAGATCCATAACTAGTTGTTCTAATTACATAATCTATGCCAGCTTGCACTGTAAAACTAAGTTGCGAATTTGAGCCTTCACCTGAATCATCATCAAAGGCAATTAAATTTCCAGTTGATGCGTTCAATAATTGAACATAAGGATCAAAATTGGTAGAGTTGAGGTTAACTTTAACATTCTGTCCAGGTGAAACTCCTATTAATCGGTAATCATCTGCAAAACTACCTGAACGTAGAAAATTACGAGCATCAGTGGTACTGAGGCTACCTTGAATTGGCTGATAAGGTCTGACAGTTTGTAAAGTAGGTTGGGTAGATGCACCAAAGTCGAGATTTCCAGTTGTTTCCCCTGGTCTGACAGTTATAGTGTAGGCATCAGGAGATGGTCCAAAACCTGATTGTAAAACCTGCACATTAACTACATCAAAACCAGGAGAATAACCAGCTAGATTACGACCAACAATTTTGATTGCTCGAACAGGTTCTCTGAAACTGATGGATGCCAAGTCAAGTTCTGTAGTTATGCCACCAAAAGCAGTTCCTAAAAATATAAAATCTATTAAATTAGAGCTAACATATATATCTGCTTCATCTCCAGCTGGCTCAAATTCACGAATAAAGATATCGTTACCAGGTCCATCAATGACCGTTTCATCTGTAAATCCTACAGTCACATATGAGTTAGTTGGTAAAGATAAAAAGTCTGTATCAGAGTCAGAGATAGGATCACTACCTAAGACTACACCTAGATTAACTGGTACTATTTGATCATCGGGATTAGAATCTTTTGTACCACCATAAGGACCAGGCATTGGACCTAATCCACTATCATAATAATCTAAAACAAAATCAGCATATCCATCACCAAGACTACGGCTTCCAAAACCATTACCTGGAGATGTCTGACGATAACCATTAGGAACAACTTGACGAACTGTATATACACCAGCAGCTAAACCCGTAAACTCATAATAACCAGTTTCATTAATACCAGATGTTGCTAAGTCATCATTCCTTGTAATGGTGCTTAGTTCACCTATATCTAAGACTTGATTATCATTCTGGTCAATATAAACTTTTACACCTGCTATGCCTACTTCACCAGTATCTAGCACTCCATTACGATTCTGATCATTCCAAATTTTGCCTTGAATTGTGCCAATGTTAGTTGTAATTAAGCTGTAGCTTCCAGTTGCACCCTCAGCATAACTACTAACTCGCAGTCGATAATCAACCCCAGTTCTCACCATAAAAGTGAGTTGTGAATTATTACCTTCTCCTGAATCATCATCAGACATAATTATCGCCCCTGTGGAAGCATCTATAAGTTGTAGATAGGGGTCGAAATTTGTCGAATTGAGTTTAATCTGAATTTCTTCGCCTGGTGATACTCCAGTCAATACATAGTCATCATATAATCTACCAGCGCGAGCAGGATCAATAAGATCAGTTGTACTCAAATTGCTAGTAACTGTTTGATTGAGAGTTATAGAACCAACTGCAACAGGAATTGAAGTTAAAGTATAATCCCCTGTTGTATTAGATGAATAACTGGAGGCACGAATTAAGTAACTTGTATTATCTTGTACGATAAACTTTAACTGTGAATTATTTCCATCTCCTGAATCATCATCAGCAGCGATTATAGTTCCTGTTAAAGCATTAACAACTTGGAGGTAAGGATCAAAACTTGAAGAAATTAGATTGATTTGAATTTCTTGTCCAGGAGAAACATTGACTAGCTGGTAGTCGTCAGCAAATCTACCGCTGCGGTTAGGATCATTCAAGTCTGTACTACTTAAGTTACCCGTACTGGTTTGACTAGAAGTAATATTAAGAATTGGGTTCGCAACAATTGCCAAGTTGTAATTTGTATCACCTATAAAGGTATACACTTGCAAATAATAAGCTCCTGCTGATAATGAATCAACATGAATAATCTCTGAGTTAGTATCAGATAAATCAGAAATATCAATAACTTCACCAGCATCTATTAGTTGATTGTTATTGCGATCTTTAATCAGTCTGATATCCGCATCGCCACTGAGTTGACCGAGGGTTATATTCAGAGTAGTGGAATTATTTAAATTAAATCGGTAAAAATCATTTCGATCATTATTGCCAATCCAATCGCTATAGGTACTACTGCCCGAATTTACTGTCAGTAACCGTGATGCTCCTAAAGTATTTCCGGCACTGTCTGGAAAAATGTATTCATTATCAGAAATGGTGACTGTAGCAGTAGTAGTGCTGCCAAGGGTGTAGCTACTATTTGAGCTTAAAGTAACTACTACTGTTTCTGGGCTTTCGGTAAGTAAGTCATCCAAAACTGTAATTGGCAATACAGCCGTTGTAGCTCCTGCCAGGATCGTCACAGTCCCACTGAGTCCACCGTAGTCTACACTATTTGTTGCACTACCAGTTATGCTGTAATTTACATTCAATGCAGATGCTGTGCTACCTGTACGAGTGATAGTAAATTGTCCAGGGTTCGTAGTCTGTCCACTTATTGTTTCAAACGCATTGGCATCTAAAGCACTGATATTTAAAATTGGTAGTTCATTATCAGCAATAGTTACCATTGCACTGGTTATACTTTCAAGGATGTAACTACTACTTGGATTTAAAGTAACTAATACTGTTTCTGGGCTTTCGCTAACTAAGTCATCTAAAACTGTAATTGGCAATACAGCCGTTGTAGCTCCTGCTTGGATAGTCAAAGTCCCATTAAGTACCCCATAATCTACACTATTGGTAGCACTACCCGTTACGGTGTAATTTACATTCAATGCAGATACTGTGCTACCTGTACGAGTGATAGTAAATTGTCCAGGGTTCGTAGTCTGTCCACTTATTGTTTCAACAGCATTAGCATCTGAAGCAGTGATATTTAAACTTGGTAGTTCATTATCAGCAATGGTGACTATAGCAGTAGTCGTGTTACCAAGGGTGTAATTACTATTTGTATCTAAAGTAACTATTACTGTTTCTGGACTTTCAGTAAGTGAGTCATCCAAAACTGTAATGGGTAATACAGCAGTTGTAGCTCCTGCTTGGATAGTCACAGTCCCACTGAGTCCCACATAATCTACGCTATTTGTAGCACTACCAGTTACGGTATAATTTACATTCAATGCAGATGCTGTACTACCTGTACGAGTGATAGTAAATTGTCCAGGGTTCGCAGTCTGTCCAATGGTAGTTTCTGCGGTATTTGCATCTGTGGCACTAATTGTTATTGTGGGTAAACTATCATTATCAGCGATGCTAACTACAGCACTTGAATTAGCACCAATGCTATATCCAGTACCAGCAGTTAAATTTAATGTGACTGTTTCATTACCCTCAATCAACAAATCATCAATTGGAGTAACCGTTACTACTGCTGTAGAAACACCAGCAGCAAAATTAGCAACCCCATTTAAACTAACATAGTCAGTTCCGTTAATTGCTGTACCACTCAGAGTATAGTTAACAGTAAGGGCTGATGTTGTACCTGTGCGAGTTATTGTAAACTGTCCAGGATTGGCAATCTGACCGCTAGTAGTTTCCCCAGCATTGCTGTCTGTAGCAGCAACAGTAATCATTGATGGGACTATAGGTATATCATTATCAACAATAGTTACAGTCGCACTTTTCGCCGTCCCCAAATTATAATTCGTACCACTGCTGAGAGTAACTACCACTGTCTCATCACCCTCAAATGCAGTATCATCAATAGGACTCAAATTAACCAACGCCGTTGATGCACCAGCAGCAAAAGTTGCTGTACCACTCAAACTATTATAATCAACCCCATTAGTAGCTGTACCACCAACAGAATAACCAACCGTCAAAGATGCACTTAAATCACCTGTTCTTGTGAATTTAAATTGACCACGATTTACAGTTGTTCCAGTTACCGTTTCCCCCGCATTTGCATCACTAGCACTAATAGTAATAGTCGGTTTTACATTAGTTGATGAATCGTTATCAGCTAAGTTAACAGTCGCAGTTTTCGCCGTTCCTAATATGTAATTTGTACCGCTTGCTAATGTGACTATTGCTGTTTCATTCCCCTCATAAACAGCATCATCAATAGGAGTGACATCAATTATTGCTGTAGCTGAACCCGCAGCAAAAGTTACTGTCTTAGTTAATGTATTATAATCAGTACCATTAGTAGCTGTACCCGCAACCGTATAATTAACCGTCAAAGCAGCAGATTTATTCCCCGTGCGAGTCAGAGTAAATTTACCAAGATTTGCAGTTTGTCCTGTTAATGTTTCTGCTGCACTTGA
>NZ_CP178457.1:0-41635 GCF_047275885.1 Anabaena azotica SJ-1
ACACGGAGACAGACCCTTTGCCATCGTCCACATTGACCACACCCAACTCGACATCGAACTACGCTCACAAGCTACAGGACGGAACTTAGGAAGACCTTGGCTGACATTACTCATTGATGCCTATTCCCGACGTATCCTCGCCCTTTATCTCACCTTTGACCCACCCAGTTACAGGTCTTGCATGATGGCACTACGGTCTTGCGTCCAGCGATTTGGTCGTTTTCCCCAAGCCGTAGTTGTAGATGGAGGTAAAGAATTTCACAGCCTCTACTTTGACACCCTACTAGCACGCTACCACTGCATCAAAAAAACCAGACCCGGTGGTAAACCGCGTTTTGGTTCAGTCATTGAACGATTATTTGGCACAACAAATACCGAGTTTGTTTATAACCTCTTGGGTAACACCCAAGCCAGTAAACAACCACGACAAATTACTCCATCTGTTGACCCCAAACAACAAGCCGTGTGGACATTGGCAGATTTGTATACCTACGTCACCGAATGGGCATACACCATTTATGACACAAGCGAACATGATTCTCTGGGGGCAACACCATTGCAAGTTTATACCGACGGATTGCTGATAGCCGGAGAACGAGAACACCGACACATTGCCTACAACGAAGACTTCCTCATGGCCACACGTCCCAGTACAGCCAAAGGAACGGCTGTAATCCAGCCAGGACAGGGAATTAAAGTCAACTATCTTTATTACTGGAACGATGCTTTCCGCAATCCTGCTGTTGAGAAAACCAAAGTTCCTGTGCGCTATGACCCCTTTGATATGGGTGTAGCTTATGCCTACCTAGAAGGACGCTGGGTAAAATGTATCTCCCAGTATTACAACACCTTTGTGGGACGTACAGAAAAAGAAGTGTTGTTAGCCGCAGAGGAAATTAGAAAAAAAGACAAGGGTAATTCTCAGAGTACGAATATCTCCGCTAAACGATTAGCAGATTTTATCGCCAGAGCGCAAGAGCATGAAACGTTGCTACTGCAACGATTACGGGATTTAGAAGCTAAAAGTGTACGGGAAAATTTAACATCTCATCACCATGATGTCCCGTCTGTTTCCCAAGTACAAGTTATACCGACTATCCCGAAGTCAAAAGCCAACAAATCCAACCAGGAAGATGTCGCCAGAGTTCATAAAACGGAAACTGTTCAACTGTTAGATGTCACAAAACTGCCTGTTTTTGAGGAATACAGATAATGGAGAATTTTCCGAATACCGTTAACTACTGCCAAAACAGCATCAACCTTTGAGTGAGGAATACAAGTAATGGAGAACTTTCCTGAATCAGCACAGTCCCAACTCAAGCAATTTAAAGAATATGCGATATCTCATCCCCAGTTGGCACAAGTAGATATGTTGCTGATGGGTGCGATTCGTGAACCTGCGGGGTTTGCTCACGTCCTGGTGTATGGACCTAGCGGGGTGGGGAAAACAACGATGATTCGGCAAATTACTAGACGCTTAAATGGGACTACGGTTGAACAGAATGGTTCTCATGGTGTTCTTTCGTCTAGCTATCGCAATGGCAATGTTTCCCCAATGCCACTATTACTGGTAGAAACACGACCTCCTGACGGTGGAGTGTTTAATCGTGCTGATTATTACCGCACGGCACTGAGGTTGTTGGGAGAGCCATTTTATGAGCGGCGGATGATGGTAGATATTGATGCCGAGCAGACTTGGGAGAAGAAGGGGCGTGGGCGCAGTAAAACGGCACAGTTCAATGATTCTCCTGAACTACGTCAGGCTTTAGAGGAGGCAATGAGCAAACGCAGTGTTAAGGCTGTGATTTTGGATGAGGCACAGCATTTAATGAAGATTGGTAGTGGGGCTAGTGGTGGTAAGCTTTTAGACCAGTTGGATTGGATTAAGTCAATGACGAATGTGACTGGTGTATTGCATATTCTCATTGGTACTTATGAGCTTTTGAATTTTCGCAATTTAAGTGGACAGGCATCACGCCGGGGGTTGGATATTCATTTTCCCCGTTATTTGTTTCAAAATGAACAAGACAGGCAGGATTTTCAGGGTGTTCTACTGGCTCTGTTGAGGCAAGTTCCTCTTCAGGTTGATATTCCGGCTTTGATGCAGCATTGGTTTTATTTCTATGAGCGTTCTATTGGTTGTGTGGGTGTGTTGAAGGATTGGTTAATTCGGGCTGTGGCGGCGGCGTTGCATGATGGGGCTTCTTCACTGACTTTAGAACGGTTGTATGAACATACTCTTTCTCTTGCTCAATGTGAGCGGATGGCGATAGAGGCGACGGAGGGGGAACAAAAACTTTGTTACATGGAAAGTCGCCGCGAACATTTATGGCATTTGTTACAGATGGGGATGACTTCGACTTCTGTTCCTGGTGGGATTGTGGATTTATCACCGGGAGTAAAGTCTACTGTTGCACTTGTTTCTACTGCTACTGCTAAATCTACTCGGAAAAAACGTTCTGACAAGGAGACGGTACACGCTAATACTCCTACTCCTACTTTAGAAGCAATAGCTGGTAGCCCAGAACCTAAGAAGAGGCAATCTCGGAAAAAGAAGGAATCTCCTGTGGTAGTAACTAAAAGCAAACAGAACAGCCAAGAAATGACGCAGGATTCTCAAATTTCTATGACTGAGGTAGCAGAGGTACAAACTCAGCCTCAGAAGAGACAAACGCGCAAAAAGAAGGAAGCTGCTGTAGTAACGGAAATAATACAGAATACACCCAGTGCTATGACTGAGACAGCAGAAATGCAAACCCCGCCTAAGAAGAGACAAACGCGCAAAAAGAATGATACTGCTGTAGTTTCAGAGGAAATGCCACAAGATACGCCAAGTTATGAGGCTGAGGTGGTGTCTTTAACAACTGAGCCATCTACCGTTGAAGCAGTTCCCAAGAAAAATGGGCGTAGAAGTGTTGGACAACGCAAGCCACAGCGAGATAAGGTTGGGGAGTAGGTACAAAATTTACAATCTTTTGCTCAACAGAGTGATGAATTGATTTAGAGCTTTTTGGGTTGTTTTGTATCCAGGGGCTTGTTTACCCAATTTTAGTTCTTGTAATACTTGGTCTCGTAAAGCTTCAAGTTCTGTCATACTGGGCGGTGTTGGTGTATGCGTTTCAGCGATGTCAGGTTGTTGATTTTGATTCTTATCTCCCCGTGTATTACACGGAAAGGGGTCAACTTCAACCCATGTATTACTTGGTAGGTTGTTGCTTTTTACTATTTCTTCTAAATAATCTGCTCTTGTTATTCTGTTGCATTCAGCAGCGATACCCAGTGCTTTCCAGGTGTCATCTGTTAGTCTCAATGAGCGGACTTGACGATAATCATCGTTTTTGAGGGCGAATTTCCCTTGGATATCCCGTTTCAGCATAACCATTGCCATGTAATACACCGTTAGATTAACAAATTTTTACCGTGTATTACATGGGAAAGGAATTTTCTACTTTGACTTTTTTTTTGATCCATAACATGGACATCTGCTTTGTGAAGCATAACGTGAGCTAAAAGCTCATTTTTTCATTCAAGTCACACTAATACACAACTTTCACGTCGCACGCCCCTCATGACAACCGCGTTTACTTACCCCAAATAGCCTTTTGAAAGTTGTCTTGTGAGGACAAAATATGCTCTTATAGGGTAATCTCTGCATTTCCCTAAAAATTGTGCTGAGGTAATTATGATTACAGGCAAATTAGAAGTCACAATCAAAATCAATGAACTGCCAGAAGCCAAGACCATAGAAAACGGCTGGCAACAGTTCGAGGTTGATTGCGATGGTCGGATTATTAGCGTCACAGTCAAGCCCAAAGTTTGGAAGAAACTGACTGATGCCCAAGCTAACTATCCTCAATGGGTAGGAGCGATTGCTGGCAAGTTGGGAGAGGCCACCGATAACGGTTTTGTGCTGTTAGAGCCAAATATCCAGACTTTTGAGAAAAAGGCAAAAACACCAGCCGCAGATGCGGCTAGTGCTACTTGAGCAAAAGTTCTACCACAACGGGGTAATCACAGCTTGTATAAACAGATGTAGCGAAATTCAAAGTTAAAAATCAAACAAATGTTAGATTGCATCAGTGCAAAACTTCTGTATGATCTGGCTAGTGCGTAAATAAAGCGAGTAATGGAGGTGAAGATATAGGTGAAGAGATAACAGCGCCAAAAATGCCAAAAGGACAAAAAGCATACTTTTAGTACACGCTTTGTCCCTTCATACAATTGGCACATCTGACTTTGCTCAATCAGAGCGGGGTAAATTTCAAAGAAACCGAAGAAGTGGTCTAAGTTTGGTCGCTTTCACCCACCAATTGGATTTCTTGAGATTAAATTGTCCTGCTTACCCAAGAGGGGGAAGCCGTTCTCCTATATTAAAGCAGATTGCTGTAACATTCCAAGCCTTCCGACTGGAATATTTTGAAAAAAAATGAATCAAACTCAGGACTGACCCAGCAATATGATTGATACAAACAGGAGATAAAGTCTGGAAGTATTGTGTAGTAAGAGTTTTAGCAGTTTAACCAACCTCCTAATCCTTACTGTTCAGGGAAAGAAAAAACCTTTAACCTAAACCCGTAACCTTTCCCAAACCAACTGAACTAATTCCCAGTTCACAAAGCGAACAGTATTGAATAGGGCGTGGAATGCAGGGCAACAAAGACAAATTAGTAAATGAATCTCTTTCTTGTTTCCCCCATCTGCCCAAAACCCAGATTTTTAGACAACCTGTGTAAGTCCTAAGATTCATAATTCCTCGCCAAAAAATAAGCCAGTATTAAGAAACGCAGCAAATCTCATAAATATGTAAGAGCAGCACGAATAACCCCCTCTGATACCGAGAACAACCAAGTATCAAGAGGAATCTACCGTGTTAACAGAACAACAACTTTTCATCTCCACACCAGAAATAGATCCGGCTCATTGGGACGAATGGTTAGAAAGCGCCATTGATCCAGAACTCATTGACCTCAACCTGAGATCTCTTTGGGGAAACACACCCTACGAATATCTGCTCTATAGCTCCCAAATCTCCCGCCGCAACGACGGACGCTTACGGGATGGGGACTTAAGGAAATATCGCCACATCGAACACGGAGGTTGGTGGTGTAACGGCGTAGACCCCTTAAACAACTACGAGCAAATGCTATGGGGGTGCTTAAAACCCAACCAGCCCCGACGTGACAAACTAAAAATTCACAAAATAATTAAATACGAACATCCCTATAAAGAAGCAACCAGGGCATTCTTCCTGTACGTCCCATATAAAATTTGGGCAAAAATCTCAGACCGCTGCGGTATAGCCATTACAGAAGAAGATAGAAAAGACCCTCGTGGCTTCTGGTATTGGGTTTGGCGGCATAACGTCCCGTTAATCATCTGTGAAGGTGTTAAGAAAGCAGGAGCATTATTAACTGCTGGTTATGCAGCGATAGCGATACCTGGAGTCAACAATGGCTACCGCACCCCCAAAGATGAATATGGTAATGCGATCGGTCAACCATACCTCATCCCGGAAATTCAACACTTTGCTACACCTGGTAGACAGGTAAATATCTGTTTTGATAACGACAGCAAACCAGAAACCCGCCAAAATGTGAGAGCCGCTATCAACCGTATGGGGCGGTTACTCATCACTGCTGGCTGTGAAGTGAGAGTGATAGATTTACCCTCAGATGATGGGGAGCAGAGGAGCAAGGGAGCAGAGGAGCAAGGGAGCAGGGGAGCAAGGGAGCAGGGGAGCAGGGGAGCAGGGGAGCAGGGGAGCAAGGGAGCAGGGGAGCAAGGGAGCAGGGGAGCAGGGGAGCAGGGGAGAAATCTTTCTCTTCCTCAACCCAAGAACCTAAAAGGAGTTGACGACTTCATCGCAGCCAAGGGACAAGAAGCATTCCACGCCCTGTACAACACCGCTGAAGTGCTAGAGATGTGGCAAATTCGGCTGTCTACCCTACTAACTTACCCGCCAGCGATCGCACTCAATCAAAGATTTCTTGGCCAAATCCTCATTCCTGACAACGAAAAACTCATCATTCTCAAAGCACCCAAAGGCACAGGTAAAACCGAATGGCTGACACAGGAAGTGGCCAAAGCCCATGATAAAGGACAGAGGGTACTCGTTATCACTCACCGGATTCAATTAGGTGAAGCTTTGTGTAATCGCTTTGGCGTTAATTACGTCGCAGAAATGCACGATTCAGAAACAGGAGACTTACTCGGTTACGGTGTCTGTATTGACTCTCTACGCGCTGAAAGTCAAGCCAAATTTAATCCCAATGACTGGTCTAATCATATCGTCATCATCGACGAAGCCGACCAGGTATTCTGGCATTTGCTCAACTCCGACACAGAGGTAGCTAAACGCCGTGTTTCCGTACTAAACAACTTGAAACAATTAGTTCAAAACGTTCTGGGCAGCCCCCAAGGGAAAATTTACCTGTCTTCAGCGGATATCAGTGATATGGATGTCAATTATATCCGCTCATTCGCTGGTGGGATTTACATCAACCCATTTGTAATAGTTAACAATTATCAGCCCCAAGCTGGTAATTGCTACAACTACCAAGGTAACGACCCTAGAAATTTAATTGCTGCCCTTGATAGGGTTATTGCTGAAGGTGGACATCATCTGGTGTGCTGTTCTGCTCAGAAAACTAAATCAAAATGGGGTACACAGGCTTTAGAAAAACGTTACCAGAGAAAATTCCCACACTTACGGATTCTGCGAATTGACTCGGAAACAGTTGCAGATCCCAATCACCCAGCTTACGGGTCTATGGCTCACCTGAACGAAATTTTGACGGAATATGATTTAGTTATATGTTCCCCTAGTCTAGAAACAGGGGTGTCCATTGATATTAAGTCCCATTTTTCAGGAGTTTGGGGCATTTTCCAGGGGATACAAACTGTTAATTCTGTGCGGCAGATGCTGGCACGACTCCGGGAAACAGTTGACCGCCATATCTGGGTGAGAAAGCAAGGATTAGGAAGAATTGGCAATGGTTCCACTTCAATGGGGGCATTGTTGGCAAGTCAACACGCTGCTACAAGAGCGAATATTGCTCTGCTATCAGCAGCTGATAATAGTGATTACAGTTATATAGATGAGAATTTCCAGCCGGAATCTCTGCAAACTTGGGCAAAACGGGCTTGTGTGATTAATGCCCAAATGAAATGTTACCGTGATGCAGTGGTACAGGGATTAGCAGATGATGGTTATACGATTATTGATGCAGATACTTTAAATCTGGACTCTAAGGAAATTGAGGAAGTTTTTAATGAGGTACAGAATGCTGCTGAGGAATTGTATACTGCCCAGTGCGAGGAAATTGCTAATGCTGAAACTCCCTCAGATGCAGAGGTCAAGCAATTAGAGGAGAAACGGGCTAAGACTAAGAGTGAACGCCAACAACAGCGCAAAGCTGATATATCGCAACGTTATGGGGTGGAGGTGACACCGGAACTGGTGAGGAAGGATGATGCTGGTTGGTATCATCAGTTGCGGTTACATTATTATTTAACGCTGGGACGGCAATTCCTGGTAGCCCGTGATGCTAAGAGGGCTAAAGCGCAGGCTGAGGCTGGTAATAATGCGATTTGGAAGCCTGATTTTAACCGAGGGCAACTGTTATCATCTGTAACGATTTTGGAAAAACTGAATATTCCTCAGCTGTTGAATCCTGAAGTGGAGTGGCGGAGTTCTGATGCCCTGTTACAGGAAATGCGCTCTTTGGCTGTACAACATAGGCAGGTGATTAAGGATATTCTGGGGGTTTCTATTTCTGAAAAGGATAGTGCGATCGCGATCGCACAAAAATTCCTGAAAAAGTTGGGGATGAAGCTGTCTTATGTAGGCAGGTTTGGGTCGAGGGAAAACCGGGAACGGGTTTACCAGTTTGTCCCACCCCAAGATGAACGGGAAATTATTTTCTCAGGGTGGCTACAACGAGATGAAGCCATGAGTGCGTCCACCACGGAAAATGTGGTGGATGTTAATTCTGTGTCCACCCCTAATAATAAGAGATAAATACATGAGTTATGGACACCAGGACACAATAACCTTGGATACATGAACCCTGGAGACATGAAACCTGAACTCATTAACCCTGGACACCAGGAAACAAACTCACCAAACATTTCCCAAATGTGAATGAGGTGAAAACTATCACCTCATTTTGTAGTTCAACTTTGTTTGACGCTCCACGTATTTCGCTATGTTCCGCATGGAGTCTCCTTAGCAAAAATCAGGACTTACGCAAAATCTTTCTCAAACGCCCATTTTCCGTGACCTCTGCGCCTCGAGGGGGATGCCTGACGGCACGCGGGAGCAAACGTTATTTTTGTACCTTGATGTGAGTCTTAACAATAAAAGTGTAATTTTATACTTCTAAAATTTGTAGTAGACAAATAAATACTACAAATGTATTATTGAAATAATCTTGATTACAAATACTACAAAAAATCAATGAGCAGCAGATTCTCTTCAACAATTAGTAGCGTGTTGCATTGCCGACCCTATCGGGGTTCAGGCAGAGCGATCGCGTTGGGAGAAGCCTCTAGAGTCTATGCGCTGTTTGCGTTTGAGGGAATGTATCTGTTCATCGGCGATAAATCTATAAGCCTGGGGATTTTTGGCGCGTTAGCCTCTTGGCTGAATCCAGATCAACTAATTCAAAGCGGGGGGTGCAAATGTCTCATAGCACCGAAATAGGGCAAAAAGTATCAACAAACAGACCCCCGCTTTTGTTCACCAGAAGCGGGGGTTATTTTTTAGGAGTGAATTAACTAATGGAAGCTCAACCACCTTTTCAGCAAACGCACATACTACAAAATTCAGTTGTGGTGTTCTCTAAAAACTACCTACCACTATCACGCATCAACATTAAGCGTGCAATCGTGCTGTTAGTTACAGGTCAAGCAGAATCATTGAACTTTGGTACTACAAAGCAATGGGAAATTCGTTCTCCCAGTGTTGTACTACAAGTACCTGAACACATCCGCTTGACTGTTGGTAATCCTGAACGGCATTGGAAAATACCACCCGTAAACCGTCGAGAGGTTTTGAAGCGAGACAACCACACCTGCCAATACTGCGGTAGTACAAAACGTTTAACCCTTGATCATGTAATACCTCGTTCCAAAGGTGGACAGCATACATGGGACAACGTTGTAACTGCGTGTGACAAGTGCAATTCAATAAAAAGCGATCGCTTACCCCATGAAGCTGGAATGGTACTGAAAACCAAACCCAAAGCCCCAATTCACCCAGCAGTTGCATTTGCCGAACAGTTTTGGAACGCACAACGCCTAACTGAAAAGGAGTAATTCACTCCCTTCAACCCAGTCAGAGAGGGCAATACAGCGATTCAATCACACCGCCCTCTCATTTCTGAAAAAAAATTTGAAAAAAATTTGTAGTATGCCCTTGACAACTCTGTAGTACATTATGTAGTATAAATGTAGTGAAGCAAAAGAGCCTCCACCAAAGGCAAAGTGCTAACACCTCTGAACCATGAAAACTAAATAATTGCCACCCAACGTGGGGGTGTAACTCAGTTGGTTAAGAGTGCCTGTCTGTCGAACAGGAAGCCGCGAGTTCGAGTCTCGTCATCCCCGTGTAGTCTTGTGGACGAATAGATAAGTCGCTTTGATTCTCAGTCAAAGAGAAGCGGGTGCAACTCCCGTCAAGGCTTGCAAATGCGTCCGAGTAGCCAAGTGGGAAGGCGTTGGTCTGCAAAACTAATCATCGTGGGTTCAATCCCCACCTCGGACTTCAAACATTGCAGCGTCACCTAACGGTAAGGTACTCGGCTCATAACCGGGAGTATGTGGGTATCTCCTTCGGAGACGCTACGCGAACAACTCCCACCGCTGCAACCAAATGCACAGATGCAACCAAATGCACAGATGGTGTAACGGAAGCACAAGGGTCTCCAAAACCTTTGGTCATGGTTCAAATCCTTGTCTGTGCGTTGATGGTGCAGAAGCGAAGTGGCCGAGCGGCACGTCTTTCAAGCGTGTAATTAGCGGGTTCAAGTCCCGTCTGCACTACCAAATTTATGGGTCGGCTCGCCTATTGGTGTAGGTAACGGTCTGTAAAACCGCCGCGAAAGAGTGTTGCTGGTTCAATTCCAGCCCGACCCACTATGGAGAGATTGCCATTGGCAGGGCAAGCTGTTTGCTAAACAGTCGTGGGATTAAGCATCTCACTGTGGGTTCGACTCCCTCTCTCTCCGCTGCGTGAGAACGTGGTGTAACTGGATAACATCTCAGATTACGAACCTGAAGAGTGGGGGTTCAACTCCCTCCGTTCTCGCCTTATCCCCTGGTAGCTCAGTTGGTAGTAGCGCCTGTTTGAAGAACAGGAGGTCATCCGTTCAATCCGGATCTGGGGGACTGGCACATTGCCCCATAGCTCAATGGCAGAGCAAGGCGCTGTTAACGCCGGGGTTGTAGGTTCGAGTCCTACTGGGGCAGCCATTTATTGGGAAGTAGGCAAACAGGCAAAGCCGTCGCACTTTGAATGCGAAGTTTGAGGGTTCGATTCCTTCCTTCCCAGCCTATCTATACTCCTGTAGCCCAACTGGCAGAGGCGGCTGTCTCAAAAACAGTCTGTGTACGGGTTCAACTCCCGTCAGGAGTACCAATATCGGGATGTAATTCAGTGGTCTAGAAGCCTTGTTTTGGGGACAAGGAGTCGTAGGTTCAAATCCTACCATCCCGACCATTTGCCCTTGTGACGAAACTGGCAAACGTGCTGGTCTTAGAAACCAGATTTTGTGGGTTCGACTCCCACCAAGGGTACTGGGTATTTACCCAACTATGCTCTCGTGGCGAAATTGGTAAACGCTTCCGTTTGAGGGACGGAATTTTTACTCTTTCAAGTCCTGTCGGGAGTACCAAATTTGGGCGTTTGGCAGAACGGTTATGCACCTGACTTTTAATCAGGTTGAAACAGGTTCAACTCCTGTAGCGCCCCCCAAGCCCCTGTGACGCAATTGGTAGACGTAGCCCCCTTAAACCGGGTTTTTTGCAGGTTCGACTCCTGTCAGGGGTATGCGGGGATAGAGCAAGAGTGGCTCGGCAGTTTCATAAGCTGCAAACGGTGAGTGCAACTCTCACCCCCGCGTCCATATACAGATGGTATCCACTGTCTGCTTTTGCTGGTGTAGCTCAATGTGGCAGAGCGATCGCCTTGTAAGCGATTGGTTGCAGGTTCAACTCCTGTCACCAGCCCCAGAAACGTGGTCATGGTGTAACGGTAGCATCAGAGTCTTCCTCTCCTCACGGTACGAGTACCTTACGGGAAGCAAGCTAAGAGTCTTATCGTTCACCTTTGCAAAGCTTGGTGTTAGCCATAGCGTACTGGAGTTAATCGCTCCAATCATGCGGATGTGGTGTAAGGGCAACACTGGAGTATGCCAAGCTTCAGATACGAGTTCAAATCTCGTCGTCCGCTCTTTTAGCCCTGTAGCTCAATGGTGGAGCAACTGTCTTACAAACAGAGGGTTACAGGTACCCTTCGGGAAGCCGCTTCGCGTCTACAAATCCTGTCAGGGCTACCAATTTATGGGAGTGTCACCTAATGGATAAGGTATCGCTCTTCTAAAGCGATCAATGTAGGTTCAAGTCCTACCACTCCTGCTGTATGGGGTCATAGCTCAACTGGCTAGAGCATCCGCCTTGCACGCGGAAGGTTAGGGGTTCAAATCCCCTTGGCTCCACTGTGGTGTCTGAAGCCGTGGGTTGGCGCTGGTTTGTGGAACCAGTCATAACGGGTACTCTACTCTTCGAGAACGCCTTACGGCGAACGAGAAGCCGCTCCGCGTCTACAAGTCCCGTCAGACACCCCTAAATGGAAGATGCCGCTAAATGGTCGGCAACCGGTCTTGAAAACCGGGGTACAGGCAACTGTAGGGGTTCGATTCCTCCATCTTCCATCTTCCACCAGAAGCCGAAAAGTGAGGCGCTGTGCTGATAACACAGATACAGGAGGGGCAGTACCTCTAAGAGTGGATTTATTTAGGTTCAGTACCCAACTTTTTTTCCACCCGCTCTAACTTAGTATTAGTCCAACCAGTTCTTTCCCAAATCTCCGATAAATAACTATTTATCTCAGGAGACATCCTCATGGGAATAAATTGATTACCTATCACAAAAAAAGCTAGAGTCAGAAAAGCAGTACCAAACATTAGCACATAACCGTGAATCTGATAATCAGAGGGAAAAACCTCCTTCACTATCGTTTTGGTTCTGAGAGGAGACTTCTCTAACTCCTGAATAGCCGTAGTCAACCTGTTCGTATGATTGACCAATTCCGTCCACCTTCGCTTCAAATCTGATATCTCGCTCTTTAGCCCTTTCAACTCTAAACTTTCTAACGTCGGCGAGGAGGAGGGCGTATTCTGAAACTGCGACAGCAAGAGAGTTAATTCCTGCCTCAAATCGGCATTGCTCCTCTCGTACTCGTGCCAAGAGACTCCCTGATTCTTCAGTTCCTGAGTCAACAACTCGATAGTCGCCATAGCTTGACTCAGGAGTTGATTCTGGATTAAATTCGTTTGCGCCCATGCTTGCAACTCCGCCCTATCCTTTTCTCGTTCAGCCTTTTGTGATAACTTAAAACTTTCAAATTCTTTATACAATCTGCCTAGTGCTGTCTTTACTTCCCCCAGTTCACTTATTCCCAAAGAAAGGGAACTGGAGGCAGTAGAGATATCGTTATTGCTGCTATTGGTATTGCCGTTATTGTTATTGCTGCTATTGGTATTGCCGTTATTGTTATTGGTGATATTGTTATTACCGTTATTGTTATTACCGTTATTGTTATTAGTGCTATTGGTATTGTCGATATCGCTATTGGTGCTATTGCTTTTGCCCCTATTGCGTTTATTGTTATTATTCATCGGCTTTTTTTCTCCCCCGACGAGCTTTAGTTTCAGTTGCTTCTGATTTATTTGCAGTCTTCGCACTCCCATTCCTACCCGAAGACACAGCTTGATTGACCTCTGCTAATGATTGACTCACCGCAGATTTATTGCTATCTGTTGATTTATTAATCTCTGCTGATGATGATTGATTCACCGCAGATTTATTAACGTCTGCTGACTTATTCATATCTGCCGATGATGCTGATAAAGACTGACTCACCGCAGATTTATTATCTGTCGATAAAGACCGATTCACCGCAGATTTATTTGTTGCAGATGGACGCAACCCCAAATAAACAGCAGCCTTATCCAGTTCCGGTTTAGCCAGGTCTAAAAACCCACTTACCAGCAGATAATCCCCAAACGGAAACCCATTTTCCTCAGTAGCAGCAGAGAAAGGTAAACCCTTCTCAATCAACATATCAAAAGTCGAATACTCAAGCTCAGGTAATTCAATCTCAATCCCATTTAATTCCGATATAGCAACTCTAGTTTTACTATTATCCCAACGCTGAAAACCTAACCCCTTATCCCAGCAGAGATTCTTCACCACCACATAATCAGCTTGATTACCACAGAACTCAAGCATAGCCTTCAAACTAGTAATCACCGAATAACCCAGATTCAGCACCGTCACCAGAGACACCCGATAACCCAAATCACCAGCAATCTTAAACAGCCCAAACTTACTAATAATCTCCCTAGTTTTATTACTAGAAGCCCCCGGCATATCCACAACAATAACATCAGGAGAAGCCGCCTTAATTTCCGTAAAAAACCGCTTTGCTTCAGCCACCTCAATAAAATTTAGTAGCCTAACACCAGAGCCAAAATCTTGATAATACTCAAACAACTCAGGATTTTCAGTATCAGCATCATAACCGAGATAGCTGATACCTTGGGAGTGCAGAACATCAAGAAGCAAGCGAGTGAACGCAGTTTTACCAGTCCCTCCCTTGCCCCCTAAAATCATCACAATCCGTTTCATACATTACTCCTAGACGCTACTCCTATCAGTGACATTGAACTGAGAATGAGTTTTCCCTGCCCCTTTCTTTGACGTTGTTTTTGGAGATGTTGTAGAAGTTGATATTTGAGATTTTTCAGATTGTTCAACAGCATCAGGTAGTGAAGCATCTGCCTCTACAGCAGGAACACTATTACCAGTTGCAGTTGAATCATTTTCAGAGTCAGTCGCAGATTCAGAACCTTGATTGTCAGTAGCAGTAGTAGTTGTTGTTATAGCTTTTTTGTGGAAACTCTTAATGCCACTTGCAGCTAATTCTACACCATGTCCCTTAAAAACGTCAGAGACATCCTCATAGGAGTAGCCAGCATCCAACATATCTTGGATAGGTTTAGCCAAACTTTTAACCAACTCCTCCACAGTAATAGTTTTGGGAGTAGTAGCCTTCTGTTTGAGACTAGCTTGAATATCTTCTAGTTTAGATAAAGGAACAGCCTTGGGTTTGCGGGACATAATTAGTAATGATTATTTGCGATAATTTTCTTTATTTTAGAAGAATTACCCGCCATTTCATCAACTTAATTTATCAATTAAATTTATCAATAAAGCAGCAAGTGACACCTTACTATATAACCTATAAGTTTTCGCCATGCAGATATTGGTAGATGCTTAATCAACAAAATTCATCAACCAAACTCATCAATTAAATTTATCAACTAAAGCAATTGCATCTAACCAACCCTAGAACCTATAAGTTTGATTGTGCCAGAACCATAAATTTGATTGTACAGATACTTGTAGATGCAAATGCGAGAATTCACGAAGGGATTGTAGGTCAGTATCATCAACCAAAACAGCAGGTGTAACCCTACCTCATAACCCATAGGTTTGACTGTACCAGAACCTATAAGTTTGATTGTACCAGAACCTATAAATTTGATGGTGCAGATGCTTGTAGATGCAAATGCGAGAATTCATGAGGGGATTGTAGGTCAGTGTCATCAACCAAAACAGCAGGTGTAACCCTACCTCATAACCCATAGGTTTGACTGTACCAGAACCTATAAATTTGATAGTGCAGATACTTGTAGAGCCAAGGTGGATAATTAAACAAAGGTTGATGAGTTTGTGAGGTAAACTAGAGTAGATAGTGTAAAAAGAATATGAGAAAAACAATTAAATAGTGCTGTAGCCCAAGTGGTGAAAGCATTACACCTTTTAGTTTTTACCCTCCGTGGTGGTTATGCCACAGATACCCGTACTTCTACCCCATGTAACGCAGCCCCTACAGAGGCAAGCAATACGCCTTAACGCGCTACGCGCTGCTTTTGCTATCGCAAAAGAGGCGTGAATTGCTTGTTGGGGGTGTCCCCCAAGCCCCCATTGTCGTACAATCAATAAGTTGCTTATGACACAACCAGACCCCCGTACAGCCTTAAGTAATCAACTAGCAGATGTACTAAGTAATCATTCAGTACAACCTGAAGTAAAGCGAGAAATAACTGTGACATTTAGAGTTAGCTCTGACGAGAAAGCGAGACTAGAACAACGGTGCATTGGGGTAGTGCAAAGCGATTATATTAGAGCTAGATTATTCGATTATTCCCTACCACGTTCTAAGTCAATTATCCCAGAAATTAATCGCCAAGTCATCTACGAACTCAAGAAAATTGGCAACAACCTCAACCAACAAACTAAAGCTATAAACGAAGCAGTCAAAGTTGGTTATCAACCACTAAGTAATGAAGCTAAAGAGTACCTGCAAACCCTCAAAGAACTAGCAGAAATATTAGAACAAACTCACCGACAACTCACCCAAACGATAGAATAGAGGCAACGAAATGATTACTAAAGTCAAAGCTAACAAATCATTTCGGGGTACAACCAAATACGTACTAGAGAAAGAAAAAGCCACAATTATTGGTGGCAATATGTACGGCTCAACCACCAACGAACTGGTAGAACAGTTCACCCTATCAGCCCATCTTAACCCCCAACTCAAAGACCCCTGCTACCATCTAATGCTCTCAGTACCCAAAACTGATAGAACCCTCAATGATGACGAATTAGCTAATTTATCTCAGCGTCACCTTGCTAACGTCATTGTATTATCCAGACTCAAAGGTGAAGAATCCCAAGTTAAACAGCCTGATAAAAGGATAGCTGATAGCAAATTAAACCAACTAGTTGATGAATTTATAGAAACAGAACTGCCAGCTTATGACTTCTTCATAGCCCGACATTCGGATAAAGAAAACGACCATACTCACATCGTTGCATCCAGAGTCAATAACTTAGATGGTAAATCCATCCGCACCTGGAATAATTATGCTTACTCAGAACATTCATCTCGACTGCTAGAGCGAGATTTTAACCTCACCCCAGTACAGAGTAGTTGGGAAAGTAAACGCAAAGCTATGACCCGTAATCAATTAGAACGGGTTGAAACTGATGGACTGCCAGGAGAAGAAATAATGCGACAGGCTATAGATGTAGTGACGGCAGATAAACCCACAATGCCACAACTAATTGAGAGATTATGGTCAGAGCATCAAGTTAAAGCGATTGTCAGTTATTACAGTCATGGTGGAGTCAGAGGTATCAAGTTTGGGATTGATATAGGTGCAGTCAATGCCGATGGTTCTCCCCAACTGCTCTGGAAACAGGGAGGAAATCTGAATAAATATAAGTGTTCATTCAATAAATTACAGACAGAATTGGGGGTAAGCTATGACCATAAACGGGACGATAGCGAAATTAAACACCTAACTAAGATGTTGGAATCTGCTCCGGTATTTCAAGGTAATCAGCAGGTAATAGACGGTAATTTATCTCAACAATCCATAGATAATTCCCAGATAATCGCTACTAAACCAGAAGCTAAACCAAAAACTAAACTAGAATTTAATGCAGAAATTAAACCAGTAATAACCCAGTCGCAATTGCCAGAAACTAAACTTGAAATTAATTCAGAAACTAAACCGCTACTAACCCAGTCGCAATTGGTAGAGCTTTACAAAAAATATAGTGCAGGACTGCAACAGGAATTGGTGACAGACCGAGATAAGGAAATTGCTGTCAGGGCATTGAAAGATAATAAGTCAGTCCTGGAGGTTGCAGACATCCTGAAAGTCAGCCCAGCCGGATGGACTGAAGATGAAGCTAGACAACTGGTGTTCCTTGCTAATGAGAAACTGGAATCACAGCAGCCGCAAATAGAACTAAAATCAATAGGAAAACAGGATTTAATCAATGAATTATTACAGATAGCAGTGCCTGTAGGTGTTGAATTAATCAATCGCTTACTCAGAAAACCTGGTGAGAATAGCCTGAGATTTAAACGTGCAACTTTAGCGAAAGAAGGTAGAGAATTGGTGTTTACCCATGATGAGAGAGGTGAGGTTTTTCGTATAGCTGTCAGTCGCAATCAAGAAGGTAATTTAGAGTATTATCCAGTGAATATAGGTGCAGTGCGACTTGAAGATGTTCACGCTTGGCGTGAGGTAAAGCGGGTGTTGCAACAACAGATAAGGGAGGAACGGCAACAGGAAAGAACGCAAAGTAAGGGATTTTCTTTGTAGCGATCGCTCTTCGAGCGATCGCTCCACCATCGCCCTATTCAACCCCATCTAAAGGAAAGCTTTTTCCTTTATCTAAATACCTCCTGCTTCCCAGGGCATTTAAAACCAGTGCGTTGTCATCTAACGGGCGTTACTATACAACGGCATCAAAATTCAACCAGGGGTCAAACAATGGCACGGTCAAAAGTAGTTAAGAACGATAAAGCAGTTGTTATTTATTGTAGAGTTAGCACTGATGAACAAAATAAAAGTCACTTAGGTTTAGATGCACAATTAGAAATGTGTAAACGGTTAGGAGAATATGAATGTTTAGAAGTAGTTGGGATAGGTGATAATATTCTCGTGAATGCTTATTCTCCTGGTTGGATACCGATATGGGAGGTGATAATGCACCGTTTACAGCCTCAAGGAGCTAAGACTGCTGTCTATTTAGCAACCCTACCAGATGGGGAAGCGCAAGGACAGTTTTTTGCAGAGATACGGAAGTTTGGTAGACCAATTCAAGTACAGTGGTAAGTTTATTTGGAAAATTCACTAATAATGTTACCTCCTATTTACGCCGACACACCCATAGAACTGGCTCCTGCCAAAATTATTACCTCGTTTCCAGTCAATACTTTTTTAGAAAATTTGGCGATTGCACCAGATGGCACAATATTTGTCACCAATCATGAAGCTGGTAAAATTGTTCGCATTACCCCAGATGGCAATCAGCAAATTCATGCCAGTATTGCAGGTAAAGTCAGTGGTTTGGCTTTTACTCTTGAAGGAGATTTAGTAGTAACTGGATGGAATGCTGATTCTATAGCAACGGTTTCACTAGTTACCGCAGATGGCACAGTGGAAACTTTGCTCACACTGCCAGATGCGATATTTCTCAATGGTATTACCCCTGTTTGTGACACTCAGTATTTAGCAGCAGATTCCTACCGGGGTGCAATTTGGTTGATTGATATTGATCAACGGCGTAGCGCCATCTGGCTCGAACATTCTTTACTAGCTCGTAGCAGTTCGGAAAATGTCATTCCAGCAGCTAATGGTTTGAAGCGTTTTGGTAACTTCCTCTACGTTTCAAATACGGAAAAAATGCTGCTGTTACGGATTCCTCTTGGTATTTCCAATGAACCTGGTGAGCCAGAAATCTTTGTAGAGCATACCAATATTGATGACTTTGCCTTTGACGTGGAAGGCAACCTTTACGGAGCAACGCATATTTACAATAGCGTAGTCAAGATTACACAGTATGGCAGTACAACTATCATTGCTCAAGCCGAACAAGGTGTAATTGGCAGTACAGCAGTTGCTTTTGGTCAAACTCAAAGCGATCGCACTGCCATCTATGTAGTGATGAATGGAGGAATGTTTTTACCTCCACCGGAGGGCGTGGTTCCTGCTAACGTTGTCCGCGTTGAGGTGGGTAAAGCTGGATATCCGTTAGTGGGGCAATGAGTCCAGCAATCACCAAAAAAGTGCTGAGGAGTTACTTGGACATGGAACAACAAGAGCAATCTGTAACTGTAGTCATTTCACAAGTTGTCAAATCAGGATGCGAAAGTGCTTATGAGGCTTGGTTAAAAGATATTACTGGTGTTGTTAGAACTTATCTTGGTCACTTAGGAACAAATGTGATTCGACCACAGCAAGGTTTGCACTCAGAATATGTTATTATCTTTCGGTTTGACACCTATGACAATTTAAAGACATGGATGGAGTCAGGCGATCGCAAATATTGGCTTACTCAAGCTCAACATTTGGTTCAATCTGAACCTTATGTTCAACAACTTAGTGGATTAGAAGCTTGGTTTTCCCTTCCTGGTAAACCATTAAAGACTCCACCACGCTATAAAACAGCATTACTAACCTGGGCTGTTGTATATGTATTGATTAACTTATTGAATAGGCTTCTAACGCCTCTGCTTGCTAATTTACCTCCTTTAATTATTTCACTGATCATTTCCGCTATCATGGTTGTACTTTTGACCTATGTTGTCATGCCAAGGGTGACTCGTCTGTTTAGCTCTTGGCTATATGAGAAATGATGGTAAGTGTATTCAGTGCCTCTCCATTGAACAGGTAGGGTATCCGCCGAGAGGTAGAGTCGAGGGGAATGTTGCCATTCCACCCCTCTCTTCCGAAACCGGGAAGAGCGATTATTCACCGCACACGGCTACTCAATGTGCAATCCTTTTGTCATTAACAGACTTCTGACTGCCGTCAGCAGCAGTCTTTTCATCATGGCAATGTCGATACGTCGTGCTAAATTTTGCGCGTATCTTGTCTTTACCCCATGTAATTGCACTGACTATCAATTTAATTGCGAATTATTATAATCTAAATCTGTTAGGTGAATTAATACCTGATGTGCTTTTTTACGAATCCGGTTTTCTGGGGAATCTAGCATTTTAACTAGCTTTGGTATGGCTTTCTTTAGCTTAAGAGTTTCTGTTGCATCAAGTGCAGCAAGTTTTACACTAAGGTTGTCATCGTTCAGAAGTTGAACAATTCTATCAGAAAGATGTTTAGAATGTATTTTTGCCAACGCTCGAATTGCACTGGCAGATATTAATACTTCTTCGCCAGAAATTACTTTTGTAACACCTCTATCATCAATGGCTTTTAACAGTAGCATTTCAGACCTTTGGTTTTTTATATTACCCAAAATATTTACAACAATTTCTCTGATTGTGGGTTCACCACTATTCATCTGTTTTTCTAGTTCATCTAGTGATTCTTCAGCCTGAAATATCAAGGCTTGACTAACTTGCTTTCTTACATAAGGATTATTATCTTTCAAAGAATTAGCAAGTTTGGGAATCACTTCTCTATCTTTAAGTTGACTGAAATATGCTGCTGCTGCTGCTCGAACTTCAGGTTCAGAATAATTGAGATATTTTCGTATGCTAGGAATAGCAGGTTCATACTTTCTCTGGCGCAATTCTGAGATTATTTCTTCAATTGTATAGGGAGTTTTTGTTAATCCAAGTTGCGTCACTAGTTCTCTTGAATCATTGGACATTGAGAATTTAGGAACTTCTCCCGCATAATTCCTTATGGTGATTTTTTTTGTAAAATCTGCATCAATTTTTTTATTTTTGTCATAATAAATACTTAGCCTAGCATCACCTTCTATTTGGGCATGAAGCTTTTCTAAGCCAATTTTCAAAATGATATAATCAGCATCCTTAACTTCGATTTTTCGAGATAACGGATAATAACTCATTTTTTTTTCTATATCTTGATTACTAATTAACCAATCATAAAATTTAGGTTTGACTTCAGCCGCATAATTTTCTTCTTTTTGAGAGATTTTTAATTTTGTAAATTTTAATTCTGCTCCTTTCAAAAAAGCTATATTATCTCCTTTATTCAGAAGTTTTATTTGAACTTCTGGATGAGATGTTTTGTTATCAATTTGAAAATCAACAATTTCTAATTTAGCACTCGGCATTATAAAGAATTTTATTATTGTTATGAGTGCTACAGGTATACCAATAATTAATCCTATCAATTCGAGCTTTTGCCTACAATGATCTATCCTACTGTTAGGTTGGTTGTTATTTGCTTCCTCAATCATTTTTAAATTTCTCCTTAGTACAATATTTGTTTAAAAACTGATTTCCCAAATCAATTATTTCAATAGCCTGAATTGTCGAATTCTGTACTGTATTGGCTGGAGAATTTTCTAATTTTTCCTTGACTAAATCAATATTAATATCAACTTCTTTATCACTAGAACATTCAAGTTTTCCCTCTTCGCTTACAAAAAAATTCATCCAAATTTTATAAGATAAGTATTTTACAATTGGCTCAAAATTATCTTGAGATATTTGTTCTAGTACATACGCTTTAATATTGTAGTTTTTTTTCAAATTTTCTACTGAACCATAACCTTCTAGTTTAGCTTGTTCTTTAAAAGTTTTTGTTATCGTCATTAGTTCAGATCCAATTTGAACTGCGACAAATGTTGGAAGATCCTCTTTTTTGTCGCTCATTCCGTATTTAGATTTTCTACCAATTCCTATACCATATGTATCCATAAAATCTCGTGGATCTTTTTCTCGTAATTGACCAGTTTTTAAGTCCCAACTTATGCTTTGAAATAATTGATAATATAAATTTTTAGCCAGAACTGATAATTTATATATCTCTTCTTTATTTTTTGAGGCAATAGCTTTTTCTAATAGTGTTAACGTTATATTAAGAGCTTGGTGAAAATCATTATTTACTTCATAAAAGTAAATTAAATAGCCCAAGTATCTATAATATTCTGAATATCCCATTGAAAAACTAATGGCGAGTTTAAGATACTTTTCTGCATTAATTTTATCTTCAATATCTTGATAAACGTTAGAAAAGTATGTGTATGTCATACTGAATAGGTGATTAATATCTTTGCAGGGTAAGTTTTTTGCTCCCAACTCACACTTAAACTCTTGTTGTAATTTACTAAGTGCATTCTCAGCTTTGGTTAATTCGTGAAGTGCTTCAGAATATCTTTTTAAATGTCTAAGGGCTATTGCTTTGCGTTGTAGATGATTAATAATGGCTAATTCAACAAATTCAGATTTTTTTATTTTATGAATCCTTTTCCAATATAAAAATTTTTCTTCTTTTTGTAACCAATCTAGTATTTTTTTCGATACTTCTTTATTTTCTGGCTTATCATCCAATATAGTCATTAATCTGTTATACTCTGACAAATCAGGAACAGGTGGTTTATACGAAAAAAATATTATAGCTATTCCTCCCATTAAAAAAGACATTAATGCTAAGATAAAAATGGCTATTTTAACATATTTAATATGTTTTTTATGGTTATTAGTAATTTGATTTATCTGATTCATAAATTTTTATGCTTGTGTCATATAAGGTTTTATTTATAAAAAAATAGATAATATTTAGCATAAATAAATATTACTTTTATCGCCTATCAACTATCTATATTTTTTGAGTTTATGCCAACTCAAAAAGCAATTTGTTTTTGATTTTAGCAAGTTTTGATAATAAATTTGAGCAAATTAATGCTTGACAGACAATGCCCTTAATACGAAAATGATCTTGTTTATAAATTGAAGTATATAACCACTTGTTCCTATTCTGATGAATCCAACAGATTAAGCCTCTTACCCAAGTTATAAAAGGCTAATAAAAGGCTAATCCAAAAGACATAATGCTACAGCACCCTTGTTCAATATAAACGTTGAATCAGCGCATTACTTGACGGTGCTATGGTAAAAGCACACCAATTATGTTGTCGAGAATTTAAACAATAACCCGCCGCGCCGCTAATACCATTTCCAGATGAGGCTGCGCCGAATTTTTGGTTTTCTATTTTCTTCCTCTCTGTTCTCTGTGCCTCTGTGGTTCGTTCTCTAAGTAAGCCCGTTATTATTTATCTGATTCTAAAAACAAAGATTCTAAATCTCGATAACCACTAACAACCCGCACAATAACAATACTATTTTCAAACACCCGATAAAAAATAATATATCCATCAATAGGAACACCCCTTAATACAGAATCCATATTTCCATAACTACGCCCGATTTTAGGAAACCTCGCTATATTGCGACACTTATTATTAAACTCCTTAACAAACCTTTCCCCCGCATCAATATTACGTTGGAGAAAATAGTCTAAAATATCTTCTAAATCCTTAGTTGCCTCTACAGATAAAACATATTCCATTATTTTTGACTCTCACGCGCCTGCCTAATTTTTTCATGTAATCTGGTCATAACAACATCACCATCAATCACCTCACCTTGTTCAACTTGGGCAAGTCCTACAGCCAGCTTTTCGCGTGTTTCCTGTTCCCATTCCTGATACCCCTTCTCCCACTCCGATAATAATTTAAGTGCTTTAGTTATCACTTCATCAGCATTAGTATAGTGACCCGTAGCAATATAAGCCTGTATCAATTCCTGAGTTTCTGGTTTAACTTGAATATTCATGATGTATTTTCCAATTAATTAATAGCCTATTCAAAAATGCTAACAATTATGGCTTACGCCACGCCGCAATATTACATTGTCTGCCTGTACCTGTTCTAACAATAAAATAAATCTCATCTAAAACCCAATCACAGAAGTTGCCTTGCGTCGCTGCTCCGGGGATACCTCCAAATATCGTTGCAAAGTCCCCAAATCGTTATGTCCACTAATTTCTTGAATGTGACGCAGAGGTATGCCCGCCGACGACATTTGATTTAATGCAGTTCTGCGGAATGAATGCGTTGAAACTCCCTCCAACCCAACTCGTTTAGCAGCTTCACGGAGAATCTTATCAGCAGCATATCGCGTCAATCGTTCCGTTACCCCACGCTTACCGGGGAACATAGGACCAGGCTTGGGGGTGTATGCGTCTAGAAATTCTGCCAAAGCCGGTTGGATATCAACAACGCGAGTCTTCAACTTCCCTTTAGTGGTAGACTTACGGAAGGTAAGAGTACCGCTTTTGATATCAGTCGTCTGAAGTCCAAGTGCCTCAGACACCCGACAACCAGTAAAAAGACAAATGGCAAATAAAGCGCGATTACGCGCAGCGTACTGCCCATTCGGGCAATCGCGTGGGTTAGTCAACCCCTTGTCAAACAGTAACCTCAATTCCTCCGAGTTGAGGATTTTCGCTTGTCCGTTTCCTGCTACTTTCATGGTAGATTCCATCCTTAACTTTTAAGGATAACACCAGTCTACACGAAACCTGGTTTTCGTTTACTCTTGGGGTGAAAAGGTTGCGATATCGTACTGGCTGACACAAGAAAGGGCGGCTTTTTTCTTCAACTTATCATTCGCCCCACGCCAGAATCAGGGTTTTGGACTTTTTCATAAGTGATGCTTATAATAGTAAGTTTGTTTTACTTCTATATCGGCTTACTACCATTTATATGTGTTTCAGGAGCTTTCTGCACCACCAAGCTTTGACATTGATAACCACGCCATAAATTCCCCAGGGTAAAAAATCTGATGATAATTTTCTGGAATGCGACCAGGATCTCGATTTTCTTGGGTTGGTAATCTAGTAAAAATATACTCACAGTCTATACCTTTTAGTTTCGTGGCAGATGTTATTTTCATATCTTGGATATAAGCCCCAGTCAAACAAGCACCGAACAAATCTGCTTGATCTAACTGGGTTTTGATTAACTTAGCTCTTGATAAATTTGTATGTCGTAAATTAGATTCACTAAGATTAGTGCCGATAAAACTAGCATCTTCTAGATACATGTGTTGGAGGTTAAGTCCTTGTAAATTTAGATAATCAAAGTTTTGATCCTGCGCGATTCCTGTAATTACTAACTGCTGTACTTGGGGAAATTGGAGATAGCTGTCACCAACACAAGCAAGATCAAGTTTTTGTGCATGAACCCATCGAGTTCTTGTCAAGTTAGCACCAGTAAAATCAGCATTTTTGAGAATTGCTTCAGTGAAATTGGCATCTGTTAAGTCAGATCCCCGGAAACTTGTACCACCTTTAGCTACAAAGGTAATAGCTAAATCGCGGATAGAGGTAAATTTCTCATCTTTTACTAAGGCTCGCCAACCAATATAAATTCCCATTAACAGGATTGATATAGCTACAATAGTTCCGATGACGACAGAAATTTGAAAAGACCAGAGATTAGAATTTAAAGCTGGTAGCCAAGGAATAGTAGATAAAGCAATAACTGCTGCACCAACAATTAGCGGCATTGTACCCACTAAAGTCCAGACAATCGCAATCTTTTTATTATCTGCTTCAGCCCAGGTTAAATTAACAGTAACAGCAATAGTTATAATTGTTGCCCAAGCAAGAATTGCGGTAAAAATTGAAATGTCTAAGATTCCGATAAAGCCAATCCAGATGGAATCGAGAAAAGAATTAACCGAGTACAAACTGCAAAAAATAGCGATCGCAATAGGTACTATTAAAGTACCAATAAAAGCTCCAGAAACTGAAGCACTGGCAGGGATGATAAATGGGATAACAACGACTATAGCCAAAATTGCAGCAAGCGGTACAGCCCAGGCAATAGTCCCAACGGCAACCTGATTAACAATTAAAATGACACCTGTAGTCAGCGAAACCAATAGGGCAAAGATGCCAATAATCATTAAAATTCTAGACAGCCGCTTAACCCAATTACCAATCCAAATTAGATATAAAACTAAAATCGTAGCAATTACAGCTAAGGCTGCAATTACTGTGGCTGCGAGGGGAGGTTGTCCCATCAAGAATGCTACTGTTAAAACTGAGGTTACAGCTACTACTGCTAATGCCATCCACCAACTTAAAATTTTACCCGTCATCACTCTAGTCAAGACTAAAACAGAAACTAGAGCAATTTCAGCAGCAGCGATAGGAAAAATAATATTAGAGCTATTGCTATCAACCCAGCCCCAAGCGATCATTAAAGGGAAAATTAAACTGGCAACAAATAAAAATGCCCCAAACAAAGCTAAAGCACCTGCACTCCAAGCAGACTTCAGATTTTTTTTGAGAGTAGTGAGGCAGAGAATTAGAAATAATAGAAAACCGATTGAGCCAGAAAAAGTGTAGATAATTTCCTCAGTCTTATTAAGTGGTAAATTATCTAGAGTTAAGACCAGTCCGAACCCTGTCAGAGAAGCAATCAGGGTAGTAATGACTCCCGATAAGATTACTAGGAACAACGAAAAGAAAATAATCCCCGTTGCCCAACGACGTTGTAATCCGGTTTTAGCACCGCTAAAATTTGCCCCAGTCAGGATAGCATTGGTGAAATCGGTACTGCGAATGTCGGCTTTACTGAAATTTGCGCCCGTTAAGTCTTGACCTTTGAAGGAACGACCTCTTAAATTTTGACCGCTATAGTCTTTGTCTGCTGGCAAAGTAAATTTTTCTGAATGGTTCTGTACTACATCAGGAATAAGTAAATCTACCCCGGCAATTTGAATTTTTCCCCCTTGAGTAACTTTTGCTAAGTGTTCTGCTGCTTGTTCTAACTTGCCCCGCGCCCAACTATCCATCCCACGGGCATAGACTAATAGAGGTTCTAATCCCGCTTCTGCTAAGGGTTCGGCAAAGGTTTTTACCAGTGAAGCCATCCGCACTAATTCAGCCTGATCAGCTTGTCCTGAACCTGTGGCATCTAATCCCAATTGCTGAAAAGCTAAAGCCATTTCTCTGGCGGCTTTACCTGGTTTTGTATAAGCTAAGACTGTCCATTGTTGAGCTTGGGCAAAATCGCGCACGTCTATATCATTACTCTGTAGCTGCTTTCGCACATATTCCAACAAAAAGTCAGACAGTTCTTGAATACGGCGCTGTCC
The DNA here is from genome assembly GCF_047275885.1 of Anabaena azotica SJ-1. Taxonomy (NCBI): domain Bacteria; kingdom Bacillati; phylum Cyanobacteriota; class Cyanophyceae; order Nostocales; family Nostocaceae; genus Anabaena; species Anabaena azotica. Next base: position 26,762 of record NZ_CP178457.1, read on the forward strand.
AAACTTTTCATCAGCTTGTAGTCGTTTTAACAGTTCATCCCGGACTGCCTCATCCATTTCATAGAGTTCTTGCCCAACCTCTTGACACAATCCAGACAGTAAAATATCTGAGACAGCAATCCAAGGCAGATCAAGCGATTTACCATTGATGTCTAGTTGAAAATTTGCCCACAGACGATAGAGTAAATCAGGAGTCAATGCTAGAGGAAAAGCAGCATGATAAGCCAGATAGAGGTGTGCCTGACCAAAGCGTTTTTCAAAGGAGGCAATTTTGCGGATGGCAGTTTTTGAGCGCCTATCAGAACTTTTTCCTAAATATGAAATCATAACTTTTCTACCATCTGTGTTGTTGATTTTCCCCGTAGTACATCTATTGCCTGAGTTAATCCTTGGCGGCTGAGTTCAAACATGGGGACTATTTTGGCAATTTCTCCAGCTGTTCCTGTCCAGCGATCGCGTGGTAAAGGATTGAGCCAAGCAATATAACGAAATTTTTGCCGGAGTAGGTCGAGAAATTCAGCCGTCAAATCTAGCCTTTCTCGATTAAAAGCACCACGAGCCGCCCCAGCATCACTAAAAATCAAAATTCCGGCATATTCAGGACGCAGTTTAGTTAAGACTTGACTAATGGGTTCAGCCACTTGGTGATAAGGATCATGATATAGATATTGATGGGGACAATTATGGAAGTAATAAATACTGGCTTTATTCAGTCTTCCCCCTTGAATTGCGGTATTAGCAAGGCGTTCTGACAGAGAATGAAAAGGAGCCATTGAACCATCTTGATCCACCAACAATAGGAGTTCATTCCGATTTACTCGCCGGGGTTGAAAAACGGGATGAAGCAACATTCCCTGACGGCTCATTTGCTGAACAGTTGCTTCTACATCTAGCTCAATGGGTGGTCCTTCCCGAATAAATCGGCGTAAATATCGCCAGCTTTGTTTCATTTGCCTACTGGTAACAGGAAAGTATTCATTGGATTCTGTAAAGACGCTTAAAGGCAGATTACCGTTGCTGCGAGTTCCCTGATGGATGGCTTGAGCAACTTGCACTTCATCTTTAATCTCTTGGTTTACGGCGGCAATGGAGGTTGGTAGTTCTTCATCACGTTGAGGAATCACAGGGAAATGAGGGGGTTTTGCATTGCGTTGACTCATCAATCGGACAATGATATACCCTCCTGGTAGTACCAAAGCTACCAGAGAACCACTAATAAAACCGAACATAATCAGAAATTCGATTAATGTTTTCTGAAAGGCTGATGAATCTTTTCTGGATATTAGGCTAAAAGTTTGAGTATCGCTTTTTTTTGTGGTTTTGTTGGTAACTTGCAACTTTACTTCACTACTTATGCTAACTGTAGTTATAAATTGCCCATTGGGACTGAAGCTGATATCACTGATATTTTTGATATTGCCAAAAATATTGAGAGGTTGACCCTGAATATTCCACAACTGCGCTGTCCCACCATACCAATCATCTAATTGGGTGACTATAAACTGCCCATTGGGACTGAAGCTGATATCACTGATATTTTTGAGATTGTCAAAATTAGAAAGTATCTGTCCCTGAATATTCCACAACCGCGCTGTCCCATCATTTAATCTGGTGACTATAAACTGCCCCTTGGGATTGACACTGATATTCCAAATTTTGAGATTGTCAAAATTAGAGAGTATCTGTCCTTGAATATTCCACAACCGCGCTGTCCCATCATCTAATGTGGTAACTATAAACTGCTCATTGGAACTGACACTGATATTCCTAATTTTGAGATTGCCAAAATTAGAGAGTATCTGTCCTTGAATATTCCATAACCGCGCTGTCCCATCATCTAATTTGGTGACTATAAACTGCCCATTGGGACTGAAGCTGATATAACTGATATTTTTGAGATTGCCAAAATTAGAGAGTATCTGTCCTTGAATATTCCACAACCGCGCTGTCCCATCATTTAATCTGGTGACTATAAACTGCCCATTGGGACTGAATCTGATATCTCTAATTTTGAGGTTGCCAAAGATATTGAGAGGCTTACCCTGAATATTCCATAACCGTGCTGTCCCATCATTTAAGCTAGTGACTATAAACTGCCCCTTGGGACTGAATCTGATATTCCTAATTTTGAGGTTGCCAAAGATATTGAGAGGCTTACCCTGAATATTCCATAACCGTGCTGTCCCATCATTTAAGCTAGTGACTATAAACTGCCCATTGGGACTGAAGCTGATATCACTGATATTTTTGAGGTTGCCAAAGATATTGAGAGGTTGACCTTGAATATTCCACAATCGTGATTTCCTATCATATACATCTGATCTGGTGACTACTACAAACTGCCCATTGGGACTGAAGCTGATATAATAATTGGAATAATTAATATTTTGGATATTTTGGAGATCATCAAAGACCTTAGTTTTTAATAGATGTCCCTGCAAGTCCCATGAATGAAGAACAACATAATTAATGGCTGTATTGGGACTTTTCAAAATTGCAGTTCCATCTTTTTTAGTATCATCTAATGTCAATAAAGGATGCTTTTGCAAAGCTGTGATTTCTACTGTATCAGTTGGATTTGCTTTACAGACTTTAATTTCGTAGCGGTATTCTTGGCGTTCTTCAAGAAATTTTTTTGGTTGACTGATGAAGTAGGGACACTCTTTGATCGATCTAACTGACCACAGAGAAATTCCAGTTACTAGAATCAGTGTTCCTCCCAATACTAAACGAATAGGAAGAGAGATTTTACCCCACAAACTTATATTAGGATTTTTAGGTAAAGCTAGTTCAGGAGTTATAGGTGATTCAGGAGCAAGTAAGGCTGTTTTATCTTCCTCTATCACCTTTTGAATATTTTCAGCCATCACCTGTTCAAAGTGATAGTTAAACAGTAGCTTTTCTTCCGGCGATTTCACCCAAAGAGTACAGCACAGTCGTGCTAAAGCCTCCTGATTAGGAATACCAAATCCAGATTGTAAAGCCCGCAATACAAGCTGATATTCATTTACTCCCAGAGGTAAACCTGCTTGACGCAACCTTGTAAACAATTCCAACAAGGGCAACTCATAGTTTTTCATCCCTTGTCCTTGCCTCCCATCCGAGCTAGATAACGCCGATGATCGTCGTAACTTTTCAATAATACTCCTGGATATGGGAGTTTACCCTCCAACTTTTTCAGTGCTTCATCTTCAGGATGACTTTGAAGAATATTAAACCAATCAATCAATTCGCTGGTGCTAACTTTTTTCCCGGAATAGCCTTTATCTTTGTGCATTTCCTCGCGCAATTGCTGAAAACGCTCAACAGCTTTTTGGGCTAATGTTTGTGAGGTGATTGGGAAAAATTGTTGGATAATTTCTACTAACCTTTCATAATCAGGAAATTCGACATAATGAAACAAGCAACGACGCAAGAACGCATCGGGTAAATCTTTCTCATCATTACTGGTAATAAATACAATTGGTTTCTCTTTGGCTTGAACTATCTCACTTGTCTCTTCTACCAGAAATCGTGATTCATCTAGTTCTAGAAGTAGGTCGTTAGGAAAGTCAATGTCTGCCTTATCAATTTCGTCAATTAAAATCACTGTACGTTTTTTGTTCTTAAATGCTTTACCAATTGCGCCCCATTGTACATAACTTGCAGGATTGCTAATTCGAGCAATATCTTCTTCTTTAATCATTCTCCCTGCTACAAGTTGGGCATCGCGCAAACGCCCGATTGTATCATAGGTATAAAGACCATCTTTAGCACGACTGGTTGATTTAATATACCAAGGTTGAAAAGGCAAACCCAACTCATAAGCCACAGCATAGGCCAGCCTAGTTTTTCCGCAACCTGGTTCTCCTTTTAGTAATAATGGGCGTTCTAACTGAATTGCCAAATTAACTGCTTCAATTAATTCCTCATTAGGTAGATAGGGAAATAATGGTCTTTCAGAAGTATCCTTTTCCCCTGGTTGAGGTTGGACTTTACCTGTATATTTCATATTTTGATTTTGATTCATTATAGTTTTAACCACTTCTCTGACTCTTCGTACCAGTCACAGCCGCAGTCTGTACAAATTTTCTCCAGGACAAGCTCAGGAACTCCATTTTCACTGTCTGTTAAGATTGCTTGGACTGTATTATCAACCTGTGTGGTGAGGACGGGAGGTAGTTTGTCATACTCTGTTTCTATCCAATCCATTAAATCATTATCAGAGAATTCGGTAATTATTGGTGGTTTAAAAAGAATTTTAGACGTTGTATTGGAATTTAATTGTTCAGTAAAGGGAACTTGCCAACTCCCGACACAACCTTCATAGTCAATTAAAAACATTAATAACTTACATTTGCTGGCTGGAGATGTTTGTTCTTGGGTTTGAGATAGTTGCTGAATTTTACTGACCAATGGCAACCAGAAACCGTCAATTAGCTCAGATAAAGTATTTTCTGGCATTGTTTCTACTTCATGGAAAACCAACAGAATATTCTGGGTCTGTAAGCATTGATAAACTTTTTCAGCAATTTCTGATGGTGTATACTGTTTTCCTTTTAAGCCGACACGACCAGCAACATCACGCCATAATGCACTCGTATCATTGCGGCGAATTTTACGACTGACATTTACTTTGATAATTTTGTCTTGCAGAAAATAGGGAACATACTGAACTACTAACCGATTTAATAACCAGCGTTGCCCATAATCTGGAAAACCATGAATTAAGAAAGCTGCAACTGACTCAGTTTCAATTAATTTACGAAAGAGCCGAACTTGGGAACGGTAGCCTAATCTTAATAAGGTGCGATAAAGATCCTCTCCAATGAAGGTTGAGGTTGTTTCCAGTTTTTGAAGTTGCTGTTTAATTTGTTCTCGTTCTGCCTCAGATTCTTCAATCTGCTTTTTTAGCCGAAACCGTTCTCTAGGAGTGAGGTCATCAGTTCTGTCACTATTGCGTAAAAACTGTATTTCTTCTGTGAGAAAATCATATTTTTTTTGCAGTTCACTATAGCTATTTTGCAGATTTATATTAAGAATATCGGTCATTTTTTTTGTAAAAAATTATTGTCCTTTTATTGACTTAATAATGATTAATTTGATTGGAGTTTGTTTTCCAATATTGTGATTTTATCACTTATTTTTTCTCGTTCTGATATAATTTCCTCAATTTGTTTTTTGAGCCGGAAACGCTCTTTAGGGCTGAGGTCATCAATTCTCTCAGATTGTTGAAGAAACTGGATTTCTTCGCTCAAGGAGTCGTACTGATCTTGTAGTTCTTTGCATTCTCTTTCTAGACGACGACGCTCTCCATCTGTTAATCTTATTGGTTCTTGCACTTTAGCTGTAGCTGAGATATTTGTAGAATTTAACTGAGGAAAAGTTGCTGTCAATTCTCCAATTACTTGACAAATATCGGGAGAAATTAAAATTTGTGTTGGAATCATAAATGCAACTTTTGCTGTGTCTCGCTTGCGATCTGCGGCAACTACCATCCCCACTACTCCCTGTAATTGTTCATCCCATACTGGAGAACCACTAAATCCTGCTTCTATTGCATATCCAGTGACTTTATTATCTTCCAGTTGAATCCATTGTTTACCTATTTGTTCTGATATCACCCCTGTTGCCCAAACTCCAAAAGGAACTCCAGCCGGACAACCAAACACTTTAAATGGATTTTTTGAGATATTTTCTGATAATATAAGCCTAGTTGGATAAGCAGAAGCAAGAATATTTTCCAGCTTTAAGACTGCAATATCTTCGATTGTCTCAGATGAATTTAAGCCAGATTCAGGACACCAGTAAACAACTTTTGCTTTTATTTTTTCTTTTGAATTAGCTAAGGGAAAGTCAATTTCAATTTCTCCGTCAGGGGGATGAGATGTGGTACTAGAAATCATTAATGCCTGTGCAACAACATGAGCGCAAGTAAAAGCATACTTTTCAGCTACTAAAAAGCCGATACCAACAACTCGTTCTTGATAGAAAAGTCGAATAATTGCAGATTTATGGGTATTAAAATTAATAGGATTCATTTAGTTGAGTTAGACTCCCTGACTCTTATTATTCCACTTCAAGGTAATTTCATAACTAACTTCACCGCCAACAGACGCGAAGATAGCACCGGCATCTGCGGTTAACTTGAGTCCAAATTTTACTTCAACTTCATCCGCTGGCTGGTTGAGATCACGCAATTTGGATATAATTGCAGAAGCAACAGGTTTGATTTTATCTAGGGCTTCTTCAAAAGTCTGTTGTGCCTTGAGGACTTGTTTTCCTGATGGTAAGGCAACTCTTTGAATAGCAATATTTTCTGGTTCATCTACTTCTACCAAAAATGTTGTCCCATCTGCTAGGGAAAATTGAGTTAATTGTTTTTCCTGCATTACCTTTGTCCTTTTATTTCAGTTTCAATCACGGCAACCATTCACTAAATTTCAGCCAATCTCTGAGTCAGTTGTTATCTGGAGTTTAGAATAAATTGACTTTCGTTGGCTAAAACCTTTACTAAGTAAGCACTGGAACTTACGAATCTAAAGGAGGTTTCTAAAGTCTAAAACCTTTTCTCAGCTTGTGTTTAAAGCTTTAGCCGAAGAAATTAGTCCAAACTCTAGAATTCACAACTTTTTATACTCTACACGAAAGTGCCATTTCGTTTACTCTCCACTTATGAACGAGCATTTTTCAGGAACGCTTAGAAACCTCGCCAAATCCCGCCAAGTAAAACCTCGCCAATGGCATAGAGTAAGTATTAGCATTTCAAACAGTGGCAAGATTTGGCGTAATTGCCTCTGGTGAGCTAAAAGCCAAAGTGTTTGGTAAAAGTTGGTGGAATAAGCGCAGTGATCTAGATGAGTATATTGACAAGCTGTTCTGATTCTCGCCAAATAGCGACAAGTAAAACCTCGCCAATAGCAAGCATAGAGCAGGCATCAGCATTTGAAATAGTGGCGAGATTTGGCAAAAACAGATGCTAGGAGGCAAAGCGTCTCATGACAGCTTCGTGATCTGAGCAAATAGATTTGCTATTTGCGATTTGCGAATGTAGAATCAGATTAGATTCGCTATTCGCTTGCTAGGAGTAATGTTGCCATGTTAAAACCTCAAGACATTGTTGTTTCACTTAAAGTGCATAACTTGCGTTCTCAAGTGTGGACTTACAGTGGACTTGCCAATAGCCTGCATATGAGTCAATCCGAAGTTCACGCTGCACTCAAAAGATGTGAAGTCAGTGGTCTGTATGATAGTGCTTCTAAAAAGATTAGGAAGCCAGCTTTGCTCGAATTCCTTATTCATGGGCTTAAATACGTATTTCCTGGGCAACCTGGTCCTTTGAGCCGGGGAATGCCAACTGCACATTCTGCCGAGCCTTTAAAAAACTTACTTGTCGTCGATCCTGCTGATGCTTACGTATGGCCTGCTCCAGATGGAACTGTGAGGGGGCAAACTCTTACTCCCTTGTATAAATCAGTTCCTGCTGCTGCTAAGGACGACTCAGAACTATATGAGTTGCTGAGTTTGATTGACGCACTTCGGGTTGGTCGTGCGCGGGAACAACGTCTTGCTGCTCAGGAACTTGAACAAAGATTAGCTTATGAATGAGCAAATACAAATGCTGTCCAAGGCGGCCAAATTACTTTCCCCCTTGGATGAGCGTATAATTTTTACAGGCGGTGCAACAATATCACTCTACCTTGATGAGGTTTCTGCTGCCGATGTGCGCCCAACAAAAGATGTTGATTGTGTTGTTGAAATTACCACTACTGCTGAATACTATCGGCTCTCAGACAAACTGCGTGAAATTGGACTTGAGGAGTATACAGGAGGCGGACCACTCTGTCGCTGGCAATATCAGGAACTAATAATAGATATCATGCCGACTGACCCTTCTGTACTGGGATTTTCCAATTCCTGGTATATACCAGGAATCACTCAAGCAATTACCTATAACCTTCCTAGTAGTCAGCAGATATGGATTTTTCCAGTATCTTATCTTCTGGCATCAAAGATTGAGGCGTTCAATAGTCGAGGAAAGCGCGACTTCTACGGCAGTCCTGATTTAGAAGATATTGTGTTATTGCTAGACGGCTGTCTTTATTTGGAAGAGGAACTTCAGCAGGCAGATGCAGTGGTAATAACATTTATCAAAGAATGGTTGACAACTGAACTCAAAACACTCAGGGAATATGCCCCCTATCACCTTTCGTTTGTCGCTAAAAATGCTGGTCGTGAGCAATTGCTCCTGTCTCTAATTGAAAGATTAGCTGCTATATAAAACCAGACACTCTACTCCCAGTTCAAGAACTTTGTCTAACTCAAAAAATGTCAAATCTTAGCCAACTCTGGGTTGCTATCTCCCTCTAGTCAGGGTTTTGGCAATAGTAAGTTACTGAGTCAATTATTTTAATTTCCTTATAAATTATAAGTAATTTAAAGCAAGCTACTTATTTAAAGAAGTATCTTACTGTCACTTAAATTATTTTTATCTGTAACTTACTTAATTGATAATAGCTCCCCATTGCTTGCCTTATTCAACCTGAGTAAGATACTAAATATAGTTTATATATCTAAAGTAAGATAATTGTTGTTTTTAGTAAACTACTTTAGTTTTCTTAACTCAATGCAGTAAGCTAATAAACATAAACAGGAGCAAGTGTTTCGTTATATAATTCGGCGTTTTGGGTAAGGCTTGTTTATCCTTAAAAAGTGTTTAAGTTATTAGAGTACTAATATTCGTTAATTTAAATTAGGTGAAAAATATGGAATTAAAACCTGTAAATTTATACTTGAAAAAAGTAACAGAAAAATCTGCTGAAATTCTATATCCCTATTTAAGTGATTTAAGATTATATGAATATCTTGAAGATCCTATTCCAACATTTGCAGAGATTAGCCACAAGTTCAAATTTGCTGCCTTAGAAAAATCACCTGACAACGACACAATGGTTTGGCTAAAATGGGTAGCTACAAACTTTCGACAGCAATATGTAGGTATTGTTGAAATAGGTCTATTTGAAGATGGATATGCTGAGATTGGCTTCATGACATTTGTTGATTTTCAGAACCAAGGGTATGCTTTTACTTATTGCTCTTTAGCCATTACCGAAGCGAAACAGCGATTTGGTTCATTCACACTACACGCATCAGTTAACGAGCAAAATCTAGCCTCCCGTAAGGTAATTGATAAACTTGGATTTGAGTTATATCAAGTGAATAAAAACGCAGAATTTATTAAAGGAAAACAATCTGATGAACTAATTTACCGTCTATTAGTTTGAAGTATAAAACGTACAAAATTGTAACAATCGTTCAAAAACATATTTTTATTTCTATTTGTATAGAAAGCTCTGAAATAAGCTAATCATCGGCTTTCTGTTTTACTGTATAGACTCCGGTGTAGAAATGTCGTCCAATTACAGACTGCAAGTATTGGCAAGCATAACTGGGTATCTGCCCTATTGTGGTGTCTTGTAAATCTAGCCAGTTGTAATGAAGCGGTGAAAGAGTGTTGATAATTAGCTTTTTAGGGGGGTATGCTATGACACTCTATTGGCAACTGGCGAGGGAGTGGGAAAATTATCGTTGAAGTTCTGTTTTATCCCGTCTTCCCTGTTGATTTTTTTATTAAACCGTTAACAGTAAAATTCTGGTTGCCAGATTGCCGATTTTTGAAAAGCTGGATTGAAATGTCTCCGTGTCGCCTGCTAATCTTTTCATAATTGCGATTGCCTACGGCGGCTCATAAAGGAGCATCGCAAAAGTGCAATTTCATGTAGACTGTGTAATCCTCACAAATATTTCTATACCACTGTTCAGAAGGTGGAAATTTGAATTATCGCCAAATGTCGCCAGCAATGTGTGTTAGTATTTGGCGAGATTGGCGAGGTTTCTATGAACAAGCAAGAAGCAGCTGAATTTTTGGGTGTCAGTGTCCGGGCGCTGGAGCGTTATGTGCAGCAGGGACGGATTAGCGTTAAGTATGAGAAAGGGAAAACCCGCCCCACAGCAAACTTTGAACAAGCTGAACTGGAAGCTTTTCGAGAGGAGTTAAACCAGCCCTCTGTTAAACCAGCTTTTGAATCACGCCAAACTGCGACAGATGAAATTCGCCAAATATCGTCTGAGGGTGAATCTCGTCAAACTGCGACAGAGAAATCTCGTCAAATATCGTCTGAGGATGAATATCGCCAAATAGCGACAGACCAACAGCAGGAGACAGGTATTGCAGTCCAAACACCTGGCGAGATTACGGAATTTGGCGAGATTGCCACAGTTGATAGACTGGCTTCCATTATTGAGGGATTGCTGAGTAAAGGTGAGAATCAACCAGTAGTTGCGATAGCTGATAAGCTGCTGCTGACAATGGCAGAGGCACAGGCGTTAACTGGGTTATCTAGGGAATTTCTCAAGGATGCGATCGCCTCTGGGGAACTGAAAGCTAAGTTAATTGGTAAAAGTTGGCGGATCAAGCGCAGTGACTTAGATGAGTACGTTGACAAGCTATTCTGATTCTCGCCAAATTGCGACAACTTAAACCTCGCCAAGAGCATAGAGCAAGCATCAGCATTTCAAACAGTGGCGGGATTTGGCGTAATTACCTTTGGGGAACTGAAAGCCAAAGTGATTGGTAAGGGTTGGTGGATCAAGCGCAGTGACTTAAATGATTATGTTGACAAGCTATTCTGATTCTCGCCAAATAGCGACAGCCTAAACCTCGCCAATGGCATAGAGTAAGTATTAGCCTTGAAAGCATTGGCGAGATTTGGCGGGAACAGATGCTAGGAGAAAAAGGTTTTTCGTCAATTTGGTTTGGCGATGGCGATGGCACTCCCGCGCAGTGCTGTAGGCAATCGCGTGTGCGTTCTTTTAGGCACTCTGCTGTGCAGCCAGCCGGACAGCTTCTACATCAACATTAAGCTGTTGAGCAATCTGTTCTACACTCATCCCCGTTTTTAGTAACAGGGGAACGGTAACTTTCAACATTTCAGCTTCCCGTTCTTCTCGACCTTCTTCCCGACCCTCAGCTTTCGCTTCCTGATAAACTCTTGTTTGCTCTAAATTCAGTCCCAGCATAGCTTCCATTTCCTCTCTACTCAAAAAAGCTTTTCTCAGTCTCATGAGGTACACCCTAATTTATTTACTGTTAAGAGTTAAGACTTAAGAGTTCCCTAAGATTAAAAAACTCTGTGCCTCACGCTTCTTGGTAAATGCTATAACACCCGCTCTGCGTCTGAATAAAAACTAGAGTAACTTACTTGGTAAGCCATTTTAGGTTACTAATAAATTACAAGTATATTAAAGCAAGTTACTTTTTTAAATATTTATCTGACTGTAACTTAATTTATCTGTTAGTGTAATGTACATAATTGATAATAGCTCCTAGCTACTTGCTTTATTCTATCAAAGTAAATTACTAATTACTACTTAGATGTTTACAGTTAAATACTTAAATTTAATAGTAAGTTACTGTAGTTACCTTAACTCAAAATAGTAATCCACTAAACCCAAATAGCAAGTTACCATTAAATTACAGGTAGCTTACTTTAAGTTGCGTTTGTTAAAATGTAGTTAACTTTCACATACCACTACTAGATAAAGCAGAGTACATGGCGACTAAAGAATGGTTGAACAATCACGCTAAAGTCACTGCCTACCTGGACTTTAGCCTCTACGCTAGTTTAGAAAAGTGGATGCAAAAACACAAAATTAAGAAAGCATCCCAAGCTCTAACTATCATACTTGAGCATTACCTTGAGGGGAACATTCCCATTGAAGTTATGCCTGAGAACCTCGAACAAGAGGTGAAGCGGCTGAAGGTCAAAACTACCGAAATAGATAGCCTAGAGGCAACTGTCGCTGAACAACAAAGCGAGTTTGCTGATGAAATTAACTCACTCAGGACAGAAATTGATGAATTACGGCAAGCCCTTATTAATGCAGGTTTATCATCTCTAAAAGAGAAGGTAGAAGATATTCCTAGAGGACAAATTAAGTTTTCGTATTCTGATGAAGATATTAAACTTGGGCTTACCAAAACTGATCTGTGTGAGAGGATAGATATTAACGGCAGCACAATTAATCAATGGGCAACGATGCTCAATCTTGACCCTGATGAATATTTGTTTGAGTTGACTGGCTGGAAGAAACCGCCTAATACCCGTCGATACTTCCCGGTTAAGGATAATGAGTCTAACCAAAAATAATCAGCAATATAATCTACTACTTTGTTAAATTTTTCAATTGTTTCGAGAGCATCTTTGAATTTATTAATTGCTTTTTTGAGATTAATAGCTGGTTATTTTACAGCCGTATTCAACTGATGCTCATTTGCCCCCGGTCTCCCTTAGAAAGTGGTAATATGAACTATTGGCAGTAGTTAGATGATACAATCTGCAATCGCCTATTCTACGTCCTCATGGTAAGATTTCTTCGGGCAAAATTATTCACTTTTAAATTTACCAGATGTCTATTCCTGAAATTACGCAAACTTTATTAGCGGCAAAGAAAGAGAAAGGTTTAAGCTTTGCTGATTTAGAAAAAATTCTGGGACTGGATGAAGTATACATTGCGGCTATATTCTACCGTCAAGCTAGTGCATCACCCGAAGAAGCTAAGTTATTAGTAGAAGCATTGGATTTAGCCCCCATCTATATCCAAGAGTTGACCAAATATCCAGTCAAGGGATTGGGACCTGTTGTCCCAACAGACCCACTGATTTACCGCTTCTATGAAATTATGCAGGTCTATGGCTTCCCGATTAAGGAAGTAATTCAAGAAAAGTTTGGTGATGGGATTATGAGTGCAATTGACTTTACCTTAGATGTGGAAAAAGAAGTAGACCCCAAAGGCGATCGCGTTAAAATTACCATGTCTGGTAAATTCCTACCGTACAAAAAGTGGTAGTCTTTGACTCATCAAAGTAATTTCTGTTGGGAACAATACACCGAACCCGTGGGGCTAATTAGGGGTAAATATAGTGCCAATGCGCCTAATTATGACTTGAACCATAACTTGGGCTAGATTGTGAACCATAAAACGAGCCATAGATAACGGTAAAATAAGCCTTACGGGAAAAAGCGAAATAAAACTTTGCATCAAATAATGAGCCAGAGTTGATTTTCTGCACCATAATATGAACATGAGTTGAAAAAACCTTAGAGGACAAAACCTCAAGCAAACAAACAGCTTTTAGCAGTACAAAAATCAACTTTCATCCCAAAATATGATTCAAAATCACCAAGATATGCTTCACTCCCCCCGTAACCAGTAATATAGACTTGTGTAGTCAAACTCCAAAACTGCCTTTAGATATAGGGTTGTAGGGAGAGTCAAGAAAAAAAGAAGCCCAAACACACACCTATCACCTGTGGCATCAATGAACTCCTCCGAATTTGACCAATGGTGTTCCCAACAGCAACTAACGGCGCAGACACTCTTACTAATTGCCACAATCAGGTCAGCCCCACCCTCACGCCGTGTACAAGGACGCGCCAAAAACGTCAGTGGAGTTTACCCCAGCCGGAAAATGGGTCAAACCATCCAATTTGAAAGCCACACCGTAGAACTGTGGGCAATCTACCAAATGGAACACGACCCAGACGTATTGGAATACTACGACCAGCCACCCCCCTTCAAAATTCAGTACCACAACAAAACAGGGCGCAAAATAGGTCACTATCATACCCCAGACTTCTTCGTACTCAGAACTGATGGTGCAGCCTGGGAAGAATGGAAAACCGAAACTGAACTCAAACGACTAGCCGAAAAATACCCCGGACGCTACCAAAAAACTGCCGACGGTAAATGGCACAGCCCACCAGGAACAGCCCATGCTGAATCCTATGGACTCAAGTACCACATCCGCACCGATAGCGAACTGCATCCCATCTTCACCCAAAACCTCATCTTCCTAGAAGACTACCTGAGATTTAACACCAACATCCCCCACACCATCACAGAACAAATACTCACCGCAGTCCAAGCCAACCCTGGTATCACCATAACCGCCACACTTGCCTCAATACCCGGAATCAGAGCTAACGACATCTACGCCATGATAGCCACAGAGCAACTCTACGTAGACCTGTATGCAACACCCCTAGTAGAACACTGGCGAGTACAACTATATCTAGACCAACAAACCCATCAAGCCTACACACATCTAGCCATAACAACACAGCATCATCAACCAATACCCCCACCCACAGCACTCCTACCTTCCACAGTCCTGCTATGGGACTCCAAGCCCTGGACATTAGTAAATATTGGTCAAACCACCACCACACTCCTACCCGAAATCGGACAACCCATCCAACTACCAACAGCATATTTCCTGCAACTATGGGAAAGCGGCAACATTAGAATCCAGAACTCAGAAAAACAAGCATCCATCAATAATGCAGTCCAAGCACTCATGGATGCCGCCTCTCCCAGCGACCTCAACCAAGCAAATCACCGATATCATCTAGTACAAGCATATATTCAGCGCCACACAGATATCTACAAAGACATAGCTCCAAGCACCCTGAAAAGATGGGTAAAACAGTTTCGAGAAGCCGAAACCAAGTATGGTTGTGGTTACGTTGGTTTACTACCACGTACAAACCGGAGAGGAAATCGTCAAACCAAAGCACCAAACCAATCAAGCGAACTACTAGATAAATTTATTACCGAACACTTCGAGACACCAAGACAAGCACCAGCCGCTTCAGTATATAGATTATATGTCAGAGCTTGCAACGAATTAAATATACAACCCCTGAGTTCTCGTACCTTTTATCACCGCCTCAAACAGCGCCCAATCCATGAACAAACCAAAAAACGTCAGGGAGCAAAAGCCGCATACTCAACAGAACCAAAAATCTTAGAACTAACCCTAACCACACCCCG
>NZ_CP178458.1:0-38546 GCF_047275885.1 Anabaena azotica SJ-1
TGCGGCGGGCGCTCCGCGCCATCGCCCTTTGTGGGGTGTTATGGGATGTGAATGCAACATAACGCGGCTAATGTTGCATTCATTAAATACCAATATGGGGTATTGCAACGATTCAGAGTTTCCTTTGAGTGTAGCTGGTAGTTTTTTAATTACTTACACTACAAAGTACAATCATTTGAGGAGAGTCTGATGTAAATGTATTTTTAGAGTAATCTCCGTATAGCTTTTCGCTCTTGAAACCGTTATATCTTAATACTGATTTAAATTCTTGAGGGAAGTAAAGTCTAAATTTTAATTCTTCTATCACCTCTTCTGTTTGGTGGGGAAACTTATAATATCGTTTTAATCTAAGAATTTGTTTATCCGCTTCATACTCTCTGGTTCTAGTAGCTACCACCATCTCTCCCCCATCATCAATTTGAAATATTGAGGATATAGTCCTTTGTTTAGAAACAAATAATTCTAAGAGATACTGGGGTGAAGGATTAGTTATATCAATAACAAATTTCCCTGTTGGGTGTAAATGTTTCTTAACGCAATTAAAGCAAGCCTCAATTTCTTCCGTAGTTAAAAGATGGTGCAAAGAATTGTACGGAAATATTATTAACGAAAACTTTTTATCTAAATCAAAGTCTCGAACATCAGCTTTTTTCCATTCAACCTGAGAAGATTTTTTTCGAGCAGCTTCTAACATGGAGTTAGAAATATCAATTCCTGTTACTTGGAAGCCATGCTGCGCTAGAACTATAGCTATTCTCCCTGTACCACAAGCTAATTCTAAAATACTTTCTCCATACTCTTTGGCTATGTCAAGCCAGAAAGGTATATCTTGTTGCTGTTCTAAATAGTATAGAGAACCTTCCTCAAACCGATCATATAAGTTCCCATCATACTCGTATGTTCTATTATTATCTATTGGTAAAGTTGTCTGATTTTCAAAAAAATCTTTTTGAGTGGAAATATTGTTAATCTCAACCATAAAAATTTTATAGAAATGCTTCCCTTATATTTTTCCAGAGCGGTACAGAAATAGCGACTAGACAGCACTTTTTTCTATCCAGTGGACATAGATAGTTGACTCGTAAAGTAGGCACAGTAGGCATTACCATTACAGAGACCAATATATCATGTGTAGCAAAAAATTAAATATAGTTAGGGTACACACCCGCTACGCCTAATTTACCATATGTGATGACAGACACTTACCCATACCTGCAAAGGTAAAGATAGAAGCAATTCCATCTACTAATCTTGGTTGCCAACTTGCCGATTCAGTGAGCTTACCGCTAATTATTGTCCAAGCTGCTTACCTTGAGGGGGCGATGCTGCGAAGCCCCGCTGGAAGCGATCGCTTTTAGGGTGATGCTCAAAACAGTTTACCTGTCTATACTGAGGTATAGATCGGCATACGCCAAAAATGCGATCGCGCACTGGCTCATAATGTTGTTGAGGTAAAGAAGTGATTGGTTCGTGACACGATCGCACCCCCCTAGTTGATATCAAACGCTGATAACTAGACTTATCTGCGATATCCTCCCACTTGATATCAGGTTTGCTATCTTGGGCATTGGGCATTGGGCATTGGGCATTGGGCATTGGGAAGAAGGCGATTTTTCCTCGATCTCGTCATAACTCCCAAAGGAAGTAACGCGATGCAAGTGAGATGATCATAAAGACAGGAGGGGGCTTTCTAGCAGGGAGCTTTCTAGCAGGGGGAATGGAAAAAGAACCAAGGACACGAAGGAAAGAGAGTTTTAGAGAGATTTTGCAATGGCTAAGTTTATTTTTTCAAAATTGGGATGCTCCCCAGATTTTTTTGATTTCAGTGATTAAATAAAAGAATAAACCCCACCACAGGGCAGGGTTGTCTACGCATTTTTTGTTATATGTCTATGTTAACTCGATATCAGCAAGAGGTAAATTCCACCTCGAAGATGGCTGATGTTGCCAATACTGCCCAACTCGTGGCTCTGTGGTTGGCAACTAAACGCAGTAAGGAGTCTCACCGGGCTTATGAGACTGATGTGCGCTGTTTTATCGGTTTTCTGTTGCAGGAATCACCGGAGACGGTAAGGTTGAATGATGTTGATATGCGTTCTGTGACGATCAATGATGTCCAGGCTTTTGCAGATTTTCTGGAAACGCATTCCACACCGAAGACGGGTAAACCTTTGTCTCCTGCAAGTCGAGCTAGAAGAATTGCTGCTATCAAAAGTCTACTGAGTTATGGGTGCAAGATTAAGTATCTTCAGTTTAATGCTGCTGCTGATACTTTGTTACCGAAACCGAAGGATAGGTTGGCAGAACGCATACTTTCGGAAACTGAGGTGATGACGATGGTGGCGTTAACTCAAAATGTGCGCGATCGCTGTTTGATTCAATTTCTCTATTATACTGGGGCAAGGGTAGGAGAGGTGGCGCTGTTACGTTGGGCTGATATCCGCCCAAATCGAGATGACCAGGGACAGGTGACTTTGTTCGGGAAGGGGGATAAGTCCCGGACTGTTTTGATTCCTAAGAAGTTATATTCTGCTTTGTTATCTTTGCGTTCTCCTGATGATACTCCTAAGTCTGCGGTGTTTAAAAGTCGCAAGGGTGGTGAACCTTTGAAGCCACGGCATATTTGGGAAATTGTAGCGGAGGCGGGGCAGAAGGCGGGAATTCAGGGTAAGGTGAGTCCCCATTGGTTACGTCATTCTCATGCTTCTCATAGCTTGGATAGGGGTGCGCCTGTACAGTTGGTGCAGCAAACTTTGGGGCATACTTCTTTACAGACTACGAGTAGGTATGCCCATGCCAAACCTAGTGATAGTAGTGGCCTTTATTTACCGGGGTAGGTGTTTTACCCCACATTCCGCACCCCAAGTGTAACAGGAGTGGAATTACATAGATAGGAAAGAAAACTGAGAATAAAAAAGAACATATTAGCAGGAGTGGAATTGCATAGATAGGAAAGAAAACTGAGAATAAAAAAGAACATATTAGCAAGAAAATAGATTGGCGAAAAAGAAAAACAACAAAAATGGCATCAAAACCTATTCTCAAAAGGAGCAATAAGAATGAATACCACCCATAGGGGTGAATAGATAAATAAATGAAGATATTCAAGATAAAGATTATAAGTGAGACTAATCAATGAAAGTAAAAAACGAAATTATAGACATAGTAAAATAGAGCTATAAATCAAAAAGAGTAGCTCATAAATCTGATATTAATTAAATTAATGTAGAGAAGAATTAAGTGGCTAATTGATAGTAACGAAAACAATCATCTGGTAAAAGATTCAGGATAAAATCCCTATCTTGAGTCCAATTGGAGATGTGTTTTTCTCAATTCAATGTCTTGATATCTTTTGTTGGTTCCTGGAGGAGTGATCGCCAATCTGCGATCGCCTGATCTGTCCACAACCAATTGTGTGCTAACTTATCTATTGTAAAACTTACTGGATCATTCTCAATCACAAGTTGACGCAGTTTAATCGCCTCATTCATATATTGCGTTTGTTTAACATCAGGTTGATTATTTACAGATTTATATAAACTCAAAGCTAACCCCGCATAGGAAGTTAACGCTTCCGATGGCATGATACCATTCTTATCTGGTATGGTTATCGAGTTTGTATTCTGGTTCTTCAGTGCTAGATTCACAGCCTTGAACCACGCATCATTAGCCCGACTGAGATTTCCCTCTGCATAGTAGGCAAATCCCAAAGCGTTATTATACAACACAGAATTAGGCTGATCCCGCACCGCAAATTCCCAATAACGTCGGGCATCATCAATATTGTATTTTTTATCTCTGCTTTGGGCAAATTGCCAAGCCAATCTTCCCCGTACAAAATTAACAGATGGATCTTCAGTTTGCTTGGCAGGGATCAGTTCTAAAGCCGTATCTGCTGAGGCTAAATCCCCACGATTCAACAGTTCATCTACAGCCTCTAGTCCTCTTTGTAAGTCGCCTTGACTCAATTTTTCCCTAGCGGTAGCACTCACAATTCCAGTTGCCGCCTTCTTTAAATCCACAGGAGTCTGATTTAGGGCTGTGATTAACTCTTGAAGAATTGACAGTATAGGAGGTAACTTTGAAGTCGTCTTTAAATCATAAGCTTGGAAAATATTAAGAACTACTACTACCGTTACCAAGACTACGCCTCCAAATACAACCCATTCCAAGAATTGTCTACGGTAGTTTAGCAATGGTGTTTTTTCAGAGGAATTATATCTTTTCTGTCTTTGTAGTATGCGACTAAACTCTTTTGGTACACTTATAGCCAGTACAGGTTGTATAGTCATAAAATTTAGAAAAATGTAATCCCTTAATAAGCTATCTTCAGCAGCTTTTTTAGATAAAATATGAAGGATTGGATTAACAAGTTTAGAACTAAAACTATAAGATTGTGTTGCTACTTCCAATTGCAATCCGCCTACAGAATCATGAACGGCTTTTACCAGTAAATCTCGGAGTGCATTACGGATTTGATGTTCTTGTTCATGAGTGAGGCTAGAAATCAAGCGAATACGCAACCAGTCTGGTATATATCCAAAACGAAACCAAGGTAAGCGAGCCAATTTAGTTAGCGAAGCTACTTCTAACAAAGAATGCCCGTCCTTTGTTTTGAGAGTATTACCTAAATAAACAGTGATGTTCCAATGCAACTGTGGAAAGATTGCACAAGCCGCAAGCCAGTGAAAATTATCCTTACCAAGATATTCCTTTAAGGAATCCAACATTTTATCAATATCTTCAGGTGGGGGTGGGTTACGCTCAACCCAACGCAGAGGTCTTGTACGTAAAGACTCAGGCAAAGGTAATTGAATTTCTTCGATTGGATAATAATTAGTTGCTGTTCCCTGTTGTAATTTTTGGCTCAATGCCTGCAAACCTGTAGGTGTTGCAGGTAAAATAAAAAAATCCTGTGCAAGTACAAATTCTTCATAACCATAATTTTCTACTGGCTTTGGTGTGAGAATCGCCCGATTTTCCCAATCTAACAGTTGATTTACCCAAGGTTCTAATTCACCACTAATAGAGCTAAACAGCTTTTCCGTATCCGAAACCACGATGAGGTAATGCTGACGATATTTAGTAGCAATTTCATGAAGTTTTCGCGGAGAATTATGTTCATCACTGGAGAAGCAAATGCGTGGATCTTCATCGTAAAAATAAGTTTCTAGATAAACTCCATCATTTTTGAGCCGCTCAATCATCTCGGCAACAAACTTGGATTGATGGTCTCGATAACCAGTGCGTTCAACCAGAAATAAATATTCTGGAATCATCGTATAATTACGGTATACTAGCTCTACCCAGCCCCCGTGCCGAAAAAATGCGTCAATACTTTTCTCCACATCCAACGTATTAGAGGGAACTAAAATACGCTGTCTAAAAGCCTTAGCGATGTTTATAAACAGATGCCTTGGAAATAAATTTTGCTCCAAGTCAGGAATTGAAATTGTCTGTAACTTTGGTGTTGTTCTTGTACTGGAGCGTTGCAAAAATAAATTAGCTCGCCATAACCAGAACAGCCGCCAGCTTATATAAATAAAACAGAGACTAAGTAAGAAATAAAATGCGATTTGCCAGTTAATTGGGATTAATTTAGAGTTCGGATTATTGTTAGTTCCTGTTTGGTTAGTTCCTGTTTGGTTAGTTCCTGTTTGGTTAGTTCCTGTTTGGTTAGTTCCTGTTTGGTTCTGTGTGTTATTTGTATTCTTTAGAAAGAACCAAATTCCTGTTTGGTTCTGTGTGTTATTTGTATTCTTTAGAAAGAACCAAATTCCTGTTTGGTTCTGTGTGTTATTTGTATTCTTTAGAAAGAAAAAAGTTCCTGTTATAAGTGCTATAAATATCAAAATCCACTGTAATCGCCACCAGCGTGGTCTAATTTTTTCCTCTGGAGACAATGCCACTTGAGCTTCTAAATTTGCTTTTTCTGTTGTATGACTAGCACGACTAATTTGTTTAACCAACTCTAGCCAACTATCAAAGTGGTATTGAAAATCTTCCTGCTCAATTAGAGATTTACAAAAGATTGGTCCGAGTAAAGTTCTCAGTCGTTGTGGTTCATCTAAAGTTTGCTCTTGAGCAATTAGGAACAGAATTAAATCCTGAGCCGCTATATGCTGAGAAATGCCAATTTTATATCCTGCTTCCCTTAGTAGCTCAATCAACTCTATCAATCTATCAGGGTTTAACCATTCTGGGATGCTCTTGTCTGTTCCTGTATCCATTGTTCTACAATTTTAGTGGCTTTTTGTTGGTCTTCAGCAGTTTTTATTAGGATGCTAAGAGTACGGAGAAATTTGTCTGGTTGAGTAAAAGGATTATCTATATCGCCAGTGAATCTTTGCAAAATTATTAACCAGCTTAATAACTCAGCCGTTGCAGGTTTCTTTCTCAATCCACTTTGCGGTGCGCGTAACCTATAGAATAAATCCAAGGCTGCTTGTAAAAAAGGACTACTGTTACCAACGTAAGTGCCAAGATGATTAGTAATAATCTCCTGCAAGCTTTTTACATCTGGAAAGGGTAGATTATAATAAATACACCGACGTAAAAAAGCATCTGGTAAATCTTTTTCAGAGTTACTGGTAATAATTACAATTGGTTGTAATTCTGGATCTGCTTCAATTTTTTCATTGCCCAACTCTAGAACTCGAAAATAGATATGTTCTAACTCATTCAGGACATCATTACAGAAGTCACGGGGGGCTTTATCAATTTCATCAATTATTACAACAGAACGTATTTTTTGCTTGTGTAAAAGTTCAGGTGGTAAATATTGACTTACCTCAGATGGCTCACGAGTGCGTAAAATGGCTAGTCCTAGAGCTTGATAATTGATGTAATCCAAGAGCTTGGCAGAGGTAGAATGATTCTGAATATCTTGAAAACGCTTTAGAGCATCATAGGTATAGAATAAATCACGGGCAGTGCTTGTGGACTTAGTTTCAAACTTTAGCGGAGTGCCAAAGCCAAGTTCCCAAGCCAGACTGTAAGCAAATTGAGTTTTTCCAGTTCCTGGTTCTCCAGTCAGCAGTAAAGGTTGTCCTAGCAATAGTGCCACATTACAAGCATCCCTCAAACCTGGATCTGGAATATAGTTTTCTGGTTTAAGTAATTGAGAACGCTGAAAAGTTGGCAGTTTTACAGGTAATTCATTTTCATGACGGGTTCTACCACCTACATAAAACGGAAACTTCATGTAATTGCTCCCTTACCTGATAAATTAGATTTCATAAGTTTAATTAAGTCCTCAGCTAAATCATCCATCGGAATTATATTGGATGAGTTTTGTTCTTCCCATTTTTCAAATAAGTCTCTAATTTCTCTGATGAGTTTATCAGCCATTGCTTCTCCAATAACGTTTTGAGTATATTCCATACGCACCCAATTCTCAACATCCTCGCGTTTCACTCCAATAAGCTTTGGTAAAACGACTCCTGACAACCGATTAAAATTTTCAAATTTAGATAGTGATAATGTTTCTAGATAATGACAAATTTTTTGATTGAGTCTCTGGTAGCGATATTGTTTGATAAAGTTAATGATAAAACCAAACACCGATTTTTTCTGGGAATCATTAGTAGACTTTTTGCGCCTAATTTTGTATTTAATAAATATACAAAATATTATTTTTTGGTTATTCCGAAGGTCAGGCCATTGCTGCCAAAAATCTAGTAATTTATGCAAAATCTCAAATCTTTGTTTTGTCCATTGTTCTGTAAATAAATGAGTATGAATAAGGACAGGAATGGAACATTTATAGAAAAAATCATTAATCTCTTCTAGAGAAGCTAAACTATCTCCTCTAACACTATCTGATAAATTTTTGCGTAAGTAATCTGGGAATTCATGCGTATTCAATTGTGCAGAACAGGGAAGATGATATTTTTTAATTAAGTCTTGGTTAGAATCCAGTCCTAGAAACTTAGGTAATGAAACTTTGTGCAAGCGTTCTAAAAACTTGTCATGGCTTTGATACTCATCACCATGAATGATACAGATTAGAGGATAGGGAAGATTTTTTTCTATTAGCTTTTTGATAGCCTTGTCTAGTTCATACTCCTGCTCGCTACGGTTAGCTAAATAGGGTAACAGAGAGGGTATTTCCCGTTCAGGTTGCTGTTGTGTATGGGGTATTTCCTGTTTAAATTGCTGTTGTGTGCTGGGAGCAGACCAATATATGTTGATATTTTGGGTATTGTTATTACCTTGATTTACTATATTATTCTCACCCAGAACAGATTGATTATCATTCCCTTGAACTGCACTATTTTCATTACCCTGAATTGCATTGTCATTTATATAACTATCAGCCTGTTGCTGTTGATTGGCATCAGGCTGTTGTGGGTCAAATTTATCAGGTGGCTGGCTCATAAATTAGTTTTACAATCCCAATAAAAGACCACCGTAAATGGAAGAGAAACAGAGAAAGTGTTATAAAATTTTGATTTTTTCATCGTTTACTGCTACGGCGTTTTTTGCTTTTGGCTTTGTTGTTAGGGTTGCTTCTAGAATGTCCTTTGACGGTTATCGTTCTTTTGTGTGTGCGAACACTAATGGGTTTTTTCTCTTCTTTATTCCTAGTTACAAACAAAACTATTCCCACAATAATTAAAATTACTATAAATGGAATAAGATTAGGTATTGTCATTGTTTATTTTAATAGATAAAAATTATTCAAATTGAAAATTCTTCACTGTGCTTGACTTTTAAACAACATTGATTTAATTGTCACAGACTACTCGAAAGCCGAGGTACTCTCCTCGTTCACCGATTCGAGCTTTTTTGCGGGATGCTGAACGGCAATTTTCTGGAGTATCAGCCCAAGAACCTCCTCTAATTACACGAAATTGGCTATCTTTATCATTGAGCCATACGTTACCATCATTGGGCGCTCTCTTGTAGCTGTTATGCCAGTGATCCAGGCACCATTCCCAAACTAATCCGTGCATATTATATAGCCCAAAGACATTTGCAAATTTGAACTTATCAACAGGAGTAGTTTGATTATGAAAAACTTCTTTTGAAGATTTAGTATTTTCACAATATTTATAGTTCGCTAAATCAGGAGTAATCATGTCTCCAAAGTGGAATAAGGTTGTAGTCCCAGCACGAGCAGCATATTCCCATTCAGCTTCACTGGGTAATCGGTAATTCCGACCTGTCTTTTGGGAAAGGCGAGCGCAGAATTCAATAGCATCCTCCCAGGAAACTTGTTCTACGGGATAGCTGTCTCCTTTGAATTTAGAACAATCAACTACTAAGGGATGATTGATCTGTGGTAAGCAAGCTACCGCTTTCCATTGTTTTTGAGTAATAGGATATTTCCCTATAAAGAAGGAATTAACAGATACCAGATGTCGAGGAGATTCTGAGCTACTTGTATTTTTTTCTTCAGGTGAACCCATAAAGAAATTCCCATTAGGGATAGCAATCATCTCTAATTCTACTCCTCCACCTAAATCTTCGACAAAATACTTAGCTTCCTTGCGATGAGAATTGATGATTGGTTTTGTTACGAATCCAAATAGTCCAGAAGGCTTAACAACTTCTGCATATTCAAACCGATATTTTCGGAGACTGGGCTTAAATTTAGATGGCGCTCTGACTGCTTTCTCTGGTTCTGCATTGAAATCATATACTTTGTTTTCTAAAGTATTTTTAGTTTGTTCAATCGTTTTTACAGAAGCATTGGTAACTGTTTCCGCATAATAATTATTATTAATAATAAAGTTGATATTCTGGGTATTGTTATTACCCTGATTTACTATGTTGTTATCACCTAAAACAGCCCTATTGTTATCCCCTTGAACTACTCTGTTTTCATTACCCTGAACTGCTTTTTGATTTATAGAAATATTAGCCTGTTGCTGTTGATTGCCATCAGGCTGTTGTGGGTCAAAGTTATCAGGTGACTGACTCATGAATTAGTTCTATAATCCCAACAGATAAGAACCAGCCGCCGCTCCCAGCCAGCTTGCAACTTTCATAATTATCGGCTTGGCTGTTGTCCAAATTTTCTGTCCTGCTTCCACGCTCTTGCTAGTATTTTCTAGTGCTTCTGTTACATCAGTTAACTTTTTCAAAGCACGTTCTTTATTTGGTTCTTCTTTGTCTGTGGCATTTTTCGCTGCACTTAAATCTTCAATTACTTCTTCCTTGGTATCTGCTGGTAATTCTGCTTTTTTAATTAATGCTTCCAGTTCTGCAAATAATTTAATAATGTCATCTTTAGTGAGTGTGGTTTCGGCAGTTGCTCCGACTTGGTTCTGTTGTGTAACTTGATTACCATCTCCCAGAACAGCCTGATTATTGTCTCCTTGAACTGCGCGGTTGTTATCGCCTTGAACGTTGTTGACGTTACCACCTACTGAACCGCCAATTGAAAACCCACCTGGATTGCTAGTCATACTGCTTACCTCTTGGATTTGTGTACTTGAATAAAAACTAGGGCGTTCTAACGCTGTCATTACCATAGTTTCTAAACTACGAATTCTACTATCTTTTTCGGCTAATAGTGAACGTATTTCACGATCTGGCAGTCCTTTTAGCTGATTATAGGTAGTGAAATACTCTGCACTCAGTTCTGATTTGTTAGCAGAATCTGCTGTTTTAGCACGAAGCAAGAATTTATCTTCACCTCGGACTTCCATACCGACAATTCGCAAATCAGCTTCCGGGTGGTTCTCTGCTAATTGCTTGAATGAAATTGCGATCGCTCTTGGGTCAACTCCTTGGTTATGATAAAGGTCGAGGGTATCAACAATAGGTTTGATGAAGTCACCAAACTCTCCATCTGCAAATACTTCTTTGTTGTTGTCAGGCTTGCGTAAGGGGTCAGGGTGTTCTTTGGTGGGTAATCGCATATAAACATACTCACATCTCACCCCGTCAAATTTGGTATCACTGGTAATGCCCCAGTCCTCAATATATGCCCCGGTCAGAGTTGCACCTGTGAAGTCTGTTGCATCTAGTTGTGCTTTTACCAGCTTGGCTCTTGATAAATCAGCATCTTGTAAATTGGCTTTACTTAGGTTTGCACCAATAAAACTGGCATCTGTAAGGATAGCTCCCTGTAAGTTTGCTTCACTTAAGTCTGCACCAATGAAACTGGCATCTGTGAGAATAGCTTCTTGTAGATTGACTCCCCGCAGGTCTAGGCGATCTAAGTTTTTATCTTGTCCCTGTCTTGTAATTAACAATTCGCGTAACTGGGCATTCTGAAGATAAGTGTTACCAGGGCGAACACGGTTGAGTAGCTTAGTTTTGGCAAAGCAAGTCCGATTCAGCGTGGCGTTTCTCAAATCCGTACTTTTTAGCGTGGCTTCAGTGAAATTAGCATCGGTGAGGTCAGCGTTGCGAAAGTTTGTACCACCAATGGCTGCAAAGGCAATAGCTATGTTGCGAACCAAGGAATATTTTTTATCTCCTTTCATTGCTCGCCAAGCCATGTAAACACTCAAGATTACTCCAGCTGAACACCCAAATCCAACGAACACTCCTTTAATGGCTACAGCTACACATCCAGCTACACATCCAGCTTTGTTTCCAGCAATAGCTATGGCTGCGGCAACAAAGATGGTGATAGCTCCAGTTACGGAGAAGGCTACAGCTACAGCTCCAGCAAAGCTGACAGCACTGGTAACAGCAAGAACTCCAACTCTGTTTCCGAAAATAACTCCAACGATTATGGCTCCAATGACAGCAATACCAATAGATGTAGCAAATGCAATAATAACGACTCCCAATGCTATTAACTCTTGGCGAATCGTAATAAAAAATAACATAATAAGTGTAAAGACAATTAAGCTCATCCAGCCAGTAATCTGGTTTGTAAAGTTGGAAGTGTCAAAGATTAGCGACCCTAAAACAAGGTTGGAAACCCAGAGAAATCCCGATATCCCCGACAGCAAGCACGAAACCAAAATTAGGAAAACTATCCACCGCTTTTGTAATCCGGCTGTGGCATGACTGAAGTTTGCCCCGTTCAGCTTGGCGTTAGTAAAATTTGCACTCCTAATATCTGCATAACTAAAATTCGCACCTTCCAGGTTTTGACCTTTGAAAGAGTGTCCTCTGAGATTTTGACCGGAGTAGTCCAGGGGCATAAAGGGGATGATGTTTAAATTGATGCTTTAATACATTAGAGTATGCTATTTACTGGCTAATTTGGCAATATTAGACAGCTAGACACTCAAAAGCTCCGTTTTTAGTTTTCAAGTTTGAGTTCTCGTCCTGTAACAAGGCTCAACCCCCTCAGCACAGTATCATCAGCCTTTTGATGTTCTACAAATTGATACCTATTTTTGACGAAAGAACCAATTCGTTAAGTAGTGCGACAGTAAACGAAAGTGCCATTTCGTTTACTGCATCATTTTTCGTCTGCCAACCATTCACGCCCTGCCTTAAACGCCGCTTCCGGGGTGTAATAAATTCGTTCCGAGCCAAAAATACCCCCGGTGTGGCTAATCAAACGAAATTGCCAGCATTTTTCAGATGTGTAAAAAACTATCAGGGTACTACCATTGGGTGTACAGATAACTTCATCAATTTTGACATCAAGCATTTAGGCAATGGGCGATTTACCATACTTCAAAAATAAATCATTTAATGCCTCTTCCAGTAATGCCTGAACTGTAGTGTCATTGTCTAAGGCCAATTGCCGTAACTGTTTACCCACTGCTGGATCAAAATGTCCTGCGATCGCTTTCTTCCCCACACGACTTGGTGGTACTTCAGATTTGGCTTCTGGTTGAGGCTGTTCTGGCTGACTGGTTTTAGCAGTAATAACCTTTTCAGGCTCAGATGCCTTTTTTAATGAGTCCGCCAAATTTGTTTTTTTAATCATGGCTATATGTATACACCTCTACATTTATACATATCTACAGTTTTACTTGTCTACACCTCTACTTGCAGAGTTGCCAAGTTTGTTTTTTGATTTTGACTATATGTATACATATCTACATATCTACACCTCTACATATTTACAGTTTTACAGTTTTACCTGTTGACATATCCACTTATAGAGTTGCCAAATTTCTTCTGATGCCTTGCCTTTCGGTTCATACTCCATTACCGTTAGTCCAGCAGAAAGACATCTGACAAAAGCAGTACGTTCAGAAATTTTCACTGGTGCAATAGGAATGGAATATTGTTTAATTGCTTCGGCAGCTTCATCGCCTAAAGTCCCCCTGGTTGGTACACAGTTAAGAAGTGCGATCGCGATCGCATCCTTCTGAGCTAACCTGACTAAATCAATGGTGTCCGAGATAGCGCGTAAATCTAAAATTGATGGTTGGCAAGGAATGAGAATTAAATCAGCAGCGCGAATCGCCGCCAGTGCTGCTGACTCGCTGTGTGGGGCTGAATCAATCACAACAAAATCGGCTTTCTCCTCCTGGGCTGCGGCTAAAACCTTTTCTAACCTTGATGCTTGGCAAGAAATTACAACTGGATATTCAGCTTCCCTAGAATCAGACCACTTAGATGCGCTTGCCTGTGGATCTAAATCAATGAGAGCCGCTTCCTTCTTTTTGATCACGGCTGCGGTGGCAAGGTGAATACTAATGGTACTTTTCCCCACCCCCCCTTTCTGACTGACGATAGAGATTACTTTCATGTATACACCTCTACACCTCTACATCTTTACATCTTTACAGTATTACATTGTCGGTTAACCCATAATATTGCCACGACTGGAACCATAATATTGCCACAACGGAGGCTGTAATACTCATTATTTCGTGAAGCGATCGCATCCTATTTTGATGCTTTGGAATCATAATATTGCCGGAAATCAAAAATGGAATTATAAGCTTGCCAAAAAAAGGTAATCTTAAGATTTGATTTTTAGGTTGGTGTAGGATTGTCAAATACTTATGCCAGAAGAGTTTCAGTTTTTTGGGGGACTTCAATCCTACATTTTTAGTCCAAGTGCAATATCCAAGCATTTTATCGTCAAATGTATATTCTACAAGGATTTAGAGGCATTGAAACCATAATATTGCCGAAGTTAATTGGAAGCATAAGCACGTAAAAACGGCAATATTATCCTTCCACCGACATACATATTGACATTTCTACTGTTTGTTTCAACAGTATCTTCGCTACTTTCGCCCCAGGTCAATTGGCATGGGAGCAAATTTAAGCTAATTTTGAATGACATCAGCCCCGGCGGATCTGGGTGATTGATTCAAGCCGGATAGACTTCACACACCATTTAACTACGCAAAATTCTCCATCAATCGAAACTACCTCTCCCTGACCATTCATACCTAGAGGCAGATCCGGGCTTTCAATAATATCCCCCGGCTGTAGTTCATTCAGAGGAATTGGTGCAGTTGCCTTCGACACTGCGCTTCCCGCAATCGTATCCTGTTCCTTAACCTCACTATCAAAGTTAGTCTCATTTGCAACTTGTCCAACATCTTGGACAACCTCCCCCCCCTCCTCACTTGTAGAGGCTTGTCCAATATCTTGTCCAAATCCTTGTCCAGCATGGTTTTCAGTTATTGGACAAGGTGTATTTATAGGTACTTGTTCAACATCTTGTCCAACATTGTCCCACGGTTTGTCCAATGATTTGTCCAATATCTCAACGCTTTGTTTAGTAAAGGTTTCAGAGATTTTATTGGACAAATTTACAGAATCATTAGAGGGAGGGGGGGTAGATGGAATATACTTAGATGATAAATGGTAAACAACCTTACTAGAGCCTCCTTTGCCAGGTGTTTTGACAATTATGCCTTGATTGCATAAACGCTCAAGAGCTTTACGCAAACTAGAATCAGTACCGCTTACTTGTGCTTTGACTTCTAAAAATTCTAGTCGGGTATCATGCCCCAATCTTTCAAAAAGCTCCCTAACTCGTCCAATGACTGATTTTGATTGCTGTATTTCTTCATTACCACTAACAACATCAAAACGGCCGGAGTGAATGTCAAGGCTGATATTCCAATCAATTGGTTCAGAACCTCTTAATTTAGGCGTGGTGAATCTTCTGACATTTCCCTCACCAGTAAGCAACCATACAGCTGTGGCCGCTGCTGTGATGCCAGTATTTCCCCTAACTTTATGAATACCCTTCTGTTCTTTGTTTTTGTTGGTGTGATGAATCATCAAACCAGCACAGTTGTAGCGTTCTAGGAGCGGGTTTAACTTTCTGATTTCCCTAGCTGCATTACTGGAATTTTCGTCGAAAACTTCCGATTGGTGAATACTTGAGAATGAGTCAATTATGACTAAAGCTGGCCTTAATTGTTCTAATTTTTCCTCTAACATCCCATTTTGGGAGATATCCCAATTATGAATTACGTCAAACATTCCCATGTATTCAAAGAAACCACGGGTAATAATTTTTTCTCGCAATTGATTAAATGGTTCATCACCAGTAAGGAATAATACTTTACCTACTCTAGCTGGTGTTTCGCCTAAAAATGGTTTGCCACTAATTACAGAGTAACCGCAGTCGTAGGCGAGGGTAGATTTTCCTATACCCGGATCTCCTGCCAATAATGCTACTCCTGTACTTGGTAATAATCCAGGAATTAACCAGGGTGCAACTTCCGGTTCATAGTTTAATAAATCGTAGCTGCTAAAAAATTTTCCCTTGGGAGTTGCGAAGCTGTTATCGAGTTGAGAGGCGATCGCCTTAATATCCTGGTTGGATATTCCCTGTTTTCTCAGTTCTTTAGCTATCAGTGCCTTTTTAGCTTCGTCTTTTTCTGCAATGTATCTTTTGATTTCCAGTTTGAGTCGTTCTGATGGATCTGTAGAGTAGTTTAGTATTCCCCGTCGTTCCAACTCTTGATAAAATTCTTTCTCTAATTTTGCCATACACCTATTCCAGTCATAGGAGTTCTGATTGCATCTTACTCGTAAAGTATCGAGTTCAACTTCTAAATCAAGTCCCGATTTATATTTATAGGCGATTTGGGCTATTTGGATAGCTTCTTTGATTGTCAATGGCTCTTTGTCTTTGCGTTTTGCCCAATCAGCAAAGGGAAGGGCATTATCTAGCATCAGACTAAAAAATTCTTTGGCTGAAAATGCTTCACCAATTAAATATTCTAAGGGTGTGTTTACTCTATGTACGTAGCAGCTATCTGGATTCTGCCAGCACATATTTCTGATTTGCCATTCTGGGGTGTTGCCATCGTCAATGAAGTAGTTTGTACCAGATGACAGTTCCCGGCGGTTATATAGACAGATTTCAGCGACACTGGACAAATTGTTTAAGGCGTAGATACAATCTGTGTCACTCACCCAAATAGAAACTTGACTAATTGGGCAGGAATTGTGTAATGCGGTTGTGGATTCGGTTTTCATTCGTAGTTGCTCCTGTTTTTTATTTTTCGGAGTCCCAACCAGTTGCAGAAAATCCACAAAGTCAGCTACAATAACTTTTAATAAAAGTTTTTTATTTATTTTGAAGTTTGTGTGGCTTCTCTGGGCAGAAGGTGACTCGCAATCACCTTACTCAACTGTCATCTGGGGGAACCCCACATTTTTTTTGTCTAAATTCTACGGTATCCTTGTACTAACATTTTGGCAACCTGATAGAAAAAATACAACAGTATACTTAAACTGCTTACAAGTCAGTCTGAGTATGAGTTACGCGAATTATTCATTTTGTAGTACCTAGAAAAAATTTTAGTTTTTGGTGTTTTGTTTGGTAAATTTTGTGATTGCTCTCCATATAGAAATAGAAGCGGAGGCGATTAATTAATCAGGTTCAGCTGTTGGATTCCATGTAGGAGGGTATCGCAACTTTCCATATAGGAGCGGAGTTGATTAATCAGATTTAGCTGTCGCACTCCATATAGGAGCGGATGGCGATTAATTAATCAGATTTAGCGATTGGCTACGCCAGTGCAGGAGGCGATCGCACCAGGAGCATCCAGGTGGGACATAAAATTTCTGTTCCTGGTTGGGATTGGGATGAGGTTACTATCCCAATTTTTTGATTTTTTGGGTGAGCAACAGGGAGTAGCAGGGAAGGCGCTCGCGTTTCAGTTACTTTGTTTTTTTGTAGTCGGGGTCATGTTCTGTCACATAACTTTCTACAAACTCAGTAACAACTTCACTCATGTTTCTGCCTTGTTTAGCACAGACAGCCTTAAAAGTATTCCTGAGCGATTCACTCATAAAAATTCTTAGAGAAATAGTTTTATCCTCTTGCTGCTTAGGGTTTTCAGTCATTAGTAACAGTAATGGTTATTGTGACAATTAACCCTATTTTGTCATTTCTGTCAATAATAGGCATTAACACTACTTGCACTACTGTTACTATATGCTAGACTAACACTATAGCCAGGAGAGTTGCAATCCCACTGCATCCCCAAAAGTCAAGCAATGACCGGATAGTGAAGGAAATAAGCATAAATCTTGGTAATACAGATATCGCAAAAATGCTTACCGTGCGATTAGATGCACTCCTAAAATGCAGGATGCTTAATACAAATACGCAATATGCGTAATACAGATATTTAGGATGTGAATTACACGCACTGCAACTTTGCATAATACAGATAACGCATAACGCAACAAATCAAACTATGGAACAGGAGCGCACGATATACGAAACATTGATAGGTGCAAGGGTGCATGATGTTCACTGGTGGCGAACCAAAAACACCATGAGAACAGCAGAATTACCCCTTACAAAAGATGGGTTTGAACTGTTCATAGCACTGCGTAAAACCTCACCAAGATATTTTTCTCAATACCACAAAATCAAAGGACAAATATCAAAAGTAGAGTCATCAATAGGTGACGGCTGCACAGGTGAACAGTTCATAAACCTACTGGATAAATTAGGAATTACACCCAACAAAGGCACTATCAGCAGATGGTTTAAAACAGCCGGGGGATTTAAAACTAAATCATTCTATGCCAAACAAGTGCTAATTCCTATCTGTGCAGTAGCACTTATCTATAAAGCAAAAGTCCAATCTTCCCAACTATCAAAGGTAGCGTAAACATCATGTTAACCAAAATAGCTAAACGCATTCAGTCACGGCTATCTCGTAAAGGTTTAAAGGTAGAGTCAAAAGATATTAGAACCTATCTAGAAAATAGTGTAAGCAATGTTAACAACATTACAGATCAGGAAACCAACCAAGCTACTGATTACTTTATGAGTACAGCCACAAAATTAACAGTAATTCAGGAGGATGTAGAACCAATGCTAACCAATGAAGCTGCACCAGAACTGGAGACTTTAACTAACAATAATTCTGAGGCATTAGAAGCCACACCAGAAACATCCATCTGTGTAGATGTTGAAAATGGAAACATCCAACCAACCTTCACGGGAGAACCAGAAATATTAGGAACTGTAGACAGTGCAAACGAAGTAAACACCCTAACAACTGGTAACAATTCTCACCCTGTTACATCAGATCAACCTACTGAAACTTTACCTCAATCACAACACCAAGTAGACCGCACTGGATGGTATCAACCTGCACCGTTAGCCACTGCCACAAAATCAGAATTAGTCAGCAGCACTGCTCAAAGTTTGGGCATAGCTTTGAGTACCCAGGAAGTTGAAACCATAGCCACAAACATCAATACAGCCAGTGAAGATTTAACCGATAGTTTGGAAGAAATCAAAGGGGCAATTATCGCATTTATCAGCTATAAGGCAAATCTCAACAGTCAAAAAATTGACGATACCCTAACAGAAATTAGTCAAGTTGCTGCTGACAAGTTCAACCAAAATTCTGAACAGTTCACAGATGGACTAAGACAGATAAACCAACAAATGCAGCAACAGAGAACTGACTTTAAAAGCAAAGTCAAAGCCACACTTACAGCCTTTGCAATACCAGCTATCAAAGCCGGATAACACCCTAAGATTCAGGTTTGACCCTGTTACCTTGATTACTTCTTTCCTGCTACTGATAACCGTTATTTCTGGACTAATAGCACTAGACAATTATCGTTTTAGTAGCAGTTCCATCAAACTAGAACATAGATATTTTGCTGACCCTAACTCATATTTGGATGTACCAAAATGAAGCTTTTACCACAAGCTAAATCACCCAAGCTAAAAAACCACATCTCACCAAGAGGTAAGGTATTAATCAATCAGCTAAACCATAAATTTGGCGTTACTCTTGGAGACTTCGAGAAAGCTTGTATGGGTGATTTACCCTCTATGCAAAAGATTGGAGAATTGTCACGACAAGCCCAATTTGCAAAAGAATTTGCACCTAAACTGAAAGACGCTTACATCACTATTCTCGAAGGAAGTGAAGCCTATAACGTAGCCATTGCCGACATCCTGAAACAAGCTGGTAAGTCTAGTTTAGCTATTGATAAAGCTGCTACTGGTGTGACGTTAGCTAACACGAAATACATTAACCAGCGTGTAGAACTTGCTCAACAGTTCGTACATGATAGACAAACTGAAAAGGTAAGGCATGAATACCAGATTAATTATCAACAAATCAAAGGTTATGTGCAAGCGCACTTAACAGAAGTTGACCAACAAACAGCAGTATTAGAGGTACAGAATCAACCTGAAATTAAACAAATACAGGCTGATGAAACATTGCATCAAAAGCAGATGAATGAGGCTTTATCTAAAGGGGATAAAGCCAGATATGACCTTTTACCAGATAAGCAATACCACACACCAGGAATCAAGGAAAGATTAATGCAGTTTGTGTCCGCATTGGGCTTTTAAACCGTAGCTAATTAATATCCCTCTACCAACGGGAATTAGTAGAGGGATATATCAGGTCAAAATATTACTTACTCCTATGTTAGCACCTCACACACCACCGGATTTAGATGCAATTCTAGATAGTGAAGATTCTACACAAATAAACCAAGAAACCGCGAGATATTTAAACCATATTGAAACTAAACTTTATGCTGATATCCAAACCAGAAAGCGGATTGACTCCGGTTTATTGTTTCTAGCTTGTCAATTTAGTTCCTGTTCCCTCAGTTGGTTGTTATTTAACCTACAGGTCACATTATCAATTATTCAAGTTGCCAGCGCCGTTGTGTCACTGCTACCAGGATTAATTGACGTAGGGGATAGTTTCAGTTTTTCTCTATCATCTGAATCCTGGGAATTTAGCTTAGGACAGAAACCACTAATAGGAATAATCAAACTGTTAATAGGTGGTGCTGTATCTATGCAAGGTACATCTAAAATCACTTCAGAAATTATCGCTACACAATCCCAAATATCCCAAACCTACAACGAGATTAGAAGTAGTGAAGGTTTATCTTTTCAATTACCTAATGTTGGGTTTAGTTTACTGATAGGGTTGGGTGCTATCGCACTGATAGGAATATTTAAAAAAATTTCTAATACCGACAATACAGGAGTTAATCAAAATGAAGATTAAAGGTAACTGGGGATGTCTCCAATGGTGGGTAAGTGGTTTGGTAACAGCCGTTGCAATTAATTACTTAATCACTGGGTTTATAGACATTGTTCTTAATATTGATAAATTACTAACTTGGTTACAGCGTTCGGGTATTGGTGAGTTTATCTACAGACTATTTGGAGGTCGTTAAAGAGCATGAATAAAAACGAATTAGACGCTATTCTCAAGGAGCATTTTAGATTTATTTTGAAGGGTAAAAGAGTGGTTGTTGTCTTTACAGATGATGGTGTAAAAGGTGGAGCATTTTGGGAGATAACATACATTAAAAGAGGTTGTTAGGTATGCAAGAAATACAGCAGTTTAACACCAAGTTAGCTAAACAGCGCCGTAGTTCTACAATCCTAGTTAGTGTTTTACTGTCATCTGGGTTAGCTGCATCTATACCAATGTTTAGTGACAGTATAAAACATCAGGAAACGTTATACTGTAATACCCAAAGTAGCTGTAAAGGTTTCGATATTAAACGCGGTATCAGCTACCTAGTAGACAGAGAAAGACGTAACCAGTTATTTGATAACTCTATTCAGGTAGTGAAGATTTTACCACCGGAAGATGATAAAGCAGTGGTGTGGGGTTTAGCTTCGAGTATTTTCTTGTTAACCGCTTATGGAGTAAGTAAGGCACTCACTGACCATCAAGAAAAATCAATACATAGCCAATTCAAACTGCTCAAAATCAAGGCACTTGAGAACGATTTATTAGAGTCCACACACATAGATTTATTTGGGTTTAGCAAGAGTAGTCAAGCCGAAATTACCAAACAGGTTATAGCCCGTCAAACACAAGAAACCATACAGGCTATGAAGTCAGAAGGGGAACTACAGCTAGACCACCTTAATGGACAATTACAAGGCACTTTGTCTATAAAATCACACCAATTACAGGTTAGTGAATTAGACAAAGAAACAGCCAAAAACGAATTAGAAACAGCAGAAATAAAACGCAAATTAGACAAACTAAATAAACCCGTTAGTGATGCTAAACCAACTTCTGCTAATGAAGAATTAAAAACAGTTCTGATTGATGCTCTAAAGGGTCATGAGGACGGTTATCTGTGGAAGATAATTAGTAGCTTGAAACCTCTATGGTTAATTGGTAATCAAGGTTCAGGGAAAACTTATACAGCCGGAGCGATCGCACTTATTAGAAAATATTGCTTAGACGCTGATATCTATTATTTAATAGACCGCCACGCCACCGGAATAAATGCCAAAGTTTGGAAGTTTCTACAAAGTCAGAACATAGCAGAAAATGAACAGGATACTATGACTGCTTTCCAAGATTTAGCACAATACTGGATGGATAGGATAAAGCAGAATCCTAGCAATAAAACCCAAACTATCATAGATGAATTTACCCACCAAAGAATGTTGATAGGTGAATTAGCTGATACTGTTTTTAAGTTATCACTTAGTGACACCAGAAAAGCCAAAAATATGTTACTGGGAATAACCCACAATGACACTAACGAATCATTTGCACCAGGAACAGAAGCTACTCGTAAAGCCGGAATGATTCTACTACAAAAATTCAGTGCTGACGGTGATACACCACTACCAAGAGTAGTTGTCAGGTATGGGTTAGTTGATGCACAAGGGAACGAATTAAAAGATGTTGAACACACCTTACCATCATGGGTTCATCCTGAAAAAATACATCAACACTTTAACGGTAAACCGATTGATTTTGATGCCTAACATTGTCTAGACAAAACAGCTACCAAATTAAAATAGCGTGATGCTGACAATCAAACTGGCCTGGTAGCATTGGCAATATCGCCAACTTCTCTTCACACAATTCAGCTTCTCAAACTTGCCCATTAATGAGATAACTAGGCAAACTTGTAATTAGTATTTCTTATGAATTAAAGCTAACAAAGGGTTATTTTTACAAAATTTTACAAAATATGAAGCTTGAGCAATAATTAAGAATAAACTCACCGATTAAGTATTAATTAGTTTCTACCAAAATACTTTTCAATTAAAAACTGCAAACTGGGAACAGTTAAACGACCACCTTGAGAACGATTACCGACACCTATAAATAATGGACTGTCATCAGAAATAGTCTCCCCATTTTCTTTTCGCATTTTCAGATAGGAATCAATGTTATCAATCACAAAAGACTTGACAGGAATAAAACTTTCCGAGCTACTAATTCTAATGCCTGATGATTTTTCATCCATACAAACATCACCAACATTAAGTCGGTGAATATTAACCCACTTCCAATCATGCAAAGACCATAACATCAAAAGAACCCGATCTCGTTTTGCTATTAACGCATCATGACTATAGCTAGAAGTGCCTAAATGCTTAAACCCCTCGTCATCTTCAGGTAAACCAAATCCGGGTTGAGGAAAAATATTTGGGATTTCCAACTGAGTAGGAGCAGATTGTAATTCCCACCAATTATCAGCCTTAAGTGTTCGCTCCCGATTAGTTTCCTCATTATAAGTGCGTTCAGCCTCGAATACGCTATGTCCCATTAACTCAGCCAAAGCCTCTCTTTGTTCTGGTCGTCCATAACGACGCTGATAAGTAATAGCAATTCTACGGAATATATGAGGAGTAGTTCCACGAGGTTTATTAAAAAGTATTGATGTTGCCTTATAAACAATATTTACAACCAAATCTGTCACATCATCAGCCTCAAGAAGATTACCCAAGCTTTGTGGAGAATTATTAGAACCCATGCAAATAAAGACTCGTTTATGGGAAGTATGGATAGTTGGTCGCCATTTACTTAACCATTCGTCTAAATCAGCCGTTAAATTTTGTGGCAAGCGATACTCTCTACCCTTGCCTGTCTTCTTACCTGCCTTATGTTGTTTAGGACTTAACTTTACCCAATAACCATCAGCCTCTCGAAACAATGTCACACCTACCTCTAACTCCCTAATCTCCCGTTGCCGAACAGGACAGTAAGTTAAAATAGCTACAATCAAATATCGTTGCCACGACTTCATAACTGCGCTGTCAGAACGTTCGTCTCCATACTTATCAAGAGGATTACAACATTTCTTCAAATATTCCACTACCTGTTGTGCTTCCTCAAAAGATATTCGTTTTTCATCTAAATTTTGGCGGGAATCCTCATGATTATGTTGCTCCCGTAAATAGCGTATATATTCTCGAATTTCTTCAACCTGTTCAATATCACTAAAATTGTGCCTTTTAGAATGGGGATTTAACCATTTAGCTACAGCTAAACCCGTATATCCAACTTGAGTAGCCCAACCATAACCATTACCTCGTATATTAATTCCCCAAGCAATATACTCTTTTAATACATCAATATTGGCCACACTTTTTAGATCCAATTCATTTAAAGGAAGATTTTTTATATTGAATTGCCAACCTAAAACTCGACAGATATTGTCAGAATAAGTTTTAAAAGTAACTTCAGCAATAGGTGGAGTTTTACGAGTGGGAACTTCAGCTTTAGTAAAAAAAGCCTTTATATCTTGATATTGATTCTTGAGATTACCGTTCATTTCTCTTAACTTGAGAACATAATATTTTTTATCCTCCCTAGCAATTTGTTCAAGTTCATGAATATAGTTTTGCAGTTCAACAATAATGGGTATATCTCTAAAATCAAACCACTTAGACTCTTGGTGATTTAACCACTTAGCCACAGCTAAAGTTACTTTAACAATATCAATTGCCCATAATTTATCTTTATTGAGATTCTTGATACCCCATTCAATAAAATCTTCTAAAGTTGCCTGGTCCACCAATAAAGAAAGAGATAAATCTTGCTTATTTACTAGTTTCTCAGAAACCAACCAACTAACAAAAATATGAATGGCATTAAGACAGCACTTGAACATTTGTGGAGACATAGGTGAACTTCTGCGCTTCCTGTTATCCGCAGATATCCAAAATACATCTAATTCTTTCACTTGAGAAACTAATAAATCACCAAAATCCGTAAAACTCACCTTGGAAGACTCTAGTTCTTCAAACTCAATTAATTTCATGTAACGTTTAGCAGCTACATCTTTATTAATACTGTTACCATCTCGAACTCTGGGAGCAAGATTAATATCAGACTCTAAAGGCAAAAGATTAGAATACCAACTTTGTGACTTTAGATAACTATGAAAGCGATTAAAAGCAGAACGATAATTTCTAATAGAGCCAGGAGAAAGATGATTTTCAGAATTTGAACTAGATTCCAAAGACTCTTGAAGAAAATTAGCAGCATCTTGAAACTTGCGTAGAGAAACCTTTTCCAAGCATCCCTCAAAATTATCTTGTAACTCTTTGTTCTCAAAATTGTAACTTGGTAAGATATAACGCTTTAAAGTAGTTTTCAGATTGTCCTTTAAGCGATTATTAGCCTTAGTTTCTGGTAACTCTAAGAAAAGTTGATATGCCTGTAACAAATTTTGTGGGTTCATAAAAAACTCCTATAAAACTAATGTACTAATTATATCATAAAAAAAAAGTAGATTGATGCTTATTAGCGTTTGTACTTATGACAGAATACTCTCTAGTAAACTACTATAACCCTTGTATTAACGTGCTTTTATTGTAAGAAATCTTTCCTACAGTAAGATTTCCTTTCCTACTGTAGGAAATCTCAACATTATAAGCTGTAGTTCTTGTACAGCAATAGTTGTAACTTTTAATTAAAAATTAAGTGCAGTAATGGACTACTCGCTCTTCCCACTTTTTTTACTAAGTAAAGATACTGTTATAAATGTTATTTGTTTGGCACAAGATTGTAAGTATTTAGGCAGTTTTACACTCACTCACGTATCTTTTTATGGAAATGAATTTACCGATAACTGACAACTAAAAAACCTCTTTACCCATATACCAATAAGACTATCGAGTTAGTC
Source organism: Anabaena azotica SJ-1 (assembly GCF_047275885.1). Taxonomy (NCBI): domain Bacteria; kingdom Bacillati; phylum Cyanobacteriota; class Cyanophyceae; order Nostocales; family Nostocaceae; genus Anabaena; species Anabaena azotica. The sequence continues at coordinate 25,270 of NZ_CP178458.1, forward strand.
TTTTCGGAACATAAAAAGTTTTTATTCAATAGACAATTATATTTTTAGATGGAAGAAAATGCTAATTATACTCAACTATACTATTTCCATTGCCCACACAAAAAACTAAAATACTCATGATTGCCAGTAATATAGTTTATTTATCTTCTATCAGCTTGAAATTTTCTCCTGACATAGAATTCTTTTTTCAAGATTTAGATAACTCAGTTTTAGAACAAATTAATGCAGCTAGAAATTATACTGGGAATCCCATAGTAGATAACGTTATCATCCCCGGAATGGTTGGTTTTTTTGAGGGTTACAATTCAAAGTGATTTCACTTGAAATTAAAAGACATAATTTTTATTTTGTCTTTTTTTCGAGCAAAAAATAAAACTTTTCATGGAAGGTAATTTTAATTATGAGTACAGCATATTTTCTTGATGATTTAATAACGGATCTAGAAATAAGTGAAACCAGCGTCATCAGCGGAGGGCAGCAATGCGAGGAAGACAACATTGTTTCTAGCACAAGCCGGAATATAGGTAGAAAAGCTGGCGAATTCTGCCGTCCTATTGTTGATGGTGCTAAAAAACTATTCGGTTTATAAAAGGCAATATAGGAATCCGGTTTGATTCTTGTTCATTGTACTGAGACTCAATCGTTGATTAGATGGGGTTTACGGTTTATAGCTTGTATGGCTTACGCCACGCTATCAAAAATCAAATAGTAGTCCTATAGTTAATCACAATTATTTGGAGAGCGAATAGGGAACACAATGCGGTAAACTGAACTTGCATCTACCAATTTAAAAGGGATTTAGGATGATTAACCTTATTATCCTAAATCATCTGACTCATTTCCTCTGGAAATTTGCGCTCTCCTATTTCTGTGGATTGACTACCCAGTAATGTTCTACCTTATTAATCTGCTTATGGCCTAATTCATAGCCTAATGCTTTGAGAATTTTGTTCATTTCTCGGACTGCATAGGTATCATTATCAAGGGATAATTTAATTTTTAGCTTTTTTTCTACTTCCTGTTGATGGTTTTTTAGATGAAAAAATAACTCATTCTCAATCAAATATTTTTTGGTGTAAATTTCCCCGCACTCACTACCATCAATAGGGGATTCTCCATAAGCACCAATCAACCTACCTATTGGTACTAAATTAATTATGGATTGTTCAAAACTAGATCCAATTAATGAATTAGCAGGTGGCGCGGGTATACCCTTTAATTCGTTGATTTGAAGCTGCAAGTCATGAACCATCTGGGATAGTTGATTGTATCCATCTCGCGCCGTGTTGATAATTTCAGAATGATCATGAGTTGGGTGGGTTAGCTCCTCCAACTTGCTATAAAATTCTTCTCTAGTGCTGTTTAAATTGGTTGTAGCTTGGGAGTAACTTCGAGCGATAGCATCTTTAATATCACCATTGAGTACAGATAAAAGAATCCTAGAATCAATCAATTCCTCTAGATTCTGTATAGATTGGTTGGGGGTATTGTCCATTGCTTGTATAGATGAATTGATTTTCTCATCTATAATTTTTTCTACATCCTGTATAGATAGCTTAGGAGAATTGTCTATATTTTGGGGTGTAGCTTGGGGGGAATTATCAACACCACCGGAACTAACTACACCTTGAATATATCGAATTAGCAACGCACTAGCGTTAGTTTGGGCATCTTTGGCGATATCTTTGAATTTTCCCCACAGTTCCTCATCTATTCTGAATGTAGCTAAAAACCCTTGTGATTTAGTCATAATCTATACTGTATCTATATGATATCTATAACCTAGCATATTATCTAGATTGCGTACAGATTTTATCTATATAATTATCTTATCTCATCTAGATAAACATCTAGATTATTTATATAGATTACATCTAGACAATCATCTATATTTAATCTATATTCAATATAGACAAAACAAAAGACGACCGCGCTACCTACCAAAGTTTAGCGATCGCCTTTTGATTCAATTCGATGACGGAATCTAACAATATGATAACACCCGCAACATCAGCCGCCGCAGCCCAACTCGCAGCACATTATCGAATTATGGGAGGCTGGGATAATAGTCAAGCTATTGCCGAAGCAATCGAGAATAACGACGCTACCGAGTTACTACTACTCACCAAAGGTTTATCCCCACAGGCATTACAGATAATAGATCGTCTGTTGCAAGCCGTCGTCAATGTCCGCAACTATCGCCACTTGTGCAAATAGGAGTAGGAAGTTATGACACACACAGAACGCAACCAGATCAAGCAACTGTTAAAAAATACCTTTTGGCAGTTTGAAGATGAATCAGATTGTGATATCACGCCCAAACTGGTGAGACAGTTTGCACAGTCCCAACTACACCCTGATGTAATCGAAGCAACTGCTATTAATTTAAGTGGTAGAGGATTCTGGACTAGGGTAGAGAAACTTTGCAACTTGACCCTACACGCTAGATACTGGTTAACTCTTGATTAATACCGCTTAATCGCACACCCTACCAATACCAGGTAGGGTTAATTAAAACCCACCAGTTTGACATAACCACAATTATGTCAAACTGAAAATTAACTAAAATCATACAAAGGTACTAATAATATGCACGCTTTAACTGTTGCACAACCAACTGAAATTAACCAATATGCTGATAAATCTATTGATGTATTACTCAATATGTGGCTACATGGTAAGAGTCAATCTACTCAAGACAGTTACAAGCGCATTGCTAATAAGTTTTTAACTTTTGTAAATAAACCACTTATTAACATTGGTTTAGATGATATTCAGCAGTGGGTTGATAGCTTACCATCTGCCAGTGATAACACTAGAAAAACTTATATCAATATAGTTAAGTCACTGCTTACTTTCACTCACCAGTTAGGGATTACACAATACAACGTTGGTAAGGTGGTGAAGACTCCCAAACCTAAAGACGCACTCACAGAACGGATTTTAACGGAACAGGAAATTACTATCCTAATTCACAGTGAGAACAATACCAGGAATAAACTGATATTAAAGATGTTGTACTACTGCGGGTTACGTGCTACTGAGTTAAGCGGGTTAACTTGGGGTGATTTATCAGAACGTGGTGATGGGAATGGTCAAGCTACTATATATGGTAAGGGTAGTAAAACCCGTGTAGTGATTATTCCCAGTAACTTGTATAAGGAACTGCAAGAGTTAAGGGGTGATGCTGGTAAAGCCGAGCCGGTGTTCCGTAGTAGACAGGGTAACGGTTTTTTGACCCGTGCTATGGTGTGGGAGATTGTTAAAAAAGCTGCTAAGAGGATTGGACTTGATAACCCTAGTCCCCACTGGTTACGTCACGGACACGCTTCACACTCCCTAGATAGAGGCGCACCTATTCATCTGGTTAGTCAAAGTTTGGGTCATGCCAGTGTTGCCACTACTTCACGGTATTTACACGCTAAACCATCGGACTGTAGTAGTTTGTATTTGGGGTAATCTTTGCGGGGTGAGATGATCTGAAAACCTTACCCCTATTAATAGCGACTGCTATATTTACCCCTAGAAGGCACTGGCAATCACATCTATCATTTAAATCTCTTTATTGATGACAGCAAGCTTAAACATCAACCAGTAAACACAATAATTTGAGTGACTTTAGCACCAGTTGGCACACAAATTACCCAAAAACCATGCCGTTTTGGCAAGTTTGTTCTCAAAAAATAGTATATCTTCGTAATCGTAATCTGAAGCCGCCAGTCTGGAAGCCCCGCCAAGAACAACCAGACTAGCACCTCATATAAAGATAGGAGTTAATTCTCTAATGGAAATAAACCCCAACCAGTCTAATAATAAGCCAATTGAAAAACACAGGGTTGCTAAATTGGCACGTATTTTGAAATCAACTCCCACTTTAATTATTGGTGGTTTTGTTGCACTAGGATCTATTTGGGTTCTAGCAAATTCAGAATGCGGCTCTTTAAGCCTCAAAATGTCACCACTCCCTGGTGTTGAGATAAAAAAAGAGGCTTGCCCTAATTAATCTAAACTTTTTAGGCGATCGCTATAACCCTGTTATACTGCGATCGCACTCAAGTTTTGTAATTTGATATCAAAACTTGATTTCTGGGGATAACCCAGTAATTCTTCAGTTTTGTCTACTTGTCCACCGAGTCACTGGACAAACTTAAAATGTCCAGTAGACAACCTGACAAACCCAGATGGACAGTCAAGACACAGAACTGATTAAAATATCCACCCTACATGTTGTGGCTCGCAAACATAAACGCTCCGGCTTGCAAACAAGACAATTTTTGGCTCAAATTAATTGCAAATAAGATTGCACTTCGGCTCACATTAAATGCAACCAGGCTCAAGTAAAATGCAAATGGGCTTGCAATCATAAATTTCGACTCACATTAACTGCAACTGAACTCGTACCAGAAAACTGGTCACAGAACATTCTTTCCGTTGCGAGTCTTAAAAGAGAATTGAGGGTAAAATGGGCATTTCACCTCCCCATTCCTATCAAATGATCAACTAAAACTCGCAACAGAAATTTTGGATTGACAAAATGCACCTGTTGGATCGCATTGCCCCTAGTTATTGCAGCTAATAACTTCTAGCTTATTTGCAATTAATGTGAGCCGGAGAGTAATGATTGCAAACTGGTTGCAAATAATCTGAGCCGAACCAACATTTCAGTTGCAAATAATGTGAGCCGGAAAATGTCTTGTTTGCAAGCCGGAGCGTTTATGTTTGCGAGCCACAACATTTAGAGAACAAGAAAATGGCATTGGAAAATTTAAAGTGGATTAAAAATATAGAACGACAGGACGGTGGACGCTGGGCTTATGACGAGAACCAGTTTCGTGACGCGCATGGTTCCTCTGGAGAGGATGGTGATGTTTTCATGTTGATGTTTTGGAATATGGACGCAGCCTGTACTGCAACAAAGGGAGATATGGCATTTCTTAAGCAACGCAAAAAGCTTACGCATCTGATTGAGTTTATGACAGATTCTTATGATATCGTTCCCAATTCAATAAGGAGAAATGCGTTTGATCGTAAAGTAAAAATCCATTGGTGGAAAAGAAGCGGAAAAGAGATGGACAGATTACCTAATGCTGAACAAATCCTAGATTACCCAGTTATGTCATTGCGAGGAGTGACTAAGCCTATACACTATTCTTTGTGTGGTGATTTTCAGATTAGATGGGGAGAATATGAAGACTCTGACAGAAGTTTCAAACAACACGTCGCTAGGAATCTCAGGCAGCTAGGATGGGAAGGATAGTCTATTCCAGCGTATTAACCCAAGTTGCGGGTAATAAAATGTTGGATTGTTTATATAATCAGTTGGTGTAGGTAGTGGTGTAATGTCGTCATATTGATGTTTCACGGCTGTATCCCTAATCATGACTCCCAAAAAGCATACATTAGCCGTAAGCAAAAGTACGCAGTCATACCCCACACTACAGCCCCAGGCAGTAGTTAACGACTAGACTCTTTCTTTAGGTAAAGAATTGCGGCGAAAACTTTCTGGTGGTGAAGAACAGATGTATATATCTGGAAAAGACAAAAGACGAGTTTCGTTTGATTCATCTGTTCCAAAGCCCATCTTGAAGATGAGGCTCATCTCCTGGCAGAGCAAGGTTTAATATATCTTCTCTATCCATCTGTCGCCAATCTTCTGAACTTATTGTGTTTGCATAAGTTTCATGAAATAAAGGTTTCTTATTTAAGTCAGAGCAATCACGAGCATTATGCTTCAAATTTCTTTTATCTTTATCACAGAATAAATTCTGTGCATCAAAAACTGAGCCTTGAGGCTGGTCAGACTCAAGACAAAACGATAAACTAGAATCGAAAGCATTAATGCTCGTGTTTGAGTGCAAATCAAACACGGACAAATCCTCTGGTATTAAGTTGATGTGTGGTAACTTCAACCGTATCAGGGGATTTTAAGATTGTCAATTTCCTGAAACCCTTACATAGCAAAGGTTTTATTTATTGATTGATTATTGTTACAGTAATCAAAAAAGAGTCAAAAAACTCCATTCATATTAAAAAAATAACTTTTGATACGCTTCTTCGGCTTTTAAAGGGATGCTGTTTCGATTTTTAATGAGGGTTGATAGTAAGGAACAAGTAGCCGTAGCTGCGATCGCATTTGAATTAGTTCAGTAATAATTCTTTACATTTGATGGGCGTAGCCATCGCTTTTAGGTTAACAGTCGAAAGTCTTGAACTGTCTGTACTGTGGTATAGATCGGCATACCTAAATAAAACGGTGTAACCTTCGCCATACAAGAGTTTTAGTCTAAAGCGATGATAGCATCTATCATATTAGAAAATAAAGCCACAAACCTAGCCCCAGTAAGAGTTTGAAAACTTGCTTTTAATGTTTGTTTTCGGAGAGTGACAAAAGCAGGGTAAATTTATAAGCTAGATACAGCCAAAGGGGTATAGCAACAATTGATGAAAATTCCGCTATTTGTAGTGAAATGCTTGATTCAATTTTCTATTCTTTGTAAATCATTCCTAATGCTTTAGGGTTGAAATTATTGGGAAATTTAGTATCTAAATTATAGTAAGCTCCTGTTAAATTAGTTCCAAAAATTTGTTGTATATCAAATCCAAATGAGTTCAATATATTTAAGCTCTCTGGAGGCATTAAACTTGCTTCCTCAAAGTTAGCTCCACACAAATCTGCTCCGCTTAAACTACAATTTTCTAATCTAGCTTTGCTAAAGTTAGAGTTTTTTAAATTAGAATTTTCAAGCTGAACGCCCCAAAGTTCTGCTCCAGTCAAATTAGCTCCACTAAAATCGGCATCTTTTAAAATGCACTGATGTATATATGTTTCACTCAGATTCGCTCCACTCAAATTTAATTTGGTAGAATTAACTTTAGCTAAACTTGATTGGCAAAGAATAGCATTACTCAAATTAATCTCACTTAAATTAACACCATAAAAGGAAGTTTTAACAAGATTAATTTCATTAAAACATGAGTTTACAAATGAACAAGAACTAAAACTGGAATAAGATAGATTAGATTTGCTAAAATTCACCTTATTAATTGTTACTTTATAAAATTCCGCACCAATTATTTTCGATTCAGTAAAATCAACATCACTCAGAATAATATCTTTTATAGTTCTTCCATTCTTATAAATTAATTTAAACAATTCTTTAGGAAAATTTCGTTGCTGCTGGTTTTCCAATTTATTGATTATCACTAATAAACTATCAACGTCATCAACTGGTAAATTAGTTTTTTGAAAATTTCTTTCTCCACCTAAATAACGTTCTATTAAAACTTCTATATTCATAACGCTTCCTTATTTTTCTTGGACTTTAGCAGAATTAACTTTGCTTTGGTGGTTGGTTAGCCAAAACTTAGTTCATTCGATTTTCAATAAATTATTTAAGCCTTGACAAGTAAACAGTTCAAGCACACAGGATTATTACTACTTAATTGACCTCTATATAAACCATAAGGTTTATTTTCAGTCTGGGAAATAATATTCCATTTTCCTAAAGTTGGATGACTTAAACTTTTGTAATTACTTGGCTCAACCCTACTACCATTAATCCTCCAACCATTAATTTCCGAAAATGATATTTCTGCATAAGCATCATACTGTTGATTAGGTTCAGAAAATACTCGCAGAAAATCACATTTTATAGTATTAGATAAGCCATCTAAAGTAGTAACTGTAATGCCTATATCTTCATGACTTATGCCCGTTAATAAATTTTCTACCATGATTAGTAACTGTTAATAAAAACATAAAAACATACTAGATTATTCACATTTAAAGCAGTATACGGTTTACCGCACCCATTAAAGGGTGGTTTGTACTAATGACATTACGTATTGTTTTAACCATATCTATATAAACTCTTCTATAGACACCCTTGGAATCCAACTACTGTCAGGCTTTCTGCTTTGCTGTCTGGACTTTCGGGGTAATGTCGTCAAACTCCACTACTACGTCTCCACTTGGTTGGCCGTCATAACCGTATTTAACGCTCTACATCTCCAAGCGATGCCTGCTATGACTTGAACCATAACTTGAGCTAAATTGTGAACCATAAAACGAGCCATAAGTAACGGCAAAATAAGCTTGACGGGAACAAGCGAAATAAAACTTTGCATCAAATAATGAGCCAGAGTTGATTTTCTGCACCATAATATGAACATGAGTTGAAAAAATCTTAGAGGACAAAACCTCAAGCAAACAAACGGCTTTTAGCAGTACAAATTTCAACTTTTATCCCAAAATATGATTCAAAAAAACCAAGATATGCTTCACTCTCCCCGTAATCAGTAATATAGACTTGCGTAGTCAAACCCCAAAACTGCCTTTAGATATAGGGTTTTAGGGAGAGTCAAGAAAAAAGAAGCCCAAACACACACCTATCATCTTCTAGTTCCATGAACTCCTCTGAATTTGACCAATGGTGTTCCCAACAGCAACTAACGGCACAAACCAAAGACCTAATTGCCACAATCAGGTCAGCCCCACCCTCACGCCGTGTACAAGGACGCGCCAAAAACGTCAGTGGAGTTTACCCCAGCCGGAAAATGGGTCAAACCATCCAATTTGAAAGCCACACCGTAGAACTGTGGGCAATCTACCAAATGGAACACGACCCAGACGTATTGGAATACTACGACCAGCCACCCCCCTTCAAAATCCAGTACCACAACAAAACAGGACGCAAAATAGGTCATTACCATACCCCAGACTTCTTCGTACTCAAAACTGATGGTGCAGCCTGGGAAGAATGGAAAACCGAAACCGAACTCAAACGACTAGCCGAAAAATACCCCGGACGCTACCAAAAAACTGCCGACGGGAAATGGCACAGTCCACCGGGAACAGCCCATGCTTCTTCCTATGGACTCAAATACCACATCCGCACCGATAGCGAACTGCATCCCATCTTCACCCAAAACCTCATCTTCCTAGAAGACTACCTAAGATTCAACACCAACATCCCCCACACCATCACAGAACAAATACTCACCGTAGTCCAAGCCAAACCCGGAATCACCATCACCGCCACACTGGCCTCAATACCCGGAATCAGAGTCAACGACATCTACGCCATGATAGCCACAGAGCAAATCTACGTAGACCTGTATGCAACACCCCTAGTAGAACACTGGCGAGTACAGCTATATCTAGACCAACAAACCCATCAAGCCTACACACATCTAGCCATAACAACACAGCATCATCAACCAATACCCCCACCCACAGCACTCCTACCAAACACAGTCCTGCTATGGGACAATAAGCCCTGGACATTAGTAAATATTGGTCAAACCACAACCACACTCCTACCCGACATTGGACAACCCATCCAACTACCAACAGCATATTTCCTGCAACTATGGGAAAGCGGCAACATCAAAATTCAAAACTCAGAAAAACAAGCATCCATCAATAATGCAGTCCAAGCACTTATGGATGCCGCCTCTCCCAGCGACCTCAGCCAAGCAAATCGCCGATATCATCTAGTACAAGCATATATTCAGCGCCACACAGATATCTACAAAGACATAGCTCCAAGTACCTTGAAACGATGGGTAAAACAGTTTCGAGAAGCCGAAGCCAGGTATGGTTGCGGTTACGTTGGTTTACTACCACGTACAAACCGGAGAGGAAATCGTCAAACCAAAGCACCAAACCAATCCAGCGAACTACTTGATAAATTTATTACCGAACACTTCGAGACACCAAGGCAAGCACCAGCCGCTTCAGTATATAGATTATATGTCAGAGCTTGCAACGAATTAAATATACAACCCCTGAGTTCACGCACCTTTTATAACCGTCTCAAACAGCGACCAATCCACGAACAAACCAAAAAACGTCAGGGAGCAAAAGCCGCATACTCAACAGAACCAAAAATCTTAGAACTAACCAAAACCACACCCCGACACGGAGACCGACCCTTTGCCATCGTCCACATTGACCACACCCAACTCGACATCGAACTACGCTCAATCGCCACAGGACGGAACTTAGGAAGACCTTGGCTGACATTACTAATTGATGCCTATTCCCGACGTATCCTCGCCCTTTATCTCACCTTTGACCCACCCAGTTACAGGTCTTGCATGATGGCACTACGGTCTTGCGTCCAGCGTTTTGGTCGTTTTCCCCAAGCCGTAGTCGTAGATGGAGGCAAAGAATTTCATAGCCTCTACTTTGACACCCTACTAGCACGCTACCACTGCATCAAAAAAACCAGACCTGGTGGCAAACCGCGTTTTGGTTCAGTCATTGAACGATTATTCGGCACAACAAATACCGAGTTTGTTTATAACCTCTTGGGTAACACCCAAGCCAGTAAACAACCACGACAAATTACTCCATCTGTTGACCCCAAACAACAAGCCGTGTGGACATTGGCAGATTTATATACCTACCTCACCGAGTGGGCATACTCTGTGTACGACACTAGCGAGCATGATTCCCTGGGGGCAACACCATTACAAGTGTATACCGACGGATTGCTGATAGCGGGGGAACGAGAACACCGACACATTGCCTACAACGAAGACTTCCTCATGTCCACACGCCCCAGTACAGCCAAAGGAACAGCTTTAATTCAGCCAGGGCAAGGAATTAAAGTCAACTATCTTTATTACTGGAATGATGCTTTCCGCAATCCATCTGTCGAAAAAACCAAAGTTCCTGTGCGATATGACCCCTTCGATATGGGTGTAGCTTATGCCTACCTAGAGGGACGCTGGGTAAAATGTATCTCCCAGTATTACAGCACCTTTGCCGGACGCACAGAGAAAGAAGTGTTGTTAGCGGCAGAGGAAATCAGAAAAAAAGACAAGGGGAATTCTCAGAGTACGAATATCTCAGCTAAACGATTAGCAGATTTTATTGCCAGAGCGCAAGAGCATGAAACGTTACTACTGCAACGATTACGGGATTTAGAAGCCAAAAGTGTACGGGAAAATTTAACATCTCATCACCATGATGTCCCGTCTGTTTCCCAAGTACAAGTTATACAGACTATACCGAAGTCAAAAGCCAATAAGTCCAACCAGGAAGATGTGGCCAGAGTTCATAAAACGGAAACCGTTCAACTTTTGGATGTCACAAAACTGCCTATCTTTGAGGAATACAGATAATGGAGAACTTTCCTGAATCAGCACAGTCCCAACTCAAGCAATTCAAGGAATATGCGATATCTCATCCCCAGTTGGCACAAGTGGATATGCTGCTGATGGGTGCAATTCGTGAACCGGCTGGGTTTGCTCATGTCCTGGTGTATGGACCTTCTGGTGTGGGGAAAACGACGATGATTCGCCAAATTACTAGACGGTTAAATGGGACTACTGTTGAACAGAATGGTTCTCATGGTGTTCGTGAAGGAGGTTATCGCAACGGCAATGTTTCCCCAATGCCACTATTGCCAATTGAAACACGACCTCCTGATGGTGGGGTGTTTAATCGTGCTGATTATTACCGCACGGCACTGAGGTTGTTGGGAGAACCTTTTTATGAGCGGCGGATGATGGTGGATATTGATGCCGAGCAGACTTGGGAGAAGAAGGGGCGTGGACGCAGTAAAACGGCACAGTTCAATGATTATCCTGAACTGCGTCAAGCTTTGGAAGAAGCGATGAGCAAACGCGGTGTTAAGGCTGTGATTTTGGATGAGGCACAGCATTTAATGAAGATTGGTAGTGGGGCTAGTGGTGGTAAGCTTTTAGACCAGTTGGATTGGATTAAGTCAATGACAAATGTGACTGGTGTACTGCACATTCTCATTGGCACTTATGAGCTTTTGAATTTTCGCAATTTAAGTGGACAGGCATCACGCCGGGGGTTGGATATTCATTTTCCCCGTTATTTGTTTCAAAATGAACAAGACCGACAGGATTTTCAGGGAGTTTTACTGGCGCTGTTGAGGCAAGTTCCCCTTCAGGTTGATATTCCGGCTTTGATGCAGCATTGGTTTTATTTTTATGAGCGTTCTATTGGTTGTGTGGGTGTGTTGAAGGATTGGTTAATTCGGGCCGTGGCGGCGGCGTTGCATGATGGCTGTGATACGCTGACTTTGGAGCGTTTGTATGAACATACTCTTTCGCTGGCTCAGTGTGAACGCATGGCGATAGAGGCGACGGAGGGGGAACAAAAACTTTGTTACATGGAAAGTCGCCGCGAACATTTATGGCATTTGCTACAGATGGGGATGACTTCGACTTCTGTTCCTGGTGGGATTGTGGATTTATCACCGGGAGTAAAGTCTACTGTTGCACCTGTTTCTACTGCTACTACTAAATCTACTCGGAAAAAACGTTCTGAATCTCAGACAGCACAGGCTGATACTCCTACTCCAGAAACAATGGCTGGTAGTCCGGAATCAAAGAAGAGGCAAACTCGAAAAAAGAAGGAATCTCCTGTGGTAGTAACGGAAACTACACAGAACACCCAAGAAACAACGCAGGATTCTCAAATTTCTATGACTGAGGTAGCAGAGGTACAAACTCAGCCCAAAAAGAGACAAACGCGCTCTAAGAAGGATACTGCCGTAGTTTCAGAGGAAATGCCACAAGATACGCAAAGTTATGAGGCTGAGGTGGTGTCTTTAACAACTGAGCCATCTACCGTTGAAGCAGTTCCTAAGAAAAATGGGCGTGGAAGTGTTGGACAACGCAAGCCACAACGAGATAAGGTTGGGGAGTAGGTACAAAATTTACAGTCTTTTGTTCAACAGAGTGATGAATTGATTCAGAGCTTTTTGAGTTGTTTTGTACGCAGAGGATTGTTTACCTAATTTTAATTCCTGTAACACTTGGTCTCGTAAAGCTTCAAGTTCTGTCATGTTGGGCGGTGTTGGTGTATGCGTTTCAGCGATGTCAGGTTGTTGATCTTGATTCTTATCTTTCCGTGTAATACATGGATAAGGGTCTCCTTCTTCCCATGTATTACTTGGTAGGTTGTTGCTTTTCGCCATTTCTTCTAAATAATCTGCTCTTGTCAGTCCTAAGCATTCAGCAGCTATGCCCAATGCTTTCCAGGTGTCATCAGTTAGTCTCAAAGAGCGGACTTGACGATAATCATCATTTTTGAGGGTAAATTTCCCTTGAATATCCCGTTTCAACATAACCCTTCCCATGTAATACACCGTTAGGTTAACAATTTTTACCGTGTATTATATGGAAAAATGAATTTTCTACTTTGACTATTTTTGTGAAGCATAAAATGGTTATCTGCTTTGTGAAGTATAACGTGAGCTAAAAGCCCATTTTTTCATTCAAGTCACACC
>NZ_CP178459.1:0-28111 GCF_047275885.1 Anabaena azotica SJ-1
AGCAATGGCTACGTTATAAGCTTCACTTCCTTCGAGAATAGTGATGTAAGCGTCTTTCAGTTTAGGCGCAAATTCTTTTGCAAATTGGGCTTGTCGTGACAATTCTCCAATCTTTTGCATAGATGGTAAATCACCCATACAAGCTTTCTCGAAGTCTCCAAGGGTAACGCCAAATTTATGATTTAGCTGGTTAATTAGTGCCTTGCCACGTGGTAAGATGTGGTTTTTTAGCTTGGGTGATTTAGCTTGTGGTAACATCTTCATTTTGGTACATCCAAATATGAGTTAGGGTCAGCAAAATATCTGTGTTCTAGTTTGATGGAACTGCTACTAAAACGATAATTGTCTAGTGCTATTAGTCCAGAAATGACGGTTATTAGTAGCAGGGAACAGGTAATCAAGGTAACAGGGTTAACCCTGAATCTTAGGGTGTTATCCGGCTTTAATAGCTGGTATTGCAAAGGCTGAAAGCGTGGCTTTGACTTTGCTTTTAAAGTCAGTTCGCTGTTGCTGCATTTGTTGGTTTATCTGTCTTAGTCCATCGGTGAACTGTTCAGAATTTTCATTAAACTTAGTAGCAGCAACTTGACTAATTTCTGTTAGGGTATCGTCAATTTTTTGACTGTTGAGATTTGCCTTATAGCTGATAAATGCGATAATTGCCCCTTTGATTTCCTCCAAACTATCGGTTAAATCTTCACTGGCTGTATTGATGTTTGTGGCTATGGTTTCAACTTCCTGGGTACTCAAAGCTATGCCCAAACTTTGAGCAGTGCTGCTGACTAATTCTGATTTTTCAGTAGTGGCTAACGGTGCAGGTTGATACCATCCAGTGCGGTCTACTTGGTGTTGTGATTGGGGTAAGTTCTCAGTAGGTTGATCTGATGTAGTTGGGTGTAAATCTTGACTATCTATATCATCTAGATTGGTATCTAGATTACTGTTTACAAGTTGTATACCGTTGTCTACTTCTGTGGTTTCTTGTTCTGTTTCTAATGTTTCCAGTTCTATCTGTGTAGATGTTGCAATGTTTCCGTTTTCAGCATCTACACTGCTAAATGTTTCCTCTACTTCTGTGGTGATTGGTGCAGCATCTTGGGGGAATACTGTTAGCTTGGTGGAGTTATTCATAAAATACTCAGTAGCTTGGTTAACCTCTACATCTGTAATATTTTCAATGTTTCCTGCATTAGCTTTGAGATAGTCTTTAATGTCTCCTAACGCAACTTTTAACGCCTTTCTGGATAGTCTAGTTTGGATACGAGTAGCTACGGTATTTAGTAATTTAGTCATATTCCTACGCTCCTATCTTGTTTAGTTTGGATGATTGGGACTTTGATTTATAAATCAACGCAGTAGCAACAATTGGTAAGATTGTTTTTTTGTCATAGTTGCCACTAGATTTGAAACCACCGACTGATTTAAACCACCTGCTTACTGTTCCCTGATTGGGGTGTATTTCTAATCTTTCAATCAGTTCTAAAAACTGCTTTCCTGTTATTCCTAAACCAATTGCGGGTAGTAGTTGCTTACCAAGATTGGTTAATTCGTCTTTAATCTCAACGTATTTAGAAAAATATCTTGGTGATACTTTTCTGAGGTTGATAAGGACACTAAAACCATCTTTATCTAGTGGTAGGTCGCAAGCTGACATTAGCTTTTTGGTTTTAGTCCAGTGGGAATCAGAAACCCGTTTACCCGCTAACGTCTCATAGATAATCCTGGTTTGTTCCATAGAATTTATGCAGTATCAAGTTTTTGCATATATAGCGTGGGTAATTGTTCCATCAGCTATATAAAACTGTTCCATCTTGCATATTTGGAGTGGATACTGTTCCACCGTCTTCAAATATGCAGTATCGTGTTAGCTTGACAAGCTTAGTAAAGTAGTTGTTATCCTTTGCTCACAAGACTTACAAGGATGCAACGGCTTTACATAACTTGCCTCTACACTTCTAATATAGCATCTATTTAGAAGATGTTGCCTCCTATTTAGAATATGTTTAGAATATTTTGGGATATAATTGACATACAGCCATAATATTGATAGGAGTTATGTTTATATGTCGCTGATGAGTAAAAAATTTAGTGTGACTATTTCGGATGCAATGTTTAAAGAATTAGAAGATATGGCAGAAAAGGAAGGACGTACTACTGCTAACCTAGCCGCCTATTTAATCGAGGCAGGATTGAGAGAAATTATAAAGATACAAGCATTAAAAAAGCAGAATCAAACATAGTTTGCTCCCATCTACCCAAAGTGCGATCGCACCTCACCACCTGAACCATGAAAACCAAATATTTTTAAGCTAATTCCCAACTAAGGATAGAAAATTTTGTATCCTGTTACCCTACCCCTTAAAAAACAAAATCCCCACGACGGTTTTATAGTCGGTGGGGATTAACTACGACAGGAAAATCTAGAGAAATAATTAAGATTTGAAGACTTCTAAAAGATTTTAAGGTAATAGCTAAATCCCGCTTTTGTAAAATATGTTTCTTGTGTCATCTTGTGTCATACCTAAAATATTTTACACTTGTTGATAGCAGATTTACCCAAAAGCCTTATATAACAAGCGTTATCGCTATTTCGCGGTTTTTATTATAATAGTAGACTTATTATGCTTAATCTTGTCAATACGTAGAACTATTGGCTTGTTTGCTTTGTTGGTGAGAATGTTATACTTTTCTCATGGGTGAATTACCCATAACGTCTAAAAAAAAGACGGACTAGAAACCGCTTACCTTGTGCGATAGCTCTAACTATCGGTAACACGACTCCCAGACCGCTTGTTGTTTTTATATTTTTGAATATTACTAAATATAGTAGCATCGTAGCACAAAATTGGGGATAGTTCAAGCGTTCTAGTTGTCGGTCTTTTTTCTTCAAACCCTTACAACAGAAGGAAAAAAGTGATGTCAACTTCGTTAAAAAATGCTTCAAAAGTTTCCAAATTCAACGGTCGCAAAGCTAACGTTAAAACCGTCATAGCCGAAGTAGCTACATCTTCCCTAGATAATTGGGGTGAGGTAGAAGCAGGTATCAGCTATAAAGCAGGTGCGGAAATACCAGCACAAAAACAGCCTGTAGTCCTGGGGTCAGATAAAATCCTAAGAGCAAACGACCCTCTAACCACAGTAACCAGTTCCAAACCCTGTATAATTTGTGGGTGCAAAAAGAAATGTGCGGCTTCTGCTAGTGGCAATAATTTATTATGTGGCAATAGTACAGCGAGTATAGGCGATATCATCAATGGCTACAGGTGTACCAACACATCCAACCCTAAAAGCCATTGTTCCCACTCTTTTGTAAAGGTTGATCAATCTTCCCAAACTACAGTTAAACAATCCCCTAAACCTACTAAGCCAGAAATGAGTAGGGAAGATAGGAATTTGTGGAACAGAAAAATTATCTCTACCTTAAAACTCACTGAGTGCGATCGCACCCATTTAAAAGATGTTAGGGGACTAACGGATCAACAGATAGATAATTGGGGATTTAGATCGGTAGGGGTTAACCAGGAATTAACAGGTGATAACTGGCCAGATAACTTACCTGGATATCGCCACGATAAAAAGCAATTAGCTATATCTGGTAAGGGCATTTTAACCCCTATCAAACAAAATGATCAGATAGTTGCTTTTAAAGTCAGGTTGACTGAGAAAAAAGGTGAACAACGGTATACCTGCGTATCAGACAAAAATTACACCAGATATCACATAGATGGTGAACAGCCGTTAGCAGTATTGCTAAATGAAAATAATAATTTCGATCATGGTATTTTCGTTACTGAGGGCAATGAACTAAAACCAGTAATTGTTCACCTCAAATACAATTTACCCGTTTTAGGTGGTGCAAGATATTGGCATACATCAAAAAAACACGCTGCTAAGTTTCTGCCACTGGTTAAGGAAAAATCAGAAATTATTAATTTATGCGTTGACGCAGGAGACGTTCTCAACACTCAAGGAATACCCCTTAAATGGGTTAAGGAATACAAGTTTGTTGAAAGTCAGGGATTTAAGCCTAGATTCGCATGGTGGGGGCAAATCAGCAAAGAATCAGAAGATATTGATGAGAAAACAGATATTTCTAATTTTGGATATATCAATTTAGTTCAGTTCAAGGAATTGGTAAAGGAGCATAACCCGGATGCTTATCAAAAAATAATTGACTGGGAGAATGAAGGGGATCAACCACTGCTAAATAATGTTGTTGATATTAACACAAGGAAACCATCTGAAACTGCATTTAATCCCGAAGATCCCGAAGTTGCCTTTCAGCAAATAGCTTTTAAAGCATTATTTGATGATTCATACATCTGTGTAAATGAAAAGTTCTACCAGTGGCAGGGAACATACTATAAAGAATTAGATAACGCTTTGGAATTAAAACGGATCAGGGATTTTTGTAATACTTACGTAGTGGTTAAGGAAAGAGAGGACGCACCACCAATCATAACTTACCCCTTTGCTAATACAAAATCAGTTAACGAAGTATTCAAATGGTCGCAGGTGTCCCTAGCAGTAGATCACAAAAAACTCACTCAAGTTACAGGGATTAATTGTAAAAATGGTGTAGTAGTGATCGAATGGGATGGAGATAAACCCACTCCCAAACTAGAAACACACGACCCAGAAAAGCATTTTTTCACATCAGAACCAATCATTACTTACGACCCTAATGCAGATACTAAGGCTTGTGATCAACTTCTAAGATGTTTGGATGATAAGCAATTGCAAATACTTTTAAGAACAGCAGGAGCATCACTAGACCTGCCCACAGTACGGAAATTTAAGGGGCGTTTAATTAAAATTCTGTTTTGTATTGGTGGTGGTAGTAACGGTAAAGACTCCATCAGGGAAGTTATCAGTTTGATTTATGGGTCAAGTTCTGTAAGTAATTTTTCACTAAATGACTTTACCGATTACGACAATGGCAACAAAAACAGTCTAGCAGGATTATCTAAAGCTAGGGTAAATTGGGCATCTGAAAGCGGTAGAACCACAAGAATTGATAACAGTTTAAGTTTAAAACGATTTGCAACTGGAGATACTTTAATTGAGCGATATCTATTTAAGGATGGGGTTGATTATGTCCCTAATGCGATCGCATTTTTCAATCTTAACGAACTACCCAACCTCTACAACACTGGACAAGCTGCGTTAGATAGATTTGCTCCCCTAACTTTTAATAAAACATTTGTTAAGGCTGAGGAATTAGATCCTAGTAATCCCAATCAATTATTAGCTGACCCTAGATTTAAATATGATCGTGAATTTTTGATTAACGAAGTTTGTCCAGCGTTCCTAAACTACATGATCAAAGGGTTGCAAGATTTGATGGTAGAAGGCATTGATTACAGTTGTACAGAAGATGCTTTAAAAGAGATTCAGAACGAGAACAACCACCTGTTTGAGGCTATCCAGGATCTAGGGTGGCGTTATGACCCCAAAGCTAAACCTATCAGGATTGGGGATTTGTACAAACCTTTAGAACAGTGGTACAAAGATCAAGAAATTTTAACCGACAACGCCGGAGGATATTCTATTTGGGCAGAACCACACAAGCCGTCTGATAGATACATTAAATGCCCACGGTTGTTACTTCCCAGATTGAAAGAAATATTCCCCAAAATCAAAATTACTCAACTAAAACCGGAAGGATCAACCAGGGAATATCCCCATATCGTAGGAATATCAATAAGCGCACCAATACCTAAACCAGTATCATTACCACCTAAACAGATCATTTTTTGTGAAGCTCCTCACTACGTCCCACCTGGTGCGATGGCGACGACCTCAGATATACCCCAAATACCCCAAAATATACCCCAAAATACCCAAAATATACCCCAAAATAAAAACGCATCAAACCCAGTTATATCAACAGTTTCAGCCGATATTTATACCCCAAATACCCCAAATTGTTCTAAACCTTTGGAAAAAATTTCAAATTTAGAATTGGATCACAATTTCCGCGCTGAAATGTCCCAAACAATACTTTTAAATACTGACGGCGGCGGCGACACTGTGGAAAATAGAGAGGGTTTAGACAATTTTGGGGTATTTGGGGTATATAAAAACTCTGAAACTCCTACTACACAAAAGTTACAGCCAAATAATTTTGGGGTAGATTTTGGGGTAGATTTGGGGTATAAATCGGAAAATTTGGGGTATAACCAGGAGGACGTTGCAGAATATAGTACAAATGTACAAGCCGTAAAAGTTGATACAACTGCTAACCCTGCCCCAACTGCTGACACTACACCACCGGACTGGATATCTAAGATTGTTGTAGATGACGTTGATAGTATTGCTGAAAAGAAACGCCGCGAACGGGAACAGGAACAGCGAGAATATGACCAGGAACTAGAATCATTAAAAGTTAAAGTTCTAGCTGCTACAACAGTCCAGGAGCATGATCAACTTTTAAATTATGCTTTGTCTCAATCACAAAAATTAGTTTGGGTTATCCGGGCTTTTCTAGGAAAATTACCCGACGTTTCAGAAGATGTACTAAAAGTGTGGGAGTGGTCGTATAGATAGCCCCTGCCCCAAACAAGGATAGATTTATTTTCTATCCTTACTACCCAATCCCCACTACAACAAAATACCAGCATAAAAACAATATTTGATGCTGGTATTAGTTTGCTATTTTCTGTTATAATAGAAATCAAAAAATAGAGGTGAATCATGACAATTACCCAACTAAAAACCAAACTAAAAAAGCAGAAGGAAGCGCAGATCACAACCTATCAAAACCTTTTTAGAGCTTGCCTTCTAGCAGGTGATTTGAAAGAGGCAAGACGTTACAATAATTTGAGTAAACGACTAAAAAAACAATTAGAAGTATAAACAAACTATAGATAAAATATAGGGAGTAAATAATAAGTTATTGGATTCTGAAGCGATCGCTCCCAGTGGAACAAACCAAAAACGAACCACGTACAAATACAAGCAGTTTCCATTCCCCCAAAGAAATTGTATATGTTACAAAAAGTAATACAAAAGTTGGGTAGAAGTGCTAGTACATTTTTATTATTTAATAGCTGAAACGTCTATGGCGTAGGGATTGTTTCAATAGCCAGGGGTATACTACAAGTTTGCTACAAGTTGCCAGATTTATCAGTGTAGGTTGCGAGTAATGAATCAGTGGAATTCCCCCACCAATAATCTGAATGATTGTATATTAATGTTCTAGCTTAGAATAATCCGAAGGACATTGAACTTCGTTGTTAATAATTGGAGGAATTTCCGGCTGTACTTTTGTGGGTTTATTGCTTTCACAAATAGTAGCAGTTGTACCATACTCTGTATCCTTTACTGCTAAAACTATTCCTATATAACTCTTCAATCCATCTTCTTTTGCTGTGGCTTCTGTTACAGTCTGCGATTCACCTATGGGAAAAATACTGTATTTATAGTTGCTTGTTTCTGACGGAATACCTAAAGATAAATCTTCTATTGTGGGGGCAAATTTGTCGTTTTCTATGTAATAAGCCTGATGTCCTCTATTCATTGCGCCAATGTAAGTTTTACCTTCTGATTGGCGTGCTTTTGTTGCTTGATTCTCATATTCTGTTTTAGCTTTGATTTCTATAAATATTTTGGGTATAAAAATACCCAGCAAAACTAAAAATAAAAATACATATGGTTTTTGCGCCTTTTTAAAATTTAATAGCTCATAAAAATATTGTTTATAGCCCGTCTGAGATATGTTTGATTTTTCTGAAATAGCGGCTGCTGCTATAATCATACTTGCTCCCATAATAAGCGGTATCCATCCCCATTGAAGTTGAACCGACTGAACTGCTGCATCAGCTAATCCTTTGAATGGATTACCAGCTAATCGTTCTTCTATATTTGACTGAAGTTGATATATTTGTGTTAGGAAATTTATTAATCCTATAATTATTACTCCAAATGAAGCAGTTCCTGTCCACCAAAGAAATTTGTAATTTTCTTTAAATGTTAAAACCAAAGAAATTACTGCTAGTACAAGTAAAATAACTCCATCTCCTTTTCCATTATGAAAATAGTTTAAAGTCCCTATAACAGGTGCGCTAATTATAGGAGCAAAAACTCCAGTTAGTAATATTATTGATCCTAAAATACCTAGTGTATTCTCGTTAAAGCTAATAATTAGATTTTGTGTATTGTTTCTTGATGTATATGTTTGTGGATTTTTAAATTCTATTAATTCAAATTCCTGAATCCATTCTGGAAAATCATTATCCTTTTGTTGAGCATAAATTTTTACAGTTTTGATAAATTCTATCTTTAGCATTATGATTTCTCTGCGAATTAGCGTTGCTGAAGTCTGCTCAGGAATTTGTTCACATTCCAATTTCACTTGTAAACAACCTTCTTTCAAGCTGGCTTTCACAGTAATATTTTTGTGCTGTAGAGCTATATTTAACAGTTGTGTAATTGCATCCACATCACCTTGTTTTGCTCTTTCTTTAAGGCTGGGTTGCTTTTGTTGTATTATCCTGCTAGAAGCTACAGATTGATCCGATATTGAACTTGGAACAGGTGATTGTTGGTAGCCAATTTCAAATTCCTGACTCCAAGCCCAAAACTCCTCACCAGTTTTTCGCCCATACACTTCAACTTTTTGAAGAGATGCAATATCCAAGCTAGTGATACCTTTGCGAACAAATTCAAATAAGACTTTCTGTGGAGGTACTTGAGTTGATTCCAACATTACCTGTAAACAGCCTTCTTTGAGGGCTACTTTTGCGGTTATCCCCTTGGGGTTTAGGGAATGGTTTATTAGAGATGATATGGACTTCACATCTCCTTGTTTAGCAAGAGGCAAAAGATTTCCCTGTGTCATAGCTAGTAAAACTGTGCGAAGATTTTTAGTAATACAATTATTAAAGCTGATTTTTAAGTATTAGTATTGTAAGTTTGATATTTTTATGAAAAACAGGACACAGGATATAGCTGTGTACTACTTGAGTAATTGCCACACCAGTAAAATAAACCTGCTAACCCGTCCCTTGTAACTGTAAGCTGTAGATCACAGGGTCTACAGTGGGTTATGAAAATCAACAGGCACGGACGCGCCAAAGTCCTCACCCAACAGGAAATACAGTTAATTTTTAGTCAAGGTCTAGATAACGACCGGGACAGAATGCTGTTTGGGGTGTGTTTGTTTAGTGCCTGTAGAATTCGAGAATGTGTAACCTTGATGACTTACGGCACTGGCGAAGCCAATCACTTCATCTGCAAAAGACTCTAAAATTCAGAAATGGCAAATGTTTTCGGAGCGTGACAGAAGAGGGGTAAAGGCAAATTCTTTATAATTAAGCTAATCTGTTTTTTTTAGGAAGTAGTCAAATGAGTGATTTTTAGTCCACGGTAGCAACGAAGTTCTTGCAATTTGATGTAGCACTTTATCATCTATCTGTAACTCTTTACATATAGAGTTCCAGAGGCGCAACTTAAGTAGTATAGAACTTGTAAGAATACTAGGGGAATTTCTTAATTGAAAATACATAATCATGACTTGGGTAAAAATAAATAATGATGTCATGAATACCGGAAACGTATCTAGATTAGAATAACTTCCTGCAAAATATCGAGATGATACAATAGGAATTGTACTCACCATTAAAATAAAATAAAAAATTATAATCGGGTTAGTAAACAATAAAAAAATACGTTGAGGCATTTTGATTTTCTTTAAAGATTTCAAATGCGAGATAATAAAAATTAACAAAGATAAAATAAACCACAAAACTGAATTATTTCTTAAATTAAAAATTACCTTTAAAAGTCGAATCGCAATATTTCGTTCTGCTTTAAATCTAGTATTAGCAACATTGATAGATTGCTTCGTAGCAGTATCAGTACCAATCATCTCAGCTAGGAATACAACTGAGACAGGAAGGTCAAGAATAGCTTCTATTGGTAAAGAAGTTAGTTTTATAATTGCATAAGCTTTCTCTGAATCACTGTTCCAAATGAACTCTTTAACAGTTACTGCTACAAGATACTCCATAAAAGATTTATGACCAAATTTAAATGTCCCCGGAGATGATGAATCATCTACTAATAATCCACAGGTACGTACATCAGTTTTAATATGTTCTATATCTTCTATAGGGTCTTGGATGCGTAACTTTAATGGTCTTGTATCCTCATCAAAAATTTCAGGTGAAGATGTTGATACTGAATCAGGAATAACCTCAGTCAAATCGTCAACCAAATGATTAAGTTGCTCATTTGAAATTTGGTTACTAAGTTGCTCTGCTGCCATATAGGATGCTATACCACACATATAGTAGTCACGCTCTGAACTATTAAGAGCCATAAACTCTCTGGAGTCTTGTGCTTTAAGTCCTTGACGACGATAACTATTTCTAACAAAACATTCCATTACATATGCAGAATTGATTAATGCAGTCTTTTGATCCAATTTTTCTTTTTCCCAAATAACAGAGACTACATGAAGTAAAGAAGGTCTTGAGACTAGCTCTAGAAAACGAGTTTCATTTTTGGCAAGAGAACAAATTTGCTCTCTAATTAATGGTTTCTGCTTTTTCAATGCTTCTTGGATTTGATCGATATTAAATGGTGATAGTCTGATAGCTTCACAATAAGGTTTATCGGCAATTGGCTTAACAATTCCAAGAGATGTTTTCATTTCTTGGTCATCCAAAAAGAAATTAGGACGACCAGTAATTATAATTTTTGCGTTCAGATAGCAAAACCTCCATAATGATCTAAAATGCCTGAGCCGCATTTCAGAAGTTCCAATTAGTGCCATTTCGTCAAAGCCCTCAAAAATAAGAACTAAACGTCCTGCAATATGAAGACGCATTAGAGCTTGTGGCTCTATTCTGTATTGAGATGCCCAAGCTCCTAGAAGTTCAAGTGGTCTTAAATCTCTTGGACTTTTTCCACGCAGTTCAATTAAGATTGGAATTCTTTTTGGTAGTTCTTCAACTTCACATAATAAATGGTAAGTCAACATCAACATTGCGGAACTCTTACCTTGTCCGTACTCTCCTAATAGAGCAATTTGGCGGTGGCTAGGTTCGTCAAGCCACTTTCGTAAATAGTCTTCAACATTATTATCATTTGCTCTATCTTCTTTAGACATGAGCAACTGTGAAGGAACATAAACATCATCTAGTACCAGGTCAGACTCTGGAAGCTTATTAATTAAAACACGCTTACGAATGTCATTGCGGTAGTCTGTAAAATTAACCAAATTCTCGATTAAGCTCTGCTCTGTTTCAAAGCGAATATATTGTTTGTGTAAATTAGTTGGGCTTGTTGATTTGTGTATATTTTCTTGGAAAACTACTATAATCTCATCAATTTGAAGATTCTTATAATGAGCAATTTCTTTAGAATAATCCACAAATCTTTCTAATTCTTGCTTACTCAATTGAGACTGTACAGGGTAGAGAAAAAATAACTTTCCATTATCAACATTATGACCAACCCAGCACCTCTGTTTATCATGCCATCCATCCGGATCAATCGCATATGATGAAGAGGAAAGCCTTAACAGTTCGCGTGCTTGTTGTTCCCAAGCTGGAGATATAAAATCCTCTGATGGCTCTAAGGGATTCAATAACTGAGCAGGAGTGAGTTCTGAATACTTTTCTAAAGTAACATTACCATTCAAAATTCTTTGAAACTCTTGTATACCTTCTAAAAGCATTCCACTATCTTCACTTTTTTGCTCCCGTTGATGTTGTTGAATGCTTTTAAGCCCATCCCAATTTTGATACCGTTTAGATGTTATTAAGTACAAACTAACTATTAGTAAAATTAGAAAACCATATCCTTCCCACGAAGGATAAGATATAGTTACCTTATTATTTGATAAAATATATACTAATGCTATAAGTGGTTGCCAAAACATTAGCTGACCAAATAAAGATAATAATAATCCAATGATTAGGCAGCTAATTGTAGAAATAGCACTAAAGGAAAATTCTTCACGGAAGTAATTACGAGAATTTAATGATAGTTTTATGTAATTTACAAAAGATATGATAAAAGCAACACTAGTAAATCCTGCTATACCAGCCCATAGTGGAGATATAGAATCGTTTGGACTACCTTTAAATTGTTGAAACAGACCACTTTTGTACTCAATTAATAGTAATATAAACCCTATAATTATTGGTAATAAAATAGTCTGACAAAGTATTTTAATTATCTGTATTAGTAAAGTTTTTTCCTGTTTATCACTAGCAATTTCAGTATTTTTATTCATTAAAACACCCTTCGTAATTAGATATAAATATTATCTTAAAAACTTCTGTCTACTATGAAATCAAACACCTAGAACAGAAATTAATTATTACTTGCTAATAATATGTATGTTGAAACCTGTTTGATAGTAACCAATTATACAATAATAGCTGTAGTTTCTAGCTAATGAATAAAACTTAATAAAACTTTATAAGTTTTTTGGAAGGGTCAAATTTGCTTCCAAAAATACTTAACTCCTGATATTCAGTCATTGAGTTTCTTGCAGACTTCTTATAAAGATGTACTTAATGGGGTCTTACAATGATTGATGAAAGATTCCGCCATTTGACGTGAAATGCTTGCCTTGAGAGCTTTTCACTCATAACAGGTATAGCGAACTGCGGTGAGCCAAAAGCGATCGCTGCCAGTGGTCTGTTTCTTTGAGAGAGTTATTCATTGCCTAAAACAGAAGCTGATACCTCATCATAGAAACGCCATAAACCCTGATGATTGCAAGGATTAGTTATTAAACATTGCCTAAATTAGTTCAAACTAGGCAATGTTTGAATGTTGGAAAGACATAAATACATGACTACTTTACAAAACTTTACGTCGTGCTAAATTTTGCGCGTATTTCGTCTTTACCCCTATTAAAGAAAGTGCTTACAATTACCATAAGAATCGAATTTAAAAACTATATGGGATTAACAGATTCGCTTGAAAAACTCATGGCAGAAAAGCAAAAACGTGATTCAGTTAGCAAACTAAAAAACGCAGGTGTCAATGTCAGCGAGGATAAATCTCATTTACAACATTTTGCTACACCAGGATTTGCTCAAGCTCAAGTCATGGCTAAAGTTGGTAAAAGTCAACTGGATGCCTCAACCATAAAAGCGATCGCTGATTCAGTGTTGGAACAAGCCCAAAAAACCAAGGATGGGGACTTTAGCAGCATTGAAGTTATCCTTCACAGTCAGATAGCTATGCTCTCCACCTTATCAACCCACTTCATGAATAAAGCGATCGCTGGTTACGATTCTGGGGAAGTGCTAACAGCATTACCTCATATTCCTAATGAACTCGCAGAATTAAGCCTCAAGTGTCAAGCTGAGATGCGTAAATGTATCTCGTTGCTGCACGAACTGAAAAACCCCAAAAAACCAAGTCAATTTATTAAAACCTACGTAAATCAACAGCTAAACCAGCTACAAGTAGAACAGGAACAACTTAAACAAAAATTGGAGGGTGGGAACGATGCCCCGGTGGAGTTTAGAAGCGAGAGAACGTCAACGACAGCAGATCCAGAAATGGAAACCTTGGGAACACAGCACAGGGGCAAAAACTCCAGAGGGAAAGGAAAGGTCAAAAATGAATGCTCTTAAGCATGGGTTACGCAGTCAGGAGATGATTGATTTAATGCGTGGTTTAAGTCTAGAAAATTTTCTCAAAAATTTTGACTTTGATTAAAGCAAACGAACTATACAAAATTGACCAAACTAAAACCTAGTATTGCAACGTTGCCAATCGGCCGGGTAATATTTTTGATGGACTAGCTATTCCCTGCTCAAAAACTAAATGTTTTATAAATGACGTGGTGATTGGCTACGCTAGTGCCGTAGGCGATCGCATTAATTTCTTTTGAAGAGTGCAATTTTTCAATATTTTCTCGAATGATGTTTAAATTTGCGATCGCTACTGTTCACCAAAACGTTTAGATTTTGGCGTGTCAACTGGCTTTGAAATTTAATATAGATTTTCTGAGGGTAGATTGAGTTTTGAGGACGTAACCCCTATCCGTACCCCTAAGATTGGGGTATAGGCGATGCTGACTCCCAGCCTAAACGTTTAGATTTATTAAGCTCATCTTTTGTCTATGACCCGATTTTAGCCTACCAAATTTTCATTCAGCACTTTTTGAGGGATTATGCTTGCTTGTAGTCATGCAACGTTGCAATGGAAAATTTCGCTGGTGATTTAGACTTATTTACTCCTATGCTAGACTGTCCACTGTACAGGTCTAGTTAGTCCACTGGACAGTTATTTATGGTAGTAGAAATAGACCCGTTCCCTGTAGCTGCTTTACAAGATAGATACGCTATTGGTAAACAAGCAGTTTATAACCGATTAGAAGCACTGGACATTAAACCCTTTAAACAAGGTAATAAATCCTACATTCACGCAACAGATGTAGAACTACTAGATGAGTTGCACCAACATATTAAAGATGGGGGGAAGATGGATAATTTTAAATCCCCCAGTCCACTGGACACGATGGACACGCCCACTGGACAGTCGGACATTACTTTTAGTCCACTGGACAGAGTAGACACATCCAGTCTGACCACTGGACAGTCAGAGACAGCAGTGGGTGAATTAATAGCATTGGTGGAAGCGATCGCCCGTCACCTTAAACCATCTGACCCCTTACAACATCTCAAGGCACTAGAGGAAGCTGCCAAAGCCGGCTGGATTCTTTCATCTACTGAAGTAGAAGAGTTAATCGGTTGTAAACCCAAACTCAAGGAAGGGGAACAGCAGTTTGTCCGTGGTTCTTTTGGCTTTGTCAAATCTGGAAGGGTGGGAAATCAGTCAGGATGGAGAGTAGAGAGACTTGATTAAAGTATCCATCCTTATACCCTAAATCTATGGCAAAATCACTGCATGACAACGACGAACAACATCCTCCAATACGAATCTAAAATCTGGGCAACTGCGGATCTACTGCGCGGCTGTGGCATTAAGGAATCTGAATGGCCATCATTTATGATGCCGTTTTTTGCCCTGGTGATGATTGAAAGCCGACTTGTAAGAATGCTTGATGAAGAGCGAGCAGAAATCGGCGAAGAAGCTTGGGCTGAAATGGATAAAGAAGACCAAATCGCCCTAATTCAAGATAAAGGTCAAGGTTATAACGTTTATATTTTTGAGAAAAGCCAAACCCTTAAAGATATTTGCCAGAACGATAAATCCTTCAATATTGACTTTGAAGCCTATCTACATGGCTTTGACAGTGAAACAAAAGACCTTTTAGGGGTTGATGCAACGGATGGAGAGAAGTTTTTAGATATTAAAGGTGTAATTACGAAACTCAATGCCAAAAAGGTGTTATTGGGCTATACAAAAGAATGGAGTGGTATAGACTTAAAACCCTTTAATAACTCGGAAATTACCACCCTTGAAGAACATATCAAACGGCGGTGGGCAGATATTTCGGCGGAGACTGCGGGGGAACAATACACCCCAGATGATGTAATTGCCCTAATTTCAGAAATTATCGCTTCTAAAATTTTAAAATCAGACCGCTTGTTGAAAATTTATGACTGTACCTGTGGCGGTGGTAATTTATTGTTTGGGGTGGAAGACCGCATTCAAGAAAAGTTGAATCCGTACACTCAAACCTTTGGGCAAGATTGGAATGACGCACTTTACGCTTTAGCTAAGATTGAAAGTCGGTTTCGTAAAGATTCCAAGATTGAACATGGCAACACCCTGACAAATGACAAATTCTATAACGATGAGTTTCATGTAGTGGTGGCGAATCCGCCTTACGGAGTGAGTTGGAAAGGCTACCAAAAAGATATTGAGAATGATAAAACAGGACGTTTTAAGTATTTACCCTCGATTTCTGATGGTCAATTGCTATTTATGCAGCATTTGATCTCAAAAATGGATGCGAAAGGTATAGGAGTAGTGGTTCATAATGGTTCAACGTTGTTTTCTGGAGATGCGGGTTCGGCTGAAAGTAATATCCGTAAATGGATGCTGGATACAGACATTGTAGAAGCAATTATTCAGTTACCAACGGATGAGTTTTTTAATACGGGCATTTACACTTATCTTTGGGTTTTGAATAAAAATAAGGATATTAACTGCAAAGATAAGGTGATGTTGATTAATGCCAGCGAGAAGTTTACACCATTGAAAAAGAACAAGGGTTCTAAACGGAAAGAGATTGATGAAAATAACCGTTTAGAAATTGTAGAAACCCTCAATCAATTCATAGATAATGACTATGCACGGGTGTTTGATAAAGAATTTTTCTATTTTAATAAACAAGCCATCATGCTCACTAATGTAGATGAGAATGGTAAAAGTTTTGTGACTCAATTGAAAGAGAAAGAAACCAGTTTAAAACTAACTCCAACTCAATTAGAAAATGGCGATCGCACCTTAATAGAATTTACAATTGCAGATACAGATACAATATATGATTTATTGCGGGTTGGTTCATCTCAATTTAATTCATTAACAGAAGTATTTGAGCAAGATATCAAACCTTTTATTGATTCCCTGGATTATAAAGAGCAACCGTTAATTATTACAACGAATGAGGCTCGGTATAAGTTTGATAGTGATAGGGAAACTCTGGTTAAAGAAGTAAAGGGTAAATGGGAAGAGTTGGGCTGTGGGAAAATTGTGGTGAAGGCAACTTTCAAAAAAGCTACTAAAAAATCACCTGAACGGATTGAAATTACTGTAGAACTAACGCCAGATTATCAAAAGGATTATGAGATTATTCCTTTTCATCGGGATAAGGTAAAGAATCAAAAAGCAATCGA
The DNA here is from genome assembly GCF_047275885.1 of Anabaena azotica SJ-1. Lineage (NCBI taxonomy): Bacteria > Bacillati > Cyanobacteriota > Cyanophyceae > Nostocales > Nostocaceae > Anabaena > Anabaena azotica. The sequence goes on from NZ_CP178459.1 coordinate 16,785, forward strand.
GGCTTTTATGGCTAAGTATATTACCAAGCCGTTTGAGTATTTAGAAAATGTGGTAGGAGTGGAGATTAATTTTAATAAGGTGTTTTACAAGCCGGAGACATTAAGAAGCGTTGAGGAAATCTTGCAGGAAATCGCGGCTCTCGATGATGAGTTGAAGGTACTTGATGAGGAGTTAGCACTATGAAACTTTCTTCTTCTCCCTACGATAAATATAAAGTTAGTGATAATGAATGGTACGAATATCTACCTTCTGAGTGGCATGAAAAAAGAGTTAAAGATATTTTCAATCTAATCACGGATTTAGCACCAAAAGACAACGATTTTGAGTTGCTTTCGTTATATACCAGTATTGGTGTTAAACCACGAAAAGAAATGGAGCAGCGCGGCAACAAATCAGTTACTACAGATGGCTACTGGATTGTCAAAAAAGGAGATATTATTGTTAATAAACTTCTGGCTTGGATGGGTGCTATTGGCTTATCTGAATATGATGGGGTTACGAGTCCTGCCTATGATATTCTCCGAAAATCTAATAATGAAGTAGATGAAAGATTTTACACTTATCTTTTTAGAATAGAAAAATCCCAAGCAATATTTAAGAAGTATTCTCGCGGAATAATGGATGTTAGATTGCGATTATATTTTGATAAATTTGGTGCAATTACTGTACCATTTCCACCACCATCTGAACAGAAAAAGATCGCCAACTATCTCGATACCAAAACCGCACAAATAGACCAAAAAATAGACCTACTCACCCAGAAAGCGAAGCTATACAGCAACCTCAAGCAGTCTCTAATCAATGAAACCGTGACACGCGGACTTGATAAAACTGTGCCGATGAAAGATAGCGGTATTGAGTGGATAGACAAAATTCCTGAGCATTGGGAGGTACATCGCATTAAAGACCTATCATTTCTTCAAAGTGGAAACAATATTGTTTCAGAACAAATTGAAGAAATGGGACAATATCCTGTTTATGGTGGTAATGGTCTAAGAGGCTATTTTTCAAAATATACTAACGAGGGAGAACATATACTTATAGGTCGTCAGGGAGCATTATGCGGCAATATTAACTATGTGTCTAACAAGTTTTGGGCAACAGAACACGCTGTTGTAGTTTATCTAAAACGCTCGGTTAATATGAAGTGGTATGGCGAAATATTGAGGGTTATGAATCTTAATCAATACTCTTTATCTGCTGCTCAACCTGGTTTAGCAGTCGATAGAATAAAAAGATTATTTTTACCTGTTCCTCCCCTTCCTGAACAAAAAAAAATCGCTGATTACCTCAACATCAAAACCTCCCAAATAGATAAAATTATCGCCACCATCAACACCCAAATAGAAAAACTTAAAGAACTGCGTAAAACCCTAATTAACGATGTTGTCACCGGAAAAATTAAAGTTGTGTAATTGTAACTTCTACCATAATCTTTCTATGTCATAACCATCAAACTTCTCATCAATACTGATAATTACTAATTCTTCACTCTTAGCCTGAGCTATTAACAACCTGTCAAAAGGATCTCGATGATGGTTAGGCAAATTACTCAGGGCATAAATATGAGATAAATCGAGTGGTAATAACTCAATTCTATTCTGCTTAACCTCATCCTCAACCAATTCAGGTAACGCCGTTTTCAACTCAAGCTTACCCAAAGATAACTTAATTTGCATTTCCCAAATACTGACAACACTTAAAATTACTTGAGTCTTGGGATTGGTAAGAAGATTGTAAACAGTCAGAGAGAGTTTTTGAGAATCGCCAGTCCACCAAATAAACACATGAGTATCAATCAAAATTCTCATCAATCTTCACCCAACCAAAACTCATCAGGTAAAGGATCATTAAAATCATCACTCATCCAGATTTCTCCTTGATGCAACCCCGGAGTTCGTGGCGAATTAGATAAATTAGATACTAACGTAGTATCTTCCTTAGCAGACTGGATTAAGTTGAACACCTGCAATAGCAAAGCTTCTGGTGCTGATGACAATTCGCGTATAATGGTTTCTAAGATGGTCATTTTCGTAACCCGTAAAACCTATGCTCCTATTTGGGCATAACTACATCTATTATCCATTAAAACCATGCGCGAAACCCAACTGCAAGAAAAATTCATCATTCCATTTTTTCGGGATAGTCTTAGCTATCAAGAAGTTAAAGCCAACACCGTCAGCAACTCCCTAATTATAGAAGAAGACCTAGAAACCTTTATCTCCACCACAGAACTCAATCAAAAACCCTACGAAACCCTCCTCAAGAAATATAGTGGTAACAAACAAAAATTACTCGCAGACCTGATAGAATTAATTCAAGAACGCATCGCCAGTAGCCGCAACATGGCACTTTTTATTAATGCCAATAAATCCGTAACTCTAGAAGGTATTAAACTTTATTTATTCTACCCCAGCGACAGCGTAATTCACGATAATCAACTATTTGCACAAAATATATTTTCAGTCGTTCAAGAACTAACTTATATATATAAATATCAAAATAATAAGATTTTCTCCTTCCGTCCTGATATTTGCCTATTTGTTAACGGTATTTATCTTGGGTATAGCGAATTAAAATCTAACCTCAGCAACCAAACTGCCAGTAAAAACGGACGCAAAAAAGTAATTAGCGACTACTTTAATGCCGTCCAAGCCTATTACGAAACCTTTGATAAAAACAACCTCCTCAGCGATAAAGAAAAAGACTCCTACCGCAAAGACTTCTTAAAAATATTTGAAAAAGCTATTCATCTCACCACCACCGATATCGGTGAAACTTACGTTATTCGCACCATTTCCGACTTTTTTGAAGAAATTCTTAATACCTGTCGTGAGGGTAAATTTGACCGCGAGGAGTATGAAAAAAAAATTACCGAAATATTTAAACCCTATCCCCTCCTCAACTCCCATGCCGAAAAGAAAGAAAAACTGAGAGAATTATTTACTTATCACTACAGTAAAACCTTCATCGAAAAAGAAATCCTCTATTATAACTTTATTGAACGAGATGTTTATGTTGCTAATGGTAAAAAAGAACTCAAAGATGAAAAAGGAAACTTAATTTCACCCCGCCCCAAACAGAAATTTGGTACAGATAAAATTCTCGCTAAAATTGATGAATTCTTAGAGCATGAAACCGATGATAATTACTTTATTGAGAAACTAGAACAACAACTTGCTGGAGTCTGTGCATCCAAACGCCAAGAACTGATTGAAAAACGCAAATCCTATGCTAATAATAAAAACATTTATTCCTTATTAATGCAGTATGCAGCAGGATTTGGTAAATCCAATATTATCGGCTGGACTGCATTACAATTAAAAGACTTGCGTCGTAATGGTGAATACGTTTACGACAAAATTATGATTGTCGTTGACCGCTTGCAACTTCGCGGACAAATTGATTCCAAAATGCTCAACATGAATATTGATAACCGAATGTATGTTGAAGCAAATAATCAAAAAACCTTTCAAGAAGCCCTCAAATCTGATACTCGCTTAGTCATTGTCAACCTGCAAAAATTTGGGGCAGTCCGGGAAATGTTGGACGCAGAAACCTTAGAAAAACTCGCTAAATTACGCATTGTTTTTTTAATTGATGAAATTCACCGTTCCAACAGTGGCGACCAACATGAAGAAATGGTTAGTATTTTTGATGAACTACAAACACCCTTTGATGAACAAAACCAATATAACCAAGCCCGGATTAAAAAGAATCTAATTATCGGCTTTACTGCCACCCCAGATGAACGCACTCTAGCCCGGTTTGGAGAATTTAGCGGCTATGCAGAAAGCGAAAAACTCTGGATTCCCTTTGATGCCTACACCATGAAAGAAGCCATTGAGGACGGGTTTATTCTTAACCCCCTGAAAAACATTGTACCTGTGGCTTCTAAAATGCTGTTTGACCTACCCAGCAACAAACTAGAAGGCTTCACTGAACCAGACTATAAGGATGTCTCAAAAGACCAGATTTACGAAAATCGAGACCGCATTTATGCCATTTCTCGATACATTGCTGACTTACTTGTAAAAGACGTATATCGGCAAATTCGTGGCACAGGTAAAGCCATGTTAGCTGTGTATTCTATAAAAGCTGCAATTGTTTATAAACAAGCTATTACCCAACATTTTAAAGAACTTGTCAAACAACCCAAATATGCTAAATATGCGGATGCTCCCATTCATGTTGTCTATTCTAGTAGTCAAGGAGAACAAAGCGCAACAGGTCTAAATGATGGACTAACAGAAGAAAAAGTCTTAGAAAACTTTGCCCTCAAAAAAAATGGCTTAATCATTGTCGTTGCTAAACTACAGACTGGATTTGATGAAAAGAAACTTCACACTCTATTTTTAGATAAAGAGATTAAAGGTATTAGTGCAATTCAAGCTATTTCACGGGTGAATCGCACCACCAAATATAAAAGTGATTGTAAAATTGTTGATTTTTCCTATAACAATGTCAACGTCCAAAATATTAAAGATGCCTTTGAGTATTTCTCAGATGTAGTAGTCAGTGATTTTGACCCCTTTAGCGATAAACGAGTTTTAGATATCCTGTTCACAGATTTAATAAAGTCCGATGTTTACGAACAGTTTTTTGATGTCTTTTCGGATATCTTCAAAAATGAAGTAAACCGAGAAAATCCAGAATACTACCTCGACTTAGAAAGCAGCATCGAAAAATATATTGATGCTAATCCTAAACGCACCACTAACACCAAAGCCAAAGCTGCTCAATATTTCACCATCCTCAACCGCATTGAATATGTGATTACTCTCGATGAAAAATACAGCGATTCCTGTTTTTTAGCCTTCTTTCGTAAGTTCAACACCATTTATAACAGGATGAACCGTTCTTCTGATGTAAAAGACGCAATTGAAGTTTATTTTGATAATCAAATTGGCATCATTGAGGTAGAGACCAAAGAACCAGAGCCAAAGAAAAAGAAACCCACGAAAGTAGCAGAAGGAAAAGAACCCAGCACTGCTTACCAATTTAATATTCTAGCTATTATTAACGCTCGTAACGAGCAAGAAAAATTAAAAGGAGAGCGCATTCAAGACTTCCAATTGAAAATCATAGACTTGTTTGAGTATGTGCGAAATTCAGAAGAAGGTAAACGTCTGATTATCAAGATTAAGTCCAACGTTTCAGAGAATGAAATCTATGATGACTTTGCCAGAATATATCGCAGGTACAAAGCCGTAAATCGCCGAAAAATTGGCGATTATTTTTTCAAAGAAACTGAAGATTTAATTGATAAACTTTGTGATGATTTTGAAGTAACTATACGTAATACTGATGGGCAACACCCCAGCTAAAACATCCCATCAAGTAAATCAGTGATATCACGCTGGTCTTTGTGACGGTTATCATCATAAATCATCAGCGTGTCCAATTTCCGGTGACGACTGAGTTTTTGTACCTTCCTAACATTGCCATCAGTAGCATCTAACGCCGCAGTAATAGCACTATGCCTAATCCTATGTGGTGACATCTGCTTTTTAATCCCAGCATTCTCGCACAGCTTCACCAACACCTTTCTGATACCATCCCCAGTGATACGCTTGCCAGCGTTAGCAAAATCCACAGACACAAACAAAGCTGAATTATCCTTAACCCCTGGTCTAGTTTCCAACCACCCTAAAATAGCTTGTACCGTCCCCACACCCAAATCAATAACTTCAGATTGCGTCCCCCGACCCTTCCCCAAAATCCTGAGAGTCTTAGTTTCCGGGTCAAAATCCCCCACATTTAACTGACACACCTCATTCCGTCTGAGGGCATTACCCCAAAGCAGACGCAGAATAGCGTAATCGCGTTTACCCTTATCAGTAGTCAAATCACACTGATTCAGGATTAACTCAAAAGTCCCCCGGTCAATCCCAGAAGTATCACGGTACTTTTGCACCCGTTCAGATTGAACATCCTCCAAACTGTAATGACACACCCCCAACTTACGGCCAGTCACCACCAGACTTTTGATAGCAGCAATACGGCGGTTAACAGTGGCCTCCTTTAGACCCTTGCGGATCAGGTGTGCCTTGTACTTGAGAACCACAGCCATAGCCTGACCTTGTTCTAGGTGGAGGAACTCTAAAACAACGTCTGGAGTAGGAATTTTACCCGTCATCACCTTAAAGAAATCATTGATATCTTTCTCATAAGCTTTTTGGGTATTAACGGAACGTTTATCAGCGAGTAACTGAGATAGCACGTCTGGGTCAGTGTTAAGAGTGTGAGAAAAGCTTGTACCAACAGAGGCATCAAGAGAAGCATTTAAGACTTCTATAGATAGTATATCAGTTTCCATTTTGCGGTATCTATAATGGTTATTTTCGAGAACTCTTACTCTTTATTAAACCCTCTTAGATGTACAGAGGGTTAATATACTACATTGAATCTTTTGTAGTGTGGTGTGGGGGATAATCTGCTTAGATGTATTTCCTAGCGTGTAGAGTTAGTAAACACATTCTCTCAACTCTTAACCAGAACCCACGACCGCTTATATTAATCGCAGTTGCTTCTATAACGTCTGGGTGTAGCTGGGACTGTGCGAACTGTCTTACCAGTTTTGGGGTGATATCAAAATCTGACTCATCTTCAAACTGCCAAAAGGTTCGCTTTAACAGTGCTTTGATTTCTGCTTTCTTGGTGCGTGTCATTGGTGTAAGTCCTTATCTAGTAGTTTGTGGTGTGGTGAAGTCCCCCCGGCGGGGGAAACTGGAGACTAGAAAGGAGTCACACCATATTTAATTACTGTGTCTCTATACCCTCTGAAGTAGTCACTGTCTAATTCTGTTGTCAGTGGTGCAAGTCTTTGGAGTGCATCCAGTTGACCATCTACATAGGTGAGTTTTGTTTGTGCTACGCTGTTCATAAGTCATTAATCCTCTTGTTAGGGGTTGATGGAGTGCGATCGCTTTCTTCTTGGTCGGAGGGGCGATCGCATTTGTTTTGTCTACTCGGTTATCTAACCTTGTATGTAACTTACTATATCCAACCAATTAGATAACCGTCAAGTAGTTATATATTAAAGTTATTTATATAACTTGTGCAACCTAGATATTAAACTCTTATCAGTTATATATAGCAGTAGTCTAATAGGTAGTATATGATGGTATTTGTACAACCTATTAGATAACTAATATGCCTACAGAATTTTCTCCCACACTGCTAGACAATGACCCTAAATTTGAATATGAACCAAATAAATTAATAGATGTAGATTCCCCTAAATGGTTTGATTGGTTAGAGTCTCACCATTCTTTTAGGTTTACTGCTGGTGTAGGTGGTGAAAACTCATACCGAGCTAGGAAAGAGTTAAATAAGTCCCAAGGGGTTTACTACTGGTATGCTGTTAAGAAGGTAGATAATAAGTTACATAAGAAGTATATTGGTAAAACTAATGAGGTCATACATAGACGATTAATAGAGGTTGCAGAAGTAATTAGGCAACCGTCAGGTAAGCAACCTAAAGAACAGAATATACAACCGGAAAACATCCCACAGATTACACCACAGTTTGAGGATAGGCTAAATAACCTAGAGGCACTTGTACAGCAACTACAAAGCCAAATACAGGAGGGTGTAGCACTAAAAAAGCATGATTCCTCAGTAGGTATGATGGGGGAATTAGAGCAGGTAAATAAACCGTTATCTAATGAGTTAGATAAGTTAACTAATCAGGTGACTGAGTTAACCAATGAGTTAGATAAACGTGATAGGGAATTGGAGGAACTGAGGGAAGAAAAAACAAGGTCATCTAATGAGTTAGATAGATTAACTAATCAAGTAACAGAGTTAACTAATACAGTAGATAACCGTAACAGTGAACTGGTGCAACTGAGGGAAGAAAATCAACAGTTAACTACTACCATTGAGGGGTTAACTAATCAAGTAACAGAGTTAACTAATACGGTAGATAACCGTGGTAAGCAACTGGAAGAATTAAGAACTGAGTGCGATCGCCATCTCACCCAAATAAATCAACTGACAGCTGACAACCAAAGCCTAATCCAACAATTTAACCAGTCCCCCGTCCCCAATGACCAATTACTTACCCTGAGAGAGAATTTTTTAGAGGTTTTTAGAAAGTCCATCAAAAAGGGTGCTGGGGATGAAAGGGTGATCAAGATGGGGGAATTGTTTGATAAGGCTGTAGGGATTAATCATCGTTGCTGATGAAAACTAAACTGCAAACAGTTCTAGTTGCTTGTGGTTGATAGTTGGGGTGTAAGTTTTTAGCGATCGCCTAATCAGTTTTTTAGTGTTACACCATCGAAGTTCTAGTAATGATTCTCCATCACAATCAAGGCTGAAAACTGCACCGTCACAGATAGCTATTAAGGAATTAGTACAGCAGATAGATCCGACGCTCCAATTACCCATTACTACTTCTAAATAGTCCGGTGTGGGTATGTCCTCCAACAATCCAACATAATCAAAACCATCTGCTATTAATGCAGCAGATACATGGGTATTTTTAGCGTCAAACCAGCATGGCAAAGCTGAGGGGTTATCAGTTTTGATATCCTTCATAATGTTTATTTAGGTAGAGTGAATTTTGGCATTATTGCCAGGAACACCAGAACAATTCGATTGTCAGCATCTCGCTAGGTTGAAACTCTAGTAACGGGTAATTTACGAATCAAAGTCAATCTTGTTACCGTTAAAGTGATCATGTATTTTTTGAGGATGAAACCAATCTGGTAGCGTGTGTTCTACATCTTCCAAGCTGTTACCATTAACATCAACCAACCCATACCTGACAACTACCCTAGATAATGGTGTTTCTCCATTAGCTGAAAACTTCTCAATCAAAATAGAACCTGCTTTTCTGGTGCTTGCTGTACCTGGTGCGAAACTATCATTAGTTGCGTTGTGAGTTACACCACTAAAAAAGTTTTTGGCTTTCCTGGTGTCTGTCAAGCTAAGTTTAAAAAATGTATCAGCAACGTCACCTACTAACCCTCTAAGATTGGTAAACTCATCTACCAAGATTTGAGTTTTATCAGTTGGTTTAGCCTTGATACGGTCTAACCAATATTGACCACAATCAGCCATAGCAGCGGCTATATCTTCCTCAGTCTGTGCAGTATTTTGACTTTGTAGAAACTTCCATACATCTGCATTATCCCCAGTAGCGTGTCTATCAATTAGATAGTAAATTGGTGCATCTAAGCAATATTTTCTAATTAGTGCGATAGCTCCGGCTGTATATGTCTTTCCACTACCTTGATTACCTATCAGCCATAACGGTTTTAGGCTACTAATTATCTTCCACAGATAACCGTCCTCATGACCTTTTAGAGCATCAATCAGAACTGTTTTTAATTCTTCATTAGCAGAAGTTGGTTTAGCATCACTAACGGGTTTATTTAGTTTGTCCAGTTTGCGTTTTATTTCGGCTGTTTCTAATTCGTTTTTGGCTGTTTCTTTGTCCAGTTCACTAACCTGTAACTGGTGTGATTTTATAGATAAAGTGCCTTGTAATTGTCCGTTAAGGTGGTCTAGTTGTACTTCTCCCTCACTCTTCATAGCCTGTATAGTTTCTTGTGTTTGACGGGCTATAACCTGTTTGGTAATTTCGGCTTGACTACTCTTGCTAAACCCAAATAAATCTATGTGTGTGGACTCTAATAAATCGTTCTCAAGTGCCTTGATTTTGAGCAGTTTGAATTGGCTATGTATTGATTTTTCTTGATGGTCAGTGAGTGCCTTACTTACTCCATAAGCTGTTAACAAGAAAATACTCGAAGCTAAACCCCACACCACTGCTTTGTCATCTTCCGGTGGTAAAATCTTCACTACCTGAATAGAGTTATCAAATAACTGATTACGTCTTTCTCTGTCTACTAGGTAGCTGATACCGCGTTTTATATTGAAACCTTTACAGCTACTTTGAGTATTGCAGTATAATGTTTCCTGATGTTTTATACTGTCACTAAACATTGGTATAGAAGCTGTAAACCCACAGGTTAGGAGAACACCTACTAAGAGAGTAGATGATTTGCGTTGCTTGGTTAATTTGGTGTTAAATTCTGCTATTTCTTGCATTGTTAACGACCTCCAAATAGTCTGTAGATAAACTCACCAATACCCGAACGCTGTAACCAAGTTAGTAATTTATCAATATTAAGAACAATGTCAATAAAACCAGTGATTAAGTAATTAATTGCAACGGCTGTTACCAAACCACTTACCCACCATTGGAGACATCCCCAGTTACCTTTAATCTTCATTTTGATTAACTCCTGTATTATCGGTATTAGAAATTTTTTTAAATATTCCTATCAGTGCGATAGCACTTAACCCAATCAGCAAACTAAACCCAACATTAGGTAATTGAAAAGATAAACCTTCACTACTTCTAATCTCGTTGTAGGTTTGGGATATTTGGGATTGTGTGGCGATAATTTCTGAAGTGATTTTAGATGTACCTTGCATAGATACAGCACCACCTATTAACAGTTTGATTATTCCTATTAGTGGCTTCTGTCCTAAGCTAAATTCCCAAGATTCAGATGATAGAGAAAAGCTGAAACTATCCCCAACATCTATTAACCCTGGTAGCAGCGAAACAACGGCGCTGGCAACTTGAATAATTGATAATGTGACCTGTAGGTTAAATAGCAACCAACTGAGGGAACAGGAACTAAATTGACACGCTAGAAACAATAAACCGGAGTCAATCCGCTTTCTGGTTTGGATATCAGCATAAAGTTTAGTTTCAATATGGTTTAAATATCTCGCGGTTTCTTGGTTTATTTGTGTAGAATCTTCACTATCTAGAATTGCATCTAAATCCGGTGGTGTGTGAGGTGCTAACATAGGAGTAAGTAATATTTTGACCTGATATATCCCTCTACTAATTCCCGTTGGTAGAGGGATATTAATTAGCTACGGTTTAAAAGCCCAATGCGGACACAAACTGCATTAATCTTTCCTTGATTCCTGGTGTGTGGTATTGCTTATCTGGTAAAAGGTCATATCTGGCTTTATCCCCTTTAGATAAAGCCTCATTCATCTGCTTTTGATGCAATGTTTCATCAGCCTGTATTTGTTTAATTTCAGGTTGATTCTGTACCTCTAATACTGCTGTTTGTTGGTCAACTTCTGTTAAGTGCGCTTGCACATAACCTTTGATTTGTTGATAATTAATCTGGTATTCATGCCTTACCTTTTCAGTTTGTCTATCATGTACGAACTGTTGAGCAAGTTCTACACGCTGGTTAATGTATTTCGTGTTAGCTAACGTCACACCAGTAGCAGCTTTATCAATAGCTAAACTAGACTTACCAGCTTGTTTCAGGATGTC
>NZ_CP178460.1:0-20364 GCF_047275885.1 Anabaena azotica SJ-1
TTGACAGAATGCTTATCCAGTATGGGTTACAGCCTTAGCGTAACTTTCTGTTCGATTGCTCATTTCACCCCGAAACTATCAGCGATCGCACATCTCCAGCAATTCCCAACCTAACTGGGGTGCAAAAGTGACAACAGCTTCAACCAACTTCCATTCCAGAGTCTCACAGTTGGTAAACAGGTGTGCATCAGCAAAAACATCCTTCTGTTCCACCCATAGGCGCACCTGCTCCCCTGCTGACAACAACATCTCTGGATGCTCTTTAAAACACTCCTGGGCTTCCGTTTGGAGAGTAGTTGAACCCGACTCCCACAGTAATTGCCGTTTAACAACCTGTTCCAAGCTATTTGGATTCAAAGAGTGAAAATTCTTACCAGTCCGCAGACAGTAATTCATCATCAACGCCCTAGCATCTTGAATTGCTTTAATTCGCAATCTTGCCACTTGCCTAACATCTTCTTTTGGTAAACTTGTTGGTAATTCAACCCCTGCACCTGTGGTGTCAATAGACGCAGAAGAAGCAGAAGCAGAAACCAGCAAGTCATTTATCAATAAGCACAACTTATCAACAAAATTGAACGCGCTGGGGCTAGTTATAGATTTAGAAATCTTATGATTGCTAATTGTTTGTAATTCAGGATCTAAAAAGTTGGATTTTTGTGGATCTGAAATTTGTTGTTGATCAATTGCTGATTCTAATTGATTAAAGTTTTGAGAATTAAATTTTAAATTTAGAGATGCCGAAGAATCCATCACAAGCTCTGATTCAATACTTCTTGCCTGCGGCAAGTACAAAACCTTCATATAGGGGCAAGGTGTGTAATTTTCTGGAGATGCCTGTATTTGTTGGGTTTCACGGCTTTCTGGTTCTAGCCAAGGATCTGGTATTTCTGGGGGGTCAAATTGCTCTGTAACTGCCTCTGGCTGGTCTATTACACACCTTTGAGTCTGATGTTTGGGATGCCACAGGGCTAAATACTGCTGTTTGTGCAGGGTGGATTGGGATACTCCTTGACCATAAAGCTGCTTGGATGTGGTTATAATTTGTTCAGCCCGTTTAGTTATAGTTTTTGCTAGTTGCCCTGTAGCTTCTAGGTGGGCTACTGCCTGATTAATTCTGTCTATAGTCTGTTGCTGTTTGATTGTGTTGAGATTAGGACGAAATTCTACTATGTTGTTGGCTTGGTTTTGTTTTGACCCAATTTCGCATAGCAGTATATTTCCCGCATCCTCAAGTTGGAACTGTTGTGCGTAGTTGCGCTGGCGTTGGGGATAGGAGCAGTAGGGTGTATAGTAGCTTTGACTAGATGCTGCACATTCCCTGGCTCGTTTTTCGATTTCGTGTTGGTGACGACAATATTGTTGGTAGCCTGGAGCTTGTTTTGCTGTTTCGACTATGTAGTTAACTAAGGCTTGGTCTTGATGCTGCTGCCAAACTACTCCATAACAAGCGATTTTGCAGAGAATTTGGTTGGTTTGTCCATAACCTGTCCAGCCTTGGCTAATAATGTATTCTAGGTCTTGTTTCCATTGCTGGGCGTTTCTGGATGTTTTGGCTTGTCCAAGATATTTTTGCTGTTGCTTGGCTTGCTCTATGGCTTGCCGTAAGGTTTCTAGGTCTTGTCCTTGGGCTGACCAGTCGGCGGCATCTAAAAATTTCTCTAGGTCGTTGCTCATCCTATCCCGTTTGACGCAGATCATGTATGAGCCAGTTTGCAAAGGCAGGCGTACTGCTTTGTAGTCGCTAGGTTTTGGTGTGTATTTTTTGGCGTTGGGATATATTTCTAGCTGCCCGTCTTTGATGGTTAATTCGGCTGCGGCTAAGACGTTTCTCGCTGCACAGGCTAACCCAAAGGTGGGTATTGGTTCACTAAAGAAGTAATAAATGTGGATACCGCCGCTATGGCTGGAGATGATTTCTACTGGTTTGCACAGCCCTATGTCTTCTAGGGCATAAAATACTTGTCTATAGGCTTTTGGGTCGTTTTCGGGGTGGTAAATGCTGTTTCGGTCTATGTCTATGACTAAGTAGCGGGTGGTTTGACCGAATCTTAGTCCGATGAGTTGGTTGGGGTCACGATACTTCTGCCAGAGGATACATGGTTCTAGGGGATATCTAGTTTCTGTCAGCCACTGGGGTTTTTCTTCTGGGTTGGCAAGAGGGGCATAGATATGGCCCCAAAGGTGGTTGAAGTATGCGAGAAATCTTTGCCCCAGGGGGTCTGCTGGCAAGAGTGGAGATGGTTGGGAGGAATTTTGCTTTGACACTGCTTTTCTCTCGGTGGCGAAGGGATTTGTTCGCGCCGTGGAGACAAAATTTAGTTGTTGGGTGTGTCATTGGTCAGAGTTTCTGGTTTTTTGGCCAGACCCTAGTGCATTTTGCTCCAAGTTGAGTTACACTTATAGCTGTCTGAAATCAAAAGGCTTCCTTCAAGGCTTTCTATTTAATCCCCGCAAGGAGATTAAAACGATTTCCAGACTTATTTGATGACAGCACCCCAACTACTATTTTTCAGAATTGTCTGTTTACTTTTTCAAATCTTCCCGGAAATGTGTGGGTAAACAAACAAATCTTTGTCTCTGGCGTGTTGTTTAATTTTTGTGACTAATCAAACAATTAACGGCATGACCCAACGTTAACAGCGTTGGGTTTTGTCGTCTAATTGGGTTAACAATTTTTGATTGTCTTGTTTTTGGCAATGTGAAACTAATTAGAAAAGCTTCTGTGCCAAGACCTAAATGAGATGCTTGAAAACTTTTATTTTGTAAAAGTCTCCCAATAATCAGCGAATAGTTGTATAAGTTTGAGTTTAAAAAGCTCATATCTAATTCCATAGCATTGCTAACCGATATGGGTTTATTAGCCACAACTTAATTCTGAATTTTTATCAGAAAGAATATAGGCCGCAAAAGCTGTCATTTTTCAAATTTATTTGAAATTAACAACTTCATTTCAATTTAAACAGACTAGCTGTTTCCTGTACATAGATTTTTGTAATTTTACAAAAAATTTTTGATTCAAATCCCACAACCCAGTCTGGACAAGGGTTTTGGAAGATGATTTTTTTCAAGAATCGACACAACCCAGTCTGGGTAATGGTTATATCAGATATGCCAAACTTTAGGCACTTCGCTGTTCATCTATCGGAGTCAGATGGATTACTACCCGGTGATTCAGAACCTGAGCGATTTTTTGCAGCATGGAAAGGGAATGTCCTTCATAGTCAGCATCTTCTAGCCGTGCAATTACTGGTTGTTTTGTGCCAATCAGTTCAGCCAACTGTTTCTGCGTTAACCCAGCTTTGGTTCTGGCTTCATATATTAACTGTGCCACTTCTGCATTAATGGCAGATGCCGCTACCATTGCCTCAAGTTGAGGATCAGTACGAGTCATCTTGTCGATAATTTTAATCGCATCCTTAGTCTTGGCCATTATCTTCCTCCTCGTAGTAAGTGTGGGCTTCTGGGTTTTCCTCAAATAAACGCTTTCGCGCTATTGCCCGTTCGATATCAATTGCTGGTACTGCCGCTTGTTCTTTCGTAATGGCTTGTGCCAGAATCGCCACATTTTGCCCATGAAAGAAGTACAAAATCCGGTACTGGACACGAATATGCTTTGCCCGCAATTCATAGATACCATCCCGCAGGTAATCTGCTCCAGGGCGACGCAGTTCGTATCCTAAAGCCGCAAGTTGCTTGATGCGAGCTACACAGTTTGCATATCCTTTGCGGTCTTCTTTTAAAAGTCGCGTCAACCATTCCAGAACAGGTACTTCCCCATCTTCCTCCTGGTAGAAAACAACCTGGGTTTCAGGCACTGCACACTCTCTCACTATATCAATATTGTTATTATACGCGAACTTGGATACTTTGGCACAATGACCCCTATGCTTGGTGTTTTGCGTACGCAAATATTCAAATATCTAAATATCTAAATATTCAGGTTGTTAAATACTTGAATCTTCAACTGTGGACAACGCCATCAATTATTCATGTAATACCTCTTGGCGTTTTGCGTACGCAAATATTCAAATATTCAAGTTGTTAACAACGCCATACTCAGTTCCATCTGGTAGATTAGTGGTATCTACACCAGACTTTTGCGTACGCAAATATCTAAATACTCAAATATTTAAACATCCAGCTATTCAAATACTCATTACCAACCCATGATCATCACCGTTGCCTCCTTTAAAGGAGGAGTGGGCAAAACCACAACAGCTATTCATCTAGCTGGCTACTTACAAGCCAAGGACGAGACACTATTAATTGATGGCGACCCCAACCGTTCGGCCACTGGCTGGGCTAAACGCGGCTCTCTACCATTTAAAGTGATTGATGAACGGCTTGCTGCTAAATTCGCCAAGAATTACCAACATATTGTCATTGACACCCAAGCCAGGCCAGAACAAGAAGATTTAGAAGCCCTGGTTGAGGGCTGCGATTTACTGATTCTGCCCACAACCCCTGATGCGCTATCACTGGATGCCCTGATGCAGACTGTGGATGTTCTCAAATCTCTGGGGGCTAACCAATATCGGATTCTGATTACTCGCGTTCCTTCCAAGCCCCGGCGGGATGGGGAAGAAGCTAGAGAAATGCTCACTGAAGCTGGATTACCTTTATTTAAAGGATACATCCGCGATGCAGTTGCATTTCAAAAAGCGGCTTTGTCCGGTGTACTGGTAAACCAGGTGGCTGATTCACGAGCCAAAATGGCTGGGCGAGATTATCAGCAAATTGCTCAGGAGGTGATGAAATGAGTAAATTCCGTGGCTTGTTAAATACCGCCAGGGGTCGTGAACCAGAACCAGAACCTGAAAGCCAGCCGCCAGAAGAAGTTATTACTAAACAGTCTGCTGCCAAAACCCAGCCTGTCGCCCAACCAGAACCTAAACCAAAAGGAGGCAGACCTAAAGGCAAGCGTTCTCATCCTGACTATGAACAGATAACAGCTTATATCCGCAAGGATACACATACAGCAGTTAAAATTGCGCTGCTAGAGGATAGCCAAAAAGGTGAAAAGCATGAGTTTAGTGAACTCATCCAGGAACTGCTGGAGCAATGGTTACAATCGCGTACCTGAAATTCCAGATATTTGAATATCTAAATACTCACTATTGGTACTATGGCGATCGCAAACTGGATCGCCTGATTTGAATATTTGAATATTTGCGTACGCAAAAGTTTGAACTGCTGAATAGTCAGGTATTCACAGCTTTTTTTTTTAGTTAATGCGCTCTGTAACTATACCTGAGCCGGTTCTTTTGCTTCTGACAACCACCGACTGTAAGCCTCTTGGTCGCCGCCAAAAGAATCAACAGATACTTGTCGCTCTGGCATTGGCTGGAGTGGGGCATTGATAGGTGCATATTTGCAGTAACAAATTACAATCATGTCAAAACCCATCCCCACCGGAATATCAGGAGTATAGGTTTCTACGCTGGTCACTTCCCAATCACTGAGGCGATAATGAGTCTTAGCTTCGGGATACTGTGGATCAGCGAACTGGTCAACACGGATAAATTCCGGTGGACGATATCCAGGTTCTGGCAATGGTCGGTCTGAACAATCATAATGTTCAGCTAAAGTTTTCGTCAGCGAACCTGTGTGAGCATATTTTCTTTCTTGCCAACCTGGTTGACGCTTTTCAGCCCGAAAAACAATCCACTTACGCATTATTGTTACTCCTTATCGGTATCATAATAGGACTGTGGAAATTCAGTTTTGCCCTCGAATACACAATCTACAGGTAGGATATCGTTGCCCGTTTCCTCTGTATCAACCAGCTTCCAACCATATTTTTCAGACATTTCTTCACAGCAGTCTTCATCAGCTGCTGCATGACGAGATTTATTTTCTTCCTCGTCGTACCTTGATTTTGGCATATCTTTCTCAATGTTATTAAATTGTTTTAATTGGCGTGTTCGCTCTCTAGCGGAGGTGAAGCCCATCGTCAGAAGGCAACAGGAGCGCCACCTAACGCGAGTGCGTCTCGTACAGAAGTTAAGCGCATACGTTTCGCTTTCGCACTCGTTCTTCAGATTAATCGCCCCTATTGACACTATAGTAGTACCACTTTTGAGTTATGTCAACCCATAATAGTTCTACAGTAGATGTATATTTAAGGAAAGTAGAACAGTAAAGTGATAGAGTAGCGTTAGTTATGGCAGTGGCAACTGATAAAACGAGAGTCTCGACATACATAGAGCAAAAATTGAAAGATGATGCTGAGAAAGTAGCCAAGAACCAGGGCAGATCCTTGAGCAATTATATTGAACAGCTAATTAAACAAGATGTAGCTAGAGCAAAGCAGCAAGGTGAAATCAGCGATTAAAAAATGTTCTTCGCCATCAGGTGGCTCTTTTTAGTTACACTTCTAAGCCTAAAAAGGTAGAGAGAAGACTGCTTCTCGCAACACAACTTAATTTTGCGGCTCTGTTTTGTCGCAAAAAATGGAAGTGGTCACAGGTTTGGGGGAAGATGAAAAACATAGCATTTGATGAAATGCCATGAACACCCGCGCGATCGCAAATTCCAATTTCTCTCCAGAATCGTTGGCGTTAACAGAACCGCTACCTATCACCATGCACCCAGCTGAAGTGTATCTAGCTTCTCTGGGTGAGGGTTCTCGGCGGACAATGCGGGAGGCACTGAATGCGATCGCACGGTTATTGACTAATGATAGTTGCGATGCTCAAACTTTGGATTGGGCAAAGTTGCGATATCAACATACGGCAGCAGTGCGGTCGGTGCTGATGGCAAAATACAGTCCAGCGATGGCGAATAAGATGTTATCGGCGCTGCGGCGGGTGTTGCAAGAAGCATGGCGGTTGGGGTTAATGTCTACTGAGGAGTATGGACGGGCTACTGATATTCAGTCTGTGCGGGGTAAAAGTTTACTCAAGGGACGGGCGCTGGATGGAGAAGAAATTGCTGCTCTCTGGGAGAATTGTATTCAAGATAACTCGAATTTAGGGGCGAGGGATGCAGCGCTATTGGCAATTTTGACGGTGGGGCTACGGCGCTCTGAGGTAACGCATCTGGATTTGAACGATTTTAAGCCGCGCAGTCGGTCGCTAACGATACGGGAAGCTAAGGGACGAAGTGAGCGAATTGTTTACTTACCAGAAGCAGGTGTCCGGGCGGTGCAGGATTGGTTGCTGGTTCGGGGTAAGGAAGCGGGTCCTTTATTTTATCCGTTGGATAAGGGGAATAAAGTTATCCAACGGCGGATGAGTGAGCAGGGGGTACTAAGGGCATTGCAACGCCGAGGGGAAGCTGCGGGTGTGGAAGAAGGGTTTACGCCCCATGATTTCCGCAGGACTTTTATTAGTGATTTGTTGGATGGGGGTGCAGATATTGTTACGGTATCTAAGTTGGCTGGTCATGCGTCAACTAATACAACGAGTAAGTATGATAGGCGCGGAGAAGATGCGAAGAAACGGGCGATTGATTTATTAAATGTGCCTTACAAGAGGCGTTAGATTGACATAGTTTCGATGATAAATCCCAAATTAGTTGAAAATTTCCCATTTAGAAATTCCAAGGATTAATAATTACAACTTTAGTACCAGCAAAATCTTTTTCGTTACGGGTAACAAGTGTGAGAGAATTTTGTAATGCGGTGGCGGCAATGAGAGAATCCATAGCGGGTAAAGGTCGTCCATTTTGTTCTAATTCTGCAACTAGATTTCCCCATAACACCATTGTGGCAATATCCAGACCTAAAATTCTGTTTTCAAAGCGATGGGGTAGGATTTCATTTAACCATTTTGTTAGAGATTCTTTGCGTTTAGATACAGGAAGTTTACTGATACCTTTAGCAATTTCACCAATTGTAATTACACTCAAGTAAAGTGTTTCTGGAAGTTGGGCATCTAGCCAGTTTAAAACTTGTTGATTTGGTTGTTTAGTAAGAGTTTCGGAAATCAAGCAAGTATCAAGAAGATAAGTCATGGGATAAAACTATCACGCGGTAAACTGGTATCTCTACTCAGGTCTAATTCTTCAGCTACTTCAGCTAAAGGAGATTGGCGAAAAAATTCGGAAAGTTTACTAGGTTGTTCTGGAAGGGTTTTGTTATTTTTATCTTCCATAGTTAGGCTTTGTGCTAGTAACTGGATAATGTAAAGTTTATCGGTGGGGGAAAGTTGAAGAAGTTGTTTTTCAAGTTCTGGAATAACCATATTTTTATTTAGGCAGGGGATAATTTAATTTTAGTTTTTGGTGGGAAATACTCTGCACTCGCAACGCTCTTCATTTACAGGATTTTTGGAACTAACTAAATTATACCTAAACAATCTATAGGACTCCTATTTGATATCAAACCGGATTCCTATATATTAGGTATAGTAACAAAAAATACTACAGCAAATTCCATTTAAGTTAACTACACCAGTAGGGGTTTGTCCGGCCAGCACCACAAGAATTTTACAATTCATGTCTGTACCTCATAATATCAAATCCGGTTGCATCTGAATGATATCTTGAAGGTCAACATATTGATATTGCAAAGGCAGATATTCAGGAAATAATACCGATGCACTCGGAAACGATATAACACCAGGAACTGCTGTAATCCCTACTGCCGAGTTAAGCTTTGTAGTTCCTCTACACTAAGTTCTCGTAACTCGTCAACATATTGACACATAGTTGCTAGAAACTCTTGAAAGCGAGGACAGGTGTGGCAGTTGGTACTCTTGCCGGGTATGATGCAACTGCATTCAAACCTTGGTCGTTCGGTAAATCGACGTTGACAATCCTTGCAGATATACCTCTGCTTGCCTAGCTCGAAACTGTATTTTTTGAAATTTAATGAGCCACAATGGGGGCAACCAACACCAAACAATTTTGGTTCTGATTGCCAAAGCTGGAGTGCCTTTTGGAAGGCAATTTCACATCTGAGATGATTGAGAGCAAATACATCTTTGAAATCCATAATTTCCTCCAAAGTAAATTCAAACGAATTGATTATCTAAAAACATAATAAAAAGATGTGCAAGGCTAGTAAGAGGTATTGAGTATAATAGATTTAACAAAACCATTACTCACTATTATTCTCTGAACTAACTTTGAATAGATTGCTACTTTGTCGTCCGCAGAGAGGTTATACCAAATCAATATATTGTTTCCAGATTGAATAATTTCTTCAACTGTTTTGGTATCAATTGCATTGGCAGAGAAGGGGTTCATTTCTTCTTCTATTTCCCGTTTAGTCTTCTCTTTAAGTGCTACAATTTCTGAGTCAAAGTCCGCCATTTCTTCTAACTTGGCTAACCGCGCTTCTAGCTTTTTAAGTTTCTCAGATTTAATAGGTAACTCGGAAGATAGATTATTCGTGTTTGCATTTCTAGCTTGGAGCGCAATTGATTGCTGCAAAAGGTGGTCAATCAATGTCCTCTCAATCAGATCCTTTCTAGTACCTTTTAGGTTGTTGCATCCTTTACCCGCGTGCCGACAGGCATAATAGTGATATTTATTTTTACTTTGACGAGTTTTGGTAATGCACTTGCTATTGCATTCAGCACAATAGACAATACCCCGTTGATAAGCAAACTCTTCATAACCGTCAGATTTGGACGAATCATCATTACGAAGGGCTGGTCCAGGGCGGGATGAATTGAATTCTAAAATCTGGCGAATATCTTCTGCTTCCTCGGTTGAAATGAGTCTATCATTTGGATGTGTGTCATAAATAATCTCCCAATCTTTTGGAGAAACTTCTTTACGTTTACCTGTAGCGGTCTTGATTCGCTTGTTGTAAACTGTATGGCCACACAGCACTGGATTTGTTAACCAACGTTTCAGCCCAGGTTGACTCCAGTGAAAAATTTTATCGTTTCCATTTTTCTTGCTAGTAGTGTGTTGAATTCCATATTTATTACAAATTTCTTTGATAGTTTTACTCACTCCTTTTGTCTTCAAAAATATCTCAATACAGTCTTTTGCTAGTTGAGCTTTTATTATTCCTGGCAGCTTTTTAATGTCGTCTTCGCTATTACTATACAAAGACAAATCTGCATAGTTGCTAGGTCTTTCTGATAGCAGACATAGAAAAGGAGTATGGTCTAATTGATAACGATTGTTTTCAACGTGATAACCAAATGGGACACATTCACAAGCTGCTTTTTGTTTACGACGGTGAGCTTTACCATGTTTCACCCTTTCTGAAAGTTGATCTACTTCCATTTCTGCCAGACTTGCTAGTAAATTGACCATAAACATACCTAGTGATGTTTTTAAATCAATTAATTGATCTAGTACCCACAAATTGACATTTGTTTCTTGAAAAATACCAACATTTTTTCTGATTAAAGGAACGCTTCTTCCCAGACGATCTAACCGCGTCACAATAACTTCAGCTATTTTGCTATCCCCCACAAGTTCCATGACTTTTAGTAGTCCTGGTCGATTATCCCTTTTCCCACTTTGTACATCCCAAACAATGATATTAGCTCCAGCATCTTTTAATCTTTGAATCTGTTGCTCTAGAGCATGAGAATTTACTGCCTGTTCCCTGCTAGATACCCGTGCATAAGCAACTCGAATCTCTACATTAGGCTCTAATACGTTGACAATTGTATATTTAGTACCCTTCAGATACTGCTCAATATTTTTCATAGTTTAGCTCCCTACTTATGGTACAAGTTCAATAAATTTGAATGAGTTGTGCATATTCTACCCCTGCTGGCTTTGCACAACTTTTTGACAAATAAACTGAAATTAACTAACTAAAAAGCACCTTTTATTTAATTTTTTTGTACAATTTAATGCCGAATAAACTCACTAACTAAATTAGTAAGTTTATTAATGATTTGATAATAAAAAATCAGGCTAATAAAACGCCTGATTTATAAATACCGAAAATAATTAGTACTAAAACAGTTTTTTGGTATCGGTTAAGAAATATTAAGTCCACTGCCAGAGGATATAGCCCAATATGTTCACTGTTGCTTCAACACGTAGCCGATTTCTTGTTTTGCGAGCTAAATGAGAGGGTTCACCTTGTTTTTTACCTTGGTAGGGTTGCCCCCCCTGCCAATAGAAATCGTCGATATAAGCTTTTTTAGCCGCTTTTAATGCTTTAGTATATTGCTGCAAATATTCCTCAAGATTCCAATGCTGCGAGCGCACTGCCAAAATGAAGTGACCATACCAACCACAGTTCATCAAAAAGCTGATGTATTGCTGTTCCTGTTCTTTATACGTGCCTCGCATTTCATTGCCCTTAATCCACGGGTTGTTTTCTAATAAACGAATACGTGCTGAATGAAAATCTTGTTGTTTCTCTATTGACAACCACTCCAGTTCTTGAGAAGCAGGACCGAATTCCCAGGCGTTGAGAAAAGCTTGTTTCTGTATTTCTAGGAACAACTCCAGTGCATTCTTAAAAGGGTAGTCAATATTATGTTTAGTAACACTTTGTTTTATGTACCTTTCTCCAGCTTTGATTAGTGCATATTCTGCTAAATCAACGTTTGTTAGTAGCTCCAGTTTATGGATGCTAGTTTCTGGTAAATATTCATTAAACAATCCTTGGGAATCCAAGGGATTAGGTATTACACCCAGCAGCTTATAGGCAAATAAAATTCCTCTAGCTTGATAAAAATAATGGAGAGTTTTCAGCCAATAACCTTGGTTTTGGTTTCTAGGCATGACTCCTGCTACCATTGGTATTTCGCCAATAGCTTTAGCGATGGTAAAAAATCTGTTTCCTTCTGAGGTATCGGGAATGTAAATTTCGACAAAGGGAATCCAACGTCGTTCAATTCGTAGCAATTCATCATCTTCTTTTGCACGAGATATCCATATATCTAAGGCGGATTTGATTTTATCTAATCGTCTGCGGATTTCTCGTGGTGTGTTAAAAAGATGTTCGGGAGTCAGGATAAGTGGTAATTCTTGTAAGGCTTTAGGTTTTTCTAAAAGACGCTCTACCCTCTCACGAATCTCCTCCTCTGTCATGTTTTTGGTGTTATGAGGTGACGAGTAATAGTAATTCATATATAAGAGTCATCATGCCAATTGGCATCACCGTGCCGATTCGGGAAATTTGTACGCTAAGAAAATTTCAAAAAGTTGAAACCCTTAACTATCAATAGTTTCATCAAGTGTCATCCGAATGAAATTTTTTGTATTTAAGACCAATGGTCGTTAAGAAAATCCAAGAGAGTTGAACGCTAAAAATCTTTAATGGCAAGGCTTTTGGCGATTGCTCGGATTTATTAGCGTACAAAACTCCCAATTTGGCACAGTCTAGCCCCTAATGGCAAGGCTTTTGGCGATTGCTCGGATTTATTAGCGTACAAAACTCCCAATTTGGCACAGTCTAGCCAGTTGCAAGGATTCTTGGATAATTTCATCCATGTGATCCTGGCTAAGAAAAATGCCGTGTTCGTCGCGTACAACGTCATACAAGTAATCGTCGATGTCGTTCATCATATTTTTTTGCACAGTTTCGTTATTGATCCAATCGACAATCTTGTGAGAATCAATGATATCGTAGAGAGCGATCGCTGCTGATGCACTAAGAGTGTCAATCTCAGTTTGGTTCTGGCTATATTTCTGAAAGAAAGGTTTAAGCAAGCCATAAAAAGCCAAAGCTACTGAGTTATGTCGTAGTTCCTCTGGGTGGTTGTCAGTTTGGCGATTAACTACCCCGTCTCGGATTTCTTCAGCTTTGCGTAGGTATTCAGCTTCGGAAATACGTTGAGCGCGAAAGTCATCAATGGTTTTTTGAATCAATTCTGCAAATCTTCGGTAAAAAGCCGGGTCTTCTTCCATTCGCTCAGTAATGGTACGTTTGGTAGCACTGGCAATGGTATCAGCGAGAGATGCAGGTTTAGCTTTTAATTCTTTTTTGAGTTTTTGCATTTCTGCCTGATTAAAGATGTTGAGGGGGGCAGCAATTTGCACTACCTCAGTGGCAGAAATATGGGTATTGAGTAGTTTTTGAATTTTCGGTTCTAAATCCCGATAATCAACAGTTTCATCATGGCAACGTTTCACTGCTGCTTTGAGATTTTGGAATCGTTTTAAGTCTTTTTTGTAACAATTAATTTGATGGTCTGGTGTTTCCAATAAGAACTTTTCTGAGGATAGGGCAATGGCTAGAGTTTTGGTATATTGGGCTAAACGCCCATAAAATTCATCGCGTAGTTTTTCATTGGTCAGAAGTTGCTCATAGGCTTCTTCATCATGACTGTTTTGTATTTCTTTAAAGATATCTAGTAGGTTGGCATAATATTGGGGCAGTTTACTGATTTCTGTACTAATATTGGTAAGCGTATCTATTAAATCTTCTTCGTCAAAACCTTCTAAAGCACTATCTTGATTTAAGGCTTTATCTAGTTCGTGAAATACACCAACGTAGTCAACAATATAACCAAACTCCTTTTGTACTTGTGTAGTTTCATTGAAATAAGGAAGATTGACACAAGCGATCGCTTGCAATAAATTATGACCTATCAATGGGCGTGTCAAGTATAATACCGTATTACGTGGGACATCAAGACCAGTTAACAGCTTATTCACCACAATTAAAATTTCTGGGGTGTCACCATATTTAAAGCTGTTAATAATTTGCTGATTATACTCCCGCTCTGAACCATAGCGTTTCATCATCTGCTGCCAAAATTTCTGCACCTCATCGCTTGGTTCTGCTTCTACCTCTTCATTACTTTCGCGGGTATCTGGTGGTGAAATAATTACCTCAGAGGTGACATAACCAATTTTATCTAAAAATTGTTTGTACTTTAAAGCACTAGCTTGTCCAGGGGCGATAAGTAGAGCTTTCAAGCCTGTACCTTGCCAGTTTTGACGATAATGTTCACTGATATCAGCTGCAAGGTAATCAATAATATGATAACTGTCGTATTTGTGCTTTAAATTTGTCGTTTGCTCATCTGTCAACCCCAGAGACAAAAGCTCAGACCAAGTATCTATTTCTTGGTACAACCATTGACTATGGCGGCTTTCATAAAGCAGTGGCACTACCACCCTGTCTTCTATAGCCTGATGAATGGTATAAGATGGCTCAATTAGACCACCAAATTTAAGGAAGGTGTTTTTTTGCTTTTTTGTCAGGGGAATGCCAGTAAAGCCCAGATAACAGCCATAGGGAAATACCTGGCGCATTTTATCATCTAAAGCCTTGTTCTGAGTGCGATGAATTTCATCTACTAAGATAAAAATATTGTGATCAGGATCAGAGAATTTTCGCACTCCCAAAGCAGCATTAAATTTATGGATCAGAGTAGTAATAATATTTGCGTTTTTCTCTTCAATTAGCTTCACTAAAAGACGACCAGAATTAGCTTGTTCTGGCTGCATTCCGCAACTGGCAAAGGTTTTTCTAATTTGGTTATCTAGTTCAACCCGATCAGTTACCAAGACAATGCGCGGCTTGGAGATACCATAGTCAAGTAAGATCGCTCGCGCTATCATCACCATTGTTAAAGATTTTCCTGAACCTTGAGTCTGCCAGATAACCCCTCCCCTGCGTCTTCCTTGGGCATCAGTTTCTTTAACACGCTGGAGGACATTCTTAACAGTAAAAAATTGGTGGTAACGGGCAATTCTTCTTACACCATCTTCAAATACAGTAAACTGGTATACTAACTCAATTAGCCTTTCTGGACGGCAGAGGCTATAAATAGCACTGTCTTGGGCAGTAATTTTTCGCTCTCCATCTGCCAGTGTTTTCTCTAAGTGGAAAAGTGCTGAGGCAAATAAACGCGGGAACAGTCGATTTTTTACCTCTTCTGGTAAGGTTTTGTTGACATAAGTGGCAATATCTTTTTCTTGGTCTAACTCTTCACGCCAATGTCCCCAGAATTGAGCAGGTGTGCCAATAGTAGCGTATTTGGCTTCATTGTTGTTAGTTGCTAGTAGGAGTTGGGTGTAGGTAAACAATTGAGGAATACATTCATCCCGCTGATAGTGGATGCACTGGGAAATGGCTTGTTTAAGCTCTGCTGTGGGAGATTTGCACTCTATGACAACAAAGGGGATACCATTGACGAAGAGGACGATATCTGGGCGGGCAATTGTTATGCTGCGGGTAGACTCAACGCTAAAGTCTGCTGTAACATGGAAGACATTGTTTTTCCAGTCCCGCCAGTCGATATAACGCAGGTTATAGCTTTTAGAGTCCCCGTCAATTGTTTGCTCTAGGCTAGTACCAAGGGTGAGATAGTCATAAATTTTTTCATTAGTCTTCAGTAAGCCGTCGTAGCGGATATTTTTTAAGCGCAGAATAGCTTCTTGAATATTTGCTTCACTAAATAAATATTCCTGCCCTTTAAAGCTGATGCGGTTTAGTGCTTGTAGTTGGTTACTGAGAATATCTTCTAGTAAAACGTTGCTCAGTTTACCACGTCGCTGTCTTCTAATTTCTTCTGGAGGTAGGTAATTGTAGCCCAAGTTAATTAGTAGTTGTAAGGCAGTAATTTGGGACGGATGTATTTCGTTTGGCTTAAATACTGGCATTATTTTTCTGACTGGTATAGTAAGGTTATGAGTGATTCCAGAATTTAACTGATTCCATCATCAATTACTTTTTGAGTCTGTTGGAGAATAAGTTTATTAATCGGTGATAATTTCTGCTACGTCTAAAAATTTGTTCGGTTGCCATTTCTTAATTTCAGACAATTACACCAAGCTTCTTTAAATAACTAGCCATTTCTCCCCTTACCTCAAATAAATCTGCTTCTAATTGTTTGATCTCCCGCTGAACTGCGGCAATGTCAATTTCTTCCTCTTCCTCAAAAGTATCAACATAGCGAGGAATATTTAAGTTAAAGTCGTTCTCCTTAATTTCGTCCAACGAGGCCACACGAACGTACTTCGGCACATCCTTACGTTCACGATAAACTTGAACAATTTTCTCTAAATGCTCATCTAACAAAGTATTTTGATTCTTTCCACTTTGAAAATCATTACTAGCATCAATAAAAATTACATCCAGGTAATTTTCATTTACACCACCTTCCTCCCGTGACCTATCAAAAACCAAAATTGCCACCGGAATCGACGTACCAAAAAACAGATTCGGGGGTAAACCTATCACCGCATCTAATAAATTCTCCTCAATCAACTTTTGGCGAATTCGCCCCTCACTCGACCCCCGAAACAATACCCCATGTGGCGCAATCACCACTACACGCCCCTCTTTGGGTTGGGCAATTTCAATCATGTGGGTGATAAACGCATAGTCTGCCCTTGTATCCGGTGGTACACCTCGCCAATAACGGTTGTAAGTATCCCTCTCCGCATTTTCTGCCCCCCATTTCTTCAAAGAAAAGGGTGGATTTGATACTACCACATTAAATTTTATTAACTCATTAAATTCTACCAAAGCTGGGCAGTTCAAAGTATCGCAACACTCTATTCGAGCAGCGTCGTTTTCGTGAGCAAACATATTAATCCGTGCCAGTGTACAAATCTCAGTGTTTACTTCTTGCCCAAAAATTGAGTAATTATTATTACCTACTTGTTTTGCTACTTCCACAAGTAATGACCCAGAACCACAAGCGGGATCGCAAATTCTATCCCCTGGCTTTGGCTGTGCTAACTTTGCCACTAACTTAGATATTTGTGCCGGGGTAAAGAATTCTCCCGCCTTTTTACCTGCCGCAGAAGCAAACTTCTCAATTAAATAGATGTAGGCATTACCGATAATATCCTCATTTACCCGTGTGGGGCTTAAATCTAGTTCAGCAAAGTCTTCAATCAGGTTTTTTAGTCTTCTATTTCGGTCTTTGGTTTTACCTAAATTCGCTTCTGAGTTAAAGTCAATATTCCGAAACACACCATTGAGCTTGGCTTTGTTTGCAGGGTGTTCTTCAATTGCTTTTAGAACTATATTGATCTGTTCACCAATATTATCAGCATTACGCTGTTCATACAGGTCATAAAAACTCGCTCCTTTAGGCAGTACAAAGCGTTCCCGTTCGATTTTTCGCCGGATACGTTCGTCATCATCCCCGTATTGCTTTTGATATTCTTCGTAGTGGTTTTTCCAAATATCACTGATGTATT
Source organism: Anabaena azotica SJ-1 (assembly GCF_047275885.1). Taxonomy (NCBI): domain Bacteria; kingdom Bacillati; phylum Cyanobacteriota; class Cyanophyceae; order Nostocales; family Nostocaceae; genus Anabaena; species Anabaena azotica. The sequence continues at coordinate 17,044 of NZ_CP178460.1, forward strand.
TAAGAAACAGAAACACCAGAATATAGTTTTTATACTCTGATGGGTCAATTACACCCCGGAAAGTATCACACGCTGCCCAGAGAATACTATTGATTTCGTCTTGTTTAATTTTGTCAGTTTCAGCCATTGGTTTAATTTCGTAACAGAATTTTTAGAACTTATACATAGAACACTTTGCAAAGCACACACATTTGTGCCAAAGTTTTTAAACTAAATCAACAAAAGTATTTATACTAATTCTCTACATGAAAGCAACATATAGTTAGTAATAGCCTTGAAGTGCAATTATTAGCGATTTTCATCTGTTGTCATATTTTGGCGAATTGGTATTAGAACGTTTATTTTTGTTGTTTTTCCCTACAGCTTTCTGCATCAATACAGCATCCATGTACAGCTTACGCTTTCGCGCTATTTCCTCCATAATTTGCTGTTCACGCTCACTTAACGCGGCAATCTCCGCAATTACCTTCTGTGTTGCTAAGAGTGGCAGGTCAATTACTATTTCTGCTAATGCAGATTTACTTACCATTAACTGGCTAGTACCTTCAGCAACACGATTAATTTGCCTCTGCCCTAGTGGATGATTAAGATACCAAACTAAATACGCTGGGTATACATAGCTTGACTTTACCCTAATGATCATCAGAGGTGATGCTGCTACATAAGGTTCTATTTTCTCCGTTACCAATGCTGTAGTATTAGTAACGCCTCTAGAGCGAAACAAAAGGTCATGCTGCTGTAATAAGTGCTTTTCGCTCAAATCCTCTAGCTGTACTTTGTAAACATCACTTAAATCCAGGCGGTTATATTCATCAATATCCTTCATTTGGATTACTCCTATCGTTCCCTCTGGATCACGCTCAATCTTGGTACGGAAGGGGTATCCTGTGTTAATAGATGCAATTTCCCCCAGTTTTTTCTTCATAAGTATTAGCGCCCTGTCAATAAACCAGCGAGGTAGCGTGTTACAAACTTTACTGCCCAATTCTGTATTACTCAGGTTTAAACCTTAAACCACCATATCCAATCTGTTGGAGCATATTCTGCGACAACGGGTGACGGTGGATGTGCCTGAAAGCACTTCAATAATAGTTCTGGCACAGCAGCACCAAATGGATTAGGAATAAAAACTTTCATGGGATAATCCTCATCCTGCCCATAATCAAGCGGATGAAGACAGGGAGGAATGAGCGGTTCATCCCTAGTTGCACGAATTAGCTGATGAAGATGTCCTATTATTATTACCCCATCAACACTTGGAAATTTTAGTGGTTCACCATCTTCTTGAGCAAAGGAGTTAGAAGTAAACAAACCACTAAAGGGGTGAATAAGGGAAGAAATAGGCTCATAAAAATAGTCATCCCATACGATTACAAGAATAGATGAAAAATTTTCATTTTCTTTTTTGAAAGGTGCAAATTTTTTTTCGGCACTAATCAAAAAATCTTTAACTGGATTATCTCTAGGAAAAGTTACGCCCATTTCTGCACCAGGCAATTTTTCTATAATCTCCTTGGAGAATATTCTTGCAGGAAATTGCAAAAAATTTGATGAACGTTGTCGAATGTGATTCAAAATTGATGGGGCTTTTACTTCTACACCAATTTGATAATCTTTATTTTCAACAATAATTTCAGGATTTTTTTTACCCCCGCTCACTGGTGTAGGTTCCCAACGAAACGAAGTTTCTGTAGTCCAATCAAACTTAATTACCTGTTGAATTACGTGCAGTTCTGCAAGCCGTTGCAATAATTGCTCATAATGTGGTTCATATTTCTCTTTCCCGGAGATTGAGGCTAGAGCATCAATCATTTTTTTTGTAAATCCAGGAATATGTTGCTCACAATCAAGACACGCTTGAAGTACAAAGTTTGAAAGTGGGTTTATAAAAGGTTGTGCAAAGTGCGAACTAAACCAATGCCAGCGATTAAAAAAGTTGGAATTAAACAAATACATATGTAATTCCCACAAATTCATATAGGAAACTCCCGGTAACTTAGCTTACTAATTTCATTGAAAATAAAATCTGGTGTATTTGGCATTGAGCCGAAACTGTGCAGGAACTTTCACTGATAAGAAAATTCCTACACAGCATCAAAGACTACAACCAGTCAGCCTCACCCTTAGCTACAATTTCTACCTTCTCAGGGCAGAGGTGACGCAAGGGACAAAAGCGACATTCATTTACACTTGGTGTAACGGGTGGAGTGGTGTCAGATGTCATAGCGTTAACTAACTCTGCCACCTGACGCTTAAACTCCGTTGTAATTTCTGTAGCTGGAATCTCGGAAACTTGACCTTGGTGGACTAGCTGCCCTGTAGGAATTTGGTCAATACCATGCAAACGAACAGCAGGAATCAAAGCCATATAGAGCTTGACTTGGGCAATATCACTGGCTTTTAGTTCTTTACCAGTCTTAATATCTGGGACAATCACTTCACCCCCACGCATTGCTACAATATCAGGTTGGGGTGAAATCGTCGCACCTGCTTTTGTTTGATACCAAAAATTGTTAGAGCCTTCTGTATAAACGGTATATCCGTCTGCTCTCAACTCCTTAGCGTATTGGTTGAGAACAGCTTGGTGCTTGAGTTTGTACCCTTGGGCATCAAAGTCATTGTCAGCTTTGGGGATGAAGTAGTTCCCCTGAGTGTGCAGCGAGAACATACATTGGCGATCGCCAGAGAGTCCTTTCGCTAACCAACTGGGATGAATGTATGTCTGCTTCCGGGGAGATAATCCCAAACTAGCAGCAGTCAACTGTTGCGGTAGCACCACAGAGGGCAATACCCCACCAGCTTGGATTGGATGGTTCACCTGTTGGGAAGGTTCAACCAACAGAACACCGACTCTGTTCGATGCAGTAGCATTGTTTGTCATAATAGATTTACCAAAAAAATAATGAACATTGAGATCCTTGACAGGGATCTTTTTTCTTGACAATCAGAGGTGTTGCAACTCGATTACTGGGAAAATTATTTCCGAGTAATTCAGATTCTACTCCATGCCATTGGTGCTGTCAACTATTTCTGTTGCAACTCGATTACTATTTTCAAAATTGCAAGATAAAAATTGAATGTATAGGGCTAGACTGTGCCAAATTGGGAGTTTTGTACGCTAATAAATCCGAGCAATCGCCAAAAGCCTTGCCATTAAAGATTTTTAGCGTTCAACTCTCTTGGATTTTCTTAACGACCATTGGTCTTAAATACAAAAAATTTCATTCGGATGACACTTGATGAAACTATTGATAGTTAAGGGTTTCAACTTTTTGAAATTTTCTTAGCGTACAAATTTCCCGAATCGGCACGGTGATGCCA
>NZ_CP178461.1:0-8765 GCF_047275885.1 Anabaena azotica SJ-1
AACACATCCATCTGTGATACTTTGTACACCATAAAATGCTTTCTCCATATACCAGCATAATGCTCTTGCTCTTGCAGTAATGTTGTTACCCACTACAACATTACCGACTCTAAAATAAGGTGATACCATATCACCATAAACAGTGTTAACGCATAATTTATACAATTCGTTTAAGGGTGTTTTTTTATCGTATTTTTTACGATTTACAAGTAACGTAGTTATCAAAAAACTACCTAAATTAACAGCAAACCATGAGTAACATTCTCTATCAATAGAAGTTTTTGATAATTTATTATTTTTTATTTTAAAATCAGTAGTATTTTTTTCATTATGATTTTCATGTTTCTCTATTAATTCATCTATTGATAAACACTCCTGTGACTTAGGATATAAAGCGGCGGTTATTACTAATAAATTATCAAGTAATTCTTTACGCTGTTTAATCGAAGCAATATTTTCTAACCATTGTATAAAATCATGGTTAATTATCGCGTTTTTAATCTGATTAGTAAATATCTTAGTCTCACCTACATTATCAATAGTCCACCATTCATCTGTAGTGTGAAAATCGGAATCGGTAGGCATTTTTCTAATATCTTTAGGAGGTAGCCAAGATACTAAAAAATCTTGTGAATATTTAAGTGTTACACCTAAAGGTAAACTGACTCTAGCTTGCCATAAACCAGGTACTAATTCATCAGAATAAATTTTTAAAAACTCTCTCAAAGTAATGTAGTCGTTTATCTCACTATCTATCGGATAGTCTAAAATCAAAGGTCTACCAAATGGGTAAAGTTGCGACCGTAAACCGTCTCCATAACAGCCACTAATATCAATGTCACACAATACACCTTGTAAAAAAGTGTCAAGAGGACGATTATTTCTACACCTACCACCGTCAACTTTTGCGTTGAAAATACCCGTTGTAGAAACTTGGTTTTTTAAATATTCGGAACTAGCGAAAAAGCAATATTTAGAAATTATTTTTTTATCAGTTAAGGATACATCAAAGAGATTTTTTACACAAGCTTCAAATAATTTGTTAACAGTGCTACCAATGGTTAATCTAGGTAAAGTGTAAAAATGGTGTAAATCTAAACTTTTATAAATAAGTTTAAAGTTTTCAGCGTTACCCACTAAGGCTTGATGATTGTACAAGTCGCCAAGCGCATAATCAATAAAATCATTAGTACGTTGATAGTACATATCTAACATTCTCGATTTATTATCTGTAGAGAATAAATCTTTAAATGCTAGTTGTACACCGCTATTGCTGCAAAAACTTTTATAATTTGCTACACCATGTACAGCACAAGTATCAAAAATGCGTAAATTAAGTCTAAAAAAATAATCGTTAATCCCTACGACCCAAGGTAGTTGTACATAATCATTGTAAAACATGCCTTTTTTATCAAATGTTCGTAACCTTCTAGATTGTTCAATACCTGTTTTACCATTGTTCTCGACACATAAGTTTTTTATATCTTCTAATAAATCATCATAAAAAATTCTGAATAATTCGGCTACTGCAAAAAAAGAGTATAAATCAAGTGTTAAATGTGGTAAATCTGTATTATCAGTACATCTTTTTATATTAGTGGTGTATCCAAAAGTTTCTAAATAATCTAAAGCAGTTAACTTCGATTCTGCCAAAGGATGATAACGTTTAGCGCCTTTCATATCCCTATGAGTAAAGATTTTTCCCATAGATTCGTAAATAGCGCGATATTGAATAGTTAGAGTAGTTTGTGTAAATTTCTCGGTATCAAAATGATGTGAGGGTTGATAAAACTCTGTATCAACTTCCAACGGTAAATATAAATCGTAATCACCAACTAGTGAAGGCTGAGAATAAATGTAATCTTCAGATTTTTGGTAGAAAATATCCATCTAGGTTAAATAATTAATGAGAATTTTTTCTATTAATTTAAGGGGTGTAAAATCGTTTTTTCTAAAAAAATGTAATTTACACCCTCATAAGCAAGAGGTTGAAAACCTTGAAAAAAGGTGATTTGCACCCCAGGGCTGGTGCAAATCGTCTCTATATGGGGTAAAACCCACCCCCATATAAACGAGGGCGATTAGCCCTCTCATTTTTTTTTTCATTGATAATGTATGATTTAAATACGCTGGTAGTTTAAAGGTAAAATCTGGGTGAAGGCAGTAGATGATTAAAAGGCGACTGCTATTTTGCCCAGGATACAGGTTCAACCCCTGTCCAAGCGTTTTTAAATTATACATTACCCCTTCTAGTCTTGTTTTAAAACACCGAGTTTATACTTGATAAACTCTGTTTTGTTTAATAATCGGTCGTTGACTTTAGCATCTATCAATCTCAGTTGTTCTAGTAATTGATACTCCTCTGTAGTAAATTTTACTGTTATTTGTTTACATTGTTTACTCATTATTTACCACCTTTTTTATTAAAAGGTTTTAGACTTAACGGGTTTATCTGCCAAAACCCTTTACTTTTTCCTTCAGTCGATTTACTCACTTTACCTACAAAAAACCTGTTTTCGTTATTCTTTAAAAATTTAAAAATCTCCTCACCGATTTCGTCATTTACAACTTCAAAACCATCTTCATCAATATCCCCTTCTACAACTTCAAAACCTTCGTCATCAACGGTTACGCTATATGCTGAAGGCGTGAAACCCATACCGTTTAAAATCTTACCCAAAATAGAAGAATCGCTATATTTTCCGTTGGTAGATATAGTAATTTTTTTCCAATCCCCTTTACGAACACCCATTACTTCAAATATTAGATTTATAAGTTTCCATTCATAGGAAATTTCCTCACCTGTACGCTCATCAATTATTGTTTTAACACCTTCTTTTTCTTCTACACCTATGAAGTTAAGTTTTGATAAACCGTCTTTGTTTCTTGCGGGTTGAAAGTCTAACTGAAACATAATCATTCACCTTTTATACAACTGTTATTATTATACATAATCACTTAAAGATTGTCCATAAATCAATTATTTTATTTACAGTACATAAATAAACGCTATTTTTGATATAGAAATTATTCTGTGATTTTACATTAATTAAGTGTAACACTTAATTATTTATGGTAATACTAACTATAATTATCATTACAACCTTTGCAGACATCTACGCATATATTAAGGCGCGATAGGGAAATCCTTGGTTTGAACTTGACATTTATTACAAATTTTTCAATAATGATGATTGTAAATATAGTGACTTTCACCAAAAATATTATGGCAGCTTCTGTAACTACAACCGCTACCACATTAGAAGGACAAGTTTTTGAATGCGTACAAAAACTTCAACTTGCAGAACAAGCGATTACAACCGAACCAATTCCTAATAATGTGACTATCGCTCCTGACGTTGATAACCTGTCCGTTACCCTAACCGTAACTTTACCCATGACCTTTGCCGTTGGTACAGGTGGCAAGATGGAAATCACTCCTACTGCTTACGTATAAGATTAAAAAAATTACAACCTTTTGAGGAGGTGATAAAGAATGGCAGAAAGTAAAAGAAGCGAGATTTACTATATCAACTTGGGTGGTACAGTAGGCAATGCAGGCGCTCTTAGATACGCATGGCGGACACCTAAAGGTAGTTATGATGGTATTGCGTCTGCTCTTGGTGCTGTGAAAGCTAAGGATACTGATAAAGGTCTTATCTTTGGAGCTAACGCTCCTAAACCTGTTGAAGTTAGTATCACATACCAAATAGATAGTAATAGAACTGGAAATACTATCCGTTTCTGTGAACCTGATAAAGTTAATGGGGTAACTACAGGAGGCGCTCTCAACGGTAAACAAATTACTGTTCGTGGTAAGAAATACCAGATTAATAATGTAAGAATTGCAGGACAGTAGTTACCGTTGCATTTTTAAATAATTAAGAAACGTTTTTACACTATCTTGAGTGTAAAAACGTTTTCCGTTCATTTTAAAACTTAATAACCGTTTTCGATGGAAATGATAGCGTAATGTACTTTCATCCATATTCAAAATTTTAACAGTCTCTTTAACAGTGTATAGAGGTTCATTTCTGTAACCTCTAGCTTTTTCATATCTTGACAATCTTCTAGACATCTTCTTATAATTATGGTGAAAACTACCATAATTATAATATGCCTAAACACACGCTAACAGAAATATTTGGTACTAACGCCACTCAAACAGCTACCGACATAATTATAAAAAAAGCCGATTTACCCACTCTCACGGCTAGTTTGAACAACAGCGGTTCAAGTTTGTTAGTAGCAATTGTTTTAAAAGCAGAATCAGTTTGTACTGAAATAGCTTACAACGATGATATAGACAAAACTTGTTATTTCAGTCAAGGTTTTTCTAGTTTGACTAACAGAGGTGAAAATTTGACAACTTATCGTAATGACGAAAAAATACTAAATATTTCTAAAATTGACGAGGGTAGCGTGATAGACGCTGACGATTATTAATGACTATACCAGGAATTTGGATAGCCAAAGATACGTTTGACGGTGGAGAATACTGGCAATCACCTGGATTTGATACAGATATTCTAGAATTCCGTTCTGGTTACGAGTTGGGCGCGTCAACCGCAGGATGTTCGCGACCCACATCTATTTGGAAAAACGATATTTTTCAAACTAGATACGGGTGTAACTGGTTGGGAGATGTAACTTTTACTTTTAAACCCGACTCTATACCGGAAACAAAATACGATTGTATTAATGGGTTATGTGTATCTTCTACTACTTACAATACACCTGGATTTTATCAGTCACTAGAGCAGTGTGAAGTAAATTGTGGTGTAGGTTGTAGCGGTGTATGTATTTCTAATTCCGATTGGAATCAGATACAATCTAAATCCAATCAACTAAAAAATATTAATTGTGGAGGATGAAATGACCAATGCCAGCGCAACTATAAATAACTTGAATCAGGCTATAGAGTGCGCTGGTAAATGTAATTGCTGTAAAGATTTACAAAATCAAATTAATATATTAAGCCAAAAAATAGCACAAGTTGAAAACAGATTTATTCCAAAATCAGAAAAACCTCAAATAATAAGTGAGAGTGTAAAACAAGCTGAATTGTTAATAGTACCTCTTATCGGGTTCGTAGTGACAAAAGCTGTAACACCATTACAGCAATCTATAACTTTTTTAAAAGGCGTGGTAGCATACTTGCGACCTATAGTAGTAACATTATCTAGATTATTACCATTTATCAACGCTTTAATCACCTTAGCTAATTTACTTACTTCTATTCTCGCTTTACTCGCATCAGAAAACAATTTTGACGCACTATCTAGAAGAATGGATAGGATTGAAAGTGATATGAGTAGAATATTATCGTCAATACAACTTCTACAAAATAGAATAGAACAGGCTAGAACTACTGCTGAAAACGCTTATAAAATAGCCAAAAACGCTATTGATGGCATAAATGAGTTAGAGATTACAATATCCGGTATCAAATCTGATTTGAGGAATACTTATCAGATAGCTATATCCGCTTTACAAGGTGTAAGGATATTAGAAGGAAACTTTTTTTCATTAAGAAACTTGGTAAATATTGCCATAGATTTAGCCAAGCGCGCATTTAATAAACCAGGACAGAGGGGATTGCAAGGTATACCAGGACAGAGGGGATTGCAAGGATTGAGGGGTTTGCAAGGATTGAGGGGATTGCAAGGATTGAGGGGATTGCAAGGATTGAGGGGATTGCAAGGATTGAGGGGATTGCAAGGATTACCAGGAATTCAGGGTATACCAGGTACTAGAGGATTACCAGGTATTCAGGGAATTCCAGGTATTCAGGGAATTCCAGGTACTAGAGGATTGCAAGGATTACCAGGAATTCAGGGTATACCAGGTACTAGAGGATTACCAGGAATACAAGGAATACCTGGACAACGGGGACTACCAGGACAACGGGGACTACCAGGAAGGGATGGCCAAGTGGACACGCAAACTATTAACAAAATCACGAATATTTACAATTTGGTAACGCAAAGACAACCTCTGACCTATGCGGAAACGGTAAACGCTACTAAAACTGGTGTATGTGCTGAATCACAACCTGATAAATGTATTGATATTGCTATTAGGAGAAACATTCAAACTATAGAGAACGAGATTGTAACCGTTTCTGTCCCTGTAGGTACTTGTGAAAAGAATGGTGACTTATGGATATACACAGAAAATTTCACAACGATTGAATGTTTTTCACATGAAGTTTTACAAAAACTTTCAGAATTCCAAACTTTATCTGACATAAATAGAACTGTTTGTGAAAGTAGAAATGATAAACCTGAGATTGATTATGTAGCTTCTGTACCTCTTAATTTTCAAATAAAACCAGAATGGCAAAGACCTCAAATGGTTTTACATTTTGCGGTTAAAAAATCCGATGGCAGTTTTGATAGTGCCAAATATGTGATTAATGTACCTCACTGGAATTCACCAGAAGGTACAGAACTATCACTACCATCGTATGAAAAAGGTAATTTTGAAATGATTATGACATTAAACGACAATTCAAAAATTACCGTTAACGCCAAAGATGAGAGTAATTGCAACAAGATTTTAGACGCTATACAGGTACACATAAACCCTGATATGCTAACTCTAGTAAATCGCCGCCCCTGTGGAATTGTTAGCGATAGAATCACTGTACAGGAAGTTTTTCCAAGATACGGGAACTTCTTTTCAAAAGGGGCGAAAAACAGTAAACCAGATTGGAGGAATATGATTAGTGCAACAAGTTAAAACGACTGATAAAATTATATTCTGGCTTGCGGTAATAGTCCCTGTGACGCAAGCAACTTTTTTCTTAATCAGTGGCGGTTTTCAGATAGGAAGTCAGTTAGACAAAATCAAAGGGGAATTGACTTTAATAAACTATCGCTTGTCAATTTTAGAAAAAAAATAAGCGATAGTTTCACCCTACTATCGCCTACAAAACTGATTACCTATTATTTACTAGTTAAATAGCGTAAAAACCTTTTACGTCTATAGAAAATTGTTTTTTTTCTTGAAACAGATGTTTTTTGATAGTCACACAAAAGACCGTTTCTAATAGCGAAAAAAAATATCTTTTAAATATTTTAGTTGCAATGACCTTGTTCTTAGATTTATAGTACCATCCTTATTTTGTGAAAAAGGATAATTATATTCAAGGTGATACAATCCATATCGTTTGTAGAGTTGTAGGTTGGCATTTTTAGCAAATTCGGCAACATTGTTATAAGTTAATCTCATTTCACTGTCCTTTTTTAGAGTAAATCTTCTAATTCCTGTAATAGTTGAATAGCTTTATCGTACCTTGGTGAAGGTTTACGATTTTTTGATGATTGTGCGGCGGTTTCTATCCTCTCCTCCCAATCTGATTTAAGATTTTCTATGGTTTGGTAAAGTTCAATTATTTTAACTATCTTAGGTGCTAACTCTACAGGTACTCTCACAGGTTTAGTAGTTGTATTGTACCTGCCTCCTCCTGGTGTTCCTTTAGGTCTTCCCCGAAGTCTTTTGGGGGTTGGGATATTATCCTGGTTTGATTCTAAAACGTCCATAAATCAAGGTTCTATAGTTCACTATTAAAGTGTAACACTTAAATAGCATAAAGTCAATATAGTAAAGATTGTATGTACAATCATCTTTTCTTACAGCTATCGCACAATATCCAGACGGTTGTTTTACCATGTTTTACTTGTCTACAAGTACAAACGTTCTGTTTTTTATCGCTGTTACTCATGGTCGTCTCCATAAAATTGTTCTGTATCCTCTGGTAATTCTTCATTATTTGAGAGATATATTCCAAATAAATGTTCGTTAGATTCTAAAAGTAAATCTATCTGTGGATGCGATTGATAAAGTCTGTAAATATGATTTTTACGCTTGTCCGTACCGTCAAAAAATGAGTTATTACCATTTCTAATTTTTAAATAGATATTTTCTATCATTGCTTGGTAATCAAGAGTACCGTCTAAATTGATAAAAAACATTTCATAACTCTGACCATATTTTTTTATTAATTTTTGGTACTCTTTGCGCCACGAATCGTATTGTGTCCATGACTGATAAGTAAATTGGGTTAAAGAAAATTCTCTTAGTAGAGAAGAGTTTTCAACAGTCATACCAGGAAAGATATCTGTTTCCCTCCACTTTTTATAATTCTTTTTGTAGTCGCCTAATTTTAATATTTTGCGTCTTACAAATACATTACTTCGTTGTAAATTATAAGGTTTTTTTAAATTTTCTAAAAATTCTCTTGACGGATTGTAATCCGTACCGACTATAGAAATGTTCTCATTAGATTTAATCAATTTATTATGTTCATGCTTCTGATAAGAACGCATAGCATATCGGGTATTACCATTCTGAGATAAAGAATAATTAGCGGTAGCGTGAAAAGTACCGTTATCATAAAAACTTTTTACTTCAAATTCATATAATCCTTTGCGTTCTTTACCATAAACATCAAAAGAGGTTTTATGTAAAACATCTACATTAGGAAATTGATTCTGTAGATGTTTCATTGCGTAAATGTTAATCACTTTTTGAGAACGTGCATTATTATAAAATTTATATTTTCCATTTGAAACACTTACAAGACAGGGTTTTTCATTTTGATAAACTATTAACCATTTATCAATTAAAGGTTGTTTATTATTTGGATTTACCTGTAAAGGTTTAAACGTGAGATTACCGTCTTTACTTATGAAAACACTGTTTTCACCTGTAATTCTATAATCGTTATTTTTAGGATAAATAATTCTATTCATATCAAA
>NZ_CP178462.1:0-4690 GCF_047275885.1 Anabaena azotica SJ-1
GGTTAACCTTTTACAATATCTTTTTCTATATGAGCAAAGATTTTTGAGCCTGTTTTAGCGTAGCGGTGACTGACTGCTCCAATCAATCCAGGGGCTAAACGACTGCTCAATTAGCAGTCAGTCAAAAACAGGCATGGGGGAGAGTCCTGAGAGGGGTTTCCCCTCTCGCGCACTCATAGGGGCATCACGACTAATTAGAAAATAGATTCTTTATTTGTTAATGATTCCAGAGTACATTTCACCATTGCTACAGCGTGTTCCATATTGATAACTTGGTATAGCTTGCTGTATGTTGGTATACCTTCATCTTTTATTGCTTGCCAGTATTCACCATCAGCGCAAATAAATACTGTGGCTTTTCCATGTTCAGTTTCTACATGTTGTATGTTCTGTTCTAAACTTTTAATCCATTGTTGGGCATCTCCTGGGGTGTTAAATGAGTGGAATCTATCTGATTTAATTCCTAATGGATTCCAACAGATAACTACGTATTTTCCTCTGCCATGATACATGGGGTTGATGATTACTGTATCTTTCTCAATTTGTGCGATCCATCTGTTTGGTGATAAATAGGGTTCTGGTAGTTGCATTTTTAAGTTTATTTTTTGGTATTAACTTTATTTGCTAGATTTATTAAATCGTTGCAAACTGTTAATATTAAATCTTTTTTAGATGCTCCAATATAAAATCCTTCTATTATTTCTGTTGTGTCTGGGTATATTCTTGCGGATATTTCACGTTTTAGAGCAATTGTATTGTCTAAGTATTTAGAGAAATATTCATTCATTAGTAACATTTGTTTTTCTGTTTCTGTTGGATTATTTTTTTCGTTGTAATTTTCCCACTGTTGTATAGACTGTTGTATTTCTTTAACTATATTTATTGTTATTCCTGCTATTTCTTTATTAGAAAGTTCTTTGATTGTTTTACTTTTTGGTGTTTCCGTTACTTTTGTTTGTGTGTTATCAGTCCTATTTTTTAATTGATGTATTTCATCATCTTTACCTTTTAATATTTTTTCAAGCCTTGTTATATCATCATCTTTTCTTTTTAAATCATCATCTTTAGCTTTTAATCTTTCATTAAGTGTATCAATTTCTCTTTTAAATACAAAATAGCAGAATGTAGTTGATATAAGCAAGCAAAAAAAGAAGATACCAAATGTTACTGACGGGTTGTTTGCAATATAATCCCAGTTTTCAATAAAAAAATTATTTGCTTGAGGCATAAAAAAGAACCAAAAAACTAGCCAAAAGAGGATTTTCATAATCTATCACCCTCTTTGGCTGTTATGGTTTTTGGCTTTTCCGCCTTCACTTGAATCTTAATATGGCATCTTATTGCATCGCCAAATGTGACTCAACACTATGAAGAGTAAGGGTTTGATGCAATAAGATGGATAAATATATGACAAATCCCCTATAATGATTGGATACCACTCACAACCAAATATAGGGGATTCATCTCCATGTCCGATTATAGGTCATCGGATGAAATCTTGTTGTCTCCCATTATATCTAAAAAGTCAGGTGATTCAATATCTCCTGCGCTATCTGATTTGTCAGAGAAGGATAAGCCTTGGGATATCCACAGATTTGAGTCTGACCGTATAGAATTCCGTTATAAAGGGACAGAATTTGATAATTACAGCGATCGCATCCATTTCTGTGCTGAGTTTTTGGAATTTGCCCTTAGACCAACTGATAGCGGTGAATTACGACTAAAGTTAGCAAGCGCGAGATTTTGCCATGTTAGGACGTGCATGATTTGTAGTTGGCGTAAAAGTTTGAGGTACAAAGCTCGTGCTTATAAGGCGTTGCCCAAGTTTTTAGAAGATTATCCATGCTACAGATTTCTGTTCCTGACATTGACTGTTAAGAACTGTGAGATATGTGAGCTTAGACAAACAATAGACTGGATGAATAAAGCTTTTACAAGGTTGTCACGCCTCAAGGATTTTCCTGGGGAGGGATGGGTGAAATCAGTTGAGGTTACTAAAGGTCGCCGGGGCGATGCCCACCCACACTTTCACTGTTTGCTAGTTGTCAAAAGTAGTTACTTTGGGCGTAGCTATTTATCTCAGGATAAATGGTGTGAGTTATGGCAAAAATCTTTGAGGGTTGATTATAAGCCTGTTTTAGATGTCCAGGCGCTCAAACCTAAAGGGTCTTTAGTGGCGTTGATTGCTGAGGTGATTAAGTATCAGACTAAGCCATCTAATTTGATAGGTGATGGGAGTGTACAGGATAAGGAATGGTTTTTGGAGTATACCCGTCAGATTGCAAATACGAAGGCCATTTCTATTGGTGGGATATTGAAGGACTACTTTCGGGAGTTAGAGGAAGAACCACAAGATTTAATTGGACACGATGAAACAGAAGTGTCTGAGGAGCAGGGGCGTTTAATGTTTAATTGGAAACGTAAAGAAGCTAAGTATAGATTAATGGAATGAATTAGTAACTATATCTGATTCATTGCGTATTCACATATTACTAAGGATACTTATGTTATTTATGTAATATGTGTTTTCGGCTAGATAAATAAATGAAATAGTAACTTAATCAGAATGCTTGTTGATTGATTAAGTTACTATTTCTATGATGGTTGTAATTAATTAGTAACTAAATCAAAGATATTGGAATATGGCTAAAGATGCTAACAATAAAATACCTAAAGCTTCTTATACAGGAGATTTACCTATTGGAGAATTAATTTTTCCTTGTTCTGTTCTTAGTGATGGTACAAGAATACTTACTCAAGGCGATTTTATGTCTGTTATGGGTATGTACTATTCAGGGAAAAATTCTTCTAATAAGACTACTGTTGATGGATCTGCACCTATTCCTAGTTTTTTGAGTTCTAAACAGCTAGAACCCTTTGTTCGTAAACATTTTAATGACCTGCACCACATAACTGTAAGATACCGGACAAAGGGAGGGGCTATAGCTAATGGGATATTGGCTGAGATAATTCCTAGAGTTTGTGATGTTTGGATAGATGCTCAAGAAGCACATGATAAAGGGACTATTAAGCTTGGAGAAACTCAACAAGAAATAGCAAGAAAAGCAAAATTGTTAATGAGAGCTTTAGCTCATACAGGCATAATTGCTTTAGTTGATGAAGTAACTGGATACCAAAAAGATAGAGCTTCAGATGCACTTGTAAAAATATTAGAATCTTTTATTGCAAAAGAGTTACAGCCTTGGATTAAAACTTTCCCTGATGAATTTTATGAGCATCTTTTTAGGCTTAGAGGCTTAAATTATCCAACTGATACTGTTAAACGCCCATCTTATTTTGGTTATTTAACAAATGATATTATTTATAAGCGACTTGCCCCTGGCGTATTAGAGGAATTACGAAACTCTATACCTAAGTTATCTTCTGGGAAAAGAAAATATCATTTACATAGAAAACTAACGTCTGATGTTGGACATCCAAAGCTTAGAGAACATCTAGCATCTGTTATAACCATCATGAAGCTAAGTAAAAATTATAACGATTTTAAGAATAAGTTGGACATTGTTCATCCTGTATATGGTGAAACTCTTTCGCTTCAATTTGAACAAGAATTTGATATTTCTGATATATCTAATTCTACTGGACTTTAGATATTGTAACTAAATCAAAATCCATGCTACTATGAATTAGTAACTAATTCTAAGGTGTAGTTATGATACGTGGTGGACAACGTAAAGGTGCTGGGCGTAAATCAACATGGGTATCTGGAGCAAAGTTTGAAGATACTGTATTAATTCGCGTTCCTAAAAATATTAGAGATGCAGTTTTAGAAATTGCTCACAAGCTAGATGCTGGTGAGAATATTGATTTAGATTCTAATTCAAAGATTCAAGATTTACAGTTAAGGTTGTATGATTTAGAACTTGCAAATAAATTATTGATTGAGCAGATAGAAAAATACAAATTAGATTTAGAAACTCAATCAAATAAAATTGATAATTTAGAGAGAAAAGAAATAGTTACTAATTCAATTAGTATTGATAATGAATTAGATACTAAGTCTAAAAAATCTACTCAATTAGGATTATTAGATTTAGAAAATAATTTTAAAATCCGTTCTTTAACATCTATTGAACTTTCCAGAAGGTTTAAAGAAGATGATGCTTTTGTGAAAATCAAGAAAAGTTATTACAAAGATCGTCCTAACATATTTTTTGATTTATTAAAAGAGTTAGATCCTGATGGTATTTCTTGGGTAACTGTTGGGGAAAAGACAAAATTACGTTACGTTCCTGATGATAAGACATCTCCTGAGAAACTTCAGGCTCTTAAAAATTGGATAGATTCCCAAAATAATGCCTACTGAATACCAGTTTGTTTTGTTTATATTTGTGACATGAGAAATTACTTCTCATGTCAAATCAATATAAACAAAATTATTATGAATAAAACTAATTTTATTTGGTTATTTTTCTTATCTACTTTTTCGACTTTTATTTTTACCTATTATGCAGTTGTGTCTGATTATTCTGGAGAAATTAAGATTAAAATTAAACCTTTAGTAGAGTTACAGATTAATAAGAAATAATTTTCAGACTGTTTTAATGAATTTTTGCTAACAGCTTAGGTAATTTAAATCTAACCGCCAACACACCCGCCCAGCGAAACGGCGGGTGTCCTCTTGGCATCTCTAGTCAAACTGCGACTATCAGAAAAAGATATTGCAAGA